>DAOTJE010000004.1:221637-252441 GCA_035448545.1 Sedimentisphaerales bacterium | reverse complement strand
GGACGTTGTAGTTCCAGACCAGAAGCTCGTGGAGCTTGTAAACGCGATCGAATTCGTACTGGATGTACAGGGCCTCGCCCTGCGGAGCCATGGCCAGCCACATGTCATTGCCGACATCCGAGTGCTGATCGGCGGCATTCAGGCCAGAACCATCGACGGTGCGCTGCGGCCCGGACACAGCCTCCGAGATGCCGTTGCTGGTGGCGATAACCCCAGGGATCGGATAGGCAACCGGCTCGGTCGTGAAGCTCCAAACGTCACCCTTGTAGATCGTGAAGTCGGGGGCGCCGTTGACTTCGTCGATCCGCCAGTAATAGGTCTGTCCCAGAGCGAGCGCGCCGGGCGGATCGAATTCGACGCCGGCCTGGTTCTGGCTGACCAACACATTCAACGGGTTGGCCCGACTGGCGTTGTTGACATCCTCGAACACGGTGCCGAGGTACACATCGTGCGTCCGGGCGTATGTGCCCGCGATCCAGGCCAGCACCGTATCGGTGGGCACATCCGTGGCGCCATCCTCCGGCCACACCACGATCGCACAGACATCCGGAAGCCAGGGAGCGGACGCGTGAGCGAGAATCTCCGCATCGGTCAGGGCATAGTCGTAAATGACCGCCTCATCCATGAAACCATCCATGCCATCCGAAGCGCTGGCCGCACGACCCCCGAAGCTGTCGATCGGGCAGTCGATCAGCGTTGCGGTCGTTCCCACCAGCACTCCGTTGACGAATACCTGCGTCTGATTGCCGCTCTTGCGGTAGACCACATGGATCCACTGTCCTACCGGAGCGACCAGATTGGCTCCTGCCACGGCGGTGAAGCGCGCGTCGATCACGCCGTACTCGGTGAAACTCAACTGCTCGTCAACGCCCCAACCGACGATGCGCAGCGAGAAGGCCGAACTGTCAGACAGAGCTTGGGCCACCGTGTTGCTCATCTTCATGACGATGAACTCCGCCGTCCACTCCGCGCTGGTGACGTTTCCGCCCTGCGTCCACATGACGTCATCCTGACCGCCCCGTTCGAAGCGAACGGCTTGCCCCGGTCCGAAGAGTCCATCCTGCCCCAGTTCCACCAGACTGCGATAGACCCCGTTGAGACCGCCGCTGCCGGCGTCATACGCATCCGTGGTTCCCGGGGCCTCATTGAACCGGTACCAGTGCACGGGATTTGCGGCCCGCACCGCCATCTCCCACTTCTGAGTTCCCGCCCGGCTCAGATTGCTGCCGGCAAGCAGCACAGACAAAACGAGCAGACAGAATAGTCTTCTACACATCGCTATCCTCCTTCAGAGCACGATGAAATGGTATCACCCGTGTCCACACACCTGCGCACACGTCTATCTCGGAGCCCCGCATCCTGCTGGTCGAACCACCTCCCTTCCTGTGCCGAATTCGCTTCCTGCCTCTTTGTCTCCTGCTATTATGATTTTAGACCTCTGGCACAGCAAAATCAAGGCTAATCCGGGCGTTGTTGACACACCAGGCCGGCAGGCGATCCGAAGCCTTGCCGAAAGACGGGGGCGCCGCCCGGCAACGGGCTTTTGCAGCGCGGCTATTCCACACTGATCTGGTCGCTTACGCGATAGTAGTCGAAGTCGACGAATCCACCTGCCGCCCTGGTCGTGAAGTTGAACAACCCGAAGCGGTAGCCCATGAAATGCGGCAGGGTGTAGGCCATCTGGAGGACGGAGCCGATCCGCGTCCACGCCTGCCCGTCCAGGCTGTAGTAGAACCAGGCCTTGTCCGCCCGGTTCCTGAAGTCGCAGTCGATTCTGAGATACACGGTTTGCTGCGCAAGCGGAACGCGCTCAATCTCCTCGGGCGCATTGGATGGGGCGCTGACCATGACGAGCGATTTGCTCTGGCCCTCCATTTTGACACCGACAAAGCCATATCTCCGTTGCAGGGCAATCAGGCCGGCATAGTCACCATCTCTCATATTGCCGACCTCGATCCTCGTCATGGCGGAACTCACCGGGCCGAAAGTCCTCTGGGTCAGCATGTTGCGGGCCCCCAGCACGTCTTTGTCCACGCGTCCGGTGGTCAGACGCAGATAACCGCTCGGTTCACCAATCGACCAGAAGCGGCCGTCAGGGTTGTGATTCCACTGCCAGGCCAGGGGCAGTGGCTCGCCCGGCTGGCGATTGAATTCGTCGCAGGCTACGATATTGCCAAGCCCTCCTTCGTTGTCGTCAATGTCGAGTGTCCGAGGCGCTTTTCCATCGATACCGAGCACCGGCCAGCCGTCCTCCCACCGGACGGGCACCAGCCAGGGACTGCGCCCGACCGCACCGTTGTCCTGGAACAGCACCGCATACCACTTGCCGTCCGGCGTGTCGATCAGACAGCCCTGGGCGACTCCCTGATCCTGGAGGACGACCCTGCCCTCGTAGGGACCGGTGATCCGGTCCGCCCGGTGGATGATCTGCGTGCGCATGCCGCCACGCGGCCAGGTGATGTTCATCACATAGTACTTGCCGTGGACCTTGAGCAGCTGCGAGCCCTCGGCAGGAAGCTGGATGTTGGAGCCGGCCACGGCGCTGGCGTTCCTGATCACCACTTCGTTGAAGCCGTCCGGCTTGATACCGGACAGGTCCGCCTGCAATTCCACGAGTCGAAGATCGCCCACACCGTAAAGCATGTAAACGCGTCCGTCATCATCGAAGAACAGGGAGTGGTCGTGCAGCGACGGCGCAAAGGACGTCTCCGTCCAGTCCCCCTGTTCAATGTCCTTGGTCGTGTAGATGTGGGTCCTGCCGCTGGTGCTGGAAAAGGTAGAGACGTAATACGTGCCGTTGTGGTAACGCAGGCTGCTGGCCCAGGAGCCCCGGCCGTAGCAGTTCCGGCCGTTCTCCAGGTTCATCGCATCGTTTTCCACGAGTCGGTTGTAGGCATACCCGATCAGATTCCAGTTGACCAGGTCCTTTGACTTCATGATGGGCAGGCCGGGGCTCATGTGCATCGTGGTGCTGCTCATGTAATAGGTGTCACCCACGCGAATGACCGCCACATCCGGCACATCCGCCCAGATGAAGGGATTCCGCGCCGGTTCGGCCCGGACCGGCAGGACGCCGGCGACGGCCACAAACGTCAACGCCAGCAGATAGAATCGATGCGTCTTTGCCATATCATCTCCCTGACACGACTGATGAAGACCGAATACCGTCATGAAACTGGGCGGGTCCCCGCAGGCGAAGACCGGCTTGAAGGTCTTGGCCCATCCGGAGGATCGCCGCCGACTATTGTAGTCGGAACGCGCGCCGGGATCGACCCTTTTCCGGCCGTTCCCCGCGTCGCTTTGTACGCGCATGGAGCCCCCGGCTAATGAGGGAGAGGAAGCGAGACGTGCCGGGGGCTGTCACTGCACCGTAGTGCAGCCGCTCATGAGCACCCTGATTAAACCATATCGACGCCGCCGGCACAAGCCCTCAATCCCGCCCAGTGCAAAATTCTGGCAGCCTTTCCGCAGACGGCTTCCCGTCGTACGCGCGGAGAGCCACGTGCGGCAGCAACTTTCTCTGTGCCTCGGCCAGGCTGGAAGGCCTCCTCCCCGGCGACATCCATCAAACCTCATCGACAAGGTCATCATCAATCTCCCCCAAGCCACCCTCGGCCTCCGCTTCGCCCCTCGCGTATCCCCCTGACCCGGCCCTCGAACCAGTTCCTTCCTTCAATTCTCCCTCTCAACGTCCCGAACCACTTTTTTGCATTCGCGGACGAACCAGCTCGCGGCTTTCACTTCTGATCAACCCATCAACGTACTCCATGTACTTCGGATACTTGGGACTATAATGCTCGTCGTAGAACCACAACCCCGGGACGAGTTCTCTATCCCCGGCGCGGTGGTCGGTACGAAACTCGTAGCCATCGGGATATGCCACCACGCCTTGACTTGGAGCCCAGAACAACTCCACCCACACGAGTCCTTCACCGTCTATCTTTACGAACAGAGGATCAACATCCAAAATGGCCTGTGGAAACCCGTATCGCCCAGGATGACAGCGAATAGCGTACGCTCTTCCTGCTTCGTACTCTCCGGCAGCACGTCTTGAAACGTCCCGGCAAGCCTCCAGTAACCCCTGATGGTCAGTCTCGCACAACAAATGCACGAGTCTCCGTTCCACTTTGTGACGTTCCATCTGCATGTGTAGAAACAGTAGTCCAACGGCCATTCCCAGAACCACCGCGATGCCAAGGAGAATTCTGGGTAATAGTCCCCGCGCTGTCATTTGCCATCTCATCGTTGCAGGTCCTGGGTCGGCCCCAAATCAGGTCATCGTTGCCTGCGGTTCGATGCGGTGCTTCCAGTAGTCTGGATCGCGGTGGAGGTGCATCCCGGCCGGGATGAAGACTCCCTCTGCTGCCCGCGAGTTGAGCACGCCATACCGAAACCGTTGCGTTTGACCCTTCCGCACGTCGCTTTCAAGAATGGGCCACGCGTCCGGCAATGAGGTCACAAGGCGAACGGCAGTGTATGTTTCTGCGCCAGACTCCAAAGCGAGATTCTTCGCTCGCCGCTCGTAGAAATCAATTGCCCGCAGGAATTCCTCTTCGGCCTCTGGGTGAAAGGAGAAGTTCATTCCTCGAATCGCTTCCGGATTCCGGCGAAGACTTGGTCGCCGGGAATGGGTTTGACGTTGCCTGCTCGCAAGTCCGCCAGACGGCGTTGTGCCACGCGGGCCCATTGGGAGTCTATCTGGGGATCGGGGGCATTGAGGCTGCGGAGAATCGAGTCCGCCACCATAGCCCGCTCGTCCACGGGCAACGACGCCACCTCTTCGATGATCTCGTTCACCGTCACGTCTTGGCACCTCCTTTCTTGTCATTGTAGCCGCGTCGCGCAGCTTCCGTCAAGAATCCCGATTGCCGTGTCCTGGAGGCCGGGACCAGGCGTTCCGTCGATGCCCCTGCGGGGATATCGCGAGCCCGAATAGGACGCTGACGACGAACGTGCTCCGATGCAAGAAAATACACCCGAATTTCTCTTGACGGCTACCACTATGGGTTGGTAAAGTCGTCATAGAACGAACTAATAAACCGTGACTGGTAACTGGTAAATGGTAACTGGTAAATCGCAGATGTGGAGGGTCGAGCATGGCTACGGAAGCGCAGGTGCGGGCGAATCGGTTGAACGCGCAGAAGTCGACGGGGCCGTGGACGGAGGCGGGCAAGGCGGTGGTTTCGCAGAACGCGGTGACGCACGGCTTGCTCGCCCGCAAGACGGTCATCAGCGGCGAGGACCCGGGGCAGTTCGAGACCTATCGGGCGCAGTTGCTGGCGGAACTGCATCCGAGGGGCGTGCTGGAAACGGTGCTGGCCGAGCGGATCGTCGGTCTGGCCTGGCGGCTGCGGCGGGCCGACCACCTCCAGGCCGAGGTCTTCGACACGTTGCTGGCCCGCGAGAACACCCCCTACGCCCAGCGGTGCCTGGCACACCTGTACTTCGGGTCGCAGGATGGCCCGGACCCGCGCGATTCGGCGCTGGGCCGCATCGTGATCTCGGACTTCCGCTGCGCGAAGGTCCTGGAGCGGCTGGGCCTGTACGAGCGGCGGATCGAGCAGGGCCTCTACAGAACCCTCGACGAGCTGGAGAAAGTCCGCCAGTTGCGTTCGGCGGAACCGCCCGCAGAGTTGCCGCCGGAGCCGCAGCCCGAGACGCCGGCACAGGAACCATCGTGTGAAACAAAGCCAATTTGCCCGGATGACGACGCCGAAGACGCGCCCGAGTCCTCGACGAACTCCGATAGCGAGGCTGGAGGGTTGACGGGACCGACGGATGGGCATAGACTCGTGACAGTTGCCCTTGCCTCCAGGGCCGCGACATCCGGGCCAAATGAAGCCGGAGCGGGCCTGCGGAAGGCAGATCTGGCATCGGAAAGGAAGATTCGCGATGAGAAGCAAGATGTCCCACATGACCACGATCCCGGCAGTTGTCTCCCTGATCGGCCTGTTGCTGGTGTGCACCGCCCAGGCACAGTTGAATCAGCCGCCTGAGGGCTTCACCGCCCTGTTCAACGGGAAAGACCTGACCGGCTGGAAGGGACTGCTCAAGAGCCCCTACGACAACCCCGACAAGCGGGCGGCGCTGGAACCCGACAAGCTCGCTGAGCTGCAAAAAGAGGCCAACGATGATATGCGGGCCCACTGGAAGGTCGTCGATGGTGTCCTTCAGTTCGACGGCAAGGGGCGCAGCCTGTGCACCGCCAAGGATTACGCCGACTTCGAGATGCTTGTGGACTGGAAGATCGAAAAAGGCGGTGACAGCGGGATCTACCTGCGTGGCTCGCCCCAGGTGCAGATCTGGGACACGGCCCTGCGGACGGTCGGTGCCCAGGTCGGCTCGGGCGGCCTGTACAACAACCAGAAGAACCCGAGCAAGCCGACCAAGGTGGCGGATAAGCCCGTAGGCGAATGGAACACGTTCCGCATCATCATGATCGGCGAGAAGGTCACGGTCTACCTGAACGATGAGCTGGTCGTGGACAACGTGGTGATGGAGAACTACTGGGACCGCAGCAAGCCCATCTACCCCACCGGACAGATCGAGCTCCAGAACCACGGCAACTTCCTGTATTTCCGGAACATCTACATCCGTGAGATTCTGACCGCCGAGGAGAAGCTGGCGGGGTTCGTGCCGCTGTTCAACGGTCGCGACATGGTCGGCTGGACCGGCAACACGACCGGCTACTATGCCCAGGACGGCAGGATGGTCTGCGACCCGAAGAAGGCCGGCGGCAACGTGTACACCGTCGAGGAGTACGGCGACTTCATCTTCCGATTCGAGTTCAAGCTGACCCCCGGTGCCAACAACGGGCTGGGCATCCGGACGCCGCTGTCGGGCGACGCCGCATACGCGGGGATGGAGCTGCAGATTCTGGACGATACCGCCGCCCAGTACGCGACGCTCCAGCCATACCAGTATCATGGCTCGATCTACGGCGTGGTGCCCGCCAAGCGAGGCCATCTCAAACCGGTCGGCGAATGGAACAGCCAGGAAGTGATCGCCAGGGGGCCGCACATCACCGTCAATCTCAACGGCGCGACGATTGTCGACGCCGACATCGAGAAGGCCAGCACGCCGGAAACGATGGACCATCGCGAACATCCGGGCCTGAAGAACCCGAAGGGCCACATTGGCTTCTGCGGGCACGGGGACTATCTGGAGTTCCGCAACATTCGGATCAAGCCGCTCGATTAGTGGCACGTTTCGGCATCGCGGTGCGGTGTGCGGACAGGGCCGGCGGCCCTCGCCGGTCGGATGTCGCCGGGCTGGACCGGATGGGTTCTGTGGGTGTTTCCCTGACGCAGAGCCAGTCTTTTCCTTAGCCGCTTGCGCTGCACCGATGGACCTTCAACCGCGTATACTCCCGTGGCCTGTTATATGGGACGTTGCCCTTGGCGCAGCGTCGCTCTTGGCGTGTTACTCATTGACAGCACGGAGGTTATGCGATGGAGCGATGGATGCTGTGGGGAGCCGTCGGGGGGCTTCTGTGTGTTACGCAGGTCGCCATGGCCCGGACAAAGCAGGAGGCTGACCTGGAGAGGCTTCTGGACGCGATCGCGGCGGTGGAGAGCCGGTCGGACCCGACCGCCGTCGGGGACAGCGGGCGTACCTGATGCACTACGGGCGGGATCGAACCATTCTGGAGAAGGCTCGAATACACAACGGCGGCCCGAAGGACTACCGCAAGCCGGCGACCCTGCCCTACGAACGGAAGATCGTCCAGGTCCTTCAGGCCGAGCGAGAATCGTCGTAACCGCATTCGGACGTTTCCCAGACGCTCGAACCGTCGTGGGGGGTGATGTTGATAATATCGGGCGTCTGAAGCCGGCGGAGAGCCTCCTTCGCCAGGGCCTCGTACTCGGCGGCCCCTCTGCTGTCGGGCGCGTAGGTCTGGATGGCCTGGCCCACGCTGGGCGCCTCGGCGAGGGTAATGGTCTTGTGGATGACGGTGTCGAACACCAAAGGCCCGAAGAGACCTCGCATACCGTCCTCGACCCGCTTGCTGAGCAGGGTACGGCCCTCGACGAAGGTCAGCAGTAGCCCCATCGGCCGGACCAGACAGGGGTGGAATCGCGTCCGGATCACCTGAATGGTGTCGAGGAGGCGTTTAAGGCCGTCCAGCGCGTAAAAGTGGGCCTGTACGGGCACGATTACGTTGGTGCTGGCGGTCAAGGCGTTGAGCATGAGTAGTCCGAGCGTCGGCGGGCAATCGATCAGGCAGATGTCGTACCAGTCGGCAAGCGGCCGCAACCGCTCGCCGAGAATCAACTCCTTGCCGGGGGCGTTTCGCAGTTCGAGCTCGAGCCCGGCCAGAAGCACGTTCGCCGGCAGCAGGTTCAGGCTGTCGATGTTAGTCTGCCGAATGATCGACGCCAGACGGCCGTTGTCCCCTACCATGAAGTCATAAGCCGTCAGGTCCAACTCGTTCGGATTATACCCCAAGCCGAGGGTGGCATGTCCTTGCGGGTCAAAATCCAAAAGCAGGACCTTGTAGCCCATCAGGGCGAAGGCCCCAGCCAGATTGATGGCGGTGGTGGTCTTGCCACAACCGCCCTTCTGATTCGCAACCGCTATGATCTGCATGCAGCCGTCAGGATCGAACCAACAGAACCCCAAGTGGAATCGACTCCGTTCGCCCGCCGCGTACACATCCATGATCCTATCTTACCCGCTTGGCAGGTCTGTTTTCAAGCAAAATCAGCTCCCAGGGGGTCAGCGCGGGCCAGCGCGAAATCTCCCTGGGATGGTCCAAAAACCCAAGGAAATCCTCATCCGGGGCCTCCGGGCAGCCGATGAATAAGGCAGAGGGAGGGGGTACGGTTATAGGGCCTGTAGGCCATGGGAGGTTTGTCCTATGCTCAAGGCAAAGGATATCATGACCACCGACGTCGTAGCGGTGTCCAGAGACGCCGATATCTATCGAGCGATACGAATGATGGTTGAGAACAACGTCACAGGACTGCCGGTCATCGACAAGGATCGGATGCTGGTGGGTGTGGTGACGGAGAAGGACGTCCTGAAGCTGCTCTATGAAGTGGAGGACCGGCCTGGGAAGGTCGAAGACTTCATGACCCGGGCGGTCGTCGCGTTCGACCAGGAGACGGACGTCGCCACCGTCGCGAACGGCCTGGCGGCCAACCATTTCCGCCGCGTGCCCATCCTGAACCACGGTCGACTGGTCGGCATCATCAGCCGCAAGGACGTGATCAAACACATCAAAGAGCAATGGATCACGGAGAAGGTGCCCGCGTAGGGCGGAACCTGTCCGGCTCTACGCCAACCGAAAGGTTTCCGTATGCACGAGACGAAAGACATCATGTCCACCGACGTCGTATGTGTCCAGCCCGACACCCCCGTCACGAGAGTGGTGGAACTGCTGATCGAAAATGACATCACCGGTTTGCCGGTCGTCGAACCGTCGGGACAACTGGTTGGGATTGTCACCGAGAAAGACCTGATCGGCGTTCTTTGCGGCCAGGAGGCGCCGTCCGGTGTCGCACGCGACTACATGACCGAAAAGGTCATCGCCTTCGACGAGGACGACGACATCATTGCCATCTGTGAGTGTCTGATCAACAACCACCTGCGCCGAGTCCCCATCCTGTCCCACGGCAAGCTCGTCGGCATCATCAGCCGGCGCGATCTCATCAAGTACATCATGGAACCCATCGGCCGCTGAACCTGCGCCGCGGCGCCCGCATCGGCAGCGCACCCGAAAAGGCAACCTGCGACCTCCAGTTTTCCGGGTTGCGCACCGCGGAACCGTCGGGGGTCAAAATACGTAGTCTCCACAATTGACGAGCCTGCGCGCCGTCATAGACTGAGGAACGCTCTTGGGGAACCAGCGAAGGCGGATGGCCGCAGGCGGCTCGACCTGGTTCCGAGGGGCCTTCTCGGAGCCGGGATGAGAACGCGACAGGTCACCCGCACGGGAACGAGGTCGTTGCGATTGCAGGCTCGTCCGAGAAGTCAACGTCAGACATGGGGCTGATGAGCGCAATCCGTGGTGGGGTCGCAGCTTTCTGATGCAGCGAAAGGATGGTCTATGGATGGGTCTACACCCGGGGGGACGACAGGTCCATCACACGACAGGGATACGCCGGACAAACAGAACGACAGCAACGTCGAGCGGTTCATTCGAGTGACATACGAGAAGCTGCCGGCGGAGACTAAGGTCCTGGTGGCCCTGTTTTCCGCGATGAACACTGTGACGACGTTGACCAGGGACTTCGAACTGCCCGACCAGCTGTGGAAATCCCTGCTCTTCCACAACGGGGGGCCCCTGGTCGGCGAGTCGGAGGAGGTCAACTGGCTCAAGGGAATCTGCGATGGGATTCTCCTGGTAGCCAACCACGCTTAGACACTGTTGCGGGAACACCGCGCACCGATCGGCTTCGCTCGCCAGCTATTCCTCGCTGTTTCACACGACTCCACCAGAGCAAATCCCCCATGTTCGCGCGGTCGCTCGTGCGGCCTACCACGCGCCGGCAAGCGGCGGCCATCTCCATTTGAGGAATTGCCATTGGACAAATACCGCTGCGCCGCGCATAATGTTAAGCGCATGGCCCAAGGATTTCCTTTCCGAGATCGGGCATGCTCGTCGCGACGTTTGCCTGGAGGTGCTGCCGGGAAGCGGAGACGATCGTCGCGTGTCGCGCACAGGCACGTGCGACGCCGCGCCACGGATGGGGTGGAGAAGAGCGCCGGGTCCGAGCGATTGAGCCTCGAAGAGCCGAGAGTTCTATGCTGAGTGTCCATATCGACAAGCATGACGTCAAGGTGATGCCGACCTCTCTGGCGCAGATGGTCTTCGATGGTCGGCTGGATCGCCACGATCCGGCCCGGAGTTCCGACGGCGCGACCGAACAGCCGCTGGAGCGCGCGATCGGTCCGTTCTATCTCGAAGCATTGACGGCCGAGTTGCTCGTTCGCCTGCGATCGATGTACCGGCGTGGCGCCTGCGCCGAGGGCCTCGATGCGCTGCGCAGCCGGGTGGAAGCTCTGTGTCAATGGCATTGGGGGCTGGCGAACATCCGGGCGCGCTTCCTCTGGAGCGCCGCCTGGCTCAATGAGTTGAGCGAGCGATTTGAGACCGCCGTGAGCTACTATGATGCGTTTCTCCAAACGCGGTGCCGGGAGTCGCATCTGCGTTTGCTGGCACACAACAATCGGGGCGCTCTGTGCATCCGTCTGGGACGTCTGGACGGTGTTCAGGATCTGGCGAAGTCTGCGATTCGGTCGGATGCAAGTCCGGGCGGGCCGGCGACGGTGACGGGGCTTCCGGCGGCCTGCTTCAATCTCCTCAACCTGATCAACGTGGCCGTCGAGGTGGACAACCTCACCCAGGCCGTCGATGGACAACTGGTCGCGTTCTTCGCCCAGCTTCCCGAAGAGTTGCAGCAGCACTGGCTCGGGGCGGTGTCCCGCGCGGGCAGCGGCCCCGCTCCTGCGCTCGAGGAGTCGTCCATTCTCGCCGATCCGACCTGGCGATCCCTCAATCACCTTTCCTCGCGTCTGGCGGCGCAGGCGATGTCACTCGATCCTCCGCCGGCCGCCGACGAAACGCTGGGACGTGAACCACTGCTGCTGTGGGGCGAGGACGTACCCTCGTGCGCGCACGATCGCTACGCGGAGGCGGCGACACTCCTGCTGGGCAATCAGATTCCTTCGGCCCTCCTGCCGCAGGACAGCCCCCGACGGCGGGCGGAGCAGACGGTTCTGGAGGAACTGGCCGAGGTCGAGGGCCTGGTCGCGGCCGGCAACTTCGAGCTGGCTCGTTCGCGCCTGGAAGTGCAGCGGAAAATCCTCGTGGCGATGGATCATCGCGCCCGACGGGACGAGCTGCTGGCCCAGGTGGATGCCGAACTGCATCGGATCAGAGACAGCGAGAAGGACTTCCAGCAGCTGGCAATCCAGCGCACCGGCACTCGGCTGGTCAGCGAACTGGAACGCTTCTGCCGCCTGACGAATCTGGCCGCCGCTGAAAGGCAGATCGAAGACCTGAAGCGCCGGCTCGCCGAGCACAAGGCTGTGCTGGGACCGCAGGCCGGCGCTGCGTTTGTGGGCCTGTTGGACGAGCTTTCCTTTCGCGCGGAACGGCATCTGCGCCGCCTGAGGCGATTGGACACGCGCCAGAGAATCCGCGAGCCCCTGCGGGAGCTTCGCCGTGCCTGGCCGGCCGATTGGACGACTCCGGTTCCCGAATCCGCCTATGCGGCGCTGGCCCGATGCCATCTGAACGATCCGGGCGGACACGTGGAAGACTGGCCACGTCTGCGGGAGCAGCTCGATGCGCATCAGGCGCAGTTTCGGCTGCGGACCGCCCTGGCCCAGTGGGCACACGAGCCTGTGGCGCCGGAGAAGGCCGAGGTGCTTCTGGCAGACGTGCTGATGCTGTGCCCCGACTCCTGGCACGCGATCGCGCCGTTGTTCGGTCTGATGAGCGAGCGGCCGGCGGCGGCCTCCGATGCAACGGCGGATATGCGGATGGCTTTGGAAGCCGCGGCCCGTCACATGCCGGGCGCGCCGCCATCGGACGCTGAAGAGCGCGGACAGAGTCGCCAGCGCGAGCTGCTGAACCGCGCCGCCTCGCTTCTGAATCGGGTGTTCCGCGAGCTTGCGGGAAATCCCGGGCGGTTCGTGCGTCTGTGGGAGTGCGTGCGAGGCACGCTGGCGTCCGCCTTGGCGGAGGCATCGGTGGAAGCGATTGCCGGTATTGCGGCGGTGGCCCAAGGCTGCCTGGACCACTGGCCGGCCAGAGGTCCGGGCCTGGTGGGGCGATCGGACCCGCGCAATCCCGTGCGGCTGTTTCTCGAATCGTGTGAGAAGACGCGCTGTCTGGCGATGGCCGAAAGACTGCTCGACGCAGACCCTCCGAAGGCCAAGGAGGCGTCGGAGCACGTCGGCTGGGCTCTGAAGATGGGGCTGGACAGCCGCGATCAGGTCCGGCGGGCGGCTACGTGTATCTATCTTGCCCGGCACGGCGATCAGGATGCGGCGCCGCTGCAGAGACAAGTCCTGGACGGTCTCGACGCATGGGCGGAAGGACTCCATGAAGAGACGGTATGCCGCATCGGAGAACAGGAAATCATCGGTCAGATCGCGACGATCACGGCGCGGCCTCCTGCGGCGCCGGCCGATCCACAGGAGATATGAGAGACGTTTGCGTCTCTGGAGTACTATGAATAGAGGAGTCTCGTCAGTTCTGCTCGTCAGTCTGTTCGTCGGCATGCTTGCGGCGCCGGCGGCCGTGCCGGCGGACGCCTCCGAGGGGATCCTGGCGGCCGCACCACCTTGCTACGTGGTGATCGCCGTCGACGTCTCGGGCGGCATGGAACGGGCAGACACCCCTGCCGACGACGGTCGCGGCCGCCGATCCACGCTGCGCGCCGATGCGCAACTGGTCACCCTGCAGCTTCTGCCATACCTCTACTCCGACCTCTACATCGGAGTGTGCCATTTCTCCGACCGTGTCCGGTACAGCCTGCCCAGCGAGGAAACGGCGCCGCTGTTGGCCTGGGGCGGCAGCTACCTCAACGAAGCGGCCTGTCGAAACATGGTGCGTGATCCGGAGTTCACGGGGAGCTTCTACGCCGAGCTCGATCAGGGCCTGGACTGGGCGCTGGCACGAATCCAAGCGGCACGCCGACAACACGGCAACGGCCCCGGCAAGATTATCCTCCTCAGCCGAGGCGATCCGCGTGACGCCGCGCGGGACATCCGGACGAGCGGGCCGCTCTTCGACGCGGCGGCAAGGCTGACGCGGCAGAACGTTCGCGTGTACCCGGTCCTCGTCAACCGGGCGTCCTATCGCACCGGGGGCAGCGACGCCTCGTCGTCGGACCGAACGGCAGAGGAGATGATGACGGCGCTGGCCGCGCTGACCGACGGCAAGGCCTATCGCATCACGCGCACGATGGGACTGCCCGACATCCTGATGGATGTCTTCGGCTTGGGCACGGCGCTGGCGGAGAAGGTCTCGATCAGTCGATACGACTGGGCGACCGTGATCGTCGGCCGCACGCCGGCGTCGCTGAGCATCACGCCGGCCGCAGGTGCGTCGGACAACCAGACCCGCGTGTGGGCCCTCGACGCGGGGTTTGAGGCGGACGCGGGGATTCGCACCAGCCGCGTGACAAGCGGGCAGTGGCAGGCGATGATTCTTCACCGGCCCGGCGCGCTCGATCGCGTCTGGGAGGGGCACTGGAAGCTCTCCCCGCCGGAGGGGGCTCGCCTCTACCGCATACCCGACTTCCTCGTGCAACTGGAACCTCGGCCCGCGTCGCCCTGGTGGGTCCATCAGCAGGGGCAGGTCGCGGCGCAGGTCCTCGATCGTCACAAGGACACTTCCACACGCACGAGCGATGCCTCAGACGCCCTGTCCATCCGCCTGACCGCCACGTCGGGCGGACAGAGCGAACCACCATCTCTCGACGGCGGACAGTGGACCATCCCATCGCGGCGCTACGAGAGCAATCCTTTCACCATCGGGACCTTCGGGCTCTACGAATTCCGAGCCGAGCTGGTCCACCGCGCCGGCGATGCAGATATCTCACTGACCGATGCGACGAGCGAAGTGCTGGTCCATCCGCCGTGCGTCCGCCTGAGCGTTCTCGATGTCTCCGGCGCGATCCTCGGATCCCTGTCGGACGCGTCGGAGCCTGTGTCCGTCAACCTGCACGGAGGCCAGTCGGTTGTACTCCGCCTGTCGCCGGAAGGGACGTTCGGCGTCAAGCCCTTGTCCGGCCGGCTCCGTGTCGAGCCTCTGACACAGACGGACTGGACATTTCGGAAGGACGAGCAGGGCAATCTGGTTGCCGGGCCTATCGCGCTGCCCGAAGGAGAGCTGCGTATCTCCGGGTGGGCCGAGGCGCAGGTCGAGACGCCGGCGGGCCCCGCGTCGTTCCGATTGCCCCGCTTTGCGCTGGCCTACGGACCGGCGCCCGTGCAGATCCGCTGCGCGTTTACCGATCCGCGCCAGGCCCTGTGGGTGGGCGAGCTTCATCGGCAGTTGCTGACGATCGCGGCGTTCCCGGTATTCGACGCCGACCGCGAGCGAGTCGTGAAGATGTTCCCTGAGACGCTCCACGGCGCTCGCCTGCGCACGGTCGATCTGACCAGCGGGACCGCGCAGGTGATGACGCCCCGCGTTCGCCTGGTGGGCGTGCCGAAACCGACCGGCCTCAACGGACGAACGCTGGCCGCGACGTACGCCCTGGAGTCCGACATACCGTTGCCTCGCGCCGACCAGTGCGAGATCAGCCTCGACGGCACGATCGAGGGTCTTGGAGGGGCGGTGAAGACCTACGCGGTCGTCGATCCGATTGCCACGGGCATGCTGCAATGGGTGCTGTATCAGCCGCCCGGCGAGGCTCCGGCCCAAGGCTTGGCCGAGACGGTCTATTGCGGCGAGCCGGTCCGCTTCACAGCCCAATGGCAGGCAAGTGAGAATATCTCGTCCGTTCGCCTGGAACTGGTGCGCCCGGGAGCGGCCGGACCCATGAGCCTGACGGCCTCGCCGGCGGTCGGCGAGCACCAGGCGTTGTTGGAGCAGACCTGGCCCGACCCCCTGCAATCGGGACAGACCTATCCGGCCTTCCTTTATGTGGTCACGACGCCGCCCGCTGCCGGTTCGCCCGTCGAGATCAAGCTCGACGCCGGTCGAGTCCACGCCCGCGATCGACGCCTGCTGCTGGAGGAACTGACGGTCGGAGAACAGGCCGGCAGCGATGTGGCGTGCCATCCCTGGGAGCCTGTCCGAATTCCGCTGCGTGTCGTGTTTGGCGGCTACATCGCGGGCAACACGCAACACAGCGCATGGATCGACCGGGTCAAGACGTCGTGCCGCGTGACCGTGACCTCGCCCTTCGGTGATGTGCAGGACGTCAGCGACTCGATCGAATGGACGGCGCTGACTCCAAGCGACACGCGTGAGGGCCGAGCCACGCGGTGTGAGCTGAAAGGGTACGCGCCGTACGTTCCGCGCAACAGCGGGCGGGCGGCGGTGGAGATGAGTATCGAATTCGCCCGAGAGCGGGCGGCACCCGCGACGCAGCATGCCTACGGCCATCTGGCGATCAAGGAGCCTCGATTGGCATTGAGCGTTCAGAGGCTCACCTCGTCCGGGCGGGGCTCGCTGTTTGATTCGCAGACCTGGGCGACCGGCTCCGGCGGTCTGGCCGCCGTGACGACACAGCTTTCCACGCGTCTGCAAATGACCGTCCGTCCGCTCAACTGGACTACCGCATTGCCGCTCATTTCGCTGACCGTGCTGCGCCGTTCGACGCCAGAGGCACCCTGGACGACGGTGTCTTCGAGCACAGGTGATCTCGTCGATGGCTCGCTGACGCGCGAGGCCCAAGTCGCCGACAACGGCCAGTACGCGGTGGAGATGATCGGTCGCGATCCGCAATCCGGCCAGATCGTCGCGAGCCTGACGACGCCCGTCGTGCTGTCGATTCAGCCCCACGAGGTTGTCCCGGTTCTGTCGCCGGCCGCGTGGATCACGCCCGGCGTGCGGCAATGGCCCTTCGAATACCGCGTCAGCGTCCGATCGGAAAACGGAGGCGCGCCGCAGGTCTCGGCGATGGCCTTCGAATTCCAGTTGCCCTCGGCCCACCCCATCTGGCTGGAGGGAAGCGTTCATGCGACTGGATCCAGCAGTGCCGAAGGCGCGACGCTCTCGCTGAAGAGCCCGGATCTGCTGCCTCCGCTGGAGGGGCCCGCCAGCGGATCGGTTCAGTTCCGCCTGTCGTCGCAGGGCCAGGAGATGGTTCGCTGGGAGTGTCCGAACGTGCGTGTCTTGCCGCCGGTGCTGGGGCGACTGGACTTCCGGGGTGGCCGGAGCGGCACCGTGATCGAGCCGGCTGCCGGCCGCCTCGATTTTGACGGCTCGGCGGCGCTGTGGGTGCGACCCGTCTTCCGCGCAGCACCGGAGCTGACGGGCCAGTGGGTGCGGGGCCCCACAACCATTTACCTGTGGCCGGCTCGCGATCGTGATGCGCCGGCCGGGCAGCCGACTTCGCAGCTCATCCAGGAGTTGAAAACGCAAGGCGCTTCGATTCAGGTGTTCCGCGTCGACGGCGGCGAAGCGGAACCTGCGGTGCGGATTCTGCCCCAACTGGCCCATAGGGGCTTCTGGGGATGGCCCAAACCTGCGGCGACGCACCGGTATGCGGTTGTCGGCTGCGCGACCTATGAGATGCCGGGTTCTCCCGACCCGATGCCGATCTCCGAATGGACCGATGTCACGTTCGTCAGCATCGCGACCGCCAAGGTCGTACCGTGGTGCTGGTGGGCGCTGGCGGCGGTCGCCATATTGCTGCTGGTGGTCTTCGTGCTGAAGCTGCTTGTTCCCCGCCCCGGCCGGCTCGGTCTGGACGTCCGGCTGGCAGAGAATATCGCCACCGTGGAACCCGCGTCGTTCCACAGTCCTGTGGCGATCGACCTGCGAGGAACCCCCCTGCGGACCGACGTTGATCTGCACGTCGCGCACGCCCTGAGCGGCCTGGAGACCGGCGGGCTCAAGCCGCTTGTCGCCGTGCTGGTCGCCGCCGGCGTGCTCCTGCGGCGCGGGGTCTATCCGCGACGGTGGGCATGGGCACTGATCACGCCGCGAATCGGTCCCGGCGTCCGGCATGTGCGGAAGGGACTTCTGTGTGTCTGGACGGGCCCTCTGGCCAGACGAGGCCGCCTGTGGTCCCGGCAAACCGGAACGATTCCGATTCCGGGTCCGGGACAGGCCGCGTCGATCAGTCTGGACCTGCCCTACCGGATGGACGGCACCGCCCGGTCCATCCGGGTGAGCGTACGAATCCGAAACGGCGAGCCGCCCGCCGCACCAGAGACGGCCGACTCGCAGACGAGTACCTGAACGCGAGGAACATTCGAGAATCGCCGAAGAACACGCGAGGAAACAGACCATGCGACTGAGTGACAGTCCTATCATCGTACGCCCGACGTTGATCGTCGGTCTCGGAGGCACCGGGGTGCTCGTCTGCCAGTGGGTCGAGCACTACATCCGCGAGTTGCTCGGCACCGTGCCGCCGTTCATCCGCTTTCTCAAGCTCGACACCGACGCCTCGGACGACGGCGGTCCCCCCGAGGGCATCCTCTCGGACTTCATCAACCTGTTTCACTATCTCGACGTGGGCGAGGTCGTGCGGGACAACGCGAGCTTTCCCGAGTTCCATCCGCATCTGGACTGGATGCGCGGCTTCCGCGAGGACGCCACCTTCGCCGACTACGGCTGCCAGGGCATTCCGCGCCTGGGGCGCCTGGTGTTCTTCGAACTCCGCGAGAGCATCATCCATGAGGCGGTGGCCACGCGGTTCAGCAGTCTTCGCACGAGCACGCAGCAGCCTCTGGACGAGAACGGAGGTCCCTTTGTTCTGGCCTCCGACGGCGCGCCGGTAGTCCACATCGCCAGCAGCGTCTGCGGCGGGACCGGCGCCGGGATGCTCATCGACATGGCGTACAACCTGCGGTGGTGGTCGCGTGAGTCGTTCCCGAAGCCGGCGGAGATCGTTGGCCACCTGCTGTTGCCCGATGCGTTCCGCATCGACCCGATGCTGCGGCCGAAACTCGAAGCCACGGCCTGCGCGACGCTGGACCAGATCGAATTTCTCAGCGATGAACGCCGCTCGGACATCCGTGTGCGTTACCGCAGCGACCGCCGCGGAGAGGACTGCTTCCGGCGGGACACGGGCCCGTTCAACTTCGTGTACCTGCTCAACGGCCAGGTCGATATGGGCAGCGGCGACCGCAAACACCTGGTCCGGCTGATTGCTCGCGCGCTGCGAGCGCTGACGGTCGAGCCGCTGAGCCAGCAGGTGCGCTCGGACGCCAACAACAAGCTGGCGGAGATTCTGCCGCAACGCGATCCCGTGAACAACCATCGCCAATGCTTTTCGAGCTACGGCTTCTGGTGCGGCGTGCCCGGCCATCGAAAGCAGAACATTCAGTCCCGTGTCCTGGCCGACCTGGAGAACCTCAACGCCGGACAGAACAACGGACGGGCCCACTATCGCCGACAGGTGCAGCAGCGCATCGCCAACAGTGCCGCCTTCTCCCCTTCGGCCCGAGAGCTTGTGCCGCCGACGATCTCGTTCCCGTGGGAGCCGTCGGGCAAGGGGACCTCGCCGGATGTCGTCTCCAGCGTCCTCGCCGGCCTCCGCCGTCACCTGGAGATTGCGCTGGTTCCGTGGGCCCGAAAGGAGGCGGAGAAGCTCGTCGCTCCCCACAAGCCCGTCGAGTCGCTCCTCGCCGCGGCGGACGAGATGATGGACGAGGATTTCTTCAACGCCGAGCCGTTGCAGCCTCTCAATCAGGTCGGCGCCTGTCTGGACGCCTGGACCGAAGCCGTCGAAACGATGCTCGACCACAGGCAGGCGTCGGCTCCGCCCAACGTCAATACCGTGGTGGCGGACATCCTCACCCAGGCTCGCGGCGCGCTCGAAACGCTGGCGGTGCGCGTGCCGGCCCTGTCGTGGACGTCGAGCGATGTCGTGCCGGTGATCGACAGGACCATCAACGCGTGCTGGCCGGTTATGGCTGAGGCGCTGCTCCACGAACACCTGACCGAATCGCTCAAGACCACCGCGCGCGTCTTGCGGGTCCGCCGGCAGTCGCTGGATGCGCTGATCGCCCTGGCGTGGCAGCGGAAGTCTCTGGTCGAGAAGGCCGGCGGCAACGGAGATGTGCCGACCGACGGCGGGGTGGCGACGCTCCTTCCGGCCGGACGCAACCGTGAGCCCGATTCTTTCGCAACCCCGCTGTGCCTGCCTCTGGAGTCCGAAGGGGCCCTCGATGCGGTCGCCGCCAGAGACTTCCGGCAGAGCCTGATCAAACCGGTCCTGACCTCGTGCGTCCTGTCCATCCGCGAGCCGAGAACAGAGCTGGCGGAGGTCCGCGCCGTGGAGGACCGGCTGACCGAAAGCCTCGCCCGACTCTCGGAGGGAATGAAGCGGTTCCTGCACGACGTCGAGCGTCATAGCTGGGACCTGTTCCGTAACGGCCCGGCGGCGAATCAGTCGATCAACGATCATCCCTACTATCGAAGCATCTGCGAGATATGGCGTCTGGCCGAGCCGAAGATTGACCTGGATAAGTCGCGCAAATACGCCGCGCCGCTGTCGGTGGCCGTCGCGCAGCAGGTCCCCGGCTCCTGTGTCCCGACGCTTCTGACGCACAACATGGAAGTCAGCCTGCGCGAAGCAGGCATCACCGAGGCGTGCAATCAGCAGACCGGCGAATGGCTCCAGCTGATGCGACTGAGCTATGGCTTCTGCCTGGAGGCGATCAGCCGTTACAGCAAGTATGTCGCGGCCACGGATGAGTACGTCCGGCGGATGGGATTCGAGTTCTCCGACCTGTGGCTGAACAAAAACTGGTACACGGCCTTCCAGAGCGCTCTGGCCGAATGGCGGGACCAATCGACCCGGCAGAGCAACGTGCTCGAACGACAGGTGTACGAGGCCGGCGCCGCCAAGGTGGGCTCTTTCCGCAGGATGACCGAGGCCGTCAACGAGAGGCTGCGGCAGCAACTGCGCTCCCTGAGCGACCCGGGCGCGTGCATTCGCCTGGCCGAACTCCAGGGCGGGACCAATTCGCGGATCGATCTGATCCTTCAGGAGATCACCCTGACCGACTGCGACGCGGTCCAGGCCGGCTTGAGCCGGGGCCTGGCGCTGCTCGAGCACCTGGTCGAACAGGTCGAGCAATGCATCGAGACAGTCCCGCCCGGCGAGCAGAAGATCGCCAGGGACGTGCTCAGTGCCTGCCGCGAGGACCTCCGACGGTTCCGAGAAGAAGTGGACGTTGCCGATGTGGTGAATTCCTGAACGAGCCGAGATGCTGATGGAAGGCTGGTGAGCGTTTGTGAACGGAAATGACACGCAAGCCAAAGGGATTGGTCCGACACCGATTCTATTCGTTGCGGTCGGCCATCGCGCCGAGCAGACGATGTCCGCGTTTGCGCAGACCGTCCGGGACCTGACCGTGCCCGTTCAGGGTCCGTTCGCCGTGCTGTCGATCGACCCGGCCGGACGGCGGCTGGCGGCCGGTCACTGGACCTGGCTGTGTGACTTCGACGTTCCGGTTTGCGGCCAGGCGAGCGATGCGGCGGAGGAGACTGTATCGATGACGATTGGGTCGCTGATTCGCACCCTGCACGCGAAGGAGCCTGCCGCCGATCCGAGTCTTCCCGGGCGCGTTCGCATGAGCTCGTACGTCGTGATCGATTTGTCGGAGAGCGGTTCGGTGGAGCGGGCCCTGTCGGTGATGGGGCTTCTGCGGAAGGGCGATCCGGCCCATGATATGGCCGTCGTGGCGCTGACCGGCCGGACCGCGGCATCCGGCCGCGAACTCGACGATCTCTGGTTCGAGGCCTGGACCCACCTGGTATCACGCCTGCAGGGCGATCTTCTGGCGCAGAAGATCTACTTGCTCGACGGGCGCGACGTCGGCGGCGCCTGGGTCGAGCGGCCCGAACAGATGGACCATTTTGCTGCTCAGTTCCTCCTTCACCACGGGGTGACCTGCCGGGGGCCCCTGCGTCAGCATGAGCGACGCCGCATCAGTCCGCAGGAGAGCGTTTTGAACGTCTGCGGGTCCTTCGGCATGCGGCTGGTCCGCTTGAACCTGCCCGAGGTGATCCGGCGGACCGCAAGACGCCTGGTCCATGAGGACCTCGCCGGTCTCTACGAGGAGGTTCTTTCCGAAGAGCGACGCCGGCAGATCAGCCAGGAGGCCCAGACGCTTGTCGAGCGGATCGAGAGCATCTACGAAGCGGGCCCGCAGGCCCCTGAAAGCGACGAATCCAGCGTCACGGTTTACGACCTGGCGGTGCGCGACGAGGACGTCTGCGAGGCGATTGGCGCTGCCGTCGGGCGTGTCTGCGGGCGGGCACCCCTGGCGAGCCTGTGCCATCTTCTCCGCTGCGCTGAACCCAGGCTTCGGTGCCTGCTGACGCGGCAGAAGCTCATCGAGCGTCAGCGTGTCCGTGGCCGCGTGGCGGAGATGCTCCGCCGTCAGGACGAGCAGACGTATCAGCCCATGCGGGTCTGGCTGGCCAGGACCGCCGATGCCTGGGTGGACCGCTTTATCCCGACCGCAGAGACCCGGCCGCAGGTGAGCGTGAGCCGTCCGGCCGGCAAGAACGCCTGGCGTTTCGGGCTGCTGTTCTTCGCCGTCGGGCTTGTCGGTCTGATGGCAGGGTTGCTCTTTCAGGAACGCGTCTTCGCCTTCGGAGGGGCCCTGTTGTCCCTGGCCGCAGCCGTACTGGCGACTCAGCCCACCGGCTGGACCACGCACACCAGGACCGTGGTGCCCGAGGGACGCGAAACCGACAAGACAATTCCTGTCGTTTCCTATCGCAAGAGCGCCCCGCGGTGGATACGTGCGCTGGCGGTGGTGATGGCCGCATGTGGCGTTGTCGCCGTTGCGTGGTCGTTGTGGCCCGCCCTGGGGACCGCGGCTATGGCCCTGCGCTCCGGCGTCGCCGCCCTGCTGGCAGTCGTCGGTGCCGGCATCATACTGACCGGGCCGGTGGAAGTCCGTGCCGACCAGCCAAAACGGGAAGAGGCGCCCGATCACCTCAGCCCGCCCTTCTGGACGTGGCGTGCCTTCGGGCTGCTGTGTCTGGCGTCGGCGTGGCTGATTCTGTGTCTGGTCGCGCCGAGCCCTGCGGCGACCGATGCGTCCCGGCGGTGGGCCTGCCATGGGGCGGGTCTGCTGGCGATCGGTGTCGCGGCGGTGCTGGCCCTGCGGCCGCGCGTCGGTCGCGTCCGCCTGATCGAGCGCATCCCGAAGGTCCCCGAGCCCTTGGCCGGCGGCATCACGGTCTCGACCCGGGAAAGCGATTTGGTCCGGGAGGTCACCGCCATGGTCCAGTGGATCGACCGGCTCACGCTTGATCCGCGTCAGGCCCTGCTGCGCCACGGCTTGCCCGACGGGGTGCAGAACGGCGAGGTGCTGTTCGACTTCCTGGCCGCGGACTGGGACCGGCAGTTGGCCGAAGCCTTCCGACAGACGCTGCGTTCCCGCATCGGCCAGTCCCTGCGCGATCTGGCGCTCGAGCCGAAGGCCTGGGCCCAGTGTGTCGTCCGACACCTTCAGGATCCGCAGACGCGCGATTCCGACCTCGGGGTCCTGTTCGCGCTGGAGGTGGTCAAGGTCTGGGTGGATTCCCTTTCCGTCGCCGATCTGGCCGCTTGTGTCCGCGTCGATGTCGATCGCGTCGCCCATTTCCTCGGCCAGGCCGCGTCACCCAACTGGCCGGCGACCCGTGCCGTGCCGGATGTGAACATCTCCGTCGCCGCCGTGGGAAGTGCACTCTGGAACGTGTGGGCACCGCTGATCCGGCCGGCGGGCCCCACGGCCGTGATCCGTCGCGACTGGGATAAGCAGACAAACGACGTCCTGATTCTCCATATCGTCCAGGGATTGACGGAAGGCTGGCGGGGCTATCCCGCCCTGCCGGGACAGCTCCGTGAACCGCCGCATCGCGATCCGGAAGATTTGACCTCGTCGCCGGCGGTATCGCGTTCCTCGCCCGCCCCGCGAGGCGCATGACAGCGGCCCGGCGCCTCAGGCGTTGGGCCGGCCCACGCCGTGGTACTCGATGCCGGCCGAACGCACATAGGCGGGGTCGTACAGGTTGCGCCCGTCGAAGATCACCGGATGCGACAGCTTCCGTGCCACGAACTCGAAATCGGGATTGCGGAACTGCTGCCAGTCCGTCAGGACCACCAGACCCTCCGCTCCCTCCAGCGCTTCGTAGTGGTCGGGGCAGAACGTGACCGTCTCGCCCAGGACCTGCCGCGCCGGGCCCATGGCTTCCGGATCGTGGGCCCGCACCTGCATGCCGGCCTTGCGGAATTCCTCGACGCAGAAGATCGCCGGCGATTCCCGGATGTCATCCGTTCGTGCCTTGAAGGCCAGTCCCCATACCGCCAGGGTCGTGCGGTCTTCTCTCCCGGCGTAGTAGTCCAGCACCTTCCGCGCAAAACGCCTCTGCTGCTCGGCGTTGACCTGCTGGACCGC
This sequence comes from Sedimentisphaerales bacterium, assembly GCA_035448545.1. Taxonomy (GTDB): domain Bacteria; phylum Planctomycetota; class Phycisphaerae; order Sedimentisphaerales; family Anaerobacaceae; genus Anaerobaca. The sequence continues at coordinate 228,393 of DAOTJE010000004.1, read as the reverse complement.
CTGGATGATGCTCATCGGTACACCGACCTCCTGCCCCGTATGGATCAGGGCGCGGATGTCCTTGGGGAAGCAACTGCCGCCGAAACCGGCGCCGGCGAACAGGAAGGCGTTGCCGATCCGCGCGTCGCTGCCGATCCCGGCGCGCACCAGCTCGATGTCGGCGCCGACGGCCTCGCACAGCGCGCTCAGCTCGTTCATGAACGAAATCCGGGTCGCGAGCATGCAATTGGCGGCGTACTTGGTCAGTTCCGCACTGGCCGGATCCATGAAGATGATCCGCTCTTTGCGGCGCATGAAGGGCGCGTACAGGTGCCGCATGATCTCTCGAACCTTAGCGTCCCGCGCCCCGATGATGATCCGCTCCGGTTTCATGAAATCGTCGATCGCCGAGCCTTCCTTGAGAAACTCCGGGTTGCTGACGTAATCGAACGGTTGACGCGTCCGGGCGGCGACCCGCTCGCTGATCCGGACATGCGTGCCGACCGGGACGGTGCTCTTGACGACCAGGATGCGGTATCCGTCCATGTGCTCGGCGATGCCTTCGGCGACTGCGAACACAGCCGACAGGTCGGCGGAACCATCCGGGCCGCTGGGCGTTCCCACGGCGATGAACAGCAGCAGCGACTTCTCGACTGCTTCCTTCAGCGACGTGGTGAATTGCAGCCGGCCGGTTGTCCGTGTCCGGTTGACGATCTCCGTCAGGCCCGGCTCGTAGATCGGGATGATGCCCTGGCGCAGATTCTGGATCTTCTCCTCGTTGCTGTCGACACAGATCACGTCGGTGCCCGAATCGGCCAGACAGGCGGCCGTCACCAATCCGACGTAACCGACACCCACCACGCCTACTTTCATGCGTCAGTACCTCCTCATCGCAGAAGCCCTTCGATTTCGGTCCGTTCCTCGGGCGTGAACGTCGGGCTCTCCCGGTCGATCTCCAAGGCCTCCCGGCAGTGCGTCTTCGCCGCATCGATCTCTCCGAGCTTCGCACAAATGCGGCCGAGCTGCAGCAGCGTCCTGGCGCGTCGCGCGCTACCGGGCTCCGCCAGCTTCAGCAGTTCCTCGAAATCGGCTCTGGCCTCCGGCAGACGATCCATCTTCGACAGGATCGTACCTCGGGTGTCCAGGAGGTGTTGCCGGTCGGCCCGTGTGCCCGGCAGATTCAGCCCCTTGGTGGCCAGCTCGAGCGCCGTCCTGTAATCGCCTTCCTGCTCCTGGAGAATCCACGCCAGGTCGTTCAGAATCTGCAAGCTGTTCGGGTAGCGCTGGAGCAGTTCCTGGTAGGTCTGCTTGGCCTTCGGAACGTCGCCGATCCGGTAAAACGCGGACGCCAGGCCCAGATGTGCGTCGGGCAGGGACGGCCAGCGCTCGACCGCATATTCGAAGAGCTTGAGGCCTTCGTTCCGAAGAGCCGCCGTGTCCAGTGACACCAGGATCCCCGCCGCGCGGGTCACGATCGCCGGATTCTGATCCTTGCAGGCGATGTACGCCGCACTGATGCCTGCCAGGTCATCCCATCGTTTCTGCGTCACCAGGCACAGGACTTTGGCGTGAAGCGCCGTCTGGCTTGACGGCGTGATTTGCGCGGCCCGATCGATCCATGTATAAGCCTGTTCGAGGTTCCCGCTGAGGCGGTGCAGATCGGCGAGCATCACAAGGGCGTCAAGGTCCTTCGCTCCGGCATCGCTTTCACAATAAGCGGTCAGTTCATCGATGCCTTTCTCGGGGGTGCCCAGGGCCACAAGCATGCTCGCATGCGCCGTCAACAAACGCCCGTCTGAGGGAGTCTGGCCCAATTCCGATTCGATCCATTCCCTCGCTTGCATCATGAGCGCAGGATTCCGGCTGGCGGCCGCCTTGCCGCTGATGATCCGCAGGGCCTCCGCTCGGTTGGGGTCGTCCCGGCGGATGGCGCGAGCCAATCGAATCCCCTCTCGCAGGAGGTCGTCCTGTTGCGTCATCAAGCCGACGTCCAGCAACACATCGAGAGCCGGCGCGTAATTCGGGTCCTCGGCGAGCGCGGAGCGGGCCGCCTCCATGGCGTCCACCGGATTGCCCCAGGCCGCCTCGACACGACCGCGCGCCGCCAGCAACGCCGGATGCTTGGGATTGGCGCCCACCGCCCGAATCGAGTACCGGCGCGCCGCCTCGAGTTGCCCGGACTGCATCGCCGTGTTGATCAGCATCAGATGGGCGCCCACATCCGTGGGGGTCTGCGCGATCACCGTTTCCAGCAGGGCCGTCCCCTGGAGGTCTCCCTCTGCGGCGCGGGTCTTCAGCAGGTCGGGGTCTCCCGGCAGGTCTTTTTCGAGCCGCGCGAGCATGGCGAAGGCCTTCTCGCGATCCTGCCTCTGCCCTCGCTGGAACAGCCGCTTCATCAGTGCCCGCTGCAACGTCAGGTCTTCCGGGTGCGCGGCCAGCCCTTCTTCCAGCACGCGGATGCCGTCATCCAAACGGTCGCGGCGGACGTAGAAACCGCTCAGCAGCCCATAGCCGGCCACCTGCTGATCTTCGTCCTCGAACGTGGTCAGTTTCCGGTAGTCCGCCTCCGCCCGTTCCCACTGTCCCAAGCTGGCATGGTAATTCGCCCGCATCAGATAGGCCATAAAATCGTTCTGCTCGGCCACGTACCGGTCCATGACCTCCTGTGCCTGCTCGGCACGGCCCTGGGCCCGCAGAATGGCCGCACGCAGACCGACGGTCGTGAACGAAGGGGCTCCGAGCGTCTCCGCCTCATCCAGCAGCTTCAGGGCCTGCTCGGACTCGTGCAGTCTCTCGTGGAGCAGTCGGGCCAGCAGCACACGCGACTGCACATCCCGTGGCTCGTCCATGATCCGCTGGCGCAACTCACGGGCGGCGCCCGAGATGTCCCCGGCGCGGAGCGCCGCGTTGATGTTCCACCCGCTCAGGACGCGCGGATCGGCATCCACCTGCTGACGGACCGCTTCGGCTTCCGCCCGGCGGCCCTGGGCTTCCAGCAGCGACACCAGCTTGTCGGCCAGCAGGATCGCCGAGGGATTGTGCGTCAGGGTCTGGCGGCAGACCTCCTCCACCTTGGGGAGGTTCCCGGCCTTCTCGTACAACTGGGCCATCAGCAGTGCCGGAGCGGTCCACTGCGGATCGGCGTCCCGACAGTACTGGAGCAGGTCGGCAATCCCCTGCTGTCTCGTTCGCCAATCGTTTCTCGCCAGCCACGTCGCGGCACGATAGAGGCGCCACGTCAGGCCGCTTTCGCCCTCCGCCTTCTCCAGTTGGGCGATCAGTTCATCCGATCGGGCTGTGTCCCTCTGGATTTCCCGCTGATCCAGAAGTATGGCGCGGGCCTGAATCTCGTGCGGGTCACTCGACGCCAGGTCACTCAGCAATGCGATGCCGGCTTGGCGGTCGCCGTGCTGAAGTTTCAGCAACGCCCGGCGGAGCGTGAGGGCCCGCTTTCCCGACTCGCCGACCACGCTTGCGGCTCCCTCTTCCAGACAGCGGATGGCGGAATTCGGATCGTTCTCGGCCAGGTGCAGGCCCGACAGGGCCAGCCACGGTTCGGCTCGGTCCGCGTGCCGGCGGCACGCGGCGCGGCACTCCTGGATCGCCTTGGTCGTCTCTGCCCGTTGGAGGTACAGCCGAACCAGCTGCATCGCCGCAGCCAGAGGCTGGTCGCATTCCTCCATCGCCTCACGCAATCCCTTCTCCACTTCCGCGAACTTCTGTTCTCTGGCCGCCGCGTCCGTTTCGCTCTGGGCCAGATGGCTCCCGATCACCGACTGGAGAACGCGAATGTCGACGCGTCGGACGTTCCTTTCATCTTCGCGCAGCTTGGCCAGTTCCGCGTCGAGCTCCCGCAGCCTCGCCACATCCGCCGAACCCTGCGGCGCGGCGGCCATGTACGCGCCCGCCTCGATCCGCAGCACATTCAGATCCACATTGTCCGGATAGAGACGGCAGCCCAGTTGGGCCGTCTCCAGGGCCGCCGTCCAGTCCTGTAACCGCATGCAATCCCGCGTCAACTGCACCAGGACACCGAGGTCCTGCGGCCGGTTCTGAAGATACCGCCTCATGGTTTCGACGGCTCGTCGGGTCTGCTCCGTTCGCGTGAAGGCTTCCGCCAACAGTCGCAGGAACTCCGGCGGCGCGGTCCCGGCGACCACGAGCGGCTGAAGGGCTTCGATCACGGCGTAGGAATTGCCCTTGGCCCGGGCCACCAGGGCTTTGAGGAATGCCAGTTCCGGCTTGGCCTGGCCGGCCTGCTGGCGGGCCTGCAACGCCTCCTCGTACTCCTTCAGGTATTGCTCGGCCTTGGCGACGTTCGGATCGCCGCCGGCGCCGACGTACAGGCGGATGGCGTTGGGATACATGGCAAACCGATGCCCGGGAGATTCGAGCTTCGCGAAGACCGTGTCGGTCATGGCGGCGCCCTCGGCAAGGGTCCCCTGGCGCAGCGCCAGTTCCGAGGCCACGTCGTAGCGGTCCACAACCCACGTGTCGGGATCGAAGTAGCGTTCCGCGATCGCCGCCTCCGGCAGGCTGTCGGCCGCTTCCAGTTCGGCCGCGACCTTGTCATATTCGCCATGGGCCATCCACTCGCGGGCCAGGACCAGGCGAATCCTCGGGTCGTCCGTGCCGTGCTGGTCGGCCGCGGTCAGGTCTGCGCGGGCGAGCTCCCGTCTTTGCGTCCCGCTCATGCCGGGCACATCGGCCAGGCGATAGAAGCGCGCGCGGGACGCCAGGGCCTCCGCCGATCGCGGGAAAAGCTCCACCGCCTTGTTCAGCCAGCCCAGCGCGCTGGTCTGGCCCTCCGGCGTGCCGGCGGCAACTTCCAGGCCGCTCATCTGTACGCAGGCCCGGACGTACTCGATACGCTCCTGTGGGTCGGATTCGAGTCGTTCGATCAGCTTGCCGAGCGTCTCGCGTGCCTCCGGCAGGCGGTTCAAGCGCATCAGCGCCTCGCTCTGCCACAGCGACGCCTTCACATCGTTCGGCTCGTGCTCCAGTCGCTTGCCGGCGATGTAGGCCAGCTCTTCGAAGGCGCCCCTGGCGGTGTAGATCGTCGCCAGTTTTTCGTAGGCGGTCTGGTCGTTCGGGTCGAGCTGGATCACGCGGCGGTACGCGCCCACTGCCGCACCGAGATGGGCCGGCTCCGACGGACGGACCAGCAGCCGCGCCTGGGCGTACTTCTTCAGGATGTCGATGTCGTCGGGGTTGCGGCCCAGGTACTCCAGCAGGTGCTTGTAGGCGTTGACCCAGTCGCCCTTCTCGAAGGCGGCCGTCCCGGCCTCGAAGTCCATTCTCGACAGGATTCTGCGGCGCACCTGACGGGCCACCACCAGCGAGACCCCCAGGGCCACGGTGACCACGATCACGATGACCAGCACCTTGACGTTAACCTTCGCACAGCGGCTTGTCTGACGCATGATAGGCTCTCTCAATCGATACAGGATGGCGGACTGACCGCCGTTTTCTACCTACGTTGGACTTATCGGCTACAGACTTCGTACGCGTTAGCCTGCCAAGGGTTTTTGTCACAGGGACATGCAGAGCACGGCTCGACAGGTGTACGACGCCGCCGCAGCCACGCAGAGAAACGCCTTGCCAGGGCAGGATGGGGCCGGATTATGGGAATGCGACCGCATGACGCGCCGGGCCGACGCCGACCGGCGCGCAGAAAACGGCCGGCAAAACTCCGATAAACGGGCCTTGCCGGCCGCCAAGAGACTCATTCAATGCAAAACCGCGCCTGTTCGCAGGCTTGCCGCTACGACCGCCTCCGCAGCCGCACTCCGGCGACGCTCAACCCGAGCACGCCCAGCAGCACCGCACCCGGAACCGGAACCTTCGAGCCGTACTCGAAGTCATCCCAGATGGTATAGGGTTTCTCAACCCAGCTCGAGAGCGGAGCCTGAAACATCGTGTAGAGCCCGATCTCCGATCCGAGGTCGGTGTAGTCATTTCGATAGGACGTGCCGACCTCGACGCCATCCAGATAGAAGTGAATCCGCCCGTCAACGCTCGACAGTTGCATCTTCAGTTGATGCCAGCCCTGGCTTCGCGCCACGCTGGTGTCCTGCCAGCCCAGGCTGTTTTCACCCGCAGCCACATAGTAGTAGTGGTCTGTGACATTGAACCGACCTCCAAACTGAACATCGGTCCAGTCCTCACTGCCGGTGATGTACAGGTTGACCCAACTGGGCACTGCATAGATCTGGCCAGGCACATCTTCGCTCAAATCGTAATACCAGACGCTGACCCAGGGGTCGAACTGCTTCTGCATCGCATAGGGGCTGACATCCACGGGATTGACCGCCGCCCACCACATCCACGGCTGCGGGACGCTGTCGGCAATCAGTTGCATGCCGTAGGAACCGCTGTGGGCGAGGGTCGTCTGCTGCATCATCTTGCCCACGGGCGCCTGACCATGGCGGTAGGCCGAGTTCTCCCATCCGGGTGCGTAGTCGCCGGACCAGCCGGTTTCGAAATCGAACGTTACTTTGAAATCCGCGCCGGCCACGCTGGCCATCACAGCCAGCGGCAACAACGCCATCCATACGATGTGCTTCGTTCGCTTCATTTCTCTCACTCTCCTCTGAAAAAAGGAACTTCCGGCAGGAGGTCCTGTCCGGGCCCCCTACCGGAAGTATCATCACCGTTTTGAGAAGGGTTTCCGCTCCCACGCTATCATCGGGACGCTCTTAGCTACGCTTGCGCAGCCGCGCTCCGGCGACGCTCAACCCGAGCACACCCAGCAGCACCGCGCCGGGAACCGGAACC
>DAOTJE010000004.1:70831-221537 GCA_035448545.1 Sedimentisphaerales bacterium | reverse complement strand
ACCCAGCAGCACCGCGCCGGGAACCGGAACCATAACGGACTCCACCATAACGACAAGATCATCATAATCCCTGTCGGAGAACTGAGCGGCCTTGTCCTCGAAGGCCAGGACGAATTCATTGTCCGTCCACAGCCCCGCGGCCAAGCCCGGCAACTGCACTGTATCGGTGTTCGTGCCCTGGATGGCAACCATGTGGTCCAGGCCGTCGCTGTTCCTGGTCGTGTCGCTGTACCACCGCCCGCCTTCATCGACACCCTGGTTGTTGAGATTCCCACTGGAATCAATGTAGAAGCCGAACCACACTCCGGCAAAATCGACACCGGTGTCAACGAGGTTGACCTTTACACTACCGTCAGCCATGATAGACAGCATGGCCTGAGCCCCCGCTGCAGCGCTGCCGTCGAACAGTTGCACAGACTTCGTCGGATCAGAGAAGTCATACACGCCGAACGTATTGGTGTTTGCCCAACCGGCGACCTCAATGATCATGGTGGCAACTGACCCACCCACGGCGGTGATTCTCCACTGGTCGTCCTGTCCCTCCGCAATCGGGTCAGTCACTACGTTTACACTGCTGTTGCCCGCCGGATTTGTCGTGATGCTATCCAGCACGTCCGTCAGGGCGGCACCGCCGTCCCCGTAGCTCATGTCGCATAGCGCGGGGGCGGCAAACAGACCAAGAACAACGAAACTGAGAATTGCGAATCTCGTCTTCATATCATTTCCCTCGTATTGCATGTCGTTGTCAGAATTCGTCCGACTGAGCCCGGCGCTCAATCGGACTGTTGCTCCCGCGTACAGGGAGCGGATTCTTCTACGACATGCTCGGAGGGGCGCGAGAGGTAAGTACGTCGGAGATGGATTGCGAGGTGCGCACCAGGATCGGGATGGTCCCGGCGCGGTAGAGGGGCATGAGGCGGTCGGGCATCTCGTCCGGCTGGACGAAGCAGGCCGCCGCATGACAGAAAGCATCGGGCCCCACAGCATGGCTGTGGCCAATCTGCTGCGGAGCACCGCTGTGGTACCATTCAGGGATGAAGCCGAAGGAGCAACGGCGGACCCAGTGGCCCGAGCGGCACATGCCCAGCCCGATCAGGGCGTAAAGGCAGAAATCGAAGCTGCTGCGGCCGTCCTTGAGGGCGATGGCCTCGTCGGCGCCGGCGGGCTCTTCGCTCGGCACGTGTACCGTTGGAGAAGCCGCATCGCCCACGAGGCCGGCGCGTTCGGAGACACCGAACAGCAGGACCTCCCGGCAGCCTGCCTGGTCGAGACCGTGCGCTGGGTCCGCCGTCACAGGCGTGACGTCGGCGCGCACAGCAGCGGTCACGACGAGGACCGCCGCAACCGCAAGGATTGTCCTTCTCACCTCGACCATGAGATCACCAACCCTTCACTCCGTGAACCATATAACCAGCGATACTGTACCACCGGCTTGCCCATTTTGTCAAGGCCCAGTTCGCGGATTTTAACGAATTTTTCTACAAAGCCCCCCTTCCGGCGTCCGAAAGGCGTCGGAAGGGGTCAAGCTTTGTGTTATTGCCTGTCTGCAAATGACTTAGGGCAACAGACTACCTCTCGGTCCGTCTCCGCAGCCGAAGGCCCGCCACTCCCATGCCCAGAACACCCAGCAGAACCGCCCCAGGCAGAGGCACGCGGACCAGCAGGTCTTGTGCATAGCCCTGGTAGGGAGCACCCGTCCAGAGATTCATCACCTTCACGTTGGCCGCGCTGGCAGTGATGCTGTTGAGATAGTTCGATGATCCCCCTTCGCCTTCCTGGTACCAGAGGGCATTTTGGACATCGTCCGCGTTAGACGCATTGTGCGTCAGCGTATCCAGCCAGTAGTTGTAGATCTTCTTGCTCTGGTCGTCGAGAGGGTCTCCAGCCGGACCTACTCCACCCTGGATTGCGTTGTCGCTCAGGGTCACGTAGTAAATGCCGCCAATCGACAGGTACTCCTTGGTCTCCAGGCAGAAAGTGCTGATGAAATCGCCCTTGTTGTAGATGCCGATGGGGTCTTCCAGCACTTTCGCACGAAACTCCCCACCGTTGGTAGTTCCAAAGCCGTCGTAGATCTGAACCTTCATGTCTGCGAACGTCGGCGCCGCCAGCACGGACGCAATCACTACCGCTAAAATCGCTCTCTTCACCATAGCCCTGCCTGCCTTCCTCGTTCAATTGACTTTTTTGAGTGCCCCTGTTGAGGGCGCAGCAAACCACACTCGAATACATTCTACCTGAAAGGATAGGCAAGATCAAGCGAATTATAGATGAAAATTTAGATAAACTTACAGGTGTCGTTCCTACGTGGCGCGGACTTTTTGCCGCCCTATAATGACGGCCTTTTGGGGCTTTTTTTCGGTCGTGGTGATGGCGGCGAGGAGCCAGAGCTGGCCGAACATGAGCATGACGGCGGCCGGCATCATCACCAGGCCGGCAAAATCGTGGAAGAATTTTTCGGCTGTTTCCGTGCTGGCGTGCAGGAAGAGGACGGCGGTGGCCACGAGACGCAGGATATTGCATAGCACCGCTACGGGAATACTGGACAAGACAAGGACGGTCTTCTGCCACATGGGGCGTTTGACCATGTAGGCGATGAAGGCGGCGACGATGATGAAGGCGGTGAGCATGCGGAGGCCGCTGCACGCCTCGGCGACGGCCATCGGAATCCGCCCATCGAGCGTGACGACGTTGCCCTGCTGGCTGACGCGGACGCCGAACGCCTCCAGGACGAACACCGAGCCGGTGGAGGCGAAGCTCTGGAGCGGGCCGTTGATGAGGTTATGGATGCGGCCGGGCAGAGGGACCATCAGGAACAGGAACAGCAGAATCCACTTGACGCGCCAGACAACCTCGGTCCCGGCCACCAGCAGGACCAGGGCCACGATGGTCAGCACGAGCGAGTAGCGGTCCGCCGATTCGAAGAGGAACAGCACGCCATAGGCCCGGGCCGCCTGCGCCAGGAGCAGCAGGGCCAGCCCGCCCGCCCAGCAGGGCCGCAACGTCAGGCCAGCCAGGCGTTTGCGAGCCACCCAGACGAAGAAGACGGCCACCAGCGGGACGAGCTGGCCTGCGGAGTAGTCGTCGTCTGCCTGCCACTCCTTGAACAGGTCCACCATGGTCGACCAGTAGGCCCAGGCCGTGATGGCCAGTAGGAGCGCCACGGCGGGAATCAGCCTGGCGACGGTGTCGGACAGCAGACCCTCGTCGGATCGTGCTACGGCAACTCTGCGTCGAATTATGCGATCCACCACTTTCGTTTCCCCCAGCAATTTCGCGAGGTTTGTTGTCTCATTCGCCGCCGGTCGCTTCCGGGCCATGGAACAGGGCCGCGATCAGCGGGGCCGATTGGACGGCAAAATCGCTCGCCGAATGCATGGCGGCCTCCACCGACGTGGTCTCGGCGATTCCCGCGACGACCTGGACCTGGGCGATGTATCCGATCCGTGTCCAGAGCAGCTTGTAGCGCCACTCGGAGACGTCGCGGCAGTGCTGCCCGTCGACAAGGTAGTAGTACAAGACGAGAACGCGGTTATTGTTCAATACGCCACGTGAGAACTGCATCGCGTTGCACGGCAGAACGCCCCCGTCGGCGAGCGGCAGATCGGGCACCTCGTGCTTGACCAAGGTGTAGCCGCTGCCGGTGTAGCAGACTTCCGGGCGGTGCGGCATGAGGTCGCGGGCCCGCACGCCGGAGGCGATCCACAGGGAGACCGCCCCGAAGCCGGTATTGGAGACGTACTGGCGACTGACGTGCGCATCGGTGTCGGTGGCCTCGATGATGTTCGCATCGATCGGCGTATCGCGGCCGGTCCAGCCGCCGATCACCAGCGGCAGGCGGTCCAGTGACTCCTGCGAGACCGGCGTCGTGTTGACCGGGGCCTCCATCTTGGCCTCCACGGCGCGATAGCCCAACCCGAACAGCAGCATCAAGACCCCCGCCACCGCCACGGCGACCGTGGCCCGGCGTGAGGAGGACGTGTTCTTCTCAGTCATTTCATTGCCCTTGTGTTGTGTCAGAAGAGACGGAACAAAGCAGGTATTGCGTCAGCGCGTGGAACACCCACGCCTGCGCCCAGCGCATGTACGGTATCCGGTTGGTGAAGCAGCGTGTGCGTCGCGAGTAGAAGTATCCCCGGGGACTGCGCATGTTGCGGAGCATCCACGTCAGGACGCGCTGCGTCAGATCGCGCCACGCCGGTCCCATCGCGGAGAAGAAACTGATCGCCTGGGCGGACGCGTGGATGTCGATCGGATAGACGCGGTCGTGGTAATACTTCGGCGTGCCGTCGTCGAGGAAGAAGTGGTCCGCGTAGTAGCGAACGCCTCTGTCGTACGCCTGGCGATAGTGCTCCGCGCCGTCTTCGTTGAGGAAGTACCGCAGCGCCTCGAGGTTGAAACCCGTATGGAACGAATCGATCCAGCGGTAGGCCCGCGTGTTTCCATAGTACCACGATCCGTCTTCCTGCTGGTACCGCATGGAGTACGCCAGACTGGACCGGGCCGCGTCTTCACAGAGCGAATCCCGGGTGTGTTTGCCCAGCCGCAGGAGAATGGAGGCGCCCAGCAGGTTGGCGTTGTGGACCACGTCCGTATCGACCGGCGTGTAGCTGAAGCAGAACGAATCTCCCTCGTGCGTCCGATGAAGATCGTTCAGGAGAAACTCCTTGATCGGGACGGCCATATCCAGGGCCTTTTGCAGACCGGTGCAGGCGTAGCAGTCCAGCAGGGCATGGCCGATGAAGGACGTATTGACGATGGTGGGGACCCCTCGCGGACGCAGGAAGGCCCGTGACTGCCAGTCGAAGTTGTAGCCCCAGGCGTGGCCGGAGCAACCGGGCGATTTCAATCGGTCGAGCAGATCGAGCAGATAGCAGGTCTTGTCGAGGTCCTCTTCCCGCTGATAGAGCCTGAACAGCCTGGCATATCCCCACAGGAACAGGCCGATCCCCTTGGGGTTGTGTCCCTTCTTGATCCCCAGCAGCGGGCGCAGGTTCACAGGGCAGCGGCGCAGGGCCTGAGTGAACGCCATGCGAGCCCACTTCGATTTGGCGCTCAGCCGTCGAATCAGCGGGCTGTTCAGGGCGTCGTAGGGATCGTAGCCGGCGTAGTCCGACGATTCCACGAAGCCCAGCAGACCGTTCAGGGCCTCGGTGACGTCCACCCCGGTTGGATGGGTCAGTTGGAGCATCACTGTCTCAGCGCACGCCGATCAGTCGAGCATAGGCGTATGCAATCGCCTCGGAGACCACCGTGCGACATCCTTCGCTGTAGGTCCACCACCGCTGCGGATCGTAATCTTGCGGAGCGATTACGCAGACCCCCAATTCGAATGTGCGCGGCAGAACTTTCTTGAAGGTGAGGAGACTCCTTCGGGCATGAGGTCCGGTGGTGACCAGGTTCGCCCGCTTGACGTGGGGGTTCTTCTGGAGCCACTGGCGGACGGCAAGGGCCGCCGCATAGGTCCGGCCTCTTTTCACCGCTGGATAGGGGACGGCCACGATCTGGTCTTCTTTGACTCCCAGCTTCACCAGCGTCGCGGCCGTCAGCTCGGCATAGCTCTTGTACTGCGACAGATGAGACCCCACGCCGATCGGCCCGCCGGTGGCGATGACGAGCCGGTCCGGGCCGGCTGTGAACATCGGCAGACTCTGATCCAGAGTGTGGTCCGGCACCCATCCCTCGGTAATGAACACGTCGGCGTCGATGGTCCTCTCGTACGCCAAGAACGGATAGACGCCATGCACGCACAGAAACGACAGCCCCACCATGACGGCCAGCAGCAGAAGCCAGCCGGCAAGCGTGGGCACGTAGATCGGTTTCTTGACGAAGAGCTTCAGGCGAATCGGCATATGACTGTCCGGTTGCCGCGCGATGCTTCAGGCCGTCGATTCAGGGTCATGGATTCGGGCCGCGCCGGCCGGCTGCAATGGAACCGGCTGCGCTGCCTCGCACCCTGCCTGGGCTGTGAGAGCGTCACTCATGTCCTGAACAACTTCAGACATGGTCCGAAATCTTGTGTGACCGTCTTCGCGCATCCGAGCCAAGAACCGCTCGAAGTGCATGTCGTTGACGAAGTCTTTGGTGTGTCCGATCAACACAAGAGGCCCGCCGCCGCGTCGGGCGTGCTTCTGCACCCGTCGCAGCATGTCCCGGCTGGACAACTTGCAGTAGTCGAACATGATGGCCTGACTTGTCAACGCTCTCTGGAGTGCGGCACGAAGCGAGGGAACGGAACTGAACTTCTTCGCTTCGCTCCGGGCGGCACAACCGAGGCGCTCCGATTGTCTGCGTCTGATCGCCGCGCGGACCGTCGTCCATCTGAGATTCGTCCAGTAGGGCCGTGTCTCTGAACTTACCGGCAATTCGAGCACATGCTCGCCAGGCTTGCCTTCGGCAGTGAGTTCATCCCCCGTCGTCCACCACGCGGTCTTTTCCGTGGTGATGTGCGTGTAATCGACCAGGGTGACGCCGGTTGCGGCGACAGCCTTTCTGTATCCTTTCACAACGGAACTGTCGCCCCGCAATCCGAGCTCTTTCATGGCGGCAATGATGTGCTGCGACGGCTGCGCACAAAAGCCACCCGCGCGAAGGCAAATGCACTCGTAGTCCGCCTTGACAGGCCTAAGCATTTCCTCCAGTGTATTCTTGCCCCTGTGCAACATGCCGGCAACGGATGCCATGCCGTCCCGGTCTTTCGGACCATCGGGCAGATCGGCCAGCCGCCACCAGGAGGTGTTCAGCCGCCACGTATTGTCCTCATATGCAGCGTCGATCCACTGAGGATGAAGATGCAGTTGGACATCGTGGCCATGCGCGATCGCATCGCCCGCCTGTTTCCTCATCTCTTCGTACGGCGAGTAGCCCAGACGGGCGCGAAGCGGCGCATCATAGCGCTCGAACGCCCAGTACTCCGCCACTTCGAAGAAGATCGTCATCTTTGCGCCATGCGTATTACAGAGATCCAGGATGCGATGGGCCGGCTCGATGACATCTCTTCGGACGTCACCCAACCCATTCCCGAAGATCTCGTAGTCAAGGGTCGGAATGCAATCGATAGGCGCCGTCATGGTCGGCTTGGAGATGATGCGTCGGTCGCCAAGACAGCGGCCTCGACGTGCTCCGGGATGCGTGTCGGGGCTGGGCGAGGCCGCGGATGTGGCGTGCTTACGCGCACTTGCGTTTTCGATCTCTGCGGCGGAGAAGGATCATGTAGGCCGCCAACACCGCGTAGGGAAGGAGGAATGCGATGACGCCTTCGCGCGATGCGTGGGAGAGGGAGCAACCACCTCCCCCGCCGCCCCCGCCGTCGCTGGTACCGCCATCGCCATCCCACGTACCGTCGCCATCGCCATCGACGAACGATTCGAGCAGGTAGTACGGCGTGAAGTGGGTCGTCCGGAAGCGCAGCGCCTTGAGCGTATCGGACACGTCCAGCGCCTGGATGTTCGTGATGTCCTGCTGGCTGAGGGTCCCGGTCTGGGAGACGTACCAGCACGGCACCGGAGTGCCCCCGGGGTAGTCGGCCGCAAGGTACGGGATGGTGATGGTCACCGGCTGGTTGAATCGGAGACCGCTCGGCCCGAAATCGAAAGCCAGCACGTTCGACGACAGGATGGACTGCGGATGGAGCAGACGTGTGATCGTGACCGTGACATCGTGCGGGCAGGCGTTGGCAGGAATCACCACGGAGACATCATCCGCCGAAGTCGGCGTGGCAACTCCCACGGTGCGACCCGCCGAGGCGATTACCGATTCCGAGGCGAGTGGGGTCGGCGCCATGTATGTGCTTCCGGCGTAGTAGACGTACTTCGTGACGTTGCGGCTGTCGGTCCAGAGAATGTAAGGGTAGCCGTAGCGATCCACGCCCACGGCCGGCTCGCTCTGGTCCGATCCGGTTCCGCCGTCGCCGACCAGGATGTTCGTCCCCTGGCCTGCGGAGACATCCACGAAGTACAGATCGGTATCACGGCCGTTGGCGTTGAGGTTTCTCTCATCGACCCAGCACACAAAGACTCTCAGGTCGTCACCGGCGCTGCCGGCTGTGACGATCGCCGGTGCGGTCTGGTCGGCCCCCGAGGTGTCATCCACGATGTTCGTCCCGGCCAGGGGGCTGCCGGGCAGCCCGTTCGACGATGCGTACCGGATGTTGGCATCTCCGCCCGCCTCGTCCACCCATGCGAAATGAAGGACCGTCCCGGTCGCCTCCGCCGCAACGGCAGGAGCGGACTGGCTGCCGGCCCCGGTCGCCACCGGCACGTTCGTCCAGGGGCCATTGTTGGATGCTGCGCCGTAGAGATCGCTCGTTCCGTTGCGTCCGTCCGTCCAAACCAGGTACACGGTGTTCGACGCGTCGACGGCTACTGCCGGATCCGTCTGATCGGCGGCGTTCGTTGTGACCTGCGAGACGGTCTTGGTTGTGAAGCCGTTGTCGGAGCTCGCCACGTAGATATCCTGATTACCCGCGCCGTCGTCCTGCCAGGCGACGTGGGCCCGATTGGGTACCTGTGAATCGATGGCGATCACAGGGCGAACCTGGTTGTCATCGGAATCGGTGATTCGGGTCTCGGTCGACCAGGTCACGCCGTCGCTGGATGTGCTGACGTAGATGTCCCAGTTCCCCCGCCGACGGTCCTGCCAGACGACGTACAGCGTGTCGTCCACATCGATTGCGATGGCCGGAAAGCACTGATCGCTGCTGTGGGTGGTCAACTGGATGGGCCCCGCGAAATTGGCGTTGCCGAAGGGCAGCTTGCTGATGTAGATGTCCCTCTGGCCGACGGCGCCGGCATGGTACGCCAGCCAGATGTTGCCGGCGCTGTCTCGAACCGTCGCCGGACTGGTCTTGTCGACGTCGTCGGGAGCCCAACTGGCCGGGTGGTTGTCGCCGAAGACCCGCATCTCGGTGGTGAAGGAATAGACATACGGCGTCATGGCGTTGCCCGCCAGGTCCGATGCGGTGACCCGGACCTGGACCTGCTTGTCGAAACGGAACAATGCGGCCGGCTGATACGTGTAACGATAGCTCGCCTGCGTGCCCGTGCGTCGGCACACGCCATAGGCGCTCTGGTAGCTGGCCGTGTTGCCCGAATACACGAGCTGATCATCGACGCGAATCGTCACGGTGTTGGCGTCCACACCGCGCCCCGCGTCCGAGACGGTCAGCCCGATCACCGGATTGACCGGCACCTGAATCGCGTCGGCCGACGGATAATCCGCCGCCGCAACCGGCGCGGTGAGATCCGGCGTAACGTTGGCTACCGTGATGGTGATCTGTTCAGAGTCCGTCAGCTCGCCGTCGCTGGCGGTGAATGTGACGGAATACGAACCGGCCTGCTCGTACGTCGGCACCCAGGTGAAGGTCTGGCCCGTGAAGTTGGCGCCCGAAGGAAGGCCGGTGGCGGAGTAAGTCAGGCCGTCGCCGTCCGAATCGGTCGCACTGATCGAGAAACTCAGCAGGACACCTTCGTTTGTGTTCTTGTTGCCGATGGCCGCGAGGACCGGGGCGTGGTTGACCACTTCGGCGACGGTGATGGCTATCGTCTGCGTGATGGGAATCTGGCCGTCCGTGACGCCGAACCGGACCCAGTACGTGCCGCTCTGCGTGTTCGTCGGGGTCCACGTGAACACCCGCGTTGCCGGGGTGAAACTGGCCCCCGCCGGAAGCCCGCTGGCCGAATACGTCAGCGTGTCCCCATCGCCGTCCGAGGCCCCCACCGTGAAGGTGAGTGTCGCGTTCTCGGCTACGGCCTTGTCGCCGATCGTCTGGAACACCGGCGCGCGATTGCCGCTGCTTGCGGTGGCAGCCGATGCGATGTTGGAAAGTTCGGAGATCGTGGTTCCGCCCGTGTTGCTTGTCTTGAGCCCGATGTAGTACGTGGTGCCGGGATTGAGGCCACTGATCGTGAACGACTGCGAATCGCCCACGTCGCCCGGCTCCGGCTCGCCCTGCGCCGGCGTGGCCGCATCCCAGTTGGCCTCTGTGATGGCGCTGGTGGCATACCGAATGTCGTATCGCCCCGGCCGATCCGAACTCCCATCTGCCCCCGGAATCGTCCACGCGAGCGTCAGCGAGTTCTGACTCGCCCCCGATACTGCCAAGTCCCCAACGGGTTCCAGCACATACTCATACGCCCCGATATCCCATCCGCCCCCTGCCGGCCGTGCCCTCCCCATGATATCCTTCCGTATGTCAATCCCATACAACTCCTGGAACCGATCGTACACCTCATCCACGATGCCCGACGCTGTCCCAGCATCAATTGCCGGACTGCCCTGCTGCAAACGCAAATTTCCCTGCCCGGCATTCCTGAACAGGGGGTCGGCCTCAATGCAACCCTGTCCCTTGCCGGTTCTCTGCTGGAAGTCCGCTAGGCTTTCGTAGAACGCCTCGTTGTCCAATCCCCAACTGATCTTCGCCGCCGTACTAGGTTCATGAAACAGATTGTTGCTTATGCTGCTGGCGTCGGCCGCATAGGACCGTTCCACGTAAATATGACTTCCGCCGTTCATGTTGGCGATGATGTTGTTCGCGATGTCCAGCGCGATCCCCGTCCCGCTCCCAAAAGCGATGCCACGGTCGGCGTCCCAGATGGTGTTGTCAACGATCGTGGCCGATATGTCGGATTGATACCCCACGATTCCGGTGCCGGTGGAGTCCCTGTTGTTGCGAATATCCCAGAGCTTGTTGCCGAGGATGTAGCAGGAGTCCTGAAAGCGAATCCCGTTGAAGCAGTTCGTGACCTCGTTGCAGAGAATCCAGATGTTCTCGTGGGGCCTCTCGAAGTGAACCAGCAACCCGGTTCCATCGCTGCCGGAATGCGCAAAGTCGCTGGGGTCATAATCGTAGGCGAGATTCTCCGACACCACCACATCCGCACAGTCCTTCAGGGCCACTGCCACCTCGCCGTCGCCGTGCATGATATTGCGGCCGATGTAGATGTGGCGGGCGGCGTACTCCACGTCCAGGTCCCAGGAGTTGAGCTGCACGGCGCACCCGCCATTTCCGTGGATATGATTGTCCACGATCCACACGTGCTCGGCGTGGTTCTGCTCCCGCGTCGTCGCCATGATTCCGTGAAAATCGTTCTCATCGAAGTAGTTCGGGTCCCCGTTGTCGTAGACGTGGTTGTTGTAGGCGACGAGGTACTGGTGGTTCCCATCCCCCACGAGAATGGCGGTGGTGTAGATCGGAGGTCCACCGTGCACCTCCAGACATCGGAAGGCTAGGTGGTGTGCGGCCCGCTGGTAGTTCGTGCCGATTGTGCTGTTCACCAGGTCGAGACTCTCGATCACGCCGTAGGAGCCAGACACGAGGATCTTCATCTGGGTGTGGACGGGCAAGGTCCCCGGTGCACCACGGATGAACACCGGCTGCGCCTGCGTTCCCCCACAGGTGAACCAAGGATAACAATACCCTTCGCTGAGACTGCCGTAGGTGTACGGTCCCCCATGAATCTCCACGACGCTTCCAGGCGGCAGCTCGCCCTCGGGTACCGTCAACCTTGGCGCTGCCGGCGACCCGAAGTCGTTTCCGTTGTCCGTGGCGTTCGGATCCGTGTTGTCGATGTAATGCGTACAATAGCCGCCCTCGGAGTTCTGGTGATAGGTCAGTTCGGGGTTGCGGTTGGCCGGATTGTCGTACATGCGGTACGTTTCGAAGATGCCGAAGTCTGGTTCCGGGATTCCGATGGGCGGGGTCCACGCGGCAAATTTGGCGATCACGACCATGTCACCCAACACGGGGAAACGCACCGCGAGGCTTTTGCTGACCACGTCCCCGTTCCACCCGGCAAAAGAGAAGCCATTCTCCGGCTTTGGCACAAGCCGAACGAACTCGCCCTCTTCATAGACACCCTTGTCAGGGCTAACCGTCACGGTACCATGGGCAGCCGTAACCGTCAAGGTGGCTGCGTCTGCACCCTCCACCAGATGCAGCAGCAGTGCCGCAATCCCCACTAGAAACGCTGCTTCCCGCCGATCCACGTCAATTACCCTCCAAGCCCGAAAGGGGCCGCCCAACATGCTCTGCCATCTTCTCAGTCGCTCACGTTTGATCCCGCCAGGGCACCCTGCACCCCTTGCGCCCGCGTCCCGAGAGATGTCTCCGCTTCCGTCACCTCGTGACCGGCCGGCACACAGGTGCCACCAAGAAGAGAATAATTTACGCACGGACACTCCGCAAGTGCGAGATGGAACACCCGGACGGCGCCATATCGATGCCGGTCCCTGCCGGACGCCCCGGCCGTCCGATGACCACCCGTTCTCTTTCCTGTGGGTGCAGCCTGCTTCGGCTCATAGATAATGCCAAAAGCCCTGGTACCCTATTGCTCAGAATACGGTCTATTATTGCCTGAACCACGCCCAGGGCAATCCTTGAGACCCAACTGGTTCGCGACGCATGCGCAATCCTCCATGAGCATGTGCCTGCGTGACTCTTCCGCCTGCAGAGCCTCCGCCCTCGTCACCAGACCCTCCCGAATGAGATTGCAGGCAATCACTCCGTCCGCCGTGATACCATTCGCGCGGAGGCACCCGTAGTTCGTGAAGCAGTACAGACTGCAGTCGAATCTGCTTGTCCTGTCCGGGGGATGGTGCCACTTGAGTTCCTTCCGAAGCAAGGCAAGATCCCTCACGGGATCCCAGTGGACGTAGTCGAAGAAATGTATGACTTGCGGTCCCCGTCTGGGAGGGGTAGGTTCCCTATTGGGAAACACGACGTATTTCAATGGCACGCCGCGAGAGAGGAGTTGGCAAGTGCTGAGAAGACGGTAGTGCACCAGGAGTGGAATGAGCCGTACGAATTTGCCCGGCGTCATCCGGACTTCTTTCAGCCTAGCCATTTTCTCCGCCAAGGCGGTGAGAAATCTCCTCGATCTTACATCATCATATGTGACGGTCCCCACCTTCGACCGAAGTCTCACCAGCCGCACAGATTCGCGAATCGAATCCCCCCAGAGGATGAATGGTATGTGTTGCTGCTTCGCCACCCTGATGGGAATCGCCTTGATGAGTGTGGAGCAGTTTATACAGGTCCGCACAAACGAGCCAACGACTTGTGACATCTTCAGACTATCCTTGAGGAGTCTCTTTTGGATGCGCATGTTGGCCCTCTCAATGATACAGGGAACATGGAGGGCATCGCATGCGTTGCGGACGTTCTCCCTGGCCACCTCGGTCAGAAAACCGGAATCATACGTCACAGCAATTGGCTTGAGACCAAGTTCTCTGACGGAATAGTACAGGACGTAGATGCTGTCCTTGCCACCGCTCAAAGGGACTACACAATCGTACTGCCCCTTCTTTGTTGCAGAGCGAAAGAGTTCTGCCAACTTTTTCTTGCCGAGTAGACCGGTCTCAGTGTGTTCGATGCCTTGGTTGCTCCCAGCACAGTGACTGCAAAGACCCTCAGCATCGAAAGTAATGCCAGGGTATTCTGCCGGCATGATACACTGCTTACATCGCTGCTTCATGATAGTGAGTCCCCGTATGAGTCAGTTTTGGATATCTTCGCCCCACCTGCAGATGAACACGCTGCATCGCTATGATCCGGTCCCCAAGCACAATCTCCCTATCAAGATCCGACACGTGCAACACTTGTCACCTTTGCAGAGGCAGCTGGCGACCAGTGTCGTGACAGGCTGCTTACGATGGCAAGCTCAACTCACCCATCCGCAGATGGGGTTTTCGCTGCCATAGAAGAACTCGACCACAAGACGCGAGTCGAATTTGACATCGGCGACTCCCGCGCCAGTGTCGATGACTTAACGATGCGACTCCGCGGAACTGACGCGACAGTGCTCCGCAATGTGGAGACACAGTTCGATTTCGTGTCGGCAAAGGCCTGGGAGCGAATCGTCCTCTCGCGCGGCGCACCGGTCGCGGCCAAGCTCCTGTATCCGGACGCGCCCGGCAGCCACTGTAGCGGTTCGGCGCATTCGCCCGCCAGCGCCTTGAAGTCCGCCCTGTCGAACAGCGCTGCGCCGACCGCCAGCCACTCTCCGACGCTGCGCGGATGGCTGCCGAGGTCGAGGACATACCCGTCGTCGCCGTCGCCGAACTGGGGAAGACTGTCGCCCCCTTCGCTCAAGACAGCGAGGAAATCGAACATCTTCTCCAGACGTGACCAGTACGACTCCGGAAAATCGCGCCCGGTGGCGCGTGCCACAAGGCCCGCTGCGACGAAGAACTGCACGACGAACAGGTGATAGCCAATCGCCTGCTCCCGTGTGCCACCGTCGGGATAGGTCTGATTGAGAATCTCGCGATTGAGAATCTTCCAGCTTCGCTGCCGCCATGTTGCGGCGTGTTTGAGGTTTGCGAAGTAGCTCGCCGCGATGAAGACGCCGGCGGCCTCGCCAATCACGTGGTTGTTGGCCGACGAACCACGAGAGTACTTCCGGTCGATCTCCCAGATGTAACGCGAGACGGAGTCGAGAAGTCGCTGACGCAGTTCCGGACCGATGGCCTGCGATTCGGCGATCAGGTCCAGAGCCCTGACCCAGTTGATCAGCCGGATTCCGAGTTCCGGGCCGCTGCGCCAGTTCATCCCGACGCCATATGGGTTCTGCCGGAGCCAGCTATCCAGTTGTTCCACTATGCCGCCGGCAAAACGCTCGTCGCCGCTGGCGCGATAGGCCCGGCTCAGCACCACGAGTTGATGATGCCGGTTCGGCTCCCAGACGAACTTGCAGTCCCCTGCCGTCTCGACGTCCCGGTAATCGAGCGGCGGACAGAACGTCATCGGCGTGTCCTGGCTGCGTTTGTGGTCGCGGTTCCAAACGATGGGGTCGCCCAGATGCGTCTCGGTCAGATCAAAGAAGCTCAGTCGGTGTTCGAGAATCTTCTCCACCCTGGCAAGAAGAGCCTCGCACGGCGCTCTGACGACTGGATCGGTTCTCGCCCGACGGTCTGCCTCTCGGACGGTCATGTCGCAGACGCGAAAGCCCGGCCCAAGACCCCTGCCGTCGCCGTTGAGAAATGTCGAGGGGCCTCTCCACCGCTGTCGCCGTCCAACGACGAAGCAGTCAGCACGATCTCGCAGCGACGATCGAACGCGCCAGGCAATCTCGTCGGCCGACATGGCCTTCAGACGTCGATAGTACCAGTTGAGTTTCTGCATAGGTCCCCTGCATGTCATCGCTCGGCCGCCTTTGCCGAGGCCGCTTCATCCCATGGTATGTGCTGATCCACATAGATGGCTTTGCCTCTGGCCGACAGCGGAATTGCATCGACTACTTCGATGCTGAATGTCAGTTGGCTGTCCAATTTGCGGGCGAGATTGCGGCGAATCCGCGCAGCATCTTCTTCACTGAATCCTTGCGCTGGGACGAGTCGCAGGACAGCTTGGCCCGGCTGGTGCTGCGAGAACTGGAACTGCCGCACTCGCATGAATGTGTCATCGTGCATGTTCAGGGCCGTCCAGGGGATCTCCGAGCCGTCCGCCGCGATCAGGACCTCCTGGGTTCGATGGCCACGGATGTCTCGGATAATCGTGTGCTCGCGCCCGCAGGCCTCGCAGCGATCGCCCACATACGTTGCCCAGTCGCCGGTGCGGTAGCGGATGAACGGCATGACGGTGTTGATGAACCCGGTCCCCACGATCTCGCCTCGCTGGCCCGGCGTCGTCACCGGCTGGCCTTGCTCGTCGAGAAGTTCGAAGTAGCCATACGTGGGCCAAACATGATAGTCCGTGGAATGCTCGCATTCGGCGGCCAGGACGAGCTTCTCGGTGTGCCCGTAGCAGGAGAAGTATCGACAGCCGAACGTCTCTTCCACCATCTTCCGCTGCTCCGGATACACAATCTCGGATTCCGCGATGATGCCGCGAATATTGGAGGGGGGGCGTATCCCTGCCCGCCGGATGAATCTGGCCAGCGCCGCCACGGTGGAGGGATACACATGCAGAAAACACGGGCCGATCGTCGAGATATGCTCGACATATCGCCCCATGTTCTCGTCGGACATATGGAAGCTGCTGTAATAGTGGTGTCGAAGGATTGGATCGTACTCATGACGTAATCCATGGCGATCCGGCTTCACCGTCCGTCCCCGCAGCACCGCCATTGGCATACCAAGCCGATACCCGGCTCGTTCCCAACTCGTCGTAAGATAGGCGTACTCCACGGGGGAGCGACTGGCGTTGATGTAGAACTCCACCGGCTTACCGCTTGTGCCTCCGGTGGATATGTAGTCGACATCATGCTCGGTCACGTCTTTGGTACACATATCAGAGAGGTTCTCGACCACTGTAGACTTGTCGATAGTCGGAAGGCGCGACACGTCATCGAGTGATTGCAGGTCCTGCGGACGGAAACCGATGCGATCGAACGTCCGCCTGTAGAACCCTGTGCGCTCATAGGCCAGCGTGAGCATCGCACGCAGCCGAGCCAGTTGATACTCCTTAGCCCGATCCGCCGGCCACCACTGAGCCTCTCGCAAGAAAGCACGCTGCTGGCGGAACTTCTGGCCCAGGAGCCATGACAAAGGGATGCTGCCAAAACCGGCACCCAGAACCATCTTAGCCCAAGCTGGCGTCTTATCCCAAAGGTTTTTCTTGGACAGTGCTTTCTTCATAGAGCACGATCCCCCAAAACGGTTTCCGGGTCGGCATTCGTCTTCAGCGGCAGTCTGCCTGCAGCTCGGCAGTGTCACGGTCTGCCATTTCAACCTGGTCGCGCCAGCCGAAATGGGGGACGAAGTGCATGTTCATCTCAGAAGGCAATGTCGCCGGCCGTTCGCAACGATTCCCTGGCAGTCTGCAAGTGACATCACCGAGGCTGAACGATGTCAGGGGCAAGGGATGTGGCGCAAAGGCCCGGCACAACAAAGGCAGCCGTTGCGGGTCGAAACCCATCGCGCCTGCACAGGCCAACTCCACGGCGACCGGGTTCTGTCCGGCAAGGACGACTTCGGCACGTTTGGGCGTGGGGTCGAGTGGCCCGTTGCCTTCTCCACCAACGATCCCGTCGACGATGCAGAACACTCGTCTGGCAGGATGATCCTGAGGGTTGCCGTTGGGATCCGCGTACAGCAGGATCCGATTGAGATCGAGTGCCATGCGCCAGGTCGTGTCGTTCCCATACCAGTTGCCGGAACGAATGGTATCTTTGTTCGTATCACCGAAAACGCGTTTGCCGGCCGACTTGATC
This sequence comes from Sedimentisphaerales bacterium, assembly GCA_035448545.1. Classification (GTDB taxonomy): domain Bacteria; phylum Planctomycetota; class Phycisphaerae; order Sedimentisphaerales; family Anaerobacaceae; genus Anaerobaca. Next base: position 204,387 of record DAOTJE010000004.1, on the reverse strand, counting down.
GGGCCGGCCACGATCCGCCGCAGTGGACCGAGCAGCGGGAATACCCTGCGGAAGCACTCCATGCTCCTGCGCTCAATGCGATGCACCAGGCCGTCGTCGGCATACTGGTCTCCGCCCTGCGATGGTGTGCCCTCGCGGTGGTGCGGCAGCCAGTTCTTGTTGCCATTGATCCCCACCAGGTTCTTCAGGCAAACCGTGATGCCGGTCTTCTTATGCGTCTTGAGCTTGGGCAGGTTGATGATGCAGTCGGCATCGAGAATGGTCTTCGAGATCATGTACTCGTGCACACCGCCGGTGTGGTGGCTGCGGATCTCGCGGGTGTCGTATTCCGAACCGTAAAGCAGATGACACAGGTGCTCGATTTCGGCGAACATCGAATGATGGCCCAAATCCAGCTTCACGTAGCCGGCCGGATCGCCCGGCAGCGGCTCATGCCCGACGATCACGCCGTCGATCTTCTTCGCTTTCTCCGGCCGCAGGTCATAGACCTCGACCTCGAAACCGGCGCGCTGGCGATAGAGCGCCTGGATCTGGTCCAGTCCCGCAATCCGTCGGATCGCGTCGAAGTCGGCATCGTTCTGCGGTGCATCGGCAATGATGATCCGGCCCTGGCCCTTCAGAGCGATGTAGACATAGTCAAGAGCCGCTCGAATGATCGAGCCGTGCGTAATCAGACAATCGTCGTGTCCCGCATGCGTCTCACGATACTCACGGACGAAGTTCGGCTTCAGCACTACCGTCTGTCCGGGCTTAATAATCCCGCCGAGCGGATTCCAGTTCGCCTGTCCGTAGTGCTCGACGTCGAGCTCCAACAGCTGCAGTGCCTCGCGAACCCCTGCATACGCGTCATTGCCCTCCCGGGCAAGGCCCTCCCCAGCGAACGGGTACTCGGGATAGCATTCGCCCGGCGAGTAGGGAGCGTCGGTGGGGTAGCGATCATGCCCGGCAGAAACCGCAACGCGACTCGATTCGATAGTAGAATTCAACTTTGGCAACCCTTCCCAGGAGCTTCACGATGTCGGCCGCAACCCTGCGGATTCAAAACGCGTGAGCCTGCCCAATTCCTCACGCCATCTCTCGGATACCCTTTCGAGACCGCTGTACGCGGTCGCCGACTGGACAGCGGCAAGGGAACACCTCTTCCACGCCGACTCGTCAACAAGCAGTTGGGTGACTGTATCGCAGAAACAGTCGAGGGCCTCCTCGGCCACGACGAACCCGTTGACGCCGTGAGAGACGAGGTCCCGAAGATCGCCGACATCGGAAACGACAGGGACAGCACCATTGGCCATCGCTTCGATCATGGCAATCGAGAGGCCCTCGGATCGCGACGTGAGCACATACACTCTCGATCGGCCCAGTAATCCCGAGACGTCTTCTCTCTTGCCCAGAAACGTGAGGCGGTCCTCTATTCCCATCGTCCGAGCCTGCTGTCGCACAGCGACCATCTGCGGACCATCCCCCACGACCCTCGCCGTGATCGCAGGAAGCCGCTTGGCGACACCCGCCACAATCGATACGAAGCGATCCGGCCTCTTGCATTCTGTGAGTCGACCTACGAAGATAAGATCGCATTCGCGTTCGGCAAACCCGTGCCATCTTCCCGGTGCTTGGACACTACCTGTGACAATCGCCAGATTCTTGCTGTAACCAATTTCCCGGATGAAGGCCGCCGCTTTTGTACCACGCACGACGACCAGGTCGAATTCCCGAACCACACGGCTTACGAGAGTACCGATGAGACGCGAGGGGGCCCCTAGCCCGGCCAAGACGCGATTCTCTGCGCGCCAACCTCCCCCTTGGAGTTCCGTCGGCCCCGATGTGTCTTGGTAGCAAGCCGGCCGGTTCAGCAGTCGCGCAATGCAAAGAGCGGAGATCGCAGATGGAAATATATGATAGCCCATATATATGTCCGGTCGTCGGTGGACACCGATAATAAGCATCCAAATAAGCTTGGCCCCGGCACGACTACTTATACTCCTAAGCCACCTAGGCGGACAGGCCAAGGTCACACCCTCGATCGGCTGTTGTGGTGTATCCGTCACCACAATAACCTCATTCACTCCGCTCATGGCCAGGGGCGTGATGTGTGACAGATACCAGTTCGGATTGAAGAACGTCCCCGTAACAAGAATCCGCCCGTTCGGTTTCCACCGCGGGCGCGGGATCGCTCGACCGATCACGGCGACCAGCCATGTAAAGACATACACGCTGACCAGCAAGGTGCAAAACGCTGCTCTGCGGATCGCACTCATGACACCCCTGGAGAGACTTCTGCACGCGGACAACGATTCTCTGCACACATCGCGCGGTACACGGCTACGGTCTTTTCCGCCACGGCACGAGGATGGAAGCGTTTCATCGCTACTTGCCGTCCCATCAGGCCCATCTCATGACTCAACGTCGGAGAGTCGAGCAGCCGGGTCAGCCGATCCGCAATCTGGTCACCTGATTCTGGATCGATCAGAAAACCGGTCTGCCCTTCCTGGACCATGTACGGCATGCCGCAGCGATTAGAGGCAATGACCGGGACGCCGGCAGCCATCGCCTCGGCGATGGCCATGGGCGCGTTTTCTTGCCTCGAAGGCAGAAGGAACACGCTCGCTCGCGCCAACTCGTCCATCAGTCGGGTATGGCCTATATGGCCCAGAAACTCCACTTGGTTGGCAATCCCCTGTCTGTCGATGATTGTTTTGATCCGATTCAGATACTCGACTTCGGGTGCTTCACCAGCAACGGCCAGCTTCGCATAGGGGTACCGACCGGCAATGTGAGCGAAGGCCTCTACGGAACCTAAGGTGTTCTTTCTCTCATTGATCCAACCGGTACACAGTATCCTTCCTCGTTCGGGTCGCCCCAGGATGCCGAAGAAGCGTGTGTCGACAGGATTGTCAATGTCATAGATGCGGGCATTGGTCACTCGTTCTATGACCTGCCGGACGTATGGTGTGATCGATATGATGTGTGTCTGCGAAGCGAGGCCTCGCCGAATCACGCGCTTCCACAGTCGTGAACGGACCCAGGCGAACTTGGCGGAATCGGCAATGAGATTTGCGTCATCAAACCCGTGGACGGTAAACACATGCGGGACATCAATGCCACCGAGGCCAAGCCCCCACACTTCATGGGTGTGCAGGATGTCTGGTTTCAGCCTCTCGATGTAGCGTGTCAAGCACCTCTTTCCAGGACCCAGCATCACATCAAAGATCTGCGGCCATCGTGAACTCGGCAATCGATGTACGGTGACTTGTCCGGCCCCTTCCACGGCCACATTCGTTCGCCCTGGTTCGAGTGTAAGAACATGAACATCCAGATCCTCAATCTGCGCCAATGCTTCGACCAGAACCACCGTAACGGACTCCACTCCTCCCTTGGGGCGTGCGGCGTCACTCGGGTAACGGCTGAATACTGCCACTTTCATGGTGTCACCTCAGAAACACCCGGCCCACGCTCGGCAGGCAGGGATTTGGATCAACTTCGATGCTTCTTCGGGCGGAGCCGTTATCCCCGCTCGCCACCGTGGAGAGGTGGAACCCCCTCGTCGGTCGCTTGCGAAGGCGCGGCCGGTGCATCGTCGAACCCTATCGGCGATGCATGTTCGTCCAGCGTCCAGTTGACATAACCGTCTGAACCTCTGGCCGACACCACGTACGCGGGGTTGCCGACGACCACCGCGTTGTCAGGCACGTGATCGACAACGACGGCATTGGCACCGATGGCTACATCCGACCCTACGCAGACGGAGCCGATGATGGCCGCTCCCGGGCCAACGTACACACGGTCGCCGATTCGTGGGCATCCTTTGAATCTCCCTCGGTTCCTCCGGCCAATCGTCACACCGTGGGACAAGTTGCAGTCTCGCCCAATAATGACACGATCGTTGACGACAATCCCACCCCAATGCCCTATGAACAATCCTGGACCGATGTCTGTGGTGTGCGGTATACTGATTCCATATTTGATTTCCAGCCGACGACGCATCCAACTGGAAAAGAAATATGGAATCCGCCATCGTCGATATCTGTGAAGATGGGCCGCTATCCGCATCCAGAGCACATACTGGAAGCCGGGTTTCTGACAGTATGTGGCCAGAAAGCCCTTGATCCCCGTGGCACCACCGTACCTGTACAGGTCCGCTCGGATCACTCCGACCAAATGCCGAATCCCTGGTGTCCGCATCACTGCCCGCCTTTCCGGATGCCTTCTCGGCCATTCCCATATCCTTCCGCGGCGCTTCGCCACAACCGCTATGCGCATGGGACCTGGATGGCTTCAGCGTCATTATTACCTGCCAGCTTCAGAAGCAGATGCTCCATAGCCGGCAAGCACGTTTGAGGTGTATGATAAGCCAGGTAGTGCTTCCTGCAAGCTTGAGAGGCTTCGTGCCATGTCTCTGGCGACTGCGCCGCACCCCGTAAACACCGGACGATTTCCTCAACGTCGCGCGCCACCCAACCCAAACCGTGCTCGGCGATTGCACCATCTGGATCAAACGTCGAGATTACGGGTATACCGAGACTCCAGGCCTCCAGAAAGGTGTTGGGAAAACCTTCAAAAACTGATGTGCAGCAAAGGAAGTGACAACTCCTGTAGTACCCAGCCATCTCGGCATGTGGAACGCGTCCATGCATTTTGACATTTGGACTTGCAGCAGCACGTTGGGCCAAAGAAAGCGCGTAATCCGATTCTGTATTTGCCGCTCCGACCACGTCAAACGCGATGTCCGGACAACGTTCTGCGACATCAAGGAGCCACTCAAGACGCTTCTCCCGACTGATCCGGCCAACCCACAACACCCGGATCACACGAAAGTCGGCCGTCACGGCGAGTTCGGCAGAGGAACGTATTGCCTCATCCCAACCGCAGTTGCGAACCAAGACAGCCTTGGCTCTTACACTCTGCGGCAACAGATGTTGCTGGGTCGATGTCTGCACCGTCATCCCATCCGCAAGTCTCAGGCCGATACGACACAGCACCTTCTCTCTCCATGATTTCAGCTCGCGCAAGAGAGGAACACAATCCGGATCGCTGGCCACCGCGAAGATGAACTTGCGACCGTGAAGACGGCACCAAAGCGCCACTTGGCCGGTCTCATTCCCTGCCCCTCGCTGGTAGTATACATCTGCCTGAGCTCGGGTCAGGGCCGCCCACAGACCCGACCAACGAGGATGGACGAATCGGAGCCCGGGCAGCCCGTCTCTCTCTGCATATGCCTTCCACACGGTGATACCGCCTACGTTGATGCCGTCCGGCTGGCCGTGATCCAGCGTGACGAAACTAACGGCATAGCCACGACACAGCAGCCACGAGGCAATCCGTGCCTGCTGAACTTCGGCTCCCCCCATATGGCTGACATCCCGGTGCTGGGAGAGCAGATCGTACGCTTTCAGTGCGACAAAACAAATACGCGGTTTGCTCCCCTGTTTACAAGTCGTACCCATGTATGCTGTTGACATCTTCCGCTTCCGAGAAAGACCAACCACAGCTTCCCTACAGGCTGATTCGGCCCCTGAGACGCCTCACAATTCTCATCGCAACGGACTTCGGCAACAGATGCAAGGTCTGCAGGAGAGCTCGCTCGTGCATTCCCAGGGGAAACAGCCGCTGCACCTCGTCCACGACGCCGGGTTGAACCAGACAATCCCTCGCAGCCAAGCGCAAGAGGCTGTCCATGATTCTTTTCCTCGCATATGGGCGAAACTCGTCGGCTATCTCAGAGCCGAGTTCCATGGCAAGACGCATATTCCTGCAGAGACTCCGCAAGGGAAGGTCACGGCACACACGGCCCTTTCGATACGCGGACTGGGGATTGTCCTGATGGTAACAGTAGCTCGGTTCAACACCGTAACCGATCCATGGATATCGGAACGCAATACGGCACCACATGTCGACATCTTCTCCTGAGCGCAAATCGGGATCGAACCGTCCGACTTGCTCGAAGACAGATCGGTGGATGACAAATGAGGATGTCTGAAACGTGACCCCTCCAAGGACCGCGGAGAAATAGCGTTGTACCGTCGGCGTCGTTGACCCTTGCCCGCGATCTTCCCGGAGCGAGCGGGACGGTGTGATCCCATTGGATGCGCCAAGACAAGCGCAACTGCACCACCGGATGTGTACATTCTCTCTCAGGACACGTAGCTGTGACTCGATCTTGTGAGGCAGCCATTCATCATCGGCGTCCAGGAAGGCAATCCAATCCGATCGCACGTTGTCGATCCCCAGATTCCTGGCGGCCGACGGCCCGGCATTCGTCTGATGAAGGTATCGCACCGTGTTCCTGTACTCCCGCAGGACCCTTTTCGTGCCATCTGTCGAGCCGTCATCAACCACCCACACCTCGATGGGCGCCACAGTCTGTCTCAGCACACTATCAATGGCACGGCGGATCCACCGCTCGGCGTTGTACGCCGGAATGATCACGGAGACGTTCATTGCTCTCCTCATGCCCTGGCTGCAGAGATTCACCCTGTGACAACGGCTGCGTTCCGCAGGGGAGGCCTTCAGGCAATCTGGTCAGAGACGGTCATGATTCGAGCCATAACCTGATCGGCCCTGAGTCGTTGAACCGCCTGAAGCTGCGAGATAGCTGTCGCCATGTCCGCGACGCATTGCTCCCGGTTACCGTCGATGTCACGTACACGATCCAGGATGTCCTCCGGCTTGAATTGATCGACACGTTGGCACAACTGACCCTGTCGAATGGACTCCATATAGTCCCGGCACTTCGGGCGATATTCGAGCATAATGGAGGGGACTCCGGCACAAGTCGCGAGGATAACGGCGTGCAGTTTCATTCCCACGAACACGCGCGTTTTCGATACGAGATGGAGGTATCGGGTATGATCCATGTAGACCGCATGGATGTGCTCGTCGGTTCCACTCTCCTTCGCAGCACTCTCCGTCACAGCATAATCCTCAGGCCAGACGACGAACCATCTTACCGTCCATCCGTCGCCTTTCGCGAGTGAGGCAAGCCTGGTCAATCGTCTGAACACAGACTCTTCGCTCTCGCCCCACATATAGCCGCCGCTAACACCCATGTTCAGACCGAGTGTTTTTTCCACACCTCTCCTGCCCAAAGAGCAATCGGCAAACGCGAGCACGGGATCCCCAATAACCTCTGGCTTGCGGACTCCGGCATCCATGAGAATGCGCTGCGAAAGCGGTCCTCTGACCCCCACGTAGGCGCATTGCTCCAATACCTCGCGCCACTGAGATATGCTGTTGGACCACGGATTCCCATCCCGAAGGGTTCGCCCCTGCCAGAAGGCAGGGTCCGCAACACCTGTCCCAAACACGTAACAGCATTTCGCAATGTCCAGCATTCTCTGAGCCCGCATCAAGCCGCTGTTGTTCTTGTTGATGATCGTGCCGCCGGCCAACATCGCACAGTGAAAGGCTCGCGTCAGTCGCGCCATCGCCACAGTCTCACGACATACGTTCAATGGATACAGGGAGACTCCCGAGAACAACACCTTGCAGGCATCGAACAGGGCTTCGTCGCCGAGGTTGTTGTGCCCCAACCATCCGCCAACGTAGGCCGCTCGTGGCCGGCTGTGCGAAGACGCCCAGAGGGCCAGTCGCGCTCCTTCTACCAATGGTGTGAGGAACTTCATGGTTGTGACCTCACCTCCACGATGCCGACATGGTCGCACAATATAGCGCTGCTCGCGACGCGGGGGTCAATCGCAATTCTCTCAAAACAGCCATTCATCCCTTTGAAATGGATGTCGTCCAGGAGCACAAGACCTCCGTGTGCCAACCGTCCGACAACCATCTCGAACTGGGGCAATACGAACGTGTCGGTGTGAATAGCATCGATCAGGGCAATGTCAATCTTCTCGCCTTCCTTGAGCGCCGCGTCGATACTCTCCTCGAATGTCCCTCGGACCAAGGTAAACCGGCTGCCGACAGCAGCCAGGTTCTTCTCAGCGACGGCGGCCCAACCCTCATTGGGCTCAAAGCCGATCAGGCGGCCACGATGGTTGTCCTCCAAAGCGGAGAGCCAATACATACCGGAAACACCAAACGCAGTGCCGAACTCCACCACCACCTCCGGTTTGCGCACACGCACCAGGTGGCTGAAGAAACTGCACATCGTGGGACTGCTGCGCACCTGACTTGGCATTCGTTGCGGGGACCGACCATGATAGTCCTCCAGTTGCAGATATGGCTGCCATATTTTCTGAGGCCCGAGGTCGTCGTTCTGGACGGATATCCGTTCGATCTGCGTCGTGCGGCGGTCCCTGCGGATCGGCAAGGTTCGCGATGTCAGATGATGAGCCATCCACGAGTCCTGCCCTTTGCGAATCCAGGTCAGGGTAATGGTCGGACGATACAATCGACAGACGGTGTCTCTCACAAATTGTCCCAGCATGTGACTGTCCCCCTCGGTTAGTGCCAGTTTAAGGGTTAGGATTTCCGACTTCAACTGGTTGCATTTCTGAATCTCTTGCCTTCTGTTCGGTTTCGATTATGCTGTGGTTGTCGGCCGGAGGATAGAGCCTGCCCTGAGCTTGCCGAAGGGGCTCTGCGGGGACGCAACCCGAGCGCCGGTCGGCCATCGGAGCAGAAGCCGGACCGCCCGCTGGGGTGAGCCGGCTTTCCTTATGCTCTGTCTGCTCTGATGAGCCAAGCGATAAATCCCGGGGGGCCGGGGGCAGCGCCCCCGTGGCCATCGGGTGTTCCGCCAACCATCGTTGCTTGAACTCCACCGGCGGGACGTAGCCCAGCGCGCCGTGCAGGCGTTGCTCGTTGAAGTAGCATCGATAGGCCTCGATCGTCCAGCGGGCATCGGCCAAGCCGTAGAACAGTTCCAGGTTCAGGCACTCGTCCCGCAGTCGGCCGTTGAAGTTTTCGTTGATCCCGTTCTGCCAGGGTTTGCCGGGCTCGATGTAGGCGGTCTGGATCTGCTCTTGCTCCAGCCACTCCTGGATCGCCGTCGCGACGAACTCCGGACCGTTATCACTCCGCAGATACGCCAGATGGCCGTGTAGCAGGAACAGAAACGTCAGCACCTCAATGACCTTCGCCGCCGGGATCGATTCGTCCACATACGTCTCCAGGCTCTCCCGTGTGAACTCGTCGACCACGGTCAGAATCCGCAGCTTCCGTCCGTGGATACAGCCGTCTTCCATGAAATCATACGCCCACACGTGATTCGGGTACAGCGCGCGCAACGGCCGGTCCAGGCCCTTGCCCCGGCGGCGTTGCCGCCGTTTGACCGGCACCGTCAGGCCGTGCTCGGACCAGAGGCGTTCGACCTTCTTGTGGTTGAGGCATATCCCTTCCCGCCGCAGGGTCTGACCGGCTTTCCGGCTGCCCTCACGCGGGTGCCGTTGCGAATATTCTTTCAAGGCTTCGATCACGGGGCGGTCATCCTTCGGTTTGACGCGATAGCGGAACACCGTCCGGCTCAGAGAGGCCAATGCACACGCCCGACGTTGCGAAAGCCCTCTGGACTTCAGCTCTGCCGCCGCCTGGCGACGCTGCTCCGCTTCTAAAAATTTCCCTTGAGCACCTCCTTCATCGCGTCGATCTCCAGATCGCGTTCGGCCACGATCCGTTTGAGCCGGCAGTTCTCCTTCTCCAGCTCACGCAGGCGACGCACGTCCGGCACGCCCATCTGCCCGAACTTCTTCTTCCAGCGATACCACGTTTGCTCGCTGATCCCATGCTGCTTGCAGACCTCCGCCACGGTCTGGCCGGCCGCCTCGGCCTGCCGCAAAATCCGTACGATCTGTTCTTCGCTGAAACGCTTCTTCATCTCGGTTTCTCCTGTAATTGACGACATCCCTACAGGGAAACCCTAACACCGTCAATGGCACTATTCCGGGGGGATGGGACCCATGGTTGGTTCACCCAGAACGGCAACAGCCCGCTCACAGCGTTGTTGCCGAACGGTCACACACGGATGCGAAACCCCCTATCCTCACAGGCACGAGCGCCGGCGCCTGTCCGTCTGCTATCTCACCTTTCGGGCGGGCGCATGGACGGCGCAGTACTTGGATGATATGTGCCGGATGCCAAGAACGAGTCTTCTCCATGGAACGACGCCCAGGAGTACCCCCAAAGGCAAGAAAAGGAGCAACAGGAATCCACGGATCGCATATGTCTGGAGACGGGAACCCGGAATCGCCCAGTGATCCACTGCAATGAGCAACCAGGAGAAACCGAAACAAGTAAGGGCCGGCCAAAAACGATACGGGATGAAGTAGTTCTTCTGACTGGCGTGGAATAGATACACCACGTTGAGCAGTGACGAGACTGCGACCGCGGCGGCGGCACCCTCTTTGCCCAGCCATGGCACAAGCACGAAGCTCAGCGATAACGCGGCAATGGCCTCAAGGAATACGCCGGTGGCGGCCGGCAGAGACTTCTTCGCGATCCCCGAGCCGAGATTGGCCACGTACAATACCCCATTGAAGACGAAAGCATATGCGAGGAAGGGAACACACGACGATGCAGAATAGTAGTCCCTTGTCGTCAGGATTGACAACAACGGGACAGCGAACAGGGACACCGCCGTACAAAGCACAGTCGAACAGAACGCATAGACGTCCAGGACTTTGGCATACACCTTGCCCGAGTCTGTTTCATGCAAGATGGAGTAGGCGAACGGAGCCCAGGCAAGCTGGAACGCATTGCTGAACAGCCCGACTGGAGAGGCCAGTGAAGCGGCTATGGCGTACAGTCCAACCTCTGCGTTTCCACAAAACACGTTCAGAACCAGCCGGCTCGATGAGATCTTCACCCAATGCGCAATCCCCGCCGGCACAAACGGAAGGCCGAAAAGGAGCATTGGCTTCAGGTGAGCCATGGAGAAGCAGGCGGGGGTTATCCAGCCTTTGATTAGAGGGATGGCTACGCCCGCTGTAATAGCGGCCGCGACAAGCCTTGCACTAAATACCCCGCTGAGACCCCAGCGAAGGAAAACGACAAACAGGATGGTGCACACGATAGTGGCAAGCGAACTGGCCGTGAAGAAGAAAGTGGCAGTCCATGCGCGGCGCTGATACCTGAGCCAGTTTCCGATGACCTTCGCAAATGTACTCAGCGGCAAACCCAAGGCGGCAAAGCGTACCAAAGGAGCATATTGCTCCGATTGGACCAGGAGAAAGGAAACCTGACGCGCCAATACAAAGAGGATCGTGCCCGCCAGCGTGGCGATGGTCAACTGGCACCAGAACCAGGAGGCAATTGTACACTTGCGATGTTCTGCATCCTTCGTGTCATAGAACCAGCGGGCAGACGAATGATCGAGGCCAAGGACAACAAGGATACTCATCAACGTCGTGACCGTATCCACCAGGGCGATCACACCGTACTCGGCTGGCATGAACATCCGAGTGTACACGGGCATAAGGAAGAACCCAATGAATCTCGAGATCGTCCCGGATATCCCGTAGACTATGGATTCCCCGGCAAGCTGCTTGACGTATTTGCCAGTAGCCATGTGAACCTACTCTGGGACCTTCTGAAACCTGCTTGCGTGAGTCACCGGATCCGAACGGCCTAGCAACACAGCATGCGGACCTAACAGGTCACCACACATGTCTGCGTCGACCCGTGCCCGCTTCTCTTCCAGATGGACACGAAGCGAGATGAAGACAGCCGCCCAGATCCCCAGAGTATGTTCCTGGGGGAAGTAATGCTGTCCCGAAAGACCCCCGATGAGACTGGTGAGCATGAGGGCCACAGCCAGACCACCAACCGCTGAATACAGACGGTTGGTGCTTCGGAACAGACCTGCCGCATAGACAACCAACAATGCATAGAACAGCCAGATCGGTATAGAACCCAGGATTCCGTTGTCGAGCAGAGTTTCGAGATACAGGTTGTGTGGATGCGCGACGGCCTCGCCACTCCCGTATTGGTCAAGGAGGGCCTTCTGTAGGCCGGTCCGTTGCATCGCCCGTCGCCCGTGACCTATCCAAGGCGAGTCCTTTATCTTCTCGACGACATGAGGCCAGATCAGATTCCGGCCGGACGTTACGGCAAACTCATCAACGGCGGTTTCCCCTGTCACGTCGGTCTGACCGAATCCCTCCAACATCCGGGCAGTAGCGCCAGGGAATACAACAGGCAGCGACAGCACCACAATCGGGGCAAGTATCAGATACTTGCGCCATTTCAGAAGGCATAGGACTAGCCCCGTCGCTCCCCAAGCCACATACCCGGCCCTGCCCCCCGTCAACACCTGTCCGAAGGCCACCATGCCCGCCGCGGCTGCGACCACAACCTTGTGCAGTCTCTTCGGAGCCAGAGGCAGAGCAGCCACAAGCCCCCAGCACGCTCCGCCAAGCATGACGGATAGATCTGTGGCATGATAGCCAACTCCCTCGTTGAGCCGCCTGCGAGCATGCATGATCGTCGCACTGCTCTCGCTGAAGGCGGCCTGCAGCGGCATTCGCTTGACCACCTGAACGGCGATCAGGCAATACATGACAAGCAAGCAGGTGAACGCAATAATCACTCGCTTGCGGGTCCGGCAACCATCGAAGAGCAACAGAGACGGCATGACCCATTTGATGGTATTGACCAACTCCTCGCTGAGCAGGTCGCCTGCCGTATAGCCGGGAATCCGGTCGAGATCGAGAGCAGCTCGCACCACGCCAAACACGATAACTCCCAGGAACACCGCCAGCAGCACACTCAGGTGCTGGGGCATATCCCACGTCAAGCCTTCAGACCGACGACTCGCGAGCCAAGCTAGGAAAATCGCCGAGAACAACACGTTCCATGGGTTCAGGCCTTGGATCCCCAATATGGTTCTGGGCATGTCCCCGTGTTCTATCACAGCCATCAGCAGGATCAGGCCACAGAGGCTCTTGAACCAGTCTTTCCATGCATAGATGGAAAGTCCGGCCACCATCAGATACAAGGCTGTGAGGCGAATGCTCATATGCGAGCGTATCCGTGTCAGCGCGAAGAGGACTGCCAGAGTTGAGCCATGTCACAGCTTCGGCGTCACTTTCTGATCGCCGGTGATTCCGTGAAGGCGGTTACGATTCGCGTTTTTTGGCGTAGGAGCCGTATTTGTAGCGGTAGCCGTAGCCCTGGTTTTCGAGGGAGCCGACAAAGACGGTGCCGAGCATGGTTCCGCCGGCCGAATGCAGGCGGGCCAGGGCGCTGAGGACATGGGCACGCTGCGAGACCTGCTCGCGCTCCACCAGGATTGTGCCGTCGACCTGCCCGGCCAGGATCGTCGCATCCGCCACGGGCAGAATCGGCGAGGCATCCAGCAGGATCACGTCATATTGACACTGCTTGCGCAGACGACTGATGCACGATTTGAAGGCGCCGTTGGCGATCTCGTCATAGGTGGTGTCGGCGCCGTTGCGGTTTCCCGCCGGCATGATGTCCAGTCCCGGCGTTTGCGTCGGGTAGATCGGCAGCTTCGTCATCGTCTTGTCGCGCAGCGACTCCACGAAACCCGGCTGGGTGGTCAGCTCAAACCTCTTCGAGAGGGTCACCTTGTGGGAGTCTGTATCGATCATGAGGACCCTCTTGCCCGCCTGGGCCAGACTGCGGCCCAAGACCATCGTGAAGCTCGACTTGCCCGTCCCCTCGGTGGCGCTGGTGACCAGCACGGTGGCGCCGCTTCGGCCGCCCAGGCGGGCCAGCAGGGCCGTGCGCAGCACGCGAATCGCTTCGACCAGCAGGAACTGGTTCTGTTCGAGTTCGTCGGCCAGGGCTTTGCCGGGCGCTTTGGTGGCACTGACCAAAGGCACATGCCCGAGGAACGGGACCTGCACCGGCTGGGGCATGTCTTTGGCCGCGTGGATCGTCTGATTCCGGCTGGCGCGCAGGAAGGCCGCACCCCCGCCCAATCCCAGGCCCATGAACAACGCCATCGCCGTAAACACCACGCGCCGATCCTTCTCCGGCTTCGAAGAAGAGAAGGCCGGGGTCAACACCTCGATGGAGCCGGCCACGTTCCGCTCCATCTCCTTCTGATCGATCCGCTGCTGGACGGCGTCGAGCAACTCACGTGTCCGCTGGAGCTCCAGGTTTTCCTTCGTGAGCAGTTGGGCGTCGTTGAAAAGCGACTCGAACGCCTTCTGTTGTGCGCCGAGGTCCTCTATCAGCAGTTTCTCTTCCTCGCGGGCCCGAGAGAGCCGGTACTCGATGACTCTTTTGGCTTCTTCTCGGTTGAGCTGCTCCGGCGTGCTTCCGGTGACCGAGGCGGCGACCGCGTTCTTCGGCCGGTTCAGCCAGAGGTCATCCAGTTGCTTCTCTCGCTCCTGGCGAAGGGTCTTGGCGAACTCCACGTCGTTCTGGAGCTTGAGCAGATTCGGATGCTTGGGTCCGTAGACGCTGTTGGCAAGCTGGTGTTCGAGCGTCCGGACTTCGACATCGAGCCGGCGCCACTCGGCATCCTCATGATAGGCCCGCTGGCGCTCCGCTTCGCCGGCGGGATTCACCGTCGCATCGTTGCTGTCCGTGGCGACGGTCTGTTCGAGTTCCCATTGGAGAATGGCGATGTTCTGCTGGAGTGTGCTCAGGCGAACCTGCAATTCATCGAGATGCATTCTCTTGCTGGCGACCAGTTCCTCCGGCGTGCCCGTCCCGAGAGACTTGCGCAACGCCGCAAGGCCCCGCTCTTTGTAGGCAATCTCATTGCTCAGTTCCGTCTTCTGCTGCGTGAGCTTCTGGAAGATTTCATCTCGCGTCTGGTCCGATTTGATGGCGGTGTACTTGATGTACTCGTCGAGGATCGCGTCCACGATGATCTTCGCCTCCTTGTTGCTCGGGTCCAGGAAGGATACGTCGATGACCTCGGTTCGCGGTCGGGGCCGGACCGACAGGCTGTCACGTAACCTTTCCATGGGCGGGAGCGAATTGGCACGAAGACGCTGGAAGAACGTACGCGGACTGTTCCTGTACCACGCCGTGTCCTGAATGGCCTTCTGGTCAAGAACACGCTGCAGGACCGTGGGGCTGCGCATCAGCGAGACCTGTGTGTTCACAAAGGACTCGTACAGAGGGATCATGCCGTTGTCCTCTGTCTTGAAGACCAGATGAGGGATGATCGGTCGCACCCGCACCTCGGCGCGCGCCTGGTATTGAGGCACGATCTGCGTCCAGATCAGAGCGATCGTCGGTGCCGACACGAGGATGGAGACCAAGGCGATCGTCCACTTGAATCGAAGGACCGAGGCCAGAAGCTCCGTGGGCGGCGTCTGGGAAGCCGGAGCGACGCCCCACGGCTGGCCCGGCACGATCCCCGGACCTATCGGAGCCCCGTGCATCCCTGTCCGCCGACTGACTTCCGCCGGCTGGATCCCGTCCCGCGCCGACGCATCAGACATCAGGACGTCCACCACGCGACTGATCTTCGTCCGCCCGTCCGGGCGGCCAGGAAGGTCCTTGTCGTTGCGTGCGATCGGGTCCAAGGGGTGCGGGGTTCCTCGTTCCATCGGGTCGTTCGGTTGGTCCAGGCTCATATTCACACCACCCTGAGTTCTTGATTCGTTTCCATTCGCTCACTACGGCTGCCGTGGGAGACTGCGGCGTCGCGGGCCGGCCGCAGAAGAGCTTCAACGCGACTGGCTGGGCCGGGATCCTGGATCCGGACCCGTAAGCAGCGCGGACTCCGTCCTCGTCGGTTACACCGAGAGGCACTGGTTAACGCTCTGGGGTCCTGACGTACACAGACTGCCAGGACGCCGATGCGGGAAGCACCCAGAGTGCTCCCTGCGCCACGCATCCGTGCGTCAACATGAGAAATGCCTCCATCCGAGAAGCCGTACCGGCACTTCTTCCCCATCCCTGCTGTGCTCGAACACCCATCATGTATGCTATGGCCGCACCCGTCAAGCATCGACCGCGTCGACTGACGTTCGTCCGACGGAACCAGAACGCGTCGAGCTATCACGGCCCACCGTGGGGTGCGCCGCCCCGGGGGCGTAACCGTCGCGCATGGTCCGACAGACCGTCGAATTGGCGCCCTCGACTCAGCACCTAATTCGTCATTTTTCCCGGGCGACTTCGCAAAAGGTGGCAGATTCCGCATGATCTCTGGAACTTCGGATGGTTCCCACAGGACCGCATCCTGGGGCACGGTCGTCCGGGAACATACCGCCAGCATCGGTAGCAGGTCCCTCTGTCTGCCGGGCGGGTCCGAGAATGACTCGCCGGGAGAGACTTCTTCCCCTTGGCAGGATACCTGGTGAGCTTATTGCCGCACGGGCCGCATCGTCCACTGGCTGGCATCTATCGATCCCAGCAGTTTCTTGGATACGACGCGCAGCATGAATGGCACGTACACGGTCTGTCGCTTGAACCTCTTGTGAGGCTCTGTCACGAGCTGGAACAGCCATTCGGTTCCCGTCCTTCGGAAGATCGCGGGCGCTCGGCGAATCCTGCCGGAGACAACGTCGAAACTCCCTCCCACTCCCATGCAGAAAGGCGCCTCGATCTGGTCCCGATGCTTCGCGATCCAATACTCCTGGGTGGGCGAGCCCATGGCAACAAAGACCAGGTCTGCCCCGCTGGCATTGATCTGTTCGACAACACGAGCCGAGTCGGTGAAGTAGCCGTCTTGACGGCCGACAATCCTCAGATCAGGGTAGGTCTGCTGGAGTCTGGCACATGCGCCGGCGTTCGACTCCTCTGAGGCGCCAAGCATGAAGACGCCCCATCCCTTCTTTGCGGCGTATGGCAGAACCTTCAAGAACAAGTCGCACCCCGTGCACCGTTTGATTCTCTGCCCGTGGAGGATGCGAGCCGCGATCGAGACACCCACGCCGTCGCAGATGCCGACGTCGGCTCGGTTCAACAGGTCCAGCAGGTCGCTTTCGTGCCAGGCGCGGAAACACTTCTGGGGATTGATGGCCACCCAGAAGGTCTTCTCACGGGCTTCCACCGTGGCCTCAATACAGGCGAGAGCTTGGTCGTATGACTCAAACGGGACGACAGGAACGCCGGCAACGTTAACCGCTCTGGGAATGCACTGCGTCCGTGACGAAACATCACCCTCGGCTATCAACATAACGACTCTCCTCCCTTCACAGCAGGCGACCCGGGATCGGGGTGCGATTGCCTCGGCGAATCTGCCTACCCGTCTCCCTTGGTCTGTCCCTGCACGGTCAGCACACATGTGCCCGGCGGACGCGTCACGTGCGCCCACGCATGCATCCATGCTCCGTTGTGAGGGAGCCCTCCTCCGTGTAGAGCCTCTCTCACCCTGCCTCCATACCGCCCACCTGCGCCAATCCGCTTCGCGCCCAATGCGGTTCTTCTTTAGCGCACCCAGCACGCCAGACGCCGTTTCGGGCGATCCAACTACCTATCTATACAGATAGTATATCATCGCAACAACCCATATTCAACTACGTAGTATTGCGTATTTTTGCTAAGGGTTCACGTAGTGATCCGTTGGGCGATCCATCCTTCCGATAATGGGCTCGCCTGGAGCCCCTGCTGCGGTTGCGCCCGTGGGAAGGGCCAGGTTGCTCAATTCTTCCCTACTTTTCTGCGGTCTGGGCTCGTTATGCCTGGTCGGCCTTCTGCTGGGAATGGACCCGAGGCGGTATCAGATCGCCAGATATACTCTTTTAGTAGTAGTCCTAAATAGGTATAACACGTTGCTTATTAACCCTGCCCAGAGGTGGCAAGCCGCTCCGTCTTCAGGCCCTTAGCGTTTTCGGGGAATTGGCTGAGCTTCGCGTGGAAGATCCGGTGGTGCAGGCTCCGCCTGCTGCGCGAATATCACGCGTACGACAGGATCGAACAACTGCTGGGGTATGCCTGTATGTTAAAGACGGGTGAACCCCGCGCGCTGGCGGTTACAGACAAAGGGAGGTTTGAGTGGATGGAGCGGCCGAGGCTGCTCGATGAGGCGGGACCGGCCAGGCAGGCGCGCTGGGCACGGGAAGGCTGGGACGGTCTGGAGAGGGGACGATTCGAACGCGGTGTTCGGCGAACTCTATGGAAATGGGGGGGGTATAGAGTGAGGCGGGTAGCCTCTGCGGAGGGCTGAAAAAAAAAGAGGAGGACCGGGGGTCGGTCCTCCCGACGGTCTCGCGGGATTGTGGGCAGCAAGCGGTGGAACTTCGTGCAAGTACCGTGCTGCCCCCGCGAGACGCGCTGCCTGGCTTCGTGAGTCGATTCTTCGGCGTCGTCTTCTGTGACGGGATGGTTTCCTTTATCTTCAGGGGAACGGGAGACAAGGGGCACAGACCTGACACGTTGCGATGGCCGCCAGGTCAGGCACGACCATGGCCCCATGGCGTGCCCGGTGGGTGCGCGCAGATTACGGCAAGCGAGCGGTCCAGACCTCGTAGATGTCGTTACCGGCCTGCTGTGTGGAGCAACGAATCCAGACTCGCTTGCTTGTCTTGCCGGGATTTGTGTAGCTGACCGTCACATCCTGCCAGGAATAGCGGCTGAGGGGATTCGGAATAACGGCCGATGCCAAAGGAGTTGTCCCTGGATAGACCAGCGGGTCGGCAGCGGCATCAATGATTTCCAGACGGGGGGCCCGCACCGTGTGGTTGTCGAGGATCAGGATCTTGCCCTGAACGTAGAGAGTCTGCCCCGGCCCGATCGTGATCGATTCCTGGCGGAAACACGGAGTGACCGAGCTTGTGCAGATGTGCCTGTAGGAGAGCGCATAGCCGGAGGGTCCCACGCCCATGTCCGATTCAATCACGCCGCCCCGCGTCCAGGCCTTAAAGGCATCGGTAACTCCGTCGTGGTGATAGCTGGCGACATAACTCCACGGTGGCGTGACTTCAGTGTCGTATTCGTAACACTCCACTGCACTGCCGAAGAGTGTGTCATAGGCCCAGATGGAGTTGGCACGCCGCAGGTCATAGTTGTTGCCGGTGAAGACGGCACCGGAAATCACACAAGCGCTGGCACGATACGCGCCGATGTTGCACCCGGAGATCAGACCGCCAATCTGATATTCCGAAACCTCACTGACCCCGCTGCCACAGCCGGAAATCGTGCCGCTGATTGTTCCGCCATAGGACGACGAAACCCCGAACGCACACCCGGAGACGGTGCCGGAAAGCGTACAGGCCGAACTGGAGTAAACGCCGTAAGTGCACCCCGAGATGACACCCGCAATTGTGCAGGAAGCGCAGGAATAGATGCCGTAACTGCATCGGGAGATGGTACCGGAGATCACGCACGAGGAGCTCAACCCGACACCGCTCGTACAATTGCTGATCTCGCAACCCAACACGCCGCCTCGCATGGACTTGACGGCGAAGTCGGTTGACCCGACGATCCGGATGTTCCGTGTGACAAGAACGACCTCGCTGCCCGAGGCCTTGGCATTTGCCAGACCGACATCCACCGTCAACGTGCCGGGTGAGGCCCCGCCCATGCCGATCAAACGCTCTTCCGAGTCCGGCCAACTCCTGCTGACACCGTTGATCCGAACCACCTTGCCCGGCGTCCAGATATCGCCGCTGACATCCGTATCGACAGCAAGTTCGGACTGTCCTGCCGCCGCATCGGCCGACAAGGTCACAACCGGATGGGCAGGCTGTGTGCAGTGCAGGCGAAGGACCAATCCTCGCTCACACTCGAAGCTGTTGGGCTTTGAACCGAAGTCAAAGGTCATCAGACAGTCGGACGGATAGGCCGTCTCGTCCGATCCACAAATGATCCTGCCGGCCCCCCCAATGTCCTCGACGGTCTTGAGATAGTACCTGCCCGGCGAGGTGCTGCAGTTCATCGTGCCGTCGCAGGTCAGACCGGCGATACCGCTTTCCCAGCCCGACATATCGACATCGAAGGTGACGGTGTCGCCGGCCAGGATGGTTACGGCATCACCGTCGCGAGGGACCATCCCCGTGGCCCACGTCTCCGGTTTCGACCAGGGGCCTCCTCCTGCCCCGTTGGATACGACGACCACGGCCTGACAGATGCGGGCCATGAGCAATAAACCTGCCAGCACAGACAATCTTATCATACACCATCTCCTTCTGCATTCATCCTTGTTTCACATTCCCGCAAGACTCCACACGAAGACCGGGTGGGTCGGTTGCGTCACCTGTTTGGTGCGGCCAGGGGCTCGACGGGACGCGGCTTGTGCTTGTCGATCAGCCGGCTGAACAGGGCTCCCCGGCGGCCGGCTGACTCCAGGGATTCATCCGCCGCGATGGCCACCTCAAACTCCATGGTCGTCTGTTCGTTCGGGTCCCTGACCGGCAGGTTCATCGTGACGACGCGCGACTGCGGCCGGGCCATCTGGCCGCCACGCCAGACGCGCGTATCCAGGTTGCCGTCCTTGTCCTTGATCATGACGGAAACCCAGGCGAAATCGAGTCCCTTGCCGGCGTCACAGACGGCCTGCCACCATTCCCTGCCGTCCTGCGCCCGCCGGAACCGCAACTCCAGTTCCTCGAACGTCCGCTGCTCCTTCTTCTGTCGGCGAGCCAGCGCGTACTTGCTCTGCAGGGCCGCCACCGTCTCTCGCAAACGCACCGCTCCAACGACTCTGAACAGCAGAAGCACCAGCAGCAGAATACAGGCGAATACCACGAGCGCTCCGATGTCCCGCCGGACCATCATGAACAGACCGAGGCCTGTGGCCGCGCAGGTGGACAGATAGATCGCCAGGACCGCGTGACGCTGCTTGAGGCCCAGATCGATCAGTCGGTGATGGAAGTGGCTGCGATCCGGAGCAAACAGCGACCGCCGTTCGAGAAACCGCCGCAGAATGGTGAAGAACGTGTCAAAGATCGGAATCCCCAAGGCCAGAATGGGCAAGGCCAGTCCGACCAGGGCCGACGACTTCGTCAGGCACATGGCACTGGAAGCGGCGATGGTGAATCCCACGAACAGGCTTCCGCAGTCCCCCATGAAGATTCTCGCCGGATTGAAATTGTAGAAGAGGAACCCGCACAGTCCGCCCAGCAAGGCCAGCATGAAGACAGCCATGACCAGATTCTCGCTATAGACCGCGAAGATCGCGATGACGGCACAGGCCACAGCGGATACCCCGGCCGCCAGCCCATCGAGACCGTCGCTCAGGTTCACGGCGTTCGTGATTCCGACGATCCAGAGGATCGTCAAAGGCATGCCCCATCCTCCCAGGTGAAGCAGGTACCCCTCCGTGATCTCCAGCGCCGAAATTCGAACTCCGACGTAGCAGAGTGCCCCGGCGGCGAGGGCTTCGACCGCGAGCTTCACCCGGGCCGGCAGTCCTCGCAGGTCGTCCACGAGGCCGACGAGGAAGATCAGTGTGGCCATGCTGAGCAAAGCGCTGATCTGGAGACGGGATTGCCGGAAGGCATCGCCGATCCGATTGTCCAGAAACAGTACCGGCAGGATCAGGCAGTTCGCCGCGACGAAGATCGCCACCCCGCCAATGCGTGGAATCGGGTGCGTGTGGACCGTACGGACCCCCGGCCGGTCGACCGCATCGACCCGGCGGGCCAGCGCGATCACCGCGGGTGTGATGGCCAGGGCCACCAACAGGGCTCCTGCGTACACGCACAAGTACGTTTGCATCTGTCTCTATCCCCTTCCGATGTGACTGAGACTACAGATAACCGGCAGACGCCGACATGACCTTAGAACTGGAAATAGACGAACGGCTGGAAACCTTCGACCGGGAACACGAGAACCAGCCACCACATCGAGAACAGAACCACCGGGGTCGCCAAACGATCGTACGCCAGTCGCTGGAGGCTCAGCACACGTGCTGCAAGAAGAACGCTGATGATGCTCACGAGCACCAGGATCGCTATGGTGAACGGTTCGAACCAGGCTACACCGCCGCGGAAGACGTACATCTGTCTGAGCATGAGAAACGCCTGTTCGAAGGACGCGGCCCGGAAAAATACCCAGGCGTTGAACACCACCAGCATGGTGAGGAACCAGCCCATGATTTTCGAGAGGCACATCGCCGATCCGGATTCCGTCAGCGGCGTCCAGCGGGGTCTGAGCCATTTCTCGGCCATGAGCATCAATCCGTGAATCGCTCCCCAGACGACGAAGGTCCAGGCAGCGCCATGCCACAGCCCCCCCAGCACCATGGTGAGGAACAGATTCACGTAGGTACGCCGACGGCCCTTGCGATTGCCGCCCAGGGGAATGTAGAGGTAGTCTCTGAGCCATGTGGACAGCGATATGTGCCAGCAGTGCCAGAAATCGGTCACGCTGGTCGCCAGGTAAGGCAGCCGGAAATTCGTCGGCAGGTGGTAGCCTATCGCCCGCGCCGCCCCGATCGCCATGTCCGAGTAGCCCGAGAAGTCGCAATAAATCTGTAGCCCGTATGCCAGCACGGCCAGCCAGGTAGAGACCGCATCAAAGGCGCCGGCATTGGCGAAAACATAGTCCACATACAAAGCGATGTGATCCGCGATGAAGACCTTTTTGAAAAGACCGAGCGTGAACTGGCGAAAGCCGAGAAAGAGATCGTATCCCGTCACGCGAGGATTGGTCTCCAACTGCGGCAGGAACTCCGACGCCCGAACGATGGGACCGGCCACCAGTTGCGGGAAGAACGCCACGAACAGCGCGAAGTCGAATATGTTGCGACAGGGCTCCAGACGACGCCGATACACGTCGATCGTGTAGCTGAGCGTCT
This sequence comes from Sedimentisphaerales bacterium, assembly GCA_035448545.1. Classification (GTDB taxonomy): domain Bacteria; phylum Planctomycetota; class Phycisphaerae; order Sedimentisphaerales; family Anaerobacaceae; genus Anaerobaca. Next base: position 181,826 of record DAOTJE010000004.1, on the reverse strand, counting down.
GGAATGTGTAGAACGAGATTCCGATCGGCAGCGTGATCCGGAAGGTGCCGGCATGCAGACCGAACGCGCCAAGGATGCCTTGCAGCGATTCGACGAAGAAGTTGAAGTACTTGAAGAAGCCCAGAATACCGAGGTTGCAGACCAGGCTCGTGATCAGCAGGGCCTTGCGTCCCCGTATGGATGTGGTTCTCGCCAAGCCGAGAGCAACGAAGTAATCCACCATCGTCGAGAGGAGGATCAGCGAGAGGAAGCGCCAGTCCCAGTAGGCATAGAAGTAGTAGCTGGCCAACAGCAGCAGGCGCTTGCGAACGCGGTGGTTTTTCACGACCGCCAGGGTCGCCAGTACCACGGCAAAGAAGACAAAGAACTCGATCTGGGTGAACAGCATGGGGAATTACTATTGGGCGGCGGCCTGTTCCTCGAGATAGACGCAAATCTGCTGCGCCAGCAGCCGGTGACCGCGGGCATTGAGGTGGCCGCGACCGGGGCGGCCGTGATGGAAGCCTCTGCTGAGTTGTCCGGTTCTGCGGAAGTCTTCAATGAGTGTGCCGGCCATATCGATGCACCCCACCCTCTTCTCGGCCAGCAACCTGACGAGGCGGAGCCTCCATGCGGCCTGCGGATCGTCAAGGCATACTCGGCCGTTCTTCAGGTACGGCACCTCCGGCACGAGGACGAAGACGATCGGCGTGTCGGTAACGCTCGTGAGCATGTCAATCGCGTAAGCCCAACTGTCGGCGAGTCGCTCCGGTGTTTCGGCCGCAAACAGAAATGAGGTCGAGTCGGCCGGGTCTTCCTGCTCTTGTCGGGCAACCGGCCCCAGCGCAAACCGCGCGGAGCGCACGTCTTTCAGAATACCTCGCAGGGCCTTCCAGGGTGCCAGCACCGCATCGCTGAGACCGTATTCCTGCAATTCGGCAATGATCCGACTCCTTTGCGTGTCCACGATCGTGCGGTCGACGAACGCGTAGGCCGGCTCGGAGAGGAAGGTCTCGCCGTCCGGACAAAGGTCCTTCAGCCCATGTTCAGCGAGCACGATGAAATGGTACTTCGGGCGGAACAACCGTTCGTAGGCGGGAATGTGAAAGTAGTAGTCGGCAATCGACCAATACGCCTGCCCGATGGCCACTGCGCGGGTCGGCCCGGCCTCGCCCATCGAGAGGGCCTCGCTGACGTGATAGTCCATCTTCTGGTGGTCGTTGACCTGATGGGCTTCGACGTAGGAGTCGCCCCAGATCAGGACGGTCGGCTCCGCCAGGCGATCGAGCCCGCTTGCGTTATGCAGGCCATACACGCCGTAGTGCGTTTTCGACCAGCCTTCATCACGGTTGCGATGGACGTATCCGGGTTTGATGATGTGGTCGTTCAGATCACTCGACCATTCGTAGACGCGCAGACTGCTGATGAAATACGGCGAAACACAGATCACTATCGCCGAGGCCGTCACGAAGCCAGTGACCCAGCGAACCACATGGTGCCAAACGCCGCGGCGGAACCCGCCCGGACGAGACGTCTCCGGCATTCGTTCCGGCCGCCTGGGCGCCTGCGGCGCCGAAACCAGTCGCCCTCGATCTATCCGCCCTTTCGGCGGGGCGTCCACAAACGGGATCATCGTCGGGCTCATCGGACGGGACTCTCTTCTGCTCGCGCCAGATCGAAGATGGCGGTCTCTTCGGCTCCGACACTTACAGGGACCGCCACGACGTGATCCTGTGCCATCGACTGTATGCGTGCAGCGACCTCACCCATCGTGGTGAACACGCAGTGCTCGCACAGCCAGGTCAGTTTGCGCATGGTCGTACGGAGATTCACATAGCACTTGAACCGCCGGCGGAGTTTCAGCGGCAGACGAGGGTGTTCCGGGTCGATCTCTCTCGGGTGGATGTAGATGATCAGTGGCAGACCGTCTTCGCGCAATCGTCGAATCCCCCAGCGGATCACCGGCAGGGGGAACAGACGCAGGTATCCGCCGCCGAACAGGCAGACGCGGGAACGGAGAAACGGGACCGTCGAAACCGGGAACTCCACCAGCGGGCCGCTGGCCGTCGTGACGACATGAGGTCCGGCAGGCGTGCCCTCCAGGCCGCCGTGGCCGTGATGGGCCGGGAATACACTCGCGTCGTAGGTGTGGCCCGTTTCCGCTACCACGTCGAAGACCCACCGGTTCGCGTCCGTAACGGAAAACCCAGGACAGCGGAATCCATGGACTCGTTCGCCGATGATATCCTCCAGTATCTTCTTGGCGTGTTCCAGGTCTTCCCGGAAGGCTTGAGGCCCGACATCGTAGGCCAGCACGTGGGCGTAGCCGTGCGATCCAATCTCGTGCCCGGCTCTGTGGCAATCCCGCACCAGCGCCGGCATCCGCTCGGCCATCCAGCCCAGACAGAAGAAGGTGGCTCTTACCCCCTTCTCGGCGAACAGATCGAGCATTCGGCGAACGCTGGCTTCCGCACGCAGAGTGAGCCCCGACCACTGCTCCCGGGGAGGCGGCCCATTCGTCCCCAGAATGTGAAACCAGTCCTCCAATTCGCACGTCAACATGTTGAGGGACTGCATGTGATCATACCCTTGCATGGTTATGCCCTCCTGAGTCCCCCCGTTTCGGTATGCGTTCTGGCGACGTGCCGACGGTTTCCCTTACGCCTTGCCGATAACCATGTTGACCGGTCGACGCCTTACGGCGCCGTGTATTCGTACGCGCCGATGTCGGGAGCGTTTCCCGAAGGAATCGGGTTGCCCACAAAGTCAAAGGCCACGCCGACATCAGTGCCTGCGTCGATGGCCGGACTGTCACTTCGCAGTTTGAAGTCCCCCGGAGACTGAGGCAGCGAGGACACAAAAGATGGATTGGCCATCAGCGAGTGTTCATCCCATCCCAGAGCATTCTGATATGCCGTGAAGCCCAGTCGGGGCGTCAGAATCGTACCAAACATGGCGGCTTGGCCCGAGGCAGACCAGTAGATATTGTGGTCCCAGGAGACATCCTCCCAAGGGACCTTGGTGTCCGCCACCACAAGGAAGAACATTCGGCGAGGATGGGCGACGATGTTGTTATGCACATCCACCGCAAGCGGCGCTCCGGTAACGGCGAACCGCAGACCGTATTCGCTGTTGTAAATGACGTTATGGTACACCTTGACCAGGTCCTTGTTGTTGCTGCTGATTCCGGAGCCCTCGGTGTTCATGATGATATTGCCGTACACCTGAAAGCCGGTCCGCTGGCCGAAGGAGGCATTGTTCACGCCGGAAATGGCAATGCCGTGTCCTTCGGTGATGCGTTTCTTCTTGATGTCCTTGATGAAATTGTGGCGTACGATCATATTCCGCATGGGGTGCACCGAGGTCCAGAATTCTATCGCCGTCCCTGTATTCTCGATGTAATTGCCCTCGATGATATGTCCCTCTCCGGCCCCGATGCCCACGGCGTGGGCATCCGGATGGTCGTAGGGAGGCAGCCCCAGCCGCTCGAACCGGTTGTTCGATACGGTCAGGAAGTTGGCGGCGGTGTCGCCGGTTCGCGTGGTGATGATCGCGCAGCCGGCGTCGCTCATCGTGTTGTTGCGAAACGTCCAGTGGTCGTGTCCGGTGTCGAGCGCCACGAGACACTCGGCGTGCCTCATCGTACAACTATCGAACACGATGTAGGTGGACCGTGGTGCATCCGTAACCACCTCATCGAGGCCGTCGTCAATCAGGGGCTCGGTCGAGAGAGTGAAACCGTCGAAGACGATCCCCTTGAATTCCACGTATTTCTTTCGCTCGATCTTGAGTATGTAGCCGGACGGTCCGCCGACGATGGTCCCGGGGTGCTGCGGGTGGTCCCCGCGGATCCTGACAGGATATTCCGGCGAGTAACCGCTGGCCTTGATGTAGAAGAGGCCGCGGTCGGCAAACCCGTCCTCGTTGGGATCGAGTTCATGTCGGTCACAGACGTAAAGACTGTCTCCGGCCTCGACACCACCCGGTCCCCACACGATGCCGGGCGAGGCGCCGTGGTTGTCATCCCAACGGACCACACCGTTGAAGGCATTCTCGTAGGAAGTCCCGTCTTCCGTGCCGTACCTGAGTGCGTCGTTTCGCGGACGGACGTACCACGTCGAAGGTCCTTCGGTGGAGAAGGCGCGGCCGGAGGTGAACTCGCATTCCTTCGCGGGAACGGACGAATCTCGCACCTTGGCGCGCCAGTAATAGAGCGTGTTCGGCTTCAGAATCGGGCTCCATTGCCCGTAGTGGACCCGCCAGGAGGACTCTCTCAGAGCCGACGAATGGAAGTCGGGCGATTCATCAACCTGGAAGAGGTAATGCAGGGGCAACGTTATCTCGCCGGGCAATGCCTCGCGCCCGCCCGTCACCGTCAGGGGAACCGCTTTGTCGACACCCGACTGGCCGTCGGCCGGATAGGTTGCGATCAGGGGCCCCGCCGCCTGTTTAACAGTTGCGCCTTTGTACAGCCGAAGGTGATTCGACCCGGCCGTATCCTTGACATGCGTGGAGCCGGCGCGGCCCTGTGCATCGCTGGCTTCATGCATCAGCCACTCGGAATGAAGTCGCTGGCGGTTGAATCCCTGCGGGACGGCATGCCGGCCGGTCGTCACGAAGTTCGACCACAGTTCATTCACCTCCGCCGCGCTGAGCTTGCGGTTCCAGAGTCTGGCCAGCATGATGTCTCGGCCGAGCGGGTCGTAGGTCGTCGCGTAGCCCAGCCCGAGGGGCTTGGTGTTCTTGATCTTGCCGGGCTGAATGTTGCTGTTGGCCCCCAAGGCCTCGAGCTCGCCGTTGACATAAAGTGACAGCACCCTGCCGGTCGCGTCCCAGGTCATGACGGCATACGCATACCCTTCGCGCTGCCGGGCGTCCAGGAGGATCTGCTGGGTCCCGTCGCCGACCTTGGCAACGATCACCTGGCCGTAGGTCTGCAAATGCCCGTGTCGAAGTCCCAGAGCAAACCCCGGTGCCCCGACGAGAAAGCCGGTCCCCTGCACCGCCTTGGCCACGATGTAGGGCCAGCGTCCCGCACCCTGGCCCGGCTCGATCAGGATCACCGCCTCGACGCTGAAATCGCTCGTGTAATCCAGGTCATGCACCTCAGAATCGGGCAGCAAAGCATACCCGGATGCGCCCAGATGCAGATAGCTGTCGCCCTGACCGTGCAGCGGAATCGTCAGGAGTCCTGTCAGGACAATGGCCCGAAGGTATCCAAGGCCGGCTGTCGATTTGTCTCTTGCCATCGTGGTCACCCCCTCATCAACATAGTCACGCCAGACTGCAACTGATCCGCGGCCCCAGCACGCGTGTCACACGGAGCGGCAGACGCTTCCATAGCTCGACCTTCCTGCGATAGCGAGGATCATTGGGGGTGGTCACCTGCATCGGGTAGCCAGGTACAGTCCAATACTCGTAATACAAGGGTATGGCCTGTGCCCCCCAACGGCGTTTGAATTCGTATTGCGGCCCCCCCACCGTGCTGCGTCCGAAGTCGAACGTCGATATGCCCGCCCGACAGTAGTGCTCGATCGCGGTCCAGTACAGCAGCATGTTGGGCGAGAGCGAATTGGCGCCCGTCAGCGTGGCGGCCCAGCGACATTGCGCCAGGCGGTTGAACGCGTAGAACAGCCCGGTACCGACCGGTGTACGGCCGTGGCGAATCACAATCACCCGCACGTACGTAGGGAACTGCTCGATCAGATTGTGGAAGAACCTCTTCGAATAGCAGGGTGTGCCGAGCTGCCGCATCCGGATCGTCCAGACGTCGTAGAACTCCGAGAGCAACTCCGCCCCTCCGCCGACGGCGGTCAGTCCGGCCTTCTGTGCCTTGCGAACGCGGTTGCGGATCTCCGACCGAAATCCGCGCCAGACCGCATCGGGGTTCGGGTCCAGCGGAAGGTGCATGCACACCTTATCCGTTCGCCGGTAATGCTCGACGGCCAGTGATGAGGTGCCGCGAAACTCGATCTGGCGGCATCCTTGTTCGCGAGCCAGACGGTACGCATAGTTCAGCAGTAAAGGCACGGCTTCCTTATTGCTCACGAGAGGCCCGCCGTAGTTGCTGAACGCCTGGGAAACCATCTGCGTGCCGAACAGCCTGCTGCGTACCAGTGTCAGAGCCAGGATGCCCTGAAGCGTCCGGCCTTCGTACGCCGCCAGGCGGAAAGACACGTGGCCGAACGTCCGCTCAATCATGGAATTCCACGCCCACGTGTGGCAGAGTTTCCCCTCCGGATGGCCCTCGACGAATGCGTCCCAAGCCGAATCGGGCCAGCCGATCATCTCCACATGCACGACAAACCCTCCTTTGACGCGAGGCGCCCGCAGCGATGCGCCTCAGATCGCCTGCGTGAACCGTCTGGCGAGTCCGGTCACGAGCAACGAACCAAACGCCGGGACGTGGTACCCGTACCACTTGGCGCTCTGAATCGGGTGGGTGAATCCTCGCCAGTAGATGCCCTCCAACCCGCAACGCTGCAGCACCCGCGGCGCGTGGCGGTACTCACCGATCAGAAACCGCAACGCCGCTCCCACCGGGAACACGATCGAGGACCGGATGGACGGGAAGACGCGGGCTGTCCAGCGTTCCTGTTTCGGGCAGCCTAACGCCACCCAGACGAACGATGGTTCGAGCCGGTTGATCTCCTCGACCGTTGCATTCACTTCCGCGTCCGTCAGAGGCCGAAATGGCGGAGAGTGCATGCCCAGAATCCGCGTGCCCGGAAATCGTGTGCCGATCACTTGTCGGACGCTCTCCAGCGTCCGTTCGGTATCCCCGTAGAAGTAGTGTGTGAAGCCCTCTTGAGCGGAGATCTTCAGCACTTCGATCATCAGGTCCGGACCGCTGACGCGTTCGACCGACCGTTGCCCCATCGCGCGGGCGTACCACGTCAAAGGCGTGCTGTCGGCCAGTGTAAGAAACGACTCATTCTGGATGCGACAATAGTCGGGGTCGCGCTGCGACAGGACGGTGGCTTCGACATTGGCGGCGCACAAGTACGCCGGCCTTCGCTCGCGCTGTCTGGCCACGATCAGCCGCAACGCCTCCTCCATCGTGACCATGGAAATCCCCATCTTGCCGATATAGAACCGCCCAGGCCGTTCGTCCAAGATCCTGGTTCCCGTCATCGTGTCATTCCTCCGCCCGGCGTGCGGTTGCCGGCTGCTGTGCTTACCCCATATGCCGGTAGGCCAGCCGGGCCAGGGCCCGGGACAGACCCTTGGGCATCACTCTCCAAAGCTTCCTGGCCAACTGGTGTGATTTGCGGTCTTCGTCGTAGAACGTCGCCGAACCGCTGGGGGCAGGATAGTAGAAAGCCGGGACCTCCCTCTCCACGGCTCCCCACCGCTTCTTATACGTGCTGAGCCCTTCGGCGTGCGGCGAGGTCTTGCCCAGATCGACGAAACGATACCCTTCCGCGGCGGCCTTCTGGATGGCATCCCACCAGAGGCCCTGCCCCACGCCGGAAGGATTGAACTCTTCGACCACGCCGATATAGGCCAGAAACACGGTGTCCTTGAACAGAAACGAGCATAGCGCGCCGACCGGTTGCGTGTCCTTCTGCGCGATCGAGATACGGGCCAGTCCAAGCGGGACCAGAATCTTCCAGACGTTCTCGAAATACTCACGGTTCTGGGGAGGAAGCCCCAGTCGCCGACGGCCCTCCGCCAACAAGTCGCAGAAGGTCCCGACGTCGGCCAGAGATTCGGCGGGCCGGATACGAATCCCGTCCTCTTGTGCCCTGCGAATCTTCTGCTTGACTCCGGTTCTGTGGAACTCCTTCCACAGCGCATCAAGGCCCCCAGCGAGGTCCAGATAGTATGTCCGATGGTAGTACACCGCCGTCAGCGTGCCCAACTCCTCCAGCAGATGGACACTCCGATGCGCCTTGACCTCGATATAGGCGGTCCGCTTCTCTTTGTGGAGAGCCAGAACCGCGTCCATGAGCGTCTGGAGCTCTTCCTTCGACTCGACCATGGGGTCGGAATAGAATGCGAAGGGAAGTGACACGAGACGGTTGTGCGTCAACCAACTCCTGACCAGAAAGACGGCCAACCCTCCCCGCAGACATCCGTCCCGGTCGCGCAGCGCCAGGTAGTGAGGCTGCGTGTGCTTGAATGTGGTTGCGATTGCGTTTCCATACGCGGTGTGTTGAAACACCGAACCCATCGGGTGCGCTGCGACCATCGCATCCCACCCGCCGGCCTGCGCCTGTTCGAGGGTCCAGCGGTCCACCGTCCAGCCCTGAGGCGTTTCGGCCGAACCGCCGGAAGATTGTTTGCAGCGTGTCGGACTCACGACGAGTCTCGAATCGGTCATGGTCATCGTGAACCTCCGTGTCACTATGCGTCGTTGTCAACGCGCTTCAGCCAGGCCTCTCTCCAGAAGTGAAAGCACGAGCGGTCACATCCGTAGAGGTTTTCGCACATCGCGCCTTCGAGCAGGACGGTGTGCTTGAGTCGGCGAATCTCGCCGTTGCTCTCGAGCATCATCTTCTCCACCCGCTTGTGGACGCGGTAGCGCTTGCCGCAGAACCGGTCCATGTTGGCCATCCACAACAGCCCTTTGTACCGACCGTTGCGATCCAACATTCGATGGATTTCTTCCTCCGAGCGTACTTCTACCCATTCGCCGGGTTGCAGGTTCAGAACCTCTTCGCTCGCCGGCACCGTCACCGTCTGGTCCGCCGACCGGGTCGCGGCGGAGCGGAGGTGAACGAGTGCCAGCAGCTTCGCCGTCACGACGCGGAATGTACGGAGCAGCCCCTTGTTCTTCAAGTGCCAAAGCAGTTTGTGCACGGCCGTGGGGGTCAGCGTGCCGCCGGAACAAGACCGCAGGTCTTCACACACGCCGTGACATCGCGGCGGATTCGTATCCATCATCATCCCTTTCCTTGCATCCGTGGCACCCGTTCTTGCTGGGGACAGGAACGAAACACCCGGCCGTCGTGCGAATGACAAGGGTCCTGTCGTCGGTCGACCTTTTGCTGAGCCTTCTCGAACGCCGCCATCAGCCGCCGGTAGCACGCCTGGGTCGAGTACTCCCGCAGGGCCTTCGCCCGGCCCGCCGCCCCCATCTGGCGACACAGCGCCGGTCGCTCGTAGAGATACCGAATCTTTCGGGCCAGGTCGGACGCATTGTCCGTTTCAAACAGCAGGCCCGTGTTGCCGGCATCGACGATCTCCGGCAACCCGCCGATGTTGGAGCAGATGACCGGCCGGCCCATCATCATGGCCTGGACGATCACATTGGGAAACCCCTCATACCAGCGGCTGGGAACCACCACGATTCGCGATCTTCGATACAAGTCCGCCAGTTGTTCGCCGCGGAGAAAACCGTGCCATCGCACGTTTGCCGGCGAGGTCTCTCGAAGGCCTGCCAGGCCGGCGTCATCGCCTGCAATCGCAAAGGGGATATCCGGCACGACCCGAGCGGCCTCCACCAGCGTCTCCACCCCTTTTTCCGGGCTGATTCTCCCCACGAAAGCCACACCTTCCCCGATGGCCGGCGAATCGGAGACATCGGGCGCCATTCCCGGCACCACCTCGATGCGGTCGGCAGAGATCCCGCGGGCCGCAAAGACCTTTCGCTGGAATTGCGACTGCACGATGAATACGTCGACCCCGTTCAGGATCCTCCGGGTCAGCCTGGCCCAGGTGTTTCTGGCGGCGTACCCGAGGCTCTTGAACAAATCCCCCTCGCAATTGTGGATCACGCACCATATCTCGTGACCGAACCCGGCACATTTGTTGCAGACCCGGCCGTGGACCAGGTGTCGTCCGTTGGGACAGAAGAGTCTGTAATTCGGACAGCGCATCACCACGGGGATATGGCGCTGCCGGATCGGTCGGAAGATTGACGTGGAAATCAGGGGATAAAGGTTCTGGACCTGCACGATGTCCGGCCGGAATTCGTCCAACACGGTCTCCATCGCCCGAGCCGCATAGGGATTGTAGATGCCGGCCAGGAGCGCCTGCGCCTTGCGAATCGGCGAGCGGTGCAGCCCCGCCGAGCTGCGTCGGAACCAGGCGACCTCGTGCCCGTGCTGACGCAACAGGTTCACCAGCGATTCCGCCGCGTGCTCTTCGCCGCTGGTCGAGGCATAGTCGTTATGGACATAGAGTATTCGCATGGATGTGACATCACATGACGAGCAATCCTGAAACAGGGCTCCGTCGCGGTGCGACCGCCGTCCTGCCGATAGACAGAGTCACTTGCTCTCGCGGGCGCACCCCGCCGCGTCGGTCATTGCAAACGTCATCCTCTCCTTCGACGATCGACGGCACCATGCACTTGCGATGTCACCGGCCCTGGCGATCTGGCGTGCCGCCGTTGTCGGCGTAAAGTCGGTAAGGATCCGCTCGGAGGCTCGCCCCATCGCGTGCAACCGGTTACGGCTGGCCAACACCGTCCTCAGCACCGACACGGTCTGCTCGGCATCGTGCGGATCAAACGTCCACCCGTTCTCCGGCGAGACAAGTTCGGGCCAACACCCGTTGTAGATCGAACACATGACAGGCAGGCCACAGGCCATTGCCTCCGATACCACCAGAGACCAGTTGTCTTCCAAGGTGGGTATGGTGAACACATCGGCGGACCGGTAGTAAAGCGCTAGTTCGTCATAGTCGACCGCACCGGCGAATCGGACGCTCGCAAGACCCTCACGTTCGCATCGCCGTTCCAAGTCCGTCCTTTGGGGTCCGTCCCCGACGATCAACAGAGTGGCCTCCTGCCGGCCGATGGTACGAGACAGCCGGCTCCAGGCAGTCAGCAGTTCGTGCACCCCCTTGCGGGCAATGAGCTGCCCGACATAGAGAAACACGAGACCGTCGAGACGCAGATGTGACCGCAGCGCATGAACCTGCGCGGCCGTGACCATGGCGCTGCTGTGCCGAAGCCCTTCCACATCGGCCACCATGTGCCCGAAGGTGATCCGCTCGCGCGGAAAGCCAAGACTTTCGGTGTAGCGCCCGCACAAAGTGCCGTTGCAGCACATCGCATCAATCCAGCGCATGGCCAGGCGACGATAAGCGGTCCGGTACCACTGGGCATTCCGCTCGGTATGGCAGGTTTTTTCGTAGCACATGACGTGAGGGATATGTCGGGTCGCTCTGACGAACAGTGCGGCATACGTCCACTGAAAGAACCCGTCCGATATCAGCAGATCGGGCTGTTCCTGAAGAACGGCCTTGATCAGACCTGGCTGGTACGGGATTCGCAGGCCCTGATTTGTGAAACCGCTCGCCCGGGCCCACTTGATCGCCCGTTCGCCGTGAAGCCCCTTGGCACGAGGCCCCAGGACCCGCTCGATCTTCCTGCAACACCGCTCGGGTACGTAGTCGGCATTGTATATCACGGTCAGATGGCCGCCGAGATGCTCCGACAGCGCCTCATAGACCGGAATCCGGTAATCCAGGAAACTCCGTGTCACCCAGACCACTTTCATCGCGTGCGCTCTCCTCTCGCATAGGCGCCTGAGCCAAGCATACGGGACAGGTCCAACGCCAGTTGCTGCGTCACGACCGCCCGGCCCTCGGGATTCAGATGGATCGGGTCGTAGAAGAGCTCATGCCGGTGGGCAAAGAGGATGTTGTAATCGAGAAAGGTGACCCTGTCGTATTTCTCGGCGTAGGACCGAAGCCGTGCGATCGCCTTGTCGTAGTCTTCGCCGGCCGCCTGGTTGAACAGATCCACTGTGGGAATGTAGAGCAGAACACAGTGGATACCCCGGCGCGAGATGAAATCGAGGGTCTGCTCCACGTAGTCGATGCACTCCTGGTCAAAGGAGATCGGGCGGACTTCACCTCGCTCGATGTCCTGCTTCAAACGGGCCACATCCAGGGTGCCTCGCTTGAGATTGCTGTCCAGCCGCAACCAGCCACGGACGGACGCGTTGCAGGAATTCAGATCGAACCGACTCAGGCGGATCAGACGTCGTATCCAGTAGGCCGAAGGTGGAGCGGCCCGCCGTACGTAGCCGCGCACCAAGGGACTATCCATGAACGGATAGAACAGCGCATAGGAATTGAGGCTGAGCCCTTGTCCGGTGAACGTGTGGGCGTCCACATCGTAGACGATCACCTTGACGTCCGAGGGCCGGTTCTCGATGTAATGCCGGATCATGGTCAGGCGATCAGCGGCATTGGCCCCGTTGAGCGCAAACTTTGCCACACGCAAAGCCAGCCGCTCCGACAGCCCGCTGGCATCGATCCCGAGCGCCGTGTGCGAGTGTCCCACGCACAACACCTGGGCCGGCTCATCCATGCCATAGCTGCGTTCGAGTCCCCGTGCCAGAAACCTCGACAGCACCTGATCTCCGGCCGCAAAGACCGCGAGGAACAGCAGGTATTTCGCAACCGTCGCACGCAACGGCCTGCCTTGCCGTTTGGGTGTCTCCGACAAGGGACCCCGGTGGTCCTCGCAGGGTGCGACACGCAGACGCGTTTCGTTAGAACTGAAAGTAGATGAACTCATGAGCTCCCCTGCCCAGCAGAGCCAGCGCGTATAGCATGGCCAGATAGCCGCTCCAGCGTACGCCTCGCGGCAGCCTGGACGCCCCCGCGTAGAGGATGATGAGCTGGTGGGATTGCAGGACTTGCACGACCAGCAGCACGACAATCAACAACACAGACACGAAGGTGGCGAGCTGCGATGGGCCCAGATACAGCCGCCCTCCGAGATCGGTAAGGATCCGCGAGAGGATCAGAACGGCGTCGGAGACCGTGCCTGCCCGGAAGAACACCCACGCCAGAAGAACCAGATGGAATGTCACCAGGATCTTGGCTGGTCGAGCGACGGCGGCAGGCATGATGCCCGGACTCCAGTGCGGCTTGACAAACCGCTGCCACACGGCCTCGACAAGGTAGTACACGCCGTGCAGCCCTCCCCAGACAACGAACGTCCAATTGGCCCCATGCCAGAGCCCGCTGACCAGGAAAACCACCAAGATATTGCCTGCCCATCGCAGAATCGGCACTCGGTTGCCTCCGAGAGGGATGTAAACGTAGTCCGCGAACCACGAGGACAGCGAAATATGCCAGCGCTTCCAGAAGTCGCGAACCGACGTCGCCAGATAGGGAAGCCGGAAGTTCTGCATCAGGTCGTAACCGAGGAGGCGGGCCGAGCCGACGGCGATGTCGGAATACCCGGAGAAGTCGCAATAGATTTGAAACGCGAAGAAATACGTGGCCAGCAGAAGCGTTGCGCCCGAATAGCCCGACGGCGCCTCGTAGACCCGGTTCACGTAGACCGCCAGGTTGTCTGCAATGACGACCTTCTTGAACAGTCCCCAAACAATCAGCTTCACGCCGGAGGTCAGCCTGTCAAGGTCCAGGTGATTCCGTCGAGTCAACTGCGCCAGCAGATTGCTCGCCCTCTCGATCGGGCCGGCCACCAGTTGGGGGAAGAAGGCGACATAAAGACAGAACCGTCCAAGATGTTTTTCCGCCGGGCAGGTCCCCCGGTAGACATCGATCGTGTAGCCGACCGCCTGGAACGTGAAGAACGAGATCCCCACCGGCAAAAGGATATCCAGATCAGGAATGCCCCAGTGGAATCCGCCCGCCGCCGCCAGAGACCGGAGGCTGTCGTTTACGAAATTGAGGTACTTGAAGAATCCCAGCAGCCCGATCGACACGGATACTGCGCCGGCCAGCACCATGGTTCGACGTCGCTGGTATGGGGTCGCTGAGATGACCAGACCGGCAAGATAGTTGACCAGCGTGACGGCAAAGAGAAGAAACCCGTATTCCCAGCGCCATCTCATGTAGAAGGCGTAGCTGGCGATCAGCAGGAGCCATACGCGTGCGCTCGGGGGCAAAAGGAAGTAGGCGAGGACGATACCCGCCAGAAATAGAACGTATTCGACCGAGTTGAACAGCATCAGATCAACCGTCCCCCACATCGGATGGGTGGTTATCCGACCGCCTCCAATTGAAGAGGCATCGGCTCACCCGCATCTCCTGCCGCGCTCGCTGCCCTGGCCCTCCTGCGCGCCGTGCAGATGTAGTAGAACTGGTACACCTGGTGTACCTGAACGTCCTCGAATTCTGCGGGCATGGCCTCTACAGGACAGCGATTGATCGTGTTGTGACCCGCCAGCACGCCGTCGGAGTAGGCACGTTCCACCAGCGATGCATTCTCGTAGAGCTGCTCGTCAAGAAAGAGGATCCTGCCCCCGTCCTTCGTCACACGCGCCATCTCCGCCAGAGCCTTCCGGGGAGACGTGAATCCGTTGAGTGCTCCATAGCAGGTGACGATGTCGAACGTCTCGGCCGCAAACGGCAACCGGTGTGCATCCGCAAACGCGAAGTCGATGGGGATGCCGTGAGCGGCCATGAAGCGCGCGCCTTGCAGCAACATGGTCTCCGACAGATCCACTCCGACGTGTCGGGCGTGGAGTTCCATCCAGCCGTGCCGGAACAGCGAGTTGCAGCTTCCCGTGGCGATGTCGAGCATGTGCAGCGTTTCGGGCTTATCGCGGAACTCCTTTTGAAACTCGGCATGAACCTCGCGAAAGCTCTTTGCGGGATGGAAGGGATGCAGAGACAACGAGATCTTCGTCGGGATCGCCAGAACGAGGAGCTTCCACACGTACGGGTATCTGCGTATCAGGGCGATGCTGGCGACGAGGAGGATTGCCGCCAGCACGTCCAGGGTCGTGATGGGCTGGAGCCGGCGGATCAGCAGCCACTGCCCCGTGCGCCAGAACAACAGGACAAACCAACACACCATCAGACCATACACACCCCAATGGAGCAAAGACATTCGAATGGGCCGGACGGGTATGCTCAGAAACGGCATGATGAACCCGTAGAATCGAGAGAGGATGTTCGTGTAAAGATGGTCTCTCAACTGCCGGTCCGCTTCCCCTATTTCGCTCTCGGTGTACAACCTGGGGATACCGTCCACACAAGGGTATCGGTGTCCACAGGCCTGGCACTCCCAATACGTATGGAATCGTTGAAGGCCAACGTGGTCACAGTGAATACACTGCGTCCTGGACTCGATCATCGTACCCTCCTCGGCGGAACGTTGCCGCCGCCCGTGACGAACCATCCCGCAAGCCTCAGACGAATCATACGGTTGCGCCTGGTCCTTTCAGTTGACCGGGCCTCGACGTGCGCTGACCCGGTTGACGCGAAAATCATCACTGTAGTCGACCGCACGCATCCTCTCCTCGATCAGGTCGTTCAGGATTTGTGAGAACTTCTGCGTTCCCTGGGCATTCAGATGATCGGCGTTTCGAAAATCGTCCGCCCCGAATCGAGCATCGGCCAGGAAATTGACGTAGGACACGTTGTCGTATTTCTCGCACAGGCTCCTGACGGAGGACTCGATCAGTGCCCAATCGGCGGCGGACACCCCGCCGCGGTATGTGATCCAGGTTGGTGTCGTTATGAACACCACCGCGATCCTCTTCTGGCGGCACAGCCGAACCCGTGTTTCCAGGCGTTGGACAATGCGCCGCACGTTGGTATAGTCGGCGGGTCTGTGTCTGGCCACGGCCTCCGCTCCGGTCTTCACAAGGTCTTGCTGCTGCGGCTGTGCCGACGGCACGATGCACCCCGTCTCGGAACAGCGCACATCGCTTCGGCGGCCCCCATAGAACCGCGCCAGGCGGCGCAGATGACTGGTCATGGTCCCGTTGAGGATTTCGAGTCGGCGCCGGACAGAGTACCTGTGGTAAGGGCAGTCATAATAGATCGCGTAGTCCTTCACCCGCCACGATTCCAGCCCCTCCTCCAGCTCCCAGAACAGGCTGAAATAGGAGATCGGCCAGACCACAACGCGCAGGCGCTCCAGGCGATCCCAGTACTTGTCCAGAATGTAGTCATCGTACTTGATCGATTGGGAGACATGCGCCGCATTGAACGCTCTGGCCTTCAGATAGGCCGGATCGATGTCATAGTAGCTGTGGGAACTACCCAGGATCAGGACCTCGATGTCCTGAGCGTGGCGATCGAGATATGCCCGCTTGAAAGAGTAGTCGTTCGGGATCTGTCGCAGCGCGCCTTCCAGAAGCGCGCTCAGCACAAAAACAGGCGAGAGAAACAACAGGACTTTTGTACAGAATGCTTTCATCACCTTCTCAGAACTGGAAATAGATGAACGTCTGCCCGCGTCCGGCGCACAGCAGTATGCTGAAGGTCAGCAGGTAGTACGCGCTCCACCGCAGGATGCGCGGCACCCGAACATGGTCGAATTGAAGGGCGTGTTCCTTGCTGCGCTGACACCATTCCACAAACAGAAACATGACGATGACGACCGCGAGCAGACGCGGCGCGACCTGGGGCACGGAGAACAGACTCGGACTGAACATGCGGCCCAGATAGGCTACAGCCTGCCCCAGGCTCTCCGACCGGAAAAACACCCAGGCCGTCGTGACCAGAGCAAAGGTGATGACCATCTGGGCCAGCTCCCGCCAGCTTGGGCGCAGGCGGCCCTCGGCCACGATCTCGCGGTTCTTCCGGCGACTTCCGAGCAGGACCAGCGGCAGCAGACACATGGCGTGGATGGCCCCCCAGACGACAAATGTCCAGTTGGCGCCGTGCCACAACCCGCTGACGAGAAAGACGATGACGACGTTTCTCACCTGCTGCGGCCGCGGACCTCGGCTGCCGCCGAGCGGGATGTAAACATAGTCCCGGAACCACGTGGACAACGAAATATGCCACCGCCTCCAGAATTCGGCAACGTCTCTGGAGAAATACGGGAAGGCGAAATTGCGCGAGAGGTCAAAGCCGAACAACCGGGAGGTTCCGACGGCGATGTCGGAGTAGCCCGAGAAATCCCCATAGATCTGAAGCGAGAACAAAACGGCGCCAAGCAGCAACGTGCTTCCTCCGTAGCGGGTGTAGTCGCCGAAGATGATGTTTACGTACCGTGCGCAGTTGTCCGCGATAACGACCTTCTTGAACAGCCCGCAGAGCATCTGGCGCAGTCCATCAACCGCCCGGTTGTAGTCGAAGACCCGGGCCCGATGAAACTGAGGCAGAAGGTGCGCGGCTCGCTCGATCGGTCCGGCTACAAGCTGGGGAAAGAAGCTGACGAAGGCGAGGAACGCAACGATGTCGCGCGTGGGCTCCAGCTTGCGCCGGTAGACGTCGATCGAATAACTCATGGCTTGAAACGTATAGAAGCTGATACCGACCGGCAGGATGATACGCAACGTGGTCGGATCCCATTGGTAGCCCAGTAAGGAAAACGCGGTGCTGAAACTCTCTGCGAAGAAATTGTAGTACTTGAAGAAACCCAACAGCCCAAGGTCCACGGTGATGCTCGTAAGGAGCAACAGTCGCCTTGTTCGCTCGTTGACCGCTGCGCCCAGACCGAGGCCGACAAAATAATCCACGCAGGAACTGATGAAGATCAACGAGAGGAATCGCCAGTCCCACCATCCGTAGAAGACATAGCTGGCCGCCAGGATGAAGAGATTCTGCCATGGTGTCCGCCGGCCCAGTACAAACCAGTACACGACGAACACCACAGGGACAAACACGGCGAAATCAAGAGAGTTGAACAGCATTGCTCTGTTCTGCCAGACACGTGGTATAGGGCCACGGCGGCGCGATGCGCGAACGCACGCGGATCCTCCGTCTCATCCGGCGAGATCCTGCCCCGTCATGACAGCGCCGTAACCGAGGCTTTCTTCAGGGATTGCCCCGTGGAGCAGTGCCAGATGCTCCCACCTGGCAATGGCGCACATGCCCACGGACGCCAGGACGACCGGCACCCACGACCCGTAGACTCTCGTCCCAAGACCGGGCGAGGCGGACGAGACCGCGAAAATCATGATGACGGTCCCCAGAAATGCGGGCCTCCAATGGTCCGGCAGGTCCGCTCGAATGACAATCGCGGACAGCCAGGCGAAGAAGGCGATAAACAGGATCGGGCCGGTGACGCCGATTGCGAGCAGAGCCGAGGTGAACACATTATGGGCGGAGATCGCCTTGAGATGTTGAGCCCACAGTGCGCTGGTCTCGCCGGCGACGAATCCGTACCCGTGGAGCGGCCGATTCATGCCGTACTCGAGCGCATACAGGAACATCCGGTCGCGCCCCGTGGTGTGCTCCAACCCCACTCCGTCCTGCCCGTAGAACAAGGTGTGCTGCAGGGCAGCCGGACCCATCACCAGAAGCACCAGAGCAATGGTCCCCACCAGGAAGAAGAACGCCACCTGGAACCGTCGGTCGCCGGCCCAGAGCCCTCCGAGGAGGCCGAAGAATACGCCAAAGTAGGTCGTGTTGGCCAGCGACAGAGGCATGTACAGCAGATTGATCGCGATGAAGAGCTTCCGCCGCGACGCGAAAACGGTCAGGAAGAACAAGGTTCCCAGCGCAAAAGAACCACGACGAAAGATGTAGATAGAGAAAAACATCGGCCCGAGGCGGACCATCCGTGCAAAATACAGGGTATCCCAGATGAGGACCCACAGGGCCCATGTGACCAGCCATTCGATCATCTCCTGGCGCGAGCGGCATGTCCAGCTCAGGTTGTCGCAAACGATGACAATCAGAAGCAGGTGACAGAGGCACTCTACCGAACGATACGCGGTGAGGACGACGTCCGGGGACCAGAGCGAGCTCAGCGCACAGAGGCCGGTATAGACAAACAGAATCCAGGCGGGTGTCCGCCGGAGCAGGTAGGCAGCGCCGGCCGGACGGAATTGGCTCAGGTGGTACACCACATAGCACAAACACAGCCCCACATAGGCGATTTGGAGCATCGCCGAGCCGTCGACGGCCGCATAGTCCGACAGGTCACGTTGCCGTACAGCCGCGACGTTGACAATGTCGCGCACGAGCAGGAGCACGCCTGCTGCACCGCCGTTCCGCAGCAGCTGCGCCGCCGCCTGGCCCAAGGAGGGCGTCTGCTCGACAGCCGGGCCTGTCACTTCGCAGGTATCGTGTGGGTCAGTCATCAATCGCAATCGGCCTGGCATCGGCCCTCCGGGAATGCGGGCGCGCCTCGGAGACATGGACGATTTCATGGCACCGTGCCAACTGACGCGCCGCCCCCATGCGAACCGGTCTCAGATAGGATTTGGCTACTTCTCTGGCCCGCAACGCCAGGCAGACAAATGGCCACAGCAACGGCCCCCCGCAACTGCCGTATCGCAGCACACTGCCGAGCCCTCTGTCGAGCTGGGACCTCCACTGACGGGCCAGTTGATACGACCGGGCAAAACGAAACGTATAAGCGTTAGCCAGCGTAATCTCCGTGGCGATATGCCCGATGAACCGCTCGAACGCGCGCCGGCTGGCCTCGTCGTGCAAACGGGGGCTGATGCGACGGCACCACGAGGCAACCGTCAGATCCCGGAAGAACGTATAACGCCGCTGGAACTTCCACAGCCTCTCTTTCGGCGTGAGCACGCGGAGGTCGGTCACGAAAAGAGGCTGCGGGATGAAGCCCCACCGTCCGAAGGTTGCCAGATATCCCCAGAATTCGAGGTCCTGAGTCAACCGCAGGTCTTCCCGTTGTCCGCCCGTCTGTCGGGCCGTTTCCGTTCTCATCATCACCGTCCCGGTCAGCACGGCATTGTACTTGGCCCAGAACTCATAGAAGTTGGGACAGACAGCCCCGTCAGAGCCGTAGTATGCCCTGTCGGACGCATCCAACGCCGGTCGCCAATACTCGCGGCCGTTCCAGTCCTTCTTACGGTTGCCCGTGCTGACGGCGACGACTTCGGGATAACGCTGCATGAACTGGATGGTCGTCTCCACAAACGCCGGGTGCCAGTAGTCGTCGGCATCCAGGAAGGTGACGTATTCGGTCTGTACGGCCATCAGACCTGTCGTGCGACCCACGGCGGGTCCGCGGTTGGCGGGAAGCGCGATCAGGCTGACTCTGTCCCCATACGCACCGACCACCGCCGTCGTCCGATCGCTCGAATGATCGTCGACGATCAGGATCTGCACGCCGTGGTGACTCTGGGCGAGAATGCTGTCGATGCAGCGGGAAAGATACCGCTCGGCATTGAACGCGGTCACCACAGCGGTGACGCCGGATCCGAGTACGGGTTGCTTAACACCTTGCTCCTGCATGTCAGTAACGGGAGAAGTACCGGTTTCGGGCGCGCAGCGGCCGCGTATGGTACTGGACCGCCCGTGCCAGGGTGTTCACAAGCCCCGGGGCCGTCGCCCAGCGCTTTACATGTCCCGCGAACCCCACGTCAATCCCTTCGCGCTCCAACTCCGCCCAAGCCTGCCGGGCCAGCTCGACGTCCGCCGCCTTGAAGGCCAGATCGGCGAGGCGGCACTGCCAGATCTTGACGACTTCTCTGCGGGTCTTGGCATCGCAACCGTATTTGTCCATGAAATACTCGCGCAGCTTGTAACAGGCTTTCTCGAACCGGATGACCTTCTGCACGTCGTCCGACTGGGAGGCGGATTCCGAGAGCACGCGATACGTCGCCAGGGATTCGTCGAGGTACCGGAATCGCGTCAGACGGGACAGTTCCAGCCAGGTAGGGGTATCGCCCATGGGAAAACGATCGCTTCGGAACAGAACCGGATCACTTGCCTGGACGCGATCGAGCAGTTCTTTTCGCGCACACACGCTGGCGGTTCGGATCTTGTATCGCCCCGTAAGAATGGATGTGAACAGGTCCTGCCCTTCGCACGGAATACGTCCTCCGGCACGGTTCTGCGAGCGGATCGTTCGGCCCGTCCGCACCAGGAACACATCGCAGTCACTGTGCACCAAACCGTACTCGGGATGGTCTTCGAGAACCTCGACCTGCTTCTGAAGCTTCCGGCGATGGTGCCAATAGTCGTCTCCTTCGCATGCCGCAATGTAGCGGCCGCGACAGGCCCGATGGGCGCGCCAGACGTTCCTCTTGACACCGACATTGTGCGCCGACGTGATCACGCGGATGATCTTCGGATACCGTCTCTGGTAATCCAGCACGATCGCACGGGTCGCGTCGGTGGAGCAGTCTTCCGCCACGACCAGTTCGAAAGGAAAGCCGCATTCTTGGGCCAGGATACTCTCGATGGCCTGACCGACCCACGGGGCGTGGTTGTATGTGATCATGGTGACACTCACCACAGGATCGCGCACGAGCAGACGTGGGTCACTCGTCTCCTGGCTGGGGATTTGGGAGGGATCGAATGTCGCATCCGCTGCTTCCGTAATCATCCTGACGTCACCTTCAGCTACCGATGTCAAGAGTCTTCCATTGCCGCGGGATGGTATCGGCCCTTTACTTGCGCCAGACGGGGCCGAACCACACCGACGACTTCTCCCAGGGCCGAGAGGTTTACCGCCGCACAGAGAGCCGGATACAGCACGAGACCGACCACAATCTGACAGAACAGCCCGACCCAGGCGGTTGGCAGCGGCAGGTACTGCAGACCGTACACGGCAACGCCCATCAGCGCGGCGGTCCCCAGATAGGGCAGCGCATCGCGCACCTGCTCGTGAATGGGATACCCGATCAGCCTTCCGGTATAGTGCGTATTCAGGTAGTAGGCCAGCATGGAAACCCCGATCTGGCCGTAGATCAAGCCGATGACACCCCACCGATACGTGGCGGCAATGGCAATGACCACGAGAATCTTCTTGGCCACCTCCAGACGGAAGAACAAGTCCGACCGCCCTTTCGCCTTGAGGATGTCCAGGTTAACCACGTGCAACGGAAAGAACAGGCCTGCCAGACAGAGCAATTGCAGGTACGGGACGCAAGGCAGCCACTTCTCCGTCAGCAGGACCAGGACCAGAGGTCGGGCGACGGCCGCCAGACCGATCATGATGGGGAAATGGATGAACACGACCACCGTCAGAACCTTGCGCAGTCCGCGCTTGAGCCTGATCGGATCGTCCTGGACCGCCGAAAACACCGGAAAGATGACGCGCGTGACCATTTCCGAGAAGGTCGTCGTCGGCATCTGCTCCATGGTCCGAGCCCGCGAGTAGATCCCCAACTGTCCTGCGGAAAACAGCCGGCCGATCACGACAAAATACAGGTTGTCGAAGATCGTGTTCAACAACCCTGAGGCCAAAAGGCGCGACCCATAGACGAACATGGCCCGCAGGGCCATGAGGCTGAAGAGAAGCGACGGCCGCCATGTACTGAAGCACCATACAAGGACCGTCCGCAGAACATTGACGGTGATTTGCTGAATCGCCAGGCTCCAGACACCGAAGCCGAGAAAAGCCAATGTCACTCCGGCGACTCCGGAACTGGCCGTGGCGATCAGACTGATCTTCGTTTGCGTCTTGAAATCAATCTGTCTGGACAACAGGGTCGTCGGGACCAGCGCAAACGAATTGATGACGATGTTGATCGCCATGACACGGGTTAACGCAGTCAACTGCGGCTGCCGGTAGAAGGAGGCAATCCACGGTGCGGCCAGGCCCAACAGACCCGCCGCAATCAGCCCGACGACCACACTGAAGTAGAACACGGAGCACGCGTCGATCTCTGTGGCGTCCTTCTTCTGGATCAGAGCCTGCCCGAATCCACTGTTGAGGAAGGCCCGGGCAATCGCCATGAAGATGGCCAGCATGCCGATCAGGCCGAAATCCGCCGGATCGAGAAGTCTGGCCAGTATGATCCCGATCCCCAGAACCAGAACCTGCTGGCTGACCGCGTCCAGCCCGCTCCAGAGCAGGCCACTGACCGCTTTCGACTTGAGCGACGATGCCATCAATACCATTCCCGGCAGACAACCGTCAGCCCCGGTGCTTCCACCGCCAGGGCCGCCACGTCGTGCCGTCCGGCATCCAGGTCCTGCAGGCAGCCCGACCAGGGCTCCTGCCATCTGGCCCCGATCCGGGCAAGCACGCCGCCATACGTTCCTCGGCCCACCACGTCAATCTGATTCAGACGTACCGACAATCCGACGCCCCGCGCCTTGAGGTAGGCTTCCTTGCGCGCCCACAGCGTGAAGAACGCCTCCGTTCGCGCGGTCTCCGGCAGGGCACGCAAAAGAGCCCTTTCCCGAGCCGACAGGCACAGCGGCGCCAGCGGTTGCCATGCCATATCCGAACGGATTCGCTCGATGTCCACGCCGACTTCTCTGCCACGCGTAAAGGCGTACAAGGCCACCATATGGGAGTGCGACAGGCTGAAGCGAAGGCCGTTTCCGTCGCATTTCTGGGACAGCCGGGGTCTACCCCACGGCCCCTGGTCGAACGTGATGGCAGCCGGCTCCGTGGCCAGATACGCCCCACAGATCTGGCGCAGGATGCCCCGGCGAGCAATATAGCAATTGCGGTCGTAGAGGGACCGGAATCGTGCCGCCCGGTCCAGTTCGGCCGGCGAGAGACTGCGCGCCAGATGCAGCAGACGGCGGACCGGCAGGTCCAGTTCCATGCGCCACACATGCACCTCGTTGGCGGGTAAAGACAGACCGGTTTCCGGGAAGAACGACACCTGCGGAGCAACTGCTACAGATACCACCGGCATCTCCGAATCAGCGGACAAATCATGTCGCTGCGCCTGGGCACAAGACCCGGGTGCATCAGTCCTGGCGAACCAGGTTCAGTCGGTCGCTGGAAAGGGCGAGCTTGGCGGCGGATTCCGCCATGTAGACGCTTCTGTCGGACGCATCTTCGAGAAGCACAGCACCGGCACCGATGATGCAATGCCGGCCGAGCGTGACGTTGTCTCGAATGATAGCCCCTGTCCCGACAAAGCAGTACGGTCCCACGGTCACCAGGCCGGACAGAGATGCGCCGCTTCCGATGAAGCAGTGATCGCCGATAATGCTGTCGTGGGCGATCAAGACACCGGGACCGATCACGACATCGTCACCGACTTGTGCGGACGGCGAGAGCACGCTGTTGGGACAAATCAGACAATTGCCCCCGATCACCTGATCCGGCCAAGTCACCGCTCTGGAACTTACGTAGCTGATCAATCGGTACCCTTTGGCCTGGGCCTGTTCACATTTCTCGCTGCGAAATTCGTTGAGACGCTGGTAGCCGACCGCCACGAGCATTCGGAAACGGTCTGGCGGGTAGAGAGACTCCACCGATTCAAAAGGTACCACCGGATGCTCGAACAGCGTCTCGTCCCGGAGATAGGCTCGGTCCACCGTGAACGCAACCACCTCATAGGGTGAGTCGTACTTCAGGTGAACGTAGACGTCTCGCGCAAACTTGCTGGCTCCAAAAAGCACTACCTGCTCCATCGTGGGCCCATCCTGTTGTTTCCGTCTGATGGTTCGGTGCTCGTCGATGACGTCATTCACACGATCCCGAGCTTCCGGGCGACTGCCGCAAGAGGATTGTCTTGATTCTCCTCGTCCGGAGTTCCGGATCGGCCGCTACCGGCCTTTCGCACAGCTTCTGCCAACAGGCCGACGGTCGGATTCTCGAACAGACATGAGACCGCCAAACGAACCCCAAAGGTCCTACGAATCTGCGACACCACCCGCACCGCAACGAGGGAGTTGCCTCCCAGGTCGAAGAAGTTGTCGCCGACATCGACCCCAGTGGCGCCGAGGCACTCCTGCCAGATTCCTGCGATCCGGCGTTCCTCATTGCCGACGACGGTATCGGAGTCGGTCCGAGGAATCCGTATGTTCCTCAACGCATTGGGCTCTTGCGTGCTGGCTTCCTCTACAGGCCCGGCCGAAGGCGGGGCGGAGAGTCGGCGGCCCGACGTGATCCAGTAACGCTTCCGCTCGAAGGGATACGTGGGCAACGGCACGCGGCGTCCGGAACCCTTGTGCAGGGCGTTCCAGTCGACCTGCATCCCGGCCAACCACAGTTGCCCGACGGCGTCCAGCAGGAATGCTTCGTCCGAGACCTGCTCCTTGGGGTGGCGAATCGAGGAAAGCACGACGTGTCCGGCCGTCCGACTCGGGTGGCGTTTCGCCAGTGTACAAAGGGTGCGCCCCGGCCCGACCTCCAACAGGACTCGATTCGGCTCCTGCATGAGTGTCCGCAGGCAGTCTGAGAATCGTACCGTCTGCCGCAGATGGTCGGCCCAGTATGTGGGGCTGGTCGCCTGCTCGGCCGTAATCCACGTGCCCGTCACATTCGAGAGGAACGGGATCCGCGGCGGACACAGCCTGGTCCGGGCCACATGCGCGGCAAATGTCTCGACGATCGGTTGCATCATCGGGGAATGAAACGCGTGCGAAGTACGCAGGCGACAACAATCGATCTGGCTGGCGGCCAACCGCTGTTCGAGGGCATCGATGGCCTCGGTCTTGCCGGAAACCACGCATTGGGACGGCCCGTTGACCACCGCCAGCGACAGATCGGCTTCCAGGAGTGCATGAATTCTCTGTTCCGTCAACGGAACCGCCAGCATTGCCCCTCTCGGCAGTTCCTGCATGAGGCGGCCTCGGGCCACCACCAGTGCAAGTGCCTCGTCCAGAGAGAATACCTCGGCCAGACATGCCGCGACATATTCGCCTATGCTGTGCCCGACCATGACCCGCGGGACCAGTCCCCACGCCATCCAGAGCCTTGCCAACGCATACTCGACGGCAAACAACGCCGGCTGCGTGAGCCAAGTCTGCTGCAGCAACTGTCCGGCCTCTTCCAAGTCGCCGTCCGGCGGATAGATCACCTCTCGCAGATCACGGTCAAGGTGCGGTCGAAGGATGGCGGCACACCGATCGATCTCGTCGCGGAACACGCTCTCGGTGTCGTACAGCTCGCGACCCATGTTCGGGTACTGCGAGCCCTGGCCGGAAAACATGAACGCGACATCACGGTTCACAGCCTCCTGCCGGGCGGTGCGCACCGAGGCAGGATGGAGCGTCCGCAGGCTACGTATTGCTTCTTCCCTGTCGCGACAGACCACGGTCCGCCGATGCTCAAACAACTTGCGTCCCACCTGAAGGGTATAAGCCACATCGCAGAGGTTCAGATCGGTGTTGCACTCCAGATGTCGCGCGAGGTTGGCGGTCGCGGTATCGAGGGCCGTCGGCGTCTTGGCCGACAGCAGCAACAACTGGTGACGTGCGCAGCGTGGCCTCGGCACCAATGCCGGCGGTTCCTCGAGGACGACGTGTACGTTGGTCCCGCCGACCCCGAGCGAGTTGACCGCCGCCCGGCGAGGCCTTGCCGACGTCGGCCACGCGGATAATGCCGCATTGACATAGAATGGGCTGTTCTCGAAATCGATCTGCGGATTGGCCTTCTCGAAATGAAGCGTCGGCGGAATCACGCCGTGCTGCAACGCAAGGACGGTCTTGACCAGCCCGGCCACTCCCGCAGCCGCATCCAGATGGCCGAAGTTGGATTTCACCGAACCGATCACACAATACCTCTTGCGATTCGTGTGAGCGCGAAAGGCATTGGTCAGGGCAGCTACCTCGATAGGGTCCCCCAGAATGGTACCGGTCCCGTGGGCTTCCACGTAGGCGATGGTGTCGGGGTCCACCGACGCGTTGGCGAGCGCCTGGAGAACAACCTCTGTCTGGCTATCTACGCTGGGAGAGGTGTACGTGGCCTTGGAGGCGCCATCGTTGTTGACGGCTGAGCCCTTGATCACCGCGTAGATCGAGTCCCCGTCAGCGATCGCATCCGTCAGCCGCTTCAACACAACCATTCCGACGCCGCTGCCGAAAACCGTCCCGTGGGCCTTGGCATCGAAGGGTCGGCAGTGGCCGTCGGGAGATTGGATGTTGCCATCCTGATAGAGATAGCCGGCATTGTGTGGCAATCGCACGGAGACTCCCCCCGCCAGAGCCATGTCGCATTCGGCGTTGAGCAATCCCTGGCAGGCCAGGTGCACCGCGACCAGCGAGGTCGAGCACGCCGTCTGGACTGTGACGCTCGGCCCCTTCAGATTCAACTTGTATGAGACGCGGGTCGTCAAATAGTCCTTCTCATTCCCGATGGCGATGGCGAGTTGCTCGGTGAAGAGATCCAGGGGAAGGCCGTTTGTCAGGAGATACATGTTCATGGACGAGCCGCCGTACACGCCGATCAGTCCGGAATAGCGGTCGGCATCGTAGCCGGCGTTCTCCAGCGCCTGCCACGCCGTCTCCAGAAAAATCCGGTGTTGCGGGTCCATGCACTGAGCCTCTTTGGGCGAATAACCGAAGAAGGAGGCATCGAACAGTCCGGGATCGCCTATCTCGGGCAGACGCTTGACGTAGTCGGGGTTCTTCAGCAGAGACGGACTGACTCCCGCCGCCAGAAGCTCCTCGTCGGTGAGCGTCGTGATCGATTCCGCCGCGGAACAGAGGTTCGTCCAGAATTCCTCGATCGTCTCTGCTCCGGGAAAACGAACCGCCATGCCGATCACCGCAACGTCATAGTCGTGATCGTCTGTGATACTGAGACCCTTCATGGATCGCTCCTCCTCCCCGCGGACCTTGCGCCAGCCACGTGACCGCAGGGTACTGAGACAGTCTGGCGACCGGAATGTGCGCTCCCAATGCCCTTCTTCTGTATGCGACGAGGAGGACGCAGAGAAACGAATTGCCGCCACGACCGAATGGCGTGGATACGTGGCAGGGCTGCGTTCTCTGTGCGATTCCGAATCCCGACGGATCGTTCAACTTCTGCCATTCCGTACGGAGCGCCTTCTGCTGGCCAGAATGGCTCGACGCTGTCCTGCGCGGTCGTCTGCGATTCTCTCAAAGTCGGTTGCTGGGTGGTTGTCCCGACCGAGGTGTTTGGCCAGCGTGGCGATCGTCGGGTATTGAAACAGCGCGACGACCGGGACTTCGAGGCCCAGCGTCTCTCGCATGCGGACGGTCGCCTGAATGCTGAGCAGAGAATTCCCGCCCAGATCGAAGAAATTGTCGTTGATCCCCACCCGGTCCAGCCCCAGGACGCGGCACCAGATATCGCTCAGCGTCTTCTCCAACGCCGTCGAAGGGCAAACATACGACTGCTTCATCTCCGGTCGGGCGTAGTCCGGCTCCGGAAGGGCCTTGCGATCCACCTTCTCATTGGGTGTCAGGGGCAGCGATGGCAGGGTCACGTACAGTTCGGGCACCATGTAGTGCGGCAGCCTGTCCCGGAGAAAGGCACGGAGTGATTCCACGGTGGGCCTTTCTCCGTCGACAGGAACGACATAACCGACGAGCCGCGTGTTGCCCGCCGTATCTTGCCGTGTCGTCACAGCCGCCTCGCGCACCTGAGGATGTTGGACCAGGGCCGTTTCGACCTCGCCAAGCTCGATCCGGAACCCCCGGACTTTCACTTGGCTGTCGATGCGGCCGAGAAACTCGATGTTCCCGTCCGACAGATAGCGGCCGAAGTCACCGGTTCTGTACATCCGGGCGCCGGGCCTCCCGACAAAGGGATCGGCAAGAAACCGTTCCGCGGTCATCTCCGGGGCTTTCAGATAGCCTCGCGTCACTCCCGCGCCACCGATATAAATCTCGCCGGGCACGCCGATGGGAACCGGCTGCAAGAGCCCGTCCAGGATATAGACCTGTGTGTTTGCGATGGGCCGACCGATCAGGATCCTGCCGTCGTCGCCGCGCAGGTGATAGCATGTGGACCAGACGGTGGTTTCCGTGGGTCCATACATGTTCCAGACGCCGGCGGCACGCTCGCACAGGGCACGGGCCAGATCGGCAGGCATGGCCTCTCCGCCGCAGAGAACCTTCAAATCGCTTGTGCCCTGCCAGCCGGCGGCGATCATCAAACGCCACGTTGCCGGCGTGGCCTGCATGACCGTCACGCCGTGGCGTCGGATCGCATCGAGAATCTGTTTGCCGTCTGCGGCTACCTCGCGCCGGGCGATCACCGTGCGGGCGCCAACCGTCAAGGGCAGAAACAGCTCCAGCACGGAGATGTCGAACGACAGGGTCGTCACTGCCAGCAGGATATCGTCCGCGGTCACGCCGGGTTCCTGTTGCATACTGATCAGGAAATTGACGGCGGCCCGATGGGGAATCTGCACCCCTTTCGGCTTGCCGGTGGACCCCGACGTGTAGATCACATACGCCAGATCGTCGGGACCGGTCCGAAGACCGAGATTCCGCTCACTTTGCTGAGAAATCCAAGGCCAGTCCGTGTCCAGGCAAAGGAGCCGGGCGGACGTCTTCGGAAGCTGCGTCTTCAGCCGTTCCTGGGTCAGAAGCACCGAGACCCCGGAGTGCTCGAGCATGTACTCGATTCGCTCGCGCGGGAAATCCGGGTCCAGAGGGAGGTACGCGCCGCCTGCCTTCAGAATACCCATGAGTCCCACCAGCATCTCGGACGAACGATCCATATAGACGCCTGCCATCCCATCCGCCGCGACCCCGAGATTGCGGAGGACACGAGCCAGCCGGTTGGCGCGTTCGTTCAGCTCCTGGTAGGTCAGTTGCGCGTCGTCAGAAACAACCGCAGTCGCATGCGGCGTCCTCTGCACCTGTGCCTCAAACAGATGGTGAATGCCCGATCCATCGAGACAGGCCATCTCTGTGGCATTCCACTCCGACAACAGGCGGATGCGCTCGTTCTCGGGCAGAATCGGCATTGCCAAGATCGGACGATCCGCGTCTTCCGTGACCGATCGGAGCAGCGTCTCATAGTGACCGATGAAGCGCTCCACCGTCGTCTGCTCGAAAAGGTCTGTGGAAAACTCCATGCGGCCCCGGACCTGTCCGTCGGCTTCCCACAAGCTGGCAAACAGATCAAGTTGCGATCCGGAGGTGTGGGCCCCGAGCGGCTCGACCGCCAGGCCCGGCAATTGGAAATCGACCGGCGGACTGTAGGTAATGCCCACCTGATACAGGGGGTTGTAGCTGAGGTTTCGCGTCAATTTGAGCCTTTCGACAATCCTCTCCACGGTGACTTCCTGACAGCGGTGCGCGGCCAACATGGCCTGTCGAACACGTCGTGTGACCTCCCGAAAGCTCGGATCGCCCGACAGGTCGATGTGGATGGGCAGAATATTCACAAAACATCCCATCACATCCTGGAACTCACTCCGACGGCGGTTGGTGAACGGGACCCCCACTGTGACGGACGCCTGCCCGCTGTAGCGGTGCAGCAGCACCGCGTACGCCGACAGGAGCGTGACGAACAGAGGGATTCCCGCGCCGCGACTGAACTGCTTGAGGTCGCCGGTCAGGGAACCGGACAGCCGCAGCGGGATCTCCTGCCCCTTCATAGACTGCGTTGCGGGCCGCGGACGGTCCGTCGGCAGGGACAGCAGAACCTCCCGACCCCGAAGCTGCTGCTCCCAATACGACAACATCGCAGAGGCCTGCTCGCCGGGGAGCCACTGCTGTTCCCACACGGCATATTCGGAATAGTGATGCGCGGGTTTCTCCAGGGGGCACGGCGCCCCGACACAATGAGCGTCATAGAGCGTCGTCAGTTCGCGGAAGAAGCCGTTCATCGTATGCAAATCCGTAATAATGTGGTGCATGGCCAGCACAAATACATGCTCTTGGGGCAACCGTCTCAGGAGCAAGGCGCGAAGCAGTGGCCCCGCACTCAGGTCGAACGGACGTGCCAATTCCGCGTGGACGATTTCTGACATGGCAGCATCCGCCTGCCCCGCCGTCAAATCAGCCAGGTCGATCAACGGGACATCGATTGGCACACGATGGCAGACCACCTGGACGAGTTGGCTGCCCCGCGTGGCAAAGGTCGTCCGGAATACGTC
Source organism: Sedimentisphaerales bacterium (assembly GCA_035448545.1). Taxonomy (GTDB): domain Bacteria; phylum Planctomycetota; class Phycisphaerae; order Sedimentisphaerales; family Anaerobacaceae; genus Anaerobaca. The sequence continues at coordinate 151,305 of DAOTJE010000004.1, read as the reverse complement.
ATGACGGTCAATGATCGTCTGCAGGCTGCGGTGAAACGCAGAGGTGTTCAGGTGGCCCGCGAGGCGAAACGCATAACCGATATTGTATGCGGCGCTGTTCGGAGCAAGCTGATGCAGCAGCCAGAACTGTCTCTGAACCGTCGAGGCGGGATGCACCGAGGTTTCGTCACTGTCTTCGCAACCGACGACCGCTTCCAATCCGGCCGCGCGCGGCTGCACCCGATACTCTACGCTTTCCATGATCGCGGTCTCCTTCGCCAGAACAGGCGTCTCATCGCGCGAAGGCACGCGACCGCCTTTCTGGCACCGCCGTTGTCCCAATGCAGCAGAATGTGGCGACAGTCTGCCAAGGCGTCGGCTCGCGGCTATCGCACCAACGGAGGCTCGTGAGCGTGTACGGACGGTCCCAACAGGGTCGTCAGGAAGTTCACAATTCTCCGCACGGAGCCGAAATTCTCCCCGTTGATCTGCTCATCGGCGATGGCGACGTGAAACGCCTCTTCGAGGAAGGCGACGATCTCCACAAAGCCGAACGAGTCGATTACCCCCTGGTCAACCAGAGACCTCTCCGGATCGATCTGCGTTCGCGGAATCCGAAAATGCTCGCTGATGAAATCCAGCAGCTTGTCCTGTACTTGCGATACCATGGCGGACCCTCCGAGAATGGTGCTCAGCCCCTTTTCACTGCCCACATCAGATAGAAACCGGGATGCGTTTCGATGGATGGATGCATCATACAGAAGACGTTGTCTTCGCCGAAGATCTCCACGAAATCCCGTCGTGTGGCGCTCAGCGGTTCGATTTCCTCGCAGCAGATGGCGCGGCGGTGCTCGCGGGCCTTGGCCGCCACACCGATCAGCGCCGCCATCGGCCGCGTCCGGTCGTAGTTGAGCCGCAGGTTTCGCGCCAGCGCCGGATTCAGCGAGTCCAGGTGCGCGAGGATGGCATCGTCGGTGAACTGGCGGACCACATGCCCGTCCCATGCGTCACAGATCTCCTTGTGCTCCTCGGGTGACTCGCCCAGCCGGTCGTCGATGGTAAAGTAAAACCCTCCTTTGTCCAGCAGGTCGTAACAATGGCGGCGGAACTCCCTCTTGGTGGAAAACGGAACCTTCAGTCCCCTGTAGCGGTCGGCCAGCGGACTGGTGGAACTGTTCGGACAGTAATGTTCAAACTGCGAGGCCACGATGGCATCGAATCGCCGGTTCTGCGACTGGATCGCCCAGTAAAACGCATCGGCCACGTCGATGCAGTTGACTCCGGCGCTGAGCGACACCGTCACGCGCGATCCGTTGACGTCCGACTGGTAGAGGGCCTCGATGACCTCGGCGGCATACGCCAGCATGCCGTGCGAGATATCGGCGCCTTCGATGTAGATCTCGTCGAATCGGTCGGTGAACGGGCGGCGGAGCACAAACCGCGTGAACGCGGCTGGCCCCATCCCCGGTTCCAGAATCCGTATCGACCTCGTCGTCGGGTTCGTCTCGTTGATGAGTACGCTGATGATCCGATTGAACAGCGCGTCCTTCGGAACGACCAGATCCTGGGTCGCCACATAAGATTGCACGCGCGCCGGTGTCTGATAGCTTTCGTTGATGCCCAGCCGTGTTTCATTGGCCCTGAGCGTGACGATCCCCTTGACCTTGGACTTGGGCTCCTGGCATGTCACGATACTCATGTTCCACCTCCCAGCCGCAGGGGCAACTGCCACCTGACGGAATTGTCGTCGAACGCCGCACGGTACGGCCGTCCGCCCGACCGTCTTCATCCGAACTCCCCCTGGCGGTACGCCGGGAAGTATGTCGTGCCTGACGGACACCGTGCGTCCGCCAGCTCCGCGTAGGCCGCCGAATCGAAGACGTGTCCACAGAAGTAGGCCGTCCGCGTGCCGGTGGACCATCCTCGCTTGAAGCGCGCCAGCCCGTCCGTGGCCTCCGCCCGCAGACCGGCGCCCCCTCCCAGCGCCAGCCAGTCGAGACCGACCTGCGCGAAGTACTCGATGGCACAGAGGAACAGGGCAAAGGAAGCCCGCAGTTCGTAGCCAACCGGGTCATAGGCACCCAGATGATAGTAGGCAACCGGGCCCTGGACATACCACAGCAGCATCCCCACGGTAGTCGCCCGGTGGCACGCCCGAAAGACCACCAGTCCAGGGACACGGAACTGCTTCTCAAACGCCGCCCGTGAGAAGGCAGCGATCCCGCTGATCCCGTGTCGGCGTACCAGGACGTCGTAGAGCCGCACCCAATCGTCGAGCCACTCCCCGGGCCTCTTGGCACACTCGACTTGCACCGTTTCCAGGGCCTTGCGCGCATAGCGTCGATGGTGCGAACAGACAAACGTGTCGAGGGGACGGCTCAGATCAACACAGTAGTGCTCTTTGAAGGGCAGCACAACGTGATTAAAGGATCGCTCGAGATCCGCCGGCTCGTAGTCCCCAAAGGGGTCGGTTACAACGGCCAGGCTCACGACGCGGCCGTGGAGCTCTTCCATGTCATCAGCAAGACGCTGCCAGTTCCGGCAACTGAACAGCGGATAGCAGCCCGTTGCATCGCGGCGCGTCGTGCCGGGAATCGGGCGTTCGAGAATCCACCCTCCACTGCACGGCAGCAACCGAGGCGTGCCGAACTGGGCCAGCGACCTGGCGTATCCGGCATGCAGGTAACCACCTGTGGTCGCATTCAACATTCGCATATCGAGACACTTCTCCACAGACCAGAGTCCCGCGGAGGAACATCGGCTATTCTACGGTGTCACCAGGGCCTTCGATTCGGGAACGGACCGCTCTTTCGGACGTTTCGCTTGCTGGCGCGACATCCCAACGGAAACCAGCGGCGTCTTCGCTGCCGGTCGCACGGTCCCTTTGCCCGCCATGTACACGAGGATCTCACAGATCCGCTGCACATCTTCCAGAGCCAGATCCGGATAGATCGGCAGCGTCAGAATCCGGGAGGCCACGGCCCGTGCCACCGGCAGCGCTTTGCCCACAACCACATTGCGATAGCAGGGATAGTCGCAGACGAGCGGATAGAAATAGCGTCGTGTGTAGACGTTGTACTGCTTGAGGGACGCATAGAGCTCATCGCGACTCATGCCGAACTCGTCTTCGAAGATTTCGACGGGCATATAGGCATAGTTGTAGTCCACGTCGTCCGGCACGGAGGATGCCAGTCTGAGCCCCGGCACATCCCGAAGGTATTCCCGATAGGCCTGGGTGATTCGCCGGCGTTTCTCGATCAACTCCTCCAGATACTTGAGCATCATACTGCCCATCAGGGCCTGCATTTCGTTCATCTTCGCGTTGGTGCCCGGCATGACGACTTCCAGTTCGTTCTCAAAACCGAAGTTCTTGAGGTAGTCGAACGTTTTCTTCAGGCCGGAATCACGGAACGTCAGCATGCCGCCTTCGAGGGAATGGTACAGCTTCGTCGCATGGAAGCTGAACATGCTCAGATCGCCGAAGTGGGCGATCGACTGGTGACCGACTTGAACGCCGAAGGCGTGCGCGGCGTCGTAAAGAAGCCAGAGATGGTGACGCCGGGCGATGTCCGCCAGTGCATGGACATTGCAGGGGTGCCCGTAGACGTGCACCGCCAGGATGGCTGTCGTCCAGGGTGTGATCGCCGCCTCGACCTTCTCCGGATCCAGAGTGTAATAGTGCGGCTCAATGTCGACGAAGACGGGCCGGAGCTTGTTCCAGAACAATGCGTGTGTGGTTGCCACGAACGTGAACGGCGTCGTGATGACTTCGCCGGAGATGTTCATGCCCGCCAGCGCCAGTTGCAGGGCGAGAGTGCCGTTGTTGAACAGGCAGATGTTGTCCGTCTGGAAGTAATGCGACAGTTGACGCGCGAAACGCCGAACGATCGGCCCGTCGTTGGTCAGCCAGCGGCTGTTCCAGATTTCCTTGAGTCCCTCACAGAACTGCTCCAGTGGGGGCAGAAAGGGCCGCGTCACGTAGATGGGTTGCTCAAACGGTTTCATCATAGGTCACCTCACCTGTGCACTTGCGCCGTGGGCATCTGTCAGGGCGCAGACTCCGTCCTCGTGGGTGTACATCTCGGCTTTACCCTTTCACCCAACCCCTGCTGATCCACATCCGGCCTGCGGCCTTCGCCTCGCCCGGCTACAGACCGGTCATACCGATTCGGACCCGCGCGTAAAGCTCATTCAGGAGCGCACGGGCCGCCTCAAACTCCGGCTGGAGGGTCAGACAGATCTCCAGCTCTTTCGCCGCCTCCGGCACCAGGCCGGCTTTGACCAGAAGTCCCGCCAGGCGAAACCGCCAGTCTGTGCGGCCGTAATCCAGGCGCACCGCCTGTCGGTAGCACTCGATGGCCTCACTATCCCGGCCTTGATTCTGATAGATCGAGGCCAGGTATGCGAACGCGTGCGCCGGAGCATCGGCAGATTGGCACTGCTGTTCCAAAAGCTCCACCATCCGTTGCCGGACCCGGTCCGCCGACTCCGATTGCTCCTCGGAATTCTCCAGAACAGTCGCGAGGCGACCGAGCAGGTTGATGTCGCCGTGGGCCAGTTCGATCGCCGCATCTGGAAGGTTCAGTTGTTCGATCATCAACAGAGCCACCTCGTCGAACCACTGCTTGTCCAGTTGCACGGCCTTCCGCAAGTACCGCAGCGCGGCCTCGACATGCTGTTCCTCGGCCTCGAGCATCCCGGCCACCAGACACGCCGTGGCATCGCACGGCGCCAGCGCCACGCCCTTGCGGATGTGCCGGGCCCCTTCCTCCTCGAGTCCCAGGACCGATCTCTCCAACTGGCCCAGGACCACCCAGGTGGCGCCGAACGTCGGGCACAGGGCACGGGCCTCGTTCAACTCGTCGGCAATTCGTTTCGTGTGCTTCTGCATCTCCACAAGCAGCGAGGCCGGATCCACATTCGGATCGACCGGGCGACTGATCGCACGCCAACGGTAGGTGTTCAGCCAGTGTCTGTACTTCACGTTGTCCGGCTCCGACTCCTGGGTCTCAACTGCGTGCGTCAGAAGGTACTGATATTCCTCATCACTGCCCTGCCAGCCCTTCTCGGCGAGGGCAGTCTCCAGGGCCACAACTTGCGACCAGTGCGCCGCCGCCACGCGGGCGGCATTGGCCTCGAAGAGCATCCATCCCCAGACAAGGCTTGCGAGAACCAGAACCCCGATCCAGACGGCTCGGCTGTGCCGGTCCTTCGTCACTGCCTCTGGGGCATTTTTCGCATGATGTGACAGGCGGACGATCAAAGCACAGAAGACCGCCGACAGAACGGCGTTCGCCGGCAGGTGTTGCCCGAAATCACTGAGACTGTGAATCAAAATAGCCACCAAGCCGAAGCCCAGGCCGTAAACCGCCGCACAGATCGGGATTCCGGAACAACGCACGGCGCGCCGGTAGTGGAAGGCGACCATGCCGCCGAAAACGAGCAACGCGGACAGGCCCAGGAGCCCCGTCTCCTCTGCCGCCTGGGCGTATTCGTTCTCCGCATGAGCCGCCAGCAGCGGAATCTCCGAGCGATCGAACATCGGATATACATACTCATGTGTCCCCAGGCCCGTGCCCAGCACCGGAAACCTCGTCCAGGCGACGGCGACATCCTTGAGGATTTGCAGGCGGTTGCCCTGGGCATATTCGAGATGGCTCAGGGTCCCCAGGCGGTCATAGACAGCATCGAAGCCCAGGTACAGCACGCAAACGAAGGCGCCCAGCGCCAGAAACGCGATGATCCAGCCGGAATCCCGCAGGGTTCTGTTGAAACTCAACGCAACCGCCGTTAAGGTCGCCGCCGCCAGGGTGCTGATCATTCCCCCGCGCGTCATGGACAGGAAGATCGTGCAGGTGGCCAGCATCATCATGCCCACCAGAGCCCAAATCCCCCGCGCATCGGAGGACCCCAGGTAATCGGCTACCCTGCCGGGTGAGGTCTCGCTTCGCCCAAAGGCCTCTTTCAGCTGGACAAAGACCAGGGCCAGAGCCGCACCGATGGACAGATTCATGAACTGCCCGTAGTGGCTGTGATTAACGAACGGCCCCGAGCGGGCGATATTCTTCTCGGGCAGCGGAACGAGCCAGTAGATCTTGTGACTGCCCAGGACCGTCTGGGCCAACGACAGCAGAGCGAATGCTCCACCGATTGTCACGATGGCCATCAGCAGCCTCTTGATCTGTTCCGGATGCCGATAAACGTTCAGAACAACCACAAACACCGCAACGACGGCAAGAACGATCCGAAGGTCGTGCCGGGTCGCGTATGCGTAGAAGGTAAAGGTCAAGCGAGAAAGCACGCGGGAGGAATTCGGCAGATCACCCAGCAGTTCGGTCTTGAGCGAAGCGGTGTGGGGCGAGACCATTCGAACAACCGACGCCGGCAAGGGAATCAACTGGACGATCACAACCAGAATGAACACCAGGACCGGTACGTACACCCAACTCCAGGTCACGGGGGTCGCCCGCACAACAAGCTTCTTGAGCACAAAGCAGATCGATATTGCGGCCGCGAGGGCAATCACGATCTCCTCGCTCCAGGCTTCCACGGCGCCGAAGGCCAGGGGCATGAATGCCAGCAGTCCAATGACCAGCCCTTCGATGAGGCGGTCAAACCGCTCGGCGTGTTCGCCCGACTCCCCCATGACCTCAGTTGGATACATCGCAGAACCTCCTGTTTGGCCACCGTGTCGGTGCGTGCCAGCCTCCCGTCCGCCTCCGTGGCGGGTGTGCCGGAGCCGGTGCCGGCGGACCCGGCCGGATCGCATCGATGCCCGCCACGACGGGCGGATACGCCTGACCGGTCTTTCTCACGTCACTGACCTCCCTTCGTGAGCACCGCGACGGGCGTGCCGGCCTGAAGCTTGTTGCCGTCGATTCCTCGACTGCGCGCTGCCTTGCCCCCGTTGCGGCCGGAGCCGTAGTAGCTGCCATAGCCCCCGTAGTAGCCGTAACGACTGCCCTTGCGACGCACGTCATTGACCACCACACCCAGCAGATGCGATCCCGTGCTCCGGAGCGACTCGATCGCACGTCGGCTCGTGTGTTTGGTCGACTTGGCCGCACGCACGACCAGAATCGTAACCTGGCACAGAGCACCGAGAATCTGCGCGTCCGTGACGATGGTGACAGGCGGGGCGTCGACAATGACTCGATCGTATGCCTGGGCCAAACGCGCCAGGACCTTGGCGAACTGCGGGCTGTTGAGCAACTCCGCCGGATTCGTGACATTCGGGCCGCCCGGCAGGAGATTGAGATTCTCCACGCCGACCGTGCGAACCGCCGCGCTGAGTTTGATTTTTCCCGCAAGCACATCACTCAGCCCCTGCGCATCATGCGGGACTCCGAAAATCGTATTCTGCATTGGTTTGCGGAAGTCCGCATCGAGCAGAATAGTTCGCTGCCCCGCCTGCGCCATGGCGATCGCAAGGTTACTGACCAGGGTCGACTTGCCGTCTCCGGCGGCCGGAGATGTGATGAGCATGGTGGCCCCGCCGTCCTTGGGAGCCCCGAAGAAGACCGCCGTACGAATGGTACGGAACGCCTCCGCTTCGGATGATTCCGGCTCCATTTGGACACGCCGGCCACGCATCTGGATGCTCTGGCGTCGTGACATGGCCGGCACCACCCCCAGAACGGGAAGACCCAGACACATCGAGATTTCGTCGGCGGACCGCAGTGTCTGATCCAGCACATCCCGCAGCACGGCGATTCCGCCGCCCCACAGCAGCCCCACAATCAAAGCGATGGACAGGATCCGTGACCGCTGGGGGCGGGACGGCTTGGTCGGGGGAAACGCCACCTCCAGGACGCGGATCTCCTGGACGTCGAAATCGGTCTTGAGATCGACATCATTGAGCCGGTCGCTCAGCGCCTGACACTCGGCCTTCACCGTTTCATAGTCCTGCTCCAGACGCCGCAGTTCGGCCCGTGCCGTACTCTGCGAGAGAACACGCTCTTCTTCCTCCTTCAAGGCGGCCGCCCAATACTCCTCATTCTTTTTGGCCTCCTCCCAGCGCAGTGCGGCGTCCGCAAGAACGGCCGTGACGGTCCGCGCATCCAACTCGGCCAGGCGGGCCTCGATCTGACGAATCTCGTCGTCGAGACTGGCGACCTTGGGATGGCTGTCGGTCAACTCCTTCTGCTTGATGAGGTCCGTTCGTTCCAGTCGCCGCTCGAACAATCGCGCTTCGAGTTGGGCCCGCTCGTTGAGTGTCAGGCCGGAGGGCCCGGCCCCGGCGCTGAGCGTCTGCTGCAGCACGGCGGGGTCCTTCGCCAACACCTCCATTCGTTCCTTGTAGAGCTGAGCTTCTCTGACACGGTTTTGCGCCTCATCGTGAAGGGTCGCCAGCGTTTGATATCGTGACACCGCTCCGGTCGCTTGCTCCGCATCCAGAGCCAGCGCCGTGTTGTTGGCGGTGAATTCCGTCAAGGCAAGGAACTTCTGATCCCGCTCGGCACGCAGAGCAACCAGCCTGGTTTCCCACGCCAGAGCCAGGTCGGCGGAACTGGTGCGTCGGTTCCTGTCGCGATAGGTTTTGTAGGCGTTGACGACCTCGTTGACAATCTCTGCCGCCTCCACGGGGTACGGCGAGTCGATGGCCACGGTGATGACGTCGTCGTTCTTGCCCACCGTCACGCGGATGTTCTTCTGGAGATAGGTCACCGGGTTGACGCTGCCCGCAAAGGTCCGCATCGCACGATTCTGCCAGCTCTTGGCCGCCTCGCTCAGAACCGAGGACGACTTGATGACCTCGGCCTGTGTGTAGAGGTTGTAGCGCGGCATCATCCCGGGGTCGATCGCGAGAGAAGCGACCTCTTTCTGCTGGACGTAGAGCTTGGAAGTGCTGGTGTAGATGGGGGTCGATTTCTGGATGTAGGCAAACCCGCCGGCGAGCGCAAGGGCCGCACAGATCAGCATGATCCAGCGGCTGCGCCACAGCATCTTCGGCAAACCGTCAGAGGCCGCCGTCATGGCTCGCGGAAGGTGCGGTCCGGGCCAGACCGGCAACGAACTCTCCAACCGTCCCGCCACCAGGTCCCTGGGACGATCCCTCAAGGGGGCTATGTCATTTCGGTCAATCATTGTCGTTCCAGAACTGGTCAGGATTGAAGTACCACCCGAGGCTGATCCGAACGATCCGATCGAAGAATACGTTGGTCCTCGTTCGCGGCGTGTGTTCCACGGAGATGATGTCCCCCGGTTTGACTTTAACCGTCAGGGCTTCCGTAAGCTGCTCCTGCCGCCGCTTCTTGGCGAACTGGAAGGTGGCGCTGGCCACCGTGCCATCGGCCTTGGGCCGGTATACGCTCACGTAGCGCGGCTGGGCGACGAGATCCAATCCGCCGGCCAGCGCCAGCGCTTCGGCCAGGTTATACGTGACGCCCGGGGGATATGGGAAACTGCCGGGATTGGTCACCAGCCCCAGGACCGAGATCGTCTGAAGGGTGAGCCGCTCGACCACGACGGAATCTCCCTCTCGCAGAACCACGTCGGCGAAGGGAATATTCATTCCTTTCACAGGTAAGACGACCGTGGTCTCCGAATCGGCAGACGCTTCTGCGGCCGGCGATGGGGCACCAAGGGAATCCGCCACGGCGGGGACGTCTTCGCTCGTGCCGGCGTCCAGCGACGTGATGAAGACATCCCCATCGCTGCGTCTCCAGTCTCGCGGCGTCCCGTAGGCCGCCAAGTGAACCTGAGTGCTGCGTGGTCGAGCTGTCAGCAGGCGCGCCAAACCGGCGAGTTTCACGTCGGTCGCGGCCAGCCCCCGGATACCCACCGCCGCATCTATCTTGCCCAAAGCCGCCCATCGCTGGTGGCTGCTGCCGATGTCCAGCCATTCGCGATAAGCCGTCGCGCCGTCCTGCCGGACCGATAGCCATCCGGTCGTCTCCAGCGGCCCTTCGGGTTCGAAACACAGATAGACAACAGGAACCGGACGCCGGGGGCCTGAGGACAATGCTGGACCAGCCGGAGCAAACGCCGCGGGACCCAAGTCCATGGAGGGGCGCACGTCAGAACCCTGGTGGTGTGTAACCCTGATCACCGCCGCCCCCTCTCCGATGATCCCTCCGGCCTCCATCAGCAGCTTCACCAGGGACATCTGGTCGTGTCGCAGCTCGTAGAGACCCGGGTTCGTAACGGCTCCCATGATGCGTACACGGGATGTCGCGTACTCGATGACCTGCGCATACACCGGAGGCCTCGTCTTGACCAACTGGGGATAATAGGCATCGACCACGTCGGCTTCGATCTGGGCCAGCGTCTTCCCCGCAACCACAATCTGGCGTCCGTCCGGAAGCGTGATGGCGCCGGCGTCGTTGACCCGAGACACGTGGGCATTTCTTCCGACGCCCGCCGGCTGCGCGGCCGGTATATCCGGATACAACAAGGCCGGCAGTTGCAGTTCCAGCACATCGCTGACGTGGACTCGGTAGGGTCCCTTCGGCAGGCTGGCCTCCACGACCTTTGTCATGTCCACCACAGGACCACTCGGTCCGGCATTCTCGAATGCCGCCAGTTTCTCAGCGGAAGGCAACTGAATGCGATCCCCGCAGCCGGAAAGACACTGAGCCGACCCGATCAGAAGCGCGCACCACGGAACCCATTCGGCGATGGTTCTTCTCGTCATGATCATCGCATCAACCTCCACTCCTCTTGCTGCTCGTCTCGTCCGCAGCTACCGTCGGCAGATGAACGCTGGTTCATCAGGGCCCGAAGCACTTGGATCCCGGGGGCGGTCGATGTCGAGACATACTGCCAGCATTCCTGAGCAGGGTACCCTGACCCCGTGACGCATGCCTGACGGACCGACCGCGTCAGTGGCGCACGCACACAAGCAGCAGCGTTGTGCGCCCACCTCGGCGGCGGTACCGAAAATGCATCACATCAGGGCCTGCTCCAGGTCTACTGCAGCAAGGCACCACTCCCCGCGGTCGACGACGCCACAGGCAATAACGCCGTCCGACCGAGCCACTCAACGAAGTTCCTTGGCAGCAAAGACTGCTCTTTACAGCTACATTCTCACCTGCCGGGCTAATGAGCCCGCCATGCGTGACTCGCCTTGGATGGGCGCACAAACTCTACTCACTCCGGCGACGCGGCACAAACCCGCAACTCCACCGCGTCTTCCGGAAAGATCCGCTGGACAAGTTGACCACAGGGTTTCCGGCCGACCGTCAGAGCCGCCTTTCACCCTGATTCAACGTCCTCTACCACACCGGCCTGAAGGCACTTCGCAGCCCTGGGCGGAACGGAATCCGGATGGGCCGCCGCGTCAGCTTGAGCTCCGCCGGGACAACAGCAGTGCCGTTGCTGCTTGCCAGCGCAACCGTTTGCATCGCGAAAGGATCAAACAGAGTCGCTTGCTTCGCAGACGACTTCTCTCCATCCTTCGATGCGGCAAAGACCGACGGTTCCACGAAGCTGAGGACTACGCCGACAACCAAGACAGCCAGCAGCGCACTCTTCCACTTCATCCGTTGCCTCCTTTTCTCTTTCGCGGCCATATACGGCCTCCTTTCCTGTATGCGTCGAAATCATGAGCGTGAGAACTCAAACGCTCTGCCCTACCGGAGACGCTTGGGCCATTATCCCCGCAGAATCAAGAGCATGATTCACACAATCAACCTAATCCGTCGACTCCGCAACCGGATCCGGCAGAGTCGCCAGACAAGCTAAGGCCCGCAACACACCCGCCGCTTCCGCGTAGTAAGCTTCCCCACCGAGGGTCAGGTGCTGCCGGATTATCCCTTCGTCATCAACACTTCGAACAAGGAGTTCCCCGATCTGGCGGACCGCTGACTGCCTCTCGGAGTCGTCTTCGAGATCGGTGGCGGCCGCCAGTCCCAAGGCGCTGGATACCAGCTCCTCGGTATACCCTCCCGGCGGTCCTCCGACGATGGTGCTGCGGTGATCGAAGCGCCAGTAGAAGCTCCCGGCCAGTTCGCCCTCCGGGATTCTGTGGGTCAGCAACAACTCCGGCAGATCGTCCAACGTCCGTGCATACCAGTAAGACGTCTCCTGCGCATCAGGATCCAGCGGAGAATCCCCCAGCGTCCCGGTGCTGGCCAACGCCCAGGTCGCGATACCCAGCGCCATCACCGGAGCCTCGGCCGAGTCGTCTTCGACCCTTACCAAGTTGTCGATCAACGCCTGTCGCCACAACAGGCGGTCGGTGGCGTTCACATAGAACGCCGCGACCGTATGGTGGGCCAGATAAAACACCGCCACCGACGGATCAGCCTGCTCGAACTGCGAGATATAACCTTGGGTACCTCGGCGAGACAGACTTTCGTAGAACTCCTCGAGCGCGAACCGCCACATGCCGGCCGCATCCTCTTCTTCGGATTCCAGACTGAGACACATCAATGCATATGCCTCGTCGCCGTAGTAGTTGCCGCCCGCCGCACGCAGGATGAAGTTGCCTCCCACCAAGGCAGCTACCCACGCGCCCTCGTCCGACGTCATTCTATACCCGTCCACCAGACCAGCCACAATCGCGCCGGTGTATGCCTGTTCATCGGGCCACGCTCCTTCCAGTGGCCCACTCGCCAACTGGGCGCGCACGAGCCGATCCGTTACAGCTTTCACCGCCTGCAGCGTCTCTACATCGCAGACCGCCACGGCCGGTCGCGACAACAGGATGCTGAGCATACCGAACAACATTGCCGCACGTGTTCTCATCGTCCCGTCTTCCACCGCACGCGGTTAGCGACTCCACTTACACACACGGCCCTGACCTTCCCTTCCATCCGCTCGCACAGCAGTCTCACTCCGTGGTCGCGCCCTGCTCCGCCTCGACAACAACGTCCCGATTCAGGTATTGCTCAACACTCCAGAGAACCTCCAACATCTCCCCGGCAAACACGTTGTACACCAAGCCCTGCTGTGCCAGATGCTCGTGGACGCGACCTTCCTCGTCGATTCCGCTCAACAGCGCGTCGCGGGCCGTCCTGATGGCCTGGTCTGTCTCTTCACCGACCCCGCCAACACTTTTCGATGCCGCGGCAACCAGACCCAGTGTTCCGAATATTGCATCTTCGGTGTATCCGGCGGTCACTCCTCCGGTTCCGCCGTCCGTGTGATCGAACCTCCAGTAGAAGCTCCCGGCAAACGGTTCGCCCTCCGGGACCTGGTGAGCGGCAAGCAGATCGGGCAGATCCCCCACCGTGACTCCTTCCCAATACGGATTCGTTACTGCTCCATACACAGAGATGGGGATATCCGCCGGCGTATCGGTCAGGATCAGTGCCCAGGTCGCGGCGCCGAGGGCCATCATGGGGAATCCTGCATTGTCATCGACCCGATACAGGTGTTGGATCAGAGCTTGGCGATACACATCCGCGTCCTGGTCCTGCACATAATCAGCTGCCAGCAGGTAGTGGGCAAGATAGAACACGGCCGTGGAGGATTCTGCGGTGTTGAACGCCTGGAGATACTCTTGCGTGCTCTCCTCGTTATGATGTTTGCGAGGGCTGAGAAAGAAATCGACCAGTGCATTCTGCCAGATATTGTGGCTCGGATCGTCGGCCACTTCGCTCAGCCGCATGAACGCGTACGCTTCGTCGCCAAACAGGTTGCCTTGGGCGATGGCCGTATCGAGAATCCAGGTCCCGGCCAGATCGGCCGAAGCACGGAACGCCGGATTTCCCAGCCATTCATACGCAGAGGCCATCGCCGCCGTGATCGGCCCCAGGAACGGCACCTCCTGCGGCCATAACCCCGCATCAGGGCCATCCTTTATCTGCTCCTGCTCCAAGCGCCGGGCGATCAGGTTCGCGCCTTCTTCCGGTGTCAGTGCGACTGTCACGCTCTGGCCAGCCACCATGAGAAGAACCAGAGCAGTGCCGAGCATCCTTTGACTGAACAACATCAGATCCTCCTTTCTTGCCCTTCTCCACGGAAGAGCCCTCCGAATGGCCGCCGGACGGGACACCACCCACACCCTTGCGTCAAGGCCGTGATCGACCCATCCCGGCGCACGCCTGAACCGCCCGGAGACCGTCCGGCCATTCCGAACCGGCGTCTCCACATATTGTGCCAGCTCATTCACTACGTGCCGCCGTCCAACAGGGTGTCCTCCTCATGGCGGGCCGCAGCACGATTTCGCCACGTCACATCCTGGCAACAGATTCCTTATTCAACAAGTCCCCTATTCCAATGTCGTTTCCCTCAATGTCATCACTCCTGCGGATGACGAACCTACAAACATCACGGCTCAAACGCGTTGAGCAAGCGCTGCGTGGGCGGGCGCGAGCCAACGGCGCACGCAGATTGAAACCGGGGCGATCGGCTTGTGGAGACACTGCAGAGGAACCTCTTCGACGGCCTGCTCCCGCCAGAGTGGCAGGACCGGATCGGCTCTCAGGGGCAGACGCGCACCCCCTGACACCAAAATGGCCTCCGTTGCCATCTTCACTTTCGTTCCTCCGTGACTGCGTCTTCCGTTCCAACGACACTTTTCGATCGGATGCCCGATTGCCGCCGCAGCGAACCATTCGTCACCGATCGAGCCTTGCGGCTATCCGTTTCCCACAAGGTTGTGGCTATCATAGCCTGCGTGAAGCCGTTGTCTATTGTGGAACATACGTAATTTGCAGGGGGCTCCGTCGGCGTACCACGGGGGGGGGAATTCCACGTGCCGATGCCGATCTCTGAAGTCCATTATCATGCATGGCAGGCAAACTCGTAGCCGCTCCGTGCGTCCCGCTCGCAGCGGCACTGATGGGGCAACAGAAAAGAGCCTGAGCCGAACCGCAAGGCGAGGTCCGGCCCAGATCTACAAAGCTGCCCGGAGATTTTCTGTGCATGAGTCCCTATCCGACCGGCGTGGCAGCGCCAGGGTGGTGCGGACAATCGGGATCGATATGATGGTCTCTGGGACAATCCGCCGCAACCTGCCGCGGCTCCTCGCGAAACAGCGGCTGGCAGTCCCCGGCTATCCGTCGCAGTTCCAGCGTCTCCGTCTCGGTAATGGGGCGAAGCGAACGTCCCGCTTCTATGGCCTTGTCGACCAGATCGAGCCATGAAGGTGGGATCGCCGCAACGACGCCAGGCAGTGAAAGGGTGAAATGCACCGCCAGGTCCGTTTCCTTCTGCTCCTCCGTCGTGCGGTACCACCATCTTCTGGTTCGCTCAACTCCTTGCGGCCACGATCCTTTGGACAGCGCCTTGATAGCCACGACCGCCGCTCCCTTCTCCGTGGCCGACTCGATTACCGCTTTGCCGAAACCCGAGTCGAAGTAGTCAACAAAGCTCAGAGGAAACATCACGCAGTCAAAGGCAAAGCCGTTCAGAGCGGCCACGGCGCCGGCCGTAGTGTGAGCCGAAAAGCCGAAGTGGCGGATCTTGCCCTCGTCTCTGGCTTTGAGGAACGTTTCGAGGGCTCCGTTCGGCCCCAAGGCCTGCTTGACCTCGTCTTCCGTGAAGATCGCATGCATCTGGTACAGGTCAAAATAGTCCGTCTTGAGCCTCTTGAGCGAGCGTTCCAGTTCCATGCGTGCGCCGTCTTTGTCCCGCATCTTGGTCTTGCAGGCCAGGAAAATGCGGCTGCGGTCGATGCCCTGCAAGCCGATGCCCATCTTGATCTCGGCGTCGCCGTCTTTCCCATAGGCTGGAGCGACGTCGAAGTAGTTGATGCCCTGATCGAAGGCCCTGTGCAGTCCGGCGGTACCCTGCGCCTGATCGTAATTGGCCAGGGCCAGGCCGGGGAATCCCACCACCGAAACCCTTGCGCCCGTTCTGCCCAGCACTCTTTGCGGCAGGCCGAGATGCTCGCGGACCAAGCCGGCTGCTTGAGCCCGCAAGAGCGGTCCAGACCCCAATGCATAGCTTCCTGCTACAGTCCCGACAGTTTTGAGAAACGTGCGTCGTTCCATGATGAATCCCCCTTGTCAGAGTTGATCCGAATCGGTAACACGCGCGTCCGCAAGAACCTCGTCACCGTGCAGTCGGCGGGAAGCCTCAGACGCAACACCGATGATTCTACCACGCAAACGTCAGGCTAACAACGCGCGACTTTGTGAGCGACAGTCTATGCTACTCTGCCGCACGCGGCGCATTCGAGTGCAATCGAGGCCAAGTGCTCGGTTACCCGGCCCCGGACCCACACCGGCCCGCCGTAGGAGCAAATGCTTCGATACAATCCGATCTGGTCGGGGAAAAAGCTGACCTCGGCCAGACCGGTGGAATCCTCCAGCGTGACAAAGCCCATCACCCGGCCGTCACTGGTCCTGGCGCGTCGTGCAGTCGCCACGAAACCGGCAACCGTCGTCCTCTTTCCGACGAGGCGGTGCAGTTGGACCGCCGGAACATATCCGCTCGGCAGCAATGTCGCCGGGTGCAGACCAAAGGAGATGCCCGTAACGTCCAGCTCCGCCTTCAGTCTTGCGATTCGATCGTAGTCGGGCAAACGCCCTGCACAGTGGTCCGGATGGAGATCGAACAGCATCGGTTGGTCCGGCTCGGGCAGAGCCAGATGCAATCGATTGAGCATTGCCGGACGGGTGGGTCCCAAGCCGTCGCAGGCGCCGACGTGAATCAGATTCTGCAACTGCGGCCTGCGAAATGCGACGCGTTGCCTCAGGTCGTCGAGGTGCTCGAACGCGCGAATCTGCCGCTGGCGGACGATCTCCTTCGCGGTGCTATGATTCAGTCCCTTGACAATACAGAACCCCGCTCGAATCGCCCTGCCCTGCACGCTCCATTCGATCTCGCTGTGATTGACGTGGACGGGCAGGATCGGGACGCCCCGCCGCCTGGCATCCCAGACATAGACCCGCAATGGGTACATCCCGTGGTGGTTGTTGAAAAGGGAGCAATAGAACTGAGCCGGGTAATGGGCCTTGAGGTATGCGGTTTCCCATGCGATGTTGGCATAGACCGTCGCATGGGCTTTGCAGTAGGAATACGCCGCGAAACGCAGAATCTCATCCCAGATCGCTTCGGCGCTCCGGCGGTCGGTCCCCGCCTGCTCTGCTTTCGACCGGACGAAATCGACGTATTGTGCCTGCAAACGGGCAGGTGAAACCTTCTTGGAGACCTCGGAGCGAAACCGGTCCGCGTCGGCGACCGTATAACCGGCCACCTCCACCGCGATCCGCATGACGTCCTCCTGATAGAGCATCACGCCATAGGTGTCGCCCAGCAACTGTTTCAGCTTCGGGTGGAGGTATGCAAAGGGCTTTCCGTGGACGTGCCTCTCGATGAACGCGGCCTTCATTCCGCCCGAAGCCGGTCCCGGCCGAATCAGGGACAGGGCTATCGCCAGGTCTTTCTTGCTCCTGACCTTCAGACCACGAAGCAACTGCCTCATACCGGGCGATTCGCTTTGAAACACGCCCAGGCTGTCGCCGGCGCTGAGCATCTGCGAGGTCTTCTCGTCATTCGGATCGAAATCCCAATCGCGTCTGTTGCCCTGGTTACGATCGATGATCTGGATGGCGCCGCTGACCGTGGACAAGGCCCGGTTGCCCAGAAGGTCGATCTTGACCAGACCGATGGCTTCGGCGGCGTCTTTATCATACTGTGTGATGATGATCCCCTTGGCCGCCCGCTCCAGCGGAGCGATATGGCTTACCGGGGACGGAGTCACGACGATCCCGCCGCAATGAACACCGAGGTGACGAGGGATGCCGACCAGGCTCTTCGCCAACCGGTAAACCGCTGAGGTCTCTTTGATCTTTCCGCCTCGGGACAACTGGTTGATCTGGACAGGCGCCAGCCCCAGGGCCCTGCCGGCGTCTCGGATCGCGCTGCGAAGCCGGTATCGATTGACATTGCAGACCATCGCGACGTTTTCGAAGCCCCAACGCTCATAACAGAAACGGATGACCTCGTCCCGTCTGCGCCAGCACAGATCGATGTCGATATCGGGACAATCCGTCCGCCCGGGATTCATGAAACGCTCGAAGTACAGATGGTTTTCGACCGGACAGACCCGCGTGAAACCCAGCACGTAGGAAATCAGGGCTCCGGCCGCCGAGCCGCGTACCTCCACCGGAATCCGGTTCTGCCGGGCGAAGTGGACGATCTCGTGGACCACGAGGAAGTAATCACTGAACCCATTCTGCCGGACCGTCGTCAGTTCGTATTCCAGCCGCCGAAGGATTTCCTCACTTACAGGGTTGTACTTCCTCGCCAGTCCCCGATGGCACAGCCTGGCCAATTCCCTGTCGGCGGTCTCCCCGGCGGCCAGCCGGACCTTGGGCAGAATCGGTTTGCCCGTCAGCAACTGGAAATCGCAGCGCGGGACCATCTCGTCGGCATGGAGGAGGGCTCTCGGGACCTTGCGGAACTCCTCTTCCACTTCCCGGGCCGGAATCATCGTGTTCAAACCGCAAGGGTCATCTGGACCGGCCCCGACCCCGCTCATTGTGCGGATACGATTCAGAACCTTGAGAATTTCGACATCGCCCTCCTGCAACCCGTTGGCATGTCGCCAGGCCACAGGTTCGAACCCGACCGCGCACGCACGCGCCGCCTCTTCCGCATTGCCGCAGCCGAAAAACAAATACCCTTTGCCCAGGACTTGCTTCAATTCGTTCAGAAGCGTCGGCATGTTGCACAGACAGATCACCCCGCTGCAATCGCGTTTCAACTGTTCGACAAGATCGAAACCAGGATCGAGATTCCTGGCGGTGGTGATCCGACAAAGATTCTCATAGCCGCTGCGACTTTCTGCCAGCAGAATCGCCCTCTGGGTCTCGGTCAGGATCTCGACGCCGAGGATCGGCCGAACACTGGTGCCCTCTGCGGCCTTCCAAAGATCGACGGCGCCTGAGAGTGAATTGACATCGGCCAGGGCCACCGCCCCGTAGCCGCATTCCGCCGCCCTGGCGACCCATCGCTCAACCGAAACGGCCCCCCTCAAAAGGCTGTAGAAACTCCGGCATGTCAGCGCCGCTATGCGCATACCTTCCCCGCCCATCCCAACGACACGGCACAGAAATGGTTATCGACCGATGGCGATCCTGGCCAGGTTTGGATACGTCTTGAGAAGTCCCTCTGGTACAGGTTGCTTCTGCCCTGTGACGAGGGCCTTCAGTTCGAGGGCATTGGCCAGCTCGGCCCCTCGGTAGTGATTGTTGGCGATCACCGTCAGCGACTCGAAGGCCTTGCCCAGCTCGTCGAGCCGCTGCTTGATCCCGGCCAGCTCGCGCTCGTTGTAGTAATAGTTGTAGACTTCATCGCGTCCGGCCTTGCTGAACCACTTCTCGGCATTCCTGCCGTGCATGCGAAAATAGCCCGACCGGCCGACCGTGCAGTGTTGCAATTTGAACGACTGTTTCGAGGTCGGGTAATCCAGATTGCACACCGTCACGCCGAGCCGCTGGAGAAAGTCCAGGGCCTCCTGACTCTCCCACGAGACGTGTCGCAACTCCACCGCCAGGCTGAAGGTCTCCTTAAAATGGCTGACGATGTCCGCCAGATGCCGCCGAGCGGGCTCGCTGTCGGAAAAATCGTACCGGAATTGAACGAGAAGATGCCTCAGTTTCTTCGCCTCCAGGAACGGTTCGAACCCGCGATGAAACTGCTTGACGATCTCCGAATCGACCTTGCCTTCGTGGGTGAAACTCTGGTGCAGTTTGGCGGTGAAGAAGAACTCCGGCTTCTGTGCCGTCCGCTCCAGCCAGGATCGAACCGTTTTGGCGAACGGCGGCCGGTAAAACGTGCTGTTGATCTCGATGCAATCCACGAATCCGCTGACGTAGGCCAGTTGATCGACTTGGGAATCGGTGTATACGATCCCTTCCCAGTCCGCATAAGACCAACCCGCAATCCCGATGGAAACCGGACACACCATCGTCGCACCTACCTGATTTCCGTGCGGATGCAGCCGATGACCCGGCCGACCGCACGAACATCTTTGTCGAATTGCCTGATATAGCGGGTCTTATACCCCGCCTTGCGATTGGCCGGCTTCAGGGCGATCCGGTTCTTCTGTACGAACACCCTCTTGATGGTGGCCTCGTCGTCGAGCAGCACGACGCCGATCTGCCCATTTTCGATCTTCGAGCCGGATTCGACGATCACGTAATCGCCGTCCATGATGCCCTCGTCGACCATGCTGTCGCCCGAAACTCGCAGGGCAAAGGTCTCCTTTGTACGCCGGAAGAGTTTTTCGAGGGTCATGTAGCCTTCGATGTTCTGCTCGGCCAGGATCGGCTCTCCGGCCGCGACCCGCCCGAGGATCGGCAGGCCTTCGGCGTCCGCCGTCTCGGCAAGATACGCCGGAGACAGACGAAGCCCCCGGTGCCCCCCCACATCCACCAGATAGCCCTTTTTCTTGAGATAGCCCACGAGTTGATAGGCCGCATTCTGGGCCAGCTTGAAATGACCCGCGATCTCCCGCTGGCTCGGCGGGTGGTCCTCCTGCAACCGGGCCGCGACAAACTCCAGAACCTTCCTTTGTTTTTCCGTCAATGGCTCCATAACGCATTCTCCAAACAAACCCAAATCTCAATCTATGGTTGTTTGACCATTGTGTCAACCAAAAAATTCCGCCATCTCGAATTTTTCTTGACCGGCTCGCCCTGCCCCCTCGATATGGGGCATTGTCCTGACGCAAACACCGTCAAGCACTATAATTAAGCAGCGCCGAGGAGCCGTTGCTCCCCGGCGTATCGAGGAGACCCAGACCATGAAGGTGCAAGTAGCAGGCCGGGTTCTGGAACTGATCGAGGGCGATATTACGGAGATGGACACCGACGCCATCGTCAACGCGGCCAACGCCCGCCTGATCCTGGGCGGTGGCGTCGCCGGCGCGATCGCCCGCAAAGGCGGCCCGGCCATCCAGGCCGAATGCGACCGGATCGGAGGGACCTTCGTCGGCGGCGCGGTGATCACCACCGGCGGTCGTCTGAAGGCCCGCCATGTGATCCACGCCGTGGGCCCTCGCATGGGAGAGGGCCACGAGGACGAGAAGCTCGCCAACGCAACCCGGAATGCGCTGAAGGTCGCCGACGACAATGGTCTCAAGAGCATCGCGTTCCCCGCCATCAGCACAGGCATCTTCGGCTTCCCCATCCAACGGTGCGCTGAGATCATGCTGGCGACCACGTTGGACTACCTCAAGGGACAAACCGGCCTCGAACGGGTTGTGTTCTGTCTGTATGGCCGGGAGAGCTTTGACGTCTTCGCCGAGCAGCTCCGGCGGGAGACAAGCCCATGAAGGCGATCGTGCTTCCCCGCATTGCCCCAATCGAGGAGGCACCCCTGATCGAGACGGAATTGCCGACGCCGGTTCCGAAAGACGACGAGGTCCTGGTGAAGGTCTCGGTTTGCGGCCTGTGCCACACCGACCTCGACGAGATCGAGGGTCGGCTGCCGCCGAGCATGCTGCCGTGCGTCCTGGGGCATCAGGTTGTCGGAACGGTCATCCAGTGCGGTCCGGCGACGGCCATTCACAAGATCGGAACCCGCGTGGGGGTCACTTGGCTGTATTCCAGTTGCGGGGCGTGCCCGTTCTGTCGAACCGGCCGGGAGAACCTCTGCGACCACGCCCGCTGGACCGGCAAGGACGCCAACGGAGGTTACGCCGAGTTCATGGTTGTGCCGGAAGGCTATGCGTACCCTATCCCCTCGGTTTTTTCCGACGCCCAGGCGGCGCCGTTGCTGTGCGCCGGCGTGATCGGCTATCGAGCGATGCGGCTGGCGGACATCCGCGACGGCCAGACCGTCGGTCTGTTCGGGTTTGGCGCCTCGGCCCATATCGTGATCCAAATGCTCCGGCACGAATTCCCCACGAGCGATGTGTTCGTGTTCACCCGAGGCGATGAGCACAAGGAACTGGCTCGCACACTCGGCGCCGCATGGACCGGTTCGCCGGCGGACGAACCTCCGGTTCGCCTGGATCGGGCGATCGACTTCACCCCGGTTGGCGAGACCGTCCGACAGGCCTTGGCCGTCCTGAACAAGAGCGGACGCGTGGTCGTCAACGCGATCCGCAAGGTGACAGCGGTGCCCGAGCTGATCTACGATCGACACCTGTGGGACGAGAAGGAAATCAAGAGCGTCGCCAATGTGACACGGCAGGACGCCCGCGAATTCCTCCCCCTGGCAGCCGATATTCCCCTGCGCCCTACCGTGGAGGAGATCCCACCCGAGAGGATCAACCGCACCCTGCTTGACCTCAAGCAGGGGAAGATCCGGGCCGCCGCGGCGTTGCGTTTCCAGGCGTGACCCCACCCAGCGTCTTTGAGTCAGTCATGCCGGGAACCCCGTTTTGCCTTGACTTGCCAGGTCCAATTCCTATAATGGATCTGGTCGAAGCTACGTCCCCAACACCGCGCGAAGCAGTCTGTCAGGGACCGGGCTGTAATGGCGTGCCGGGGGGCGTGGGGATCTCCTTTCGCCCTGGGAAGCACCGCATGGACACGAAGTTCAACGTATTTGAAGTCCTGCAGATCGCCGAGCAGATCGAGAACAAGGGGGCCCGGTTCTATCTCAAAACCGCCCAGCTTTTTAACGATCCGGAGATTCGAGATATTCACTACCGCCTGGCCAACTGGAAGGCCAAGCATGTCAAGATCTGGGCTCGGATGCGAAAACGCTTCTCGGAGAAGACCGGGGAGTTCGGGACGTTCGATCCAGACAACTATGTGCTGAGCAACCCCGAGGTGATGGCCGGACTGACCTGGTTTGGCACCAAACAGGATGCACCGGGCCGTCTGACCGGCAAAGAGACCAAGCACCAGATCCTCCGCGACGCCATCCGCCGTGCCAACGAGGTGGTCATCTTCTACCAAGGTCTGAAAGACTTCGCCCGCGATCCGGCGACCGAAGAGGTCATCGACAAAATCCTGCGGGAAGAGACGCGTCAGATTCGCCTGCTCAACGAAGAGTTGGCGAAGGCCTGACCCCAGTTCCGCCCACCGTCCCTCGATCCACGCGGACCGTTTACGAGGCGCTCGGCTTCTCCGTCGGGCGGAGATCCCCCGCCAAGAGCCTTCCAAGGGGCTTGAGCGTGTCATACTGCATCAGGAAGATTCGCAGAGCCGCCGTGATCGGCGCTGCCAGGAACATGCCCACGATGCCCCAGAGAAGCCCCCAGAACGACAACGCCAGGATGACGGTCACCGGATGCAGATTCAGACCCTCGCCCTGGAGCTTCGGCTCGATGATATTGCCGAGGATATTCTGAACAGCGCCCGGGCCTATCACCACCAGAACAATCAGCCAGGGAGAAGACTGGAACTGCACCACCGCGATCGGTATAGGCAGCAGGGTAGCGATGATCGATCCGATGGAGGGGATGAAGTTAAGCAGGAAGGCCAGAATGGCGAAGGCCGCCGCGAGTTCCAGTCTCACGAAGGTCAGAATCGCCCAGACGAGCAGACCCGTGACGGCCGAGACAACCAGCTTGATGCCCACGTAGCGTCGGATCTTCTGCACCACTTCGGTGTAAACGGGCGAATGACGGCTGTAAGGATCGCGGCCCATCAGCAGGAAGATCACGAAGATGATGACGAAGAACATGCTGGAGATCAGACCGAGGATCGTTCCAAACGCATTGGTCACGATATTGAAGATGTAGTTCCTCATATCCACGACAATCCGTTTGGTATCGATGCGCAGTCCCTTGCCGGCCAAGCCGCCCGGGGGAATGACCTGATTGGGGTCAATCACCCCGTTCGCGTCTGTCACGAGGTCGTCCGTCTGGCGCCGCGTCCCGAGAGTCGCTTCCTGGCCGGGGTCCTGCACGATAGGAAACAGCACCAGCGGCTCCGGTTCCGAAGGGGGCGGCGTCGGCGACGAGGGCCCCCCATCGTTCGGCGCCGCCGGCAGAGGCGGTGCCTCCTCTCGATAAAGGTACTCGATCGGTTCGAGAATCTTGTCCGCCATATAGGCGAAGCTGGCACTGTACTCTCCCGCCGTCGAGACGATGATCGTCGTCGCCTGCGCAATCAGGAGGAACACCAGCACGGTCACTGCCATCACAACGAGCAACGTCACCAGGATCGCGATGACGCGGGGCAGCCGGAGCCGCTTGACCAGGAAATCCTCGACAGGACTGACCAGCGCAACAATGAACAGCGCGACGACGAACGGAATCATCACCGCGCGGGTGTAGATCAGCGCGGCCGCCAGCGCCACCGCCGCCAGAATCACCAGAGACACGGTCGTCAGCCACGTTTGTTCCCGTCGCTCGCGCAGCATAGACACCTCAAAGCAATCGACCCGGCTCTACCGGCCCCGCAATCGGGCCATGTTCCCGGCCACAAGACCGCGCCGACCTATCGACAGCGCACAAACCGATGCCTGTCGATTGGATACTCAGGCAGGCACCTGCGCAGATCCTCCAGAAATCGCAAGCCATCGGTCCAGTAGCCGGCGGTGGGTTTCAGATCGGGACTCAGCGATACAAAATAGGTATTCATGCATTCCATCAGCACTTCCCGGACGTACTTGCTGAGCATCGACGCCAGGGACACCGGCAGATGCCGCTCATCGGCTTCGACCTCGAAGCACAGATGCACACACCGGGCCCGTTCGCGCAGCGTATAGGCGCTTCTCCGCTCGTTCTCCTCGACGATTCGCAGTTCCATCGGCTCGAAGCTGCGCAGCAGATGCTCCCGATAGTGGACGCGCCCCCCCTGCCGGTCAATCCGAACGTAGATGTCCTGATCGGTGAAACGCTTCATCAGATCCTGCAACAGTCGCGTGGTCGTGAAGAAAAGAACCTGCGACTTGTTCTTCATCCGATCCATCAGCGTATTGTAGTAGGCGACGTCCAGGCAATAGCTCGACAGGTCCACGAGCGTCACGCCGGCCGAGGCCATGTTGTCGGCCAACACGCCCGATGCGATACGCAGGTCGGCCCGATCCGACGGCAGGAGCCGGGATTCGGCCGCGCCATACCATGGGTACTCCATCAGGCGTCGCCGGCATTCCGGGCACACGAGTCGCAGAAGATCGCTCAGACTCGTCGGGACCCGTTCCAGGCTTCTCAACGCGGCCAGGACGGTCCTTTCCAAATGCCCCAGACCCTCCTCCCGCCTGTAGGCCTTCTTGCTGTCGGCGATCAGCAGGCGGGCGCGAAGCTGCTTGCGCGTCTTGCCGACGCTCTTTCGCAGCACCTGCCAGAGGTCCGCTCCCTCATGCTCGGGCGCCGCGGCGAACGCACACGACGAAACCACCAGCGGTCCGAGCAGAGGCCCGAACCCGGCCTCATCAATCCCCGCCAGAATAATCATGCGCGTGCCCTTGCCACAATTGACCGGCTCTTGTGCTCAGCGGCATTCCTACGGATGCCGGAGTGCGGTTCATAGCAGAAATCGCTCGCCCTGTCAACGTCGCTGTCCAGCCCGCGCGTGCGGACGGATCGCCGTTGCCCGGTTGTCCTCGGTCTGCTACACTGGCCGGCCAAACGAACCGATCTGCAAGGAGTGGTCTATGGTGATCGTGCACGTGCATGTCCGTGTGAAGCCGGACTGTGTCGAGGCGTTTCGCGCCGCCAGTCTGGAGAACGCCCGCAACAGCGTCAGAGAGCTGGGTGTGGCCCGATTCGACGTTGTCCAGCAAACCGACGACCCGACGCGGTTCGTCCTCGTGGAGGTTTACCGCACCCCGGAGGACCCCGCCAGGCACAAGGAAACCGCTCATTATCTCAAGTGGCGGGACACCGTTGCGCACATGATGGCGGAGCCTCGGACCGGGATTAGGTACACCAACGTCTTTCCGGACGACCAAGGGTGGGATGCGGCGAAGGTCTGACAGATGGCCGATATGCGATTCGAATTTGCCACCGCCAACAGAATTGTCTTTGGCCCGAATGTTGCTGCCGATCTGCCACAGATCGTCTTATCTCTGGGCCGTCGGCCGTTCGTCCTGACAGGCAGTACGCCCAAACGCCATGAGGGCATCTTCAATTCGCTGGGCGACGCGGGTCTTGCGTGGGAAACCATGGCTGTTGCCGGTGAACCGACGACTCAGACCGCCTGTGCGGCGGTTGCGGCCGCCCGACAGGCAGACGCCGATGTCGTTGTTGGGCTTGGCGGAGGCAGCGTGATCGATACGGGCAAGGTCGTCGCCGCCATGCTCACCAACGAGGGGACTATCGAGGACTACCTTGAGGTTGTCGGCCCCGGAAAGACTCTGCGGAACCGCTCGGCCCCGTATATCGCCGTCCCTACCACCGCGGGCACCGGCGCCGAGGTTACGCGCAACGCGGTGCTCCTGGTCGCGCCGCATCGGGTCAAAGTCAGTATGAGAAGCCCGGTGCTGCTGCCGCAGGTGGCGCTGGTCGATCCGGTGCTGACGTACTCGATGTCCCCGGAACTGACAGCCGGAACGGGCCTGGATGCGCTAACCCAACTGGTCGAGGCCTTCGTCTCGAAGAAAGCCAACCCTGTGACGGACGGGATCTGCCGCGAAGGGCTCAGGCGTGCGGCCCGTTCCCTGCGCAGCGCATTCGAAGACGGCAGCGACGCATCCGCCCGCGAAGACATGGCACTGGCCGGGCTGTTCAGCGGGCTGGCCCTGGCCAACGCCGCTCTGGGAGCCGTGCATGGCTTCGCCGGACCGCTGGGAGGCGTGATCGGTGCACCTCACGGGATCATCTGCGGCAGGCTCCTGCCGCACGTTATTGCCGCCAACGTACAGGCCCTGCGAGACCGAGCCTGCGGCTCGCCTACCCTGACGCGATTCGATGAAATCGCGCAAATCGTTACGGAAGACGATTCGGCCCGCGCGTCGGACGGGGTCGCATGGGTGGAAGACCTCTGCCGTGCGCTGGCCCTGCCCGGCCTGCGGCGCTATGGCCTCACAGAGACAGCCTTTCCGGCGGTCATCGCCCAAGCCCGAAAGGCCAGCAGCATGAAGGGCAATCCCATCGAGCTTCAGGATGATGAACTGACCGCCATCCTGGCCGCCGCGATGGACTGACGAACTCAGTACTTGCCCGCCTGGGGCTCCGGCCGGCCCACCTCCTCAAACGGGACCTCGATCTGCTTGTTTCCAACAAACACGACCAGCGTTTTGCGGTTGCGATGGATGCGATCGACGACACCCTCGCGCCGGAAGGGCAGGACGAAGACGCTGTCGCCGCGTCTGAGCGTTTCAATGAACTGGGCCTGTCGGACGGCCAGCGGCGTCCCGGCCGCCAGTTCCGCGATCCGCGCAGCCAACTCGGAGGCCTTGGCACTCCAGATCTGTGGAGCATTCTGCATCTCCGCTGCAAAACGGGCCACCAACTCGCGGACGGCCCGCATCGAGCGTTCGATCTCGTGATCCGCCTGCTGGCGAAGCCGTCGCTCCTGCTCGCGCACGCGATTCAGTCTCTCGCGCACGCGGTTGCGGGCCTCGTGGGTCTCATCGAGCACGCTCTGAGCCTCGGCGCGCTTGCGCTCGGCATCCTCACGAGTAGCCTGGACCTGGTTGATCAACTCGGAAGTGCCGTCGGATTCGCGATCGAGCAGTGCCTCAGCCCGTTCGAGCACCGCCCTGGGCATTCCCAGCCGCTTGGCGATAACCAGAGCATTGCTGCTGCCCGGCGTACCGATCAGCAGGCGGTATGTGGGACGCAGCGTCTGGCTGTCGAACTGCACCGAGGCATTCTCCGCACGGGGGGTCGTGTAGGCATACGTCTTGAGCTGGCCCAGGTGCGAGGTCGCCACAACCTTGCCGCCCTTCTTCAGCAGCCCGTCCAGCACGCTCGTCGCCAGGACCGCTCCCTCAATCGGATCGGTGCCCGCGCCGAGTTCATCCAGCAGCACAAGCGTGCCGTCGTTGGTGCCGGTAAGAATCTTGACGACCTGACGCATGTGAGCGGAAAAGGTGCTCAGGCTCTGCTGGATGCTCTGCTCGTCGCCGATGTCGGCGTAAACCTGTCGGAAGACCGAGAGACTTGACCCGGCTCTGGCCGGAATGTGCATCCCGCTCTGCGCCATCAGCGCCAGCAGGCCGATGGTCTTGAGCACAACGGTCTTGCCGCCGGTGTTGGGGCCGGTGACCAGCAGCAGATCAAAGTCGTCGCCCAGGCGGACGTCGATGGGCACGACTTCGTCGGTCAGATCCCTGACTTCACAGCCCTTCTGCCGGGCGGCCCACTGAAGCAGCAGCGGATGGCGGGCCTGACGCAAGTGCAACACGCTGTCGGAGCGGATCTCGGGCGCCGTCATGTCGTATGCGACGCTGAATCGCGCTTTCGCATAGGTCAGGTCCACCAGCGCCAGCATCCGGACGCTGTCCAGAATCGCCTCCTGCTGGTCCAGAATGAGTTTGGTCAGGTGCCAAAGGATGCGCCCGACCTCCTTCTTCTCCTCGAAGAGAGCATCCTCCAGTTCATTGCTCATCTCCACGAGTTCATCGGGCTCGACATAGAGCGTCGCTCCGGTGTTGGAGCGGTCGAGCACGGTGCCCCGCAAGGCATGACGATAGTTGGCCTTGACCGCGACGACCGGCCGACCGTGCCGCATGAGAAACTTGTCGTTTTCGATGGCCCGTCTCAACGACGGCGCGGCAACGATGTCCGCGAACCGCTGGTGGATCTTCTCGCTCAACAGCCCAATGGTCCGTCGGATTTCCTTGAGCTTCTCGGAGGCATTGTCGCGGACGCGCTTGTCGCCGCCGACGCAGCGGCCGATTTCCTCAACCAGCGATGTGAAATCGCCAAGCTTCTCGCCCATCGTACACAAATGTCGGCTCTGGGATGGGTCCAGATTGGTCAGGAAGAGTCTCAGTCGTCCGCTGGCGGCCAGTGTGTCGGCAATCTCCAGCAGTTGCTCCGGCTCGAAAACGGTCTCCTTCTTGCCGAACTGCTTGAGAACGGCCCGGATATCGCGAAGCCCGGCCATGGGGACCCGTTCGCCCCGGTCCAGGACGGCGCGAAGCTCGGAGGTTTCGGCCATCCGCATCCGCGTCCATCGCAAGTCCACCGACGGATACAGCCCTGCGGCGGCGTCTCTGCCGAGGTCGCTGGCCGCGAACGAACCCAGAATTCCCCGCACGGCGTCGAACTCCAGAACGCCGAGGCTGTGTTCATCGATCTGTTTGCGAGCCATTGCTGTGCCGTTCTCCCCGCTACGCCACGCCGAGCTTGTCCCGCAGGACGTGGAGGTTGACGACATCCTCTCGATTGTACTCCAGCAGCGTACGCAGGGCCCGCGCATCGGCGTTGTGGACGTAGTCCCACCACAGCCGCACCGCCATGAATCCGTTCATGTCCGCCAGTCGTCGGTGGATGCCCAGGCGCGTCTCCACCACCTTAAGTCCGCCTTTGAGGTTCTGACGCCAGCAGGCGTACATCAAATCGGTGTGCCGCAGACAGGTGCGGAGGTCCAGGCCCAGCCGGCGCTTGATGAATGGCAGATCGAAGCGGCTTCCGTTATACGTGTAAACCTCGTCAGCCCCTTGCAGCAACGAAAGAACACCCTCGGCAACGATGCGCTCGCCCACGAGCTGCCCGACTCGGCATTCCGTGCCTCTGACTCTGGCGACGCCGACAACGGTCAGATCGCAGTTGTCCCAGTTCAGGCCCGTGGTTTCGATGTCCAGGTAAGCATAGCACTTCGGACGCGCGCAAGCGGCTTCAGGACACCGGCCTCGTCCCGCCGGACAAGATATCGATATATTCGTCACAGAACTCCTTCCTGTCGCATTTCGCACAGTGATCGCCCCGCCAGATCCGGTCGAACTGCTCTATCACCTGCCTTACAATCGTCGCGTCCGTGGCTACGATGCCCGATTCGAGATTCCGCCGATGGGGGCTCTTGGCACCCAGTCCGGCCCCCGTAAGGTTGGCGCTGCCTACGTAGGCGAACTGCCCGTCGACAACGAATCTGAGCATGACCTCTGCATCCACAGGGTCCCCGGGGACCCTGATAGCGAGGAGAGTCTAACCGTTCCGGCCCTGCTTGACAACCTCCGCCGGGCGCATCCCAGCACCGACACTGCCGAGAGTTCGAGACGATTCCCCAAATACAGCATCCGACAGATTTGGATTTGGCCAGAGTCGTTACATAATTTATGCAGGAGGCCTTGCAACGCTGAAGTCTCTGGCCCGATGTGGTGCCGAGAAGAGCGGAGGCGGTGGACGCAGATGAAGGGAGCACACCATGGCCGTCGTGCAACTGTCTGAGCAGGTTCTCCTGATCGTTCTGTCTCGGGAATCCCACTGCGGCAACGAACTGGACATCGCCGCAGGCATGGCGGAAACAAAGCCGAGCCGGCACGTCATCGTCGACTTTTCGGCGACCCAGGTTCTGACCTCGGGGATGCTATCCCAACTGTTGGTTCTGGAGAGACAGCTCGGCGCCTCCGATAAGGATCTCATTCTCTGCTCTGTGCCCCTCAACATCATGAGGGTGTTCAAGTGCGTGGGGTTACAGGGTCTGTTTCGATTCGCCGCCGACCGGACGGCAGCGCTGGAATCTCTCGGGGTGGCTTCAGATAGCGGTGCGCCGCCGCGCGTGTAGACAGCATCATCTCGACAGCCACGTTTGCACGATCTCGTCGAGTGAGTCTGGAAGCACGCCCAGCATCCAAGCGAGGTCGACCACAGTGAATCGCTTGCGGATCTCATGCATGTGCAGCGCTGCCTCTCGCAGCTGTTCCGCCGAGCATCCGATGGCCTCCGGTGACGTAGCGCCTCCGGCTCGCTGGAGCCAGTCGCGAACGGTCTGAGGCGAGCGCGGCAGGTCCGCCAGGTGGCTGCGGAGCCGATCCCAGCCCCTCTGCTGCGTCAAGCAGTGCCGAACGGCATCCAGGCTGGCCTTCTTGGCTTCATACTGTTTGGCGACCGCCTCGACTACCGGGCCGCTTCCCCAGAAATGCTTGTCGACCTGCGGCGGCAACACTCGCAGCGCGGGGGCTTCGACTGCGAGAATCTTCTCATAGAGCGCCGCAGACAGAAGCGTGCCGACGCCGACCTGCCGGCCGTGCAGATCGTGCCGGTGCCCACGGGCCATGGCGATCATGTCGAGGGTATGACTGAGCAGATGCTCGCCCCCGCTGGCCGGGGCGCTCGTGCCCACGAGTGTCATAGCCACGCCGCTCCAGAACAGAGCCGCGAAGAGTCCTCCCACGGCCGACGCATTCCTCTCGCGAATGCCTTCGGGCCGCGATAAGTAGAGCGGCTCCAGATTGCCCACGATGCCGGCGCAGAAATCGCAGTAGTACTCGCCGAGCAGCAGGTGGTTCATCCGCCAGTCGCTGTTGCTCTGGTATTTGGCTATCGTGTCGCCGAAACCGGCGGCGATCATCTCCTGCGGCGCACCCGTGATGACGTCCGGCTCCGCGATCACCGCCCGGGGCGGCCGGGCTTCGATCAGGACCTTCACCCCACCGACCGTTGGCGCAACGTTGGCAGCGGCGTATCCGTTCATCGACGGTGCCGTGGCGACGACAAGGTAAGGAATCCCCAGTTCGAAGGAGGTCCATTTACACAGATCGTTTATCACCCCACTGCCGACGCCCACCACCATCCCGGGCCCGGCATCTCGCAGCCGCGTGAGCAGGTCTTGAAACGTGGCGTCGTCGCAGGTCGGCGTGCCGTGCTTACCGTCGGCGACGATGACCTCCGCCACGTCGACTCGCATTCGTTTCAGCGCCGCGAAAGCCCGCCGGCCGCAAACCTCCCACGTACGCGTATCGGCCACCACCACGGTGCGCGGCGAGAGCATCGCCCCGCCACAGTCGCGTACGATCCCGGGCAGCTGTTCCATCGCGGCGCTGTCATAAACGTATTTCCGCACTGGAAGGCGGTGTGTTTTCCCGCACGGGCACTCAAAAGCCGTGCCCAGCAACTGCGACAATTCCACTTCGATACGCTCCAACCGAAGAATCTGAGAAGCCGACGGCCAGACCGGATTCTCGAACCGGTGCCGCCCGCGGCAAGCGACCGTCACAAACGGCCGCTGCGAGATATGGAAATCAGCAGCCAGATGCCGATGACCGCCGCGATAATATACCCGGCGATGCCCATCGTCTGCAATCGAAACAGGCCTAACACCGTGCCCTGTTGGGCCACAAGCATGCTCGAGGCCACAAGCAATGCGGCGGTGATCAGGGCGAAGCTCAGCCGATTCGAGCCCTTGTCGACCGTCTTGGCCAGGTTCTCCAGATGTTCGTGGTGGACCCGGACCTGAAACCGGCCCTGGCGGAACTTGCTCAGGATCACATTGACGTCTTCGGGCAGCCGCGTGGCCAGATCGCTGGCATCCTGGACGACCTGACGCATCTGCCGCACGAGACGCTTGGGCTCCAGGTCGCGCATCATCGCCCGGCGAGCGTACGGCTTCATCGCCTCCATGATGTTGAAATCCGGGTCCAGCGACCGCGCAAAGGACTCCACCGTAGCCAGCGTCTTGAGCATCAGCGTGAACTGCGCAGGCGAGCGAATCGCATTCGTGCGAAACAGATCGAAGGTCCGGGTTACCACCGTTCCGAACGCGATGTTTTTCAGAGGCAGATTCCGGTACGTATCGATCAATTGCTCCATGTCGCCGGTCAGCTTGTTCAGGTCGGTCCTCTCATCCGTCATTTCCTCCCGCTCCAGACAGCGTATCACCCGCGAGCTCTCGTTCTCGACAATCGCCAGGATGATCTCGTTAAACAGGCGGCGATACTGTGAGCTCATCCGTGCGACCTGTCCGAAGTCGATCGGCGCCAACACGTTGCCCGGCAGCAGGAAGAAGTTGCCCGGATGTGGATCGGTGTGGAAGAAACCCCATTCGAAAATCTGGCGCAGGACAAAATCGGCGCCGCGCTGGGCCACAATCTTGCCGTCGATTCCCCGCTCGGCCAGCAGCTTGGGATCCGCGGGCTTGACTCCATCGATGTACTCCATGGTGAGCACGCCGTTGGTGCAGTACTTCTCGTACACCTTCGGGATATGGACCGTCGGGTCATCTTTGAAATTGGCCGCGAAGCGCAGTTGATTCCGCCGCTCGTCGGCAAGATTCGTCTCGGCGGCCACAGCCTCGACGAACTCCTTGACCATCTGCCGCGGATCGACGGTCTCGTGTTCAAAAAGGGTAACCTTGAGAATTGCGGTAAGCTCTTCGAGGATATCACACTCGGCATGGATGATCTCGACGATTCCCGGGCGGCGGACCTTGACCACCACGGAATCGCCTTCTTTCGTAATGGCGCGGTGGACCTGGGCGATGCTGCCGGCCGCCAGCGGCTCGGGGACGAAACCGGCGAAGATCTCTTCCAGCTTCCCATCGAGCTGGTATTCGATCTCGGCGCGGATCCGTTTGAACGGCTCCGGCTTGACCTGGTCCTGCAACCGCTCGAACTCACGAACGTATTCGGCCGGCACGATGTCCGGACGCGTACTGAGCAACTGCCCGAATTTGATGAAGGTAGGGCCCAGTTCCTCCAGTGCCAGCCGCACCCGATGCGGGCGACTTTGCCCGACCGCCGCTCGTTTGACACGCAGCGGCGCCGCTTGTTCGCCGAGGCGCACCCACAGCCGGGCGCGCAACGCATCGGCGATCTCTTCGAGTCCGTACTTCATCAGCACGGCCATGATGTGCCGGTAACGGCGCAACCGGTGCAGCCGACTCCTGAAACGGGGCCGCCAGACGGTCAAGGCCACTATCCTTTGGAGAGCAACTGATCGAGCTTCTGTTCGATGCGCCGGACATCATCCTGCGTGGCCAGGTGCAGCGCCGTGACCGTTTCCTGCACCTGCTTGGAGATCATCTTCTCCAGCTCGCTGCGTGTCCGCTGGGCGCTGTCCATGACTTCCTTCACGAACCCGCTGCGGTTTTCGCGCTCGGCCCTTCCTTTGCTGACGTACTCGTCGAACATCTGCTCGGCGCGTTCGCGCGTCATGGATACCGCTCCCAAGCCAGCCAACATCAGTTTGTCCAGTGTCTCAAACATTCGGCAATCCTCCAGATTCATGGTTTGTCCGGTTCGCGGTTCTCGTTTGTTCACCGTCTATCTGCGATTATAGCGCGTCTGCGGACAAGAACAAGCACAACCTTGGATTCGGAGCAGACAACGCCTCGGCCGTAGCTGTGCTCTCTGCTGTCCCGCCAGGACGAAAGACAGCCCAGATTTCCCAGTCTTTCGCTGTCACAGAGACCCGGAGAATCTCGGAAATCTCGGCGGCGACCACCGCACACCGTCACGAGTATGCCGACGCGCAGAGCGTTCTTGTGCCGGCGGAATGCCGGTTTGAAGGTTGCCCCGCGCTCGCGTCGAGATATGCACCTTGCCTGGTGATCTGCCGGCGCCGTCGCATGGTGTCACCCCCCCCCGCTGCGGCAGACAAGCATCACTGCGCCGCCGTCGCACGTCGACGGGTGATGTGTGACATGCGGAGCACGGAGGCGCCACCGATCGAAGAATCGAGGTCCTTGGCAATCGTCCTGCCTCCGGCGCCGCCGACGCTCACCGGCGGAAATTCCTTGTTGCGTGACAAATTACAGAACATTCCCCTTGACCGTGTACGTATAGCTGATAAGCTGAGCCCGATCAAGTGCTGCGACGCCAGAGAATGGACATTCCCGTCGCGCGAAAGCCCGGGAGAGCATTGGCGAACCTCAGGCAAAGATTTCTCTCGTCGCTGGCGGCCTTTACCCTGGAAGGAACGAACGATGAAGATAAGGACGCTCATGCTTGGCTGGGAGTTTCCGCCGTTTATCAGCGGCGGATTAGGCACGGCATGTCTGGGTCTGACCCGGGCGATGGATCGCCTGGGCATGCCGATCATCTTCGTGCTTCCGAAGGCCAAGCCGATGCATCTGTCCGGCGGCCTGCCCTCGGAATACTACGGGCAAGGCGCCGCTGCATCCGGTTTCAAGAACGTTCAGTTTCGCCCGGTCGCGGCATTTTTGAACCCGTATGCCTCCACGGCGCGCCATGCCGGCGCAGGGGCATCGGCCGGGGAACTTGCCGACGCCCGCCTGTCCGACGAGGATATCGAATCAGGCAGTCAGGACAACTACGGTCCGGACATCTATGCGGAAGTGGCTCGTTTCACCCGGAAGGTCCTGGCGGTGGGATTGACGGAGCAGTTTGACCTGATCCATGCGCACGACTGGATGACGTTTCCGGCCGGTGTTGCCCTGGCCCAACAGAGCGGTAAACCTCTGGTGATCCAGGTCCATTCCACGGAGTTCGACCGGAGTGGCGAGCACGTCAATCAGTACGTCTACGACATCGAACGCCACGCCATGCATGCGGCGGCCAAGATCATCGCGGTCAGCAACTACACGCGGAACATCATCATCAGCCGTTATGGCGTCCCGGCAGAAAAGGTTGAGGTTGTCTATAACGGGGTCGAACATCACAACGGGGCATGGTCCTCCTCGCGACAGACCTGGCCGGCCAAGACGGACAAGATCGTCCTGTTTCTCGGGCGGATCACCATGCAGAAAGGGCCGGAATACTTCCTGCATGCGGCCAAACGAGTGCTGGAGAGGATCGAAAACGTCAAATTCATCATGGCCGGGGATGGAGATATGCTTTACCGCAGCATCGAACTGGCTGCCCAACTGGGGATCGGCAGCCGCGTTCTGTTCACGCGGTTCCTGCGCGGCGATGATGTCCGCAAGGTCTACCAGATGGCAGACCTCTACGTGATGCCCTCCG
Source organism: Sedimentisphaerales bacterium (assembly GCA_035448545.1). Taxonomy (GTDB): domain Bacteria; phylum Planctomycetota; class Phycisphaerae; order Sedimentisphaerales; family Anaerobacaceae; genus Anaerobaca. The sequence goes on along the minus strand of DAOTJE010000004.1, from coordinate 115,770 downwards.
TTTCGGAGCCGTTCGGGATCGCACCGCTCGAGGCACTGCAGCACGATGTGCCGGTTCTGATCAGCAAGCAGAGCGGCATCGCCGAGGCCTTTCGCAACGCCCTGAAAGTGGACTTCTGGGATGTCCAGGAGATGGCCAACAAGATGATCGCCGTGCTGCGGTATCCTCCTCTCCAGCAGACGCTGCGCACGGAGGGCCATCGCGAGGCACTGAAGTTCCGATGGGAGGATTCCGCTGCCCGGATGAACGAGATCTACCACGAGACGCTGGGGGTCGCGTAAGGGAACGGCGCGGGGAGATTTCCATGGCTTCGGTGTGTTTCTATTTTCAGGTTCACCAACCCTATCGTCTGCGGCATTACACGATCTTCGACACGACCGGTGACTATTTCGACGGTTTCAAGAACGCGGAGATCTGTCGCAAGGTCGCGCAGAAATGCTACCTCCCAACCAATCGGGTCCTTCGGGAACTCATCGAACGCCACGGCCGGCAGTTCAAGGTCAGCTTCAGCCTCACCGGAACAGTGCTGGAGCAATTTGCCGAGTACGCCCCGGAGGTCCTGGCCAGCTTCCAGTACTTGGCGGCCACCGGCTGCGTCGAATTCCTGTCCGAAACTTACTACCACAGCCTGAGCTTTCTGTTCTCGCCGGAGGAGTTCGTCCGCCAGGTCGTGGCGCACCGGCAACTGATCCATGATCTGTTCGGCCAGACGCCGCAGGTGTTCCGCAACACCGAACTGATCTACAACAACCAGGTAGCCGAAGCGGTCGCCCGAATCGGGGGCTTCAAGGCCGTCCTGGCGGAGGGTGCCGACCATATCCTGGGCTATCGCAGCCCCAACTATGTTTATCGCCCCCCTAACGCGCCTGGACTGAAGCTGCTCTTGAAGAACTACCGCCTCAGTGATGACATCGCCTTCCGGTTCTCCAACCGCTATTGGAGCGAGTGGCCCCTCGATGTCGGCAAGTTCGCCCAGTGGATCAACGCCGTCAACGGCAATGGATACGTCGTCAATCTGTTCGTTGACTATGAGACCTTCGGCGAACACCAATGGGAAGATACGGGCATCTTCGATTTCCTCCGTGCCCTGCCGACGGAGGTCCTCAAACACCCGGACAACAACTTCAAGACGCCCGGCGAGGTGGCGGACACGTACGAGGCAGTGGATGTCGTCGATGTGCCCCATCTGGTCAGTTGGGCCGACACCGAGCGCGATCTGTCCGCCTGGCTGGGCAACGCCATGCAGCAGAATGCCATCGCGGAACTCTACCGGATGGAGCAGGCGGTTCGAGACAGCGGCGATCCGGACCTCCTGCGGGATTGGCGGAGACTCCAGACCTCCGATCACTTCTACTACATGTGCACCAAGTACTTCGCCGACGGCGACGTTCACAAGTACTTCAACCCATACGATACACCCTACGACTCCTACATCAACTTCATGAACGTCCTGGACCATCTGAGATCCCGTTGCACCGGAAGACGTGCCTCCTCGTCGACAGGCCACCTCGTGGCAACCCAGGACAGCAAGAGCTGTCGGCACAGGGCCGATGAGTCCGTATCCGTATAGCGGCCCCCCACACCGTCATCACGCTGGATCGTCGCCCGAAGGTCTTCGGCGTCTCCGTTTTCGGAGAGTCCGCCCAGCGCAACCGATCCTGACCGCAGATGAGGTCCTTGTCCATCGCTGCACCAGGGACAGGGATGAGTCATTCCCCTGCGGCTGTCGATCGCCGATCAAAATGCGACGTGACGCAAAATCCGTTGACAAATACGTGGATAGATGTCATCATTTAACTTTTGTCGTGACTGTGTACAGGGGATACAGCCCATGCAGATCAAGCTACGCTTCCTGGGGGCGGCGCAGAACGTCACAGGGTCCCGCCACATGCTCGAAATCGACGGAACGCGGCTGCTGATCGATTGCGGCCTGTATCAGGAACGGCAGTTCAAGGAGCGTAACTGGGAACCGTTTGACTTCCCCGCCTCCAGCATCGACGCGGTGCTCCTGACCCACGCCCATCTGGACCATTGCGGCCTGCTGCCCAAGCTGGTCAAGGAGGGATTCGCCGGACCGGTGTACTGTACTGCCGCCACCGCCGAGATTGCCCCCATCATCATGCTCGACTCCGCCCGGCTTCAGGAAGAAGACGCCGAGTTCAAACGCAAACGGCACGAGCGTGAGGGACGCAAAGGGCCCTATCCCGTCGTTCCGCTCTATACCACCGCCGACGCCGAGGCGACCGGGCCCCTGTTCAGAAAGGTGCGGTACAAGACGCCCGTGGAGGTCGCCGACGGCATCACCGCGACGTTCTGCGAAGCCGGTCACGTCCTGGGCTCCGCCATCATCCACGTCTGCATCCGGAAGGACGGAGAGACCTGCAGCGTGCTGTTCTCCGGCGACGTGGGCCGCCCGAATCAGCCAATCGTACGCGATCCGGCGGAGGTGGATGAGGCCGACTACGTGCTCGTGGAATCCACGTACGGCAACCGCGTCCATCGCGCGCACGGAGACATCAAGACCGAGATTGCCGAGGTTGTCAACGCCACGAAGGCCGCCGGCGGCAACATCGTTGTCCCCAGTTTCGCCCTGGAGCGGTCGCAGGATCTCCTCTACTACATCAACGAACTGCTGGCGGAAAACGCGATTCCCCACCTGATGGTTTTCCTCGACAGCCCGATGGCTGGTGCGATCACCAGGGTGTTCAGGCGTCACAGCGAGCTGTTCGACGAGGAGATGACGGAACACGTGAACAACGGACAATCGCCCTTCACGTTTGAGGGTCTGCATATCACACAGACGGCGACGGAATCGAAGGCCATCAACCACATCCGTGGCACAGTCATCATCATCGCCGGGTCCGGCATGTGCACAGGCGGACGGATCAAGCACCACCTCGTCAACAATATCGAGCGGCCGGAAAGCACAATCATGTTCGTGGGCTACCAGGCGATCGGCACGCTGGGCCGGCGGATCGTCGATGGAGAGAAAGAGGTCCGCATCCTCGGCGAGAACCGCCAAGTCAACGCGAGGGTCGTACAGATTCACGGCATGAGCGCGCACGCCGACAGAGAGGAACTGCTGCGGTGGCTCAGCTCCCTGAAAAACCACCCGAAAAAGATATTTGTCGTACATGGCGAATCCGAGAGCGCCAGGAGTTTCGGCGCCTACCTCCATGAAAAGACCGGCTGGGAGGTTGTCGTTCCTGCGTTCAAAGACGAAGTCGTCCTGGACTGACACAATCGGATCGATCGGCTCGATGCTCATATTCGTCGGCACGGTTCCACGATAAGGAAGAGGCCAGCGCCAGAGATCGCATCGCTCCGGATTCCGTATTCCCTGTTCTGTGCCGGGCTGGTGGTCTGTTCCTGCTGCGTCGTCTCTGCCGGCTGTCCAACGGTACAGAAGCGAGTAGTCTCGCCCGGCCGCACGGGTCTTCTGTCCAAATTGCGAGTTTTTCAGTTGCCCGAGCGGCTTTCATCGACTACAGTGACACACATGAAAAAGCGCATGATGTCACTGCTGGCCCTTGTCGTGATCTCGGTTTCTCCGCTGCCGGCGCAGGAATACGAGATGTTGCCTGCCGACCCTTACTTCGCCGCCTACAAGCTGCTCAAGGCGCCGCCCGTCAAGGGGCTGTTGCTCAGACCGGGCGACCGGCTGGCCATCTGCGGTGACTCGATCACCGAGCAGAAGATGTATTCGCGGATCATGGAGACCTATCTGACGGTCTGCGTGCCGCAACTTGACGTCACCGTCCGACAGTTCGGCTGGAGCGGCGAGAAGGCCCCCGGCTTCCTGGCGCGAATGGCCAACGATGTGCTCCGCTTCGATCCGACGATCGCCACAACGTGCTACGCGATGAACGACCACAACTATCAGCCCTACAAAGAGGAATACGGGCAGGTCTATCGCGATGCGTCGCGGGCGATCATTCGCTTGTTCAAGGAACGCGGGGCGCGGGTGATCCAGGGCTCGGCCGGCACGGTCGGCAAGATGCCGGCGTGGGTTCAGCGGGCTCAAGGGACGGTCGACGACCTGAATCGAAGTCTCGCCGAGTTCCGCAACATCGACGTCCAATTGGCCGAGCAGGAGCAGGTGGCGTTCGCCGACGTGTTCTTGCCGATGCTGGTCCAGGGGTTCGAGGCCAAGCGGCGGTACGGCGAGGACTACATGATCTCGGGCAAGGACGGCGTCCACCCGGGGTGGGCGGGCCACCTGGTAATGGCCTATGCCTTCCTTCGGGCGATGGGGCTCGATGGCCAAATCGGGACCATCACGCTGGACATGGCGGATGGCCAAGCCTCCGCATCCGAGGGGCACCGCATCGTTTCTGCCGAGCCGGGTCGTGTGGAGGTGGAGAGCAGCCGTTATCCATTCTGCGCGAGCGGTCCGGCTGACGACGATGCGAGCATCCGCTCGGGCATGACGCTGGTCCCGTTCCACAACGATCTCAATCGCTTCCTGCTGGTCGTGAAGAACGCCCCCACCGGGGGCTGCCGCGTCACTTGGGGCGACGCCTCCAAAAGCTATACGGCCGCCCAGTTGAAAGCGGGCGTCAATCTGGCCGCCGATTTCGAAGTCAACCCTTTCAGCGAGGCCTTCCGGCGCGTGGATGAGGCGGTGGCCGCCAAGCAAGCCTACGAGACCAGACAAATCAAGATGCTCTTCCATGGCCCGGAGGGCGCGGCCGACATGGATATGACCGTCGCGCTGACGGAGAAGACGCGTGCGCCGCTGGCGCAGGCCGTCGAGGCCGCTTTCGTCCCTGTCCGCCACACGATTCGCATCGAGGCTCAGTGAGGGGTCCGTCACAGTCCCCCATGGCGCATCCCGTCGAGCAGGCTGCGCTAAGCCGCCAGATGGCAGATGGGTGGAGCCGTGACCGCCGGCACCAGCGCGGTAACCCCGACTTCGGTCACAGGCCTATATCAACGCCGGTATCACACTGCTCGCGGCGCGATACCATTTGCTGGTCTTCGGCGCGGGCACAGGCCGGCCGGAACCGTCGAGAAATTCGCCGCAACACCACCACCTGATCGCCTCCCGCTGGGTGTATCCGGCACAGAAGGGGCACTTCGTCATGCCTGACACCTGCCAGCCATTGCGGTCTGCGATGGCTTATGGTATGGTTTCTCCGAATGCTGCTGTGCGAATCCAGGCAGGAGAATCGTATGGCGCGGGTCGTGGAAGGTGATATTGTCAGAGTATATTGTGCAGGTCGGCTGACGGATGGTCGCGAATTCGAGATGGCGCCGGACGGCGGGACTATTGAGTTCATTGTCGGCCATGGGGACCTCCTGCCCGCTCTGGAAAAGGCCATCATCGGTATGGCTCCAGGCGAGTCCAGGACTGTGATCGTGCCGAAGGACAAAGCCTATGGCCCCCGGCGCGAAGATCGGGTCGAGGTCATTCCTCGCAAGGACTTGCCCGAGGGCATTACTCTCAAAGTCGGCCAGCACATCCGCCTGCCCAGCAAGGAATTTGAGGTCCTCAACGCGACAGTCATCAAGGTCTCGGACACGGAGGTCGTCGTGGACGCCAACCACCCGCTGGCCGGACAGGATGTGCTTTTCCACGTCACGCTCGAAGAGATCGTGAAACTGTAAAGTCTCAAGGCATCCGCAGAGGAGACAGCGATGAACACGTCCGACCGGGCCTTGACCGCGATACTATGTCTGCTGGCGGTTTTGCCTTGTACGGGCAACGAAGAGCCGCTCGTGACCATGGAGATCTTCCCCTACGTCGCTCAGCACGTGCACGGCTCGACGATCGTCGAGTTGCCCAGCGGCGACCTGCTGGCGGCGTGGTTCCAGGGCTCGGGTGAACGTTGGGCCGACGACGTTGCCATCATGGGCGCACGCCTGAAACGTGGCTCGATCCGGTGGAGCGAACCGTTCGTCATGGCCGATACGCCGGGCTTTCCTGACATCAACCCGATCCTGTTCATGGACGGGCAGAACCGCCTGTGGCTGATGTGGTACACCGTCATCGCCAACCAGTGGGAGACGTCGTTGCTCAAGTACCGCACCAGCAACGACTTGACGCGTGACGAGGGCCCTCCCGAATGGGCCTGGCAGGACGTCTTGCACGTCAAACCGGGCGATAGCGCCGAGCGAGGCATCCAGCCCGGTGACCGATTTGTCCGATCCGTCGAGCGGCAGGTCAAAGAGTACGCCGAATACGTGGCCAGCCGGACTGTGCACGCGGCTCCCGGCGAGAAACAGATGACAGCCGCACAGATCAGGGCCTGGAGCGACGATCTGCTGGCTAAGGCCCGAGGCCAGGATATGGTGCGAAAGGGAGTTCTCGTCGATGATGCCGGCCGGCATATCGACCAACCGCTTGGCTACCCGTATTTCCGACGTATGGGCTGGCAGACGAAGAACAAGGCGATCGTCCTGACTACCGGCCGGATCGTCGTGCCGCTCTATTCCGATGGATTCAGCTTCTCCCTGATGGCCTTAACTGACGATGGGGGGCGGACTTGGGCGTTCAGCGAACCCCTTGTCGGCGGGGGAAACATCCAGCCCAGTATCGCACTCCAGCCTGATAAGACGCTGGTCGCCTATATGCGGGACAACGGGCCAGCACCCGCCCGGCTGCATATCAGCCGCTCGGCCGATGCGGGAGCGACGTGGAGCCCCGTTCGCGACAGCGAACTACCTAACCCCGGCTCCGGCGCAGACATCGTAACCTTGGCCAACGGACATTGGGTTCTGGCGTACAACGATAGCGAGGACGGCCGGCACAGCCTCGCGGTCTCGCTGTCGAATGACCAGGGCCGGACCTGGGCCCACACCAGACATCTGGAGCGGGACCTGCGCGGCCCGGCTGCGACCCGAAGCCACTACCCGTCGATCATCCAGGGACGCGACGGCACTCTGCACGTGGTGTACAGCTACCACCGCAACGACCGAGGACAGGAACCTGGCAAGACCATCAAATATGCGAGATTCAGTCAAGCCTGGCTCGAGGAGACCGACGAGATGCCATCTGCAAGCACGAAACCGTAACCCTATTTTGTGAAAAGCTTTACAGCATCAATCATCCATTGGGTTGGCGCCTTGTTTGCATCGAAGTGAATGCTATCTATGCAAGGGAATTTTTTTTTTACTTTTTTTCAGGAAAACGCATCCACACGCGGCCTCGGCAGACGCTTTCTTTCCGAGTGAAAGGAATACGTCGAGGCATGCGGCCGTGGGAGGGAAAGGAAGCACCGGGGGGTCTGTGCGCCCTTGCAATGTGGTGCGTACCGACCCCCTGCTCATGACGGCATGAGACGGCCTGCCCCAGAGCCATCCCGCTGCCCGCTATGCCCTTTCTTGCTTGTCCCGCCGCGGTTGACAATGATGCACAATATTAATATAGTGAAGCGGGTTGATACCCGCGCGAAGTAACTGTGCGCGCGGCAAATCTGTCGTTGACCGGCCCGCTCTGGCAGATCTGGGAGCCTGTCACGAGCCCATTTTTCTTGCTTTTTTTTCAGAAATCTGCGAAACCGCATCCACATCACCCTGCCCGCAAACGCCTTCGACACGGACGGAGAAAGGATACACAAGCAAGCGGCTGCGCAGGGTACAAAGGTGCAGGGTGACCGGCATGCGTCGCGGATTTCCGCGACTCGTGCCGGTTCCCTGTTCCTGGCACAACATCGCGGCTTGCTCGCCAAGCCTCCCAGCGGTGGACGGGACCTTTCGGGCCCCGCCCTGTCAGCGTTTACCCTTGAACTGGTCTGAAGTCCGGGTGACAATACCCAGGCTGACGCAGGCCGCCGCGTCTCGGCTGAACCACCCGATACAAGGAGCAACTATGGCGATCCAGTTCAAGGAATTCACCCGACCGGCGTTCTCGGGAGACGCTGACGAGCTGAAGAAGAAGGTCGTCAAGTACTGCAACAGTCAGCTCAAGTGTTTCCGGATCATCTCCATCTCGGAGGCCAAGGGTATCTCCGACGACTTCTACCGTATCACCGTCTGGTACGACGACGAAGCCGAGAAATACGAGCACCTGCTCTCCGGCTCGGTAGCCGAACATACAGAGAAAGGATGATCTCTCCTCGTAGTGGCGCCGGCAGGCCACTCTGCGGCCCCCTAAGGCAGCGCCCCCACAGGGACTCCGTTGTCCTGGAGCCGGCGTGCGGGGCTGTCCGGTGTCAGGCGATAGTCCCTTCGGGTGGGATCAACGAAGTGCAGCTCGACCACCAGAGCACGTGCCGAGAACCCTCGCGCCCGCTGGTGCTCACCGAAATCACCGGTCCCGATGGATTTCTGTCCCCACAACAGCAAGCATCGCCGCACCAGTCATCCTTCCGCCCATTCTGGCAGTCTCCTTGTGATGCATTTCGTCGGCATTATCGAGAAGATTCGATGCGGTAGAGATGGGTCTTCGTTCGCAGCAGCAGCGCCTTACCCGCGACGGCGGGCGAAGCCATGCAGCCGGAGTCGAGCATGTTGGTTGCGACGACCTCGAACCGGCGGGCAGCCTTGAAAACAGTCGATGTGCCGCTCTGGTTGAAGCAGTAGACATTGCCGTCGGCGTAGAGCAGCGAGGCGGCGTAGTCGCCTAGGATACGGTCCTTCCACACTTGCTCGCCCGTCGCCGCGTCCATGCAGATGACCATCCCCGTGTCGTTGATCGTAAAGAGCAGATCGTCGATCAGGACGGGCGAAGGCGTTCGCGGCACCGTCCGCGCGGTCTTCCAGAGCACGTGGCTGTCGGTGACGTCGCCTGAGCCGTCGACGCGAATGGCCATCAGCTCGGTCTGGCCGAAACCGCTGATCATATAAGCGACACCGTCCCGGTAGATGGGGGCCGCGGCGCCGGAGAACGCTGGCGTGCGGACTTTCCATAACTCGCGGCCGGTCCGCGGCTCGTAGCCATAGACCGCCTTGGCTCCCACGCTGAGCATCTGCGTCGCGCCGTCAGCCTCGACGATCAGCGGCGTCGAATAGGCCTTGCGCAGGTCGCCTTCATCTCTCGGTTTACCGTCGGCGTCCAGGTCGTCCCAGTCGGCAGTGCGATCGGTCTTCCAGACGGTCCGGCCGGTGGCCTTGTCCAGAGCGACGAGGTATTGCACATCCACGCCGTCCATCGTCAGGATGAGCAGATTCTCAAACAGAATGGGCGACGAGCCCGGCCCGCGATAGTGCCGACAGGGCAGATCGTCCCGCTTCCATACGATCTTGAAGGTGCCCGTGTCCAGACATGCCGTTCCGTAGCTGCCGAAGTGCACGTAGACCCGGCCAGCCTCGACAACAGGCGTGGGCGAGGCATAACCATTGAGCGGATTGCCCAAGGGCTCCGGATTGTCCGCATGGAAGATCCGCTCGCTGAAACGAATTGCGCCCGATTCGGCATCGACGCAGATCGCGTAGAAATCGTGCCCCTCCGGGGTCGCGCTGGTCAGCCAGACCTGTCCGTTCAGCACCACCGGACTCGACCAGCCGATGTGTGGGATGGGTGTCTTCCACGCGATGTTCTCGTCCTCGCTCCAGCGCACGGGCAGGCCCAGTCGCATATCGCTGCCCGGCCGGGTCGCCAGACCGTCACCCGACGGCCCGCGAAAGCGAGGCCAGTCGGCCGGCGCCGGCGTCGTCATCGCCAACAGAACCGCAACCATCCCGTATCGACACATCCGCCCCATGCGCACCGATATCACAGACTCATTCCTTCCCAAGCCGTTACCTCTCTGCGCACGAGCTACTTGTGCAGAATCTTCAGTGCGTTGGTTCGATAGACCTTCTCCAACACCGGGTCGCTGAGGGCCAGGCCGTGCAAAGGCCAATGGTAGCTGAAGTGGTCCCAGTCATAGAAGTGCTCATCCGCCGATTCAAGGATACGGAACGTCAGCCGGTACAGAGCCGGACTGAACGCCATGTCCGTCCCATAGACGAGCCGATCCTGGTACTTCTCGTAGAACCTCGCGGTGAATCGCGGGATGGCGGCCGTTTCCGCGTACCGCGCGGAGATGTCCGCGTAGAGGTTCGGACACTCGTCGAACAGCCTGCCCAGCCGGCTCAGGTCGTAGCAGCAGTTGGCGAAATGGCAGGCAATGAACGTGGTCCTGGGGTGTCGCTTGACGGCCCGTTCGAGGATGTCAATCATGCCGGCGTGGCCGACGATACCGGGCTGGTTATCGAGTCGCCAGGTGTAGGCGTTCATCAGCCCGTCGTTGCGAGCGTCCATCGGCTCGTACATCCAATACGGATCGGCCACGTGGATGTTGATGGGCAGCTTCAGCTCGGCGCACTTTTCGAGCAGCGGGTCCATGCGCGGGTCGTCGAGGTGCATGCCCCACGCCTTGGTGGGCCGACAGTAGAACAACCCCTTGCCCTTGTCGCCCAGTTCGCCCACGCCTCGGGCGCCGGCGTCGAAGCAGCGCTGGAGTTCTTTGACGGCCGCAGGCCCGAAACCGGGCTTGTCGTATCCGGTGTAATCAAACCCGCACCACAGCTCGAACCGGTCCGGATACTTCGAATACAGCGCAACCAGGTCGTCGAACTCCTTGCCCGTGGTTCCGGTCAGGACGATTGCCTTGGCGATTCCATGCTCGTCCATGACGCGCACCCAGCGGTCCACCTGCTCGGGCGTCTTCGCGTAGACGTGGGCGTGCATGTCGATGGCCGGATAGCGGGCCTTGGCGACCTCCGTCTGTGGAATCTTGTATACCGAACGAGGGCGGAAGTCCTTCAACAACAACGTCTCCGGCGAAGGCTCTTCCGCCGCCGGCAACAGCCCCACAGCACAGTACACGATCAGCGGTACGGCAGCAGTCAGGCGTTTCATCTTTCATCTCCTTTCAGGTCGCCAGGATATCCCAATACGACGGCGTTCACAGGACCTTTCGGATGCGCAGCGCCATGCAGAGTCTGTCAGACAGGTCGACAGCCGCTCGGCTCTTGTCGGTGTACTGGCAGCAGTCCAGCGTCTGCACTTCGACGGTCCGCTCCACCGGAGCAACGGTCATCTTGCACGTCATGGAAGGCCTCCGGCTCGAATGCGCGATCGCCTGCTGAAAGACGGCGCCGAACTCGATACCGACGAATCGATTGCCTGTCGCCGGGCCGGCCGATACCCCATAGACTCTATCGTTTCCGCCGCCGCCGGGCAAGCATCTGCCGCCCACAAGCGCGTAGTGACACGTAAGCGATTCCCCTGATTCCAATTCGAGGATTTTCCCTATAGTCACCCCAACGGCGACTTCATACCATCCTGGCGCGCTGGCGACGTGTATCCATCAGGAATAGACGTTGCGGGGTGGAGCTTTGCCGTCAAAGGCTAATGGGAGGGAGCCATCAGGTGGGTAGAGCACGTATCGATCGGGCCAGGGAACACGTGAAGCGGAAGAGGCCGACCAATCGACCTCGCGAAGCGACAATGCCGGAAGGCGGGCCGCGTTATGAACCAGCGATATCATACGATCTACTATGCCAACGGCGACTTGGCGAGCACGGAGGCTGTTCAGGCTGTTCTTGAGCGGGCGGGCGTCCCGGTCACTTATTTCGCTCACACCGACGAGTGCCTGCGGTCCTTTCGCGACGGTGCGTGTCGGCTCCTCGTCACCAACGTCCCGGAGCCGGCCGTAGAGGGAATCGAACTGCTGACTCGCGTCCGGCAGATCGCGCCCTGGGTGCCGGTCATCATGCTCATTGAACCGGGGCGGATTGACACCGCCGTCCAGGCCATGAAGGCCGGCGCAACGGATTGCCTGGAGCGTCCTCCCCAGGAAAGCCGTCTGCTGGCGGCCGTCGAGCAGGCCCTGCACCAGACGCAGGTCAGAGAACGATGGAAGCCCCTGACGGAGGTGGAACAGGCGGTGCTGCGTCTCGTGCTGGACGGCAAGACCAACGGCGAGATCGCCGCCGAACTTCATCGATCCCGGCGTACGGTGGAAGTCCATCGCGCCAACATCATGACGAAACTGGGAGCGCGTCATATCGTCGATCTGGTGCGCCATGCGGCTCTGGCCGGCTTGACGGACGCATAGATCCGCGGATCGCGTCGTCCGGACCGTCGTGCGCATTGGCCGCCGGAATTCACGCCCAGCAGGCCTGCAGTCGTCGTCGCAGGGATGCCTTGGCGCGGTGAAAGCGGACGCGCGCTCGTTCCACGGTGGTTTGTGTGCGCGAGGCGATCTCGGTGTACGACAGTCCCTCGTAGTAGCGAAGACGCACAACATCCTGGTGCTGGCGCTTGAGCTGTTCGACTGCCAGGGCGACGTGCTCAAGGGTCTCGTCGTGGATTCTCGAATCCAGCGGGTTGTCCATTTCGTCCCGCTCGCTGTCGCCGAGCCGTCGGTCCCGCAGGACACTGCTCTGCGCGGCCGCCTGAAGGCGGCGCCGCCGGAAGGTGTCCTGGATCTTGGTGTAAGCGATCCGGTACATCCAGGACCAGAACCGATCGGGGTCGCGCAACGACTCGACGCCACGGAGCATCGCCAGCAGCGTGTCCTGAAGAACGTCCTCGGTTGTATCGTGATTGAGTGTGATCCGCAGCACGAAGGGATAAAGCCGGTGCCGGACGAGGTCAGCCAGTTCTCCGAGACCGTTTCTATCTCCCGAACTCGCTTGCACCAGCAAGAGGATATGTTTGTTCTCCGCACTCATATCCCGTACTCCGTGTTGCGACCGATGCAGGTTGGTCACTACTGGTTCTGTGTCGCGCGCACCATCCACCGGGGCGAGACCATCCCGCCCGAGGTCGTCGGCCGATGCTGCTCGCCCTCCGCCGTAGCCTTCACTGATAAAAGGCCGGTCTCGAACAAGCGGTCACATAGATTCGACAGATGAATCGGTTTTCTGTTCCCCCGCATCGAGAGGTTTTTCGGACTCGGCGGGTGGCTCAGACGCCGGCGCGCCGCCGTCCAGCACGCGCCAGGCCGGCGCCGCCAGCTCGGGCATGTCCCACGCCCCGCCGCACAGGTGGCATCGTTCCATGTCGGCGCGTCGCATCTTGCCGCACGCGGCACACGTCACAAGCCCGGAGGCCGGCCGTGTCATTCGATACGTGATATAGGCAGGCAGACCGAACGCCAGTGTGCCCAGCAGCCAGAGACTCCGGGCATTACGCGACAGGCCCACCGCCGCTGCGTCGCGGACCACGCGCCACGCCAGAAAGACCGCCAGGCCGATCGCAGGCAGCATGATCCACAGAGCCCCGAGGAATTGTGCGACGATGCTCTGCTGAGTCTGATCCCGGTGCATCGCGGCGAACGAATTTGGAACCAGGAACAGGGTCCGGTGGCTCGCGCCGGCCTCGATCCGGTTGGCGAGGCAGAACGAGGCGATCGTCAGGACAGGCGGATGCACGTTCTCCAGCAGGTACTTCAGTATGGTCAGCGTCGGCGCCCAGGGCACGTCAAACAGAGCCGCCCGGGCCGAACTGATCCAGGTCCGTTGCTCGCGCGGGTCATGCCTATCGGAGTAGGGCGTCCCCCGGGTATCGAGATGCGCCACCTGGTTGCCATTCTTGTCGAAGATCGACATCGCCGCAGACGTCCCCTGGCGCGAGAGGACGGCCGCAAGCAGTCCGGCGTATTCGTGTTCGGGCCCGATGCAGATCGCGGGCGCCCGGCATGCGAGCAACTGCGAGGGCCGCCGCGATCCTTCGCCGTATAAAGTCTTGGGCGCGGGCAACGTGCCCTTTGCCGGGACCAGTTCCAGTGTCCGCTGGTCCAACAGAACAATTTGCCCGGACGCGTCGATCACAGGGAGGTATCGGCTCCAGTAACTGCTGCTCGTGCTGAATCGGATCGTCCAGTGATACTCATATCGCGGCGGCGAATCCTCATCCTGCGCTTCCCGCACCACTCGTTTCTTGGGCGGTTCCCAACCGAGAGAGAGACCTTCATAGTGTGGCGGAGAGCCCACCACCAGCGGCCTGCGCACCATGGCGTCCGTCAGTTGGAGTCCGGCCTGGACGGTCATGGTCTCGCCGTCGATCGCGAAGAAACGATGCAGCTTCCTGTCGTAGACGATGTGGTGCAGCGAGGCGCCGGTCACGTGGACGGGATCGTGGAATTGTCCGAGCACTTCGCCCGGCGTCATGGACACACCCTCCGGACCGGCATAGTAGACCGCCGTCTGGCGCTCGACGTTCCCACCGGAATCCCTCTTCTGCCAATACGTGTCACGGAAGACGATTTGTCCGGCCGACCGGTCGAAATACATCCAGGCCCCGTCCCGCGCATAATAGAAGACATCCGACCGATCCCCGCCGGGGATTCTGGAAACAAGGTATTCGGTGAATCCCAGTGTGTGAATGAGCGGTGCGAAATCCATTTGTGCGGAAGCGACGGAATGCTGGTCTGCATTGGGGTCGTTCTCAATCTCCTCCGGCAAGATCCCTGACGGCGAGAACACCACTCGCGTCGCCTCTTCGGGCATGCGGGCACAGAGCAGCAACTCCGCGAAGTACCGGCCCCAATACAAGGGGATGGCGAAGAACACCAGAACCACAAAGCCCGTGGCCAGGACCCGGATGCCGTAGTTGGTGGTGGTTTTCATGGTTCGGAACTCCTAAAGCGACGACGACGAGAAGCGGCACCAGGCGCCGGCCAGGCAGGCCACAACGAAGACCGCCAGGATTCCAGCGACTTCCAGGCCGAACCCCTTGATCACAAGCAGCAGAGGAACAAGCATGACGACGGGCAGTACCCCCAACGTCGGCGCCAGTGAGCCCCGGTTCCATCCGGCGTAGATCCCGACGCTGTAGCAGCCCAGGCACGTCAGGAAGACACTGCGGAACACATCCGCAAGTATCCCGCGATACAACGGGACCTCGGCTCGCTGAAGGCCCAACACGATCGAGCCCGCGATCATGAGGGGGACCAGCAGGATCAAAATCGCCAGCACGCCGGCCGCGATGCGCGCGGCGAAGATCTGCGGCCGCGTGACAGGCAGCGCCATCAGGAAGGCCGACACGTTTCGCGTCCGATCCGTGTACATCTGGGCCACTCCCAAGGCGCACAGTCCGGCGACGACCACAATCGTGGCCGGGATCAGCCCTCCGACAGCCACGAGCTCCCGATCGCCCCCTTCCAGGCCCAGACTGATCGAAGCCAGCAACGCCGTCAGCAATCCGCTCAGGACCAAGGCCCCCACAAAGTAGGCGATATGGTCGATGATCTCGCGTTTCAAAAGCGTCAGGAACGTCCGCATGTCAAACCTCACTTCCCTCGAGGACCGCCGCACCAGACGGCCTCGTGCATTCGATGAAGATGTCTTCCAAGGTCATCGCCAGTTCGGTGCAGCTCTCGGGCCCGAACGTTTCGAGGATGGCCTGTTTCTGCGGATTCCAGTTGGCGACGGTGAGCACCATCTCGCGTCCGGTGTTTCGCTGGTTGATGATCTCCGTGATGTACAGGTTCTCCGGAGCCGTCGACGGGAACAGGATCCGCAGCTTGCAGACGCGCCGCTTGAGCTCTTCGAGCTCGCAGTCCACAACGAGCTTGCCGCCGGCCATGATGCCAACGCGGTCGGCGATGCGTTCGACGTCCCCGAGAATGTGCGAGCTGAACAGGATCGTGCGGTCCTGTTTCTGGATCAGGTCGATGGCCAGTTCGAGGAACTGGCGACGCGCGACCGTGTCGAGACCGAGCGTCGGGTCGTCGAGGATCAGCAGCTCGGGATCGGCCGCCATCGCCAGCGCGAGGTTGAGCTGGGCCCTCATGCCGGCCGACAGCTCCTTGACCTTGCGTTCCATCGGCAGATGGAAGGTCTCCATGAGATGGTTGAAGAACTCTGCGTTCCACCGCAGAGACAGGTCTTTGCACAACCCGATGAGCCGGCGGACGCGGTAGTTCTGGATCAGATTGTGTCCCTCGGCCACGTAGCCGATGCGGGCCCGAGTCGCGGCGGCCAGGCTTCTCGAATCCTGCCCGAGCAGCAGGGTCCGGCCTCGCGTGGGCGGCTCCAGGCCCAACAGCGCGCGGATCAGCGTGGTCTTACCACAGCCGTTGCGGCCCAACAGCCCATAGATGCAGCCGGGCGGCACCTTCAGATCGATGCCGTCCAGCACGCAGCGGCCCTCGTAATACTTGACCAGATTCTCAACCACAATGGGGTGTTCATCCATATCCGACCTCTCGTTCGTCACTCAATCGCCCACATCAGACACACCCGCCGCGTGCAGCGCCGCTGCGGCGCGGGCGTGATTCTCATCGGAACCACTCCAGGCGTCCACCACTTTTCCATCGGCACCGATAAGGAAACCGACCGGTGGGCTGTCGGATTTGACTCCATAGCTCTCTGCGAAGAGCTTCTCTGCCTCCTTGGAGGAATCGAGAATGCAGGGAAACGTAATCCCTTCGTCGCGAAGGAATGTCTGCGCGATGCGCCGGTCGTCGGCGACGTTGACGCCGAGAATCACAAGCCCCTTATCCTTCGCCTTTTCATGCAAGGACTGAAGATACCGCACTTCATCGCGACACGCAGGCGACCCGACTCGCCAGATACAGAGCCATACCACGCGGCCCTGAAAGTCGGCCAGACGAATCGTGTTTCCCGAGGCCGAGGACAGCTCGAAACCGGGCGCCTCTGTCCCAGGCTCCAAGAGGAACTCGTCCAACGACGGCGGATTCCACACACGATGCCCTTCCGGCGGGGACCACGCGAACTGCTCGTTTGGGATCGAAGAGTCGATTTCCACACGCCACCATTCCTCCACCACCACGTGGTTGTCGGCCAGGCGAACGATCTCCTTGATCCGCCGGGGCAGGTGGTCCTCCCGAGAGAGCCAGTAATGCCGCATACGCTGCGCCTTGAAGTAGCTGACCTCGATCACGTCGCAGTCCTGGCCCCCAATCTCGTTCGTACCGCGAAGCCGGATTCCGTCAATATAGGGCTCGAATTCATCCGCACCGCCAAAGAACAGACGCGGAGACCAGATCATATTGCTCCAGGCAACCCCGAGCCGGGTCATCTCGCTCAGAACGTCGATGTCCGGGGAACAGGTCATGTCTACATAGACGTTGGATTGGGTCTGTTCGTAACGTGCAAAATCGTCAACTTTCAGAAAGGGACGGTCGCTCGACCAGAAGATCCGGAGGCGATCGCCGTCGGCAAGGACGGTCGTGACCTTCGTGCTCATCCCGTTGGTCAGATCCACGCGAATGAGATTCGGCTTCTTCAGGCGGACCGTGCAGGCCGAAGGCTCGCTGCCCGGGCCACTGCAGATACTTCGATATGACAGGGTCTGTGCGCGGCGCGCCGCATCGAGCATTGCCTCATACAAAGGCCGCGCCTGCGGCTCGTTCTCCACAATCATCGTCGGCCGCCAGCGCGCGGCGGAGGCGCTGACCACATACAGAGCCCAGATCTCCACAACCGCGGCCGCCGCCACTGCGATCCAGATGTTGATCTTGTCTCTCATCTGCATAGAGTTCACAATCGTCAATCCCGCACGCGCGAGAACTGCCGCCGACAGAGCAGCAGCATTCCAACAGCGCCATAGATGCACGTGAGGATCAGGCTGTGCACCACACAGGCCACGCTCTTGGACAGACTGAACCGGCCGACCGTCAACGCGTACGGGCCATATTCTCCCTCGGCCAACTTGCGCAACAGCTCGAAGGGAGGCCACGCGTACCGTACGAAGGCGGTCAGCCAGCCCGCCCCCGCTTCTCCGTGCAGCAAACCAATCAGGACGTTCATCAGGAGATAGCCCGCGATAAAGACAACAAGCAGCAGGAGGGAATTGAACGCCCGCCCGAGCAAGGTCGACAGGGACGTGGAAAGGGCCGCGACCGTGTTGAACAGCAGCCACGAGGCCAGCAGCCACACGCCAATTCCGTCGATGCTGTTTCTGGGCGTCAACCAATCCAGCACGCTGAGCAGAACGCCGGTCAGCAGAAGGTGGACGGCCGCCTGCAGCGACAGACCGACCAACCGAAAGAGGTAGAGCTTGCCCGTCCAAAACGGTTTGGTCACGAGCACGCAGATCCGGCCGGAGGCAATGTCGTCACCGAGGATCCCCGCGCTGAGGGTCAAGGCCAGGAACAGGCCGCTCCCGAAGAGGATGAACTTGCCGGTGGTCTCCGTTTTGGTGGGAACGAGACTCCACCAGTACACCCCGTACATCAGCAGCCAAGTCAGGTGCGCAATCCAGATGTAGCTCCGTCGGAAGTAAGTTTCCCGTATCAGCTCGTACGCTCTCATTGGCCGTTCCCCTCGCCACACAGACGCAGAAAAACGTCTTCGATGTCCTCTCGCTTCAGTACGACACTCGTGATCCTCGCGCCGTTCGTCACGAGGTCGCTTACGATGCCGGGGACCTCGTCGGCGTCGCCGATCGCAATCATCATCTCCTTGTCGGAGGCACCAAGCACCTTAGAAGCGGGCAGCGTTGACCGGGCCAGAGCTTCCCCGTTGGAGACCACGCCCACGTGAAGCTGCCCCGCCTGGCTGGCGTTAAGCTCATCGCCGAACTGCACGATCCGGCCCCGGTGCATGAAGATGTAGTCGTTTGTCAGTTTCTCCAGTTCGCCCAATCGGTGGGAGCTGATCACGACCGACGTGCCGCGGCCACGCAACTGCTGGAGCAGATCGCGCAGCTCGATAATACCAATCGGGTCCAGTCCGTTGCTCGGCTCGTCAAGCAACAGCAACTGCGGATCGGACATCATGGCGATGGCCAGCGCCAGCCGCTGTTTCATGCCTTGCGAGAAATCGGAGGCCGGCCGGTCGGCGAACTCCTCCATGTGCAATTGCTCGATAGACTTGTCCACCTGCCGGGCGATGCCGTCGCGTGCGAGCCCCAGCAGTGCACCGTGGTAGCGCAGCACCGCTCGGGCGCTGTACAGGCCCGGAAAGACCGGGTGTTCCGGCATGAAACCCAGATAGTGTCGCGCGCCCACCGACCGGGCCGGATGGCCGCAGACCGTGACCCGCCCTTGCGTGGGCAGGATCAGTCCCGCGATCAGGTTCAGCAGCGTGGACTTGCCCGCGCCGTTGGGACCGATCAGTCCGACGATCTGCCCCTTCCGCACGGACAACGACACCTCCCGCAGGGCATATACGGCCTTGTCGAGACTTGCAAACGGCCTGCGGAAGACTTTCGTCAGACCTGCGCATTCCACGACCATCGGCGGCACACCCCATTCGCAAGCCGGCTTCTCACATGTCGGCACAAGCACAGTGCATCTCCCTTTTACGAATCCGTCAGAATCTCAGATGTTCTCGGTTGTGCTGCCCTCGGTGTCACTGAACCGCCAGAGCAGGTCGTACTCCGGCACTTCGCGGCGAGGATCATCCGACCTCTTGCGCTCCTTCGGAATGCCGTCATTGTCGTGCATGTCCTCGCCGGCGCTGTAGACGAGAAAACCATTCTGTTCGGCACGGTAGCGGAGCGGTTGCTCCACGTACGGGTCGATGAGCTTCTCCAGCTTCAAATCGTCGAGCGATGACGGGAAGGCGCCGTGTTCCCTGCGGTATTCGAGCAGCCCCAGCCCGGCCCGGGTCATATGCAGCCGGGCCACCATGTCGCAATGGACCCCTTTGAAGAAGTCGTTCACCTGCGTTGCCCAATGGGTCAGAAAGTGCTTGCCCCTCGCGTCGTTGAACTCCTTTTGAATGCCCGTGTCCCTCGGCACGTAGGGGCTCTCGAACATCTGTACGGCTTTGTGCATCGCACGCAGATAGGCGGCGTGGGCCGCGATGAACAACGGCCGGAAAGTCACGACGCGAAACATCGCCCGATTGATCGTATCCAGGGCACTTTCCTCGTTGCCCACCGGCTGATCGTTCTGCATGGCCTCGTACAACTCGTCGCTCGACAGATGGAAGAACCACTCGCCTCGCACCAACCGTTCGGCGTCCACCGCTCGCACCAGAGGTTGTACGCCATCGAGATCTTCCAGCACATCCTGCATCTTCCGACAGGTATCCGCGTCCGGCGGGGCGACCCCGCAGAGCTTCTGAATCGTGTAGCAGCAGTCTCGGATCAGACACAGACGCGCGAACTGGGTGTCCATACTCGGGTCGGAAACCAACGCATCGGCGATCGTGAACTGCCCCCGCACAGTGTCCCAGACCTCGGTCCCACCACCTGCTTTGATCTGGTGGTACGCCCTGGCCCGGGCAATGGCTGCCACACGTCGCAAATCATGGAATCCGAACGGCCCATTGAGCTGGCCGGCCCTGTAGTCCCGATCGAATCGGCATTCGGGCCGCCGCATGGCCTCTTCGAGCGACGATAGTGCTGAAGCCACTTCCTCTCGTTTGAGGAGTTCCTCGAACTCATCGACCTGATTGGCATCGAGATCGTCGGCCAGCAAGCCGTAGGCCAGCTTGCCGAGGTAGTCGAGCATGTCCTTCCCGGGGGCGGGCAACTCCTTGAGTGTCGTGACGGCGCGCTGATACAGCAGCGCGGCATTTCTGCCTTCCGGAACCGGCTCGGGAATGACCTGGGCCGCCTTCATGGGCCGTCCCGCCGCTTCGAGGTCTGCGTACGCCTGCCGCAGCTTGACCGTGGACCGAGCCAGCGCGACACCATAGGCGATGACCAGCAACGCCACGATGCCCCCAACAACTACCAGTATTCTCTTCGTCCGCTTGTGCATTCTCGTCCCCTGCCTTCTGGAGTCGTTTGATACGGCCGGAGCCTCGTTTATCCCTCTTTCGAAGCCAAGTTGAATTTCTCGATCGCCCGATGGAACCAGTCCACCAACGTCGCCTTGTCGATCTGCATATGAAACGCCTCGACCACGATCCGTTCCAGCTCTTCGCAGACGATCCGCCGGCGCACCGCCTTGCTGAGATTGCTGTCCAGGCTCGCCACAAAGGCACCGGCGCCGGCCCGGGTGACGATGATGCCCTCCTGTTCGAGCTGGCGGTACGCCTTGGCGATCGTGTTGGGGTTGATCGCCAGTTGCTGCGCCAACTGGCGCACCGTCGGCAACCTCTCGTCCCGGGCGAGCCGGCCCAGGGCGATGTCCCGTTTGACCTGGTCGATGATCTGAAGATACACGGGCCGATCGGACGCATTGTCGATGCGGAACTGCATGGGCCACCTCAGTACTTGTACTATTAGAACTATTACAACCATAACACTCTGGCGGTTCGTGTTCAAGGAAAATCTTCCGGAATTCCGTCGCCCGCTCCGCTCGGCCTGTCCGACCCGACGTTGCTCAACCGACGGAACGACGCTATCCTCGCGAACACACAGGATTTGCGTTATGCCGACGGGGTTTCGAGGTCGTCGCTCTTGACGTGGAGTTTGACTTCGAGCAGAAGACGCAAGGGCAGGGTCAGGACTTCCCCGCTCGAATCAGGGAGTTCATGCCGTCGTCCCGGCAGAGCAACTCGATCTCGACAAAGCCGGCGGCGGCCAGGTCGTCACGGAGCTCCTCGAACGTGTAGGAGTTGCCCCCTTCGGTCCCCACCAGCATATTGACGGCAAACAACGCCCCTGCGGGGGGTTTTGTGCGCGACCGATCCAGAACGACGTCGCGGACGACCAGCGTCCCGCCCGGCGTCAGGGCGCCGTGGATCCTGGCGAAGAGGACCCGATTCTGCGGGCGGGAGTTCTGATGGGCGATGGCGCTGAGCCACACCAGATCAGCCCCACCCGGCAGGTCGTCGGTGTTATAGTCTGCGGCCACGAGGGTGACCCGGTCGAGCAGACCGGCGCTCGTCAGACGCCGCTTCGCCAAGGGGACGACCTCGGGCAGGTCCAACAGGACCGCCGTCGCCTCGGGCACCGCCCTCAGGAAGGCGATCGTCCATGTGCCGGAGGCACCTCCGATATCCAGAAGCCGCTGGAACGTTGGAGGCCCCAGCTTGCTGACCACTGTCGGAGCGGCAGCGACGCTGAAATTATCCATGGCGCCGATGAAGGCCTCGACGTCAGCCGCCTGGCCGCGTATGCTCGGCGTCCGTTGGGCGGGCCCGCCGTCGCGGACGACCCTGGGAAGCTGGACCCAGCGGCGCAGACAGTTGGCCTGATGACGCAGGCCGGCCAGGACACTGGCAGGGGAACCCTCACAGAGCAACCGCCCCACTTCGCCCGGGACCGTATATACGTCGCCACGCTTTTCAAGCAGGTCCAGGGCCGCCAGGGCATCCAACAGAATCGTAGTGGCTCGCAGATCGGTATTCAGGGTCGATGCCAGGGCCGCGGCGGTCGCCGGCCGACGGTCCAGGACGGTGAACAGATCCAGATCGGCCGCCGCCAGGAGAACGCAGGCCGGCTGAAATGATCGAGCCGTCTCCAGAAGTTTCGCTTCTGTCCACAGCGGCATTGCCGAGATTCTCCTTGGCGGGACACCGTGCCGATCCCGCCGGAACGAAAGAATAGGACACGCAACACCTTACGCACGGGCAATGGTATCACAGACCCGCGTGAACAGGCAGCAATTTCCAGCAGACTATACGGCAGTTTTTCCGCGTTCGCTCTTGACGAGACCCGTGACTTGGGGTCTACTGTAGCCTTTGGCATGCTCAGGTCAGGGTGCGGGCAAGGCTCGGCACCGTCGATGTGTCCGACAGGACCCGCCCCGGACCGGCAGTTTGGCGAATGTCAGTTGAAAGGAGACTCTCCGATGACACGGACCGTTATCATTGCCACTACCCTGCTCTTGCTGGTCGTCGCCGCGGGATGTACCCCCACGGATCGTGGTCTAAGTCACCGACTGCCCCAGCGAAGCATCTACGAGGGCCCCACACCCGCCGGGGAGGCAAACCAAGTGGTGGGCTCTACGGACGAGGTGGACCTGGTGGAACAGGTGGCGACACATCGGCGGTCCTACCGGCGCAGTCTGGAATTGCTCGTTACGCATTACTCGGTCGTAGGGGACAATCGCAAGCTCAAGTGGGCTCAGGAAGAGTTGCGGGCCCTCGACCGGATGCCCCAGTATCGGTATATCATTGACGCCCAGGTCATGCCGCCCGACCTCCAGGCTTCGACCCGAATCCCGGCGGCGGATGAGTTGTATCTGGACGCCGTTGAGACGCAGCGCCAGGCGGAACCGATCGGAATCCTCAAGGATGAGGAACTGCTGCGCGTGGCCCTGACGAAATACAACTCGTTGATCCGCCAGTATCCGAATTCGGATAAGATCGACGACGCGGCGTACCGGGCGGCGGGAATCTACGACTACTTCAAGGACTATGAGATCGCTCTGCTCTACTACCAGCGGGCGTATCAGTGGGACCCGGACACCCCCTATCCGGCGCGATTCTATGCCGCTTCGCTTCTCGACAAGAAGCTGCACCGGCGCGATGAGGCGCTGCAAGTCTATCAGGAGGCTGTCCTGCGGGAAGGGGATCGGTACGATGAGTGGAAGATGTACGGGGAACGCCGGATCAAGGAGCTCAGCAGCTCGCAGAACTAATGCGGCTCGGCGGGTTCCTTGCCAGAGTATGGCCTCGGGGTCCGACATCATGTCGGACCCTTTTTCGTTAGTGGCGGCGCCAGACCTGGACGGTCGGGTCAGGGGCGGTTATGGAGCCGCTTGAGCAGAAAGCGCTGGAGTTCGTCCAGAATCATGCCCTGCTCGCAGGTGTCAGACGTGTCCTGGTGGCCGTTTCCGGCGGGGCAGACTCCATTGCCCTCTTGCATGTCATGCACAGATTGACCTCGCAGGGGGCTATCGGTGTCGAGCTCCTCTGTGCGCACGTCAACCACAAACTCCGAGGGGCAGCCAGCGACGGCGACGAAGCCTTCGTGATCGGGCAGGCACGTGAACTGGGCCTGCCCGTTGTCACAGGAACCATCGATGTGAAGGGGTACGCGCGGGAGCATCATCTATCGATCGAGACCGCCGCCAGACAGCTCCGCCTGGACAGCCTCGCTGAGATCGCCCGTGCCCACCACTGCACCGCCATCGCCACAGGCCACCAAAAGGACGACAATGCCGAGACCGTACTGCAGCGGATCGAGCGAGGGACCGGCTTGCGTGGTCTGGGTGGGATCTGGCCGTCGCGCCGAGCCGCTGACGGAGTGGCGCTTGTCCGCCCCCTGCTGGACTGCTCGCGCGTCGAGATTGTCGAGTACCTGCGATCGAGAGACCTCTCCTGGCGGGAGGATCACACCAACACCGACTGCATCTATACCCGCAACCGGATTCGCCATCGCCTGCTGCCGGCGTTGCAGGCCGTATCGGACAGTCCGCTGGTCGAGGAACTGGCCTCGCTCGCCGCTTCTGCCAGGAGACTACACGCCCGGGTGGCTGAGGAAGCCCGGACGGCAGCAACGCGATATGTTAGTTTCGGTGGCGAGGAGGCCGGGGTGGATGCGGCGGCGCTGGCGGGCCTGCCCGAACCGGTCCGCATCGAACTCCTCAGACAGATGCTGACGAGGCTGGGACTTGGCGAACGCGATCTGACGCGTCGGCATTACCGAAGCCTGCTGGGACTCGCCGGAGGCGTTCCTGCCGGGCGGAAGGTAAGTCTGCCTGACGGTTTTTTCGCGCAGCGCAACCGTAACACGGTCCTTCTGTGCAGACTGCCCGGCCCACGCCAACCACTGCCAGACCCCGTGGAACTGCGTATTCCCGGAACCACACGATTCGGACCGTATCGCATCGATGCACAGATCCTCGACACAACGCGCATCGAACCATCGGCGATCACAAATGAGACGGACCCGTTCATCGAGCGATTGGACTTTGATTCCATCAAGCCCCCTCTCACGGCGCGGATGCGCCGCCCCGGAGACCGGTTCGTCCCGCTGGGCCAGCACCGTGAGAAGAAGGTCGGCAAGTTTCTCACCGCCGCCAGAGTCCCGGACAGCCTGCGGTTGCGGACCTTCGTCATCGAAGACGGCGAAACGATCCTCTGGGTCTGCCCCCTCCGCATCAGCGACCGCGCCAAGGTGACCGAGAGGACGTCAGTCATCCTTGATCTGCGCATCACGGAGATATAGTCTCCATCGACCGCTATCCCTGCGCTGCTGGCCAGCCGCCCCAAGGGTATAGCCGCGTCAGAAGTCGCAGAGTCCGCCGAGGCATCCGCCGGAGTACTCGTCCTCGACCGACACCAGGTCGCTCATCCGGCCGGCTTCTTCCCCCATCGAGAGGACCTGCTCGGATTTCGAGCCGTAGCGGTAGATCGTAATACCCTTGCAGCGGAGCCGGTGGGCCGCCAGGTAGATTTCGCGAACGTCCTCCACGGTCGCGTCCGCAGGGAGATTGACGGTCTTCGATACGGCGTTGTCGGTGTATCTCTGAAACGCTGCCTGAATCTCCAGGTGTTGCCGCGCCGGAATGTCGAACGTCGTCACGAAGAGCTTCTTCACATCCGACGGAATCCCCCTGATGTTTTTCAGGGAGCCCCGCCTTGTTACCTCCGCCAGCATGTCGCGACGGTAGAAGCCACGCTCGCGGGCGACCTTCTCAAACTCCGGATTGGTCTCGAAGAGGCGCGTTCCCGACAGGACGTGGCGGACGAAGCTGATCGCGAACAGCGGCTCGATGCCGCTGGAGCAGCCTGCGATGATGCTGATCGTCCCCGTCGGCGCAATCGTGTTGACCGTGGCATTGCGAAGCTCCCGGTTCCTCCGGGCATGGATCGACTCGCGGAGACTCGGAAACGGTCCCCGGCAGAGCGCCAACTGCTCCGACGCAGCAAGCGATTCAACGTGAATGAACCGCATGAGCTTGCGTGCGAAGGTGACGGCCTGCGGCGAGTCATAGGCGATCCCCAGCCGTATCAGCAGGTCCGCAAACCCCATCACCCCGAGACCGATCTTCCGATTCGCACGCGTCACGTCTGCGATCGATTCCAGTGGGTAACGATTGACATCGATCACGTCGTCGAGAAACCGCACCCCCCACCGGACCCGGTCCCGAAGCCTGTCCCAGTCGACCCTTGCGGAAGCGGCCTTCCCGCCCCGGCTTTCAGTGACCATGCGGGCCAAGTTGATCGAGCCGAGGATGCAGCTCTCGTACGGCAGAAGGGGTACTTCGCCGCAAGGGTTCGTCGCCTCGATCTGGCCCTGCTTCGGCGTGGGATTGGCGCGGTTGATGTGGTCGAGAAAGACCAGGCCCGGGTCGCCTGTCCGCCAGGCGGCGTTGACCATCATGTCGAACAGGACGTCCGCCCGGATTCGTCGCGAACCTCGGCCCGTCCTGGGATTGACCAACGCAAAGGTCCGCCCGTTCAACACGGCCCGCATGAATCGGTCCGTGACACCGACTGACAGATTGAAATTCGCCAGAGCGCTCGGCCGGCTCTTCGCCTCGATGAACTCGACGATGTCCGGATGGTCACAACGCAGGATACCCATGTTGGCGCCCCGTCGCTTGCCGCCCTGGACGATGATCTCCGTCGCCTTGTCGAAGATGCTCAGAAACGAGATGGGGCCGGATGCATGGCCCTGTGTCGAGGCGACGATGTCACCCCGAGGGCGCAGCCGGGAGAAAGCGAACCCGGTGCCGCCGCCCGTCTGGTGAATGCGGGCCATCTCCCCCAGCGCCCGGAAGATTCCGTCGATCGAATCTTCGATCGGAATAACGAAGCAGGCGGAGAGTTGTCCCAGACGCGTACCGGCGTTCATCAGGGTCGGGGAATTGGGCAGGAACTCCAGGTTGCGCATCATCTCGCAGAACCGTTGTTCGGCCTCGTCGACAGACGATTGCGGTCCGTAGTTCGCCTCGGCCTGCGCCACGTGGTGGGCCACCCGGCGGAACAGTTCGCCGGGGGTCTCGACGATGCGGCGGGCTTCGTCCCTCAGCAGGTATCGTCTCTTGAGAACCTCGATGGCGTTGACAGACAGCTTGAGGTCGTCCCTCGAACCGAAGGCCGCTTTCGCCAGGCGAATCTGGGAACGGTTCTCCCGATAAAGGATGTACGCCTTGGCGATGCGGCTGTGGCCCTCGCTCATCAGGACCGTCTCGACGACGTCCTGGATCGTCTCAATACCGGGAACGTCCCCGGCATGCCGCTGCGCCAGATGATTGACGACAACCCGAGTCACGTCGGCCGCTACATCGTCCGCTCGTTTGCGGTCCTGAAGGACCTCGAGCGCTGCACGTCGGACAGCGTCCCGAATCTTGCACTCATCGAACGCCACCACGCGGCCGTCCCGTTTCCGCACGCCCCTGGGAAGATCACTGCGGGCCATGGTTCGCATCCTCCACTCTTGTCCGCTTTACCCGGCACCGGCCAACTGACCGTACGCGTTATCCACCATACGCCTTCCAACCGGGGCTTACCACCGCTTTCTGCGGTTTTGTGCGTTCTGCAGGCCCGAACGACGGATTTCTGTCAAGATTCTTGACCCAAAGTACGATCTAAGATTATAAGCTCTCGCGCCCGGTTTCTCTATCGGATTGCGGATAGGTGCCCGGGCACTATAACAGAGTCCCATAATCTTGATATAAAGGAGAGTCAGAGTGAATCCCCTGAAACCACTTGGGCTCGTTGCGCTTCTGTTCGCCGTCAGTTCGATCGGTGGATGCTTCTCTTCGAATCCCGAAGACATCCGCGCCTTTGTCAAGCCGTACGAAGTCAACGTCACCGCGGAGAACTATGTTCTCCAGCCGCCGGACGAGGTCGAGATTCACTGCCCGGATATCCCCCCGATCGACATGCAGCGCCAGCGCATTCGACCGGACGGCAAGATCAGCTTCAAGGAACTTGGTGAAATCGAGGTGGCCGGCAAAACGCCCAAGGAGGTGGCCACTCTTATGGAGGAGATGGTGGCCGAGTTGTACGCGCTGCCCGGTGACAACCGGATTGATGTTCGCGTGGCCGCTTTCGCCAGCAAAGTCTATTATGTCGTCGGGCAGGTCATGCGCCCGGGCCCTCGTACCTACACCGGACGGGACAACCTCGTCACGGCGCTGGCCGATGCGCAACCGAACGCCATGGCGTGGGAGAAACGGATTCAGGTTATCCGTCCCTCCGCCACAGAAGACAAGAGGCCGATGATCTTCGAGATCGACTACGTGAAGGTCGTCAAAGAAGGGGACACCACGAACAACGTGCTCCTGGAAGAAGGCGACATTGTCTACGTGCCACCGACGATCCTGGCCTCGGTCGGTCTGCTGCTGGAGGAGTTCATCAGCCCGATTGCGAGAGCCTTCTACGGCGCGTACCTCATTCAGAACCCGCCTTCCGGCGGCGGGGAGTACACTCCCTACGGTGGCAGCCGTTACTGACGGCGCATCGCAGGATGCTATCGAGCACAACGTGTCGCGCAAGAGAGACGTATGACCGCACGGCGGCTTCTGAAACTGATGCACCTGGTCAGCATGATCTGGTTCATGCTCTGCGTTTGCTATATCGTCGTGCGGGCGCTTCACGAGGCCGGATTCAACTGGTGGCTCATCTTCTCGCTGTCCGGTCATTCCGTCCTGGCGGTCTTTCTGCTGGTCAGTCTCTATCTTTTCGCTCTGTTTCGCGGCGTCGGCGGGACGCAGCATATCGCGCTGGAACACCCTCTGACGAGCACTCACTCCTATATGGGCCTCTATGTGGCGGCCCCTCTTCTCGGTGGGCTGGCGGGCATTCTGGGCATGTGGGGCGTCCAGGACCTCGGCCGTTTCCTGGTGGGATTGGCGCTGGGGACCTTGTGCACGACCTTTGCGGTCTGGGTGATTCTCGATCCGGCCGCCGGCCTGATCGAGATGCTGCTGCCGACCAGTCGCAAGCATCGAGCCGAGCGATTGGCCCGGATCGAGGCCGATCGGCGGGCCCGTCGCGAGCGGCGGGAACGTGTTCTGGCCGAAGCCTTCGCCCGCGAAGCGCAGGAACGGCAGCGATGGCAGGAGCGGCTGCAGCCGCATGCTGAGCGACTGGCCGTGCTTCTGACCACCGACGCCTCCGGCTTCCGAAAAGCCGAGCAGGAGGCCGTGGATATCGGCGCCAAGGCTTGGCGATTGGGCGGCCTGATGTGCATGCGACAACTGCGCGACATGGCGATGGACATCTGCAAAAACCAGCGGGGGCAGACCAAGGCTGTGGACTACGTCTCCTACTGGTGGGATGGCATCGGCGATTGGCGCAGACCCTCGCTGGGGTAAGAAGCATGCTTTACTCGGGCAGGCGAATGCCCGGCCGTCTTCGGAACCACCCCAGGAACCCCACGCCTGCGGCACCCAGCGCAAGGGCACCGGGAGCAGGAACCAGCAACACAAGCAGATCCTGCTCGTCGGCAGGCGGTTTGCTTTCCACCCACGGGGACGAATCCAGGACCCCACCGCCGGTCGAGGTCCATGCACAATCCTCCTGCTCTGCGATGAGCGCATTCGCCCCGGTGTATTCGGGGCAGCTGCGGTGCACAGAATACCCTGGTGGATCGGCATCCAGAAGATCAAGAAGACTTGCACCGACGCCCTGCACCGAGAGCATCGCAGCCTGGAGCACAGATGTCGATGTCTCGTATCCCAGACTTCGCACAGAATCGTGGCTGGTAACCCGCATCCCTCGGAGGAGTGATTGGCAGAGTTGCGCCACCTCATCGGTCTGGCCGGCAATGGGTGTGCGTTCCACACCCGTCTCGATACGGGAAGATTGAAGAGGGCTTTCCACAGGCAGACCGGACGCCGGGCCCGCATGCGGCGTCACCTGGTATTCACATCCCCAGCCCGGTCGGTAGCGGGCGCCATCCACTCGCGCAGCGCTAACCGTCTGCACCGCCACCGCACGGCCTGTCAAGACCAACAGGCCGAGCGCTGGCACAAGAAACCGCTTCATCTTTTTCTCCTTGCGTCCTTGCAGTACCTCTTCGTAGCCGCCTGCAAAGAATGAAAACCGTTTCTTTTCCTCACCCCCGGTAAGCACCCGCACGCCTCAGATTCACAGGACCGCGCGCACGAGACAAGCTTCCAGCAGAATCCCCGACCGTTTGCAGCACTCAGAATCGGGCACCTGCCAAACCGCGCCGATCACCAACGGGGCTCCACGTCGGGGATGCGTACGTTGTATAGCCCTGCCGTTCTGGGACGTCAAGCCAGAAGCCCAGAAAAACCACAAATCTCGTATCGGGACCGCACTTCTTCGCGGGCATGCCTGTCCCGCAGGGGCGCCATCTTTGGCGGACGCATGGTTTGGGTGGTACGGTGAGGATGCGATAACACGCAGAGAGCGCGGCTTACGCCTGTATCTTAACAGTCTCGCTCACCGCCGCCGCTGCGATGGAGGTGTACGATGCGGGGCGCGCAGCAACAAAGAGGCAGACAACGCGCATTGACGCACCTGCCCATCCCGGCGAAGATCGAAAACCATACACGCTTCTTCGCCGGGACGGATACGAAGGTGTCAGTGGGTCCGCGTACGACGACGCTTCAAAGCCAACAGGGCACCGATGCCCAGCAGACCGACGGTTGCCGGTTCCGGTACCACGTCGGTGGTGTAGTTGATCGTCAGAACCGAGCTGCCGAGAGTGACGCGACTGCCACTGTTCGTGGAGTCGATGTTCACATAGACGGACAGTTCCCCGTCTTCCCACAAGTCATCCAGAACGCTCTGCGGCAGGGCGAATGTCGATGTTCCCCACTGACGTCCCCACGTCTCGTTCAGCGTGCCGATGGCGACGCCGTTGGCATACACCACGTCGATTTCCCCTTCGTAGTAATCGACGTCCCAGCCCGAGATCGCGAGGGTGGCCGAGAGGATTCCGGTCGCACCGGCCGGGACAGTTGCCACGTCGTGGGACCAGCCCCAGTCTTCCCAGGAACCGCGATAGTACGGCGGGTGGTCGAGAACCACGCCCGCGGGGGCGAAGTAGTATCCGTCGTCCGAGTCCACCGTATTAACCACTGTGACGGTATCGGCGTGAACTGCGCCGCAGAAAAGAACGACGCAGACGACCCCTGCTGCTACTGCTGGCAGCCTCATACTCCTTCCTCCAGATTCTTCCCACCTTCTTCCATCGCTGCGCCCTGGACGTCTGGCACCGCCGGCCCGATTGCCTGCACGTCATCGGCTCACGAACAAAGGCCCCGGAGGGAAGCTCGGTTCCTTCCGGGGCCTTTTATTCCATCACTGCAGCCGTGACGTGGGACCCGATGCCGTATCTACCACGGGTCTCGCCGTCAGGGCAAATCCGACGATTACAGGGTCTTGCGCTTCCGCAGCCAGCCAACCAGGCCCGCACCCAGTGAACTGAGCACGATGGCACCGGGAGCCGGAATCACTGGCGGCTGTTCGGGCTCCTCCGGCTCTTCGGGCAGGTCCGCCGTAAAGGCCTCGACCGCCGCATAGGCCGTCAACTTGAGGGTAGCGTTGTTGGAATACCCCGGCACCCGATGGGTCGTCACGCTCAAAGACACCTCCTGTGCCTCGTTCAGCGTAGCGCCATCGACCACCGTGACAGGGGTCGGGTGAAACTCATCCGAGTCGATGTACTGACTGCCGACCGACGTGTACAGCTCGAGCTTCACCCAGTAGTCCAGCGAGGCCCAGTCACCGGGGTTCTCGGTGAACAGGTCCGGGGTGATGGTGAACTTCGCCGTGACGGTGGTCGCTGGATCCGTCGCAAAGTCGAAGCTCCACTGCTTGCTGTATGTGCCCGTGGCGGACGTCGACCCGCTGCCCAGCGGATCATTCGCCATGATGTTCGGCCACGAACTGCTGACAATGCTCGTGTTCGCAGGACTGATCGGATCGGGCTGATAGCCCGTGAACACCAGACTGCCATTGCCGGCGATGGTCACGCCGGAATACGCCGCCTGGCTGGCCGACGCCGTCAACAGCAATACGGCACACATTACTAACGCTTTTCTTACATTCATACCCTAATCTCCTCCTTACTCTCTTTGTCCGGCCGCCACCCGAAATCGACGGCCTCTTGCGTTACGCCTGATGCTACCTCACTCCGTTACCACCCTCTCCTTCTTCGCAAGCGAACGCAGGTCCCTCCGCTCGCGGTACCACAACTCCCCGTCGGGAGCGCAGGATGTCGTGGCCGGGTCCTCGATCCGAGGGCCTTGCGCGCACCGGCCCTCCACACCAATAACCTCGCCGCAACATTTCTTCAAAGAGCATGCGGACGTCCGTCGGACGAACCCGCACCACATGGCCGCGACGAACCGACGATGGCCCCATCGCTTGCTCGATCCGGCACCCCAACGATCCTTTCAACTACCCCAGCAGGACGCCCGTGGCCGGCGCGACATCTCGTCGTGCCTGGCGTTTCTGCCTTGGATCGTTGCACAAAAACCAAAAACACAGGTCAGAATTTGCGAAACACACGGGGGCGCCACATAGAGCGGCTCGTGCGCCCCGTCCAGAACGAGGCCCGGCGGCGTAACCGCGCCGCAAGCCGCCGGACGTGTGGCAAACAGACTATCCCTTCCCGTCACGAGAAGCGACAGCACCGCCGCCAGCCATCGTTTGAACCTCTCGAACACCGCTCCTCCTCTCTGACCGCACGCGCACAGGCAACACGACCTGCCGCGTACACACCATCAGAGAAAACGCCCTCTCTCGACGCGTCGATCCATGACATGACGAAAACGCAGTATACACCCCATCCTCTGAGGTATATATACTTGCGTATTTTACCGCTTTGCCAGCTACCTGTCAAAGCTATTTGCACAAAAAAAGCGGACATCCCATTCTCCCCATACTGCTTGACCGCCCGGCCGGTCACCTGCCCAGATTCAACCAGGAGACTGTGCGACCTATCGAACGGCCTTTGCATGCCGCCCCGCCTGCCTCCAAGAGAAGCACGCCGTTCATAGCTATACCACTTTTGGGTTATATATTAAGGGGTATTTTCAGCCCAAAAAAAGAGCGGGCAAATGCCCGCGTGCCGTGCTCTCTGTGAGCCTGTGGGACGCTCAGCGGAATCCAACGGCGGTGCCTGTCGAGTGGAGACTTTTGAACGGGCGCTGAGCCTTCGGACCGGACCGCAGACGGTCGCCGCTCAGTCGATGGATTGCATGGGGGGTAGTGGGCCCTGGAAGCCGGCTGTACCGCGGGCCTCCTTGACGAAGCGCAGAAGCATCGCGATTTTGCTCCTGACCTTCACCTTGCGGTAGATGTTCCTGACGTGCGTCTTGACTGTCCCGGGGCGGATTTTCAGGTCCCGTGCGATGCGGTCGTTTCGCAGCCCCCGGCACACCAACTCCGCAATCTGCACCTCCCGAGCGGTCAGCTCATAGCGCCTTCGCACATACGACCACTGCCGGCTGTCCAACAGGATGGGCGGAACCTCCGGGACTGCCCGTTCATCAAGCTCTCGGCCATCGCTCTCCTTCATCTCGTGTGGCGGCGACATTATCCATTGCCTTTCTTCAACTGATCGAGAAGACGTTCCGCATCGGCCAGATCCTTTTCCGACAACTCACTCCTGCGTCGTCCGGGGTCGGTGGACTGCCTGCTGCGGCGGTGCAGCGCCAGTGCCTGCTCAACGTGTCGAATCGCATCGGCCTCGCGTCCCATTTCCGCATACACACGGGCCAGGTGGAAGTGCGTCGGGGCCATGGCGGCCGCATTGACCGGGTACAACTCCAGACTGCGGCTGAGGTCCTGAACCGCCTCGTCCAGACGACCGAGGCGGTGGTAAATGACACCGCGTGTCTCAAGCAGATCAATGTACTCCGGCCGCAACTGCAGGCCCCGGTTCGCCAGTTCCAGGGCCTTCTGATACTGCCGCTGCTCCTCGCAGAGAAGCCATGCGAGGTTGTTCAACGCAAAGACATCGTCCGGGTCGATCTCCCGGATCTTCTGGTTCAGCGCGATCGCTTCGTCTGACCGCCCCGTCACTGTGGCCAGGTTCGCCAGCAGGTGGAGTGGAGCCAAAGCTTGCGGATGGCGTTCGATTTCCGATCGCAGCAGTCGTTCGGCAACCTCAAGCCCCTTCTGCCGGCCGTCGGCAATCAGGCTGCGTGCAACCGCTATCGCGACGGCCGTGTCATCCGGGTGCTTGGCGCGCCAGTCCGCGAGAAGACGATCCACTTCGGTCCATCGCTCGGCAGAAAGCAGCAGCCCGGCCCACATGATGACCAGCGATGAATCGGCCGGCTCTGCCTGCATCAGGCCCCTGACGATCTCCGCCGCCTCATTTGGCTCCCCCGTGCGATACAGCACTGTCGCCAGGGCAATCTCGCCCTGCTTCCGCGCCGGCCCGGTCTGCCGACCCAAATGCTGGCGAAGAAGCCGGACGGCTTCCTGCGGCCGGTCCGAGTACAGATAGGCATAGGCCAGTTGCGAAACCGCGTTCATGTCGTTGGGGTCCTGGTCGATCAGGCCCTTGAGGGTCGGCACGGCCAGCATAGGCGACCGGCGGGCCTCTGCCTGGGCCTTGAGCAGCAGCAGTTGGCGGTTGTTCGGGTTTTCGGCCAAGCCTCGAAGTACGACGTCCATCGCCCTCGCCAATTGGTCCTCGCGCAGCTCCAGCATTCCGAGCAATTCCCAAGCCTCGGCGAGGTTCGGGTTCTTCTCCGTGATCTCGCGAAGTAGCGTGCGCGCCTGCTCGGCAGCCGGCGCTGTCTCGTGTCGCAGCAGCGCCCGAGCCTTTTGCAACTGCAACCCCGTGTCTTGCGGATGCACTTGGAGCGCCTTCTCGAGCAGAACCTCCGCTCGCTGAAAGAGAACCGGATCGCCCGAATTGAAGAACAGGAACAGCGCCCGCTGCTGGGCCGGCAGACTGTCCGCGGCCAG
Source organism: Sedimentisphaerales bacterium (assembly GCA_035448545.1). GTDB lineage: Bacteria > Planctomycetota > Phycisphaerae > Sedimentisphaerales > Anaerobacaceae > Anaerobaca. Next base: position 81,216 of record DAOTJE010000004.1, on the reverse strand, counting down.
TTCCAGGGCCTTCTCGATGTCGGCAATGGCCTCTGCCAGGCGTCCCGTCCGGAGGAAGAAATCGGACCGCGACATCCAGACCTCCGCCTTCTCGGGTTCCAGAGCAACCATCTGGTCGTAGTCGGCCCGTGCCTGGTCATACCGCTGCAATGCCTCGTAGGTCCTGCCGCGCAGCAGCCGCGCGAAGACGCTGTCCTGTCGTGCGATGGCCTCGCCACAGAGGCGCAGCGCCGCATCGGCGTCGCCGCGTTCGACATCGAGTTGCACCTGGGCGACCAGAACCGAGACCGAATCGGGGTCCTTCGCCTTCACGGCATTGAGGGCCGCCTGGGCCTCGTCGTATTTCTTCTGTGCTCCCAGAATCGCTACCAGTCGCAGACCAGCGGCGGTATCATTCGGGTCCTGTCGAACGAGGTTCTGCAGGATGTCGGACGCAGACACCAAGGCATCCCGCCGCGCAGCAGAATCGCTGGCCATGGCGCTGCGCCGCAAATACCCCTGCAGCTGGAGTCTCTGAATGTCCGGATCGTAAAGATCGCGCGACTTGGCCCGATCGAGAATCTCCTGCGCTTCCTCATCCTCGCCGGCCTGGTAGAGGGCCTGCACCGTCCGCGTGACCACTCCGATGTCATTGGGCCATCGCTGAATCGCCTCTCGATACGTTGCCAGCGCCAACTGCAGATCTCCGGCCTTCTCATACGCGGCCGCCAGCAGCAAACGACTGGCACGATCCTCCGGATTGACCAGCAGGTTTTCCTGAAGCAGTCTGACGATCTGACCGTAGTAGCTCTGAAATCCTTCGGATAGAATCCAGACCCTCGCCTGCTCCACGCGCCACTGCCAGCCGTCCTGCCCTTCGATCGACTTGATCTGATCCACAAGGGACTGCGACAGCGCCGGGTCCTTCAACACGCGATCAAGCGTCAAGAGCCGGCGTTTGGCTTCAATATCCTCCGGGAACTCCTTCGACAGATCCGTCAGAAGTCCATAGAGCGGCTCATTTCGGTCCCAGGAGGCATACAGATCGGCCAGAAGCATGCCAAGACTTCGACGGCCCGCCTTGTCCATTCTGGACATGGCGTCGCGAACAACGGCATCGCATTGCGACCGATCGTTCTGCCGGTTCAAGAGCAAGGCAAGGTGTCTGACAGGCTCCGTGCTCTGCGGGAACCTCTCGACCGTCTGACGCAGCAACGAGACCGCCTCGGGTCCCTTGCCTTCGTCCACGTACAACTGCGCCCGCAGGAGCGCGGCCGTATACCCTTCCTTCTGGTCTTTTTCCAGTTGAGCAAGCATCGCCGCGGCCTCGGCATGCCTGCCCTGGAACATCGCGGCCTGGACGCGGAGCAGTTCGACCTGGGTTGGATCAGCGGCCACCTTGCTCAGCTCGGCCAGTCTGGCTTCGAGACTGCTCCAAGCCCCGCGTGTGGATTCGGAATCACCCGCGCCGGCCACCATGCGCATACGGGCCTGGATCTCGAGGAGCGCGGCGCTGCTTCGCAGTTCCGGGACCTTTCCGTCCGCCGGTTCGGGCACCAGTCGCTGTACCTGCAGGGCCTGCTCGAGCACACCGGGCCAGTCCTCGGCCTGGGCCAGCAACTGTGCCAGAGCCAGGTGGAACTGCGGGACGTCCGGCATATCAGAGACCAGCAGACGGAGCTGTTCGATCGCCGCGTGGAGGTCCCCCATCTGCTGGAGAACAGAGGCCAGGAACATCCGGACCGGAGGAAAGTGGCCGCGCCATGTGCGGTCCCGACGCGACTGATAGCCTAATGCAATCGCCTTTCTCCAGAAGGTCGCCGCCTCCTGCAACTGCCCTTTTTGCTGAGCGAGGTAACCTTCGAGAAAGGCCGTGCGGGCTGGCTCCACGTCCTTCTTCCGCATCTGGAGGATACAATCCGTCGCCTGTTCAAACCGCTTGGATCGAATCAGCAGTTCCGCCGCCCAGGGCAGGAAATCCCATGGGTAGGCCGCCATCTCATTCAGACCCGCCTCCGCGACGGTCTGCATCTCCTGCTCGGAATTGGATTGGATGGCCATCATCGCCCAGTATCGCCAGAGGTCGGGCTCCCTCGGCGTGGTGGCCCGCAGCGCGGCAATCTGGGCCCGGGCCTGGTCGTAGGCGCCGGCAAGGATCAGCTCGGCGATCAGACGCAGATGTACCTCCCGATCCGAAAGGTCCAGACTCGCGGCCCGTTCGAAATCCGCGATCGCATCGGCATGGTCCCCGCTTCGTCGCAAGAAGGAACCACGCACAAGATAGGCTAGAGCAGACTGCGGATTGGCCCTGACGGCCTCCTCAAACCAGTAGTTGGCTGGCTGGTTGACTTCCGCCGGCTGCTCTGCGGCCAGCAACCCCATGACTTCGTAGGCCGCCACGTGATCCGGATGATCGTGGATCAGACGCGCCAACGTCTGCTGCGCCTGCCGAAAATCCCTCTGCTGAATCAAGGCCACGCCCAGATACTGTCGGATCGTCGGATCGTCGTTGTGCTCCAGGAACTGTCGGGCCTTCAGTTCGGCTTCACCGGGACTGCCGCTCAGATAGATGGCGATCAGCCTCTTGGCGGCCTCGACATTGCCCGCATCCAGCCGGAGCACCGTGGAATACGCTGCGATCGCCTGTTGGATGTTGTTGGAGGTGTTGGGTCGGATCTTCTCCTGCGCTTGGCCGTATCGCAGCAGTTGGACAAGATCATCACCGTTAATGGTCAGATAGCGGCCGATTTGTTTGGCCGCCTCCTCCCAGTTCTGCTCGGCAAACGCCTGTTCGCCCAGAGGAAGGGCCTCCTCCGCAAGAGTGCTCCGCTGCCACTTGTGCAGGGATAGCGCCGCGGCGACCAGAACCACCACACCCACCACCAGAACGATTGCCAAGGTCCAATTGAAGTATCGCTGCGCCATCAGATGTATCCTTTCCACTGAATCAGGGCGATTTCCTTCGGCCGGGGTTCTTGCGCCGCACGCCCTCGTCCACACCGCCGGGTACGATCGTCTCACCGCGGCCCGGCGACGGCGAGATCAGAACTGACGGATGAAGTTGGCCACCATCTTTCGGAACGTGCACCAACATACCCACAGGTCCATTTGCGGAGAGAGCTCCTGCACGTACTTGGTGTCGTAGTAGATCCATTCCTGGAAGTCTTTAAAGGGCTCGCGCGTTCGATAGACCTGCCACAATCCTGTGATGCCCGGCCGTACGGAAAGCCTCGCGTCACGCCACGACGGACACAGCGTGTTCTCCGATTCCGGCGACGGTCGCGGTCCCACAATACTCATCTGTCCACACAAGACATTGACAAACTGAGGGATTTCGTCCAGATAGGTTTCTCTCAGGAAGCGCCCGACCGTACTGATCCGAGGATCGTCGGCCATCTTGAATTGCGGTCCGTCCACCTCGCTGACGAAACGCAGCTTGTCCTGAATCTCGGCCGCCCCGACGCGCATCGTCCTGAACTTGACGCAATTGAACGGGCGTCCGTGAAGACCCTGACGCTTGTCTCGGAAGAACACGGGCCCGGGCGAATTGATTTTGATTGCCAGGGCAATCAACGGCACCACAGGGGCAAACAGGATCAGGACAATGCTGGCGACGATCACATCCACGATCCGCTTGAAACAACCGGGATACGAGAAACGGGGCCAGGTGCGGAAGACGGTCTGGCGAGTCGGACACAGCGGTTTCGTCGCGAACCGAGGCGCTTGCGGCGAACAGAAGCGTTCGGACGCCGTCCCATCGTCGGGGTCCGAAACAACGCAGCGGTGAAACGCGTGATCCGGCCGGACGGCAACCCGTGGCCCCACGATCGACGAGTCGACCAAAGCGCCTCGCCCCACCGTGCAGCCGTCGCAAAGGATGCTGGGGCCGACGATCACCGCCCCCGGCTCGATGCACACACCGCGTCCCAGAAGCACCGGACCCACGAAGCGCGCGTCACGCGAAACATGCTGGTCCCCACCGTATGCATACACCTGCCTGCCGAACGAGACCTTCCGAGCGGCCCCTCGCGGCGGGCCGTGGGTCAACACCATGTCGGACAGGGCCAAAAGCCCATCCAGGGACGCCAGATCGATCACGGAACCAGCCATAGAAACGGCCTCGACGCTCGCGCCACGCGCCCGGCATCGCGCGATCATCTCCCCGAATTCCCGGGGCAGACCATCGCTTAGAACCGCCCCCGCGTGCGCGGACCGGATCAGCAGATGATGAGGCCAGTCCACCGGCAACGGCACCGGCTCCATCGCGTCCCTGTACAGCCGCCGGTACCCGACCAGTTCTCCCGTTTCCGCCAGGCGGATTCGTTCCTGATACGCCAGCAGTCCGGGCACTGCCGTCATGACCAGCACATCCGACGAGGTCCTGGCCAGCAGGCGATCCGAAAGATCGTCGCTGACATGGGCAGCAAAACGCCCGTTCGAGATCATCAGCCAGGGATGGCGGCGGATGTCACCGATCTGTTGCAGGTCGAATTCCTCTGCGGCCATACATCTGCTGTCCTGCTCGGCGTCGTCCGCCGCATCCGTCCGCCAGGACGCGGGAACCACCCACACAGCGTTGCTCCGCCCCGCTCCGCCGGTCAGTTCTGAGAAATCACTGCCCCCCTCGATCGGACTACAGAGGCGATAGGCTCCGTCCAGAATCACGTCCGGCAGCGGACGGGCGGACAAGGCGTAGCGCAGTACGCTCGTCTCCAGCGCGTTTGCTCCATCGCCCTCGCCTCGGACTACAATCAGCCTCATAGCCAATTCACACCAGAGATCTACAGACTCGGCCCATAACGGTTAAAACACCGCGCAACTCACGCCTGGACACTGTCATCCGGACCTTGCGCAGAAAGCAGCATCTTCTTCTGCCGGGCGGTCTTGTGAACGGGCGGCGTCATCCGGGTGCGATACCCGTAGTTGTACCGGTAGAGGCTCTGACCGGCTCGTACGTTGCTGAGGATCGCGCCGACGACCCGAGCCCGAACGCGCGTGAATCGGTCTCTGGCTTCGGCCAGGTCCGGGGCGGTGGTCTGGCCGGCAAAACCCACCAGGATCACGGCGTCCGTCAGCTTGGCCCACACGATGGCGTCGGGGAAAGCCAACGCCGGCGGTGTATCGACAATCACGTGCTCGTAGTCCCGACCGATCTTGTCGATCTGTTCGGCGGCCTTGGGGGAAGCCAGCAACTCATAGGGGTCCGCCAGATTGCGCGCGTTGGCCGCCAACACATGCAGGCCGCTCCCGGGGACCGCGCAAATGATTCCGCGGGGGTCCTCTCCCAGAAGCACTTCCTGCAGCCCCCCGGAGCCGTTCGGCACATTCAGCATGTACCGCACGTCAGGCTTCCGCAGGTCGCCGTCGATCAGAAGCACCTTCTTGCCCGACTTGGCCAGGCTCGTCGCCAGATTGACCGCAAAAGTCGTCTTGCCTTCCCTTGTGCCGGGACTGCACACCGCCAGCCTCTTGGGCATGCCGCCGTCGGTAAGCAGTCCGAGATTCGTGCGAATGGTCTGGTAGTCGCTGGCGATCTGTTCGGCAAACTGTGCCGGTTTGATCGTATGGGAACTTGTGGTCGTTCCCAGCACGGGCAACCCCAGATAGCGCGTCATGTCTTCCGGCGTCTGAAGCGTCTTGTCCATCCTGGACCGGAGAAAAGCCAACCCGGCTCCCGCCGCCAGACCCCCGAAGAACAGAGCGATCGCCATTTGCGGCCGGCGATTGTCCGTCTGGACGACATAGGCGGAATAGGCCGGCGTGATCCGCGGACGTCCCTGACGCTCCATCTCCATTGTCTTGATTTGACGACTGATCTCCTCGTACATCTCCCGGTCCATCGCCAGGTTGAACTGAAGGTCCTGGATCTGCAGGTTGGTCTGACCGACCTTCTGGGTCTTGGTGTCCTGATCCTTGAGCTCTCCGCGGAGCTTTTCCTGATGGGCGAGGAGTTGCTGCAATTCCAACTGGGCGTTCTGCAGTTTCTGCCGGGCGACCGCCGCCAGGCGCTCGTTGAGGCCTTCGTTGAATTCCTGCTCCAGAGCCTCGCGCTTGGCCTCCAACGCCTGTTCGAACCGTGTCAGCAGTTCCTCCTGTTGCGTGAGGGCCGGGTTTCCCGGCTTGAAAGTCTGCTTGGCCACCAGCAGGTCACGTCGCATCTGCACGATGTTCTGCGACAACTGCTGAAATTCCGGGTCGGAATTCACGTATTCTTTTCGGGCGGCTAGGATCTGTTCGGCAGGCATATTGACATCCGTAGCCGCCTGGGCCAGCACCGCCACATTGGCTTCCAGCGCCAGTCGTCGGCCTTCCAGCGCGATCCACTGCGACCATAAGGTGTTCTGCGTCTGCAGCTCCATGTCGTGTCGCGTGTCCAACACGGTGGTACCGTATTCCTCCGCGAGTCGGCGGATAGTCTCCGTCTGCGAGGTGATCTTATTGAGCAACTGCGTTCGGGTGTCGGTCAGAATCCGGATTCTGGCATTCTCGGCTTCGGTCGAATCGGTACCGTATTTGTTCTGATAGTGTGTAAGAAAGGCGTTTACGATCTGGATGGCCTCGGTGGAATCCGTTGCCTTCATCGTGACGGCCATCAGTTCCGTCTCCGGCACCTGGCCGGCCGAGATCACTCCATGGGCCACGGCGTTCTTCAGCACGGCGGCCGGGTCCGGCTTGCCGGTCGAGGGCAGGAGCAGGGCCTTGAGCTTGCCCAACGGGCTTTGCGGCTCACCACTGAAGATCCGCAGATCGCGACCCGCCAGATCGTCGGCGATTCTTTGGAGAACCGGACCGCTGGTCAGAATGGTGACCTGCGTATTGACGAAGTCGCGGTAACCCAGACTGCCGCCACTGCCTTGGGTCTCTCCTGTAAGGATCCTCTCGACCACCGGGGCAACGCGCACGGCACCCTGAACCGTGTAGACGGGCTGGACAAAGAACCAGATCAACGGCAGCCCCACCGCACAGACCAGAACAAGCACCCCCAGGACGATGTACCATCGCTTTGCGATGCTGCGCAGCACGTTCGGCTTCGGCCGCACGGACGCGTCGGATTCCAGGTCCAACGGAACGTCGTACGCCGCAGGTTTCTGTTCGATCACCTGATCCAGGTATTTTTCGAGATTGTTCATTGCCCCATTCTCCTATGTCAAGAGTCCGGTATCTGCCGCGGTTGTCGTCGCGTGATCACCGTCGGCGACAGCTCCGTCGGCGGAGTGGTCAACCGCGCCAGAAACCACAACTCTCCCACTACCAGAGCCAGTGCCAGAGGCATCATGGCGTATCCGCCAAAATCGTGGAACAGCTTCTCCACGTGTTCGCCTTTGAGAAACGTGAACGCCACCGCGGTCATGGTGAGTCGCACTGTGTTACAGAACAGGGCGATCGGCAGGCTGGAAATCAGAATCACCAGCTTCTCCCACCACGCGCGTCTTGCCAAGAGCACGACCAATCCGCTGATCACCACGAAGGCGGTGATCATCCGCAGACCGTTGCAGGCCTCGGCCACCGCCACACGCGTGTTCTCCACGGTAATGATATTGCCCTCCCTGGCCACTTCATACCCCGCCAACTCCAGGCAAAAAACCGCGGACGTCGTGGCCCAACTCTGGAGCGGCACCGCCAGCGCCGCCTGAACCCGATTCGGCCACGGGAGCATCAGGCACAAAAACACCAGCGTCGCCGCCAGTTTTCGCAAGAAGGCCCAGCCCAGCAGCAGCACGGCAATGGCGACGATCGACATGAGCACAGAGAGCCTCTCGGCTGAGCCGAACATCAGGTAGAGCCCCAAGCCTCGGACGGTCTGTGCCGCAAGGAAAAGAAGAATGCCGGCCCATACCGCCGGCCGCACGGACACCGCCTCGAAATCGCGCCGGCGAACCCAGAGCGCATACGCCGCCAGAAACGGAACGAGCAGGCCGGCCGAGTATTCGTCATTCCTCCGCCAGACCTCGTACAGATCCATAAACGTTGGCCAGTAGGACCACAGGAACGCCGCCAGAACAATCCACCCTCCGACGAGGTACCCGGCCTGCCGCGGAGACATCCGGGCTCTCGCCGGCAACTTGTCCATCAGCTCCTGCACTCGATCCGTGAGGCGCGCCTTCCAACACCTCCGGCTTTTCAGGCGCTCCTCTCCCATCTTCCTCGCCCGGCCAGCTGCCACCGTCCGTTCGGCGACCGCGGCCCCATCGGCCAGCACCGCTGCGCTGTCGAGAACCGATTCAAAAACCTCACAGCGGTTGCCCACGCGTGCGTCCCTCCACAGCACACTCCTGACAACGACGCTTTCGCGACCGACAACGGCACCGGGTCCGATAACGGCCGGACCAACGATCATTGCTCTTTCAAGGATGCGCGCCTTTTCCCCAACCTCTACGGCTCCCCATATCCTCGCGGAAGGGTGAACCGAGGCCTGCGGCGCGACCCGAGGCCCCCCGTGCGGCCCTTCGACCTGACCCGGCTCGGCGTATTCCATCAGGTGTTTCGATACGGCGCGCAGATAACCGCAGCGGTCGTGGAAACTCCCAACCTCTGTGGCCAGGACAAACGGCCGGACCACGCCTCCGGCTCGCAGGATAGATGGAATGAGCCCTTCCTTGATATCGGAATAGCCGGCCGCAGGAATCAACCGCAACACATCGCGCTTGCATAAGTAGATTTCCGCAGGGGCTCCCGGCACGTCGCTATCGGGCCGTTCCGGGTTGAACACCATGGTCAGGTCGGCGCCGTGCAAACGATGCGACTCGATGAGACTTCGCAACGGCGGCGGTGACACCATGCTGCCTGAGAAGACCATGATCAAATCGCCGGTGTCCGACCCCACCGCGTCCCGAAGACACCCCGCGGTGCCACCGGTCAGGTCTTCGTTCAGCGTGGTGATCTCCAACCGGTGACGCTGACGAACCGGCTCGATATACTCGGAAATGTCGTTCTCACTGCAGACCACAGCCCGACGAATCCCCTCCTGTGCCAAGTGGTCGAGCAACCGTTCGAGCGCGGGTCTGCCCGCGATCGGCCACAGCGCCATGGGCAAACGCGCCGCCAGCGGACAACGTCCGAAATCCTGCCGCCCGACGAGTACGACGGTCCGAATATCCAATTGCTCTGTCAGAAGGTTACCTTCCATCAGTCCAAGTCTTGTCCCAATCCATGCGCCGATGGAAACAAGAACCCTTGTCCGAACGTCCGTTCTGCCTGGCCCGTATTTGGAACGGGACGACCCCGACGCACTGCCGTGTCCGTCCGCGTCCCTGGGGAACGACTTGGGATACGCACAGACGCAACGACGCCGGCGTGTAATCTCGTCCTCCTCTCATGCGTAGCCTCGGGGCGTCTGGAACCCTTTCAGCTGTGCCGTTCGATACTTCGTCCTCTTGGAACGCATCGGATCCCTGGAAGACCACAGCATGTTCGCCACCCTCCGGTGACATGCTATCAAACCGCACACTTTGCATCCAGCCAATTCCAGAGCCGCGAGCGCTTTTGGGACGGTTTCCATACCGACCACAAGGTCCGATATCCTATATGTCACAGATGGGCTCGGGGTCGGATAACAGGGAGCTATCCGTCAACGGCCCCCTTGGGAATATCGGCACTTTCGCGGGCGGGATAAACCCAGATGCGCACTTGGCATGGCAAAACACGGAACCCGCATGGAATCCTTCGCCGTACGCCCGATGCGGACCGGCGCGAACGCGCCTGCTGCTTTGCTGTCAATCTCCGCCGATCACCACGAGCGTCTCGTGCAGGGAGTTCGCGCTGATAGGGATGATCTCACCGGTACCAAAGCAACCTCGCAAGTCGCGCACCGTCGATTCGGCGCCGCGGCATAACGGATCTCAAACGTGTTGGTTTCGCCGCGAAGAAGTCATCAACTCCTCGGACGAGATGATTGAACCGGAACGGGGTTCCCGGCATCAGGACGATTATATCACAGCCCCGACGTACTCAACTCCACGGTACTTGCGGGCCAATGCCGGCCATTGGACCAGGAACAAATCGACAAAGGGACGAGCCAGTCGGCCGGACAGAGACAAACGATGGACGTTTGTGATGCTATCCAGCCAGATCACTCTCGCTCCCGCCAAATGACCGAGTACGGCTGCCATGCATCCTGGGGCCGCTCCGGTACTGATGACCACATTCGGGCGTTCCTGGCGAATGATGCGAAGACACCGGAGGAATACTCCAATGACGCGCAGCGGATGCTGCCGATTGCATTCGCCGACGACATGCACTTCGCCGGTTTTGCCCAAGGTATCCCGGACCACATCGACAGTGGTGATCCAGCAGACTCTCTGGCCGGACCAGACCTTGGCGATCTTCAAAAGCTCACTGAGGTGCCCTCCTGCCGAGGCCACCAAACAAATCCTCCGCTGCTTCTCGGTCGTCACGGTGCAAAACTC
>DAOTJE010000004.1:0-70731 GCA_035448545.1 Sedimentisphaerales bacterium | reverse complement strand
CCAATGATACAACAACTCGCAGTCCTGCTCTTGGAAGACCCACGAGATGTACTATAGTGTACCAAAAACGTCACCCTAAGTCAATCGACCGGACAAAACAGTCTATGCGTTCGGCCACCGCATCTGGATCGGCCGTCCGAGGGCGGGGGCTGAAGGATTTCAGTCGGGTCAACTTGGCGGCCACTTCTCCAGGTGTATGAGCGACCAGGATGTGTCCCAAGGCCTCAAACTCGTCCGCCAGAGCCACCTGATGATCGTTCACGACCTCGCCATATTTCTTCCGCCGGGGCATCGCCAGGAGCGGCTTTCCACTGTCCAGGGCCAGCATGATCGTGCCCATCCCGGCATGACCGATAATGGCGCAAGCCTCGTGGAAACGACGGTCAAACGTCTCCTTATCGAGGGTGGCCACCGCCTCGAAGTGCCGGGGCTTGTAGGTGGTATCTCCGATCTGCGCGAAGACCTCGTCGCCCAACTCGTACGCGTCGAAAAAATCGTCCACCGCCCGAACGAGACGGTCGAACGGAAACTGTGTCCCGACGGTCAGGAAGATCATATCACGGCCCCGACATACTCCACCCCCCGGTATTTGCGTGCCAGTTCCGGCCACTGGACCAGAAACAGATCCGCAAACGGGCGGACCAACCGGCCGGATAGAGACAAGCGATGAACATTCGTAATGCTGTCCAGCCAGATCACTCTGGCCCCTGTCAGATGACCAATCAGGGCCGCCATGCATCCTGGGGCCGCCCCCGTACTGATCACGACATTGGGTCGTTCCTTCCGTATGATGTGAAGGCACCGAAAGAACACCCCGACGACGCGCAGCGGATGCTGGCGGTTGCATTCGCCAACAACGTACACAACTCCGCCGCCTCCCAGAGAATCACGGACCACTGCGGTCGTAGTGATCCAGAACGTCGTATTCCCCGACCAGACGTTCGCAAGCTTGAGCAGTTGGCTCAGATGGCCACCGGCGGAAGCCGCCAGACAGATCTTCATTTCGCCGTGCATACCGGCACCTGCCCAATCGTCTTTCGGTCGACTTGCGGAACAATAGGAGCCCCACGACAAACATCTCTTCGGACAATGTCCACCGCAACCGGATCCACAAATCGCACCGCTGCGTCAGAATCCCGCCAGGCACCCGTTCTGTGCGAGAGAAATTCGGTCTCGCTTGTTGGGGAGAGAAGCTCCGACAGGCTGCGTAGTCCTCGGCCGACCGATCCTGCAGCCAGACCAGAAATCGGCGCCAAGCCGTCAACTGTCATATCCGTTCAATGCCCCTTTCGCTTCGACGAACCTGATTCGGCTGACACAATCGGGAAATCCTATTGGCCGTCAGAAGACGGAGCAACTGCTCTCGTCTGAGGAATCGGACCACATCGATTGGCACTTCGCGCCTGATACCGCAGAGGCATCCGTAGGCAAATCCCAGCAGGCGAAGAACACCTCCGATCAAGTACGGCCGCTCTCGGACGCAGCGACGCAGCGTCTTTGCCAAGACGAACAACGGGTGGGAACCAACACCGCAGTCCGCCAGCCCTTGCTTGAATCGTGCGCACAGAATCGACTTGGCACTGCCTGTCCCCGTGGGCCGATGGTGCAGAACCTCGACGTCGGGGAATGACCATGCCTTCCAGCCCTTGATTCGGGCCATCACGCACGCGCATGTGTCCTCCCCGCCGCACGGCAACGGAAGGAGACCGCCGATGTCCTCAAAACACGCTCTGCGCAGGACCATGATAGCCTTGGGTGTGCTCTGTCGGTCGTGCAGAACCGGGTGCCGTCTGCCATTGATGAGGTTCTCATAGACGCCGGAAGCAATCCCCAGCAACGGGTCGTCGCGAAACCGGGAGATGATCGCCTCGTAGTAGTCGCAAGGCAACGAGATGTCAGCATCGAGTATGGCCAAGAACTCATAGTCGATCCCGGCAAGGGATTGCAGTCCCTCCTGGATCGCATAGACGTTGCTGGCGTAATATGCCTGCCCCGGGACTCTCTCCCGACGCAGGTAGCGCATCCAGTCGTATTGGCGGGCATAGCGCTGGACGATCTGTGGTGTCTGGTCCGTCGACCCATCGTCGACAACGACCCAGCGGACCGGCCGGACCGTCTGGTGCAAGACGCTTTCAATCGTCCGTTCAATATATGCCGCCTCATTGAAGGCCGGCGTCACAATAACGTATGTCGGTTGCTCTGTGGTCACGGAACACTCCCACGGTCACAGTCAGGCGGATACGCCACGCTTGCAGGAGAGACGGGCCCAGCCCCCCAGGCTTCTGACACAGCCTCGCGCATAGACCGCGGCATTGGCGAAACCCCGGCCTCGCTCGCGCGGCACCACCAGGGCCCGGAGGAACCAGTAAGGCACACGAAGCCCGTACCAGAGGGCCGTCAGAAGACACCCCGTGGCGTACGACCAGAACGACCGATGTTTTCGGAGAAACCGCAGAATCCCGCTGCGCAGTTGCAGTGTCATCTCCGACTTCGCCTGTTCGCTGCTCTTGCCGCCGAGGTGAACGATCTCGGCCGTCGGCGTAAAGAGGACCTTCCAACCGGCCTGCCGGAAACGATAGCACCAGTCGGTCTCTTCGGCATACATGAAGAACCCCTCGTCCAGGGTTCCGACCTGCGCGATGGCCTCGCGACGGACCAGCATGAAGCAGCCGGAGATGACCTCCACCTCACGGGCATCGTCGTGGTTCCACCACGTCATGTGCTCGCGTCCGAAGATCCGGCTCCGGGGAAACGCCTTATATAGATAGGTACTTGAGAGCATCAGGTTCAGCACAGATGGATACATCGAGCACGTCCGCTGGAGTGTGCGGTCGCCATTCAGAACACGGCAGCCCACCACGGCGGCATCCGGATGGGCGTCGGCAAAGGCCACCGTTTTGGCAATCGCCTGGTCCAGCACGACCGTGTCGCTGTTGAGCAACAGGACATACCGCCCTGCCGCCAGCGCGATTCCCTGATTGTTGGCCGCCGCAAACCCGCGGTTCTCCGCGTTCTCGATCCGTCGAACGTGTGGAAACTCGTCTCGGACCATGGCGACGGAGTCGTCGGCCGACGCGTTGTCCACGACAAACACCTCGCAGCGGACCGCTCCGGCGTTTTCGTCGATGGACTTAAGACAATCCCGAAGGATGTCGCGCGTGTTCCAACTGACGATGACAATCGATACGTCTACAGGCTTTTCCATGCTCACGCCGATAGGCAGTCACGGCTTCTTCGAGACGCAACTGCCGGGGGTTGGAGAATACCCATCCGGTGATGGCCAAGGTCAGGTACAGCAGCAGAATGATCTGCCCGAAATAGGAAACGCCGAAGAAGGAAACGCAGTGCCCGAAAAGCGAGATGCAGATCCCCCAGAACAGCCACTGATGCCCCGCCGAGATCGGACGCAGGGAGGCGCTTCCCACTTTGGCGACCGCCCGGACGAGAAGGACGACGAACAAAATGAGGGTGATCAAGCCGCCTCGCACCCCCTCCAGCACGTATTGGTTTGTGATGTCTTGCAGTCCCCAGCCCCAGTGGGCCGTCCCGCGCGTTCCCAACACCGCCCACTCGGCGAAGTGGTTGACCGCCTCATTGATCAGATGATACCGATGCCAGCCCGTCGAACCTCCGACCATGTTGATCCGAGCGATCAGGTGCCACACAGGAGCCTTCATGACGATATGCAGAGCCACCAGCATCGCCACGGTACACCAAGCGGCCAGACGACCGTACTGGCGGTATTGAAACAAGGGCAGCAAGGCTCCTATAATCATCAGGGTCAGAAGCGGGGTGCTGGATCGCGTGGCGATAACGATGAATACCGTGGCCGCGGTCGCCGCGACGTAAAGCCACTTGTGCGTCTCGGTCTTCCAGAGCCCCACGAAGAGGGGGACCACCGTCGCCCAGAAAAGCCCCAGCATAATCGAATGTGGAAACGACGCCTGACACCGGTACTCCCCTTCCCGCACCACGGTACCAACGCGCCCCAGCACCACAAACGGATTCTGCCCTGTGGTCCATTCGAGACCCACCAGGACAACCATCACCAGGGAACAGACCGCCAGAATGCGGCCGACCTGCTTGATGTCGTCCAGCTTTGTGACGCTCTTGCGGAACAGCCAGTACATCCCGAGGCAGTCAAAAAGGGTGCCGCACCGGTTCACAACCGCCGCGAAACTGCCCCATCGCAGAACATAGATGATCGCGCCGCACAGGGCCCACGCCACCACGAGCTTGTCGAACGAATTGAAGGTCACAGGCTTGCTGTCCTCTTGGCACAGGATGCGCAGGACCCCCACCGCCACGAGGATTCGCAGGACGGTGAAATCCAGGTCCGCGATGATGACGCGCTGATCGGCCGGAACGAAACAGGCCGCCACGATGTACGGCAGTAGGAAGTATCTCTTCGGCACCAACAGAGTGGCCAGCGACAGAATAATCGCAAGGGCGATAGTCCCTTGAGTAATCATGGACGTGCGGCCCTCCGGCGACGGTGACGTTCGATCATCCCGAACGGGGCGAAGAAATAAGCCAACGGCTTATAGTAATAAGGATCGGTCGGATGCAGCCTCAGGCAGAACCCCGCCGTCCTCAGGGCATCCGTGAGACGACCGGCCCTTCGCAGGTCGAGTACGCTCTCCATAAAGTGCGGTACCACCGCCTCGCGCTGCCGGTACGCCCGGCGCGGGGAGAAGCGCTCGTATCGCAGCGAGTGAGCCGCGGGGTCCAGCCCCCGTCGGCGGCAGGCCCGCTCCACAGCCTTCTGTTCCATCGTGCGGTTGCGACTCGGGTCCACTCTGCTGCTGGAGTCGATGCTGATGCGATAGGAATAGAGGCACTCCCCCAGCACCAGCATCGGGTATCGTTCGCCCACCTGGAGCACGTAATCCAGGTCCTCCGCGACTCGCAGGCTGGGTTCAAATCGGATGTCCGAAACCATAGCCATCCTGTACATGGGCGTCGGGCCGTGCGCAGGCATGATGAACCTGTCGATGTCCTCGCGACACTGCTCTGGACTCTTGCCGGCGAAGCGCGGCGCGATCCGTCGGTCGCCGACGATCAGCTCGTGCCCGGAAAAGGCCGCGGCGATGTCCGGATGCTCCCTCAGGCAGCAGACCAGCCGCTCCACACGCTGCGGATGACTGATGTCGTCGGCGTCCTGCGCCACGTAGAAATCTCCTGTCGCACACGCCAGTCCCGTGTTCATCGCGGCGGCCCGGCCGGCGTTCGCCTGGGAGAGGACGCGAATGCGGGGGTCCCGGATATCGGCAATGGCGCCGAGAGAATCGTCCGTGCTCCCGTCGTCAATCAGAATGATCTCCAGATTCGAATACGTCTGGCCCAGCACGCTTTCCAGTGACGATCGCAGATGCCGGCGCATGTTGTACACCGGCATCAGAATGGATACCAGAGGCCCGCCCATGTCAGGAACGACCTCGCTGCGCCTGCTTTCTTGACCGCAGTCTCCGGACGCAGGTGCTCACGCCGGATGCAAACTGCGATGGAAGTGCCTGAGCCAATTTCGCGACCAGCCAGAGATACCGGCGCAGCGAGACCCCTTTCACATCGGCCCATTGCAGGTAATAAGAAGGATGAATCAAGGCAAGCGGCCGATTGTCGCCACCTACTTGCTCGCCCCGGAGGTCAGGGCGGTTCTCCAGCAGATCGTTCCGCACATACAGCAGCGCATTCTGGGCATACCACCAGCAGACGTTCGGGTTGCGCCACACTCGTCGTCGAAGACAATCAACCGGCTCAAAACCGCAACGGGAAAACAGACCGGCCCAGTACTCAGGCCACTGCTCGTTCACATGGCGCGTCCCCCCCTGGAAAGGCACCGCAGCAGAGAAGAGAACCACGGGTGCCAGATTCGTCAGAGAGTCCACAAACGCGGCCGCGCAAGAGGCGGGCAGGTGCTCCGCGACCTCAAGTGACACCGCCAAGTCATATCGGTTCGCCACCTCAAGGGGTAGCTTCAGATCATGTGCGCGAAACCGGTCCCTCGGAATCAGGAGCATGTCGGCCGGGACATAAGAGCCGTCGATCCCCAAATACTCCATCACACCCAACTCCGCAAAAACACTCAGCCAAGTACCGAGTCCACATCCGACATCAACGACCGTCTTCGGTTGGATCAGATCCATGACAATCGGCACGACCTCTCGAGCGGATTCCAGCGAACTGGTCTGCTGGCCAACGTAGAAGCCGCGATCATAGTCGGGACTGCTTGTCGTCCTCACGGTCGTGTTCCTCCATCAGTAAGAAAACAGGCCACTGTGCTGCCCGCCGTACGGACTCGAAGACCCTTGGCGCCGCACGAGGAAGACGGTTCACAGCACATCGAGGCGATGAAGTCCTCAGGCCCCGGGAAAACACGCTTTGCTTAGCCTCTGCTTCATCCGCCTGACCTTGGCCCGCCACCCCAGGTAGTACTCCGGGTCATAGGGGTCATCCAGAAGGTTTCGCAGAATCTCGTCGCACCAGCCCGTGATCTGGTTGACACTGCGAAAGCGGAATGTCTGAAGGCTGGCCGTTATGTGGGCCGCCTTCCGCAAGTCGTTCTGCGTCCGGATGCGGCAATGCGAACTCTTCGGATCGTCCATGTGTTCCTGGTAGATCAGCGGATAGTAAAACCCGTTGATCCGACCGGCCCTTGCCATGTTCAGCCAGTATTGTGTGGTGGCCTTCTCCCGGATCGGCCCGAATTCCTGGAAGTCGCTCCGTTTGATCAACAATCCGGTCCCGCAGGTCCACGGATGCCGGAAGATTTGATGGCGTCCGAACGTTTCAATCTTATGCTTGGCGCGCTCGTAGTCGAAGTCGTCCGGGAAGAAGTGCCAGCAGGCGACCACCCCCAGCTTCTCGATATCCTGATGGGCCTGCGCCAGTGTGCGCGTCCATCCCGGCGTGAGAATGCAGTCGTTGTCCAGCTTGCCGAGCAGATCTGCTCGCGAGGCTCCCCAGACCTTGTTCACAGCGGCGGTTTGACCGATATTCTCTCTGGAGAAGACAATGTCGGCGATGCGAGGGTCGCTCACCTCATTGCGGAGGTACTCTACGGTCCCGTCCGTTGAGGCATTGTCCCAAATTGTCAGAGAGAACTCCTCCGTTGGATCGGCCAGAACGGACGCCAGTGCTACTTTCGTGTATTCCAGCCGCTGATAAGTAATGAACACCAAGTCGATTGTCATGACGGCAACACTCTCCCCCGACGCGCGGTGTTGAAGTCGGGCGATCCGGCGCCCGACAGACACGAATCGTACAGTGCCCTGGTGGCGGCGGCGGCCTTGGCCCATGTCCATTGTGATGCCTTCCGGCGATTGTGCGCGCCCATGGCGGGTAACGTGTCGGCCTTCTCCAGGACACACTGCATGCTTTCCAGGAGCCCCGTCTTACGCCCAGGGTCGTACAGGAAGGCACCGGAATCATCCAAAACGTCGGTCAGACATCCCCTCGCCGGGCCGATGCAGGGCTTGCCGAATGACATTGCCAGCAGCGCAGCGCCGGACGATAGAAGACACCGATACGGCAGGACTACGGCGTCCGCCGCATTCATATACACCTGAACCTCATCGTCCGGCACAAAACCGGGGTAGAAACGCATGTTGTCCAGGCCCGCGCCCGCAGTCTCGATCTTCCGCCGAAACTCATCGTTCAACGGTTGCCCGGCAATGACCAGGACGGCACGATCCGAGGCAAGCTGCCGAAAGGCCTCGATCAGTTCCGGCACGCCTTTGTACGGCCGCACCGCGCCAAGAAACAGAAACACCACCCGCGAATCCGCAAGACCCAATCGCGCGCGGGCGGTCGCGCGATCGATGTGGTTAGGATAGTCGTCGATGTAGCCGGGGTGTGGGATCACGACGAAACGCCCTGGATCCCGCAACCGCCACGTATCGATCGCCTGTTGTCGGGCGTTCGGGCCGTGGACGATCAAGCCATTCGACAGGGCAGCCACCGTCCGGGCCAGAAGCCAGTCCATTCTCGGATGACGCGACTCATGCGGACGCAGGTTGTGGACGGTCCAGACCAACGGGATGCCCCTTAGCCGCAACAGAGCGAGGCGCGATGCAAATGCCAGAGCCCGCAGAAAACGCCAGTCCCGCCATCCGAATTCCGGAAGCCAGTGCAAATGGACGATGTCCGGCCGGGTGTTGAGGAGGACACCGCAGCGAAACAAATCCTTCAGAGAATGCCCCTTCTGCATCTCCACTCCGAGAGCAGACAAGTGCCGCGTCAGGGCGTCCTGATATGGATTCCCGGCACCCCAGTAGGGAACGAAGGCAACCGACAGCTTCCGCGCGTCCTGCGTGCCGGCCGGCTTGTTCTGAGCCTCAAGCCGGGGTAGCACGGTGGACACCGACGATTCGAGCATCGGGCACGGCGAAGACGGCCCCTCTGTCGTCTCTTCTACCGACAGAGCAGACATCCGGCTCGATCTGTCGGCCGGACATCCACATCCTTGCCCCGAGCGAGACTGTCGCGGTCCGCACCCAACGGAGGTCCGCGTGGTTTGACGCTGGACCGAGGCCATTCGGTATTCCTTCACCAGCCCCTTCCACACAGCCAACTGCAGAAGGCGAAGCCCGTACTCCCAGGACAGTTCCTTATCGTTCAGGAGAGCCTGACCGCGGCCGTTGAACAGCATGCCATCCAGGTCGTTGAGATGCGGCCCGTACTCGTTCCGCAGCCTGGCGAGCCCCTCGCTCTCTCGCCAGTAGGTCGGATAGTCGTGCCAGGAGTGTTGGATGGGTGCCTTCCAGCCAAGGCGCTCCATGAGACCGGCGACGCGGTTCTGGGATTTTCGGATCGCCCGCTGCGTTAGACGCCAGACATGTCCGCTGCAGGGCCGAACACCGTCGTTGGCGGAAGGAATTCGCAAACCCGGCCCCATGACTTCTCGCGCCACTTTCAGAAAGACTCTGTCACCGAGCTTGAGCTCCACAGGACAGGTGAAGGCAAAATCAAGCAATCGCCGATCGGCCCCCACCAGACGCATAGGCAGGCGTCTTCTCTGCGCCGCCCAGGTGGCGACCTCCACCCACTGCCGGAAAGGATAGACCTTGAGCGATTCGGCCACACTGCCCCGGCGTGGGTCGACGTGGCGGTCATAGAACGCCTTCCGCCGCTCCGCCATGCCCTCCCGCACACTCTGCGGAACGTGCCCGTCCCAGAAATCCGGCGGCACATGCAGGCCGTCGAAAGGAACCCTTTCATAGCGGTTTGGGAGGAGTCCACCCAGCCGCTGTCGACAACGGAAATCCTTGGCGGTGTACGCCCGGAGAAGCGTGTCGAGCATGTCCCCGGTCAACAGGGCATCCACTTCCTTTGTGATGGTATCCGCAAAACCATACAGATGCGCGTGCACGAACTCACACTCACACCCCACGAGCCGGACCACCTCCACAAGGTGATCCGCAAGATAGTCTTTCTGGCGGACCAACGGGAACCAGGGCCGATCATAGGCCGCGGCCGCGGACCGTGCAGTTCTCGCTTCCCGATTGAGCCAGTCGCACAACGTGAATGCAATGCCGGCCTGGTCGCGGGGGACGGCGGCGATTACCAGCCGAGAATCCAGACCCCCACTCAGGGCCACACCGGTCCGTTCGCGCCCACACCGTTCCGCCACCGCGACAAGAAATGCCTCCCGCAGCGCCTCGGCCAAATCGGCTTCGTTGTAACCCGTCCGCACCTCGGCAGGAGGCCGCCAGTAGGACCAGTATTTCGGCTGCGCCGCGTCTCTTGCCCTGCCCACCCCATGGACGGCGCCGGGAGGGCCTTCGACAAGATTCTTATACATCGTACCCGGAAAGTCGCAATACCCATGCCGCAGGAACTGGCCGAGCGAAACAGGATCCACCTCATCCGAAACACCGGCCGCTACCGCGACGAGGTCGGCATGCGTACCGGCCGAGACCACCCGCCCGTCGGGTCCCTTGCCCCAGAACACCTGCGTCGCGCCCAGCGGATCCGTCACAAGGCTGAACCCGCTTTCATCCGCATACAAAATGGCAAAGGCCCCGTTGAGCCGTTCGAATACCGGATCGTTTTCAAGAGCGTCACCTTCTTCTCGTGCAGAGTGCTGCAACCGGGACAACCGCGAAACCAGACCAGTCCGCACCGTCTCGGACATTCCTCCCACGAGTTCCCCCACCCAGGCGAACACCCCGTCGCGCACCCGGATCATATTCGCGTTGGAGGCAAGCCGATCCTCGAGCACCGCCACGCTACCCCAGGCAAAGTCAAAACCCTGTCCCCGTGGCGCGCTGCTGCCGTACGGCTGCTTGAGCAGATCGAGCAGACATCCGGAATCACAGTCGTGTCCGATTCGAATCAGAAAATCGCTCATGGATGTCCTGACCGAAAAAACTCCGGCGCTGAGCACACACTGATTCTCCCGGCCAGATGGGCTGGCACAGTCACATCATGGCCCGATCCCCCGAACGGGACGATTTGAAGCCCCGACAGTCCTTCCATGAAAAACTGCCGGTCCATCCGTTCCCAATCCTCGTCGGAGAACCGCTCGACACTCCCGTCAAGACAGACAAGCCCATACAACCGACCGTCCCGCTCGACGATCAGGGGAGTCTTCTCCAGCAATGCCCTCGTCGCCTTGGAGTCCTCCAGGATTCGGATAGCGAACCACTCCCGGCCAGTACGCGAAAGCCTCATCCCCAGCTTCTTCTTGTAGCGCAGGACCCCATCCTGAAGGAACGGACGCGACAGGCCGAGACTCGCTTTGGCATATCCCTTCTCCTGAAGACGCTGGAGCGAGAAGTGATATAACGCGCCGATGGCTCCGTCGCGAACGAAGTCTCGATTGGCATCTCGCACTCCCAGAGTCCACAATCGAGGCACCGCTTGCGAATAGGAAATCAGCATTCCCGCGATCGGATCGTCCGCCTGCATCACCAGGACAAGCTCGCAGTCCCGGACAGCCGCCCTCATCGACTCATAGGGCATGATTACCGCGCTGCTGCCGTGGGTCTGCGATACATACGGTACGTACATGTGATCGTAGAAGTCCTTCAACTGCTCGACATCCTGTGTCACACGGAAGCGCAACCCGTTCTTCTGAATCCTCCGAAGATCCGACCGGACGGTTTCCGCCGACAGGACAGCAGGATCGAGCGGAACAGGGACATCCCCCGTGACCCATCCGGGGACATAGAACCACTGTTCTGGTTTCAGCAGCCGTCGAAACCGGCCCAGCGTCTTGACGACAACCATGCCGCAGCCGCGTCCCTCCCGCGTCACCACCTTTGGAATGTCCCACAGCCACCTTCGACCGATGCAGCGTTCCCGGTAGCCGGCGCCCAGAAACTGGCCGAGCAGGTATCTTCTGTCGCGGCCCTGGGCGGCGCAGAGCACCGTACCGACCGCTCCGTCTGCGTCGTGCCGACTCTCGGCCACGTAGAACCGCGGCCGAACCTCATTGAACAGCGTATAGCAGTAGACCAACGGCCGAAGAGCCCCGCGCAGAGGCCAGGGGATACACTCGTCGATTCCCTTGGCTGATCCACGAAGCCCTCTTTCGCCTCGCTGGCGCCCCTCCGGCTGCATTCGCCGCTCGGACGAAGGCCCGACATCGTCCGGATGTCTCTCTTCGTCTCTGCCGGGCATGACAGCGAAGGTCGTAGCAATGGCAGGTTCGTTCGCCATGTACGTACCACGCGGAGCGGATCGCGGGTCTGTGGATGCGTTCGGGTTCACGCCTGTACCCCCCTTCCCCAAACGGTGTGACGGACCGTACTCACCATCGAACGACGACGATCCCACGGAACCCTCACCGCGAATAAACATAATCTCTCTCGATCGAACGCAGACGCGGCGCCGCCAGGTCTTTCGCCGAAACGATGGGGTTGGTCACTTTCCAGTCGATCCCCAGGTCCGGATCGCTGAAGAGAACCGAC
Organism: Sedimentisphaerales bacterium; assembly: GCA_035448545.1. Lineage (GTDB taxonomy): Bacteria > Planctomycetota > Phycisphaerae > Sedimentisphaerales > Anaerobacaceae > Anaerobaca. The sequence continues at coordinate 58,816 of DAOTJE010000004.1, read as the reverse complement.
CGTTCGTCTTCTTTCGAGTAGAGCGAGGTACACTTGTAGGAAAACACCGCCACCTCCGAGAGCACCGAAAAGCCATGTGCGAAACCCGGGGGGATCCAGAACTGGAGGCAATTCTCATTGCTCAACTCGACGGCCACGTGCTCGCCGAAGGTGGGAGACCCGAAGCGGACATCCACCGCCACATCCAGGACCCTTCCGTAGAGCACCGTGGTCAGCTTGCCCTGGGCGCTGGCACCGATCTGGTAGTGCAGACCGCGCACGGTCCCCTGCCGCGAGCAGGAGCAGTTGTCCTGAACAAACTCCGCGGGCAGACCGATCTGTTCATACCTGTCCCGACGGTACTGTTCGAAGAAGTATCCTCTCTGATCCCGATACACATCGGGCTGAATCAACAAGAGACCCTCAATTTGTGTCCGCGACACCTGCATCAATGTCACCTCCTGTCGACGTCCGCTCCGCTTGAGACCACAGAGAAAGGGGAAGACCTGGGTTGGCACGTGCGGAGGCCGCGCGCGATGCGGCTGATGATCGTCTGGACCTGCGCTCGGTCATACGCATCAAACGAGTAGAACACCAGCACCACCAGATAGACCAGCAGGCCCGCGCCAACATACAGACCCAGCGCCGTCCATGTCGCGGGAGGGCCCTGTAACTCGAGACCCACCCAAACCAGGAGTGCCGCGACCCCGGGAATCGACCCTTTGACCAGCACATCCTTGAACCATTGCCCGGGCGCCACATCCACCAGGCGCCAGCTCAAAGGCAGATTGACGGCGCCACTCGCTGCCGCCGCAATCAACCCTGCTCCACCCAATCCCAGAGCCCCCATGCCCTGCCACCCCACGAATAGGAGGACCAGGCCGAGACGGACCGCTTGCATGGCCGCGAAACGCAGCGCGATCGGGCGCATCCGGTCCTTCGCATGACACAAATGAGGCAGCATCCAGTTGGAAAACCCCCACGTCACCGTCAACAGAGAAAGCACCATGACGAACGCCGTCTCGATGTACTCGGGGCCCAGGTAGAGCGTGATCAGTTCCCGGCAGTACACAATCGCCGGCAGGGTAATACACAGGACCACCCACAGAGCCAGGCGACCGCCACGCAGGTACAGACGGCGCATCTGGTCATGGCGTCCCGTGGCATGCATGGTTACCAACTGCGGCAACAGCGGTGCGGTCGCCACGTCGACGAACGCCTGGATGTGTCGTGCCGGCATCGTCGCAATGTGGTACGATGTCAGGTCACCCAACGCCGCCAGCTTGTTCAGAAACAACGGATCCAGTATCCTCTGGGTGGATGATGCGGTGTTGATGACAAGACTCCAGCCTCCGAATCCCATGATCTGCCGCGCGATGCTCCAGTCGATATGGCCGATGGAGAACCGCATGGCCGGAACGCACCGCAGGGAAACGGTGACCATGATCGCAGAGGACAGAGTCTGGGCGATGACCTCCGCAACGACTACCCACAGAACACGCGTGCTGACGCCAAACAGCAGCGCGAACAGCAGCGCGATCTTCACGACCTCCACCAGCAGGCCGATCAGGTTCTGCAGGACGAACTTCTGCTTCACGTAGAGCCCGAATTCGAAGGGGGTCAAGGGCAGCCGCATCGCCGTGCAGCATACCAGAAGCCCAAGCATGATACGGGCGTCCCACAATCGCCCCGGTGGAACGGTGAGCACGTGTCCAATGTGCCATGCAAAAACCAGCCCCCCCGCCAGACACACTGTGGCCAGAATCAGCAGGGGCACGGTCATCGTGGAGACGATCGTCGTGACCTTTTCGTCGTCTCCCATCGCATAGGCTTCCGTCACGAACCGTCCCAAACCCGCCGTGAGAAACACGCTCAGTATTGGAATAAGAAAGATCACGCCACTCACCAGAGGGTAGAGACTGTACTCTGCATCCCCGATGCGTCGCAGAAGATACTGGTTCAGCCAGATCAGTATGGACACATAGAGGACGCGTCGCAGTACGGAACTGGCGGAGTTGATTAGAAACAGTCTCTTGCTGAGCTGGACCCGCGGATTCATGGAATGCTTTCAAACCTGCCACCCGGGCGGTTTCGCACACTGCATCGTCGGGCGCGTTATCCTCTGGGTAGACTCCGTCCCCGTCGGTTGTTCCGACGAGTTGAATGTAAACCACCAAAGTCAGAGTATTGTTGACACCGGACTTGCCGCAGCGATTCGTGACTCAGTCGCGCCGCGGAGCCACGGCAGCCGGCTCGGAAGACGGACTGCGATGGGCCGGCCATCGCACCCGACCGTCCCGGTCCGGCAGGATCGCGAGAACCGACTCTGTCAGGACGGCCGCCAACGACCGGGCCGAGTGCTCCACCGCCGAACTGATCTGAACCTGCGCGACGTACCGCGCCGGGTCACCCGAGATGTTCGGCCGTCGTCCAAAGAGACCTGAGAATTCGCCCTCTCGAAGAGTGATTTGTCCGTTCAGGACATAGAAGCTCAAGACCACGACCCGATGATAATCCGGAGCCGGTTTATAGAACCGATGGACCAGACATTTGATCCGTCGGCCGAGATTGGTCTCAAACTCGGATTGCGACGTTCCGTCATGAAGCCAGCCGTGGGCAGGAAAACACCTCATCGGCTGGTGCCCCAGCATTCCGGCTGGCCGAGAAGAGCAATAGACCACGTACGCGTCGGCCCACAACCGCCGCTCCTCGTTGACGTAGCGACGACTGATGTAGTCGTCCGCGAAATTCGTCCGCATGTAGTCCTCTGTGGTGCTGGGGATTTCGATCGTTTCACCCACCCATCCCTCGATCTCGACTGGAACCTCCGCCAACGACACCGGCGGCAGGATCGGCGAAGGTTCCCCCACCCGGGCCGCCGCAAAGCGATACACGACACCCGATCCGACCAGCAGCAATGCGACGATCCCTCCCGCGCTCCATATCGATGCCGTGCCGCGGCATGAATCTCCTTCAACCGCCCTGCCCGGACGTCCGATCTCGACCCTGCGCCGATAGCTGTACATCTATGAGCATACCCTAAAAGTGGTATTTCGCGTCCTCCCGCCAAGCACCTCGCGGCAGACTCATCATAAGGACCGTCAGGGAAACGCAGCAACCCCCCGGCTCGTCCGTGCGGGAAAACAGCAGTCAAAGAGCGATTATTCTATAGGCGCTATCGGCTGACTGTCAACGCGGCTCAAGGCAAAAACCAACAAAACCCGTCATTTGACCGCCCGTCGTGCCAGCCCAGAGGCAGGTTCCCCTGCGGCCGATAAAACACAGATGCAGAAAACCACAAGGCCCCTGTTATCGGAACCTGAATCGGTGTATCATCCACGGGGGTTTCACAGCAGGCGACCCTGCCCACGAGGCGGTCAGTTCCCGAGAGTCTGCTTCGTGGCAGGGCCCCTCGCAGACCAGGAAGAGGGAATACATTTGTCCTTGGTTGGCTTTCTTCGTACCGTTTACACAAAGAGTACGTAGCCTCAAACACGGTTGAACCGCTTCCCGTGCGGGTTATTCGCTCGCGAGGGACGCAAGACAGTACACGGGGGAATGTATGTCTGGCAGAATGCGAGTTCTGTTACCCTGCCTGCGTCGAGGCGTGCCGTTCGGCGCGCAAGGCTGGATAATCCTGCTGACGCTGATTGTAGGACCGTTCGTCACCGCCGGGACGCCTGTCGGCGCCGCGATCTACTATGTGGATGCCGCCCAAGGCAATGATAGTAATCCCGGAACCGCACAACAGCCGTGGAAGACGATGCAGCAGGTGCGCGCGACCAGCTCGGCGGGCGACAGGATTTCCATCCTCGCGTGGACTGACGCCCTCTCCGAATCACAATGGCCTTCGGATCGTCTGTATTCCGCCAAGACTGTTTACCAGCACGGCATCACATGGGCATTCAGCCAGGAATGCCGGATCGGGCAGTTTGCCAACAGGGACTATTGGGTGGTCGGACCCGTCTCTATCAACGGAATCTCCCCGTCCTGTTACGTCGCCTCGGATGGAAGCCGGCGGAATGGTTCCATGATTAACCCCGTCACGAACGTCGCGCAGGGCTTTGACAGCCGGTCGAATTACTGGAACTCTTCCGTGGAAGTATCCTACGGTATTTCTGCAAGCGACCCTCTTCACGTTCCGGTCCATTCATCGCTGATTTCAACAATCAGCCTGTCTTCTGCCTCCAGTGCTTCGTACGTGGGTGCGGCGGCTATTCTTACGGTCTTGCCGGAGGCTCCGGCCCCCAATTCGTTTCGGCCTCCTTATTTCGGAACCGACAAGACTGTGCGTCATACCACGTCAGAGATGGACTACTCTGTTCTTGGCTCTCTCGACGCCAATTCAGTCAGTGGCAAACCCACGTTGGTATCGGCGGCAGGCATGTTTCGACGGCCCTGGATCGATTTCGGTGCAGGATGGGGTGGTCGCACGTTTCATCCGGCGGCGAACATGCAACCGTATGGTCGAGAGCTTTCTGTTCAGGTCGGTATAGGGGCCTTGATGCTTCAACTGAACTACACGGACCAGCAGAAACACGATCTTCTGGTCAGCATGGTTCAACTAGGCATCGACAACTATGGCATCGTATCCCACCCCGGGGGGCGCACGACATGGGAGGCTGATGGCGGCCACTGCATGGGCCGTAAGTTCCCCATTCTGCTGGCCGGGAAGGTACTAAACGATCAATCCATGCTGAACGTGGGGCAAAAGAGTGGCGCCTATCTCTGGAGCCCGAAGCCGGGTGGTGGAAACTACGGACCGGGCAATATCCCGCCAGACTATATGTACTTTCAAGAGGATATGCAGTCCTTCTACGTTGACCAGTACATGGTCGATCTGCAACTGGCGACCAGTGTCAGTGGCTATGTTCTCGGTGCGACGTCCAACACCATCACAATCAGCGGTCTTCCGAAATGGTACGGCCAGCCGCATCATCAGCGCGTCGAAATCACTTCAGGTCCTGGCGTCGGTCAGATTCGCTACGCCACGACTTCCAATTATGACCGCACGGTCGGCGATACGGCAACGTTGACGCTCAGCGAGGCTTGGAACGTGATTCCGACCACCAGTTCGCAGTACAGGATGCTTGGTTACGAGACTCGGCATCTTGGTATGGCCGAATGGGGCGTGCGTCACGCGACTATTCCAACGCAGTCGAACCCGTGCTGGGGAGCCGACTATCGCTGGATAAACGGCGTCTCCTGGCCCGGCTGGACTCTGGCGGCCCGCATCATGGGCCTTGAAGACGAGTGGAACCATGATGCCATGTTCGACTACGTCGATCGGTGGATGGAGAACAGTCTGCCGGGTGGAATGTACGAGCGCACTGAGGGTGCCACTTACGATACGTTTACCACGAACATGTGGGTGACATACCGCCATGCTTTGGCGCCGGCATCGCCGAAACCGGACGACGACACCAGCAATGGGACGATGTCACCGCCCCAGATCCAGACTATTGCCGGCCGCAGTGTTTCGTCTCAGGCAAGCCTGAGTTTCCAGGTTGCGGAGAACCAAACGATCAGCCTCGTGGTCAGTGCCACGGACGCGGACGGAGACTCGATCACGTATTCCGCTGCCGGGTTGCCCAGCGGTGCGAGTTTCTCCGGGCAGACGTTCACCTGGACCCCCACATACGCGCAGGGCGGCAGCTACCAGGTCACGTTCATCGCCAGCGATGGCCGGAGCCAGGACTCGGAGACCATCACAATCACCGTGACCAATGTCAACCGGGCCCCCACTCTCAGCCCAATCGGCGACCGATCCGTCGACGAGAATCAAGCCCTGACGTTTTCGGTTTCGGCCAGCGATCCCGACGGAGACTCCATCACGTACTCCGCCACCGGTCTGCCCTCCGGCGCGAATTTCGCGAACGGCAGCTTTCGCTGGACCCCTGCCTCTTCTCAGGTCGGCTCTCATGCGGTCACCTTCGTGGCCAGCGATGGGAGCAGCCAGGACAGCGAGACGGTGACCATCTTCGTCGTGGGCACCAGCGCAGACGGTACGGCGCCTGTTGTGGCCCGGCGTTCACCGGAGCCCGATGCGATTCAGGTGTCTCTGAACAACCTGGTGACACTGCATGTCACCGACGCCGGCCGAGGCGTTGACCCCGAATCCGTCACGATTCGAGTCGACGGCCACATCGTCTACCAGGGGGATGCCAGTGTCTATGAGAGTCCCTACGGACGATGCAGTCGATCCGGGGCATCGAACGACTATCGCTTCATCTACCAGGCCACGCAGGCATTCGGCTTCGACCATACGGTCACGGTAGAGGTCAGTGCGGCCGACCGCGCAGGCAACGCCATGAACGCCCATTCGTATTCCTTCACCACGGAGATGCGGGCCTTCGGAAGCAACCGACCCGTCACCAGCAACTGCGGCATTACAGGGTCGAAAAGCAGTCCGGCCACCATCGCGGACCCGGCCGGGAACATCTGGGCCGTGTGGTGCAACGGCGCGGAAGGAAGCCGGGACGTCTATGTGAGCAGGATGGCCGCCGACAGTCAGACCTTTGCTGCGCCCGTATCCCTCACCACAGCGGCCTCCGACCAGTGCAATCCCGATATCGCCCGGGACAGCGCCGGGGTTCTCTACGTCGTCTGGCAGGACAAACAGCGTGGCAACTGGGATATCTTCCTGAGTACATCGTCGGATGGAGTGACATGGTCCCGTCCGATTGCAGTGACCGACTCCGACCACAATGAGACCCATCCGGCGGTTGCCGCCGACAGTGGGTCGCCCAGCCGAGTGTACATCGTCTGGCAGGATGACCGCGACGGCCAAGCCGACATCTTCGCAATCAGCTCGACCAATGCGTTTGCCGATGCCTTGTCTTCCCGTCTGACCACCCATGCGGCCGACCAGATCACGCCGGACGTGGCCATCGGCGCCGATGACATTGCCTACGTCGTTTGGACCGATATGCGAAACGGCCAGGCCGACCTCTACGGCTCTTCCTCCAGCATACCGGGCTGGACCAATACCCCGATCGTCAGGACGAATAGCGAGCAAACCCATCCCGCCATCGCCTGCGACAGAGCCTCTGGGACCTTGCACCTGCTGTGGGTGGACAACGCCCCGGGCAATGCCGACATCTACTACGCCGCGCTGGAGGCCTTGCCGGACGTTCCCATCAGCGGCACGAGCATCATTGACGACACCTCCGGCGCCGGTCAGTTCGCCCCTGCGATCGTCTGTACCGACGACTCCCGAGTCTTTGGCTGCTGGCAGGACCGGCGTCACGCCCGCCAGCGTGCGTCGGACACCGATCTGTTCATCGCGGAACTCGGACCCGGTTCGGCCGGCACCAACATTTTCGTCGGCGACGATGGTACGAATTCCGGGCAGAGCGAGCCGGCTATCGGCATCGACGGCTATGGCAACCCCTATGTGGTTTGGACGGATGCACGGGGCTCACGCACCGAAATCTACAGTGCGGCAACCACGTTCGTCGATCCGAATCCGCTGGATGCCAGACACGTCGTAGCCTCGGTCGGGGCAACCATCGGCGTGGATCCGGCGTCTATCGACGAGCCGGACGACGTGTCCATTGTCGTTCCGGCGAGAGCCTGTCAGTCCGATGTGCGGATCTCTATCTCCAGGATTCTGAATCCGCCGGTGGCACCCGCCGAGTGCCTGGGAAGCTACGACTTCGGCCCCAGCGGCATCGACTTTGACATCCCGGTGACCGTGACGATCCCCTATCGTTTCAGTGGATCAGGCAACGCCGCGAAACCGTATTGGTACGATTCACTGACGGGGGCCTTGAGTCAGAGCGGCATCACCGACATTCAGAACATCGTCATCGCCCCAAATCTCAACGCCCTGCGGTTCAAGACAACCCACTTCACCCCGTTCTATCTGGTGGCCGGCGACCCGGACTCCGGTGACGGGGACAGCGACAGCAGCGGAGGATGCTCGGTCTCGGCAGGTAGCCACGGCTCCCCGAAAGAGTTGGTCGTGCCCTATGCCATCGTCGCATTGGCGATGGCGATCTTGAAGCGACGGGACCGGAGGAAACAGCATTCTCTCGAAGCGACCGAAGGATAGCGACCGGATGGATCCGTGCTGCCTACAATCCGGTCCGGCCGGTTCGACGTCCTTCGAGCCGGCCGGACTTTTTCCCGATGCGGGAACCCAGCGGCCTGTTCGCCTCGCTGTCGAGACGCTTCTGGTCACCGTCGTTGTATTCGTGGTCCTGCGGCTCGCCGACGCAGCGCCTCTCGCCGTCCTCCAGTGGCTGCTTATCCCGACCATTCTTGTTGCCGCCGCCCTGCTCCCCACGTGGCTTGCCCGGCGCGAATTTCCTCGCCTCGGCTTTGAGCATCCCCATCTCAGGCGTACGCTTCGCACGGTGGGTATCGCCTGCATCACAGTCCTGCCCGTCGTCCTGGCCGGCGTCTACATGGCGTCGCGTCTGGGCATTGCGCTTCCCCTGCAGCCGACCGTCGCCGGTCGAACGGGCTGGCTCGCCTGGCTGCTCTACCAGCTCCTGTACGTTGCCGTGGCCGAGGAACTGTTCTTTCGCGGCTATGTGCAGGCCAACATCATGCGGCTGCTCGCACGGTGGCAATCGGGCCGCCGGACCCTTCAGCAATGGATCGCCATCGTGGCTTCCGCTGTCTGCTTCGCGTTGGCCCACCTCGTCGTTCAAGGCCGAGCCGTCGCCCTGCTGACGTTCCTGCCCGGTCTGCTGCTCGCCTGGCTGTTCGTCCACACCCGTTCGCTGCTGGGCCCCATACTGTTTCACGGACTGGCGAACATCAGTTATGGGATCATGGCATGCATGCTGCTTTAGCGGCACCCTCGTCCGATAAGACGAGCATCCCGTAAGATCGTTGGGCTTATCCGACGGTCCAAGGCACTCGCACCGCTCCATGTCAAGTAGCCACCCTGCCCGGACGATAGAGTCATCAGCGATCAGAGTACGCTTTTCGGAAAGACGAAAGATGAATGACAGACAGATATCGAGGCTGTTCTGGGGAGCCAAGGCCCTGCTTATTGCGGCGCTGTTATACGTGGCGATCGGGGCCATCTGGCGTCCCGCCGAGTCGGGAGGCGGACTGAAACCAAAGGCTGTCTCCGGAGACGAGCGAACTTCCAGCCGCAGCGAACTTCCACCGGCCCCCCAGCCGATCACCGACTACGAGACGATCATCGCCAGCAGCCTGTTCGGCGTGCCCGACCAGGGCACTGTGTCGCAAACGGTGCCCCCCGCGTCGGCGACCGGCCCCCTGCGTTCGGCTGAGGCGCTCGGCCTGCGGCTGGTAGGCGTGGTGGCCGGTGGTCCGACGACCTCGCGTGCCATCATCGAAGACATGGCCACCCAGGCGACCTGCCCGTACAAGACAGGCGACATCATCGCCGCGGCGACCATTCAGTCGATTGAGTCGGACCGAGTGATCCTGATCCACAATGGGCAGAGCAAAGTGCTGTACCTGCAGGCCGGTCGGGCCGCCAAGAGCCAGGGACCGTTCGGCCCTAACGACGTCAGGGAGAGCCAGGCAGATGTGCCCCGAACGATCGAGGCCATCCAACAGCCTTCCCCGCCTTCCGTTCGGCTCGGGTACGTGGAGGATTTGTTTCGCAAGGCAACCATTGAGCCGTACATCAAAGACGGACGCACGGAAGGGCTGAAGATCTCCGGTCTCGAACAGAGCCCTCTGGCCGCGATCGTCGGGTTGCGGAATGGTGATATCGTTCAGGCTGTCAACGGCCAAAGCCTCGACAGCAAGCAGAAAGCCTTCCAGGTCCTCAAGAAGGCCCGATCGCAGTCCAAGATCAGTATGCAGCTGCTGCGAAACGGCAAGCCCAAGGACCTGTCACTGGATTTGTGAGAGAGCGGAGAACACCTTGGACAAGAAACGTCACAATACCTCGCTTGGTTTCCCATGCCGTGCGCAGGTTGGACGATCGCACGTGGTTCGCCGATTCAGTCCGGCCGTCATGGCCCTGTGCATCCTGGCCCTGACGTGCGTCGGCTGTTCCGGTCACGCCGTCTCGTCCAGCGAAGTCGGTCCTATCCAGCGCCACGCGCGAGCTCGACAGAGAGCCGCTCAACCCGTTGACGAGCCACCGGTCCCGGTGGTCGATTCGCCGCGTGGTCTGGCCCAGACGATGCCTGGAGACGGGTCGCAGAACCTCGCCGGCATTCAGACGCCGGTGGCGCCGAGTTGGAGCGTTCCCCAGGCGACGCCGGTCGATTCGAGCGTCTGGACCACCGTTCCCGAACTGGTCGAGACCCCGATCGAGAGGGCGCCTTCGCCCCAGCGGATCTCCATTGGCGCCAGTGAGTCGGCCCCGTCGTCTGCCCCCGTCCCGGACCCAAGCCCCACCGCAACAGTGGAACCGTCACGTGGACGCGACGAAATGGTCCAGGTGAACTTCGAGGACGTCGACATTCGGGTCGTTCTGAAGACCATCGGCGAGATCACGGGCATCAACTTTATCCCGCATCAGAGCGTCAGCGGGACGGTAACGGTGATGTCGCCGACGCCGGTTCCGCTGGAAGACATCTATCCGTTTCTCCAGTCGATCCTGGACGTGGCCGGATACGCCGCGGTCGAAACAGACAATGCGGTGAAGATCGTCCCCAAAGCTGAGGCCACCAAACGCAATCTCCAGGTGCGCATCGGCGCCGATCCCAGGGCGATTCCGAAGAACGATGCGATGGTCACTCAGATCCTGCCGCTGAAGTATGCCGATGCAGCCGAGATCAGCCAGATCGTCCAACCCCTGTTGTCAACCGGAGCTCTCTTGGCGACCTATCCGAAGACCAACTCGATCATGGTTACGGATACGTCCGCCAACATCCACCACATCGCGCAGATTGTCGCACAGCTCGACGTGGAGGGCGCCCGTGAAAGCGTGTTGCTGTTCCCATTGGTCCATGCATCAGCCCAGGTGCTCAGCGAGCAGATCATGAACATCCTGGACGAAGGCCAGGTGGTTGCATCTGCGCCCGGGCGTGCGCGGCCGGCGCAAGGCGAGGGCCGGCGTACGCGGGTCCTTCCCGATGAGCGGACCAATTCGCTGATCGTCGTGGGGGACGAACAGGATATCGACACGGTCCGGCGGCTCGTTGCCCAACTCGACATCGAGAGGCCGACCGGCGCTGGCAACGTCCATGTGACCTATCTGAAGAACGCGGACGCCAACGACGTGGCCCCTGCTCTGGAAGCGGCACTGGCCGGCATGCGAGTGACCGACCCGGCCGATCCCCGACTGCCGATCCAGGTGACCGCAGACCCGAGCACAAACTCCCTCATTATCGTGGCCTCACCGCAGGACTTCGCGATGATCTCCCAGATCGTGGAGAAGCTGGACATCGTTCGCGAACAGGTCCTGGTCGAGATGACGATTCTGGAGATCGGCGAAGATACCCTGAAGGAACTCGGCGTCGACTGGGCCACGCTGGACGACGCCGTTTCCAGCAGCGTGCGGGGGTTTGCCGCCACGAATTTGGGGCCCTTTGTCAATTACGCGCGCGGCGACCTCGAAGGGCTCGCGGTGGGCGCCTGGAAAGGCGACAACATCGGCGCGCTGCTCCAAGCGTTGCAGAAGGAGTCGGGAGTCAATATCCTTTCCACGCCGCACGTGCTGACGTCGAACCACCGCAAGGCCAGGATCGTCGTGGGCGAGAATACGCCGTTCGTGGTCCAGTCGCGCATCACGGAGACGACGGACCTCCTCACACCCACGGTGATCAAGCAGTACGAATACAAGGACGTGGGCATCACCCTGGAGATCACGCCTCACGTCAATCAGGGTGGACCCGTGCGACTCCAGATCGACAGTGAGTTCACGAAGCTGGTCGAGAGTGTGACCGCCTCTTCGTCGGATACGCCGACCACCGCCAAACGCAGCGCCCAGACCATTGTGACGATGAACAGCGGCAACACCGTCGTCATCGGCGGCCTGATTCGGGATGACAAGACCCAGGTCCAGAACAAGGTCCCGCTCGTCGGCGACGTGCCCCTGGTCGGGAATCTGTTCCGATGGCAGCGCGACCGGGTGCAGAAGACGAACCTGCTGATCTTCATCACCCCGTATGTGATGACCAGCCAGGAGGAGCTGCGACAGGTGACAGAGCAGAAGAGGGAACAGATGCTTCCGCTCCTGGAAGAGGGTCGCTGATCCCGACCGCGGACGGATGATCCGTACGGGTGTCGCATCCATGCGAGGAGGTGGATCGGTGGAAACAGGACAGGCCGAACGTATTGATGGTCAGCAGCTCTGGAAGATCGCGCCCGAGCAATTGAACGCCGATCTCGTGCGACGACTGCCGCTGGAGTTCCTCAAGAAGCAGTGCGCGATCCCCATCGTGATGGAGGACGGAAGCATTGCCGTGGCTCTGGCAGACCTGCTGAACATCGAGGCGTATGACGCCATCGTCGGCGTCCTGGGCCAAGCCTGCCCCCGCGTGCGGTGTCCGGCGCCGGAGATCGAGAACGCGATCAGCCAATGCTACTACCACGCCGCCGAAAGTGAACGCGACGCGGACCTGCTGTCCGAGACGTACTCACCCGACAACAGCGCCGGCGCCAGTTCGGTGCAAACGCAGGCGGAAGACTTGCTGAACATCGCCAATAAGGCCCCGGCAATCAAGTTGGTCAACAAGATTCTGTTTGAAGCCGTGCACAGCCGGGCCAGTGACATTCACATCGAGCCGTATGAGACAGAGCTCAAAGTCCGGTTTCGGGTGGACGGCGTGCTGCGCAACGTCCTGAGCCTGCCGAAACCGCAGGCGGCGCCGCTGTTGTCGCGTCTGAAGATCATGGCCAACCTCAACATCGCAGAGCACCGACTTCCGCAGGATGGACAGAGCCGCGTGCGCATCGGCGAGGAGCTGGTGGACATTCGTGTCTCGGTGATTCCCACCGCCGGCGGGGAGCGCGTGGTGCTCCGCCTGCTCGACCGAGGCCGAGGCCGGCTCACCCTCGATGATGTGGGGTTTGCGCCCGACATGCTGAAAGTCTTTCGGGAACTCATCGGCATCTCCCATGGGATCATCCTGTTGACCGGCCCGACCGGCAGCGGCAAGACGACGACACTCTACGCAGCGCTCAACGAACTGAACAGCGAAGAACGGAACATCCTGACGGTGGAAGACCCGATCGAATACCAGTTGCCCGGCGTCGGGCAAATGCAGATCCGGCCGAAGATCGAACTGACCTTCGCCAGTTGCCTGCGTCATATTCTCCGACAGGACCCCGACATCATCATGATCGGCGAAATTCGCGATCTGGAAACCGCAGAAATCGCCATTCAGGCATCGCTGACGGGACATCTGGTGTTGAGCACGCTCCATACGAACGATGCCGCCTCGGCGGTCACCCGGCTGATCGACATGGGCATCGAGCCCTACCTGATTTCTTCATCCGTCGTCGGGGTGATGGCACAACGCCTGCTGCGGGTGATCTGTCCCGAGTGCAGGCAGCCCTATCAGCCCCAGGACGTCGCAGAAGTGAAAGCCGAACTACGACGCCTCGGCCAGGGCCAGGTTCAGTTGTATCGGGGTGGCGGATGCGAGAACTGCCTCCGCACCGGGTTCGTCGGACGCACCGGGATCTTCGAACTGATGCTGGTCGACGATCAGATCAGAGACCTCATTCTCCAGCGTCGCGGCGCACACGTCATCAAAGAGGCCGCGGTGCAGAAGGGGATGACGACATTACGCGAAGACGGCCTGCGTCGCGTCCTGGCCGGTATCACCACCCTCGAAGAGGTCTACCGGGTTACCCAGGACAGCGTCAACACAGGCCGAGAGGTGAGCGACCATGCCAGCCATTGAGCCACAGGTTCGTCTGCCCCGTCGAAGAACGAATCCGCCGGCCTCCCCGGCGGCGCGGTCGGGCCGCATCCGTCGGACACAGGGACACGACCTGCTCCGGCGGGTCAGCGCCCGGGACCTGAGCCGTCTGGCCCGCCAATTGTCCACGCTGTTACATGCGGGGATGCCGTTGGTGCCCGCCTTGTCAGCCCTGGCCGAACAGATGCACGCCGCACCGAAGAACCGCCGAGTCCGCTGGGGGCATTCTGTCGAGCCGCTGGCCCCGATCGTGGAGAGCATTCGTGACGACGTCAATGCCGGCAGCAGTCTGGCAGAGGCTCTAGGCAGGCATCCCGGTCTGTTCTCGGCACTGTTCGTCAACATGGTTGCCGCCGGAGAGACGAGCGGCGCCCTCGAGGCGGTGTTGTCGCGGCTGGCGGACATCCTCGAAAAACGCGTGCAATTGACCGGCAAGGTCAAGGCCGCCGTCGCCTATCCGGTGATGATGGCGGTGGTGGCCGTCGGCGTCGTCATGTTCCTGTTGTCCTTCGTCGTGCCGAGCATCTCGGAGCTTTTCGTGAAGATGAACCAGGAACTGCCGTTGCCGACCCGCATACTCATCGGCATCAGCAGTTTCACCAAAGCTCATGTGGGACTCCTCTTGGTGGGCTCTTGCGCCGTAGCAGCTCTTCTGGTGAGCCTGGCCAGGACACAGTACGGCCGCCGGCGGATGGATCGGATGAGACTCCGATTGCCCCTGTTCGGTCCGCTGTTCTTCAAGCTGGAAGTGGCTCGGCTGACGCGAACCCTGGGGACGCTGATGAACAGCGGCATCCCCATCATAACCGCAATGGAAATCAGCCAGCGGATCAGTCAAAACCATGTGATGACCGAGGCAACAGAGCAAATCAAAGACAGGGTCCACCGGGGCGAAACGATCGCCGACGCAGTGCGCGCAACGGGTCTGTTTCCTCCGGTGGTCTTTCACGTGCTCCACACCGGCCAGATGACCGGAACCGTGGAGGACGGCCTGCTGAACATCGCCGAAATGTATGACGGGGAGGTCGAAGCAACGGTACGCACCCTGACGGCCTTGCTCGAACCGATAATCCTGCTGCTGATGGGCGGCGTGGTGGGCTTCATCGTTCTGTCGATCCTGCTGCCTATCTTCGCAATCAACCAGGCTTTGTAGGGGATCATGCCATGCAAAACCGAGCGATCAATTGGAGGTACCGACAGAACGGATTCACCCTCATCGAACTGATGATCGTCGTGGTGATCCTGGGCCTGCTGGCCACGATCATCATGCCGAAGATTCTGGGCCGGCCGGAACAGGCCCGCCGGGTCAAGGCCAAAGCGGACATTCGCAGCATTCAATCGGCGCTGGCCCTGTTCAAGACGGATACCGGCCGCTTTCCAACCACGTCCGAAGGTCTGGAAGCTCTCGTGAAGAATCCCGGCATCAAAGGATACAACGCCGACGGGTATCTCGACGCCGTGCCGGTCGACCCGTGGGGCAATATGTATATCTACATGAGCCCGGGGGTCCACAGCAAAGACTATGACCTGATGTCCTACGGCAAGGACGGCGAGAATGGCGGCACAGGCGACGACGCGGACATTGAATCCTGGAACATCCAGAGCTGAGACGGCAGCCGGGCAGGAGCCGCAGGCAGGAAACCATGAACCGCTGCAGAATCCAGTGGAAGGCATTCACATTCCTCGAAGTCCTCATCGCGCTGGCGATCGCGTCCGTCGCGTTGCTGGGTCTGCTCCGTCTCCATCTGCTGAGTCTGGCTACGGCGGACGCCGCCCAGGCAATGAACCAGGCGGTGTTCGTGGCCCAGTCCCGGATCGCCGAAGCCTCCGCCGCGGGGTTCCCCAGGGAGGGAACTACCTCGGGCACCATCGAACGCAATGGACAGCAGTTCATGTGGAAGACTGAGGTCAGAGACGTTGCACGGCCCGGCAACGGTCGTTTGATTCTCGATGGCCTGCGTGAAGTCTCGACTACCGTCACGTGGAAACAGGCTTCGGACGAGAAGACCATGACCCTGACAACGTATGTTGCGGACAGCCGAATCCATGAGCGAACAGCCCCGTAATCCTGGTTTTACACTGGTCGAGATGCTTGTCGCACTGGCCCTGATTGCCACCATCGTCTCGATGGTATACGGCAGCTACGCGGCCACGTCCCGCTCGGCGGACGTTTACGACAGCCGCCTGACATGCTCACAGCGGGCCGACCTGGTTCTGCGTCTGCTCGCCCGGCAACTCCGCTGCGCTTACCGGCCGCCCGCCGAACCAAACGCCATGGAATCAAGCCGGACCGCCGAGATTCACAAGCCGGGCCCAGCGTTCCTCGGGGGCACCCGGAATCCCCGCGGCGAGGTGCTGGACTTCCTGACCACGGCCCCCCTCGGCGGCGGACCAAACGGCCCACAGGGATTGGCCCGGGTAACCTACCAGCATGACAGCGCGATGCGGACGCTGGCCATACAGTGTCGGCCTGCTACCGGTTCGATCCATCCGGCGGATGGGGCCGGACAATGGCAGGTCGTGCTGCGCCAGGTTGTGGACATCGAAATCGAATTCCACGACGGCCTCCAATGGCAGCCTCACTGGAATTCCGCAACCAGCCGGAACCTGCCCCGGGCCGTGCGGCTCGGCCTCACGGTGATGGATCGTGAGGATCGTGCCTATCATTGTGCTACCACGGTGGCGATATGGAATGACGCCGGCAATCAGAAGAACGTGAGGCAAACACGATGAACCGCCTTACACACCGATACCGTCGGAACGGATTCATCCTGGTTGTCGTCCTGGGCATGGTCATGTTGCTTTCGGCCCTGCTGTTCGCCTTCCACCGCACCACGCGCAGGAGCCTGGAGATGGCGGAGGGCTTCCGTCGGTCCGAACGAGCGATGCACAGTGCCCTCGCCGGCCTGAGCGTGGCGATTGCAGCCGTTGCGGAAGCCAACGACGTGACGTCCGCCCATCGATTTGCCGATCTGCGAACCGGGAAAGAGGTGTTCTCCGTCAATAACGGCACATGCACGTTGACCATCACGGAAGAGAACGGTCGCATCAATGTGAACACGCTGAAGGACCAGAACGGTCAGCTCCACCGAAAGCGCATCGATCAATTGCTGCGGCTGATTGATCTGCTCAACCGGCGGAAGGACATCGGGGAACGCATCGGATACAGCGTGGTCGCCGCCATCATCGACTGGATCGATCCCGACGACGACGTGACGCTGTTGCCGTTTGTGAATGCGGCGGGTCAGGGGGTCGAAAGCAGCTACTACGAAACCCTCCGCCCGCCTTACCGATGCAAGAACGGGCCGATGGACACCATCGAGGAGTTGCAGGGGGTCAGGGGAATCACACCGGAGGTCTTCGCCACCCTGCGCGAGCTGCTGACCACGACCGGCAGCGGCCGGATCAATATCAACGCGGCTCCCCCGCTGGTGATTGAATCCCTCTGTGAACAGATGGACTCAACCCTGGCCCGAATGATCGTACAGCGACGCGACTTTAAGCCATTCGAAACGACAGCCGAACTCCGACAGGTCCCCGGAATGACCGATAATGTTTATCTGGCCATCCAGGATATGATCGAAGTCCAGCCGAGCGACTCCTATTACCGCGTCCAGACGACAGGGCAAAGCGAAGATCGGACCTTCGGAATCGAAGCCCTGCTTCATCGAAACACGCAGACAGGGAATGTCGATATTATCCTTTATAGAGAGTCGTGATTGTCACACGTTTCAGTGGGGCTTCGGAGGAAGGACAAGAGGCAGGATCATGGTGAAGAGATCGATAGGCATCGACATAGGCCGCTTCCATCTGCGGGCCGTGCAGATCGCACGGACGGCCGACGGACTCCGTGTCGAGAGAGTTTTCGGCAAGCCCACGCGACGAAGCACCGACTGCCCCGTCGATATGCTGCGTGCGTTGACCACGGAGCAGGGATTTGATCGGCACGCGGATGTGACCGTGTGCCTCCCGCATCAGGCGATCTTCTTTGCCGATCTCGAAGTGGACGCCGCGACCCTGGACCGACTCCGTGCCGGGGATCTGTCGAGTCTGCGGGACGACTTGCCCATTGTCGCAGAGAAAGCCATCCTTCAGGTTTGCTCCACCCGACAGCTCCCGAACGGACGGTATTCGGCGCTGGTGGCGACGACCTCAACCGATTTGCTCCAGGAAGAACTGACCCTGCTGGACGAGGCCAAGATCTCGGTCACTCAGATTGAGGCCCCGATCACGGCGGCGTGTACCGCCGTCGGTCACAATCACCCGGAGAGCCAGGAAGGAACGGCCCTCGTCGTCGTGATCGACGAATCGGTTCTCAGTCTGGCGGTGCTGCAGGACGGCAGCCTGATCCTGGTCCGAAACATTCCGCTGCGAATCTCCCCCGACAGCGACAAGGAATCCATCAGCCGGCAGGTGACGGAACTGCTCGATCGCGAGATCGAGATCACCTGGCGAAAGCTCTTCGGCGTCGAGGCAGAAGCCGACCTTCGGGTGTTCCTCATCACGTCCTCCGCCCTGATCTTGCCGTTGGTTACGGCGATTCAAGAAGAGATCGGTTGTCGCGTCATTCCCGTAAACCCCTATGCGCACATGGAACACGATGACACAATCCATGCCGGATTTCCCATTTGCGTGGCCGCGGGGCTCGCCCTTGGCCGGCTCGGGCCGCGTCACGCAGCACAGATCGATTTCCTGCATGCGCAGGCAACACAGACACGGGACGCCGCAAGCCTGAGAAAGGAACTGCTGGTCTGTGGCGGTCTGCTGGCCGCGACGGTGGTTGTCTGGATTCTGGGCCTGTTTGTGCATCTGTCGGCCCTGGAATCGCAGTACACCCATCTCAAAAAACAGATTCAGGACGTGTTCGAGCAAACCCTGCCGGCGGAGAAATGTGTGAATCCCCTGGCACAACTTCAGCAGAAGCTCGATTCGCTCCACGAAGACAGCGGATGGCTGACGTCGTTCCAGCCGGGCAGGCTGAGACCTCTGGAGGTTCTGAGCACCCTGAGCGCGCACCACCCCGCCGGCGGAAACCTGGAATTCGACGATGTATTCATTGCCGGCGATTCCGTCCGCGTGACAGGGCACTGTGACTCCTTTGCCACGCTCAGTGGCTGGCAGCGCACACTGGAGGAGATTCCCGGCTGGGTGATCGTGGACGGACCCAATCCGGGCAGAGACGCCAAGACAGGACCCGTACGATTTACCCTTTCCCTATCGTCCAGAGAAATGGTGCAATGAATGATTCCACTGACGCGAAGAGAACGACGTCTCGGTATTGGCGTGGCAGCCGCTTTGGCCGCATGGGGCATCTATGCGCTGGCGATCCAACCCATGCGTGACCGCATTCAGCAACTCCGCCGACTGATCCCGGAGAAGCAGAACGAACTGCGCGAGGTCCAGGCCAAGAGTGCGGAGTACCTGGCGTTCGAGCGCGAGTTTGAGCAGGTACAGGAACGAATGGCCCAACAGGACCCGGACTTCCAATTGTTGCCGTTTCTCGAATCCCTGACCGAGCAGCACGGCCTGAAGGCGTACCTGGTGAGGATGCAACAACAGGATGCACCATCGGCAAAGCCAGGGTACGCCGAAACCATCGTCGAAATCGCTCTGGAGGGAGTCCCTCTGCGTCACCTGGTTGACTTCCTCCGCGCGATCGACGAGTCGGCCGTGGCCGCTCAGGTCTGGAGCCTTCACCTCCACAAACAGACCCAGGGTCAAGCGAGACTCGACGCGACGATACAGATTTGCAGCCCCAGCACCATCCCTCCGACGGTCGCCGCCGATTGGACGGTTCGGTAGCGTCGCCGTAGAACCTACCTTCTACGTTGCTTCTCGACCAAGGCCTGGCCGCCCGGACGTGCCACCGGTCAGCCATGTGCGGAACAACAGGTGGCCCCCCTCTCTCGGACCCCAAAAAATGCGTCGATTTTTTGCACAAATGGTATTGCTTTTCCTCCTTCTCGACGTACCATGTTGACGCCGTTGGAGGCGGGTTCCGGCGAACCCGTCTTGCCGTGTAGACGGAAATCGACAATCCAGTTTTTGAAGGTGTCCAAAGATGTGTGAATCGTGTGGATGTATTCCGTGTGATGCGTGCGGCGCTCCCGTTCAGGATGGAATCTGTGCCGGCTGTGGCGAGATGACGGACAACTGCACCTGCGAGCTGCCGGAAGAAGAACTCGCCTACGACGACGAAGACTTCGAGGATGAGGACGAAGACTTCGAAGACGAAGACGAAGACGAGGACGAAGAGGAAGAGGAATACGAAGACGACGATGAGGACGACGAGGACGAGGACGACGAGGACTGGTAGTCTGCGCCTCTGTCAGACCTGACGGCAGCGCGAACTGAAGGTTGCGGCTTCCGTGAGGCACCCGGGGGGCAGACCGCCGGGAGGGTGGGTGTTGTTGACTCGCCTGCTTCTGTAATAGACACACTTTCCCTGCGAAGTCACCAGGGAAGAGTCATCTTCCCGTCAACAATGACCCACTTCCTCGGCGCTCTCCTTTCCGGAGAGCGCCGCCCCGTTAGCGCCCCTCATGGCTGCCTTTCCAGTCCCTCGGGGCAACCACATTGTCTTCGCCAACGGTACAGATTCCAGCGGAAGAACGCCCTTTGCCGCCGGGCCTCTCCCGTTCATTTCTTTCGTGTCGCTTGTTCAGCAGGGCCGGACGTTGGTCGCCTCCAAACCCTTCCTGCCCTGGGCGGGCTCATACTCGACGGGCTGGCCATCCTGGAGCGTCTTGAAGCCGGTTCCGGCAATGTTGGAGTGATGGACGAACAGATCCTCACCGCCGTCGTCCGGGATGATGAAGCCGAACCCCTTCTTCTCACTGAACCACTTGACAGTCCCCTTTGCCACTTCGTCTTCTCCTCAGACCCACACGGGTCTTCACTACAGATTCCCTCATTTGCTTACCCGGGCACTGCTTCGAGGGAAGAAAGCGTGCACCTTGACAAACAAGTACATATTACCGGCCCCGACGCCGGCTGTCAAAAAAAACGCTTGCACCACCTGAAAAACGGTGGATCGGCGCGGGGGCATCAGAGAGGCGAGATCAAAGCAGCCCGGTACCCATCGACTGAGATCTGTCCGGTCGTCCATGGATCCCCATCAAGGGGGCCTGTGCCGTCGGATTAGGCCTTCGTCGCAAAGCAGTCCGCGCGCCAGCAGCATTCCTGCCAGGGGCACTGACCGTTGGACCGGCCGTAACAGGGCGTACAACCTTCTGCTATCTGAATGGCGTGAATCAGTTCGGCCTTCTTCATCCGGCCAGGCACAATCCCCAGTTCCTTGGCTTTGTTTTTGATCTCAGTCATCGTCATGCGTTTCACTGTTGCACTCGCCACTGTCATGTCTTATCTCCAAACATGGGGCCTGCGATTGACTCCGTTCTTGTGTCTCGTCGATCCGTCAGGCACCGGGCCTGCCCTGTGTGGCGCCGGACCAATCACAGCCCTATCTTCGGCCAAAAACGCCCCTCTTTTCAGTAGACTTGGCACAAAACCGCCCTCTCAGCTTTCTCCATCGGGTCTGGCCGTCCGCTTGGGGTGACGGAGCGATTTAACGGGTAACCGTTTGGCGGGAGGGGATCTTCGGCGTCCGGTGGCTATATCGAGCGTTCTTCTGAGACCTTTCACCCGGTAGCCCCGCCTTTTTTGTTGATCTCGTTGTCCGGAAGCCCTACCACATGCGATACGATGTTATCGGAGCCATTTGATATGGACAAGGAACGCTTTGCTGTCCCGTCATTGCGACAGCCCTTCGATCTGGAGGAATTCCCATGAATCCGCTGCGAAGCACTGAAACAGACCAGGCCGCACAGAAACGCACGCGTCTCTGCCTTGGGGCCATCTTCCGGGTGGCTGCCGGGCTTGGTTTGCTGCTCTCAGACCGGCTACGGGGCCAGGAGTTCGTGCCGTTTGTCATCCCGGCCGAGATCAACAGAAACCACGCGATCTGGGTGAACGACTACAAGCCGATCGCAATCGATTCCAAACGAATTGAGGCTCACGGCGGCCACTTCTATCAGGGTGGCCGTTTGCGCATCTGGGGCGTGAATCTGTGTTTCGGGGCGAATTTCCCCACCCACGAGGATGCGCCGAAGGTCGCGGCCCGTTTGGCGGCAGCGGGCGTCAACTCCGTTCGACTCCATCATATGGACACCGCCCGCTGGCCGCGAGGCCTCTGGAACACGCAGGACGGCCGCACGATTGAGCCGCAGGCACTGGACCGCCTCGACTACTTCATCCATGAGCTGGCCGGACAGGGCATCTACGTCAATATCAATCTGCACGTGGGCCGCGCCCACAGCGAGTATCTTGGCTTGCCCAAGGCGAACCGCGAGTACGACAAGATCGTCGGCATCTTCACGCCGGCCCTCATCGACGCCCAGAAGCAGTTCGCCCGGGAACTGCTGACCCATGTGAACCCCTACCGTGGCGTTCGCTATGCGGACGACCCGGCGGTCGCCTTCGTCGAGATCACCAACGAAGACAGCCTCTTCATGTGGGGCGCTGAAGAGACCCTGCGCACCCTGCCCGCCCACTACGCCGACATCCTCCGCGGGCGATTCAACGCATGGTTGCGGCAGCAGTATCCCTCCGACGAGGCCTTGGCCGCTGCGTGGGGCAAAGACATTGAACCGCTCCGCCAGGACATGGTCGCCAATGGGCGCTTCATCGTTTGGGAGCCCGCCGGAAACATGCCGAAGCAGTGGAATCTGGAGCAACACGAAGGTTGCCAAGCCAAGCTGTCGCGTTCTCGCAGTCCGTCTGGCGACGCCGTGCAGATCGATATCGACAAAGCAAGCCAAACCCAATGGCATCTGCAACTGACCCAAGGCGGACTTAAAGTAACCAAGGGTCGCTACTATACCCTCTCCTTTGAGGCCGCCGCACAGGCAGAGCGCCAGATCGGATGCGTCGTGAGCCAGGCGCACTCCCCCTGGGCCAATCTTGGCCTCTCCAGAGATGTGAATCTGACCACTGGATGGCGAACATTCGAGCACGGCTTCGTCGCCACTGCCGACGACGACAACGCAAGGATCGGCTTTTCCTTCAGCGGCGACACGACACCGTTCCACTTGGCGCACGTCGAACTGAGGCCCGGCGGCCAAGTGGGCCTGACCGAGAGTGAATCTCCCAGAACCAACACCGTTGCGCTGTTCAAGGATCGCGAGAGCACCGCTCGCATCCTCGACCGAATGATCTTTCTGGCCAAGACAGAGAAGACCTACTTCGACGACATGCGAGCCTTCATCAAGAACGATCTTGGCTGCGCCGCACTGGTCACCGGGACGATTGTCTTCGGCCCGTTGGGTTTGTACGCCCAGAGCGACATGGACTTCATCGATTCCCACGCCTACTGGCAGCACCCGCGTTTCCCCGGCCGGCCCTGGGACCAAGGCAACTGGCTGATCGACCAGAAGCCGATGACGGATTACCCAAACGAGGCCACACTGTTTCGCATCGCGGCCGAACGACTCGCGGGCAAGCCCTTTACCGTCAGCGAATACAACCACCCTGCCCCGCTTGACGCGCAGGCCGAATGCGTCCCGATGATCGCGTCGTTCGCGGCCGCTCAGGACTGGGACGGCATCTGGCTGTTCACTTATTCCCACGCCACAGGCGACTGGGCTCGCCAGACCATGAGCAACTTCTTCGATATGGACACGAATCCCGCCAAGTGGGGTTTCATGCGGGCGGGCGCGGCGCTCTTCCGCGACAGCGGTCTTGGCCCGCTGGCGGGTCTGTCGTTCAGCTCCCTGACGATGAACACCGATGTGGCCGGGGGCTTGGCCGCGCTGCACCTGAAACACAACGGTGATATGCTGGACGCTGCCGGTGTTGTCCGTGAGAACCTCCTGAAAGCCCAGCACGTCAGGGCGTTGGCCGGGCAGAGAGGACACCGGGACCTCAGCATGGGTTCCGACATCCGGATCAAGTGGACTGTCGAGGAAAAGCAGGGCCTTTACGTAGTGCAAGGCAGAAGGGCAGCGGTTTACACCGGACACGCGACGAGGTTCCGGGAGGGAACCGATGGGAAGATCACGATCACCCAGCCGCAATTCGTCACCCTGACAATGACCAGCCTTGACGCGAGGGAACGGCAGACGCACGAGCGGATTCTGGTGACCGCCTGCGGGCGGTGTGAGAATGTGGGCATGCAGTTCTCGGCGGACCGTCGCACCGTCGGCCGCAATTGGGGCCAGGCGCCGGTGCAGATCGAGGCTGTTCGCGGGTCGCTCGTCCTGCCAGAGGGACAGTGGACCTGCCAGGCCCTGGCCCCCGACGGTTCGCCCAAGCAGCACGTGCCCGTCGTGCAGGAGGGCAACGAGAGCATTCTCAACCTGGCACCAACATATGGAACGATGTGGTATCTCCTGGAGCGGCCGACACAGTAAGGGATGCAAGGACGCGAGGCCAGCCTGCCCTCAACTCAACCGCTGCCAAGCCAGCCTCGCGATGTCGCAGGTGGTTTCCACCCCTGTATAGAAGACACACACATTAGACCGCATCGCGGGCACTTCCGCAAGCAAATTGACGATAACAATCCGGACCACTATAATCCCGACGGTTCTTTCAAGGAGTTGAAGATGGGATTCAATCAGGACAACGATTATCTGGAGTCCACGTTTCTCCCGGGCGAGGGGCCGGCGAAGCCGCCCTCCACTCCGCCGCCGGCGTACGAACCCTATCCCAGGGAACGGAAGCGGTCGGGCGTATCACGAATCTTCTGGAGGATTCTTTTCGGTCTGTCGTTCCTGGCAAACATCGGCATGTTTCTCGTGCTCGTCGCCCTGGTCGCCGTGATCGCCACCGGACAAGCGCGATTCTATGAGGAGTCCGTCGTTCGTGAAGGCCCCCGCAGTGCCAAGGTTGTACTGGTCCACGTCGAAGGCGTGATCGACGATGATCAAGCCGAGCGTGTCTGCCGTCAGTTCCAGATGGCCCGCAAGGACCGCAGCGTGCGGGCGGTCATCGCGGCGGTCAACTCACCGGGCGGAACAATCTCCGGCAGCGACCGCATCTACCAGGAAATCCTCCGGTACCGGCAAGAGACCGGTCAACCGGTGGTGGCGTTCATGCAGGGCATGGCCGCCTCCGGAGGCTACTATACCTCGGTGGCCTGCGACCGAATCGTGGCCGAGCCCACGACCATCACCGGCTCCATCGGCGTGGTCATGAGCTACTTCGTGTTCCAGGAACTGCTGGAGAACAAGCTGGGGGTCCAGCCCGTGTTCCTCTCCGAAGGAGACAAGAAGGACTGGCCCAGTTCGTTCCGCGCACCGAAGCAGGAGGAACTGGACTACGTCCAGGAACGTCTGCTGACGCCGGCGTACGAGCGGTTTGTCGAGGTGGTCCAGACCGGACGTTCCTCGGCCCTGTCGCCGGAACAGGTGCGGAAGCTCGCCGACGGCGGCATCTTCGTCGCGCCCAAGGCCCTGGAGGAGAAACTCATCGACAAGGTCGGCTATCTGGACGACGTGGTCGCGGTGGCCCTGTCGTTGGCGGGGATCCAGGACGCCCAAGTGGTCGAATACCACAAGCCCTTCTCGTTCATGGACATGCTGAGCATCCGGAGTCGCAGCGTTCTCCGGTTCGACCGCACGACGCTCTACGAATTCAGCACGCCGCAGGTTCTGTATATGTGGAACGCCTATTAGGTCTCGGGCAAAGGATGTGCATCCGGCACACAGTGGAGGTGACAGCATGAGACGCGGATTGCAGGGCTCCTTCCGTACAGAGCTTCGTGCATGGATATCGGGCGGATTGGCGCTGGCGCTGCTCGGTCTGGCCGGATGCGCAACGTCCCGAACCGGGACGTTGATCACCGTGACGGCGGACGGTCGCGGGTTCGCCGAACGGAAATCGAACCGCCCTTTCGTGCCGTTCGGGACCAACTACTACGACCCCAACACCGGCTGGCCGCCTCAGATGTGGAAACGGTTCAATCCGGAGGTCATCGCCTCACAGTTCGAGCTCATGAGCGAACTCGGCGTCAATTGCGCGCGGGTCTTCCTCACGGCCGCCACTTTCCAGCCGGACGTCGACACGATCGACGAGCAGGCATTGAGGAAACTGGACAAACTCGTACAGATTGCCCGCCGGACCGGCGTCCGACTGATCCTCACCGGGCCCGATCACTGGGAAGGGGAGCCGCCCTACTGGAAGCCGGACCGTTTCGCGGGATCCGAGGCGCTCAAGGCGCTGGACCGCTTCTGGACCGTAGTGGGACATCGCTATCGCGGCGAACCCGCCATCTTCGCCTGGGACCTCCTCAACGAGCCGGAAATGCCATGGCACATCCCCTCATGGGAACCGCAGTGGAATGACTGGCTGCGATCCAAGTACACAGACCTGGAAGGCTTGAAAGCCGCGTGGGCGCAGGAGCTGAAGGCCGACGAAGCGTTGGGGAGCATTCAGCCCCCTGAGAACGTCGCCGCGCGAGGCAATCCCCGTCTGCACGACTGGCAGTTGTTCCGCGAGCACCTGGCGGATCAGTGGGTGCAGCGTCAGGTGCGTGTTCTGCGCGAGGTGGACCCCACACATCTGATCACCGTAGGCTACATTCAATGGTCGTTCCCAGTCGTTCGGCCAGGGGATCCACACGTCTATTCTGCATTCAATCCGCGTCGGCAGGCCCAATGGCTCGATTTCATCTCCATCCATTTCTATCCGCTGATGGGCCACCCTTTCGGTTCGAAGAACAACTGGGACCGCAACTTGGCCTACTTGCAGAACCTGCTGGCCTACTGTCACGTGGGCAAGCCCGTCGTATTGGGAGAGTACGGCTGGTACGGTGGAGGAGCTCCAAAGGGCCGCCCCCACATGACGGAAGACGAGCAAGCCCGCTGGATCACCGCCGAGGTGGAAGCGTCCCGGCAACTGGCCCAGGGCTGGCTCTCCTGGCCGTTCGCCGACACCCCCGAAGCGACGGACATGAGCATCTATGGCGGCATGGTCACATACCATCACGGCAAGAAGCTGTGGGGACTCCGTTTTCGATCCTACGCAGCGGCACTGTTCATGCTGCCCCAGCCGACGCCGGAAATACCGTCGTTCGACACCTCCGCCTCTCTGACGGCGCCGGTGGACGACCTGAATGCGATGCATGAGCAATACACCCGGCTGGTGCAGGCCGCTTTGGCTCAAACGGAGCCCTTGCCGGAGATCGAGTTGCAGACCGTGCCCCTGGACAAGGACCAGTTCGAGGCACTGAAGAAGCGTCAGGAGCAA
This sequence comes from Sedimentisphaerales bacterium, assembly GCA_035448545.1. Taxonomy (GTDB): domain Bacteria; phylum Planctomycetota; class Phycisphaerae; order Sedimentisphaerales; family Anaerobacaceae; genus Anaerobaca. Next base: position 31,775 of record DAOTJE010000004.1, on the reverse strand, counting down.
AGACGCAGGGAGTACCTGCGGCAGCAGACGAATCGCAACTGATGCGACGATGTATAGTGGCGATGCAACCCCCCGCCGCCTATCACTCGACCAACGTGCCGAACAGCGTCAGTGGAGAGACCTGCGCGATGCGGACGTCAACAAACTGCCCCGCCAGCGACGGGCTGCCGTTGAAGACGACGATGGAATCGGTCGCCGTCCTGCCGACCAGTTGCGGATGGCCGCAGGCGTTCGTCGCCGTGGCGTGTGCCTTCTTGCTCAGACCTTCTACAAGAACCCTCACGGTCCGGCCCAGAAAATCACGGCTCCACTGCTCGCTGACCGTCTCCTGAACCGCGAGCAGCTCGGCGTTACGTCTCTGTTTGACCTCGTCGGGGACGGAATCCCGATGCCGCCTGTCGGCCGCCGTGCCGGGCCGAGGCGAGTACCTGAACACAAAGCAGTTGCGGTACCGTGCCTGCCGCACGAGATCCACAGTAGCCTGGAAATCCTCTTCGGTCTCACCGGGAAAACCGACAATGAAGTCGCCGGCGATCGCAATGTCCGGCACAATCCGTCTGGCACGACTCAGGAGTTCCAGGTACTGCTCGGCCGTGTAATGGCGGTTCATCGCCCGCAAGATGCGATCCGACCCGCTCTGCGCGGGCATGTGCAGAGCGTGACACACCTTGGGCGAGGAAGCCATAACGTGCAGTATGTCGTCGTAAAACTCCTCGGACGGATAGCTTGTCACGAAGCGAATCCACTCGATCCCCTCCACCTCGGCGACCATGCCGAGCAGATCCGCCAGCGAATAGGTCCTCTGCCCGTCGCGATACCGGTAGGCATTGACCGTCTGGCCGAGCAAAGTCACCTGCCGGACCCCTGCCTCTGCCAGCCTCCTGACCTGACGGAGAATCCGCTCCGGCGGCCGGCACTGCTCCGGACCGCGCACATACGGAACGATGCAGTAGGTGCAGAAGTTGTTGCAGCCGCGCATGACCCGCACGAACGCCTGGCCCGGCAGCACCCCACCCTCTTCGCTCTCGTGACCGTAGACAGACTCGAACTCCTCCAGCGCATCCGGCGAGCAATCCGTCCGACGGCGGATTGCGCCGGCAACGGCCATCTGTTTGGCGTTCTGTATGGAAGCGTCATCGAGCAGGCGTATGAGTTCGGGGATCTGGCCCGGACCGCAGACCACGTTCACCGCATCGTGTTCGAGCAGCGATTCGCCCAGGCGCTGCGCCATGCAGCCGATCACGGCCACGATCATGCCCGGCCGGTGCTTCTTGACGTGCTTGAGGTGACCCAGGTGCGACAGCACGCGCGCCTCGGCGTGTTCGCGGACGGAGCAGGTATTAATCACCACCACGTCCGCCTCCTTGACGCTCTCGGTGAACGCAAAACCCGCCTCGCGCAGCGCCGCCGCCACCAGCGCGGTGTCCAGCTTGTTCATCTGGCACCCGAAGCTCTTGACGTGTACGGTCCGTGCGTTCTTCATCCGCACACTATACCGCCGGAACGCCCACAAATCAAACGCCGATGGTCTGCCCTCCCAAACCCGGCTCAGAGCGTTCGGTTCAACTGCCGCTGGAGGTCCTTGAGGCGGTTCACCTCGTCGAAGCCAAGGCGGAAGATGGGGAAGGCGGTCTTGTTATGCATCAGAGGCTCATCGAGGTCCACCCACCGGCGGCAGGCCTCGCCGTCCGGCGTCCCGGGGATCGGCGAGAAGTCCGCCAGCATCCCACGGATGCCGAGGCTCCGGACGAAATGCATCGACGCTTCCAACTCCTGAAGATCGCTGTTCGGATGGCCCACGATCTGATAGGCAGTGACCTCGAGGGGGTCGGCTCCGGCGGCGATCAGGTGGCGAACCGCCCGAGCCAACTCGTCGGAATACACTTTGCCGCCGGTGCCCTGCTGCCACTGTTGCGAGTGGCTCTCGAAGCCGAGATAGAACGTCCGGAAGCCAGCCTGCACCATCAGCTTCGCCAGGTCCGCCTGGATGAATCGTGCGTTCAATGCGTTCGGGGTGTGGAAATGGACCTGAATGTTGCGGCGCATTACCTCCTCCAGGAAAGGCACCAGGACCGCGTCGGTGTCGAACAGCAGCGCATCGTCGTAGAACGCCACATCGCGCACCCCGAGCGAGACCAGCAGTTCCAACTCCGCCAGCGATCGCTCCAAAGGCCGGAGCCTGAACCCTTTGTAAACACTCGGGACCGAGCAGTATGTGCAGTGAAACGGGCACCCGTCGCTGAGCTTGAGGGCTCCGACAGTCGGACGGTGGTACATCTCCCAGAGGCCCGTCTGCCCGGCATCCGGCTCAATCCCCAAGAAACGCCACAGAGGATCGAGGTCTGTACCCACCACACACAGGTCGGCGCCGAGAGTGGCGGCGTGGGCGGGGCAGATCGTGACGTAGTTGCCGCCCAGAACGATCTTCGCGGTGGGGCAGACCCGTCGAACGTCCTCGATCACTTCCTGGACGCCGGGATACCAATAGCTCATCACCGTCTGGACCAGTGCGAAGTCGAAGGCACTCTGGCTGGCCAGGAACTTCTGAAAGCGGTCTCGCGGTAAGCCAAACCGCTGGAAGTACCGCGGGATTGGGTCGAGACAGGCGGGCTTGCCGACACGCTCCGATCGGAACCGGCCCCGGCCCCAGCGGTCCGATTCCGACTGCGGCGACGCACCAAGCGAGGGGTGTTGCCGGTCGAGAAAGTCGAACAGCGTGAAATCCGCCTGGCCTCGCAGTTGCCCGGCAACGCTGAGCAGGCCGTAGGGCCTCAGCCAGAAGCCGTAGGCCGCAAAGTCATAGATAGGCGGACTGACAAGCAGGATCCGTGGACGTGTCATCCTGACGACTGGCTCGAACGAGAGATCACTTTCACCAGCCCCAGACGTCGAGAACGGCCTTGGCGGCGCCTGTCCGGCGTCTCAACGGGTTCACGGGGCACTCCTTCAGCTATCTACATGTAGGCCCCAAGCCGCTCGCCCGTCAAGTTTCATGATCTTCGCGTCGCCGGGGCGAATCGCTCGTAATCGTTGACCGAGCCTGGCCTTTTTGATAAGATGGGAACAATAAGAATTATCGTTCAGCAGAATTGGGGCCGATAATACACACGGCAATACACAATCGATTCCAGCGAGAGAGGGCACAATGAGGGTGCGGCGGAGAGCGTTCACTGCGGAGTTGGTCGTGGCCCTTCTCTTGACGGGCTCGGTCTGGGGCGTATGTCCGCCCGGCGATCTCGACGGGAATTGCCGAGTCGACGCGTCGGACCTTGCGATTCTGGGCGACGCGTGGCTGGCCCACCCGGACAGCCCCGGCGACCTGGACGGCGATGACAAGGTCGATCTGCGCGATTTCGGCCTGGTCGCAGCCGAGTGGCGAGCCCAAGGTGTCCCCCTGCTTATCAATGAACTGCTCGCCTCCAACACGAGGACCAATGAAGACCCCCAGGGTGAAAACGACGACTGGGTGGAAATCTACAATGCCGGCGATGAGCCCATCGACCTCGCCGGCATGTTCCTGACCGATGATCTGTCCACACCCCGAAAGTGGGAAATCCCCACCGGCCAGCCGCAACTCACTGTCGTTCCGGCCCAGGGTTATCTCCTGATCTGGACCGACGGCGATATCGCTGATGCCGGCCTGCACGCCGCCTTCGGCCTCAGCTCGGATGGGGACGAGATCGCCCTGTTCGATCGTGACGGCTCGACGGTCATCGACCACATCGTCTTCGACGAACAACAGGCGGACATCTCCTTCGGCCGACTGCCGGATGGTGGCAGCGACTGGCGGCCGTTTGCCTCGCCGACACCCGGCGCTGAAAACAAGGTGATCTACGAGGGATTCGTCGCCACGCCCACCATCAGCCACGAGGCGGGATTCTACGACAGCGAAATCCTGGTGACATTGGACACGGACACCGAGGGAGCGGTTCTCTACTACACCACCGACGGCAGTGAGCCTTATACCATGGGAGGTCGATTCCCCAGCGGGCGCGTCTATTCCAGTCCCCTTCGCATTGCCCAAACCACCTGCCTGCGTGTCCGAGCCATCAAGCCCGGGTGGAAACCTTCAGCGGTCGCGACCCGGACCTACCTGTTCCTGTCCGATGTTGTCAAGCAGACGGGCAGCGCGGTTCAGCTCGGCGCCGGCTGGCCGGCGGCGGGCAACGTCAGCGGGCAGTCCATCGACTACGGCATGGACCCCGAGATCGTCAACGATCCACGGTACGCCGACCTTATCGACGACGCCCTGTTGGCGATCCCTTCGATTTCGCTGGTGACTGATCTGGCGAACCTGTTCGACCCAGGGACCGGCATCTACGTGCACGCCGGCAGCGCGGGCCGCGCCTGGGAACGGCCGGTGTCGGTCGAACTGCTGAATCCCGATGGAACGGAAGGCTTCCAGATCGACGCGGGCATCCGCATTCGCGGCGGATTCAGCCGCACCGGCAGCAACCCGAAGCACGCCTTTCGCCTCTTATTCCGGCCGGAATACGGAGGAGTCCTGGAGTATCCGCTCTTCGGCGACGAAGGTACGGACCGGTTCGAAAACGTGGACCTGCGGACCAGCCAGAACTACTCGTGGAGCTTTCAGGGAGACAGCCAGAACACCATGGTCCGTGAAGTCTTTTCCCGCGACCTCCAGGGCCAGATGGGACACCCCTACACACGAAGCCGGTACTGCCACCTCTACATCAACGGCCAGTACTGGGGCCTCTACCAGACCCAGGAACGCTCCGAGGCATCCTATGCGGAGTCGTATTTCGGCGGCGAAGAGGACGACTATGACGTCGTCAAGGCCGACACCAGCATCGGGCGGGCCATGATGGCCACCGACGGGAATATGGAAGCCTATCGGCGTCTGTACGACGCGGCGATAGCGGGTTTCGGTGACCATGCCCGGTATTTCCGCGTCCAGGGGCTGGAGCCCGACGGAACCCCGAACCCCGGCTACGAACGTCTGCTCGATGTAGACAACCTGATCGACTTCATGATTATCGAGTACTACACAGGCGACCGGGACGGCCCGGGTTCACGCTTCGGCAACATCCCGAACAACACCTATGCCATCTTCAACCGGGCTCGTCCGGACGGATGGAAATGGTTCCAGCATGACAGTGAACACACCCTGGGCACCAGCAGCAGCGAGACCAACATGGTCACGCCGTTCACGACGGCCGGAGCCCAGTGGCGCTACTTCAATCCGCATTGGCTGCATGAACAACTTGCCTCATCCAACGCCAACTATCGAATGCGATTCGCCGATCATGTCTATCATCATTTCTTCAACGGCGGCCTGTTGACGCCGGAGGCCTCAATCGCAAGGATTCAGCACCGCGCGGCGCAGATCGAAATGGCGATCATCGCCGAGTCGGCGCGATGGGGCGACGCGAAACGGTCCCGGCCCTTCACAAAGCAGGATTGGCAAAACGAGATCAGCCGGATCGTAAACAACTACCTGCCGGGGCGCACCCAGGTCGTTCTCAATCAGTTCAAGTCGGTGGGTTGGTACCCCAACGTCGAGCCGCCCGCGTTCAATCAGCACGGTGGATATGTCGCGCGCGGATTCGACCTTCGAATGTCCGGATCGGGCACCACGTTCTATTACACCCTGGACGGCTCCGATCCGCGTCGCCTGACCGCCGACGGCACCAGTGTGGTCTCACCCCATGCCCTGACATACACCGGTCCGATCCTTCTGACGGAAAGCACGCAGGTCAAAGTCCGCACGCTCAGCGGAAGTCAATGGAGCGCCCTGAATGAAGCAGTCTTCGCCGTCGGCCCGGTAGCCGAGAGCCTGAGGATCAGCGAGATCATGTATCACCCGGCCGAGACAGGCCATCCCGACGATCCCAACACCGAGTACATCGAACTGACCAACATTGGCACGGAAGCCGTCAACCTCAAGATGGTCCGGTTCACCAACGGCATCAGTTTCACATTCCCCAGCGTCGAGTTGGCGCCGGGCGGATACATCCTCGTGGTCAAGAACGTGGCCGCGTTTGAGAGCAGATACGGCTCGGACTTGCCCGTTGCGGGCTCATACAACGGCAGCCTCGATAACGCAGGCGAACGTCTTGAGCTTCAGGACGCCGCCGGACGGATCATCCATAGCTTCCGCTATCGCGATGGTTGGTATGAGAGCACCGACGGGGCAGGTTTCTCCCTGACCCTTCGAGACCCTGTTACAGCCGACCCGAGCGGGCTGAGCGACAAGAACCTCTGGCGACCGAGCAACAAGCCGGGCGGCTCGCCCGGCCGCAGTGACACCGACATGGCCGCCATCTCGCACGAAGCAGAACGAAGGCGCGGCCCATGGCACCTTCGCGGGTGCGGCACCCCCGCCGACAAGACGCGGACAGAGGGATAGACAAGGTCAAAGAAATAATGGCACGAACGAGTCTCACAATTGCTATTCTGATATGCGGCGTCTGCGGATTCGCCCTCGCGCAGTGCCCCAGCGGAGATCTGAACGGAGACTGTCGGGTGGACTGGCTGGACCTCGGCCTTCTCGCGGCGCAGTGGCTGAGCGAGCCCAATGGCATCGACGACCTCCACGGCGACGCCGTCGTAGGCATGGCGGACCTGGGCGAGCTGGCGAAGCACTGGCGTCGGACGGGATGCCCCATCGTCATCAACGAGCTGCTGGCCCACTCGCACGACGTGGCACCGGATTGGATCGAGTTGCATAACGTCAGCTCGATCCCCGTCGATATCGGCGGATGGTTCCTCAGCGACAGCGAGAGCAACCTCTACGAATATCGCATCGCCGAGGGCACCGTCGTCGAACCCAACGGCTATGTCGTCTTCCACGAGGACCAGCACTTCGGAAACCCTTCCGATCCCGGTGCGCTGGAACCTTTCAAGCTGAGTGAAAACGGCGAGTCGCTGTACCTGTACTCCGACCACGACGAGCGTTTTCCCCAGTGCCTGGTCCAGGTGCGCTTCGGTGCCTCGGAAACGGGAGTCTCGTTCGGCCGGCATGTCAAGAGCACAGGGGTCTGCGGCTTCGTCATGATGAGCGTATCGACGCCGGGACAGGCCAATGCCCATCCGCGGGTGGGCCCCGTGGTGATCAATGAGATCATGTACCGCCCTGTCGAGAACGGGGACGCCGAATACGTCGAGCTGTTGAACATCAGCGGCAGTCCCGTCACGCTTTTTGACTTCAACACGCTGTTACCATGGCGATTCCGTGACAATGCCGGCATCGAATTCGCCTTCCCGTCGGACGTTCCAGTGACACTCCAGGCAGGCGAACACCTGCTCCTGGTGCGCAGCGAAGCGTTGGTCCGCCGGTCGTTCAGCATCCCGACCAACGTGCAGATTCTCGAGTGGGGTTCCGGCAGGCTGGCCAACAGCGGTGAGACGATCTGCCTCCTGAAGCCCGGCGACATCGACGAAGCCGGAACGCGGTACTGGATCGAGGTGGAGTCCATCACGTACAGCGACGGATCACATCCGGAGGCGTTCGATGATGGGATCGACCGCTGGCCCCCCGAAGCAGACGGCCGGGGACTGTCGCTGAACCGCCTCTTTCCGTCCCGCTACGGCGACGATCCAAACAACTGGCACGCCACCATCGTCACCCCGGGATCAGCGAACGACTGACGTCGTCCCATCGGATTCTTCTCACCGCAGCCGTCAACAGGCCGCCCGCGACGCGGGGCTCAGGGAAGAAGACGGGCCCAGGGCAACGACCTCGACGGCCTTCTCTTCACGACTCGGCCCGGCCGTTGACGCCTCGCCGGCTTGAATGCGTTCCTCTCTCGGGCGCGACTTCCAGCGGCGGTGCAGCCACCAGTACTGTGTCGGGTCCTCCCGTACGAACGCCTCGATCGCCTTGGTGTATTCAGCAGTGATCCACTTCAGCGGATCGTCCTTGTCGGCCCACTCCTGCGGGAAAATGATCCGGGTTACCCCCAACTCGAAGAAGAACCGGTTACCGACACGACGGCTATAACCGACCACAATCGGCAGATTGTAGGTCAAGGCGACCAGACCGATACTCTTGTACGTACTCGCCTTTCGCCCGAAGAAGTCCACGAAGACCCCCTTCTTGCCGGCATCCTGATCAGCGATGAATCCGAGCGTGCTGCCGCGGGCCACGATCTGCGGCATCAGTTCGGCGGCCCCCTTCTTGTCGATAATCTTCTGACCGCGACGCTCCCGGACGCCGTAGAGAAACCGGTTCAGGTATTTGTTGTCGAGCGGCCGGGCGATGCTGTAAAGGTCGAACCCGAACAAACCCATCAGATAGCCAGTGATCTCGAAGTTGCTGTAATGCCCGGTGACCATGAGCAACCCTTTGCGCTCCTGCATGAGCCACTTGGCGTGCTCGGCGTTCCGGTACCGTGAGTATTCCCGCCAGTTGTACTTCTTGACCAGGCGAGGCGTGAACAGGACATCAATCGTCAGCATGACGATCTGCTCGAAGCTGCGTCGGCCTGTCTGCCAAATCCACTCCTCGGACTTCTCCGGGAAGCTGGCGCGGAGGTTCTCCAGCGCCCGCTGGCGACCCCGGTGGTAGTGCGTCCAGAGCAGACGCCCAAGGAAGCAGGCAAACCGCAGATTGGTCTCGACGTCGAAAAGGTAGAGAAAGACAACCAGAACCCGAACGGCTGCGTACACCAACCAGTCCAGCACCGGATGAGGTTTCTTCTTCGGTCGTTTTTTCGTTACAGGCCCATCAGCCATCGGGCCTATTCTATGGGAGAAACGGCCGATGTCAAGAACCGGCTCCGGTCCGGCAGGGTCGAAAACAACGGCGCCCTGCAATCGGGCTGCGACCAAGCCAGCCACGGACTCATTGCCCGGCGACGGCATTGCGCGGGGCCAGCGAGGCCTCCGCAGTGCCGCCGTAGGCACCCATGTTGATCCGCCCGTTCACGGCCCGTTCGCTCAGTGGATCGCCCGCCTCGCAGGACGCCTCCTGCCCCAGCGGCATGGACGGGTCTCCCGCATCAATGCACGGACTGGTCTGGTCACTCCACGACCAGAGCCCCTGAGCGGCGTCCCAGAACCAGCCTTCGCTTCGAAGGTGGTAATCGCCCGGCGTCCAGACTGCCTCGAGATCCGACGACAGCGACCATTGACCGCGGGCGATGAACAGCGGATCGGCATCGATGTTCCCCTCGCCGGGCCAGCCACCCTGAATATCGCAGTACCTGACCGTTGCCTGCTGGCGGGCATCGAGGTTCACAGCGTCGCTGTTGTTGAAATAAACGATGCAGTTGGTCAGGACCGGCGCCGTACACGAGACGCCCAGACCGAGATTGTCGGCTATTGTGCAGTTCACCAGACTGGGATACCCGCCCAGGACACCGCTGTCGCGGTTGCCGACCACCAGGCAATTCGTGAAGGTCCCGTAGTTACGCTGAATGCGCCGCCCGCTGACATCGGCCCACATCTCGATCCCGATGCGGTTGGCCGAGATGTCGCACCCGGTTACCGTCGGCCTGGCGCCACCCCAGACCTTGATGCCGGCGGCGCAGTGGTTCACGATGTCGCACTGACGGATCGTCGGTTCCGAGCCGTTGCAGACGATCCCGAAGGTGCCGCCGGCGACGGTGAAACCCGTGAACTGGCTGTCGGCGGTCTCGCCGTCGGCAAACGTGACGAGCGGACCGGCGCCGGCGATGACAGTGGCCGCCCGGACAGCCGGGTCCTGCGGAGCCAATGAGGTGACCGTCACCTTCTTGCCGGCAAAGCGTATCTTCTCATTGTACACGCCGGGCTGGAGAACGATTACGTCGCCGTCCTGTGCCCTGGCGATCGCATGCTGGATGCAGTCGTGGCGGCTGCCCGACGTGGCGTTCTCGATAGGACCGTTGGCCACCGAGTAGCCGAAATCCAGGCGAATCCCTGTGATCTGGTAGTTATACACCCATGTGATCGTCGAACCGCTGACCTCCGGGCCGCCTCCGTAGGGGTAGTCCGGCAGATAGAAGTCGACGATGCCATACTCTCTCGTGAAACAGCACATTCGGATGTTGCCACTCCAGGTATCTCCCACCGAATAGACAATCGTGGAACCATCGACGTCCGCCTGCAACTGCCAGCCGCCTCCGACCGCGACCTCAAATTCACGAACGTGGTTCGGGTCGGAGATGTCGGCGCCGTAGATATCGCCGATATCGTTGCGTTCGTCCGTCCACACGACCAGACTGCCCGAAACGGCGGGATCATACTGCCGCTCGGCCGCCGTGCAGACCGGGAAGACCCGGATGTGGCTCAGGTCGGAGATGTCGGCGCCGTAGATGTCCCCATTCGCTTCCCAGACGACAGTATTGCCGCAGATGTCGACGAATCCCTCGTGGGCCTCGGTGTAGTTGTCGAAGGGGTACGGCACGCCCTGTCCGACCTCCTCCGCAATGGTGAAGTAGACCGGATGCGCCCGATCCGTCACGTCCGCTCCACAGATGTCATACGTCGACGCCAGGTAACGCGTCGCGTTCGAGGTATCCACGTTGCGATGTCTCAGCCAGACCACCTTATTGCCCGACACCGCCGGATAACCGTAGGACTCGGTCTGCGTGGCCCGCCGCAACGCGACGCTCTCGCCGGTGACCATATCGCCAAGGTACACGCTCGTACACATCGGATTATAGTAGGAGCCCGAGCCGCTCGTCCATACGACGAGGCTTCCGTCGATCTTAGGTTTGGTGTTCACCGTTCCCGTGTCGAACGTCCGGAACACGCCCGTCTGGGTATCCGCACAGAAGACCTCCCAACTGGAGGGGTCATAGTCCTCATTCCCGACGTACGCAACGCTGGTGCCGGAGACAGCCGGGTAGAAGAAGTAGCCGTCCCCATCCTGCGTGACTGTAAAGGGGGCGGCACTCCGCGTAAACGGCGCTGCTTCAATCTTGACCACGTCCGGCTCACTGTCGACGAAGCCATCGTTGACGGTCAACTCAAACGTATAGATGCCGGCCTCTTCACACAGAAAATAGGGCGTTGCGGAATCGGGCTCCAGCAGCTCGACCGGCGGACCCTCGATCTGCCTCCACGTGTAGATCAGCTCATCCGGCGGGTCGGCGTCGTGCGACTTGGAACCATCGAGCATGGCTCCTCCGGGGACCTCCCACAGTCTGTCTGACCCCGCGTCGGCCACCGGAGGCTCGTTGCCCACTACGACCAGCACCGTGTCCGGAGCGCTGGTGTACTGGCCGTCGGCAACCACCAAGTCGAATTTGTACCAGCCCTCGGCCGGCGGCGTGAAGACCGGTCGGGCCGCCGCCACATCGTCAAGCGTCACCTCAGGCCCCAGCGTCTGGGTCCACTGGAAGGTGGTCGGCCCCATAGGATCGGAAAAGTAGCTGCCTGTCCCATCGAGAGTGACCGGCTCGGGAGCCAGGATATGATGATCCGCGCCGGCGTCGGCGAGGGGCTTGACATAGCCGACGTGCTCATCGGCCCCGATATCCACACGCAGCGCGTACACCCGAGGGTCTCCGTCGATGTCCGTCTCGCCCGGTCGAGGCACGAAATTGGGGTCTCCCGCGCTGACACAGGGAGAGCTCGGATCCAGATGGTATCGCTTGCTCCAGGAGGTCAGGAAGACGGGGTCTTTGCTGATATTGCCGTGGCGTCCGGTCCAATCGGCCTCCTGCCCACGGATATCCTCGTACGTACGAGGGTCTTGCGTGACGTAGTTGGCCGGCGTATTACCCCAGACGTTGTTGAACCGAATCACGCCGCCGCCGGCGCGAAACCAGTACAGCCCCCCTCCGCTCTTGGCGTTGCAGATGATGTTATTGGCGACGGTCAGACTCTCGTAGTCATACTGGAACGACGCGAGCACGTTGCCGCCGCGACCGGATTCGGGCTCCAGATCGGCATTGTTACCCACGATCGTGTTGTTCACGAGTGCGCCGGCGTAGATGTAGACGCCCCCGCCGTAAGCGGAGGTATTGTTATAGATGAGGTTGTCGGTAACCGTCGCATATCCGCTGGCATAGATTCCACCGCCACTCTCGGCCGCGTTGTTGTAGATCGTGTTGTGACTGATGATGGCCGAGCCCGAGCAGTAGATCCCACCCCCGTCGGACCACTGGTACCTGTATGTGGTATAACGTCCCCCGCCGGGCACCTGGACTTCCACCTCCTCGCGGGAGTAGGGTGCGACATTGTTGGTGATCACGTTGCGCGTGATAGTCGGCGAGGCCCCCATGCACAGAATGCCCGCCCCATACGTGTAGCTGAAATAATCATAGGAGTAAACCAGCGTGCCGGTCCCTCCGGTGATGGTGAAGCCCGTCAAGACTGCCGCACGGGTCTCTCCGTTCTCAAAGGTCACCACGCTTCCTTCTCCGCCGCCGTTGAGAATCGTGTACCCGACGATCCTTGAATCGTTCGGGTCCGTGCTGGTCACGACGATGTTCCTGCCGTTGAAGTTGATCCTCTCGAAGTAAAGACCCGGCGCAACGACCACGGTGTCGCCGTCGGTGCTGGCGTCGATCGCCTGCTGGATCGATGAATACTCGCTGGGCACGTTCCGAATCGTGGCAAGAGCCGGACAACTCACTATGGCAATCACGACAAGACCGGCGGCTATCAGACGTCTCATGGCTTGACCTTTCCCTCGCTCAACGAATCACACCATCTCACAAGGCCGACCCCAAGGTGTATCAGCCTCCGCTCAATGACCCTGGTATTCTAACCCAAACGTCCCTGCACTGCAACTCGATTCGCATCAGACGGCACCTGAACAGGCCTCCCGCCTGCTCTTTTCCCTATCTTCGACGTTTCTGGACCTCTTCTTGTTACGGCTTTTCGGTATTCTTTTTTTTCGCCGCCCCGATCAGTGACTTGACGCTCCGCAAGCCATCATCCGTCGGATTCCAGTTGAAAACGAGCCTCAGGTGGGCATAATGAGGTTTCGATCTCCCGGTCACGACACGGAATTCGAGGACATGACCATGGCATGGTGCCTACAACAGACAGCACTGCGGATACTTGGAGGCCTGCTTCTGCTATCAGCAAGCTGCTCTCCTGAAGCCTCCCCGCACCGCGTCAGCGGGAAAAACGAGCCTGCCGCCTGTCCCGGCCTCGGTGTCGTCACCGAATCGGCCCGGAGCATCCCGGTCGCCTATGACGTCGATGTCGTCGTGGTCGGCAGCAGCTCCGGAGGCGTCGCCGCAGCGGTCGCCGCGGCTCGGAATGGGGCACGCGTCTTCCTCGCGGCGCCACGGCCCTATCTAGGCGAAGATCTGTGTGCGACGTATCGCCTGTGGCTGGAACCGGGCGAGGAGCCCCGCTCGGACATGGCCAAGGCGCTTTTCGCGGAGCCTCCGTCCGCCCGGCAGATGGAAAACGCTGTCCCCTTCACATACCAGGCGGACGTACCGGCCTGCGCTCCTCACCCGGATACCACCCCCGCTTCGGTCCTGAGTGACGGGAAATGGCACAGCGCCGCCTCGCAGAGCGTCCAATACAACGGCAACGTGGTCATTACGGCCGATGTCGGCAGCGAGCAGCGTCTGAGGCGGATTCGGGTCATGGCCTACCAACGTGGCGGAGACTTTGAGGTCGACACCGTTACGATCGAGGTCAGCCGGGACGCAAAGGGCTGGAATCGGGCAGCGCTGATCAAGAACGGCAAGCTCGGACAGGGTTCATTCGAGGAATCCCCCATCGAGCTGTCCGCATGGCTGGACAGTACCGCCCGGTACGTCAGGATTCGAGTAAACAAATCGCAGCCGGCCGGTCGCATTCTCCTGGGCGAGGTCGTGATCGAGAAGCCGCCGGGACCGAAGCCCTCCTTGCCCGCGTGGGTCCCCCCGACCCCCATGCAGGTCAAGCGGGTTCTCGACGATGCCCTGCTCAACGCAGGTGTCGAGTTTCTCTATGGCTGTTACGCCACCGACGTGCTCCAAGACGAAAACGGCAAGCTGGCGGGAATCGTGATGACCAATCGCTCGGGCCGCCAGGCGGTGAAGGCCAAGGTCGTCATCGACGCCACCGAAAGGGCTCTGGTGGCGCGGATGGCCGGCGTCGAGTTCACCCCTTATCCCATGGGCTGGTACCGCTTCAAACGCACGGTGATTGGCGGCGAGCTGCGACAGGATGAGTACACGCAGCCCCGGCGACTGCCCACGCCGGTCCATGCATCCGATGGGCGGACCTATGCGGCCATCGAGTACACCCTCCAGATCCCCATGGAAGACGGCTCGTTCGCATCCTTCGCCAAGGCCGAGCAGATCGCGCGAGACAGGACCTGGAGCCCCCAACAGGTGGATTCCTCGGAGACGCTGTTCCAGGTACCGCCGGACCACATGAAGGGTAAATCTCATGAATGCTGCACATGGCCCGGCGCCGAGAGCGCAAACCTCGACGTATTCCGTCCCGAACAGGTCGAACGATTGTTCGTTCTCGGAGGATGCGCAGACACAGCAAGGTCGGCTGCCGAGAAGCTCCTGCGCCCTGTCGAACTGATCGGAGTTGGCGAGCGCATCGGCGCGGCGGCCGCTGCGGAGGCCGTCTCTGTGGCAAGGAGCAGCAAGGTAATCGTCAGCGGTCCTCGGACGGCATCGGTGGTCCGGGGCGATATCCGGGAGGATACCGCCTGGATGCGACAGGACGGACACCCTGGTGGCGCGGTGCGCGAGGTTGAACATGCGGTCCCGATCCTGGGGACTTATGATGTAGTGGTCGTCGGGGGCGGCACAGGCGGTGCGCCGGCCGGAATCGCCGCCGCACGGCAAGGCGTCAGGACGCTGGTCGTCGAGTACCTTCATGGTCTCGGGGGCATCGGGACGTTGGGCCTGATCGGCAAATACTACTACGGCTACCGCGAGGGCTTCACCAAGGAGATCGATCTGGGCCTGGCCGAACTGGGCGGCGCATCTGAAGGGACCAGCGGTCAGGGCGGCGCCTGGGACAGCCAGTTGAAGATCGAGTGGTATCGGCGCCAGTTGAGGAAAGCCGGCGCCGACATCTGGTACGGCGCATTTGGATGTGGTGCCTTCGTCCAAGGCAATCAGGTCAAGGGCGTCGTTGTCGCGACGCCACAGGGCCGAGGCGTGGTTCTGGCGAAGGTGGTGATCGACGCCACCGGCAGCGCGACCATCGCTGCGGCCGCCGGAGCCGAATGCATTTACACAACCGCCGAACACATCGCGGTACAGGGGACCGGTCTGCCCCCGTGGGAGCCGGGCGCCCGATACACCAACACCGATTTCACGTTCATCGATGACCTGGATGCGATCGACGCATGGCAATCGTTTCTCACCGCCCGTAAGAAATTCGACGGTGCGTATGACCTGGCCCAGATCATTGACAGTCGTGAGCGAAGGCAGATCGTCGGGGATTTCTTCCTCTCGCCGTCGGACGCTTATCTGAGCCGGACGTTTCCCGACACCGTCGTCCGCGCCAACAGCAACTTCGACTCGCACGGCTTCACCATCCATCCCATGTTTCTGCTCAGGCCGCCGGACCGCGAGGCGGTGCCCTGCTATGTCCCCTACCGCTGCCTGTTGCCCAAGGGGCTGGAAGGCATCCTCGTGACCGGCCTGGGGGTGAGCGCTCATCGCGATGTGATGCCTGTGATCCGCATGCAGCCGGACATACAGAACCAGGGCTATGCGGCGGGCATCGCCGCGGCGATGGCGGTCCAGACGAACCAGACGCTGCGCAATATCAACATCCGCGCACTACAGCAGCACCTCGTCGAAAAGGGCAATCTGCCGGCCGAAGTACTCACCCACGAAGACTCGTTCCCATTGCCCAAGGAGCAGATCGAGCGTGCCGTGGCGTCCCTGACAAACGATTTTGAGGGGATCGAGGTCGTCTACGGCCAGCCGGAGGCGGCCCTGCCCCTCCTGCGTCAGGCGTACCGCAGGGCAACCAGCGAAAAAGACAGGCTTACCTATGCCCACATCCTCGGCATCATGGGCGACGACACGGGCGTTGCGACCCTCGTCGAGGCCGTCAAACAGCGCCAATGGGACGAAGGGTGGAAATACACGGGCATGGGACAGTACGGCCGGAGCATGAGCCCGGTAGACAGCCTGATCGTCGCTCTGGGCCGTACGGGACGCCAAGAGGCCCTCGCCCCGATCATCGAGAAAGTCACTCAGCTTGGTCCCGAACACGCAATGTCTCATCACCGGGCGGTGGCCATGGCGTTGGAGGCCCAACGGGATCCTTCGGCCGCAAAGCCTCTCGCGGACCTGCTCCGCAAACCCGGGATGAAGGGACATGCCTGCACGGACATCCGGAAAGTCGTGGCCAACATACCACCGAGTCCCGTCGACACCTCCACGCGGGAGGTTTCGTTGCGGGAGCTGATCCTGGCAAGAGCTCTGTATCGTTGCGGCGACGACAACGGCCTTGGTGAAAGCATTTTGAGAGAGTATGCTCGCGACCTGCGCGGTCATTATGCCCGCCACGCGACGGGCGTTTTGCAGGAGAAACCCGGGCGCCGCATTTGAGGCGGCTGCGGCGCCCCCGGACAACGGGACAAAGACGACTTCAGACCATCGAAACCTTAAGGAGGCACGAAATGGCAGGACAATACCGATTCTCGTTTGGGCCGTGGAACATTCATGAGGGCAGCGATCCATTCGGCCCGACAGTCCGACGCAGCGTCACCTTCGCCAAAAAGCTCAAGCTCTTCAAGAAGCTCGGTTTCGAGGGCGTGCAGTTTCACGACGACGATGCCGTACCCGACATGAACGAACTGGGCCCCAAGGAAATCGTCGCCAAGGCCAAAGAGGTGCAGAAGATGCTGGCCGATGAGGGCCTGGTCGCGGAATTCGTCGCGCCCCGCCTGTGGGAAGACCCGCGTACGATCGACGGGGGCTACACCTCGAACGACCCGGAGTGTCGCAAATACGCGCGCGAACGCAGCCGCCGCGCCATCGATATCGCGGCAGCGCTTAAGACCGACTTGATCGTCCTGTGGCTGGCCCGTGAAGGAACATACATGCGTGAGGCCAAGGACAGCAAGGTGGCGGTTGACCGCCTCGTCGAAGCGATCGACGACATGCTCGCCTACAACAAGAGCATCCGGATTGCCATCGAGCCCAAACCCAATGAGCCGATGGACCAGGCTTACATCCCGACCACAGGACACGCGATAGCCCTGGGTTACCTGACGAAGGACGCAGGGCGCGTCGGCGTGAATATTGAGACCGCTCACGCCATCCTGGCGGGCCTCGATCCATCCGATGAAATGGGCTTCGCCCTGGCGTATGACAAACTCTACACGGTCCACCTGAATGACCAGAATGGTCTGAAGTTCGACGAAGACAAGAGTTTCGGATCGGTCAACCTGCGCCGGGCCTTCAACCAGGTTCGCATCCTCGACAAGTACGACTACGGCAAGAAGGGCGAGTTCGTCGGCCTCGACGTCAAGGCGGTGCGGACGCAAAAGCAGGATGTCGCAACCAAACATCTCCGCAACAGCCGGACGATCTTCCTGCAACTGGTCGAGCTGGCCCGAAGCCTCGATGAAAGCCGCGTCGAACAACTGATCGCCGATCGCGACTACGAAGAGCTGGACCTGCTCATCGTCAGCCACCTGATGGGCAAGTGAACCACCCGAAACGCCGACAAGGGGAACCATGAGCAATGACAAAGTTGTCCTGAGTCTCGGCGCCCATCCGGACGACGCCGAGTTCATGTGCGCCGGGACCCTGGCCCTGCTCCGCGAGCGGGGCTGGCAGGTCCACATCGCAACGTTCACGCCGGGCGATTGCGGCACCGTCGAGTACAGCCGCCAGGAGATCAGCCGGATTCGCAAAAGCGAGGCCACCAAGGCAGTAAGACTCCTCGGTGGCGAATACCATTGCCTCGAATGCGACGACGCCTTCATCATGTACGACCGCCCCACTCTCCTTAAGGCGATCGCGCTGGTGCGAAAGGTCCGGCCGAAGATCGTCTTCACACTGAGTCCGTCGGATTATATGGTTGACCACGAGATGTCCAGCAAGCTGACGCAGTCGGCGTGCTTCTGCTGCGGCATCGTCAACATCGAGACACCCGGCGCCGAGCCGTTCGAGCCGATCCCGCACCTGTACTACACCGACGCCGTCGAGGGCAAAGACAAATTCGGGGCCGCGATCGCGCCGGGCTTCATCGTGGACACCAGCAGCGTCATCGACATCAAGACGAAGATGCTCGTCTGCCACGAGAGCCAGCGCAATTGGCTGCTGGCTCATCACGGTATCGATGAATACACCGACCAGATGAAGAAGCTCGGCCGCCAGCGCGGCGCCGCCATCGGCGTCGCGTTCGGCGAAGGGTTCCGCCAACACCTGGGGCATGCCTACCCCCAGGACAACCTGCTCCAGGCCGAACTGGGCCATCTGGTCCACACGACATAGGAGAACGATCATGGGCAGAAAACAGAGTCTCCTGGCCCCGGACTGGTGGGACTACACGACGCTGGACGACGAGATCCTCAACGATGCGGCCCGCCTCACCGCCGAAGACATGGCGGCTCTGAGTCGCGAAGGCTTCCAGGTCGTCTTCTACGACACCCTGGAGGACTTCTACCTGGCCGAAGCCCTCGAATACGTCACCACCTGGAAGCAGGCGACGCCCGACAACCCCGTCGGCATCTGCGGACCGATCGGACCGACGGAGCAATTGCCCCTCGTGGCAAGACTGGTCAACGCGCTGGAACTGAAGCTGCACGACGCCCACTTCTGGGGCATGGACGAGTGGTACATGAACGGCGCGGAGGTGCCCGAGGCACATCCGCTGTCCTTCGCGAAGGCGGACAAGGAACTATGCTTCAATCGGATTCGACCGGAACTGAAGATGCCCGAGACGAATCTGCACTTTCCCAAGGCCGATACATCGGCCTACATTCGCAGTTGGGACGGTATCCGCTGCGCCGTCATGCAGGGCGGCCAGGGCGACATCAAACACTGGGCGTTCAACGACCCGGTTCGTCGACAGGACCCGTACAAAGACCGCCCGCCGACGCCGCAGGAGTACCGCCAACTGACGACGCGCATCGTGGACCTGCATCCGGTGACGGTGATGCAGAACGCGCGCACCAGCGGCGGCGGTGTCGTCACCAGCGTACCGACCCAGGCGATCACCGTCGGGCCGGTCCAGACGTGGAAGGCCGAGAAGGTCTCGATCTGGCAGGCAGGAACGCACGACAACCCGTTCGGCATGCGTCTGACCACGCTGATGATCGCCGAGAAACTCGCCGACAGCGCGGTACCCATGTCCCTGCTGGCCGACCACCCCAACGTGCAATTCAACTTCTATCGCCCGGCGATCGGCACCTGCAAGGCGGAAATGCACTGAGGCCAAACGGCGAAAGGAGACACCACGGATGGCAGTGGACGTTCTGATCCTCAATACGGCGGTCGCAGACCTGCGTCGAGCCGACTTCGAGTTTGCCGACCGGCTCGTGGGCAAAGGTGGCCTGGCCAAATGCAGAACCGAAGACATGCCCGACTATTCGCAGGAGCAGATCAAGCGGTGGATCGACGAAGGCGCAGCCACCGCGGGCGGGCCCGGAAACACCGCGCCGTTGATCGCACGGACCGGGCTGAAGGTCGCCGTCGGCGTCAACCTCGGCAAAGGAAACTACGGTGGACTCGATGCCCAAGGTCGTTTCTTCTACGACGTCATGGTCGCCAACGGCGTCGACATGTCCGCCACCCATATCCATCCCCGGCTTCCGACCGGAACAACGTTCATCCATAACCCCAAAGGCGACGACCGGGGCGGCATCGCCTACTTCCCCAACGCCAACAACGATTTCGACTTTGCGATCTTTCGGAAGGCCGTCGAGCGGCTCCAACCCCGGATCGTCTACTACATGTATTCGGGCCTCTCCGACCGGGGTGACGCCAATGGTGGTTGCGATCTGGCGGAGTTTATCCACTGGTGCCGGACCCGGGGGGCCCTGACCATCGCCGACAGTCACACGCTGACGGGAGACCCGCATCGACTTATCGCCGAAGGCAAGCCCGTCGCCGAATACCGGCTGCTGGAGCCGCTCCTGCCGGAGCTCGACGTGTTCTTCACCTCCTCGGATGAGGCAAAGCTCATCCAAAACACGATGAGTCAGCCCCGCGATTGGGTCGAGTTCGGTGAGAGAGAAAACATCACGCACTTTCTGGAGTTTCTGACGAAACGATTCTGGCGCGAGCAAGGACGAACGCGTCTGTTCGGCGTCACGGTCAGCAACGGCGCGTATGAAACGCACCTGACACCGGGAGGCCGCGCGGGTGGGCCCGTCAAGATCATCTCGCGATTCCTCAGCGGCGAGGTCATCGATCTCGTCGGCGCCGGCGACTCCTTCCGCGCCGGCCTGATCACCTATCTGGCGAACAACCTCGGCGCGTTTCGCGACGGGTCGATCGACTTCGCGCAAGCGGTGCAGGCGGGCAACCTCTTCGCGTCGCTGTTCATCAAGGCCCCGCTCGACGACCGCTACGCCAACATCAAGACCTACGACAAAATGCTTCGCGTGCTGCAAACCGACCAAGGGTTCGACAGCTTCGAAGCGTTGCGGCGGGCGCTCAATTGACAGGGAGTAAACTCGAATGGCACAGAAGAAGACTTCGTTCGACTGGCAGGATCGCGTGGGCAACCCCGCGCAGGTGGGCGGAATCGAGACGAGCGTTCTGGATAACGGACTCGGCAAGGGCACGCGAATCGCGTGGGTCAATACGGGCTCGGGGCTGCGATACAAAGTGGTCATCGACCGGGCGTTGGACATCGTGGACGCCTTCCACAATCAGCATAGCCTTGCCTGGCTTAGTCATGCCGGCGTGACTGCGCCGCGACCGGATGCCAATCAGGGCATCGAATGGCTGTGGCCGTTTGGCGGCGGCCTCCTGACGACCTGCGGCCTCACACACGCCGGAGCGCCCGACGACGATGAATCGGGCCAGCGAGGTCTGCACGGGCGCATCAGCAACACCCCGGCCGAGGTCGAATCCATCACCCAGCCCGACCTTCACGCCGGCAGGCTTGAAATGAGTATCACCGCGGTAGTCAAAGAATACCGCGTTTTCGGCCCGACCCTCGAACTGCGACGAACCATCTCCAGCACGCTGGGCGAAGGCACGATCCGCATCCACGACGTAGTGACAAACCGGGGCAACTCGCCGACGCCGCACATGCTGTTGTACCACTGCAACTACGGCTGGCCCCTGGTCGATGAGGGCACACAGATCGTCTGGAAAGGTGCATGGAGATCGCGCGGTCTGGATATGGACAACGCGATTTTCAACGACACGAGCGATTTCCGCGTGTGCCGCAAGCCGATGGAAACCCATCGAGGCGGCGGCGAGGCCTGCGGGTTCATCGACGTCACGGCCGACACGAACGGCTTCTGCACCATCGGCCTGTATAATCAGAAGCTGGGCCTTGCCGTGGCGACCCGCTACAAGAAAAAGCACTTCCCCTGTATGGCCAACTGGCAGCACTGGGGACCGGGCGAGTATGTCACCGGCCTGGAACCAGGCACCAACTTCCCGATTGGTCAAAGCGCGGCCCGCCAACAGAAGCAACTGATCTACCTGGGGCCCGGAAAGAGCCGGACGTACGACCTGGAGATCAGCGTGCTCACGAAAGACACAGACATCCATGCGTTCCTCAGGACGGCCGGACGATAAGATGGCCGATCATATTCTTGTCGGTTTCGGATTCGGGCCCATCCAGAGCGGACTATTCGCCAAAGAGGCCTTTCAAAGCGGCCGGTTTGCCCGGATCGTTGTCGCGGAGGTCGACCGGGCCCTGGTTCGCGCCGTCGGCGCCAATCACGGCACGTACCACGTCAACGTGGCCAAGGCGGACCGCATCGAAACGCAGCGGATCGACAACGTCGAACTGCTCGACCCGGCAGATCCCCACGACAATCAGGCTCTTCGCAGCGCGCTGTCCGAGGCGACGGAGATATGCACCTGCCTTCCCTCGGTGAATTTCTACACCTCGGGCCAGGCCAACAGTGTCGCCGCACTGGTCGCCGACGGCTTGGCCCACGGCGGGGGGAAACCGGCCGTTGTCTACGCGGCCGAGAACAACAACCATGCGGCCGAGATTCTGAGGGACGCCGTCGCGGAGTATTCGAGCGGTCCGTTGCCACCGCGCGTGCAGTTTCTCAATACGGTGATCGGCAAGATGAGCCGGGTCGTGACCGATCCGACCGAGATCGCCTCGCTGAGTCTGACGCCCATTGCCCCCGGAATCGACCGGGCATTCCTGGTCGAGGAGTTCAACCGCATCCTCGTCACCAGGACAACGATCCCTGGTTTTGCGCCGGGCATTCGAGTCTTCGTCGAGAAGGACGATCTGCTGCCCTTCGAAGAGGCCAAACTTTACGGCCACAACGCCATCCACGCATTGCTCGGCTTCATCGGCACACTCAAAGGCTACACAAAGATGACCGAACTGGCCAGCGACAAGCCCCTGATGTGCGTTGCGAGTGAGGCCTTCGTCCGCGAATCGGGTGGCGCCCTGATCCGCAAATACGCGTCGCTGGGCGACGAGCTGTTTACCGAGTCGGGTTACCGGCGATATGCGGACGATCTGCTCCGGCGGATGACCAATCCCTTCCTGGCGGACACTACGGATCGGGCCGCCCGTGACATTCTGCGCAAGCTCGGCGTCACCGACCGGATCTTCGGCACGATGTCCCTCGCGTTGGAATGGGGCATCCGGCCGGTCCATATGGCCGTGGGTGCTCTGGCGGGCGTCGCGATGCTTCTGGGGGATGTCGCCAAACACAGCGTGCCCAACGAGTTCCACGGGATCCGCTGGCAGAGTCTGGATCGAGCCCGGCTCGGCGACGTGCTGCGATGGGTGTGGAAGAACGAAGAATCCCCGTTCCGCGACGAGCTGATCGATTGCGCGTGGCAGGCCAGAGACCGGCTCGCCGAGTTGGTCCACCCATGAACGCCGAGAAGCGAACCTCCGCCGCCTACGTGTACGCAATGGTCGCCGTACTGTTCTGGGCCACCTCTGCGTCCGCATTCAAGCTTTCGCAGCGGCACGTACGGGACCTGCCGCTGCTGTTCCTTGCTTCCGCCACGTCGACTGTCATCTTCGGAATCTATCTGGCCGCCACACGGAGGCTCGGCCTGCTCAGGACGCTGACCCACAAGGACTATTTATGGTCGGCCGGACTGGGCTTCCTGAACCCGTTCCTCTACTACGCCGTTCTGTTCAAGGCCTATTCGCTGCTGCCGGCCCAGGAGGCCCAGCCGATCAATTTTGTCTGGCCGTTGACGCTGGTGCTGCTCTCGATCCCCCTGCTGGGCCAGCGAATCCGGCTGCCGAGCGTCCTGGCGATTCTGATCAGCTTCGCCGGCGTGGTGGTCATCGCCACTCGCCCCGCGAAGCCTTCGGACATCCTGGATTTTCGATTCAGCAATGGACTTGGGGTGCTGCTGGCCTTGAGCACCACGGTTGTCTGGGCCCTTTTCTGGGTCTACAACACCAGGGATCGTTGCGACGAGGCCGTGCGTCTGTTCCTCAACTTCGCGTTTGCAACCGGGTATGTTCTCGTTGCCCTGCTGCTGACGGACCAAGCCAAGGTACCCCCCTGGCAGGGACTGGTCGGAGGCATCTACATCGGCCTCTTCGAGATGGGGATCACATTCCTCGTCTGGCTCAAGGCCCTCAAGACCGCCAGAACCACCGCTCACGTCGTGAACCTGATCTACCTGGTTCCGTTCCTGTCGCTCTTGGTCATCGCGCTGGTGTTGGGCGAGCAGATCCTCCCCTCGACACTCGTCGGCCTCGTGCTCATCATCACCGGCATCGTCCTGCAGAAACGCTGGGCGTAACGGACACAGACCACGACCATAGCCGACATGGCTCCGATACTCCTTGCCGTCAGCACCTTCCCGCTTCGCCGGGCCGAAACGGCCCCAAGCCGGATGAACCCCGCCTTCTTGGAATGCACGATTGCCCCGTCTGATGGTCGCTGGTATCATCGCGTGCGTGCGGAGGATTGCGGACGTTGCGAAGGTGGGAAAGTCTGAGTGAGGCGTCTGATCGTGACAGCGGCCTGCGCGGTGAAATGGAGGATCTGAAATCATGCGAGCCACCCTTTCAAACTGGGTGCTGGCTGCGGCATTGCTATGGCCTCTGAGTTCTGCCTTCCCCGATGTTCGGATTGCCACGGTCGGCCTGGCCGCGGTCAAGTCAGAGACCATCAAGTTCCTATACCCTGTCCAGATTCGCCCGGACGCGCAACCTTCGCCCGATGGCGGCGGGTTCCGCGCGTTCGATTTCAAGCGATGGGAAGTGGGGACCGGCAACGCCGACTCTGGCTGGGGCGTCCGGGCCGTCGAAAGCGGCGGGACGCAGGACTGGATCGCCTCCGTCCTGGGCATGCGGCAAATGCGGACCCCGCTGTGGGATCCGGTCACAGAAGCCCGCATCGCTATGGACTGCGACCGCCGGGGGCGCGCGATGTCGCCGGATGAGGCGGTTCGATCTCTCACCGGGATGCAAAAACCCAGACCCCGGATCAGCCTCACCCTGATCCCCCCGTCGCCGGTGACGGACCGGATCGAGCTGGATGTCCGGGGATCGGTGCGGAATGACGTTGATGCAGCGCGGACCTTTGAGGTCGTGCTGTATCTCGATGAAGAGAAGCCGGAGCAGCGTCTGCATCAGGTGGCTCTCAGCATAGCCCCTCAGTCGGCCGCCGGCTTCGGCTTCCGCTGGCCCACCCAGGGGCACGCGGGCCGGCATCATATCATCATGACGGCGAGGTCGGGCGATGTGACGTTGCAAATGGAGCGTCCCATCGAGATCATCCGATCGGATGTCCGCTCCACTCGCCGGCTCGGAGGCGCCTGGGTGGACCTCTATCACCACGACGAGCAGGAAGGAAGACCCTTCAACACCGAATTGGGCAAAATGACCGACGAGAACTGGCGCGAGCTGGTCCGCGCGATGCACGCGACCGAGCAGAATCTACTGGTCATCACGATGATGTTTCAGAACTTCACTCATCGCACCAAGCACGACTTCACTCCAGAAACATATCCGGGCAAAGCATATTATCCTTCCGGACTCTATCCTGCGCGCATGCCCATCGCTTCGGCCGACCCGCTGGAGACGATCATGGACGAGGCTGACAGACTGGGCATGCACGTGATGCCGGGGGTCGGCACGTATGCGTTCTTCGACTACACGCCGAATTCGCTGCGCTGGTGCACGAACGTGGCGGACGAACTCTGGCGACGGTACGGGCACCATCAGTCGTTCTATGGCTGGTATCTCAGCCACGAACAGGGCGGCGGCCTGTACATGCCCGGCCTCGGCGACCCTGCCCTTCAGCGTCGGGAGATCGTCGACTTCTTCAAGACTTTCACCTCCCATGTCAAGCGGCACGCCCCGGACAAGCCCGTGCTCCTGGCGACCAATCCCCATGGTCTTCGTGGCGCAGAGGAAACATACCGCCAGTTGCTGCCCCACGTGGACATCCTCGGGCCATTCGGGTTCCACCGCATGCCGGAGGGGGACTTGACCGGCGAGCAGGCGGCCACACTGTTGCAGTCGTTGTGCGACGAAGCCGGGTGCCATCTCTGGCTGGATGTGGAGACATTCGTGTTCAGAAATGGTGTCGAGCTTCATCCTCGCCCGATCGGCGACTTGATCGGCGACTTCCAGCGCTTCCCGGACTTCGAGAAGATCCTGCACTATCAGTTCCCCGGCATTATGAGCGCGCCGGCGATGACCTGCCAGCCCGGCGGGCCGGCCAGCGTCACGCTGTACGAGGATTACAGACGGTATCTGGAAGAAGAACAGGATCCGTCAAAGCCCGGCAGATCCAGGAGTGACTCAGGGTCAGCCCATCGTGTCAGAGAATCATCCCCGATGTGAATCATGCGCGAGAATGCCGTCTATGCGGTGAAATGGAGGATCAGGGACGTCGCAGGGTCAGCTCGTTATTTAAGCTTTTGCACGTCTTCATATCGGTGACGAGCCGGAACGGTGGGCCCAGCCCGCCCTCCAAGCCCATTCGTCATGCGCCGTTCTGTCACACGGATACCAGAACGGAATCCAAGCCCCCAATGCTCAGGGGAATCTTCTGGTCTGCCACCTGCAACTGGAAGTCTTCTTTCGTTTCTGCGAGATTCCACAGGAAGACTTTTCTGGCGGTCGGATACCAGGCACAGACCACCGGTTTCTCGTCGATCACATAGGGGACGTTCAAACCACTGCCCACCATTTCCGCCTTCACTTTCCATAAGGCGTCCAAGTCATCGGGGATAGCGCGAATGGACTTCGGAATGTCTTTCAATCCCGTACGACAGAAGCAGTTCCCTTTCGCCTGGCAGTAGCGCGCATCCTGATCGGAAAGGAAGGTCCAGCCATCCGCGGAAAGCGTATCGACGACCTCAAAAGGAATGCCGCTGGCCAGGAAGATGCTGAAGGGGTTGTCGTTGCCGACGTAGCGTGAGGCCTCGCCCCAGTAGTGTTTGAAGGGCCCTTGCGGCGTATGGCCTCGAATCACCTCATGGAAAGTGGCCTGTTTTCTCATCGCCGGGACGAGCGTCTCCCAATGGGTCTCCGGGAAGGGGGTCATCCCGGACATATACATCGTATTCCGTACGTCGCAGATCGTCGAGACCGCCAGCTTGGCCGCCATGTTCTTCGCGCTTAGTTGGTCCGCGGGGAAAGCCGTCGTTTCGCTGTAGGCCAGATCCGGTCTGGCATAACGCCGATGAAAGAGGCAACTGAAGAGTTCTCCGGTCTTGCCGGACAGACGGCCAAAGTCCTTGTCGTTGAACATCATCTCGCCCACCCGGAAGGGCGTATCCGCATAATCCGCCAGGCGAATGCCCGCCTTTTCGGCGCCCAGATACATGATCATGTTCCCCAGAGCCACCTCCGGCGCAGCGGCTTGCTGGGCCTTGAAGCAGGCCGTCAATTGGTCACACGTGTGGTCCACCCAGTTGCGCAGGACAGGGGAAAAATTCCGCGCTTCCACATCCGCCAGCAGTTCTTCCCAATGCGATTGCGAAAAACCATGCTTCTCCAGAAACTCCTTCTTGTGCCAATCGCAGAAACAGCCCCCGATTACGCCCGGCCCCTGCGCGAGGCGGAAATCGTCGTCGAGGAAGATCGTCCCCGGCTTCAATGCTCGAATCCGTCGAATGGCATCGACATTCTCCTGAATGGCGGGAGGGTGCAGCGAAGTGCCGGAGTACTTCGTGCCATCGGGTCTTTCCGCCATCCGCCAACGCGTCGGCGGTGCAAGCGGCGTTGCACCTGTGGCGTCACCCAGCGCATCGCCCGGATGCCCCAGTGGCACGTTGATGATATTCCAGCCCAGTCCTTTTGCCTCCACCATGGCGATCACCGGTTTGAGGTCTTCCGGCTTCTCATACCAATGCCCGAAGAAAAAAGACGCCAACCAGACATCGCTCACGCCCGCCTCTCGTATGAGATCGAGCAATTCAGGGCGTTCGGTAATGACCTTGGAAGCCAGGCAGCAATGAAAACGCCGGGCGCCCTGTGCGGCCAGTACCGACGTCGGCTTCAGGAATGCCGAAGCACACGCCGCGGTGCTGATCGCCAGAAACTCACGCCTGGACAGCCTATTCGGGGGAACTGAAGGCCTGCGGTCCCTTTCCTCGTCGAGGCCGTTGGCGGTCGCCGACGCCTCTTTCTGCCTCCTCCTCAAGATCATACAAATTCCTCCATGGCTGCCCGTGATGTCCCAGTCAAATCCCCTGTCATGCGTTCACTACAGGCATCGTACAGCGAGGCACTGCGGATTTCAAAGAAATAGCCGGGATGGTGAGCCGAGCCCACCTTATCGCTGATGCAGATTCCTCGGTAAGAACTGAGCTTCGCATCCACCCAGCTCACCTTGGTCGGCGACTCGGGGGAACAGACAGAAATGATGGTCCTTGCGGACGAGGCCCATGTTGCCGGTCAAACGAGCCCTGCGGCGCGCTTGGCGGACAGAACCGTATTGTACATGAGCATCGTGATAGTCATCGGACCGACGCCGCCGGGCACCGGGGTGATTAGCGAGGCTTTCGCCTTGACCGCCTCGAAATCCACGTCGCCGACGAGCCGGTAGCCCTGCTTCCTGCTGGGGTCCTCGACTCGATTGACGCCGACATCGATCACCACGGCACCGTCCCTGACCATGTCGGCGGTGATCGTGTTCGGGCTGCCGGCAGCCGCGACGAGGATATCCGCCTGGCGCGTGTGGTAGGCGAGGTCCCTTGTCCGCGTGTGGCAGACCGTAACGGTCGCGTTGCCCAGGGGACTCTTCTGGATCAGCATGTTCGCCAGCGGCCTGCCCACCAGGTTGCTGCGGCCGACGATGACGACGTGCGATCCCTCGATCTTCACGCCGCTGCGAGTCAGCAGTTGCAGCACACCGTGCGGCGTGCATGACAGGAAAGCCCTCTCACCGGTCACCATCTTGCCCACACTGACCGGGTGGATTCCGTCCACGTCTTTGGCCGGGTCGATCGTGAATATCGCCTCGGACTCGCTCAGATGTTTCGGCAACGGCAGTTGAACCAGGATGCCGTTAACGCGCGAATCGTCGTTCAGCCTCTCGATCACCCGCTTCAGCTCGGCCTGCGAGGTCTCACGCGGCAAGTGATTGTGGTCCGAGTAGATCCCCAGTTCGTCACAGGTCCGTTCTTTGCCCGTCACGTACGACACGGATGCCGGGTCGTCGCCGACGAGAATCACCCCCAGACCCGGCACGATGCCCTTGGCCTTAAGGGCTGTGATTTCCGCTTTGAGTTCGGCCCGGATGTCGGCCGCCACCTGTTTGCCATCGATGATCCTCGCGGTCATTCCATTCCATTGTCGATTTACGATTCACGATCGGGCAGTTGCACGACGGGGCATTCTGCGCTCTGTCAAATCGTAGATCACAAATCATGGATCGTCAATCAAAAGAGTCCGCGGACCTTGCCGGTGTCGACGTCGACGTCGATGCGGCGGAAGGCAGGATTGGAACCGGTGCCGGGCATCAGCCGGATCGACCCGGCCACGGGGACGACGAAACCGGCCCCTTTGTACACGAGGATGTCGTTGATCGGCAGCACCCAGCCCGTGGGGCGTCCTTTCAACTCTGGGTCGTGAGAGAGGCTGAGCTGCGTCTTGGCCATGCAGGTGCCCAGACGAGTGCCGAGAGACTCCGCTTCGAGCCGCTTGGCCTTGGCCAGCGCACCATCGGTGTAGGTCACCCCGTCGGCCCCGTAGACCTCTTTGGCAATCAGCTCAATGCGTTGTCTCAACGGCATCTGAAGGTCGTAGAGGAACTCAAAACCGTTCGGTTCGCTGCAGGCCTCAATTACCGCCTCCGCCAGTTCGACCGCGCCGCGGCCGCCCTTGAGCCAGTGCTCGGAACAGACTGCTCGCGCCCCGGCGGCTTCGGCGATCCGGCGGACCAAGTCGATCTCTGCCTTCGTATCGGTGTCGAAGCGGTTGATGCAGACGACGGGCCTGATGCCGCTTCTTTTGATGATATCGATATGCGCCAGGAGGTTGGCGCAGCCCGCTTCAACCAGTCCGATGTTTTCCGCAAGGTACTCATGGCTCAGGGGCATGCCCGCCTTGACCGCGGGTCCGCCACCGTGCATCTTCAGCGCTCGAATCGTGGCGACGAGCACCACGGCATCGGGTGCCAGACCCGACATGCGGCACTTGAGATTCCAGAACTTCTCGAAACCGATATCGGCGCCGAACCCGCTCTCGGTGATATGGTACTCCGCCAGCTTCGTGCCCAGGCGATCGGCGATGATGGAACTCTGGCCGATGGCGATGTTGGCGAAGGGTCCGGCGTGGATAAAGACCGGCTGGCCTTCGAGAGTCTGCACCAGATTGGGGTTGATGGCGTCGATCAGCCAAGCCGTCATGGCACCATCGACCTCGAGATCGCGGGTGGTCACTTCATTCCCCTGCCTGTCGTACGCGACAACCATATGAGCGATGCGCTCCCGCAGGTCCCGCAGATCCGCCGCCACGGACAGAATAGCCATGACCTCGCTGGCGACGGTCATCTGGAAGCCCGAATCCATCTCGAAGCCGTCCATCTTACTGCCGCGGCCGATCCGGATGTTGCGAAGGCTCTGGGCGCAGAAATCCATGGCCCAGCCGATCTGGACGCGGCCCGGATCGATGTCCAGACGCCGCAGGCCGCTCTGCGCCAGTCGGGCGTCGTCATAATTGCGCTCGTGCTGCATCCGCGCGGTCAGAGCCACCATCGCCAGGTTGTGCGCGTTGGTCACGCAGTCGATGTCCCCGGTGAAGCGAATCGAGATGGGCGTCAGCGGAATGCACTGGGCCAGGCCACCGCCGGCGGCCGAACCCTTGATGTTGAACGTCGGAGCGCTGCTGGGCTGGCGAATCGCGCCGCAGACGCGTTTACGCAGCACACCGAGCCCCTGGATCAGACCCAGCGTCGTGGTAGTCTTGCCTTCCCCCAGGGGCGTGGGAGTGATGGCAGTCACATCCACGTACTTGGCCCGCGGAGAATCGTTCAGGCGACCTAAGACTGTGGCGTAATCCACCTTGGCAAGTCTTGCCCCGTAGGGGATCAATTCGTTGTCGCGCAAACCCAGCTCAGACGCCAGCCGCCGGATCGGTTTCATCCGACCCTCGGCCGCATCTGCGATCTGCCAATCCTGCATTCTCCGCGGGTCGAGATTCATAACTCCCAGTTAGGATCCCGTATCGCATGTGCCTGCCCTTCTACCCGGGCTTACTGCCATATTATACCCGAAACGCGTCAAAATGGGTAATATTGCAGAGCTGAATCTTGTCACTATCTTGCTGTTTCGCCGCCTGAAGGTCAGGAAAAAGCCCCTGTCAGCCTGGACAGGGGCCGCTGTGCACTTCTGTCAAGCTCTCTTGAGGGCCAGTCAGAGGAGAATCAGCTCTCTCGCGGGGTCAAAACGGGCGATTTTGCCCTGCTTCCATCCAAGCATACCCATTTGCAGGGCAGTTTGAACATGATAGGCCAAGTCCATCGGGCTGGCGGTCTTGGTCGTGCGCGAGCGGCAGCAGGCCAGGAAATCGCGCCAATATTCAACGAAATCCTCGCCGTGGTCGATAGGCACGCGTTGCGGCTGCTTCTTGGACTCCTGCGCCGGCCTGAAAACGATCTCGTTGCCCTCGATGGTCAGCGTACCTTCCCAGCCCCGGACAATCGGAATTCGGCCCGGCGCTCCGCGAAAACCCGTTCCCGGGTAGTCGTTGCCTTGGGTTCCAAGGACGGCCACCGTGACCCCCTCGGGGTAGTCAATCAGCATGTTGAACGTGTCGGGGATCTCCCGCTCCTCGTAGCGGAACTTGCCACCCGTGGCGACGACAGTGCTCGGCATGGTCACGCCCAGCATATGGACGACGGGCGTGAGGCTGTGCGGGAACAGGTCGGTGCTCGGACCGCCAGCGTAGTCCTCGTACATCCGCCAGCGGAAGAACCGGCTGACGTCGAAGGGCCTCTTCGGGGCGTCGCCGAGAAAGGCATCCCAGTTGAGGTCCGTCCCCGGCCTGGCGTTAGGGTCGTCGATAGGCATGCCGCGCTCACCCCAGTCGCCGACGCGGAAGTAGCCGCACTCGGCATGAATCGGCTTTCCAATGAGACCATCCCGAATCAGGTCGCGCATCTGGTGCCAGGCACTGTCGCGCATTCCCTGACTGCCCAACTGAAAAACACGGCCCGACTTGCGGACTTCTTCCGCCAGTCGCTTGGTCAGCTCGAACTGGCGCCAGTGCGTCACGGGCTTCTCACAGTAAACATCCTTACCCGCCTTGACCGCGTCGATCGCCTGGTACCCATGCAGATGGTC
>DAOTJE010000003.1:0-259899 GCA_035448545.1 Sedimentisphaerales bacterium | reverse complement strand
AAACACAATCCGACACCCCACCCATCGATCCATGTACTCCGCCGGACGGTTACCTTTTTTTTGCACCGTCTTGGTCTTCTTGCGATCACCAGCGGTGATATACTGTCGGAGAGCTGCCGAAAGACAGCCGTCGGGGACGGTCGTGGGCACGTGTTATGCGAATGACATCGAGAGAAAGGCTGATGGCGACGCTGGAGGGTCGTTCTGTCGACCGTCCTGCCGTCAGCTTCTATGAGATCGGGGGCTTGAAGATGGACCCTTCCGACCCCGACCCATTCAACATCTACCGCGATCCATCCTGGCGGCCTCTGCTGTCGCTGGCGGAGGAGCGAACTGATCTGATCCGCATGCGAAGTCCCGTCCGCGCGCAGTCGCACCAGGCATGGGATTCGCAACAGGGCGCTGGCCAGGGGACCCGCAGCGAGTTCTTCACGACCGAGCCATACCTCGACCACTCCTGCCGCATGGTGCGGACGACGCTGCGAATCGCAGGCCGGGTCATGACGAGCCTGACACGCCGTGATCCCGACGTGGACACCGTGTGGACCGTGGAGCACCTGCTCAAGAGCGACGCGGATGCGCAGGCGTATCTTCAACTGCCCGACGAGGCCTTCGCAGAGACGATCGACATCTCGCCTCTGGTCGAAGAGGAGAAACGGTTGGGTGAACGCGGCATCGTCATGGTGGATACCGAAGACCCGCTCTGTGCGGCGGCCACCCTGCTGGCCATGGAAGATTTTACGATCCTCGCCATGACGCAGCGAGGTCTGTTCCACCGTCTGCTGGAGAAGCACGCCCGGGTCATCCACCATCGAACCGAGCAGGTCGCCCGGGAATTCCCCGGTCGTCTCTGGCGGATCTACGGTCCCGAGTTCGCGACGGAACCATACCTGCCGCCGCATCTGTTCGATGAGTACGTCGTCCGGTACGACAGTCCGATGGTCGAGGCGATCCGGCGCACCGGCGGCTTCGCGCGCATCCACATCCACGGCCGGATTCGAAACATCCTGGATTCGGTCGTGCGAATGGGCGCCGACGCGATCGACCCGATCGAGCCGCCGCCACAGGGGGATGTGGACCTGGCCTTCGTGCGTGCGAAGTACGGCCACGCCTTGGTCCTGTTCGGCAACCTGGAAATCGCAGACGTCGAGAATACCGAGCCGAAGCAGTTCGAGAGGATCGTGCGAAAGGCCATCGCCGATGGAACACGCGGCGATGGACGCGGATTCGTGCTCATGCCTTCGGCGTGTCCTTATGGGCGCACGATCAGCGCACAGACCTTGCGAAACTACGAAACGATGGTACGCTGCGTCGAGGAACTCTGACGCGGATGATCACAGAGCAATGGGAGGCCGGAAATGAACCGAGAACTCATTCCTTCACTGGTCATCGTTTCCCTTCTGCCTTCGATGACGCTTGCCGTGATCGGCGGGCCGGCACGAGCCGAAAGCGCGAACAATATTCTCACGCTGGAGAACGACGCCCTGGCCGTCACATGGAGCATACGCGAGGGGCGTCTGCGACCGCTGGCGGTAAGAGACAAGCTTTCCAACCGCGCCATCGAGACGATCGGGGAGGCGTTCCTCGTGACTTTGTCGGATGGCCGGAGCATCCAGGCGTCGCAGCTTGAGATGACCGATGCGCCGCAGATCCGGAGCCTGCCGGCCCGTCCTGATTCGCCGCGACGGGCCGACCACCGGCCCGGACGGATAGTGACGGCCCGGTTCCACCGTGTGGATGACGGACTTCACATCCAATGGCAGGCCGTGCTGCGGGATGACACGCACTACGTTCGGCAATCGATCACGCTGCGGGTCACCCGCGAGGCGCCTCGCATCGAGACCATCACATTGGTCGATCTGGATTGCCGGGATGCCGGCGTGGTCGGCACGGTTGCCGGCTCGCCGGTAGTAGCCGAGAGCATGTTCTTCGCGTATGAGCATCCGAATTCGGAGAGTATCGTGCGTGCCGGCGATGCATCCGGCAGCCTGCCGACCCATGTGACGTGCCGCCTCACGCGCCACATGCCCCTGGATCCGGGCCGGCCGCTGGTTCAGTCATCGGTCATCGGCGTTGCGCCGCCTGGCCAACTGCGACGGGCGTACGGCCGCTACATCGAGCTGGAGCGCCCGCGACCCTATCGGCCCTTCCTGCACTACAACTCCTGGTATGACATCGCCTGGGGCGACCGCAAGATGAACGAGGGGCAATGCCTGGAGGTGATCGACCTGTTCGGCCGGGAACTGACACAGAAACGCGGCGTCAATCTGGACTCGTTCGTGTTCGACGATGGCTGGGACGATAACAAGACCCTGTGGGAATTCCACGCAGGCTTTCCCAACGGGTTCGGTCCGCTCGTGGCGCCGGCCAGGAAGTACCGCTCGGCGATCGGCGTCTGGCTCTCTCCGTGGGGCGGCTACGGACAGGCCAAAGAAGAGCGAATGAAATACGGCCGGACACAGGGGTTCGAGACCAATCGAAACGGCTTCTCTCTGGCCGGACCGAGGTACTACGCGCGCTTTCGCGACGTCTGCGCCGCGATGATCGAGGACTACGACGTCAACTACTTCAAATTCGACGGCGTAGGGATCGGCAACGACCGTGACGGCGCCGACGAGGAGTTCCTGCCCGACATCGAGGGGCTGTTGACACTCTGCACGGAGCTGCGAGCGCTGCGGCCCGATGTGTACCTGAGCATCACGACCGGCACCTGGCCGTCACCCTACTGGCTGTTCTATGGCGATTCCATCTGGCGCAACGGCGCCGATTGCGGCTTCCACGGCGCCGGCACGATGCGGCAGCGCTGGATCACCTACCGCGACATGATCACCTATCGCATGATCGTCCAACGGGCGCCTCTGTACCCGCTCAACTCGCTGATGGTCCAGGGCATCTGCTATGCCCAACTCGGCACAGCAACGCAGATGGCCAGCGACCTGGGTGATCTGGTGGACGAAATCCGCATGCTGTTCGGCTCGGGGACGCAGCTCCAGGAACTGTACGTCACACCGGCGATGATGACGCCACCGATGTGGGATGCCCTGGCCGAGGCCGCCACCTGGTCGCGACAGAACGCCGACGTGCTGATCGACGTGCACTGGATCGGCGGCGATCCGGGCAAGGGCGAGCTCTACGGTTACGCCTCGTGGTCGCCTCGCAAGGGCATTCTCGTGCTGCGCAACCCGGCCGAGACGAGAGCCCGCTTCGAAGTGGATGCCGGAACAGCGTTCGAACGGCCGCCGGATGCTCCCACGCGTTACCGCCTGACGCAACCCTGGGAAAACATCAACAAAACCCCCGAAGTCACGTTGGAGGCAGGTCGGCCACACACATTCGATCTCGCTCCGTTCGAAGCCCTCGTGCTCGAAGCTCTGCCACTGAAGTAGAGCTGGCCTTCATACCCGGAAGGTGTCAGGGTCAAGCTCCGGAGTCTGCTTTTTTTCGATGGCCTCGGCGATCTTCAGCGCAGTGACCGTGCCCGAGTAGGCGGTTTCCCCAGAACAGTTCAGTTGGGCCCGGCCGCGAATGGCCTCGAAAAAGTTCGCCAGATGCGGCTGATGACAGGGGACATCCAGCGCAATGGGGATCTCGTACCGGGCAGGTGGCCTCGTCTCCTGAACGTCGATGTTTGCGGAACTGGCCTGCGGCTTATCCTCGCCGCCGGGCTCATTCAGCAGACCCAGGCGCACCCACTTGCGCCAGTCCGGTGCCTCCGGGTCGCGATAAACCCCTCCGCGACTGGCCGATTCCGACAACTCCAGAGTCCCCTGGTCACCCATGAAGATCTCGGCGTGTCCGCCATAGCCGTTGGTGCAGAGGGTCTCATACGAGACGGCGACGATGCCCTGGTCCGTCTCGTACTCAAGGATGGCCATCGCCGTGTCAGGCCATTCGTGCGTCTTCGTATCGTGGTAATACGTTCCGCCACGTGCGGTGATCGTTTTGGGCGGTCCGCCCAGAAACCAGTCGATCACGTCGATTTGATGCACGCCGAAATTGACGGCCGGACCGGAGCCCATGCCTTTGTACCACATCCAGTTCTTGAACTGGTGCATGGAGGCGTAGCCATGCTTGGCAAGCGTCGCTTCGTCGAGGGCCCATCGCTTCGACCATCCGCGATCGGCGCGGGCGGGATGATGCCACATGGCATTGACGGCGGTCAGCCGGCCCAGCACACCGGCCGTCTCCAGCAGTTGCGTGCGACAATGGCGATAGCGCGGATTGCTGCGTCGCTGCTGGCCGATCTGAAGAAGCCGGCCTCGTTCGCGAGCCGCCTGGACCATCCGGCGCGCCCCATCGATGGTGTTCGACATCGGGGCCTCACAATAGACGTGCAGCCCCGCCCCCAGAGACGCGACCGTCTGCTCGGCGTGACAGAAATCGGGCGTGGCGATCAATACCGCATCAAGGTCCTTCTCCTGTTCGAGCATCTCACGATAGTCCACGTAGCTGCGGGCCTCGTGCCCGTAACGGCTCAGCAGGCCAGCCACGCGTTTGAGATTCAGGTCCTCCCAGATGTCACAGACCGCCGTAAAACGAACCCCGAAGTCTGCGGCCATCTTGACGCACGTGTTTACCAGCACCTCTCCCTGGGTGCCGGCCCCGATCAGAGCAATGCGGATGTCGCCGCTGCTGTCATTGCCTGCCACAGGATGGACCGACGAGGAAAGGACCAGGCCCGCCCCGGCGGCCGCCGTAGAACGAAGAAAACTCCGCCTGTTCATCGGGAAGACTCTCTCCTCAAGCAGGGTGGGATGCGGCGTCGGCGCGACGTCAGGCGCACCAGGGCCGTGAGCGATTTCGGATTTCGTCCATCGCCAGAATCCTGTTGGCAATGATCGTGTTCTCGATGACCTGAAAATCGAACATGCCTACCGCCAGGAAGTCCGCACCGCCCCGGAAGCAGAATCGGAATGCCGATTCCGGGTGGATGGCGCCGGCCGCCAGAGTCTTGAACGCGATCCAAGGTTTCTTCTTTCCCGCCATCAGGGCTTCGGTCTTCTCGGGAAACAGATCGTACATGTTGTCGTGGTACTCGTTGTGATCGTCGGAGCGATCCGAATCGACGGACCAGTGCTTGCGGTGTTCCCGCGGATGGGCGGACCAGTATTTGTCGTGGTGGAACGTCTTGAAATAGTAGTCCGGCTGGATCCCGTACTCGTCGGCAACCTCGATCACCTTGACATCGTGACAGCCCAGTCCGGCCAGATAGCCCTGTTCCTTGATGTATTGGACGGCCTTGGCGATCACCTCGATCATCTCGGGCTTGCCCTGCTTCATCGCGTGCTCGGTGAAGCCGCCCTGCGTGTACATCGTGGTGGCGCCTTCGTCGATGCTGCGGTCGATGATTTCCTTCATGCCGCTCCAGGTGGGGTTGTCCAGACGCGACCAGTCATCGCGAACGCCGACGACGGTTTGCAGTTCGCCGCCCCGCTCCCGCTTGTACTTGTTGATGATGCCGAGCTGGGAGGGGTCGGGCGCGATCGTGTTGATCCCATGCTCCTCCATCAGTTCGAGGGTGTCGAACTGCTTTTCTTCGGTCAGGTAGTGAGCGGCCAGGGTCGAGACATAGAGCAGGTCGCGGTTGTGGCACCAGCCGCTGATGACGTTGCCGCCGGCGATGATCCGGCTGATCTCGAGATTGCCGATCTTCCCGGTGGGGATCTTCGGCTCGTCGCGGGTGGTCTTCTTCAGCTCGCGGGTCTTGCGGCCCTCGTCCTGGATCGCGGCGAGCAGGTTCCGCTCCTCCAGGCCGCGAACGCCGGCATACGCGGCCCCGGCCACGATCGATTTGCCCAGGAAACTCCGCCGATCGATTCTGCATGCCATAGTCTGACGCTCCTTATGGTCTCTCCGACAATGCGGTCGCGTTTACAGGGACTCTCATCCCCGCCGGCAAAGGCACGGTATGAAGATATACGGAAAAGGCTCAGAAAACAAGTTCTCCGTGCAATGGGAGGGATGGCGAGAGAATAGTTTATGGCAATCCATGCAGCAGAGCCGCGTGCGCGTCAACCACACCCCACCCGTATTGTGCGTCCCAGCCGGTCGGGCCAACGTCCCGCGCGGTGCCCTCTATCGCGGCACGGACCGCATCCGGGTCCGTCAGGCCCTGGGAGATCAGAAGCGCGGCGACGCCACTGACGTGAGGAGCCGCCGACGAAGTGCCCTGGAAAAAGTAGTAGTTGAACGTGCCGGGGTCGATCGTGAAGGTCTGTTGGAGAACGCCGTCGGGATACCCGTCGCGGTTCTGATCGACCAGCAGGTCCCCACCCGGCGCCGCAACGTCAAGGTAGGCGCCGGTATTGGAATAGTACGCTCGGGTATCGTCGTAGCGCACCGCTCCGACCGCGATGCAGTAGTGGTCGTACGCAGCGGGATAGGACGGCGGATTGCCGTCCTCGAAATCATTGCCGGCGGCACAAACGATGGTCACGCCGCTGGCATGGGCAAATGCAACGGCCTGCTCTATCGTCCGCGACGTGTCGGGGCTGCCCAGACTCATGTTGATCACGTGGGCGCCGTTTTCCGTTGCGAAATAGATCGCCCGCGCGATATCGAAGTAGTCGCCGATCCCATCACCGGCCAGAACCTTGACCGGCATGATCGAACAACCGAAGGCGATCCCGGCAACCCCACGATCGTTGTTGGTGCTCTGGGCGATGGTTCCGGCGACATGGGTCCCGTGGCCCTGATCGTCGTTGGGATGGGCATCGTCGTTGACGAAATCGTACCCTGGCACGAATCGTGTCTGCGCCAGGTCCGGCGCCTGCCGGAAACGGCCGTAGTCCTCGTAGGCAATCCCCGTATCCAGGACCGCAACGATCACGTTGGGATCACCCGTCTCGATGTCCCAGGCCGCCTCCATGTTGATCCCGCCGGTCACGTCGTTCTGGAGGTCCCACTGATAGGGGAAGTAGTATGGATCGTCCGGCACGAAGTAGATGCTCGCATAGTAGTTCAATTCCGCGTAGTCGACCGCGTCCTCCGTTTCGAGAAGCGACACCATCCGTTCGGGTGTTTCCTCCGGCGGGATGCGCACCCGATGGAACCGGTCACCCTCGCAGGACTGGGCTATCGCACAGCCATACCGAGCCAGAATCCAATCCCTGTCCTCTGTCGGACATTCATCGACAAACTTGACGATGATATCACCGCAGCAGTACCGGGGTTGGTCGGGGACCTGACCGAAGCTCGGCGGCAAAACCCACGTATCGTACACCTTCACGGCGGGGTATGAATGGCCGTATGCCCAAACGCTGGATTGCAGCGGCGTGGCGAGCGATGTGATGCTGACTGCAAACAGAATTTTTCCGAACATATCAGGGCGCCTTTCCAACGCGTATGGGCTTCTGCTGACCCGTACGAGTCCTCTCGCCCTGCTGTTCGGCGGAGCCCGACAGAGGCTGAGTGGCTAAGGTGTGATCGCGCGAAGATAGATGCGAACGTCATCGATCCGACCGGACCAGAAGCCGCCCGTGGCCCGATCGGCGCCGGCCCCGAGGTACAGGCCGTCGTTCGAGCCACCCAAGCCCGCCTGGGTGTCGCGAGCCACTTCCACACCATCGACGTAGAGGACCCTGTCGGCTCCATCCCAGACAAGGCCAACACGATGCCAGTCGCCATCGGTGATCGCCGTCTGCGACCACAGTGGCTTGCTGACGCGTCCGGACCCTCGCAGTTCGGTGCCCAGAGCGCCCGTGGAAGCCTCGGCCACAAGCCAGTTGACCTGGCCCGCCTGAGACAGCAGGACCTCGCCCGGAGATCCCCCCGCCGCCCACACGAGAACGCTGAACGGGCCTTGCGACGGATTGACCACAAAAGGAAGCTCGACAAAATCGCGCAAGCCGTCAAACTCCAGGGCGCCGCCAAAGACACCGGCCCGAGGCCGCCACTGCGGATCGCCTCGCAGAGCACCGTCGGCCGAACCGATCACATCTGCGGCCACGTCACCTTCCGAGGCGTCCAGCGGCCAGTATGACGCGAGCGAGTATTCTCTGCCCCAATCGCGCGAGCTGAGGATCTCGTCTTTGGTCATCGCCTTTGCATTGCAGGCAGCGAATCGCGCGAAACGTTCGGCGTCGGCGCGGCTGCCGACGACCTGGCCCCAGTGGTACGGAATCGCCAGTCGCGGCCGGAGGTATTTCGTGGCCTCGGCAGCCTCCTGTGCGGTGGAGGTATACGTCCCTCCGGCCGGAAGGAAGGCGACATCGATGTCCTTCAGAGTCTTCATCTCTTCCGTTACATCGGTATCCCCGGCACAGTACACGCGCTTCGTACCGATCTCGATGACGTAGCCGAGCCAGTTGTTGCCCCTGGGATGGTTCGTCTTGTTGATGTTGTAGGCCGGTACCCCGGTGATGCGCAGAGGTCCCACGACGACAGTCTCGCCCGGTGCCAGCGGCTGGCCGCTTCCATAGGCGTTGACCACGTCCGGGGGGCCGATGAATGCCGTATCGCCGTTCGAAACACGCGCGATGTCCGTCCGCGAATAATGATCGCTGTGCGTATGCGTCACGAGCACCAGTGTGGCGTCGTGCGGCGAGATCGACAGATTCTGCGGATCGACGTAGACGATCTGCCCCTCGGACCACACTTTCACGCTGGCATGACCGAGCCACTGGATGTACACAATGGGAGCGGTCTCCTCCAGCCAGTGCGCCGCCAGGACGGCCAGGTCGTCGAAGCCGACGATGCCGTCCGTCAGCAGCGACTCCTGTCTCCAACGCGGCGCTAACAAGGCGAAATCCGCAAAATCGACAACATCGTTATCGTCCAGGTCCGCGACAATCTCATCCGACCTCGCTTGCTGGGCTTCGCCGACCGCGCAGATTCCGACGACCAGAGCCAGCGCAAGGCAGGCCACGGATGATATGAGATGATTCACGAAACGGTCGAGCCCTCTCATCCTGCACCATCCTTTCGCCATCATGATACCTTCGCCGGCCGGTCTGCGTCAAGCCACTCTTGTCCGCGGGCGATTCCCGGCTATAATACGCTGCCTTGTGGACATGGTCCAAAACGTGCCTCTTGAGCCGCGAGAAGGATGTGGGCCGCGTACGAAGGAAACATAGATTCGATCGTGCGCCAAGGTAAGAGAACCCGGTGTGCGCTGCACACCCTGCAGGAACGAAATGGATTTATCCATCGTCATACCGGCCTACGAAGAGAGCAAAAAGATCGCTCGCGACATCAAGGCGGCCACCCAGTTTCTCAGGGCCAACGCTCTGGCCGGCGAGATCATCGTCGTTGACGACTGCAGCCAGGACGACACCGCGGAGGTAGCCAAGAAGGTGTATGTCCCATCGGAGGTCCGTTTCGAAGTCATCCGGTACGAGCCACACCACGGCAAAGGCTACGCCGTCCGAACGGGCATGAAAGCCTCAACGGGCCGATACGTCATGTTCGCCGACTGCGGCTTGTGCATTCCCTACGGTAACGCCCTCCAGGGGCTCGAAATGCTCCGGCAGGATCAGTGCGACATCGCGCACGGCTCCCGGCGGCTGATCGAAAGCGACATCCTCCAGGACCAGCCCTGGCACCGCCGCCTGTTCTCGCGTGCATTCAAGGCCACGGTCCGGGCCCTCCTGGGCGTCCCCCGGCAATTGACCGACACGCAATGCGGGTTCAAAATGTATAAAGGCGATGTGGCCAGAACCCTCTACAGCCAGTGCGTCACCGATGGGTTCATGTTCGACATCGAGATCATCCTGCGGGCGATCCGCCAGGGATACCGGATCTGCGAGTTTCCCGTGGAGTGGGCCTGCGACCTGGACAGCCGGCTGTCGGTCACACGGACGCCCTGGCCCGTGCTGGCCGAACTGATCACGCTGAAACGAGCCTTGGCTCGCGAGAGCCGACGCCACGCCCATTCCCATTCGCAGAGGCCGCGCTAATACACCAGCTCTCCCTGGCGCCAAGGGCCGATTGCGATGACCCGTTCGGCTGTCTCCTCCGTCGGCATGATGAGTAGACCGGCGATCCCCGGGTGACGAGCACAGTAGTCGCGGACCTCATCGACGGTCATGACCATGAACGCCGTCGAGAGCGCATCGCCTGTGGCCGCATCGGGCGTGACGGACCAGGCCGCGATCTTGCCTTCAATCGGCCGGGCCGTACGCGGATCGATGATATGATCACCCTTCCGTACGCCGGACCCGCTGACGGCGGTGTTTGTCAGATTCAGACGTGCCAGGGTCCGACGCTCCCGATCCCGCCTTGGATCGCTCAGGGTCACAGGCCATCCGGCGGCACCTTGCGGCGCCTCCATCGCCAGAACGGAACTGAAACCACCATGGATCAGGGCTCGCTCGATGCTCCAGTCCTTCAGCGAGGCACCCATACGATCCACGCCATAGCCCTTCCCCACACCTCCGAGATCCACGCGGACCGGACTGGATGTCAGTTCGACGGTGTACCGGCTCTCGTTCAGACGCAGCAGGGACATCCCGGTGTGTTTGCGTGCAAACTCCAGTTCGTCCTGTGACGGGGTTCGCGGCTTCTTGTCCGCATCGCGCCAGCAATCCAGAAGCAAGCCCACCGTCACATCGAAGGCGCCTCCTGTGTCGGCAGAAATGGCTGCGCAGAGCTTGAGACACTCGAATGTGTCGAGACCGAGCAGAAGAGGCCTGCCGGCGGGAAGACTATTGATTCGGGCGACGTCGCTGTTCTCGATGTACCGACTCAGTTGGCGTTCGATCCGATCCAGCTCAGCGAACGCGGCATCGACCGCCTGTCGTGCGTAGACCTTATCTTCATGCTGGACAATGATCTCGAACGTCGTTGCCATCGCCTGATGGCCGAACCGGTGTACGTCGGGGACCGAAGCCCAGTCACTCTGAACGAACGGTCCCGCCGGATTCGCCGACGGGTGGTTCGGTTTGCCGGTCATGCGTACCCTTCAGAAGCTCGGCCGGGTCCGGCCGCTGGTGATAGAGCTCCCAGAGGTCCTTGCGGACAAAGCCCAGCAGCTTGACCTGAGGCCGGAGCCACAAGTAATAGGGATCGTCGAACAGGTACATATACAGGCGTCGATCCTCGGTCGGCGTCTCGACGTAGAGCCGATGCGCCAGGGCCCCTTCCAGATCCTCGGAGATGATGATCAGAGGTCCGATCTTCGCCGGAAGCTCAACCGACCAAGCGACCGCATGAGACCGAAGATACCAAGGCAGCGGCCAGTAGTCTTTGCCCGAGCAGGCGATCTGGATCGGCACAGACTCACCCAACCCGTTCAGACCGGCAAAATCCTCGACGCGATCCACCAAGGCGAAGACATCGTCCGCTGTATGCGCATAAACATAGGGGTTGCGGCTGTCGCTGGCGGAAACGAAACCGGCTCGGTAGGCCTGGAAAGCCAGATGTCCCGCCAGTGCGATCAGCACCAGCCCGATCACCGTTCGCACGATCGGCCTTCGAGCCCAAGTCAGCAGCGCGACCGCGCCGACGCCGGCCAGAAGGATCATGCCGTGGAGAAAGCCGAGCAGACACCAAGGCGTCTTGTAGGGAAGCGACGAATAGACCGCCGTCATGGCCACCGCGTAGAGCGCGAGGAACCGCAGCAGGGCGGGATCAGCCCCCAGGACAGGTCTGCTTCGCAGAGCCACGACCAGTCCCACCGCCGCCAGCAGCAGGATCGCCCCCTCCGTCCAGGCCGGACCGCCTTCATACTTGGAGAACGCGAGCATCTGAAGGTAGTAAGGCCACGGATGAACGTGCGTGGTGTCGTGCCCGCCGGCCCGGCCCAGGTACGTCGCATAGGTCAGGTAGGAATCGGCAATGCCCTGCGGGTGTCTGAAGAATGACGAGAAGAAGACGGCCGAGACGCCAACGGCAACAAGCAGACCGAGAACCGCATGCCCGAACCGCACGCCATGGGCAGCACCGCGAGACAATCCTTGCCTGCCTGTCCGCAGCAGAACCATGACCCCAGCGGCCAACCCCATGCAGCCGAAAGCGATGATGCACGTCTCCTTCGTCGCGTGCATCAGCCCCGCGAACACACCGGCCGCCACAATCCACACCATGCTCCTCGTCCGAGTGTAGCGATACCCGGAAACGATCGCGCCAAACGTGAAGCAGACCAGCAGTGTTTCCTGGATGTAGTAACGACTGTAGAAGAACATCGCCGGCGAGATCGCGGCGAGCAAGGCCGCGACGATCGCCCCCGGACCGAGACCGTCAACGAGAAACACGGTCAGCGCGATCAGAATCACGCTCGCGGCGACCGGAACGATGCGAAGGGTGACTTCCGTGATCTCGCTGTACTTGTGCTGTCCCGCAACCCAGGCCGGGATCAGCGTAAGGTAATTGAGCGTCGGGCCGTGGTACTCATCGGGATCGTATTCATACTGGCCCGCTTCCAGCAGATCGCGGAACTTGTCCGCGTGGACGGCCTCATCGGTGTGCATGGGCCGCATTCGCAGTCGTGGCACTCGGGTCGCCATCGCCCCGAGTGCCACGACGAGTATCACCAGCCAATAGTACCCGGCCCCGTTGTCAGAAGGAGCCCAGCGGCGCCATCTCATTGAACCGGCTTGCCGTAAACGTCAACCTCGATGTAGTGATTCAGGTCGTTGCTGGTGTTGCCGTTGCTGTAGAGACGAACATAACGGCCCCTCGGCATGCCCTGTGAGACGCAGTCGATCAACTCGCCTTCGGAGGTCTCGGTATAGTGCATATCCTTGCCGATGCCCAGGCCGGCGGAGTTGTCGATGTCATTGTTGAATACCGTGGTGACGCCGGTGATGAAGTCCTTGTCGTTGGAAATCTGGACCACCACGTCGAAGTACACGCGCGGCTGCTTGTGATAGTGCCATACGACGATCGCAGCGATCTCCGCCTCCTGCTCAAGGTCGATCGTCACGTGCTGCACGAACGGACCCAGC
This sequence comes from Sedimentisphaerales bacterium, assembly GCA_035448545.1. Classification (GTDB taxonomy): domain Bacteria; phylum Planctomycetota; class Phycisphaerae; order Sedimentisphaerales; family Anaerobacaceae; genus Anaerobaca. The sequence continues at coordinate 247,015 of DAOTJE010000003.1, read as the reverse complement.
TCGACATAGCTGCCGTCTGCGGCCTCCTTGTCCCCGTCGGTGATCATCTCGATGTCACCGATGATCGGCTCTTCATCGCTGGCCGAGACCGGCTTGTTCAGCGACAGGAGTTTGCAGCCGGCCGGTGCCAGGAAGGGCGGACGGGCCTTGCCGGAGGGCTTCCTCAGGTTGGGTACGCGGGTGTCTTGCGGCGTTCCAACAAACATCGGCTTGGGCAGCTTGATATCCAGCGGCACCATGTCGCCTGCCGGCTTGACGGCCTCCTTGACTCCCTCGACCGCCGCCTTCACTTCTTCTTTGGCGGTCTGAGCAACCTCGGTGGCCTTCTCCGTCACCGCATCCGCCACTTTGGCAGCCGTCGAGGGCTCCTCCACCTTGGCAGGGGTTTGCTGGGCCGGTTGACTCGGCGTCGGTGCCGGAGTCGGCTCCTGCTTTTTGCATGACGGGCCGAAGCACAGGGCCACGACGAGCAACACCAGGGAAATTGACTTCATCATCGAACCTACATTCCTCTTTCCCATTTCCTTTGACCTCAACAAGTCCAGAGTTTCGTGCCATTGTTTCGCAGACTCGGCCCACGCTACTGGCGCCGGCCCCGACGGTTGGAACAGGCATGGTAGCCGTCTGCCTCCGCATTGTCAAGTTGCGCTGCAGGGGATTTTGTTACGTCGTCGGGCCGTTTCTTTCCTCGATCCGCTGCCGATTCAACGGGCTGGGGACAAAAAAGCAGGGGTCTGACCGAGATCAGACCCCTGCGATACTCCGATGCTCACGCCGCAGTGCAGCAGAATCACGGATCGTGTATGCACTATTTCGCTTCAGCGCCCGGCATCGGCACCACCGGAGGTTGCAGCCCTGCCTTGGCCAGGACGAAGTAGATAACCGCCCCAACGATAAAGGCCACCAGCGGCGCGGCGGGAATGTTGGCCAGCCCGACAATTGGCGCGATGCCCACGATGAAGCCGACGGCCCACGAAATCCAGCCGGCCTGGTTCCAGCCCTTGCGAGGCCCGGCCCATTTCTTGCCCGCCAGGAAATAATCAACCATCATCGCGCCACAGATCGGACCGAACGACGCGCCGATAATGCCAAAGACGCTGACGAGGTCTCCGGCCCAGCCGGTGACCGCCAACAGGGCGCTGACGGCGGCGCCAATCCCGACCGAGATCGATGGGTTCACTTTGGGCATGGTCGTCTTGAAGCTGTTGGCCGCGATAAACGATGAGAAACAGGCCGACGGGAAAGCGGCAACCGCCAGCAGCAAGCCCATCCATTTGCCGGCGGCGGCAGACCCCATCAAGGAGCCCATGAAGCCGGGGTCTGCGGTGTTGAGGCCGTACGTACCCAGAAGCCCGAATGCTCCGGCGGCGATCAAAATGGACGCCCCGCCGGCAAGAACGATGATCAGCGCGATGCCCACCAGGCCGCCCATCTGAACATCTTTGGCGTCTCTGCTGTTCGTCCCGAAATCCACGCCTGCGGCCCCGGCGGTGGCAAAGAACCCGACGATGTAGCTGATGCTCAGGGCGATGACACCAAACACGCCCAGACCGGCGCCGGAACCCGCCGGAGCAGCCGCCACCAGCTTGGCCGTGTCAAAATTGCCAAGGCCGCCCAGCGCCTTGACCAGCAGAAGAATAAGGATGACCACCGGAATCAGAGGCAGGTACGTGGCCACCTTGGCAACGTACTGAATGCCTTTGAGGGCGACAAAGGCTGCCAGAGCCGCCCAGAGGACTGCGATGATCTTCTGTGCTACGGGATTGTTGTTGAACAGCGGTGCCAGGGCCATTGAGGAGGCGTACGCATTGACGCCCAGCCACCCAAACTGCAGGATGCCCATGAGGAAACCGGGCATGAGGAGGCCACCCTGTGTCCCATAGGTTGAACTGCCTACGACATAGAGCGGCAGTCCCGTCTGGAGTCCCAACATGCCGGGGACCAGGTAAAACAGGAAGTGGCACAGCAGGGCCGAGATAACCAACCCCAACAGGGCCACACCAATCCCCTGCGACAGGATACCGCCGGCCACACCGGCCCCGCCACTGGCCACGGCACTCCAGAACACGAACCACAGGAAGATGCCCGCGTAGGTCGGCGCGGTGTTCTTGTACCAAGGGGCCCGGTTCGCAGGTGGGTTGGGCTTCGCCAGAGCGATGTAATTTGGTAGCTGTCCATTACTCATGATCGGCTCTCCTAAATCAAATACCCCGACTCATCAACGTCTATATATAGAATCGGCACATGTACGCCTTCCGCAATAGGCAAAGTGGGGTATAGACACCAGAGCCGGGCCGGACATAGACCTGATCCTCTGCTGCACGCGCTTTCTCCCCATGCCTCTGAGCCGTCGCGTCGGCCGTCGGACCCCTACCACGCCCACCCGGTCCGCTCCGGCCGGTCGGGCGTGAATAACTCAGAAACGGGCCTCGCGGCCCTGAAAATGCGGCTCGCGCCGCACACACCTTACTGCGCGATTCGCACCCGTACCGACAGATAGGTATGAACGATCACCGCAACAACGAACACGATGGACGTCCACCGATGAACCATCAAGGCCAATTCCTGGTAGTGCGTCCCAAACAGCGGCAGCATGCTCAGCACGATCGAAAGGATCAGGGGCAGCGCCAAAGCGACGACGGCCCAGAACGCAACCTTCTGGGCGGTTGTGCCACACTTGCAGCGTTCCTGGGGTTCCGGGATGTGCAGCCGGGTCACGCGACGCAGAAGCCTCTGCAGGCACGGGCAGTCATCCCCGGCGAAACGATAGCGGCTGGCCCACGTGATGGCCAGAATCGCCAGACAGATGGCGAAGACCGGCGCGAACGTCGCGTGGATCATCATGAGGTAGCCGGAGATGTGCTGCTCACCGCTCACCAGCAGCGGCCAATAGCCTGTGATGGCCAGAATCACAAAACACACCATCGTCAGAAGGTAGCACAGCTTCTTGAGGGCGCCCAGCAGGCTGCTGCGCTGCTCGATCAGCAGGAGGCTGAAGACGTGGATGATCCCACGAACAATGCCCGCGCCGCCCCGGCACTCCGAACTGGCCGGAAACGCGAACCAGTGGACGACGACGCCGATTAGGGTGGCCAACAACACAAGAATCGCTATCGTCTGAAACATCCTGATCACTCGTCCAAGTAGAGTCTATTCGTCTTCCGCCAAAACCCGGGCAATAGCTCCCAGCGCCTTGAGCCCGTACAGCAGCAGAACCACACCCAGGATGGCCGACGCCCCGAGCGCGACGATCTTGAACCACGGCCGAAACACAAACGAGGCCGAGAACGCCCACGCATAGAACGGTCGGATCCCCTGGAAGCCCACCATTTCCTTCGTCGCCACGATTTCCGAGGCAACCGGGCTGTCGACGAGCAACTTGCCGAAGAAGAACGGCGAGTCGGTCGCGTGGCAGTCGGTGCAGTACCGGATTCCCAGCGACTGCGGGGCCGGACGGACCGCATGCGCCAGCGGCCACATGTAGGGCTGCGCCGCGGGATGGTCCGCCTGCTCTTGGATCTCGCCCGCTTCGCTTAAGAAATACAGCGAGCCACCCGCTACGTAAACGGCGTTGGCGTCCGCCGCCTGCGCCAAGGCCTTCAATGCACCGGCGATCTGCTCTTTCGACAGCCCCGGCCACGTCCCACTGGTCGTACCCTCGATCTCTCCGAGAACACCGCCGACAACCTTTTCGACCACGGCCAACTCGATCGCAGTCACCTCGCCGGCGACGCGCTTGCCCCAGTAAGCGGGCCAGATCGTCTTGTGCGGCGCGATCTTGTCGCCCTCTTTGGCAAAGACCGGCGAGAAGATGTGCGGCACCATCTCTTCGGCCTTGTTCACATTCGGTGTGCCCAGGCGATGGGCGCGAGATGTCTTGGTGTAAACCGCCTCATTGCCCGGCCATGGACCCGAATGGCACGCGGTGCAGGTCAGACGCTCGAAATGCACCGGAGGCAGACCCACATGCGCCGGCACCGGCGCGCCCAAGCGTGCCGCCTCCGGCACGCCGGACCCCTCCGGCAGATGGCATCCCTCACACGTTGTCGTCGCCGCGAGCGGGTTGTCGGAGACCTCGTCTTCACCCGGATAGCCGCGAATGATGTTGTGATCGATGGCGTTGCGATGGCAATCGACGCACTTCAGGCCAGCCTTCAGATGAACGTCCTCCTCCGACGACCACTTCTCGGTCTTCTCCTCGCCGCTGAAGTAGACATCCGAGTGGCAGTAGTAGCACCGCTCGTTCGGCACCTCGCGGACGATGTCGAACAGCACCTGGTTGTCGGCATCGAACGCGCCTTCGTGGTACACCACATGGGGCTCTTTTTCGTCGCCCTCGGGCATGAACGGGTCGAACGCCTCGCTCATGCTGGCCGCAGAACCCTTCACGGACGCAAACTCACAGGCACCGGCCGCCGCCCAACGGTAGTTCTCCTTGACCGCAATCTGAACCGCCCAGCCGTTGACGCCTCCCATGTCCTGGCCGTAGTGCCCATTGTGGCAGGCCAGACAGTTGATCGGCAGCGTGCCGGAAACGTATTGCCGGCCGATATCCTTGAGGTCGGTCGCTCTGACCTCGCCGGGACCACCGCCCGGCATGTGCCGGCCGAAAAGTTTGGTGAACGCGAACTCCGACAATCCAAACACGCGGGGTTGGATCGTACCGGACCACGAACGGTAGGAGAGTGGAACCTGGATTCCCAGCTTGCTGTCCACGTAGATCCACGGTTCGCCGGGCCGCCCGGGTGGCACATTGCTGTCAACCGCATTGAAGTGCCACCCACGCTGAATCAGGTCGTAACTGTGACATTCGCCACAAGTGAACTTCGTCGAAAAAGGAAGCAGAGGATCCGCGTCGGGCGTAACCGGAGCGCCCTTCTGGCCATTCTCGTTCTCCGCAATCAGAGGTATGCGATGGACCGAATGCGCCCGGCTCCCGTCGCTCTCGTCGCCCAGCAGGCCTTTCGTTGCCTCCGGCGATTCCTGCGCCAGGACCGTCGCCAGACCCAATACCGGCAACAAGACGGCGGCTAAGATCAGTTCTCTTCTCAAGGCTATCTCAGTTCCTTTCTTGCTGTGCCATCGATGACAGGCACCGGGCGGATATCCTCGAACACCGACTATACGTGGAACTCTTCCGGCTTGTACTCGAGCTTGCAGCCCGCTTCGACCGCCTCGTTGACCTTCAGGACGGTGACCGCGCATTCGTAGCCCACTTCGCCCGGACAGTTGAGCTTCTCTTTGCCTCGCATGGCGTTGAAGAAGTTCTCGAGGTGCGGTTGATGGTAGGGCTTGCCTTCCATGGTAACCGGGATCTCGTACGCCGGGGGCGCCGCCGTCTCGCGCACGTCCAGAACCGCGTCGGCCGCGGCCTTGACCTCCTCTTTCTTGGGCTCGTTCAGGAACCCGAGCTTGACCCACTTGTCCCACTCGGGGGCCGTCGGCTCGCGATAGACCTGACCGCGGCTGGCTGACTCCGAGATTATCAACGTGCCCTCGTTGCCCATGAACTGCTCGTAGTAGGCCTGCGCACTGTTGGTCGTCAGAACCTGATAGAAGGCGCGCACCACGCCCTTGGGCGTGTCATACTCGAAGATCGACAGGATCGTGTCATACCACTCGTGCGTCGCCTTGTCGTAGTAGTCGGTCCCGCCACTGGCCATGACCGAGCGGGGGTTCGAGCCGATGAACCAACTGTAGATATCAATCTGGTGCGAACCGAGGTCCACAATCGGACCGCCGCCGAGACCCTTGTACCACCGCCAGTTGCGGAACTGCGCCATATTCTTGTAGCCATACTTGGCAAGCACGTCGTCCGAAATGGCGGACTTCTCAGGCCAGCCCAGATCTTCGCTGGCGGCGCGGTTCCACTGCCCGTTGACCGTGGTCATGCGTCCCAGAATGTTGGCCTGCTTGAGGAGCTTCTCGTAGCAGTGGATATAACGCGGATTGCTGCGACGCTGGTGACCGATTTGCAGGAGCTTGCCGGTCCGCTTCGAGGCCTCGACCATCTGCTTGGCCTTGGCCAGTTCGTTGGACATTTCCTTCTCGCAGTAGACGTGCAGACCCGCTTCCATGCAGGCGATGGCGTGCTCGGCATGCCAGAAGTCGGGCGTCGCGATGATCACTGCATCGATCTTGCCCTTTTCCTTGTCGAGCATCTCCTTGTAGTCCACGTAGGCGTTGTTCTCGTGACCGTAACGAGCCATCAGACGTGAAACACGCTTGAGGTTGTAGGCCTCCCAGATATCGCAGACCGCCTTGAACCGTATGCCCGGGATCTTGAGGGCGGCCTCCATCAGAACCTGCCCTTCAGCGCCGGCGCCCAACAGCGCCACATTGATATCGTCAGGCTTCGCGCCGCCGGCCTGGGCCAGCACGCGCGGGCTGATCGCCAGTCCGGCGCCGACCGCGGCCGTGGACCGCAGGAAGCTGCGTCGATCCATTTTCTTGTCCTTCTTTTGGTCGCTCATTGTGCTCTTATTCGCTCCAAAAAGTCAACACGTCCACTCACGACAAACCGACGGAATTTTGGGCCGTCATTATGGGGGGCACCATCCGCATTGTCAAGGAAACTCCCCGGATTTTCCCCGGCGTCCCATAATCCCTGATTCGGACACAGTGATATCAACGGTACCTTGCCGATCTCAGTTCCGCAGGGGCTTCACGATGATGTTGCGATAGGCCACCGGACCGTGGTTGCCCTGGAACATCAGCGGGCCGACCGGAGACTCCTTTCCCGTCAGGCCGCCGGGCGTCTGCTCGGGCATGACCAGGTTCTTGTGCAACAGATAGCCGTTGAGCTCGACCTTCACGAACTCGGCGTTCTGGGTCTTCTTGCCGTCGGCGTCGAAACGCGGGGCCCGGAACTCGATGACGTACTGCTGCCACTGCCCCGGCTTCTTCGACGCGTTGACGGGGGGCGAGAAACCGCCATAGATGGCGCCCATGTCCCCGTTGCCCATGCGCATCCTGCCGTAGCTGTCCAGCACCTGGACCTCATACTCGCCCATCACATAGATGCCCGAGTTGGACCCCTGCGGCACCATGACCTCCAGTTCGATCCGGCAGTCGCCGAATTGGGCCTTGGAGTAGATGTCGCGGCTGGCGCCGTGCTCCGGCGTCAGGTTGATCAGCTCACCGTTTCCATCGACCAACTCCAATTGCTTCGGATCGCTCGACGAGACTCTGGCTCTGCCGACGACCCACTTGTCGGCTTTGCCCGAGTCGGCCTTCGTCGTCCAGCCGTCAAGGTTCTGGCCGTTGAAGAGCAGTTGGGCGTCGCCATATTCCGGGTAAAGACGCTTGACGCGGATGTCCTTGAACTCCACGACCATCGGCGGACCGGCGTGCAGTTGCAGGGCCAGCAGTCCTTTCCGCGAGGCCCCCTTGCGATCCTGCGGGTCGCCCGGCGACGTCAGACGGTCGTTGTCAAGCAGTTCCATCGTCTGATAGCCGTTGAGGAAATGCTGGAGGTGATTGCCCTGGCAGATGATGTCATACTCGTTCCAGTCCTTGTCCTTGTAGTAACCGTCTGCAACGAGCTGCTTCTGATCGTTGACCCGGCCGCGAACGACCTTCTCGCCGGCCTCGTCGATCACCATCAGGTCCCCCACGTTGACCAGCCAGGCGCGCCCGCCCTCGTCGTACAGAAAACCGACCGTACCGGGATTGTTCTCCACCTCGGCCTGGTACCCACTGATCCGCCACTTGTCGAATTCCTTGCTGCGGTACTGCACGCCGGAGTTCCCGCCGAGGATCCGGAACTTCAGATTCAAGTGGAAATCGCCGAACGCACCGCCGCGATAGACCAGGAACGTGTTGCCCCGCGCGGGGTTCTCGGGCGTTGTCTCGCCTCGGATAACCCCGTCCTTGACCGACCACAGGCGCGGATCGCCGTCCCAGGCGCCGAGGCTCTTGCCGTCGAACAGGTAGTCCCAGGGGCTGACGCCGAGGTCCGACGCCGTCCGGTTGAACCAGTCCACGCAACCGGCGATCTCCGGCACGCTGTTGTCCCAGTTGTACTCATATTCGATGGAAAATGTTCCCTCGAACTTCTGCCAAGCCAGCTCCGCCAGAACCGCACCAACCTTACTGGCACCCGTGCCCCAGATGACATCGTGCGCGCCGGGGTTGCCGAACTCGTTGAGGTCCTTGAAGTGCAGACTACGGATTCTGCCGGCCCGGCCGAGCTTCCTGACCGCCTCCACCGGATCGACCCCTGAACGGGACCAGTGCCCGGTGTCGGCGCAGGCGCCGATCCACGGACTGCGACCCTTGCAGACCTTCATCACGGTGTCGGGATTCCAGTAGTGCGAGGGGTTTGGGTGGTTGTGGATCGCGACGCCAATCTTGTACTCCTGGCAGAGCCTGTCAATCAGAGCAATGGCATCCTCGGGCGGCTCGGACACAATCGTCTCAATACCCATGTCGCGGGCGAAATTAAACACCTTGCGGCACTCGTCCTCGTCGTTCGGAAGCGAGACCACGCCGTAGTTGACCAGCTTGAGCCCCTGCTCTTTGAGCATTTCGAGCACCTGAAGCCTCAGTGCGGCGGACATGTTGTGATCGAGCGTAGCGTCTCCATGCTCCTGGCTGATCTTCTGGCCGGGATAGGCCTCGATGTACTTCAGTCCCAACGATTTGGTCTTGGCCGCCGCCTCGTAGAACGTGAAGCGATTGAAGCTGTACGCCTGCGTCCCGAGACGCCACTGTTCCTTCGCTGCGGCGCCGGTCGTGCCGGCGATGCCGATACACGTCCCTGCCACCAGCAGAGCGATTCCCACTCTCATGTGCTTGCTCATCTGACATTCTCCTGAACTGACCGTTGGGTTGCTGTCCCTTCCGAAACCCGCCCGCGCCGCCGTTCCTACAGGGCCCAGCCCTGGCGGTACTTGCGGCTCAGGTACTGGTTCATCTCGGGCATGTTCGTGACCTTCAGCGCGGCGCTGTCCCACTCGATCTTGCGCCCGGCCCTGGCGGCGATGTTGCCCAGCAGGATCGCCTCGGTCAGCGGACCGGCATAGTCGAAATTCGACAGGGGCTTCGGTCCGCCCTTGCAGGCGCGGACCCATTCGAGGTAGTGGCCGCGGTCGCCTTCCTTCTCGCGCGGCAGGAACGGCTCCGGCAGCTTGAACTCTCTCATCTTCGCGTACGGAATCAGCTCCGGCCGACTGCCGTGCGGCAACAGGAGCGTGCCCTTGTCGCCATAGTACAGACCGCCCTGGTCGGGCAGCTTGCGCCCTTCCTCGAGTTCCGCGGGCCTCGGCGGTCGATTCTCTCCGTCAAACCAGCGGACCGTCACCGGCGGGAGATCTCCGCGTGCGGGAAATTCCCAGGTAATGACCGTCCTGGTGGGATACGTCTCGTCGCTGAACGGTCCCGGCTGCGCCTCGATGCTCGTCGGCGCATCGAGCTTCAGCGCCCACCACGCCGGATCGATGATGTGGCATCCCATATCACCCAGCGTGCCCGTGCCGAAATCCCACCAGCGCCGCCACTCGGCCGGCAAATAGGTCGGATGATAGGGCCGGTAGGGCGCCGGTCCAAGCCAGAGATCCCAATCGAGCGTTTCGGGCACGGGCGGGGTGTCGGTCGGACGCGTTCCGCCGCCCCAGTTCTTGCCGCTCCAGAGGTCCACCTTGCGTACGTTGCCGATGGCACCCGACTGGATGATCTCGACCATCGTCTTCATTTCCGTCGTCGCGTGAAGCTGCGTGCCCATCTGGGTCATCACGCCGTGCTCGCGTGCCGCCAGCGTCAACTGCCGCACTTCGTACACGTCGTGACACAGCGGCTTCTGGCAGTAAACGTGCTTGTTCCGCTTGATGGCCGCCATCGACGCGACGGCGTGGGTGTTGTCCGGCGTCGAAACGCTCACCGCATCGATGTTCTTGTCTTCCACATCGAGCATCTTGCGGAAATCACGGTATTTCCTTGCGTTGGGGAACTTCTCGAACGTACCGGCCGCGTGTCTCCAATCCACGTCGCACAGAGCGACGATGTTCTCACCGGCGAACTGGCCCACATCACTGGCACCCATCCCGCCGACGCCGATGCAGGCGATGTTGAGCTTCTCACTGGGCGGGACAAACTTCGGGCCGCCCAGAACGTGACGCGGAACAAAGGTAAACGCGGCGAACGCCGCCGATCCCTTGAGGAATTGCCGCCTGCCGATTCGTCTATCTCTCATCATAGTCGTCCTTTTTCCTTGGCGAGCAACCGCCTGTCATTTCGTTACAGAGCCCAGCCTTCGCGGTACTCCTTGGTCAGATATTTGTTCGCCTCGGGCACGTTGCTGAACTCGAACTTGTCGGCGTCCCAGAGCAGCTTCGTTCCGAGGTATTTCTCCTGCTTCAGCTCCGGGCGAAGGGCAATGTTGCCCATCAGAACCACCTGAGCCAGCAGTCCGGCATGGTCGGGGAAATTCGAGCCGGCGGGCTTGCCGCCCTTGCACGCCTGAATCCACTCGATGTAGTGGCCGGGCGAACGCTCGAGCTTCTGCGGCGGCTTGCCGTACTCCTTCTGACGAGATTCCGGCAGCAGGCGGCCGCCGTAGATCTTGCCCTTATCGCCAATGTAGAGCGCACCGTTGGTATCCCAGCGGCGTCCGTCCTCCAGCTCCTTCGGCCGGGGCGGCTTCATCCCGCCGTCATACCAGTGCAGCGTCACCGGGGCCAGGTCGCCCCGGGCGGGGAACTCATATGTCACGCGAGACGCCACAGGGTAGGTCTCATTGTTGACGAGGGTGCAGCAGGCTTCCACGCTCGTCGGATATCCGAGCTTCAGGGCGCGGAAGGCCGGATCCATACTGTGGCAGCCGATGTCACCCAGCGCTCCGGTGCCGAAATCCCACCAGCCCCGCCAAACGAACGGATGATAGACTCCTCGCACATACGGACGCATCGGGGCCGGACCGATCAGGAGGTCCCAACTGAGCGTCTCGGGGATCGGGTCCTCGCCCTGTGGACGGTCCACGCCCTGCGGCCAGTACCACTTGTTGGTCCCGTTGAGCGGACGATCCGTCCAGATATGCACTTCGCGGACTTGGCCGATGGCCCCGTCCCAGATCGTCTCGCACAAGAGGCGCGTTTCCTCCGAAGCCTGGCCCTGGTTGCCCATCTGCGTGGCGACACCGGCTTGGCGAGCCGCTTCGGCCAGCATCTTGGCCTCCAGCACGGTGTGGGTCAGCGGCTTCTCACAGTAGACGTGCTTGCCCCGTTTGATCGCAGCCAATGAGACCGGCGCATGCATGTGATCGGGCGTCCCGACTACCACCGCGTCGATGTTCTTGTCCTCCTTGTCGAGCATCTCGCGAAAGTCCCGATACTTCTTCGCATCGGGATAGCGTCGGAACGTGCCGGCGGCCTTCTGCCAGTCCACGTCGCACAGCGCGACGATGTTCTCGCTTTCCATCTGCCTCAGATCGCCGCCGCCCTGTCCACCGATGCCGACGCCGGCAATGCGGAGCTTTTCGCTGGGCGGCGTGTTGTTCGCCCCGCCCAACACGTGTCGCGGAACCACTGTGAACGTCCCGATGGCCGCCGCGGCACCCATGAAATCACGTCGAGATAGCTTCTTGTCTTTCACTGTACGACTCCTAATTCGATGATTGCGCCAGGAACGATTCCGTTACAGCATCCATCCTTGGCGATATTCGTCGCGGATGTACTTGTTGGCCTCCGGCAGGTTGGTTATTTGCATGTTTGGGCCGTCGCAGTGAAGCTTGAGCCCTTTTTCGTACAACTGCCTCTCCATTCGCAGGGCGACATTGCCGTAGAGGACCACCTCGGTCAACAGGCCGGCCCAGTCGAAGTTCGCCCGGGCCGCCGGACCGCCCTTGCACGCGATCAGCCACTCCTTGTGGTGGCCCGGTGAACGCTCGATCCGCTGCGGCGGCTTGCCGTATTCCTTCATCCGCGCCTCCGGGATCAGGCGATAGCCCAGCATCTTGCCCTTCTCGCCTACAAAGAGGTTGTCGTCGGCCTCGCCGAACTTGCGCCCTTCCTCCAGCTCCGCCGGTCTCTGGGGCATCAGCCCGCCGTCATACCACGTCAGCGTCAGGGGTGGGAACCCCTCGCGTGCGGGAAACTCAAAGCGGACGATCGACGCTTTCGGGGCGGTTTCCTCCTTCACGGTAGCCGGCTCATCCATATTGCTGGAGCAGGCCTCCACGGTCGTCGGATACCCGAGCTTCAACGCGCGGAAGACCGGGTCCAGTTGGTGGCAACCGATGTCACCCAGCACCCCGGTTCCGAAATCCCACCAGCCGCGCCAACGGAACGGCAGATAGCATGGGTGATAGGGCCGCCATTGGGCCGGGCCCAGCCACAGGTCCCAGTTCAGCGTCGCGGGCACCGGCGGCGTGTCCTTCGGCCGCTCGATCCCGCGCGGCGAGATGGGCCGGTTGCACCACGCGTGCACCTCGCGGACCGGGCCGATCGCGCCGTCCCAGATGATCTCCGAGACCAGCCGATTGCCCTCCGACGCCTGGCCCTGGTTGCCCAGTTGCGTGGCGACCTTGGCCTCGCGGGCCGCCTCGGCAAGCTGTCGGCACTCCCAGATCGAATGCGCCAGTGGCTTCTCGCAGTAGACGTGCTTGCCGCGTCGAATCGCCGCCATCGCGATGACGGCGTGCAGATGGTCGGGTGTCGCGATCACCACGGCGTCGATGTCCTTCTGCTCGTCGAGCATCTTGCGGAAGTCCGTCCACTTCCTGGCGTTCGGATATTTCTTGAAGACCCGCGCGGCGTAGGCCTCATCCACGTCGCACAGCGCGACGATGTTCTCGCTGCCGACCTCGTCGAGATCGCCTTCGCCCCGCCCTCCGATGCCGATGCCGGCGATGTTCAGCTTCTCGCTGGGCGGCGTATGGCCCGCCCCTCCCAGCACGTGACGCGGCACAATCGTGAACGCCGCCGCAGCCCCTGCCTGCTGCATGAACCGCCGCCGCGACGACCGATCCGTCAACATGTCCTTTCTCTGTTCGCTGCCCGCTCGCATGATCGTAGCCTCACTCTGGTGGTTCGTTGAACTACCGGCCAAACGAAGAATCGATCATCAATAGTCCACAATCAATCACAGGTTCCATCCGTCCCGATATGCCCGATGCATGCAGTCGTTGGCCTCGGGCAGATTCGTCACCTTCATGCCCGCGCCGTCATAGGCGAGCCTGAGTCCCCTGGCCTGCAACTGGAGGCTCATGCGCACCGCGACGTTGCCGAGCAGCACCATCTCCGTCAACGGACCGGCATAGTCGAAATTCGAGCCGGGCGGTTTGCCTCCCTTGCAGGCCTCGATCCATTCCTTGTGGTGCCCGACCGAACGAGGGATGGTCTTGTCGGGCCGTTTGTACTCCCGCATGCGGGACTCGGGAATCAGGCGAGGCGTGTTGCCGTAACTGCCGCACATGATCTTGCCCTTGTCACCGACGAAGATCACGCCGCCCAGCTTGTCCCCCATGGACCGCCCGTCTTCGAGCTCCCTGGGACGCGGCGGCATCAGGCCCCCGTCATACCAGGTCAAATCCAACGCCGGCATGCCTTCGCGCTCGGGGAATTCGTATCGCACGATGGAGGCCTGTGGATAGCTTTCCGTGTTGAACGGTTTGTCCCACGTAATCGTTGGGACGAAGATCGAACAGCTCGCCTCGACGCTCGTCGGCGCGCCGAGCTTCAAAGCCCAGAAAACCGGATCGAGATTGTGACATCCCATATCGCCAAGCCCACCGGTGCCGAAATCCCACCAGCCGCGCCACAGCGACGGCGCGTAGGCGGGATGGTACGGCCGCCACGGCGCCGGACCCAGCCAAAGGTCCCAGTCCAGCGTCTCGGGAACCGGCGGCGTCTCCTTGGGCCGCTGGAGACCCTGGGGCCAGACCGCGTGCGTCGTCCATGCGTGCACCTCACGGACCGGCCCGATCGCGCCGTCCCAGATCCACTCGCAAATCAGGCGGATGCCCTCGCCCGAGTGGCCTTGATTGCCCATCTGCGTGGCAACGCCCGCTTCTCGCGCCGCCTTGGCGATTTCGCGTGCCTCGTACATCGAATGCGTCAGAGGCTTCTCGCAGAACACGTGCTTACCCATCTTGATCGCCGTCATCGTGGCGACCGCGTGCGTATGATCCGGCGTGGCCACAACGACGGCGTCGATGTTCTTGTCTTCCTTCTCCAGCATCACGCGAAAGTCGCGATAGACCTTCGCATTCGGATACTTCTGGATCGTCCCGCCGGCTCGATCCAGGTCGACATCACAGAGAAACGCGATGTTCTCGCTGCTGACGGCGTTGATGTCGCTGCCACCCTGACCGCCGACGCCGATACCGGCGATGTTCAGCTTCTCGCTGGGGGGAACATGGGCCGCTCCGCCGAGGACGTGGCGAGGGACGATCGTCAGTATGGCAAGATTGGCCGCCGTGCCGAGCACTCGGCGCCGAGAGATCTTCGGACCCGTCTCGAAGGGTTCCTGTCCATCGAGACACCTGCGGCCGATGGTCGTCACCTTTCGCATGAGCGATCTCCTGGAAAACGGCCCCTGCGCCGGCTGCGGTGCAGGGGCCGTGTCTCTCTGCCAATCAACCGGCTCGTTCACATGATGCTGTAGCCGGCGCGATAGAACTTCGTGATATAGTTGTCCGCTTCGGGGCAGTTGGGCGAACGCATCGTTTTGGCGTCCCACTCGACACGCCTCTGCAAGCGTACCGCCAGGTTGCCCACCAGCAGCGCCTCGGTGAACGGACCGGCATACCAGAAGCCGCTCTTGGCGTCCTCGGGCTTGCCCGCCTTGCAGGCATCGATCCATTCCTTGTGATGGCCCGGCGAGCGCGGCAGCGTCTGCGGAGGTTTGCCATACTCCTTCATGCGCGCCTCGGGAATCAGTCTGGGCACGCCGGCGTGGCTTCCGCCGAGCAGTTTACCCTTGTCGCCGATGAACAGAATTCCGTTGTCACCGAGCCGACGCCCCTCTTCGAGATCGTCCGGACGCGGCGGCAGCTTCGATCCGTCGTACCACGTCATCCGGATCGCCGGCCGATCGCCCCTGGCGGGAAACTCGAAGCGAATGATGTTCCAGATCGGAAGCGTCTCATCATTGACACCGCTGGTCTCGGCCTCCACCGCCGTCGGCGCATCGAGGTCCAGGGCGAAGAAGGCCGGATCGGCGTTGTGCACCGCCATGTCGCCGATCGCGCCGCAACCGAAATCCCACCAGCCGCGCCAGTTGAACGGAACGTAGGTCGCCTCGCCGCCTCGGCCGTTGGGGAACTTGGCGTACGGCCGCCACCTGGCCGGGCCCAGCCACAGGTCCCAGTCCAGATGCTCGGGCACCGGAATCGTCTGGGTCGGGCGGCCGATGCCTTGCGGCCACCACGGACGCTCCGCGGTTCCGGCGCGGTCGCTCCAGACGTGGACCTCGCGGACCGTTCCGATGGCGCCGTCCTGGATGAACTCGCGGTACAGCCGCAGACCCTCGCCTGCGTGGCCCTGATTGCCCATCTGGGTCACGACGCCCGTCTCTTTGGCCACCTGCGTCATCCGCCGGGCCTCGTAGATCGTATGGGCCATCGGCTTCTCGCAGTAAACATGCTTGCCCATCTTCATCGCCATGATCGCCGCGGGAGCATGAATATGATCCGGCGCGCCGATGACGACGGCGTCGATGTTCTTGGCTTCCTTCTCCAGCATCACGCGAAAGTCGCGATAGACCTTCGCATTCGGATGCTTCCGGATCGTCCCGCTGGCTCGATCCAGGTCAACGTCACAGAGAAACGCGATGTTCTCGCTGCTGACGGCGTTGATGTCACTGCCACCCTGACCGCCGACGCCGATGCCGGCGATGTTCAGCTTGTTGTTGGCCGAATCTCCGCCGGCCTGGCCCAACACCCGCTTGGGAACATACGTGAAGGCGGCCACCGCGGCGGCCGCCCCTATGAAATGCCGCCGAGACAGACTCCGATCCGAGGGCCCGGCCTTCCTGCCACTGGGTGGATTCGTCATGGAACACCTCGCATTCTGGCAAAGGTGCTGCACGTCGGTGTCAACGTGCAGCACCCGTTCTGACAGACCAAACGCCGGATCGGCCTACATCTCCAGCGACCATCCGTCGCGATAGTGCGGATGGACGTACTCGTCGGCCTTGGCGTCGTTGGTGACCTTCATGTTCTCGCCGTCCCATTCCAGCTTCTTGCCGACGTTCTCCGGACGGATCGCGAGGTTGCCCATCGTGACCATCTCGGTGAGCGGACCGGAATATTCGAAATCGGACGTCGCCTTGCCACCCGTCTTGCAGGCTTCGATCCAGTTGCCTTCGTGACTGGTCGTGATCCTCTTGAGCGTCTGCGGAGGCTTGTTCTTGGCGAACTCGCGCATGCGATCGTACGGCAGCAATTGCGGATTGTCGCCGTATTCGCCGCAGCGCAGCACGCCCTTGCTGCCCATAAACAGCACATTGCTCGACGCCTGGTCCAGCGGCCGCGACGCCTCCAATTCCTTCGGACGCGCGGGCTTCAACCCGCCGTCGTACCAGTTGACCTTTACCGCCGGCATACCTTCGCGCGGGGGGAACTGATAGCGAACAATCGACCCGAGCGGGAACGTCTCGTTGTTGACCGGTGTGCAACTGGCCTCGACGCTGACAGGGTACTTGAGCTTCAACGCCCAGAAGACCGGGTCCAGCACGTGGCAGGCCATATCCGCCAGCGCGCCGCCGCCGAAATCCCACCAGCCGCGCCAGTTGAACGGCAGATAGCATCGGTTGAACGGACGCATGGGGGATGGTCCGATCCAGAGGTCCCAGTCCAGCGTGCTCGGAATCTCGTGCACTTCGCTCGGTCGGTCGATGCCCTGTGGCCAGACCGGACGATTGGTCCAGGCGTGGACTTCCTCCACATCGCCGATCACACCGGCCCAGATCCACTCGCAGATATCACGCACCCCGTCGCCGGAGTGGCCCTGGTTGCCCATCTGCGTGACGACCTTGTACTTACGGGCGGCCTCGGTCAGCGCGCGAGCCTCGCCCACCAAGCGAGTCAGCGGCTTCTGGACATAGACGTGTTTGCCGCGACGCATGGCGGCCATGGCCGCGACCGCGTGGAAGTGGTCCGGCGTGGCGACGATCACCGCCTCAATGCTCTTCTCGTTGTCGAGCATCTTGCGGAAATCCTTGTACTGCTTGGCCTTCGGGAACCTCTTGAACGTCTCCGACGCACGGTCCCAATCGACGTCGCACAGAGCCACGATGTTCGCCCCGGCATCGGCACAGGCGTTCGTATTGGCACTGCCCATGCCGCCGGCGCCGATGGTCGCCACGTTGAGTCTCTCGCTCGGCGGCGTGTTGCCCTGGCCACCCAACACATGACGCGGCACGAACGTGAACGTCGCCGCGGTGGCGGCCGCCGCACTCACAAACTGCCGACGCGACATGCCGGCCGCCTTGCCCGCGATCGGTTTCTTCTCCGTCTTTTCCATGGTAGTCTGCCTTTGTTAAACAGAGCGATTCTTGTCGGTCGAGATAATCCGGGTGCCTACACGTTCATTTCCAGCGGACCCCAGCCATTGCGTGGCTCGCGCCAGGCCAGGTCGTTGATCTTCGGATCACTGGTGATCTTGCCGGACTCGTCCAGTTCGAGCTTCTTGCCCGCGCGGGCACAGAGGTTGCCGAGCTGGATATTCGCGGTCATCGGACCGGAGTAACCGAAGTTGGACTGACTGAACTCGCGCGGTTTCTCGCCCCGGCAGGCCATGAAAAACTCCTTATGATGGCCGGGGGAACGTTCAAGCAGTTGCGGCGGACGACCGAACTCCTTGCGCCGGGCTTCGGGGATGATCAGCGGGGTTTCCCAGTAATCACCGTTGACCAGCATCTTACCCTTGGTGCCGATGATCAGGTTTCCGGTCCTCGGCAGTTGGCGTCCGTCAACCTCCAGTTCCTCCGGGGTATCCGGCATGAAGGGCCTGCCGTTTCCGTCCACGCCCTCGTACCAGAAGGTCTTGAACCCGGGCCGACCGTCTTTGGCGCGGTAGGTGCTCTTGACCACCATTCCGGCCGGCCACATGTCCTTGACGGGACCGGTCATGATGAACGGCTCGGCCGTGGCGGCATAGCCCGGATTCATGATCGAATAGATGCCGTCGGTGGTGTGGCAGGCCATGTCACCCAACGCCCCGGAACCGAAATCGACAAAACCGCGCCAGGCGAAGTCATGGTAGGTCCGGTTGCCCTTGTACGGACGCATCGGGGCCGGGCCGATCCAGGCTTCCCAATCCAGTGTATCGGGGATCGGATCCGACCCTTCCGGCCGATCACCGCCCTGCGGCCAGATCGGGCGATTGGTCCAGGTATGAAACTCCTTGATGTCGCCGACCGCACCGGCCTTGATGTACTCATAGGCCAGCCGCCACCCATTGCCCGCATGGCCCTGATTGCCCATCTGGGTGACGACCTTGGGATTCTTGGCGTAGGCGGCTGCCAGCAGTTGCGCCTCGCGAACCGACCAGGTCAGCGGCTTCTCCGTGTAGCAGTGGATGCCCATGGACACGGCCGTCATCGACGGAGCGAAATGCGTGTGGTCCGGGGTCGCAACGAAGACCACGTCGAGTTCCTTGCCGTGGTTCTGGAACACCTTGCGCCAATCCGTATAGCCCTTCGCCTGTTCCCAACCTCTCTTCTCCAGGACGCCGCCCCACCGGGTCTTGTCGGTCTCGGCAAAGGCGATGCACTGACAGCCTTCTTCGTAAGCAGCGCTTGTATGGGCTCCCGCCCGTCCGCCCACCGCGATGAAACCGACCTGCAGTTTCTCGTTGAGGCCCTGGCCCCGGATGAGGCTTGGGAAACCGATGGCAGAGACAACTCCAAACGCGGCCGAGCGTTTGACAAACTGACGACGCGTGAGGTTCGACATGAGCTTGGCTCCTTTACTTCTGGTGAACAATAGACTCTCTTGTTAGGTTACAAAGACCAGCCGTCACGGAATACCGGACGCACGTACGCGTTGGCTTCCTCGTCGTTGGTCACCTTCATGTTCTCGCCGTCCCATTCCAGCTTCTTGCCCGGATTCAGCACGGCCAGGTTGCCCATGACCACGGTCTCGGTGAAGGGGCCGGAATAATCGAAATTGGAGCTGGCCGCCGGACCGCCCTTGCACGCCCGGATCCAGTCTTGTTCGTGGCCGCCCGGACCGCCCTCGATGCGCGGAATGCGCTTGGGCGGACGGGTGTACGCCCGCATCTTGGCCTCGGGAATGATCCGCGCGTTCTCGCTGTAGGTGCCGCACATGATCTTGCCCTTGGTGCCGACAAAGATCGTGCCGCTCTCCGGAATCTTGCGTCCGGGTTCGAGGTCGTCCGGCCGCTCCGGCAGGATGCCACCGTCGTACCAGTGCAGCTTTACCGGAACCATCCCCGCGCGGGCCGGGAACTGGTAATGCACAACCTCTGCGGTCGGATAGGTCTCTTTGTTGTCGAACCGCGTCCACATCGTGGGCACTTCGTACGAGTGGCTGGCCTCCACGCTGATGGGATACCTGAGCTTCAGCGCCCAGAAAGCGGCATCCATCACATGGCAGCCCATGTCGCCCAGCGCGCCGGCGCCGAAGTCGATCCACGCACGCCAGTTGAAGGGAAGGTACGTCGGGTGATACGGCCGCATCGGCGACGGACCGATCCAAAGGTCCCAGTCCAACCCGTCGGGCACGGGCGGCGTCTCTTTCGGTCGGTCCAGGCCCTGCGGCCACACCGGACGGTTCGTCCAGCAGTGCACTTCGTAAACGTCGCCGATCGCACCGTCCTGAATCCACTCGCAGACCATCCGCACTTCCTCACTCGAATGGCCCTGGTTGCCCATCTGCGTGGCGACCTTGTACTTCCGCGCCGCCTCCGTCAGCATGCGCGCTTCATACACCGTGCGAGTCAGCGGTTTCTGCACGTAGACGTGCTTGCCCCGCTGCATCGCGGCCATCGCCACCACCGCGTGGGTGTGGTCGGGCGTCGCGACGATTACCGCATCGATATCCTTCTGCTCGTCGAGCATCTTGCGGTAATCCTTCCATTTCCTGGCGTTCGGGTACTTCTTGAAGACGCTTTCCGCGTACGTCCAGTCCACATCGCACAGCGCGACGATGTTCTCCGTTTCGCACGCGTGGATGTTGTTCTGGCCCATGCCGCCGATCCCGACGCCGGCGATATTGAGCTTCTCGCTCGGCGGCGTATTGCCCGCTCCCCCCAGGACATGGCGGGGCACCAATGTCACGGCCGCCATGGCCGCGGCCGCCGTCCCCACGAAATCGCGGCGGGAAAGCCTGCCTCGCGGCCCGTTCGTACTGACTTTCTTCATTATCCTGTCCCTTTCTGGATCGATCCGGAACATCGTGCCGGTGAGAACACGAATCCACGGATTCCGTCCCTCACCCGGAAGACCACCTCCCGATACCGCGACCGTCACGGAGTCCGCATCCGGTCGATTAGGCTCTGTGCCTCCTCACGCAGGGTCTGGTTCCCGGTGCCCTTGATCACCCTCGCCAAGGCCTCCCGGCAAGGCTGCAGGTGCTGCTGGTGAATCTTCTCGGCGATTCTGACGACGGCCGACTCGGCCTCGGCCTGAAGCGACAGGTCGTCCAGATACTGAGAGGCCATTTGCAGGGCCGGCAGCGTCCCGGCATCCCCCAGGCCGGCCAGCACACGTTTCTTCTCGTTCGCGTCGGGCGCCAGCGCCATCGCCTCCTTGTACAACTCCGTGCTCTCCTCGGCAGACCGATCTCTCGCAAGACCAAGCAGGCGGACAAAGCCTCGCAGCGCCACTACTCTGTGCACGGGGTTCTCTGAGGTCTGCGCGACCCTGAGCAAATCGTTGAGCGGTTCCGGCGTCGGCCAGTCCGCCAGCGCGCGGATCGCCGCATCCTGAAGCACCGCCTCCCGGCTGGTCAGGGCCGCCCGCAGGGCCGGCAACGCACTGTTGTCGCCGATCCGACCGAGGATGCGAAGCAGCGACGCCCGTTTGCCGGTCTCCTCGACGCCGGGCAGCACCGCCAGCACAGACGCCGCCTGCCGATTGGGATCCTCGATCTTGTGGGCAACGGCCGCCACGGTCTTCTCGGCTTCGCTGCGATCCGACTCGTTCGTCAGATTCACGGTCAGGTTCACCAGGGCCGGCAGATCGTTCGGAGCGGCAACCACCCTCAGAACCTTCAGCGACTCCAGACGCACTTTGCGATTCTCGTCGGTCGCCGCCTGCAGCAGCGAGGTCACTCCATCAACGATGTTGCGCTCGCCGATTGCACGGATCAGTTCGACCTTGACATCCGGTTCGGCGGCCGCAAGGTGGCTGAGGATCGCGGTGTTCAGGTCCGAGCCCCGCATACGGTAGAGACTGTCCCGGGCCGCTTTCTGTTCCTGCCCGCGTGCGGTCGCGGCACGCTGAGCCAACAGGGGCACGTCTTTGACGCTGCCCAACGGCCCGACCGCCCGCAGCGCCGCCACACGGACCGATTCGTCCTGGGCTTGGGTCGCCTCGATGACGGCAGGCAATGCCGTCACATCGCCTCGATCGGCCAGAGCAGAAAGCAATTGCACCTGAACCGCCGGCGAAAGCTTCGGAAGTTCCTCGGCCAGCGACCGGGTGATCGCCTCGCCCGGGATATCGCGCACGATGGCGATCGCGCCGGCCTGCCGCTCCGGATCGCCGCTCCGGAGCTCGCCCATCACCAGGTCAATCACCTCCTGGTTGGTCTCGCCAGCCGCAACCATACCGATCGGTACGGCGAACCACGCCATCCCCACTACGAGCATCGCGCCAAGTCTTGTCGCCGACAACCTCATCTATCCCTTCCCAAACCAAAAGCCGGATCGTCTCCTGCTCGAGCGCCCGAGACTACCGCCATCGGAGCAGTCTCCCGACGGCGTCGGCAGAGCCCTTACCTGTTCCCGCTGCCGGCGGCACTCAGCATGCCGCGAAGGGCCGCGGTGCGGACCAACTGCGGTACGCCCGCCTTGTTCAATTCGCGATACATCTTCAGCGCGCCGGCCTTGTCGCCCTCGGCTACCATCTGGTCCGCACATTTCAGGCACGCATCGTACGCAACCATCTTCAGCGCGTCGGGGGCCGTGTCTTTGACCTGCGTGAGCACGCCTGCGGCATCGGCGCCGCCGATCTTGCCTAACGCACTGATCGCCGCGCCGGCCAGCAACGGATCCGAAGCGGTTGCCAACTTGCCGATGTCGGAGACCGCACCGCGATAGCCGCGCTCGCCCAGGGAGTTGACCACGCCGATCCGGGCCTTGCCCTCCGCCTTCGCGACCGCCGCCAACAACGCCTTGTCCGCTGCTTCACCCGGGATGCGCTCCAGGGCGTAGCGCGCCATGTCGGAGAGCTTCTCATCGGTCAGCATCGTCGCCAGCACAGGAACAGACTGCTCCGTCCCGATAATGCTCAGCTCGCGGCAGACATACTGCTTGCCGGCGTATTTCGCATCGGACTGCAGCACGCCCAGGAGTCCTTGCTCGATGCTTTTCAGTTCGTCTGCCTTGCCGTATGCCTGACGAATCATCTCACTGAGGGTTGTCAGCGCCTCGCGGCTGTCCCCGAATTCATATGTCTTGACCTTCTCCAAGAGCTGATCCATCTGTGAACCCCTTCCTGATGAACTGCCTGCCGGTTTCGGTGTCGTATCGACTTTGAGGTCACCCAACGCGAACTGGATTCCCCGCAGGTAGTGTTCCAGCACTGCCGGCGTCCAGGTCACGGCATGATCGTGGCCCAACGAACAATAGAACACGCGTCCCTGACCCCACGTCTTGATCCAGGATATTCCCGTGTCGACATCCGTGGGCTTCTCCGCCCTCTTGGCCGTGGCCTCGTCGCTCAGATCGAGGCTCATCAGCACCAACTGCTTCTCGCGGGAGTACAGCGGCGGCTCGGTTCGGTAGATCTCGTCTTTGAGCTTGAAGCCCTTGCCTCCAAACGGCAGCATGAGCGGATGGTCGGGCTGGTCAATCTTGAACGCCCAGGTCCCTTCGCCTGTCCAGGGATGCCCGCTGAACGTGCCGCCCATCATCTCCTGCGCCTCGGGCCACTGATAGAAATTGTCGGTGGCCGCGTGAATGCCGATCAGGCCTTTGCCGCCTTTGACGAATCCCATCAAGCTCTCGCACAGTTGCGGCGTGTTCTTCGGATTCAGCTTGAGCTGCGTCGTGTTATTCAGACAGATCGCATCGAACTGCTTGAGATTCTCCGCATTGAAATCGTTGAGATCCTCGCTGAACACCACAGAGAAGGCTCCGGTCTTGCGGCCCATGATCTCCAGCGCCTTCATCCAGTACGGGATGGAGCTGTGTTTGAACCCCTGGCACAGGTTGAACACGAGAATCTTGCGCGGCGTGGCCGGCTCGACCACCGCCTGAGCAGGCATCGCCGCTTCGATCTTCTGCACTTCCTCCGCGGAAGGGTCCTTGAGCCCCTGCGTCGCCGCCGACAAGCACGTGGCCATCAGCAGCACGCTCAGCCCACTGCCCAGCGCCCTTCTTGCCGTCCTCGATCGGTACATCATATCTGCTCCTTTCGTTGGTTCGTCTCCACGGCCCGCGACCTCGTCCTCACGGACCGGCGGACCTTGCGGTTCTTCTTCTACAGATGCCACGGGGCCCGCATGGGGCGCGACAGCATCCGATTGGCCGTGTCGTCGTTGACGAACACCTGCTTGTCCGGGTCCCACTGGACCTTGCGGCCCAGAAGCATGGCGATCTCCCCAAGGTGTCCGACGCTGATCGACCGATACGCCACCTCGATCGGCGTGATCGTCTTCTTGCGCGTCTTGACGCAATCGAGGAAGTTCTGCTGGTGGTCGCGACTCTCATAGAGGCGAATCTCGCCGGGACCGATCTTCTCATTCCACAACTCCGGCGGGTTCGTCGCCTGCCGGCCGCGGTCCACGTGGATCCAACCCTTCTCGCCGTACCATACCGTCCCCATGCCCTTGGGCACAAGCTTATCGCTGGCGACGACCATCTCGACGCCGTTGGCGTACCTGCACGTGAACTTGTACTCGGTCGGCACGTCGTAGATGCCGTCGGTCGGATAGACGCCCTTGCCCTCGATCTCGATCGGGCCGGTGTCTTCCAGGCCCAGGCCCCAGTGCGCGATATCGACGTGATGGCCCGCCCAGTCGGTGAGCTGCCCGCCGGAATAATCCATGATCCAGCGCCAGTCCCAGTGCGGGGCGTTGCCCCCGTACTTCATGAACGGCCGCCACGGCGCCGGTCCCAGCCAGAAGTCCCAGTCCAGCCCTTCCGGAACCGGCGAAACCGGGGGATTGCCGGTGGCGCCACCCGTGGGCAGGCCCACTTCCACGCGCGTAACCTTGCCGATCCGCCCGTTGCGGACCAGCTCGCAGGCGTGATGGAAATTCTCCTGCGAGCGCTGCCAGCTTCCGGTCTGCCAGATCCGGTCGTAGCGATGCACCGCTTCAACCATCATCTTGCCTTCGTGGATCGTCCTCGCCAGCGGCTTCTCGCCGTACATATCCTTGCCGGCCCGCGCCGCCATGATAACCGGAATGGAATGCCAGTGGTCCGGCAGGGCCAGGGACAGCGCGTCGATGTCGTCGCGGGCGATCAGCTCGCGGAAATCGTGATACGTCGCACAGTCATGGTTGCCGTACTTCTCGTCGACTCTCCGCTTGGCCGCATCCCGATGTCGCCGGTCCACGTCGCAGACAGCGAGAATCCGCGCGTCGTTCTTCTCGAGAAAACCATTCATATTGCCCATGCCCTGCGAGCCGACGCCGATGCACCCTATGGTGATCTTCCCGCTCGGGGCTCCGGCGCCAAACACCGACGAAGGCACGATGTATGGAAATGCCACCACTCCGGCCGTCGCCCCCAGAAACCGACGACGCGACACACGTCTGTTGATCATACTCGTTGCTCCTCACTGTTCTCACAAAACACAGACGCCACCTGCTCGATCAAAGGCGCCACGGACTGCGATAGGCGCGCGACAGAAGGCGGTTGGCCTCATCGTCGCCGACGAACACCTCGCGGGCCGGGTCCCACTTCAGCGGCCGTTGCAGCTTGTAGGCGATGTTGCCCAGGTGGCAGACTGTCACGGAACGGCACCCCGTCTCGATGTCACAGATCGGCTTGCTGCGTTTGCGGATCGCATCGAGCCAGTCCACATAATGATTGCTGGATTCGTACAGGTGAATCTCCTCTGCGCGAAGCTTGACGTCTTTGAGTTCGTCCGGCCAGGTCTTCAAATGGCCTCGGTTGGTCTCCACCTTGCCTTCGGTGCCGGTAAACAGCACGCCGTTGGCGCTGTCGCGGACCATCGTGACACCGTTGGCGTATCTGTACGTGAGCACCTTGTAGTCCTTGCCGTCGGGCGGAATGATCTCGACCGGTCCACTCTCGTCCATCCCCAGGCCCCATTGGGCAATATCAAAGTGGTGAGCGCCCCAGTCGGTCATGCCGCCCCCGCCGAACTCGCTGTGGTATCGCCAATTCGGAAAGCCGTCGAAGCTGATCGGCGGCGCGAGTTCCTCATTGTAAGGGCGCCACAGCACGGGCCCGAGCCACATGTCCCAGTCAAGGTAGTCCGGCACCGGCTGCGCCGCCAGGGGCCGGTCCTCGGGCGGACCGCCGATGCCGACGGTGATGTGCTGAAGCTGCCCGATGTATCCGTTGCGCACCAGCTCGCAGCCCAGGCGGAAGTGCCAGTCGGAACGCTGCATGCTGCCGGTCTGAAAGACCCGGTCGTATTCCCGCACCGCGTTGACCATCGCCCTCGCCTCGGCCACGGTCTGCGAAAGCGGCTTTTCGCAGTAGATCTCCTTGCCGGCTCTGCACGACTCGATGACGTTGATGGCGTGCCAGTGATCGGGTGTGGAGATGACCACCGCGTCGATGTCGCCGCGGGCCAGCAGGTCACGGAAATCACCATAGGTATCACAGCCTTTATAGGACGCGCCGCTGGCATTGGCGTAATGGTCCTCGACGATCTTCTTGTTGCGCGCCAGCTTGAGCTTGTCGACGTCGCAGACGGCCACCACATGCGTGCCCGGAGAGTTCAGAAAGGACCGCGTCAGATGCTGGCTCTGCTTGCCGCAGCCGATGAACCCCAACGTGATCCGCTCGCTCGGAGGCGTCTGCCCGCCCTGCGCAAACACAGATGAAGGAACCACACAGGGAAACGCTGCCGCCGCAACCGTGCCGGCGGCCCGCTTAATGAAATCGCGTCGATCCATGCCCACTCGTGTCATTGAACTGCCCCTGATTCTCGGTGCATCGAACGGACACCGCCGACGTCACGCCGCCCGGCCCCCACAGGAACGTCGCAACCGGATCGGTCGGGATCGCGTTGGTCTCGGGATGGATACACGCCGGATGCCGTAACCACCCTCCGGGCAAGTTGGCGCCGGACTCCGCCGCGCCGGATGCTTATCCTGCTTCTCCTGCAACCGTCAAGGCCTGGACCTCTATGAGGTCCAGGCCTTGCGGAAGTCGGTTTCGATCATCTGTCGAACTGGGCGTCGAATGCGATCGCCGAACGCTTGAAGTCGAACTTCTTGACTGCCGCACACGCCTCCTGGGCTCCGTGCTCGCGATCCATCCGGCTGTCTTCCCATTCGACGGAGAGCGGACCTTGGTAGTTGATGTCGTTCAGCGCGACGATAATTTCCTCGAAATTGATGTCCCCGTGGCCGATCGAGCGGAAATCCCAGTAGCGGCGCGGATCGGCGAACTCGGTATGGCCGCCGAAGACACCGACCGTCCCGTCTCCATGTCCCCACCAGACGTCCTTCATGTGGCAGTGGAAGATGCGATCGGAGAACGTACGGATGAACTTGACGTAGTCCACGCCCTGGTAGCCGAAGTGGCTGGGGTCGTAGTTGAAGCCGAAGCACTCATGTCCTTTGACCGCTTCGAGCGCCCGCTGGGCCGAGGCGATGTCGAACGCGATTTCTGTGGGATGCACTTCCAACGCAAACTTGATCCCCTCCGCCTTGAACGCATCGAGGATCGGCAGAAAACGCTTGGCGAAGTCGTCGTAGCCGGCCTGAATCATCGCCGGCGGCGCCGGGGGGAAGGAATAGACCAGGTGCCAGATCGAGCTGCCGGTAAAACCGTTGACGACTTTGACGCCGAGCTTCTTGGCAGCCTTGGCCGCGTTGATTACACTCTGGGCCGCCCGCTTCTTCACGCCCTCCGGCTTGCCGTCACCCCAGACGCTCTCGGGAACGATCGACTTGTGTCGCTCATCAATGTTGTCGCAGACGCACTGGCCCGTCAGGTGTGTCGAAATCGCGAACACCTCCAGGCCGTGCTTCTTCAGCATCGCGCGCTTGGCCTTGCAGTATCCATCGTCGGCCAGGGCCTTCTCCACCTCGAAGTGGTCGCCCCAGCAGGCCAGTTCCAATCCATCGTATCCCCACGCGGCCGCCTTCTTCGCCAGCGTCTCCAGCGGCAGGTCCGCCCATTGCCCCGTGAACAGTGTGACAGGTCTAGCCATCTCGTAACCTCCTTTTGTGGTTCAGTTTGGAGCCCTTTCCAGAGCGATTCCTTTCTCCGGGAAAGAACGCTTACGGTCCTCTGGTTATTGCGGTCTGGCCGATCGCGAGCATCTCGACGTGCGTGTTCTCCATTGCCGAACTGACCTCAAACAAGACTGGCACCGGCCCTCCCTGGCTACGCCAAAGGCAATCATTATACCGGCGGCAACAACCGTGGCAAACGCAAATTCCCGGCAAATCCCACTCCAACAGGGACCAATAAAACCTACCTAACCTGTGTCAATCGGAGCACATACGCGTGCTCACCGGGCGTTTCGTCTGCGGAAAGAGTGGGGACCTGGACCACCACGTCGCGGCCGGACTACCGCCCGTGCAAGGGTTGCGCCACGCCCAGCATCGTTACAGTCGCGTCCGAGGAAACGTCGATATCTTTCAGAACCATCTCGTTCTGAGGCCAGCGGGGACAGATCGCGTACAGTGTATCACCCTTTGCTGTGAAAAACGCCGCAATGACCGCCTTCTCAGACGTGGGCGGTCCCGTCAGTTCGGCGATATCGTACTTGGCTTTGATGACCGGCACGGTGCCGGCGGCACCAGCCCACACGCCCCCGATAGACAAATCCGCCTCTTCATCGGATGTACCCCTTTCCCGACGTTCTGACGACCGCAACCGGCGCGCAACCCACCGCCCGGCGAAGCGCATCATAGCCCCGGCACGCAATCGAATCCAACGAAAAGAGGCCACCAACAGGAAGCACACCCAGCCGGTGCCGCGCCCACACAGGTGGAGTGTGTTTAAGAGTGGTTGATTCGCGCGGACGTGTGTTAACATGATGGTGGCAATGGGTATCAGGCCGGGAGAACACAATCTGGTCGAGAAGAGCACAACAATGCAGGCCACTGTCACGCACGACCGCCGTGAGGAGAGCATGGAGGCGAAGGCCCGCTGGTTCCAGTCTCTGCCGCTTTCCGAACGGATGGAGATGCTCTGCTGTTTCACCGATCTGGCGTTGACCGTCAATCCCGCACTCCAGGAGCGTAAAGGTGCTCAACCGGTTGCAGGACGTATTCAGGTCCTTTCAGCGACATGACGTCAAGTACGTCGTGATCGGCGGCATCGCCTCGCCGAACGCATCATAAGCCCAATCCTGAGCCGAATCTGACAAGACCGGCCACCGGCGACGCCCTTCCGCATCCCGCCCCCACGCTTCTCGCATCTGTTTTTCCCAGTTCTTCTCAAGTCACCCACCTCTGCGGCCGATAGCGCGATATAGGACGCAGACGCAAGCGAGGGATTGCCATACATCACACAGGCTGATGAGAGCGCCGCCATATGCTTGATGACCACGTAGTCGCGGAAGTCATAAAGATGGTCTGGGAGCAGGGCCACCTTGCCAAGAGCAACATCATGGAAATCTGGGACTTGAGAGAGGACCAGTACCCTGAATTGCAGAGACGGGTCCTTGCCTCCGACCGCAGAATACAGAAGGGCCCGAAGAGAACCGGCGGCTTCAACATTCATGACCAGCGGGGGCGATCATCGCCTGAGCATTCGGATGAGCGGGTCCTGCTCAGAACAGAATGGGAGAGGCAATCAGTCGAACGACTCACCGAGCTGCTCACAAGGGATCAAATCGAAGCCCTCTTGGGAGATCTGCGATTCCCTGTGCGGCGCCTCAGAAGCAGAGAAATAGGCAAAGACAGCGCCACCAAGACGGGGCTGGCCGCGGCCTTGGTCCTCCAACACGGTGTCGACCTGTTCTGTGATCCCGAGATTCGAAAGCACATTGCAACTGCGTGCAGGGTCAACTACCCCAAGAGGTGGCATCCGGGAAAAGGGGCGGCCGCCGAGTTCGTGGCAAGAACCGGGTTTCCCCGTGAACTGGTCGGCATTCCGGCTCCCGAGGCACTGTGCGATTATGAATACCTGGAGGGTAGATTCGATCTGAAGGAATTAAAGCCCTTCCAAAAAGACGTCAAAGAGCAATTGGATCGTGTGCTGGAGAATCGAGGCCAACGCGCCATCGTGACCTTGCCCACAGGCGCAGGCAAGACTCGGGTAGCGGTAGAGAGCATTCGCGACGTACTCACCAAACGCTACGATGTCGTCGGCCAGACTGCTGCGGAAGCCGCTGTCCTCTGGCTTGCACACACGGAAGAACTGTGCGAGCAAGCATGCGAGTGCTTTCACCAGGTCTGGATAAACTCGAAGAACGTCTGCCCTTTGCTGCTTGTAAGATTCTGGGGACGCTACACGCAGGATCTCATCAAGCACGGTTCAACACTTCAGGAGATTGTCGGGCGGCCGACGGTGCTAATTTCCACTCCCCAGCGAATTGCCAATCTTCTCGATGATCGCGTGGAAGGCGGTGCGCCTGTCCTTCAGGGATTGAGGGAATCGTTGAGTGTGCTTCTAATCGACGAAGCTCATCGTGCCGCCGCACCAATGTACCGGCGTATCCTGCGAGATCTCCTACCCTCAGAGCGTCACGTCTCCGTGGCTGGTCTGACGGCGACCCCATTCCGGATGGAGTACTTCAATGATGACCCGGAAGGGGGCACTCGCGACTTGAGGGACATCTTCGGCGAACTCATCGAGCCGATTCGCACCCTTGGCGATGATCCGTCTGAGCGACTGGAGCAGCTACGCCAAATGGGCATATTGGCGAGACCCGACCCCAGATTGATCCACACACGTACGATCATGCGTATACCGGATGTCTTTCCGGACGATGAAGTTGACGAGGAAGATATCGAACGTGTAGACCGCATCATGGCGTCGCGGGCCGACAACCTCGACCGCCGACTTATGATTCTCGAGCATCTTCTGCCTCTTGGCAAGGACTCAGGCAATTCAATTCTATACTTCGGACCAAGTGTACGCGATGCCGAGCATATGGCATTCCTGTTGCGTCGGGAACAAGTGCCAGCAGCGGTGCTGACGGGTAAGACAAGAGATGTCACGCGTCGCCAGACAGTCGCCGAGTTCAAACGCGGAGAGATTCGTGTCCTCTGCAATTGTCAGGTCCTGACAACAGGATTCGATGCACCGCGTGTGACGCATATCGTTGTCGCCAGGCCGACAGTGAGCGGAGTGCTGTATGAGCAAATGATAGGCAGAGGTCTGCGAGGCCCCGAATTCGGCGGCACGAAGTCGTGCGTAATCCTCGATTGCGAAGACGAGTTTCGAGGACCACGTCCACGGCTCGGCTATGAATCATTGCGTCAAGTATGGACGAGACGTCCTATCCGGGCAGAAATGTGCATTCCGTAAGACGCCGTTCTGAGCCATTGATCGTACCGACTGTTCACTTGCAGAATTGAGAGGACAGGAAACGCCAAGCTATATCAACAGGTTGGAGCAGCCGCCGCACCTCGAAGCCAAGGTGCTGGGACCAAAAACCGAGGCGACCGATGATCGGGACAATCCGTGTGAAACCATCCACAATCCTGTGGAAGCCTGCTGGCCAGCAGAAATTCTATGCTGTCACCCTTGACACATTTGCCAAGTGGATAACATCTGCGGGGGCAAACGCTGAAAGAGTCAAGAGTTGACCTGCAGAAGCAGAGCACCCACCTCTTCCGCATGCCGGGCGAATATTGGGGGAGGCCATGCTCACGTGGAGACCGAACTGAGTTGCACTGCTTGCTGAATCCAGAGAGGCGGATCCGACGAAGGTACGGGCAAACCGGCCTGCGTGACCGATCCAGCGTGGGTAGAACAATGGTATGACGAGCAAGGACACGGCGATCAAGACGATTCGGGAACTGCCGGACTCGGCGGCTTGGGAGGACATCGAAGAGCGTGTCCGCTTCCTGAGCGCGATCGACAAGGGCCTGGCCGACGTCAGGACAGGCAAGGTCGTTGCCCACGACGAAGTCAAGGAAAGCCTCAAGAAATGGCTTGCCGGGTCATCTGCCGGGTAGATAGCCGGCGAGACGCCATCCACATCCTGAGAATCTGGCACGGCGCCCGTGGCAAACCGAAACTCGAATAGCCTCCTCAGAGACGGCAGCCACTCCGGTTGGCCCAATCGTCAATCGTCGATCATCAATCCAGCGGAGCGATCCAGATGTTGCGGAAAGCCACGGCGTTGCCGTGGTCCTGGAGCAGGATCGGCAGCGGCTCGGGGCCCTCGGGCCGGCCGGCGCCGGTCTTGTTCGGGATCGCGACGTCGTCATGGATCAGCACACCGTTGTGGTAGACCGTGATGCGGGCGTCGGCGATCTTCTTGTCGCCGTCCCAGCGGGCCTCGCGAAAGCGGATGTCGTAGCTCTGCCACTCGCCCGGCTTCTTGCAGAGGTTGCGGTCGGGCGCCTTGAAGCGATAGATCGAGCCGCATTCGTTGAACTGCGGCTCCAGGCCATAGGAATCGAGAATCTGAAGCTCGTAGCGTCGCTGGATGTAGACGCCGCTGTTGCCACGACCCTGGCCTGTCACATCGGGCGGCAGTTGCGGCGTCTTGAACTCGATGTGCATCGCGAAATCCCCGACCGGCTCCTTCGTCACGATGCTGCCGCTGCCCGGGACGATCTGCATCGCGCCATCGGCCAGCGTCCAGCGGATGTCACCGCCGCCGTCCCGCTGCCACTGTGAGAAGTCCGTTCCATCGAACAGCGTGACCGCGTTGGCCGGCCGGCGGAACACCGCGTCCACCTGCGGCGGGTTGGCATAGTCGTTCCAGATGCGTTCGGCGTCGGCCACCACAACCTTGCCCTGGTGGACGTACATCCGATAGCGGAAGACGTGGTCTTCGCCCGGCTTCATCTCCCAGGGACCGGCCTGGGACGGGCAGAAGTTGAAGAACACATAGTTGTCCGGCTCCGGCCAGATCCGCATCGGCTCGGGATGCTGGAAGTTCTGCGGATGGCTGTAGAACGTGACGCCTTCCCATTCGTCGATCTTGCCGGACGTGTCACACCAGCGGGCGCGGGTGGCGTGGCCGTCGCGGCCCTTGCCCTCGCTGGTCAGGTAGGCCGCCGTTTCACCCTTCCACTTCGAGGTGGCGCGGAAGCCGAGTCCGCCATAACGGTACTCATCCTGAATCAGCGGCTCATCCGCGACGCAGCGTTGCGTGGACTTGAAGTCGATCAGCCAGTAGCCCTTGTCCGGCCCGCCCACGTTGAACGCGCGGACGTCCCAGACCTCATCAAGGATC
This sequence comes from Sedimentisphaerales bacterium, assembly GCA_035448545.1. Lineage (GTDB taxonomy): Bacteria > Planctomycetota > Phycisphaerae > Sedimentisphaerales > Anaerobacaceae > Anaerobaca. The sequence goes on along the minus strand of DAOTJE010000003.1, from coordinate 214,363 downwards.
ACCTGCTCGCCCTTGCTCGTCTTGCGGGCCACGTGCTCCTGCTCGACCTGAAAGCCGCCGAACACCGGGCCCTCGGTCGTCGAGAGGTACTTCGCGAAGCGGACGGTCCCGGTCCCGTCACCGACGTTCCAGAAATCGACCATCTTGCCTTCGAAGTGCGTGTGGGTCCAGGGCATCCAGAGCCCCATGTGGTGGATGTGGTCGGCCGGATGGATCTCGGTCAGCACCGAGCCTTTGGTGGACCAGAGCGGGTGGATGAAACCGCTGCGGTCGTAGAGGGACCAGCGCTCCTGCGGAATGCGCCCCATGTCCTTCGGATGCGGAACCACGGCGTGGTTGTAGCGCAGGATGCCGGCGCCGCCCATTTGGAGGTCCAGGGCCTTATCACCCATGACCGCTGTAACCAGGCCGTCCGTCGCCGGTTCGCCACGCACCAGTTCGAAGACGCGGCTCTGGCCGGCCGGCGTCGTGCCTCGGAGCACCCACCACAGCCTCGGGGTCGGTCCGGCCTCGACCTGGGCAGGCACCGCGACGCGCTGCGATCCCCTGATCTCCTCGAGTCGCAGCGACGAGACATCGGTCAGCCCGACCAGCGGCGCCGACACCGGCGTATCCACGCGGGTGTGCTCGCCCGCCCGGACGGTGAACGTCGCCAGCGGTTCGCCGGCGGACGCCCGCGTGCCGAACAGCAGACAGAAGAGCACAAGGAATGAGAAAACTGCTGTTCGCGAGGATGGACGTATCTGCATGGTGGCGCTCCTTTCATTCCCAGCGGCGGTGCGGCCTGTAGCCTGCCGGCCGCAAGAAAGGATTCTAACCCACCGGTCCGCTCCCTTCAAGCACCGTTTGCAGTGTGCCCGTCAGGCCATGCCTGCTCTTGAGAGCAGCGTCTTGCGACGCCACTACGAACGGAACACCTTACGGCATCACTGTGAACACTCTCATATCCCTGGCCACCCTCATCAGTCAAGACCCGAAAGGGGCACTTCTTTTCATTCTTCTCATTCTTATCATTCTTGATAGTCGTTCCTCGTTCGTTCCCTGTTCGTTCTCTGTGCGTTCCCGGCAGGCAGACCCGCGCCGTAACCACACATCTGCAAAGAGGTTCTGATCGTTCCCCCCGTCCGTTCCATTCAAGCACAATCCCCCGGTCTTCGCCGCGCAGGAATGCAATGCGATCGTGGAGTGTCAACCAACACCGAACCTGCGAAGGCGCATCTACCCCTTGACGCAGATCAGCGGCTCGAGGCGGGCGACCTTCTTGGCCAGACCCGCCTTTTCGGTGGCGTCAACAACGGCGGTAACATCCTTGTACGCGCCGGGGGCCTCCTCGGCAACACCCCGTAGCGAAGCGCCTTTGACGACGATGCCCTTCTGCGAAAGGTGCGTGACAACGTCTTTGCCATGCCATCGCTGCGTGGCCTGCTTGCGGCTCATGGCGCGGCCCGCCCCGTGGCAGCAGGAGCCGAACGACAGCTCCATGCCCATCTGCGTGCCCGCCAGGACATACGAGCTTGTCCCCATCGTCCCGCCGATCAGGACGGGCTGGCCGGTCTGCTGCAAGTCCGCCGGCAGCGCCGGATGGCCCGGTCCGAACGCGCGGGTCGCCCCCTTGCGATGGATGTAGAGCCTTCTGGGCTTGCCGTCAACCAGGTGTTCCTCGACCTTGCAGGTGTTGTGCGAGACGTCGTAGAGCAGCTTGACCTCGGCCTTGGGCAGGAGATCGGCGAACACCTGGCGGACCAGATGGGTCAGGACCTGCCGGTTGGCCACGGCGCAGTTGATGCCCGCGTTCATGGCGCCGAAGTATTGCCGGCCCAGATCGGACTGGATCGGTGCGCAGGCCAGTTCCTTCTCGGGCAGCTCGATCCCCTCGCTCTTGGCCGCCTTGACCATGCGGGGCAGGAAGTCGGTGGCGACCTGATGGCCCAAGCCGCGAGAGCCGCAGTGGATCATCACGACGATGTCGTTCAGACGCAGCCCGAACGCCTCGGCAGTCGCAGCGTCATAGATGGCCGAGATGCGCTGGACCTCCAGATAGTGATTGCCCGAACCGAGCGTGCCGACCTGGTCCCTCTGCCGCTGTTTGGCGTGATCGGAGACAAATCGCGGCTGGGCGCCGGCCATCCGGCCGTTTTCCTCGATGCGAGCGAGGTCTTCCCGCGCGCCGTAGCCTCGCGAGACCGCCCAATGCGCTCCGCCGCACAACATGTCGTCCATCTCGCCGGCCGACAGTTCGAGTTGGCCTCGGCTGCCGACACCGGCCGGGATGCGATGGGCCAGCATCGTCGCGAGCTGGTCTTTGCAGCGCTCGACCTCGTCATACGTCAGGCCGGTTGTCAGGGCGCGCACCCCACAGGCGATGTCGAAGCCGACGCCGCCGGCCGAGATCACGCCGCCCTGCTCGGCGTCGAAGCCGGCCACACCTCCGATGGGAAAGCCATAGCCCCAGTGCGCATCGGGCATCGCATACGACGCACGAACCACGCCCGGCAGGGCTGCCACATGTGCCGCCTGCGCATAGACCTGCTCGTCCATCGCATCGATCAGGGGCTTGTCCGCAAATACAACGACGGGAACCTGCATGGGACCGAATGGTTCGATGGACCATGCGCAGTCGCTACGGCGCTGGAGCTTCTCGGCATACATGCCGCGACTTCTCCTTCCTTAGACATCCACAATACACTGGGCGATCCACATACCCTGGGAATCGCGTTCCACTTTCAAGTCTGCGTACGTGGCCGCCTTGACCTCGACCGCCGGCTGGTGCCTGGTGGCATCCAATTCTTCGCCCCAGGCGGTCGCCCGAAGGCCGCCTTCGGCAGGTCCGACGTCAAAGCGGCCGAACAGCATCTTCCGCGTGTCCATCTCGTAGAGCACGGCGTTGAGCCAGTACCAGAAGAGCATCTCATCATCGTCGTCTTCGCAGACGATCACCACGGACTTGCGAGGCTCAATCTTCGCCGGGTCGGTGATGATCGCGGTCATCGCCAGTGCGGCCTGGGCAAACGCCTCTTCCCGGGTTCGACCGAACCCGCGAATCCCCATGTCCGCCGGATGCGAGTAGTGTTCCCAGTGTGGCCGGCCCATAACGAATCCGCAATAGAGACCTGGTACGGGCAGATACTGATCCGCCCCTACCGGGCCATCACCACAGACGACCAACCGGTCTCGTTGTGTCCGGGCGAGGTGTCCCGCGCTTTCACACGGAAGCGGTGCCCCTGATTCGCGCGTCCAATCAGGACCGAGTACTGCCGCGAGCTCTGCCACTTGCTGCTGAACCCGGATTCCGTCGTGCACTCGAAAAAGTACTCCACGCCTGCCGCATCGTCAACTGCTTCGGAGGCGGTCATCTCGGCATAATAGCTGAGGCTGGTGCTGCCCTTCTTGACTTCGCGCGGCTCGGAGGCCCATTCCATCGGGTCCGGGACCGGCGGCTGCAGGTCGGCGGTGACGGACAGGGAAAAGAGCGTCGTGTTCTGGTTGGGTGACTTGTCCCTGGCTCGAACGCGGAAGGTGTACTGTCCATGCGGCACGAAAGTCACTTCGTAGGTCCGGCTGCTCTGCCAGCCGCTGCTGTAGGCCGGATGGGAAGTGCAATCGAACTGGTATTCGACGCCGCTGGCGTCGATGGCCTCCGTGGCCGTCATACGGATCGTGTTCGACGAAACGCCATAAGGCTCGGTCTCCCACGTCATCGGATTCGGCGTCGGCGCTTCGGTGTCGTCGGCCAATGTGGCGGCGCGACTGATCTCCGACCAGTCCGTTTCCAGTCGGTTGCCCCGATTCCGCGCCTTGACCCGGTACCAGTACAGGGTCACAGGCTGCAATCCCGTCTGCTCCCATCGCGGGTCCTGCCCGGCGGCGAACGTCCGCCAGCCGCTGTTGATGTCGGGGGTCAGGTAGTTCTCGAAATAATACTCCACTCCGGTCCCGTCGGTGCTCGTGGCCGTGGTCGCCACCATGGCGATCGAATAGGGTCCGGTCCCGTACGGCGCCGTCGCCCAAGTCATCGGATTGGGCAGGGGAGGCGTCGGCACGGGCGGACCCGACCGCCAGACCTTTCCGAGGATCGCAAAATCACGGAAGTCCACGACACCGTTGCGATCCATGTCTTCAGCGAGCAGGTCTTCCTGGACCGGCCACATCGTGACGAACCGGGCCAGATCATCCCAATCGACCTGCCCGTCCTGGTTGAGGTCTGCGGGGTGTCCGGTGTCGGTCAGTGACATGCTGGCCTGGGCGGTGCCGCCGTAGGCGCCGAGATTGATTCTCCTGCCATGCGGCCACAACTCGGCCGACCATTCCGACGTCGGGTTGCCCGCGTCGATGCACCGGCTCGTCTCGGTGTCGATGACCCATTGGCGTGTCAGCGGGTCCCATCGGCCGGCCTGCGACTTGAGATGATAGTCTCCGTCGATCCACACGTCGTCGCCGGTTGCGGCGGTGCCTTGATCGCTCCATCGGCCATGGACCGCGAATGACGGGTCCGCCACGACGTCTCCGACTCCCATCGCGGCATTGCCCCCGAAATTGCCGCCGTCGTTCATCCAGAAAGCGTTGTAGGAGTTGAGGCACGGACCGAAGACACCGGCGGTGAGCGGAGCTTTGTTGAATGCGATGATATTGTTGGAGACCGTCCCGGAGCACCGGCTGATCGCGCCGCCGTAGGTGCCGGCGATGTTGCCCACGATCGTGTTGTTGCAGACCAGTTGCGTGCAACTGTACAGCCCGCCGCCCTCGCCTTCCGCACGATTGCCGGCAATGACGTTGTTCTCGATCCACCCGTTGCAGGCGTAGAGGCCGCCGCCTTCGGGGACCGCGTAGTTGCCGACAATCCTGTTGCCGACGATCTCACCGTCACAGAAGTACAACCCGCCGGCGCTGGCGTTGTAGGAGATCACATTGTCGCGAATCGACCCGTTGCAGTAGGCGACGCCGGCGTTGTTGTAGGAGATGGTGTTGCCGTGAATCGATCCATGGCAGGCGAAGATCCCTTCCAGCGCGTTGGAGACGATGGTATTGCCCACGATGGTCGGCGCGGCATCGTTCTGACCGGTTATGCCTGAGCCCTGGCAATCTCGGATGATGTTCTTCGCTATCGTCGGGGCCGATCCCACGCAGAAGATGCCGTGCCCGGTGATCGTGAAACCCTCCAGCACGGAGTCGCCGCCTTCGCCGAAGTCGAAGATGACACTGGAGCCGGATGGCCCGGCGATCACCGTGGTCTGCACTACTGTCGGGTCGTCCGGGGCCTGGCTGCGCACGGTCACAGCCCTGCCGTTGAAGACGATCCGTTCCCGGTATGTTCCCGGCCTGACCACGATGACATCGCCGTCCCAGGAATCATCGATCGCCTTCTGGATGGTCGCATGGTCGGCGGGACCATCGTCATCCACGGAGACGGTCTTCGCCAGACAGGGGACGGCCGCCATCACCACGACCAGCAACGCAACAAGCCTGTTCATACCGAAATCCTTCCTCCTGCGAATCCTATCTCGACAAGCGATCATGATATCGGAAATCCGTCTTCTGTTCAAGCTCCGCCGTCGGCGCGACCGGCCCCGGAGGCATTATCGGCTCCAGCGGGCCTGGACTTGCGATCAGGGAATACGTCTGCTCGCATTCCGGGACACGTGCCCCCAGTACGGTGACCCGCCAGGAACCTTCGATGGGGTTCTCCACGTGAACCTGCTCGACGTTGTTGATGTGGTCCTCCTGGTCGCGGCGAGCCGGTTCCCGGGGCACGGACGGGTCGAGCGTCCACGGGAAATGGCGCTGCCCATCGGGATCGGTCACCACAAGGTCCAGGTCGTTGACCAGGGCCTGGGCCGCCAGCGGGTCGGCGGGAAAATCGTCCCAGACCAGGGTCAGTTTCAGCTCCGTCTGATCGGGTAGTACATCGAGCGTATAGACGTGCTCCTGCTGCGGCCAGATGATGCGATCCTCGACGATGACCTCGTCGAGTGTATCGGCGCGGATCACGTCAACCGCCGCCCTGGCATCGATCGCCCCATACCCGCTGGAATAGTCGGGCCCCGGATTCTCCAGGTCCATCGCCGTGTGGATCAGAATTCCCTTGAGCGTCGAGGGCAACGGATCGGCTTCGCGCGTGCTGCGCCAATCCTCCAGAAGCAGGGCCAGAATCCCCGAAACCGACGGCGCCGCCATCGAGGTGCCACAACCGGAGCCATAGCGATTCGAAGGCAGTGTCGACCAGACGCTCCAGCCTCTGCGTGCCTCGCACCCGGGAGACATCACGTCGGGCTTGATCCGTCCATCCCCCGTCGGCCCCTTGTTGCTCCACGACCAGATCGAGCCGTCGTCCGAATTGGTCGCCCCGACCGAGATCACGTTCTTGGCCACGGCCATCGAGGTGATCGTCGCCCAGTCGCCTTCGTTGCCCGCCGCACAGACGATCGACACTGGTCTGCCCAGCCCGCCTCGCACGATCGCATCCAGCGCCGCGCAGTAATCTTTGTAGACGTGCCACTCGACCTTACCCCAGGAATTGTTGGCGATGTCGATGCCATATAAACCCACGGCTTGTTCGTACTGCTCGCGCAGCTCCACTACGTTGTCCCAGGCGCGAAACGAGACGAGCGTTGCGCCCGGCGCCATACCCCGATACCGGCGGCTGGGCAGCAGGCTCCCATCGCCCAGCAGCGTCCCGGCCACCAGCGTCGCATGGTCGCCTATCGGCGCGCCGTCATCGATGTTCATCACCCGACCGATCAGATCCACATGATTGGCGTCGGGATGGCGTGACTCCCATTGGCCGACGATGACACCGGAACCGCTCAGGTCGTAGGGCCAGCTCTGGACCGGGTCCACGTTCGTCGCGGCCCTCACTCCGTCGTTCAGGTCGACCGACTCATAATGCTGATCGATCCACTTGACGCTGTCGTGCGAGGCCAAATCGTCTATGCGGTCCTCTGGAAGGAGCAGTAGGATGCGGTTGTCTGCATGGCTGCTCCCGAGAACACGTCCACCAAGCTGGACGATGATTCTTGCGCTCGCCCGAAGGTCGGCATCCTCGAAAAACGTCGCAATCAGCCTGGCGCGGCCGGCATCGGCCTTCGAACAGGCATTGACGCCCCCCTCGCGCAGGGAAGGATCGATCTTGTCCCGGGGCTCAATCTTGGCCAGGGCCCGGACTTCGGGCATGGCCGCGACCCGTCCCGCCTCGCTCAGGGGCAGACTCGCCAGCCAGGCGCCGTGGGGAATGTACGAGAGCAGTCTCACCTGCGCCCGGGTCAGGGCCTCCCGCTGTTCGGCAGTCGGTATCGCGTTTAGTTGCAGGATCACGTGGATTGTATCCGAGCCGGCGGCCTCCCGTGCCGGCAGCAGACCGCCCAAGCCCGACTGGGGAATGAAACGCCGGCTCTTGAGCAGCACCGCATCGGCGCCGAGTGTCTGGCTCGCGACCAGCAGAACGATGAACAGGCCCGCGACAATGTTCGCCTTCCACACGGCGACATCACCCCCTGCTGTGGTCCTGTGTGGATTCATTCCGAGGTACATCAAAACCCCAAGCCCCCGTTTCATGCACCAACCCGGCCTCCGTGCCACAGGCGAACCGCTGGGTCGCTCACCGAAGAACGGTCCCCTCCCGCCCCTCCGTCCGACATATCTATTATAGCATTCCGCCTCGGCCGTTTCCAGTTCAAACGCCTGAACCGCCACCTCCATCGTCCCATAACCACGGGCCGACGGGCCTCTTGGGCACTCTTGTCCGAAGGGGTTTTTGCTGTCCAGACAGGACGCGAACAAGTACATTAAGGCCCTGGCAAGATGAACTGGGTTTCGTTGCAGGTATCGCGCACGTCAAAGACAGGGTTCCCGATCGCGATGCACCCCGACGTACCTGAAAGACCGGGCCGACAAGGTCGGAGATTCATATGACCAAGATGGACACGGACAGACCCGCAGCCGCGACAGTATGCCTGATGGCGCTGGCGGCGATCCTCCTGCTGTCTGCGTCGGCGGGCTTGGCCGCCGCGACCGCACAGGCAACCCCCAGCGGTCCGGCCGAAGTGAATGAACCGAACACGGTCGCAAGTGCCCCACTCCTGCCGGGCGCGGCCGCTACCGCCACTCCCAGGATTACCCCAGAGGATATTGCGGCGAGGAAGAAACAAATCGCCGATTCGCAGGAACTGGCCGACGACATCAAGACCCGACTGACCGAGATCTACGACAGAGCCCTGGCCCAGTTGAAGCTGGCCGGTGAGCTGGCGGAGAAGGGCAAACAATACGACCTGGCCGTCAAGAACGCTCCGCCGGCACTGGAGGAAATCCGGAAATCTCTGGCACAGCCGGCGGCCGCCATGCCGGAGGTGGCTGCCGATCTGACCTTAGCGCAGGCCGAGCAGGCTCTGGCACAGGCGACTACCGCCCTGGAGGAAGCCAAGAAGACTGCCGCAGACCTCGAGGACGAGCCCCGCAGACGCGCCGACCGAAAAACCAAGATTCCCGAGGAATCGAAGAACGCCAGACAGCGCCTGGATGAGATTCAGAAGACACTCGCAGCCGTCACGGCCCAGGAGAAAGAAACGGAAACCGACCGGGCCAACCGGGCCCTCCTGGCGGCCGAGCAGGAGGCTCTCCAGAGTCGGCTCAACACCAGCGCCAAGGAGTTACTGTACTACGATACGACGAATGACCTGCTTGCGGCTCGGCGGGACTTGGCCGCGAGGCAGTTGGCAGCGACTCAGAAGCGGCTGGACTTCTGGCAGAACAAGGTCAGCAGCTTGCGGCAGCAGGCCGCCCAGGCGGCCCAAAGCGAGGCCCTCCGCGCCCAGGAACAGAGCAAATCGGCTCGGCCCGAGATTCAGCCGATCGTCCAGAAGAATGCCGAGCTGGCCCAGCACCAGGCGGAACTGGTGGCGAAGATCCAGGGCGTCACACGATACGCCGAGACCGTGGACACCTCCCTGGCAACCATACGGAAAGACTTCGACGAAATCCGCAGCCAGATCGAGACGGCCGGCAGGGTCACCGACTCGATGGGAATCCTGATGCTCGGCAAGCGCGACAAGCTCCCGGACGTCGGCGAGCGCCAGCGGCGAATGCGGGAGCGCCCGGCCGAGATCGTCTCGGCACAACTTCAGGCGATGGCGTACGACAGGCAGTGGTCCGAGTTGAGTGATCTGACAGACGAACTGGAGGAGGTAACCGCCAAGTTCGATGCCAACGTCGGCCAGGCCCGGCGGGAAGCGGTGCGAAGAGAGGCGACGGACTACTACGAGAACCAGCGAAAGCTGCTGCGAGCCATCTCCGACCACTATTGGGATTACGCAACCCGGCTGGCCCGTCTGGACAGCAGCGAGCGGCTGCTCGTCAAGACCGTCGAGGACTTCTCCACCTTCATCGACGCCAACGTCCTGTGGGTCAAGAGCGAGCGCACGCCGGGCCTGTCCCATTTCGGACAGGCTGCCCGAGCGATCCTGTGGCTCCTGTCTCCGGCGAACTGGCACAAGGTTGCACGCACGATCTGGAACGACGTGGTGGCAAACCCCATGATCTACGTCCTGATAGGCGCGCTGACCGGGGCTGTCGTGACGTTTCGCCGCCGGATCCACGATCGGATCCAGGCCAGCTCAGACAAGGTCCGTCAGATCGAGACCGACTGTTTCTTCCTGACGGTCGAGGTGTTGGTGCTGACCGCGCTGCTCGCGGCGATCTGGCCGATGTTTCTCCTGCTGGCGCACTGGCGTCTGTCGGTCATGGCGATCGATGATTTCGTCCGCGCGGTGGCGGCCGGATTGGGCCGCGTCGCCTCGGCTGTGTTCATCCTGAGCTTCCTGAGCGGCGTGGCCATGCCCCATGGCCTGGCCCATGCGCACTTCCGCATCCGCGAGGAGCCACTGACGCTGCTTCGTCGGCATTTGCGGTGGTTTCTCGCTTTCATCATCCCGGTCGTGTTCGTCTCCCAGGTGATGCGAAGCCAGCAGACGGACCAATCGTGGTACGGCGCCGCCGGCCGACTGGTCTTCATCGTGGGCCAGGCGGGTCTGGCCGTGCTTCTGCTGCGGGTGCTGCACCCTGCCGCACCCCTGATGGATTCCTGGTTGAAGCAGCGGCGTGGAGGCTGGATGGACCGCCTTCGTTTTGTCTGGTATCCGGCGTGCCTGCTGGCGCCGTTGTCCTTCGCAACGCTGGCGGGCATGGGCTATCTCTATGGAGCCCGACATCTCAATGCGAAGTTGATGCGCACGATCGGCCTGATCCTCGCGGCCCTGTTGGTTCGTGCGATGTTCGTCCGCGGACTGACTCTTGCCCAGCGGCGTCTGGCCCTGCTCGAACGACGCAGACGCCGGGCCGCCAGCGAGCAGAAACCCCCGCAGGATACAACGGCGGCATCGACCACCACCGGCGAGACGGCCGAGAGCAAGGTCAAGCCCGAACCGACCATCTTCGAGATGTCCCAGCAGACCAGAAAGCTCATCGCGGCGGCGACCGGCATTCTGCTGGTGCTCGGCGCGTGGTACATCTGGAAGGACGTCCTGCCGGCGCTGACCGCACTGGGAAGGTTTCGGCTCTACAAGGCCGGCCCCGAGGAAATCGTCACCCTCGGCGCCGTGATGATGGCCCTGGTCCTGATCGCCCTGACCGTCCTGATCGCCCGCAACGTGCCCGGCCTGCTGGAACTCGCCGTCCTGCGACACCTGCCTCTGGACCGGGGCGTTCGCTTCGCGATCATCACGGTCTGCCGCTATCTCCTCGTGGTGATCGGCGTCGTGCTGGCCTTCACGGAACTCGGCATCGGCTGGTCCAAGGTCCAGTGGCTCATCGCCGCCATGACGGTCGGCCTCGGTTTCGGCTTGCAGGAGATCTTTGCAAACTTCATCAGCGGCCTGATCATGCTGTTCGAGCAGCCGATCCGCGTCGACGACATTGTCACGGTCGGAGACGTCACCGGCCGCGTCACCATGATCCACATTCGTGCGACCACGATCCGCAAGTGGGACCAGCGCGAGCTGATCGTGCCCAATAAGGAGTTCATCACCGGCCGGCTGATCAACTGGACCCTCTCCGACAACACGCTGCGACGGGATTTTCCCGTCGGGATCGCCTACGGCTCCGACATCCGAAAGGCCGAGCAACTGCTGTACGAGATCGCGCGCAACCATCCGCTGGTCCTGAAGGACCCGGAGCCGATCGTCCTGTTCAAGGGGTTCGGCACCAGCAGCCTCGACTTCGAGCTGCGCGTATACTTCTCCGGCATCGAGAACAATCTGGCGGTCTGGCACGACATTAACTTCGCCATCGACGACGCATTCCGCCAGGCTGGGGTTGAGATCGCCTTCCCGCAGCAGGATGTCCACATTCGCACCATCGATCGCGAGATTCCGATCCGGCTGGAGAAACCTCCGACCTGAGCGGGAGCCCTGAGAAGGCAGGGATAGAACCATGAGAGCAAAGGGGCTCATTGGAATATTCGGGCGGCTGTTGTGGTTGGCTCCCGCCGTCCTGACCGGCTGTGCCGGCGCTCCTTCGGGCATCCGGCCTGTGCAGGACTTCGACCTCAGTCGCTATCTGGGCACGTGGTATGAGATCGCTCGTCTGGACCACAGCTTCGAGCGCGGCCTGAGCAACGTCTCGGCCACGTACACGATGCGAAAAGACGGTGGCGTGAACGTGCTCAACAAAGGCTATGACAAGCGGAAAGATCAGTGGAAGCAGGCCAAAGGCAAGGCCTACTTCGTCGGCGAACCTACAACGGGACACCTGAAGGTGTCGTTCTTCGGCCCGTTCTATGGCAGCTACGTGATCATCGCGTTGGATCGGGACCAGTACTCGTACGCCCTGGTCTGTGGGCCGAGCCGGTCCTATCTGTGGATTCTCGCGCGGGACCGGTCGCTCGATCCATCTGTCGTGGACATGCTCGCGGCGCGAGCCAAAGAGCTGGGATTCGATACGGACGCGCTGATCTGGGTCGAGCACGACCGCTCCGAGCACTGAAGCCCTTCTTGTCAGGAGAACGCACGGTGAAGATAAACACGCTGACGCATTCGCCCTTCTTCGCAAACATTCTTATCGTACTGGCGACGATCTTTACAGTGACGCCCATCTGCGCCGCCGTTGATAGTTCAGACGTCGCGCCGTTCGCAGGGAAGCGGTCCTCGTTTCATTCGTATGACCGGCACGACTTCACCTATGCGGAACGCGAGTGCATCGTCGTCACTCCGAGAATCGTTGCACCGGGCAAGCCGTGGATCTGGCGGGCCCGTTTCTTCGGCCATGAGCCGCAGACCGACGTCGCGCTGCTCGAAAAGGGATTTCACGTCGCGTACATCGACGTAGCCGGCCTGTTCGGCTCTCCGAAGGCCGTCGCGATCTGGGATCAGTTCTATGCCTACCTGACACAGGTGCACGGCTTGGCGCCCAAGCCTGCCCTGGAGGGCATGAGCCGGGGCGGCCTGATCGTCTACAACTGGGCAGCGAAGAACCCCGACAAGGTCTCCTGCATCTACGCGGACGCGCCGGTCTGCGACATCAAAAGCTGGCCCGGCGGCAAGGGCGCCGGCCCGGGCAGCGCCGCTGACTGGGCGCAGTGCCTCGAAGCGTATGGCCTGACGGAAGAACAGGCCCTGACGGCCAAGTGCAATCCGATCGACCATCTCGAACCGCTCGCCAAGGCCGGCGTCCCCCTGCTGCACGTCGTGGGCGACGCCGACGAGGTCGTCCCGGTGGCCGAGAACACCGCGATCTTCGAAGAGCGGTACAAAGCCCTCGGTGGCTCGATCCAGGTTATTCACAAGCCCGGCGTCGGTCACCATCCGCACAGCCTGGCGGACCCCGCCCCGATCGTTGAGTTCATCCTTGCCCACACGGACAAACTGATCCGCGAGCGCATCGAATGGTGTGACATCTGGATCACCAACGCCGACCGCGATGGGCTGCCGCGGGTGCTGCTGATCGGCGACTCGATCGTGCGGGGCTACTTTGGCGACGTTGAGCGGGCGCTCGAAGGCCAGGCCGACTGCGCCCGGCTGACTACGAGCCGCTGCATCTGCGATCCGGTCTTCTTCGACGAACTGAAGCTGGTCCTGGCCCAGTATCGATTCGACGTGATCCATTTCAACAACGGCCTGCACGGCTGGGGATACACCGAGGACCAGTACAAAGCCGCCTTCCCGAGGCTGCTCGACGCGTTGCAGCAGCATGGCCGCGGCAGCACCCTCATCTGGAGGACCACCACGCCCGTCCGCAATCGAGAGGATCTGGGGCAATTGTCGGAAACCACGGATCGCGTCAGGCAGAGGAACGCCATCGCCGCCGCATTCGTCGAGCCGCTCGGCCTGCCCGTGGACGATCTGTTTGCGCTCGTGATCGACCATCCCGAGTATCACAGCTCCGACGGCGTCCACTTCAACGCCGACGGAATCCGCGCCCAGGCCCGACAAGTGGCCCAATCCATCCAATCCCACCTGCCGGCTCGGGTCCCTGCATCCGAACCGACGAGATGATCGGCCGGAAGGCGAAAAAACCCTGAGCGCCCTCACAAGGCAAGTGGGCCACAAGATGTCACGATGATCGAATGGACGTACGCGTGCCAGCGTGGAAGGAATTGGGCGGAGGAGGAATCTGTCCATTCACAAATCACGTACCTCGCGTGAGGGACACGTAACGTGTGCAAGACCACCACAACCAAGGTCAAGACTTTGAGAGCGTTGGTGAATGATAATATGCCCGGCGATGGTGCTGATGGAATGTGCCGGCACGCAGGCCGGGTGGATGTGGAGAAAAGCAAACAGGTCCTGCCGGTCGTGTGGGGCCGAAAGGACCTGTTTGCGTAGGGGAGACTTCCCGATCCCGATGGACATCGGGATCGGGCTCCTGCGTATCGTCTATGAACCGCTGGGGACGATGTAGATATCGACGCGGCGGTTCTTGGCGTTGCCTTTGTTGCCCGGGGCGTTCGGCGCGACCGGTCGGAACTCGCCGAAGCCGCGAGTGCTCATGCGCTTGGGATCCAGACCGCAGCCTTCCAGCACACTGACGACCGCGATGGCCCGGTGCGAAGACAGGTGGCGGTTGGTCGGATGGGCCGCCAGCGTGTCCGGCCGACGAATCGGAATGTCGTCCGTGTGGCCGGCGACGATGATGTCGAACTCCTTGGCCTGGTCCGTGTTGAGAATACCGCACAGCGTCCGAACCGTCTCGGCGGCGTTGGCGGTCACCTTGTCACTGCCCAGCTCGAAGAGCAGATCGCTCTTGAATTTCACCAGGCCCCGGCTGGAATCGTATTCCACCATGTCTTTGTTCTGGGCGGCGAAGTCCTCCAGTGCGGTGTTGAGCTCGACCGGCAGCGGCGAGGTGCCCATCAGCCGATCCTGCATCGACTTGATCAGCTCCTCCTTCTTGGCCAGGTCTTCCTCCAGCGCCGCGATCTTCTGGCGCAGCGCGTCGACTTCGACGTTGCCGGTCTGCTCGGAAGCCGACAGTTGCCGTTTGAGCCGGTCCAGTTCCAGCCGGGCCGCCTCCAGCTCGCTGGTCAACTGGTCGATCCGCTTGGCCTGCATGTCGTTCTGGAGTCGCAGGTCCTCCGACCCGGCACACCCTCCGATCAGCGTCATGCCCGTCGACAGAACCAGCACAACGAAAATGCTCGAAAGCTTCAGACTCCGCATTGCCCAATCCTTTCCATTGTCCAGAATCTTAGACATCTCATTCCGTGAAATCGGGTGTGGGTGGTTCAGGACCTCGCCTCGTGCGCTGATGGGTCCATCCCTGGCCACAGTGGTGGTAAATAGAATGGATTGTGTCTGTCGCGTCAAGGGTAAAGTGGAGAATATGAACCCCCTGGCGTCATCGCACGACGGCATGGGAACGTCAGCGACGGACTTCTTATCGGATCGTGAGAAAAATGCAGGAAAAAACGTAACACGTCCCTTCCGTCCGGGATTTCCTATTGAGAATGGCATGGTGCATCGGGATCGCAGCCGGCGGAACAACGCACGAAGAGACCGGAGTCTTGACGGTGACGCCCCAAGGCCCTATAATATTATTGTTGACAACCCACCTGCGGGCGGAGCGGACGGAAGCCCGCCTCCGGCGGGGAATTCTGGTGCGAGAAGAAGAGGAGCATACCATGAACACCAAGACATCGATCGTTTTTTGGGCGTGCGCAGGGGCTCTGGCCTTTGTGCTGACCGGATTGCCCATCGTCCAGCGGGCATGGGCGGACCCGAACGCAGCGGATGCCAACTGCCCGGCGGCGGAAGGCCGGTGGCCGTCGCTCGGGGGCGATTACACGCGAAGTGGACGGAGCCCCGATGAGGGTCTGACCGCGGAGGCGGCGGAATGGGTGTACGAAGTCGGCGGCGCCGTGGTCGGCAGTGCCACGGTCGGCTGCGACGGCCGGGTCCACGTCGCCTGCGAGGACGGCAAGCTCTATACGCTCGACGCTGCTGGTGCGCTGCTCTGGACCACCGAGGTCAACGCGCCGCTGCTCAGCGCCCCAAGCATCGGGTCCGATGGATGCCTGTTCGCCGGTGGCCGGGACGGGAGAGTCTACACCTTCGACCCCAACGGCAGCGTACGATGGACCCATGGTACGGGCGACGCAATCTACTCGTCGCCGGCCGTCGCATCAAACGGTAATGTCTACGTCGGATCGACCGACGGCAAGCTCTACGCCCTCGACGCCAACGGCGCGATTCTCTGGACATTCCAGACCAGGGCCTCGGCGAACCTTCAAGGCGCCGTCTTCGCGTCGCCTTCAATCGGCGCTGATGGCACGGTCTACATCGCAGGTCTCTACGATCCGACTCTCTACGCCCTGAACCCGGCGGATGGCAGCATCAAGTGGACGTGCAGCTTTGCGCTGTATCCCGAGAACCCGGACGACCCCAACGGCGTCAAGACGGGCGGCTGGCCGTTCACGTCCCCGGTGGTTGGTCCTGATGGGACGATCTACCAGACGCTGCTCTATGACAGCCACCTCTATGCGATCGAACCGAGCGACGGAACGATTCGCTGGTCCGTCGATCTGCTCGACACGCCGGCCATCGACAAGGCCGCGATGGAGTTCGACCCCTATGCCGACGGCTGGTCCGAGCCGGTCCTCGGGCCCGATGGGACCATCTACGTGAGCCTCGACGATCCCTATCTGCGGGCGGTCGATCCGAGCGGCGCCCTCAAGTGGACCACGAAGTTAGGCGACCTCGGTGGCTTCACGCTGACGGTCGATGTGAACGGACTGGTCTACGCCGCATGCGACGATGGGTGCGTGTACGTTGTCGATGCCGACGGCCAACAGATCGGTCGCTGGCAGACGAGCGGCTGGCCCGCTTTCCCGATCGTCACCGGTGACGGCGCCGTGCTCGTCACCGACTCGCAGGACTACTCGATGCTTATCACCGATGCGGCCAACACGGTGCAAACCCTGTCGGTCGAGTCGCTCCAGGAGCCGGCACCTGAGCCGGCCGCAGCACAGTGAGCCCACGGCAATAAGGAGGCATGCAAAGATATGAAACCCGCACGAAACATCACGAGAAGCGACGTGGCGGTTCTACTTGTCCTGACAGCCATCGTCCTGTGCAACGTTGCGGCCATCGGCACCACCGGCCGCGAGCGGGCCAAGCGGGCGGTGTGCCTGAGCAACCTGAAGCAACTGACCCAGGCCTGGCGCCAGTTCGCCGACGACCACGACGGCAACCTCGTCAACGGCGCGGGCGGAATCTACATGACGGGGAGCAACAAGCCCTGGGTCGGTAAGTGCTGGTCGTCTTACTACGCGTCCGGCGGCCTGTTGCCGGAAGGCGAGCAGATCGCGGGGATTCGCGCAGGAGCCCTCTGGCCCTACCTACAGGAACTCAATCTATATCGCTGCCCAAGCGGATACCCGGGTGAGAGACTCAACTACTCTGTCGTCGACGGCATGAATGGGATGAGCCGCAGTGGCACGGTGAGCTACGTCGCAGGCAAGGCCCAAGGCGTCCGGGTCGGCGACACCGTGGTGTGGATTCAGAACCTCAGCGAGATCCTCTCGCCGGGGCCGGCCGAGCGCATGGTCTTCATCGACGAAGGATTCATCACGCCGGACAGCTACAACACCCATTACCGTCAGGAAACGTGGTGGGACGACCCGCCGGTCCGACACAACGACGGCATGACGGCCTCGTTCGCCGACGGCCACGCCGAACACTGGCAGTGGCAAGGAATCGATACCATCGAATGGGGCCGTTTCAGCGAGCGACGCCACGTGAGCAACAACCGCCTTCCGCAGACTGCCGAAGGCTTCGAAGACCTGCACCGGCTCCAGCGAGCCGTCTGGGGACGTCTGGGCTATGAGCCAACACAATAGCGAGAGAGAAAGAACCATGACAGGAACCTCACGAATCCGCAAGGCCGATGCGCTCGTGCTGACCGTCTGCGCGGCCATCGGGATCGCCTGTCTCGGCGCCGTCGGCGAACAGGGGCGCAACCGTGCCAAGGAAGCGGTTTGCCTCATAAATGTCAGACAACTGTCGCAGGCGTGGCTCCAGTTCGCCGAGGACCACGACGGCAATCTGGTCGGTGGGCACACGGGCCCCGGCCAGTGGGTGGACCGTGATCCGTCCGGCGCCACCCTCGCGCAGCAGAAAGAAGCCATCCGACGGGGCGCGATGTTTCCCTATGTGGGCAAGGTCCAGATGTATCACTGTCCCGCCGACCCGAGAAGGCAAGACTCACTCTACGTGACCTATCGAACGTTTGCCATTCCCGGCGGCGCCAACGGAGAGATGTGGGCAGGATATACCAGAGCCAAACGCCTCTCCGACCTGGCCGCTCCCGCTAAGCAGTATGTCTTCGTCGAAGAAGCAGATCCCCGAAGCATCCAGATCGGTTCCTGGCAGATGAACCCCGCGACCAAGACGTGGGTGGACCCGCTGGCGATGTGGCATCCCGAGCGCACTACGCTGGGCTTCGCCGACGGCCATGGCGAGACACATCAATGGCGGAATCGCAGTCTCATCGAATGGTGCCATCGCGCCATGTAGGAGCCGAGCAAGTTCGCCTTCAGCATGACGCCTCCGGCCGACGAGCGGGAAGACGTCGAGTATATGGCCGCCGGATTCCCCTGCAAGTCGATCCCGTGAAAGACGCGCTGGCACAGGTGGGGGCGAATGGTGATTCGCCTTCACAGGCGGTGGCGGATGATGCGGCCCTCGATCATGTAGATGACATCTTCAGCGATATTCGTCGCGTGGTCGGCGATGCGTTCGAGGTGTCGTGTCGCCGAGAACATGTGGATCAGTGATTCGGTGTGCCGCGGCTGCGCGGGGATCATGTCTTTGACGATCCGGTACATCTGGCGGTTCAGCTCGTCCACTTCGTCGTCGGCCGCACAGACCTCGTGCGCCAGTTCGGCGTTGAGGTTGACCAGGGCATCGAGGCTTTTCTGAAGCATGGCCTGGGCCTTGCGGGCCATCGCCTCAAAATCGAACGAGATATCAACCGGAGGCCGGGTGGCCAGGAACGCCGCACGCTCGGCGACGTTGACCGCCAGGTCCCCGACCCGCTCCAGGTCGTTGTTGATCTTCAGCGCCGCGATGATGAACCGCAGGTCGGTCGCCACCGGCTGATACAACGCCAGTATCTTCAAGCAGCTCTCTTCGACCTGGACCTCCATCTCATCGAGCTTGATGTCGTTGTCAATGACGCGCTGCGCCAGAGCGACATCCCGGGTTTCGATCGCGGTCGTCGCCTCCCGAACAGCCTGTTCGGCCATCGTTCCCAGCGTCACGATCTCCTTCTTGAGGAGTTCGACATCGCGTAACAAATGGGCGGGCATGAGAAACTGCTCCCTTTCGGATAAATCAAGGCGCAAAACGAAAAAAGCAAACTGATAGAATCCCGATGGACATCGGGATGACCGCCTCACTGTCGGTTCTTGATTGTTGATCTCTGCATTTCATTATTATCCGAATCGACCAGTGACGTAGTCCTCGGTCTGCTTTTTGGCTGGGTTGCTGAAGATCTTCTCGGTCCGGTCGTACTCGATCAACTCACCCAGGCAGAAGAACGCGGCCCGCTCGCTGACGCGGGCCGCCTGCTGCATATTGTGCGTCACGATCACGATCGTGTACGTGCTCTGGAGCTGGCCGATCAGGTCCTCGATCCGCCCGGTCGCGATAGGGTCGAGGGCCGAACAGGGCTCATCCATCAGCAGGACGCGCGGCCGGGTCGCCAGCGCACGGGCGATGCACAGGCGCTGCTGTTGTCCGCCGGAAAGAGCCAGCGCTGACTTCCGGAGGTCATCCTTCACCTCGTCCCAGATTGCGGCGGCCTTCAGAGCCTGCTCCACGAGGTGCTGCAACTGGTCTGCCCGCCGGATTCCCTGAAGCCGCGGGCCGTAGGCGACATTGTCAAAGATGCTCTTGGGAAACGGATTGGGCTTCTGAAAAACCATGCCCACCTGCTGGCGAAGGTTGACCAGGTTGGTGCGTTTGTCGTAAACGTCCTGCCCATCGACCTCGAGCAGACCTTCGGTGCGCACGTGGGGGATCAGGTCGTTCATGCGATTGATGCTGCGCAGGAACGTGCTCTTGCCGCAGCCGCTGGGCCCGATGATGGCCGTGACGCTGCACGGATGGATGTCCATCGTGATGTTCTTGACGCCCACCTTCGCGCCGTAGTACAGCGAGAAATCCCGCGAGCGGATCACCGGGCAGGCGCATTCCGTCGCCTGCGGCTTCGATTCGGGGGTCCCGCGCGGGGCAAGCGTTACTCTCATCCGGGCATCCGATTTCGCGATCTCGTTTCCGGCAGCAATAGCTGGCATAGGCTCTTCTTTCTCCGGCATCAGACAATCACCTTTCGGCGGCGCACACCGGCCGGTCAATGCCCCTTGAGTTTTCTGAAAACCCTCGAACGCAACACCACCGCTACGGCGTTGAGGATCAGGATCAGCAGGATCAGCGTGACCACCATGCCGTACTGATTGTGCGGCACCATCATCGCCAGCCGATCGCCCACGGCCATGTCGTAGCTGCCATAGGACAAGGTGCGGGTCGGGTCGAAGATCGACTTGGGCACCGGTCCCATCGATACCGCGCCGGTGAACAGGATCGGGGCGGTCTCTCCAGCAATCCGGCTGAGGCTGAGAATCACGCCGGTCAAAATCCCGGGCAAGGCCGCCGGGAGAGTCACAGTCACAAACGTGCGGAACCGGCTGGCGCCCAGCGCGAGCGAACCTTCCTTGTACGATCGCGGAACCGTCCGGATGGCCTCTTCGCTGGCGCGAATCATCACCGGCAGCGTCAGGACCGCCAGCGTCAAGGAGGCGCCGAGAATACACGCCTTCGGCTCAAAGCCGAGCTTGGGAAACAGGAACAGCACGAAGAACGCCAAGCCGAACAGCCCGAACACGATACTCGGCACGCCGGCCAGCGTATTGATCGACATGCGGATGATCCGCAGGACCCAACCTTCGGAGGCACACTCCACAAGATAGGCCGACGAGACCACTCCCAGAGGAATCACGAACAGCATGCCGAGCACGGTGATCAGCAGCGTCCCCAGAATCTCGGGCCCGACGCCGCCGAAGTAGTGGCTGTCGAAATTGTCGTCGAGGAAGAATTGCCAGTAGACCGTGAACTTCGGTCGGAGCATGTCGCGCAGGTGCTCGGGGACGTAGCGGAACAGAGGCTCCAGCGCCGTTCCGTGGAACAGCTCGGCCCTGGGGGTTCGCTGCTTGACCAGTGGCCGGCCCGGCTCCTGCTCGACCCACCGTTCGGCCCAAATCAAGCGATCCAGCAGCACCTGCGCCTGACCCCAACGGGTCGCGCCGTACGAGACCATCGCCATGGGCCGGGCGGCTTCGTCGGGACGAGGCCCCAACAGACCCGGACGTTCGATCGAGCCGAAGAGAATGGTCTCGACCTCGCCGAGTGCATCGAGATAATCATGGTGTCGGCTTAGATCAACGTGTTCCGCGGCCGATAGAAAGTCGCCGGCCAGAACGAAGAACCGCTCCGCCACCGTGCCCTGGAATCGCGCCTCATCCTTGTGGGTCAGGACCTCGCCGACGTTTCGCCGGATCAGCTCGATATCCTGGCTCCTGAACGCCTCTTCCAGCAAGTCCCGGATCATCCGAGCGACCTCTCGGGCTTCCGTGTACTCGTCGGGAGAGGCGTCATTGTGTCGCAGCTCCCGGCCGTATTCACGGTTGATCTGGCGCACCTCCGACGACATCGCCTCGATATCGATTCCCTTCCTGAAACGGTCGATCATCTCGTAAACCACTTGGCGGGCCCGGTCCGTCTCGGCAATCTCGGCCGCCAGGGCGGTCTGGTTGGCCCGGCGAAACAAATCGCGCTGCATCTTGCGGAATTCGACGGTTCCCTGGAACAGGACGGCGCTGCTGCCACGATAGACCATCGGGCCCAGGACGGCGATCAGCACCAGCGCCAGCAGCACGATCGTGGCACCGGTCAGACCGGTGAAGACGCGATCGAGTGTGTTTCGGACGGCGAGGTTCATTCAGCTCTTGCCCGTCGCTTTCCTGGCCCGCGAGAGGAAATACTCGCTGACAATATTCAGCACGAATGTCATCAGCAGGAGCACCACGCCGACCGCAAACAAGGCGCTTCGATGCGGCATGCCCTCCGGCGCTTCGCCCATCTCCCCGGCGATCGTGGCGGTCATCGTGCGGATCGATTGCGACAGGTCCCACCACGGATGCGGTATCTGCGTGGCGTTGCCGGAGGCCATCCAGACCACCATGGTTTCGCCGATGGCCCGCATCATGCCGAGAACCACCGCCGCGATGATGCCGCTGTGGGCGGCGGGAATGACCACCTTCACCATTGTCTCCAGACGCGTGGCCCCCAGGCTGTACGATGCCTCGCGAAGCTCCCGCCCCAGCGCCGAGATCGCGTCCTCCGCCACGCTGATGATGGTCGGCAAAGCCATCACCGCCAGGATCACCGACGCGTTCAGCGCGTTGGTTCCCGTGGAAAAGCCGAATTCCCTCTGCATCCAGGGGGCCAGAACCAGGACGGCGAAGAAGCCATAGGCCACCGATGGGATCGCGGCGAGAATCTCCACCACGGGCTTGACGATGTCTCGAATCTTCCACGAGACGATATCGCTCAGGAAGACGGCCGCCAGGATTCCGACAGGCACCGCGAACAGCAGGGCCGCAATCGAAACGTACAGCGAACCGACAATCAGCGTCAGGGCGCCGAAGGCCGGCGTATCCGCCGTCGGGCGCCACGCCCGGCTCGTGAGGAACTCCCCAATACCGAAATCCCGCAGAAACGGGATCGACCGCACCACCACGAAGAGCAGAATCAACAGAACCGCCAGGACGGAGGTGCTGGTGATAAGAAACAGCAGGGCCCGGCCCAGGTACGACCCGACAAACCCCAGCAGGTCTTCCCGCGGGGTTAGTGCCAGTCCGCCTCTGGCCGAACGGCATTCGGCCGCCGGCCCCAGTGTGAGAGTCATACTCTCGCTATCCATTTGTGCCCTTCTTGAAGGTCGGCCGGCGACAACATCGCAAGACTCAGTAGGCTGTCAGCGGGATGAAACCCTTGGCCTCGATTAGTTCCTGGCCCTTCTCCGTCAGATGGAACGTGCAGAACCGGTGCACCACCGAACCGAGCTTGGGGTAGCCGTTAGTGAACAGGAACAGAGGTCGCGCCACAGGGTACACGCCGCTGGAGATGGTCTGCCGGCTCGGTGCGACCTGATCGACCTTAACCGCCTTGACGTCCTTGTCGATAAAACCGATTCCGACGTAACCGATAGCGCCCTGGGTGGTCTTGACTCTGGCGTGGGCCTGTGGGTTGGCGTTGACATACTCGACGCCCGGCCCCATCGGCTGCTTGGCCATCACGAGGCTTTCGAACGTCTCATAGGTCCCGGACGAGGTGTCGCGGCTGATCACTACGATCGGCATATTCGAGCCGCCAACCTCGCTCCAGTTGGTGATCTTGCCGGCGTAGATGTCACGGATCTGGGCGGTGGTCAGAGCGGTAACCGGGTTGGACGGGTGAACGACCACGCAAACCCCGTCCATCGCCACAACGTGGGCGACCGGCAGGACGTTGTTGGCCACTGCGTCCTTGAACTCCTTATCCTTCATAAACCGGCTCATTGTCGCGATGTCGCAGCGCCCGTCGATGAGCGCGGCCGCCCCGTCGCCGCTGCCGGTCTTCTTGACGGTGATGTCCAGGTCCGGATAGACCTTCTTGAAATACTCGGCAAAGGCATCCGCGATAGGCCCGACAGTAGTCGAGCCGTCGATTTGCAGAGTCTCCGCTTGAACCGCAATTCCGGTCATCAGCGACGACACAACCGCAAAGATCAGGACTTTCTTCATATGTCGATCTCCTTCTTCATCGTTTGTACTGAGTCCGTGTTAGCATTGTGTTAGACTGGAGTTAGGAAGGCGTGAACTTCTCACTTTCCACACCCCGGCTCAGAACTTGACCGCAAGGTCGGCTTGCAGACGATCATAGTCTTTGTTGGACTTGCGTCCGCTGTACTCGGTGATGTAGTAGGTCAGCGCCGCCTGCGTGTTCTTGGCCAATCCATAGGCGAAGCCGAAGCGATGGCCTTTGCCGCCAGTGCCTCCACCGATGAAGTCCGAGCTGTTGAACTGGCCGACCACCGCGTCGAGCTCGATATCGCGATAATCGTAGGAAAACTGCCAGGAGCCAGGGTCCTTGACCTTGTTGATCGAGCCCCCGACGAGCCAACCGGTGTCCTCGCTCGTGGCGGCGACCGTGTTCTTGACCCAGTCAGCCCACAGGGCCACAGGCATTCCGCCCACCTGCGTGCCGAACTCGGCGAACACCTCGAGCAGATCGAAATCACTGCCGTAGGAGCAGGGATCGCCGGCGGCTGCCGTGTTGCCGGAAAGCGAGTAGTTGTCGTCCGACCAGCGGCTCGTCAGCGATTTCTCTCCCTTGACGTTGCCATAGTCGAAATAGCCGGCGCCGGCCAGCACGTAGGTCGGCTTGTCGATCTGGTGCCGGAGGAAGGCCTGGATGCCGAACAAGGACGGGTCGGCGCTGTCGCTGTCCTGGTCGAGCCAGAAGCCACCGCCGTTGATCCGCAGCGTCGTCTTCTCACTCAGACCCCTCTCATAACCCAGGGCGCCGCCCTCCGGATTCAGATCGCCGTCCCAGATCAGCTCGTTCGTTCCGACGGTGTGGAACGGATTGGGGACCTTGCCGGCGGAGACGTCGAACCCCTCCAGCCAATTCGGATGGTAGTCGAAGTAGGCCCGATCGAGCCGGATCGGCTTGCTCGAGAAACTCTCCTCCAGGGTCAGGTTCGTCGAGACCGGGTCGCCCGATCCGGTGGCGAGGCGGAAGCCCAGGTCCCACTCGTCGGTCACGTTGGCCTCGATGCCGATGCGGGCACGGATGCGGTTGCGATGGTAGTCGTCGTCTTTCGTCCCGTCGTCGATGTACTCATGACGATACCGGAAGTCACCGGAGATCTTGATCTTCTCCAGCCACTTCAGGCTATCGGGCAGTTGGGCCGGCTCATCGGTCTCGGCCTTCGCCTGGACCACCTCGATCTTCTCATCGAACGAGCGTTCTTTGAGTCTCTGCCGGGCTTCGAGTTGGTTGATCCGGTCCTCCAGGTCGGCCGCACGCATCTTCTGGGCCTCCAGTTCCTGTTTCAAATCGCTCAACTCGTCAGCGCCGGCGACTGTCGGCACACAGAACGCCACGGCCAGCAGGACACCCAGAACCCTTTGATACCTTTTCGTTTCGCCCTTGCCCATTTCTGCGACTCCCTTAACGTACTCCGATACCTCCGGCGCCGTCAGGACACTCCTGAGACACTGTGCTGGAGGTTCGCGTTCAGTAGGTACCGGTTGCGTGTTAGCGGTCAATCAGTCTCACGTTAGAATTGCATTAGCGGAAACAGCCACGGGCCCGGCCGCTCTTCGTCTTCCGAAACGAGCGCGACCATTCCAAGCCCGCCAGCCTGCCCTGGAGTTTTCAAGCCGATCGCGTCATCGCGGCAGATGGAGGGTGAAGGTGGAGCCCTTTCCGGGGGTGCTCTCGACGCTCACGTGGCCGCCATGGACCAGAGTAATGTGTTTGACGATGGCCAGACCCAGGCCGGTGCCCCCGAGTTTCCGACTCCGGCTCTTGTCCACCACATAGAAGCGTTCGAAGATGCGCGCCAGATGCTCCGAGGGGATTCCACATCCGGTGTCCGTGACGCAGATCGCGGTCTCCTGATTCTGTTGCACCACGTCGATCGATACCGTCGTCCCTTCGTCGCTGTACTTGACCGCGTTGTCCACCAGGTTCACAACGGCCTGTTCCAGCAGCGGGGCGTTGATCCGGGCACAGATCGAGTCGTTGCAGGACAACACCACCCGGATCCGCTTCTGCTCGGCGCGGACGGACGCCAGCTCGATGGCGGTCTCCAGCACGGGACGCAGCGGGACATCCTCAAACGGAATCGCTCGCTTCTCCGCCCCCTCTTCGAGACGGGACAGACTGAGCAGGTCGTCGATGATCGCATTGAGCCGCTCAGCGTGTTTGGCGATGATCCCCAGGTACCGTTGCCGCTGCTCAGGATCGCCGGCGCCCCCGTCCAGAAGGGCCTCCACGAAGCCCTGGATCGAGGTCACGGGGGTCTTCAGCTCATGCGAGACGTTGGCGACGAAATCGCGCCGCACGTTCTCAAGCCGGTGAATGCGCGTCATGTCGGTGAGCACGATCACCGCACCGCCTCGCTCGGCCTGCGGATCGGCCAGACCGGCGCCGTGAACATGGAAGAAACGCCCCCCTTCATCGGGAAAAGACACATCGCCTTCGGTGGGCTGGTCGCTTGCCAGCGTCTCGCGAACGAACTGCTGCAGCCCGACGTTGCGGAGGACCTCCTCGATATGGCGTCCCTGGACGTGAGCCGGGTCGATGTTCAGCAACTGCGCGGCCGCACGGTTGACGCTCACGATTCGCCCTTGAGAATCCACAGCCAGAACACCCTCGACCAGGCTGGAAAGAATCGCTTTCACCTCGTTGCGCTGCTGGGTTATCGTGAGAATCCGATCCTGAAGCTGGGTGGCCATTTCGTTCAAGGCCCCGGCCAGCTCGTCGAGTTCGGCGGCACCGGCCGTCGGGACCCGGATGTTGAGCTGGCCCTGCGCGAACAGTTGTGCGATGCGCTTCATTTGCGTGATCGGCCGGCTGATCTGCCGAGAGATCAGCAGGCTCAGGAACGCCGCACCCAGGGCGACGACCAGACCCGCCCAGACGATCGCCACGTAAACCCGGTTCAGCGCATGGTCGATATCGGTGGCCGGGATCGCTGTGCGAACGACCGCGACCGCCTGGCCGTCTTCCTCGATCGGCACCGCGACGTACATCATATTCGTACCCAGCGTCGGGCTGAAACGCATCGACTGCCCGAGCCCCCGGGTCATCGCGTCGATGATCTCGGCCCGGTTGGCGTGATTCTCCATCAACGCCGGGTTCTCATCCGAGTCGCCGAGAACCTTCCCGTCGGCCGCAATCACCGTCAGACGCATTCGCCCGCTGCCGGCCCCCCGCAGCTGCTTGCACAGGCTGTCAATCTCACCAGCGGTTCGGCCGCGGAGGGTCTCTGCCACATGCGAAGCGGCAACGTCCGCTACCAGGCGAAGCTCCTTCCTGAGCTGATCGAGGTAGAATCGACGCAAGGTGTGCGAGAAATAAGCCGTCGCCACCAGCAGGGCCAGCAGAGTCGTGGCCAGGAAGGATGGATAGAGCTGCCAGATCAGTCGTTTTCTGAACATATTGGCGTCTCCGCGAAGTATCCCGAGCGGCTCGGATTCATGACCATGATCCGCCTGGCAACATCGCGCCCCGGGACAGTCGGCGCCGGCAAAACGCCACACGCATCAGTTCAGAGCAACAGACGCGTCTTCGCCTCGCCCGGTCAGGCCCTTCATCCTCGGCTTGACCCCTTCCCACTGGAGCCCTCCGATGGTGGCCTGTGCGATGTTCGTCAGATGGTCGCCGATTTTTTCCGCGTTGTCCACGAGATCAATGAAAATCAGTCCGGCGACGGCGGTACAGACACCCTCGGTCATGCGCGCCACGTGGCTGCGCCGAAACTCCAGTTGCATCTCGTTGAGCTTGCGTTCGCTGGCCAAGGCCGCTCCGGCAGCCTTGACATCACTGCCGTCCAGCGCCGCCACCACCTTGCGGAACATCTGGGCCAGTTCGGTCCGAATCTGCTCGGCTTCCTGCTTCGCCGCGTCCGTGAATTCGAGCTTCTGGCTCGCCTTTCGCTCGGCGATTTCGACGATGTTCACTGCGTGATCGCCGATCCGCTCCAGATCGTTAACGGCGTGCAGAAGCACCGGAAGTTCCGAGGAGACCTCTTCCGACAGCGTCTCCTGAGACAGGTCCGTCAGGTACGACGTGATCTCTATTTGGAAGGTGTCGGTCTGCTCTTCCAGATCGCGAACCAAGGCCAAATTCCTCACAGGGCCTTCGAGAATGCCCTCCAACGCCAGCGCCACCGCCTTTTCGGCTGTCTTGGCCATGCGCACAATCTCGCGCCGGGCCTGCTCCAGGGCCAGCACCGGCGTCTGCAGCAGGTGTCTTTCCAGCACCACCGGCTGGGTCACCACCTCGTTGGCCCTGATGGGGAGAATCTTCAGAACGATGATCTCGAGCACACGAATCAGCGGCAGAAACACAATTGTGTTGAACACGTTGAACGTGCTGTGCGCCACTGCCATGTAGACCATGATCGTGCCCTGCGACAGCTTGACCGGCGCGATCCACTCCACCAGATCCGCAAACCAGCCGATCCAGACCAGCGGCAGAACATACAGCACACCGATGGCGTTGAACATGGTGTGTCCCATGGCCGTCCGCCGGGCGTTTCGAGACGTCCGCAAGGCCGCGATCTGCGCGGTGATGGTGGTTCCGATGTTGTCGCCGAGAATGAACGGGATCGTCACGCGCAGCACCACCTCCCAGTCCGTGCCGAACGCACCCTGCAAAGCCAACGTCTGAATCAGGGCAATGGAAGCCGAGCTGCTCTGCAGCAGCATCGTCATCAACATCCCCGCCAGCACGCCCAGAACCGGGTTGCACCCCAGCCAGAGCAACGCCTGTCTGGTGCTCTCGCTGGCCTGGAGAGGGGCAAAGGCCTCCTTCATGAAATGAATGCCCAAGAACAGCAGTCCGAAACCGATCACGATCTGCCCGGCACTGCGGGCCCGGAGCGACTTGCCCACGACGCTCGAGAGGAAACCGGCGCCGATCATCGGCAGCGCGTAGCTGCTGATACTGAAGACGGCGAACGCCGAGACGAGCCAGGCCGTGAAGGTCGTCCCCACGTTGGCCCCCAGAACGACACACAGGGCCTGGCGAAGCGTCAGCAGTCCCGCGTTGACGAGGCCGACGGTCATCACCGTCGTCGCGGAACTCGACTGAATCAGGCACGTAACCAAAGCGCCAAGGATCACCGCCACGACGCGGTTCTTCGTCAGCGATTCGAGCAGGCTCTTGAGCTTCTGTCCGGCGACCTTCTTGAGGCCGTCCGTCATCATCCCCATGCCGAAAAGAAACAGCCCCAGCCCGCCGATCGTTCCGAAGATCATGCCCTTGACGTCCATCTTCGTTCCTTAACACGTTTGCTGCTTGACACAACCGGCCGGCTCGACCGGTGATGAAGGGCGTCAATCATCCACGCGCGAGGTCGGGGAGATCCTGGGTTCGACTCCTGCCCATTGGAGACCCCCGATGACGGCCTGCGCGATGTTCGTCAGGTGGTCGCCGATCTTCTCGACATTGTCGACCAGATCGATGAAAATCAGGCCGCTCTCGGGCGTGCACAGCCCGTCACGCATCCGGTCCACACGACTGCGGCGGAATTCGATCTGCATCCGGTTGAGGTTCTTCTCGTTCGTCAGGGCGGCCTTGGCCTGCTCCACATCCCCGTCCCGAAGGGCCGCGATGATGTAGTCGAACATCTGCTCGACCTCGCGTCGAAGCCGTTCGGCCTCCCCGAGCGCCGACTCGCTGAACAGGAACTTCTGGTCGATCTTGCGCTCGGCAATCTCGACGATATTGACCGCATGGTCTCCGATGCGCTCCAGGTCGTTGACCGTATGCAGCAGCACAGGCAACTCGATGGAGACTTCATCCGAAAGATGGCGGCTCGACAGCGCGGAAAGATAGGAGGTGATTTCCAGTTGGAAGCTGTCGACAAAATCCTCGATCTCTCTGACGACCGACAGCGTGCGCGCATCGTTCGCAACGATACCGGCGATCGAGGCGCACAGCGCCCTCTTGGCGGTCTTGGCCATGCGCACGATCTCGCGCTTGGTCTGTTCCAGAGCGATTTCGGGCGTGTCGAGAAGGTGTTTCTCGAGCATGATGGGACGCATGGCCGCATCGCCGGGCTTCTCGCGCACGAGGCGAACGACCACGCGCTCCAACACCCCGGACATCGGCAGCCAGACCACGGCATCGGCCAGCTTGAACACCGTATGCGCCACCGCGATGGACAGCGCGATGGTGGTAGGTCCCAGAGGCCAGGGGCAGATCGCGGCGACGAACCGTCCGAACCATCCCCAATGAACCAACGGATATCCCATGGCGACACCGGCCACATTGAACACCGTGTGGGCCCAAGCCGCACGGCGGGCGCTGACGTTGCCCTGGATCGCCGCGAGCTGCGCCGTGATGGTCGTG
The DNA here is from genome assembly GCA_035448545.1 of Sedimentisphaerales bacterium. Taxonomy (GTDB): domain Bacteria; phylum Planctomycetota; class Phycisphaerae; order Sedimentisphaerales; family Anaerobacaceae; genus Anaerobaca. Next base: position 184,691 of record DAOTJE010000003.1, on the reverse strand, counting down.
CCGATGTTGCTGCCCAGCACAAAAGGAATCGCGATGTTCAGAGCCCCATTCCAGTCCTGGCCAAACGCGCCTCCGATGGCCAGCAACTGGACGATCGCAACCGCCGCCGAACTGCTCTGGATGAGCATCGTGACCACCGTCCCCGCCAGGATGGCCAGAATCGGCTGATGACCCAGCGACACGAAAAGCTTGTGCACCATGGGACTGCTTTCCAGGGGTTCGAAAGCGTCCTTCATGAAACCGATGCCGACGAACAGAAGGCCGAAACCGAGGAGGATCTGGCCCAGATTCCTCATCTTCCGGCTTCGTCCGCTCATGCTCATCAGAAACCCCAGTCCCACGGCGGGCAGGGCATAGGCGGTGATATTCAGCGCTCCAATGCCCGAGATGGAGACGAGCCACGCGGTGGCGGTGGTGCCGACGTTGGTGCCGATAATGACACAAATGGCCTGCTTGAGAGTCAGCAGGCCGGCGTTGACAAAACCGATGACCATCACGCTGGTGGCCGAACTGGATTGGACGATCGCCGTGATGGCGGCGCCAATGAGGAAGGCCACAAGCGGCTTTTTCGTCATCGATTCGAGGATACTCCGCAGCCTCCGTCCGGCCGCGGCACGCAGGCCATCCGACATCAGCTTCATGCCAAAGAGGAACAGCCCCAGTCCCCCGACGGTGTAGAAGATCATGTCTTTGATCATACGAATCGCTTACGAAACACGTGACAACCGGATACCTCCGACCGGAAAGTCTTTGTATTCGTTTCCCCCAAGCCGGTCAAGGAACTTTTCCCTCAAACTCGCATCAACGTCTGTTCGTGACAGCCCACGGTCCACAAACCGAGCGATCGGCGGTGTGTCCGGGTCGGCTTTTGCCCCCGGCACACGTTCCGATCGTCGAGGCCGGGAACAACCGCATCGACCGTCTTCGAGAAAGCGCGCTGCAGCGTCCCCTCCCCCCTCTCTCAGGTCAGCACGGTGCAGCCCTCGCGCCGGCGGTTTATCTCGACCAACGCAAGAATGTTTTCTTCATCGTCCACCGCCGGGATCATCGGTCTTGCCATTACGATCTCCCGAACCGGAGAGCCGGCCCGGATTCGCCACCACCCTCGGCAGGAGGCAATCGAGGCCGTCCACAGGGACCGTCTCCGAGGCGTGATGATGGACGACATGGGGGCGAAACGGTCTGTGCACCATGGCTGGCGGTGCTTGATCCTGCATCCGGGGCACTCGACAGGCTTTGCCCGCCAGAATGCCGAGGACTCCGAGGCACTGAGGTCCGGTACACGTGGCCGCCGATATGTTCCGGACCTGCGGAAGGTTCGTCATGGCGCCGCGCGGACGTGAACGTACGCGCGCGGCCCATGCGAATACCAATCATGACTTGCGGATATGGTCGTCGATGGCCTTGAGGAGAACCTCCGGCTTGACGGGCTTCTCCAGGACCTGCTTGACGGGCAGCCACGCTTCATCGGGCTCGAAGCCAAACGGCAGGTTCATCTCCCGGCGGATCCCCGTCATCATGAGAATCGGCGTGTTCTTTGTGGTCGAGTCCTCATGCAGCTCGCGCGCCACGTCAAAGCCTTCATGCTTGGTCGTCATCATGACATCGAGCAGTATAATATCCGGATTCTCGGCCTTGGCCGCGGCCACCCCGTCCTTGCCATTGGAAGCGGTGTGCACTTCGTACCCCTTGGCGTCGAGCAGGTTCGAGATCGCATCGACGAATTCCGGATCATCATCAATCATCAGCACCTTTTTGGCCATCGCATACATCTCCTTCACTGGGCAAAATCGTAATTGCTTTGTGTCATGGTCGGACCCACCGTCCGTCGGCGCTTCAACGAGTGGCCTGTGTCCCGATCGACGAACCGGCCCATGGCGGTAACCATCCGCTCCACCTGAACGATACTCTGATCGGGCCGCGTCTCGGCTCCGATCTTGCCGGGATAGATCTCGTATAGCGGCCTGACCGACATCGGCGTGAAGTTGGGCATCACCACGTTGGCGCCGACGGCCAGGGCCTGATCCCTGGCATCCTGCCCGTTCAACGATCCGATCGCCGTGCTGGCGGGAATGTGAGCGTCGCGGCTCACGATTCGCGTCAGAGCGATCATCTTCAGCGTGGTCCGCAGGTCCCCCGCAGGTACCGTCGCCAGGGGCGTATCGGCGTGCGGGATAAATGGACTGACGCTGATCATGTCGAAATCACCCTTCTTGAAGAACAGGATGTCACCAACCAGATTCTCCACCGTCTGACCGCGGAGACCGACGAGGTTGCCGGAACCCGTCTGGTAACCCAAGTCGGCCAAATCCTCCAGACATCGTATCCTGTTTTCGAAACTCATGCCGGGATGCAGATCCTCATACAGGGCAGGATCGGAGGTTTCGATCTTGAGCAGATAGCGGTCCGCTCCGGCGTCCTTCCACATCGCGTACTCGTCGCGGGCGCGCTCCCCCACGGAGAGCGTGACGGCCACATCAAACCGCCTCTTGACGTCCTCGATGATCCGCCCGAGCCACTCGGCGTCGAGATTATCCTCTTCGCCGCTCTGCAAGACAACCGTTTTCACACCGAGACGCCGGATATTCTCTACCGTCTCCAGAATCTCGGCCGCCGTAAGGCGATAACGTTTCAACCGGCGGTTGGGCCGGCGCAGCCCGCAATACGCACAAGTATTTCGACAGAAATTCGAAAACTCGATGATCCCCCGCAGCAGAACCCCGTCGCCGACATACCGGCGCCGGACCTGGTCGGCAAAGTCAAACAGCAGCCGCACCTGCCGGTCGTCCTCCAGGCGAAGGAGAAACGCGACGTCCCTCCGATCCGGAACATCGGCCGAAATAACTCTTTCCAACACGGTGTGCGTGCGCGAGAGCATCGTCTATTTCTTCGCCTGCTTGCGGTACTGGTTGAGGATCTGGATCATCTTCTTGGGCGTCAACTCCCCGTGAATCTTGTCGTCGATCATGACAACGGGCGCCAGACCGCACGCGCCGAGGCAGCGCGCCGGCTGCAAGGAGAACAGACCGTCTTCCGTCACCTGGCCCATGTCGATCTTCAATTCGTCACGGAGCGTCTGAAGGATCTGCGCGGCCCCACGCACGTAACAGGCGGTCCCCAGACAGATCGAGATCACGTGTTGGCCCGGAGGCGTCAGATTGAAGTAGTGATAAAACGTCGCGACACCCCAGATGTGCGCCGTCGGAATCCCCATTTCCTGGGCGATCTGGTCCATCACCGGGACCGGGAGATAGCCGTAAAGCTCCTGAGCCTTGTGCAGAACGGCAATCAGGAACGAGTCGGGATGCTCGTCCTTCTGCGTCCGGGCGATGAATTCCTTCAGTTGTGCGAGCTTCTGATCATCGGTTGCGACGGCGTCATTCGCCTGCGTCGTTGCCATGTGCAATGTCCTCGTCAAGTGGGTCTTAGAAATACAGGTCGCGGTCGCCGGCCTGGGTCTTTTCGTAGTAACGCATGAACTGATCGAAGATTTCCGGCATCTTTTCTTTGACCTGCCGGATCTCCTCGGCGATCACCTTCTCCCCGGCGGCGATCGTCTCGGGGCTGCCGAAATCGTCGAGCCATTCCCGGAAAGTGATGATGGCGTTGAGCTTGCAGAACCGCCCTTCCCTGCCGCTCCGCAACAGCCCCATGATCTTCTGCCCGGTCCGCCCACAGCGATACCCGGCGGTGCAGAACGACGTGATGTAGCCGGCCTCGGCCAGCTCGCGGATCACCGTATCGAGCGAGCGGGTATCGCCCAGCAGGAACTGCTGGCGATCGCCCTGCTGGTCGCCGTCGGCCAGGTCGGCGTAGGCACCGATCCCGATCCGGCTGGACGCATCGGTCTGGGTGCAGCCCAGCGGCAGGACCTCCCGCCGCAACCGCGCGTTCTCCCGTGCCGTGAGAATCATCCCGGTGTACGGAACTGCCAGCCGAATTACCGTGACCAGCTTCTTGAATTCGTCGTCGCCGACGGCATACGCCGGATGCTGCGCCAGCGGCGTATTGTGCGCCGGCTCGATCCGCGGGAACGAGATCGTATGCGGACCGATGCCGAATTTCCTTTCGAGCTCGATCGCATGGTACACCAGCGCCACAACCTCGAATCGCCAGTCGTACAGTCCGAGCAACGGACCGATGCCGACGTCGTCGATGCCGGCCTCCATCGCGCGGTGCATGGCGTAGAGCCGCCAGAGATAGTTGCCCTTGACCGTCCCGGCCGGATGCAACCGCTCGTACGTCGGCTGATGATACGTCTCCTGAAAGACCTGGAACGTGCCGATGCCGGCCTCACGGAGGATCGCAAGCTCCTCAACGCCCATCGGGGCCGCGTTCACGTTGCAGCGCCGGATCTGGCCCCAGCCCCGTCGGGTCCTGACCTTCACCTCCGCGATGGTCCGAAGCGTCGAGGCGATGTAGTGGACGTCGGTGGCCGGGTGCTCGCCATAGACGACGATCAGTCGCTTGTGGCCGATCTGTCCGGCCAGGACTTCGACCTCCCGTCGCACCTCGTCCAGGTTCAGAACCCGACGCTGCTCTGAATGGTTGCTGCTGCGGAAACCGCAATACGCGCAATTGTTGACGCACAGATTGCCCAGATACAGCGGAGCAAACGTCACGATGCGATTGTCGTACACCTTCAGCTTGACAGCCCGGGCGGTCTGGCGCATCTCCGCCAGCAGCTCGGGATCGTCCACATGGATCAGGCAGGCGGTCTCCTCCGGCGTCAACGTCTCAATGGCCAGCGACTTCTGCAGGATGTCCCTGACCCACTGCGGATCGGGCTTCGTGTTGGTTCTCAGGGCCTGTTCGATGGCCGCTGCGTCGATGAAGCAGCGCCCGCGATCGAGGTACTTCTCGATCTGCTCCAGCTTGATCCGGTTCCGGACCCAATCGGCCACGCGGGCCGTCGTATGCTCACAGCGGTTGCATGCCACGGTCGTCACAATACCACCCCCCTTAGACGACTTTCAGATTCGGCGACACAATGCCCTTGGGCAACTTCGCCTTGTAGTGCGTGTGGAGCAGCTCGTGGGATTTCTCGCTGAGCGGCCGCCCCAGGAATTCCTTGTACAGCCTCTGCACGTCCGGGTTCTCGTGACTGCGACGAATCGTCTTCTCCCGGTCGAGCCCGTAGAGCGCCTGGGCACGCAGCTTGAGACATTCCTCGTCCAGCGGGATCGAATTGACCAGCGGATAGGGCTGGCCGCCCCCGCCGATGCACCCGCCGGGACAACCCATCACCTCGACGAAATGGAACCGATTGCGATCCTGCCGGACCATTTCGAGCACCTGATGCGCGTTGCCCAGACCGTGCGCCACCGCCAGACGCAGTTCCTGGCCGTCCAACATCACTCTGGCTTCCTTCACGCCCTTGAAGCCGCGAACATCATTGATCTCGATGTCGATCAGCGTCTCTCCGGTATAGAGCTCGTAGGCCGTCCGGATCGCCGCTTCCATCACGCCGCCGGTGACGCCGAAGATGGCGCCGGCACCGGAGGATAGTCCCAGCGGTTCGTCGAACTTCTCCGGCTTGGTGTTCACGAAATCGATGCCCGCCGACTTCACCATCCAGGCCAACTCGCGCGTCGTGACCACAAGGTCGGTCGCCCGCATGCCGCGAACATCCAGCTCGGGTCGGGCCGCTTCGTATTTCTTGGCGGTGCAGCACATGAACGCCACGCTGAGGATCTTCTTCGGATCGGCCTTGATCTTGTCCGCGAAGTATGTCTTGATCATCGCCGAGGCCATCGACATCGGCGACTTCGCCGTCGAGATGTTCTCGATCAGATCCGGATAGAACTGCTCCATGTACTTCATCCAGGCACTGGAGCAGGAGGTGATCAGCGGCAGCGGCCCCTTGGACTGAATGCGTTCGAGGAATTCGCTGGCCTCCTCCATGATCGTCAGGTCGGCGGAGAATTGCGTATCGAAGATGTAATCAAAACCCATGCGCCGCAGCGCCGCGACAATCTGGCCTTCCATATTGCGTCCCGGCGGCAGGCCGAAAGCCTCGCCGATGGCGGCCCGCACGGACGGCGCCACCTGCGCGACCTTGATCAGACTCGGATCGTTGAGCTTCTCGAACAGCTCCTGGGTGTAGTTCTTTTCGAGGAAGGCGGCGGTCGGACAGACGTTAATGCACTGGCCGCACGTCGTGCACACGGTCTCGGCAAACGGCTGGTTGTAGGCCGGCATGACCACCGTGTTGAACCCGCGATGCGCCTGCGTCAGACAATGAACGCCCTGGATCTCCGAGCACATCCGAACGCAACGCCCGCAGAGAATGCACTTGTCCGGGTCGCGAATCACGCTGGTCGAGGACAAATCCTTTTCATAGTGCTTGCGCTCGCCCTCAAAATGCCGCTGCCGAATCCCCATGGAGTAGGCCAGGCGCTGCAACTCGCAGTTGCCGTCCCGATCGCAGGTGTGGCAGTCCTGCGGGTGATTGTCCAGCAGCAGCTCGACGATGTCGCGCCGGGCCTGACGCAACCCCCGGGTGTTGGTGTAGATCTTCATGCCGTTCGCCACGGGATAGGCACACGACGCCACGTAGTTGCGGATGCCCTCGACCTGCACAATGCACACCCGGCACGCGCCTTCGATGGAAAGCTTGGGGTGATAGCACAGCCGGGGAATGCGATAGCCGCACTTGTCGGCCGCCTGCATGATCGTCTGGCCGGAATCGACCTTGTATTCCTGATCGTTGATCGTGATCGTGATCTTGCTGTTGTCCATGTGAAATCCTCAAGCCTTCACAATGGCGTCAAACTTGCACGTGTTGAAGCACATGCCGCACTTGACGCACTTGTCCTGATCGATGACGTGCTGCTTCTTCGCGGTTCCGGAGATGGCTCCCACCGGGCAGACCCGGCGGCACGCGCCGCAGCCGATGCACTTCTCGGTGATCTGGTAGGTCACCAGATTCGTACAGACGCGGGCCCGGCACCTCCGCTGGTGAATATGCTCTTCGTATTCCTCGCGGAAGTTCTTGATCGTGCTCAGAACCGGGTTGGGCGCCGACTGGCCCAGGCCGCAGAGCGAGGCCTTCTTGATCATGTTGCCGAGCCGTTCGAGCTTCTCGATGTCGCCGGCCTGGCCTTTGCCCTCGGTGATCCGCGTAAGGATCTCGAGCATTCGCTTGGTACCTTCGCGGCAGGGCGTGCATTTTCCGCACGATTCGTTCTGGGTGAACTCCAGGAAGAACTTGGCGATGTCGACCATGCAGGCGTCCTCGTCGATGACGATCATCCCGCCGGAGCCCATGATCGAGCCGGCCTTGGCCAGGGATTCGTAATCGATGGGCGTGTCGAGGTACGGCTCAGGCAGGCAGCCGCCGGAAGGACCGCCGGTCTGCACCGCCTTGAACTTCTTCCCGCCCGGGATGCCCCCTCCGACGTCGTAGATGATCTCGCGCAGCGTGGTTCCCATGGGGACCTCGATCAGGCCCGTGTTGACGACCTTGCCCGCCAGCGCAAAGACCTTCGTCCCCTTGCTGGTCTCGGTCCCGACCGTCTGGAACCACTTGGCGCCGTCGAGGATGATGACGGGGATATTGGCCCAGGTCTCCACATTGTTGATCAGCGTGGGCTGACCGAACAGACCCTGGACCGATGGATACGGCGGGCGCGGACGCGGCATGCCGCGGGCCCCTTCGATCGAGTGAATCAGCGCGGTCTCCTCACCGCAGACGAAGGCCCCGGCGCCAAGCCGGATTTCAATGTCGAACGAGAAGTTCGAACCCAGGATGTTTTCACCGAGCAGCCCATGGGCTCGTGCGTCTTCGATGGCCTTGCTGATCCGCTTGATCGCCAGCGGGTATTCCGCGCGGATGTAGACGATCCCCTTGTTGGCCCCGATGGCGTAGCCGCCGATGGCCATGCCCTCGACAACCGTGTGCGGATCGCCTTCGATGGCGCTGCGGTCCATGAACGCGCCGGGATCGCCTTCATCGGCATTGCAGATCACGTATTTGGGCGTCGCCTTCTGTGCGGCGGTGAACTTCCACTTCATCCCGGTCGGGAAACCGGCGCCCCCGCGCCCGCGAAGCCCGGAGGCCTCCACCTCCGCCACCACCGACTCCGCCGTCATGTCCGTCAGGACTTTGGCCAGCGCCTCGTAGCCGCGAAGCGACAGGTAGTTGTCGATGTTCTCGGGATCGATGATGCCGCAGTTGCGCAGGGCGATGCGCATCTGCTTGCCGAAGAACTTGGCGTCTCCGAACACCCGAAAGAAACGGTTGTACAGATGGTCCTCCTGGATCGCCAGCCGCGCCACCGGCCGGTTGTGCACCAGGTGTTCCTCGACGATCTCGGGGATATCGGCTTCGGTCACGTTTCCGTATATGGTATAGCCGGGATTGACCACCAGGATGGGGCCCTTGTCGCACATGCCGAGGCAACCGGAAAGACTGATGGTCGAACGGTCCGCCAGACCGTGCCGCTCCAGTTGCTCCCGCAGCCGCGAGACGAGCTGGCGAGACCCGCGGTTGATGCACGTGGTGCCGTCACAAACGATGATTCTGTAGGTTGTAGCCACCGCCCGTTCCCTTTCTGCTTAGTCAATGACCCACTCTTGAATGACCTGGCCGTTCTTGAGGTGTCGTTCGATGATCTGCAGGGCCCGGTCCTTGTCCACCTTGCCGTACTTGACGGGCGTCTTGCCCGCCTCGATCACCTCAACGGTCGGTTCGAGGTTGCATCGCCCGGCACAGCCCTTCTGGCTGAGGTAGACGTCGGTCAGACCTCGGCTGATCGCTTTCTGGAAGACCTCCATGACGTCCTTGGATCCGGCCGCAATCTCGCAGGTAGCCATCCCGACGTATACGCGTTTGGTCGAGAGATAGCCCTTGCCGATGATCCGGCTGACCGCCTCGGCCCTTTTCTTCTTGATGAGGTCCAATGGAGTCGGCATTGTGTCAGTTCCTTTCTATCTGGAAGATGAACGAATTGCCGTGTTCTCGGGGTTCGACGCGGATGCTGCCACCGTGGCGCTCGATGATCTGCTTGGTGATGTACAGGCCCAAGCCGGTGCCCTTGACCTTCTTCGTCTCGGGACTGTCCAGACGGGAGAACTTCTGGAACAGGCGGGCCCGCTGCTCGGCGCTGATCGGCGTCGAATCGTTGTACACGTCGATTTCGACTTTGCCGTTGACCGGACGGGCGGTGACGCTGATCCGTCCGGCGTCCGGGCTGTACTTGATCGCGTTGCTCACGAGATTGTTGGCGACGATCTGCATCAGATCGGGATCGGCCTGAACGTCCAGCGCCGGGTCGATCTCGTTCGCAATGTGCAGCTTCTTGCGCATCGAGATCGCCGCCAGCGAATTGATCGAAACGTCAAAGATGTCCTTCTTCAGACTCAGCCTGGTCTTGTGCACGTCGAGCTCACCGCGCTCGACCCGTCCGAGGTTCAGGAACTTCTTGACCGTCGCGTCGAGATAGTCCAGGTTTCGCGTGACGGAGTCGAGGGCCTTGCGCTGCTTGAAGTTGATCATGCCCAGATACCCGTCCCGCACGGCGTAGGCGTTCATCACCGCCGAGGCCAGGATGCCCTTCAGCTCGTGGGCGACGAACCCGATGAGGTCCACGTAACTCTTGTTCATGGCCGCGAGCTTCTCGTTGGAGACTCTCAGACTCTCCTGGCGCTCCTTCAAGCCGATCGCCATGGCGTTGAACGCCTCGGCCATGCTGTTGATGTCCTTGATCGACGTGTTCGTGTTCACCTGGTAGCCCCAGTCACCCGCGGCCAGACACTCGCTGGCATGGACCACCTGCGTCAACGGCTTCGAGATCGCGCCGGCCAGAACGAACGACAACAGCACCGCGATGAGCGTCACCCCGCCGACCGCCAGCAGGAAGATCAGAAGAATCTGCCGGGCCATGTCGTTGAACGGCGCTTCGAGCGTGCCGACGTACAGGATCCCGATGACCGACCCTTCGATGTTCCGAATCGGTTCATAGGCCGTCTTGTACCAGTCCGTGACCACAAACGCCCGGTCGTGCCAGACCTGCCCTTCCTCGACCACTTTCTTGTAGACCTGCTCGGAAACCCGGGTCCCGATGGCTCGCTGGCCGTTCTCGTCGAGCACGTTGGTGGAGATCCTGACGTCATCCTGGAAGATGGTCACCGTGCCGACGGGCTTGCCGCGGTACAGTTCCCTGCCGTACACCGTGTCACGAATGCGGTCAACAAAGGTATAGTCCCGATTGATGACACGTCCGCCATAGAACACCCCTGCCACGGCGCCCGTACCATCCATCCTCGGGACGGCATACTCTTTGACCATGGCGCGATTGAGCACTTCCCGGTCGGTCGGTCCGGCCATCGGCGTGGCTTTGATCGGAATGGGACGCTTGCCCGCCAAGTCGCCGGGCATGGACTCCAGCTCTTCGGACGAGACCAGGCGGGTACCCCCGAGGGCACGCCCTTCCTTCACCGCAGCACTCGCCAGGCTGTTGTGCAGGTTTGCGAACTGCCGCGCGGGCACGTATTGCAGGTAATGCAGATCGAGCTTGCGTCGCAGTTCCTCGATGTCCCCATCCGGTGACACCAGACGCAGCCCCTGGCCGATGCGCTCGATCTCGGCCGCATAGACCATGTGAGCCACCTTCAAATCGCTCAGGACCTTCCGCTCCGCCCGCTCGAAGATGTCCCGCTTGGTCACGTAGTACCCCAGCAACGCGATCGAGACCGAAAGCGTGAGAATCACCACCAGAAACGAGAAGAGGATCCTCGTCTTGATGGATACAGCCGGCAGTATCTGGCGATTGGTCATTTTTCCGAGGCGTTGATGAAGTAGATCAGGTTCTCAAGTTCGCTTTCGAGATTGATATTATTGACGACACATCCTTCCGGTGCCTTCAAGCAGATGGGCGCGAAATTCAGCACCCCCCTGATCCCGGCCGACAGCATCAACTCCAACACCTGCTGGGCGGCGTAGTCGGGCACTGCAATGACCCCCAGAGTAATGCCACGGTCCTTGACGAAACCGACCAGATCATCCAGAGGCAGCACCGGCCGAGGTGACTGGCGGTCGAATTTGACCGGATCGATGTCGAAGCCTGCCGCGATTTTAATACCGCTCTTTTCGAGTCCCCCATAGTGGAAAAGGGCCTTGCCGATATTGCCCATCCCGACGACAACGACCTCCTGGAGCTGGTCCTTGCCGAGGATCCTGTTGAGCTGATCGCTCAACTCGTCCACTTTATACCCACCCCGGCGGTTTCCCGTAATGCCAAAAAGCGAGAAATCCTTCCGGACCTGTGCCGCAGTCACCCCAGCCGCATCTGCAAGATTGTCGGAGAACACGCGCACGAAGTTCAGCGCCTTTAACCGATTCAGCGCGTTCTTGTACCGGGACAGCCTTATGATGCAGCTCCTGTTGGCCATAACCATGTACCTCAGCTATCTTCCGTTACCGGCATCACATTATCGAGGCCTGATAAACATATTATCGCCACAAACAGACAACACATCGCATTATCCGCAGAATCGCATTACGAGTCAAGCATTTTGTTGTGCACCGCTTCACATTTTCAATTACACCGTCGGCACAACAACGTAAGTACATGCTCAATAACAGGTTGAATTGGTGGTTCTCTACCACTCTCCAACGAGCTCCAAAGAATTCTATCCCCAAAAGTCCCTATTTCCACCCCTTTCGTGTCACCAGCCACGGTTGGCAACCAGAGTCCCACATGTCCTGGTAAAGGCAATTCCAACGAGATCGTCAGGTTTTGCCCGAGGACGGATACCAGGGCCTGTCGGTCCCCCACAGCTCCCCCTTCATCAGCGATAGGCCTGAGCGGCCGTGCCGGGCGTGCTTCTTCCCGTCAGCCCGGCAGGTTACCTGCGCGGGCCCAGAGGTACGAATAGCCTGGACGCTGCACTTCGAACATCAGACGGGCTTTTCGTGCCGAGTATCAAGAAACACCGTTACTCCAGAAGGGATTTGGGGAGGGACAAAAGGAAAGCCCCTGCGGTGCGGAGGGAGAGGAAGCGAGACTACGCAGGGGCTTTAAGATGCTCAACTGTATTCTTGGAGCCTGAATCCAAGGCTCCCATGTCTAACGCATACCGAACTTATGTACGACCCGTCAGGAACGGGTGTTCAAGAATCTCACACAAATCTGGCCTCGGGCAGGATGCCGTACTACCGCAACGTCAGGAAGGCCTCTCCGCAGACGGTCACCTTAGTTCTATAGGCTCCCCTAAGTTACTCTGACCAGCGGAGGTCCATCTTGGACGTTATACCCACCCATCAAACATGCAGTATATGCGGCTTCTTTGAGACTGTCAAGCCGAATTCTTTCGCATTTTTTTAAAATCGGCTGCCGCAGCCTCAAAACATGAGAGAAAAACCCTGTTCGACGCAATCGGGTGTGCAAAAGGTCCTGCCGTTTTCCAGAGATTACGACCTCCTGAGCATCAGCTCAAGGTCCTCCTGCAACGCCTGAAGATCCTCCTCATGCTCGACCTCCTGCTGGATAATCTGCAGAGCGATATTGTACGTGACCGGGTCGGCCACCTGGGTCTTCTGCATGAGCTTCTGGTAGGTGCTGATGGCGCACCGCTCACCCTTGATGTTCTGCTCGAGGATCGTCTGGACATAGGGATCGTCCGGGGCGTCATAGCCGCAGTTGGTCCACTTGTACCAAGCCTGGGGTGTGGTAATCGGGGTGCCGCCCAACTGGATGATCCGTGTGGTAAGCATCAATGCGTGGTTCAGCTCCTCGGTGGCGTGCTGCTCAAGTTCCACAATCACCGCATCCTTCATCGGCCCCTTGACGACCTTGGCTCCCAACCAGTACTGGTAGTAGGCCAGCCACTCGTCGCAGTAGGCCCGATTCAGCAGCTCGAGCAGTTCCTTGACGTCCATTCCGACGATTTCGATACCTCTGGTTCCCATTGCATTCCTCCCAAGCTTACGCCGTTGCCACCAGCACGCATCTACCCCGTTGGCGGGAACGACACCCCCCATGCGCCGACCGGGCCACGGGGAACGCATTCATCGTGCGTGCTATTTTTGTTCCGAAGCGGGGGAAGTCAAGCGCGCGATTGGAACATTCCAGTTTCCGAGAACAAATGGCCCGCCCGACAGTACGACTATTCGTGCCATGAACCGGATGGCAGCATAGGCGGTTTGGGAGCGATCTCACGTAGCGCAGGCGTTGGAATCGATCGTGGAAAGGAGAATCAATGGACATATTCGAGTTCGCGATGGAGAAGGAGAAATACGCCGAGCATTTCTACCGGGAACTGGCCGACAGGACCAGCAACACGGGATTGAAGAACATCCTGAACATGTTGGCCGGGGAAGAGGTCAAGCACTACGAGACGGTCAAGGCCCTGCAGCACCAGACCGCCGGAAAGCCGGCCGCGACGGACGTCCTGAAACACGCCAAGAAAACCTTCGCAAAGATGCGAGACGGCGCCCAACACTTCGACATCGACATCAGCGAAGTGAATCTGTATCGCAAAGCCTGCGAGATCGAGAAGCAGAGCCGCGATTTCTACCTGCAGAAGGCCGATGAGGCCAGAGACCCGAACCACAAGACCATCCTCAAACAACTGGCCGAAGAGGAGAACAAACACCTGGTCCTGGTCCAGCGTCTCTGTGACTTCGTGGCCAGACCGGAGACCTTCCTCGAGAACGCCGAGATGTACCATTTCGACGACTACGTGGAAGGGGAGTTTTGAGGGCGCACCAAGCCTGCGCCTCATGCGAGGATCTTAAACCGGCATCCTGCTTTCCGTCCGCTTACGGCCCGGGCTGGTAGCGGCGCAGTTGACACTGGAGTTTCCGGCCGTCGCCGACAATCGCGTTGAGTGTCGCCCAGAACTGCCGACTGTGGTTCTTGTGGCGGGTGTGAACCAGCTCGTGGACGAGGACGTAGTCCCGAAGCTCCTCGGGCAGGCGCATGAGGTGTACATTCAGGTTGATGTTGTTGTGGGACGAGCAACTGCCCCACCGGCTCTTCTGGTTCTTGATGAAGACCTTGTTGTACGTGAAGCCGTGTTGTCTGGCCAAGTATTCGAGGCGGTCAACAAGCTGCCGGCGTGCCTGGACGCGGTCGAGCCGAGGGTCAAGCTGTTCGGCGTGAACCTGCCGCAGATGCGTCTGAATCCAGCGTTTGCTCTTCTGCAGAAGCCCCCTGGCCTGCTCCGGAGACATCCGTCGCGGCAGAGTCAGTGTGACGGTCCCGTCCCGCTTGATCGTGATCCGTGCGTGGCGCGCCCGGTCCGAAACCGCCACGGCCACCGGACCGATATCCGCAATCTCCCAAGTCTCGACAACCCTATTCAAGGATCGACCTTTCCGTGTCTGACAGCATCCGGCTCAGCGCGGGATAGTCACGGCCCTGCCGGTGGCATGGGATTCGAGGGCGGCGGTGAACAGCTCGTGCCACCGGGTGGTTTCCTCCGGCCGGGTGCAGCCGGCGAACCGGCTGAGGGGCCGACCGGTGTCCAGTTCGTAAAGGTACGCTGCCCACATCTGGAGAATAGCGTCCGAGACGCCGAACTGAGCCAATTCCTGCGTAATCGACCGAAATGCGGTCTCTTGCCCCATCTCGATCTGCCGCCACTGCTGCTCGGTGCCGCCATGGTACTCCAGCACCTCGAGCGTGTTGGCCTGCCTCAGGCTGTATCGGGCGGAGGCGGCCGTACCGAGAATCTCGATGTACCAGTTGTTCCGTTGGCCCGGCGAGATACGATGGGCCCGCAGCGTCAGGGGAAACACCCCGCCCGAATCCGGATCTTCCATCTCGCACAGCAGCGTCGCATTATCCCAGGTCTCGCACGGAACGGCGCCGCCGTGCCCGTCCGGACGCGACGGGATGATGTTCGAGAGCACCGCCCGCACGTTGCGCGGGACCCAGCCGGCCCGGAAGGGTAGCGTGCAGGCATGGGGCCCGAGGTCGCCGAGACAGCCATAGTCACCGTTGAGCTGACACATCCGCTTCCAGTTGATGGGCTTGTCCGGATTCAGGTCGCTGCAATGCAGGAATCCCACGTTGACCTCGATGATCTTCCCGAAAGCTCTCGATTCGATCATCCGTCCGATCCTCTGGGCCGCCGGGAAGAAGAAGAACTGCGAAGCGCATCGCACGCACAACTCGGGGTGTCTTCGGACGCCGCCGACGATCGCCTCGTTCGCCCGGCGATCGATGCCGAAGGGTTTCTCGCCCATCAGGTGCTTACCGGCTTCGAGGGTCTCCAGATAAATCTCCGCATGCAGGTGGTGCGGGACCGCCACATAAACCGCCTCGACGTCCGGGTTGTCCAGAAGTTCGCGATAGTTGCTGGTGATCTGCCTGAGGGTCGGAATGTTGTCCCGGAACCAGTCGATCTTGGGCGCTGTGAGGGTGCGGTTGCAGATGGCGACGATCTGGGGCCGCACTCTCATCTCCGGCAGGTGCAGCCAGCGGGCCGCGGCACTGACAAACTCACGTCCAATCATCCCGCAACCGATAATGCCGAATCGAACCGTACGCATAAACCGGCCTCCACACCCGTTGCCGTTCGCTCGCCACACGCTGCGCGGGCGAAGCGACTGATCTTACCGACGAGCCCTCCGTCAGGCAAGTTTCCGGCCTGCTTCTTGGCGTCGCTGCCATCCTCGGGTAGCATGAACGCAATTCCGAAACCTTGGGAGGTCGCTGCAATGCTGAACATCGTGTTGAGCCTGGTCCTTCTGGCGTCACTGGCAACCGCAACAGACAAGACTTATACCAACCCGATCATTGACGAGATCGGGCCGGCCGACCCGACGGTGATCTTCGTCGACGGGACCTATTACCTCTATCCCACCGGCGACAACGTCAGCTACCACGTCTACACCTCGACGGACCTGGTTCACTGGACCAAGGGCCCGAGGGTGTTCGAGCCGGGCCGGAGGAACGTCTGGGCGCCCGACGTCTTCCACGATCCCAAGGATGGCAGGTTCTACCTCTACTATACGGTCGGCGAATGCATCGGCGTGGCGGTCGCCGATCGGCCCGACGGGAAGTTCGTCGATCGCGCCAGACTGTTCGACAATGCCATCGACGCACACATGTTCTGTGATGACGACGGCCGATACTATCTCTACTACGTGCAGTTTCCCGGCTTCCGGATCCATGTCCAGCCGATGAAGACCCCTCTGGATAAGGAGGGCGAGCCCATCGAGCTGCTCCACCCGACCGAACCGTGGGAGACGATTCGCGGCGCGGTCACGGAAGGCCCGTGGATGCTCAAGCATCGGGGGACCTATTACCTGCTCTACTCGGGCACGGCGGCCAACACGCTGGACTACGCCATCGGCTACGCGACGGCCACCAAACCGACGGGTCCCTTCACCAAGTACGCCGGCAATCCCATCGTCCGCCGGAACGACCAGGCCTTCGGGCCGGGCCACGGCTGCGTCGTCAAAGACCAGGCAGGCAATCTGTGGTCGATCTACCACCAGCAGAAGGACGATTCCGAGCCCTGGAACCGGTTCATCTGCATCGATCCCTTGTGGTTCGACGACGCGGGCGTCCTGCACGGCAAGGCCACCCGAGGCGTTCCCCAGCCGGCCCCGGTCACTGCCCAAACGAAGCAGCCATAGTACCCCGAGCGCGCGCCAAGCCTCGACAGATTCCGTTGCATGACAAGCCGGGATGTGATATAAGAGAGTTGGCGGTTGCGGGAGGTTCAGGGTCGGTCCAATGGATTGTGGACCCCCGAGTCCAACATAGACGGGACGGAGGACCTGAGCCGATGTGCAGTGCCCGATACATGGTGCAGGGGGAGCATTCACAGCACGATTCCGGCTGCGTTCGCGAGGCGCACCCGCACGACATACCTGTAGCGCGTCGGCACTCGACGCCTGTGCAGCTCCAGTGATCGATTCTGAAGGAGGATCGCCATGTTGAAGAGACTGATGGTTCTGATTTTGCTGTTGGCTGCCATATTGGCGGCCGCTCCGGTAGCCCAAGCCCAGTTGATCACGGCCGTGGCGCACCGGAACACCGACACGGATGCCCCCGAGGATCCGCAGATCGCGCCGAATCCACTGGGTGAGGACGCGGTCGTCTTCGTGGACCGGACCCACCAGTACAACGAAGTGCCGGAGTTCCTGGTCGGCGCCGAGTACATCATGCTGGCCAACGACAACAAGAACATGTCCGCCTATGAGGTGGACATCACATTGGCGAAGAGCGCCATCCTCTACGTGTTCGTGGACAACCGCATGGGCGGCGCCGCCGGCGGCCTGGGTGTGGACCCCATCATCACCGGCATGCCCTGGCTGACCGACATGGGTTTCGTCGACACAGGTGAAGACATCGGCATCGACGAAAGCGCGGACGGGGACATCGATCAGTACTCCTCCATCTTTGCCCTGGAAGTCAAGGCCGGCGTCGTCACAATCGGCGGCTGCACCGAAGGCCACGGGGGCAATATGCTGGGTGTCGCGGTCTTGCCGGCGCCGACGAGCGAGACAGCGACCAATCCTGTACCGGAGGATACCGCGACAGACGTGGCACGCGAGATCGTGCTGCAATGGATGGCGGGAGAGACGGCGGTGACCCACGACGTGTATTTCGGGACCGTCTTCGATGATGTCAATGCCGCCAGCCGGGCCAACCCGATGGGGGTCCTGGTCAGCCAGGGCCAGAGCGATGCCAGCTACGATCCGGCGGGTCTGCTCGATTTCGCCACGACCTACTACTGGCGAATTGATGAGGTCAATGGCGCGCCGGACTACACCATCTTCAAGGGCGACGTCTGGAGCTTCACAACGGAGCCGTATGCGTATCCGATCACCGGCATCATCGCGACGAGCAACGCGGTTTCCAACGCAGGCGTGGGCCCTGAGAGGACCATCGACGGTTCCGGCCTCAACGCGGCCGACGAACACTCGGCCGAAGCCTCAGACATGTGGTTGGGTCTGCCGGCCGGGGACGATCCCGTCTACATCGAGTACGAGTTCGACAAGGTCTACAAGCTCTACGAGATGTGGGTCTGGAACTACAACGTCCAATTCGAGCCAGTGCTCGGATTCGGGCTCAAGAGCGTGACCATCGAATACTCCACCGACGGCACCGACTGGGCAGTGCTCGGTGAGACCGAGTTGGCGAGGGCCAGCGCCAAGGCCGGCTACGCCCACAACAGCGTGGTGGACCTCCAAGGCGTGGCGGCCAAGTACGTCCGGCTGACCGTCAACAGCAACTGGGGCATGATCGCTCAGTACGGCCTGAGTGAAGTCCGCTTCTTCTACGTCCCCGTGCAGGCCCGCCAGCCGCAGCCGGCCGATGCCGCGACGGACATCGCCCCGGACGCCGCTCTGAGCTGGCGCCCCGGCCGCGAGGCCACCTCGCACGACGTCTACTTCGGCACGGACCCGGAGAATCTGCCTCTGGCCGACAGCGTCGCACAAAGCACCTGGACTCCTGACACGCTGAACTATGGAACCACGTACTGCTGGAAGGTGGACGAGGTAGGACCGGATTCCCTCTGGGCCGGCGAGGTCTGGAGCTTCTCGACACAGCAGTACGCTCTGGTCGACGGCTTTGAGAGCTACAACGACGACCTCGATGCCGGAACCGCGATCTTCGATACCTGGCTCGACGGCTGGGTCAACGACACCGGCTCGACAGTCGGCCACCTCAACGCGCCGTTTGCCGAGCGGACCATTGTCCATAGTGGCGTCCAGTCGATGCCCCTGATGTACGACAACACCACTTCGCCGTTCTATTCGGAGGCCGAACGTCAGTTCGAAGAGCCGCAGGACTGGACCACCAACGGCATCAAGAGCCTGTCGCTCTACTTCCGGGGCGCGGCCGGCAACACCGGACGGATGTACGTGAAAATCAACAACACCAAGATCGCCTACAGCGGCGATCCGGCCGACATCACCAAGACGGCCTGGCTGCCCTGGAACATCGATCTGTCGGCGGTTGGCAATCTGCGGAACGTAACCACGCTGACGATCGGCATCGAGGGCTCGGGGTCCAAGGGCATCCTGTACATCGACGACATCCGGCTCTATCCGAAGGCCCCTGAGTTCATCACGCCGACGGAGCCTGACGCCGCGAACCTGCTGGCTCGCTACGAGTTCGAGGGCAACGCCAACGACAGTTCGGGCAACGGGCTGAATGGCGCCGTCGTAGACGGTCAGTTCGTCACTTCCGGCCGGCCCGGCAACGGCATGGCTCTCCAGGTCAACGACGCCGGCTACGCCGACCTTGGCAATCCCGCCCTGCTCGACTTCAGCACCACGGACTGGACCGTGACTGCCTGGTACAAGACCGGCATGACCGGCACCGGCGACGACAACAAGGGGACCATCTACGCCAAGGGCGGAGACACCGGCGGCGGACATCGCTACTGCCTGATCATGAGCGAGACCACCGAAGGCGTGGTCACCCTGGTCACCGATGACGACGTCACCAAGTACGTGGTCGACTCGGTGAGCGTGACCAACAACAATGAGTGGCATTCGGTGGCCGGCCAGAGGCAAGGTGCCGACCTGCGGATCTTCATCGATGGACAACTGGAAAGAACCGTCACCGCGACCGCGACCTACAATCTCGCCGGCACATCGCAGCACAACGCCTACATCGGCGCGATCACCAATCACACGGCGGGCGGCCTGTACAAGCTCTACATCGGCCTGCTCGACGACGTCCGGGTCTACGACAAGGCCCTGTCCGAAGGGGAGATCCTGTGGCTGGCCGGTGTGACCACACCGGTGGCCAGGCCGTTCTGACCTGAAGACGCAGATCAACAACAGCAGTACCCGAGGGGGCTGGGATCGATGATTCCAGCCCCTCGCTCCGTATCCGGACGGATCGCTCCGGTCAGGAGCAGGCCTACCCCGCGAAAGGGCAGGAGATAGTCTGCCCCCGTCAGCAGGCAAGCTTGTCGCTACCACACCAACTTCGAGTGAATGCGGAAAACAATCGGCCGCGAATCCCGGTATACATAGTAGTCCGCTATGAAAGGAGCAGCTATGAGCCGGAAAAGGCGTTTCACAGCAGCCGGATTCGCAACACTGATGATTATCATAAGCACAGTATTGGCCGTGGCTTGGGGACAGCAAGCCAGTTCAACGAACACCCAGAGCCGATCACCTGCGACGCCAGACAGACTGATCGATGACTTCTCAGGCAAGGATCAGGTCAGCGCACTCGGAACCCAATGGGCCTTGCGAACGGATCAGACTTCAGGCGGCGCCTCGGCCGGGACGCTGGAGTTTGCACAGCAGGATGGACAGATGTGCCTGCACCTGACCGGGTCCGTCACATCCGCCGAACGAGGCGGATTCGTCGCGGCCCAACTCCCCCTGCACCCGCGAGGCCGCAACTTCGACGCCCACGGCTTCGCGGGGCTGAAGTTGAGGGTCAAGGGCAACGGAGAATCCTACGCGATTCGCCTGCGGACCAAAGACACGCGGTTCGCCACCCAGTATTATGAAGCGGCGTTCCAGACAAACGGGCAATGGCAGGAGGTCAAGCTGCCGTTCATGCAGTTTGCCCCAGTGCTGGTGCAGGCGCCGCTGGACCTGGCCGCCTTGCGAACCGTTGCCGTCGTTGCGGCAAAGAAAAACATCGAGGTCGGTGTTTCGGTCGCCAACCTGTCCCTTTATCGAGAACAGACCATGTACAACGAACTGACACCCGAGGAAGAGCGCGTCATTCTCTACAAAGGGACCGAGCGGCCCTTCACCGGCAAGTACAACAATTTCTTCGAGACCGGCGTCTACACGTGCAAGCGATGCGGGGCCGAGCTATTCGAATCGTCGTCGAAATTCCGCTCGGAATGCGGCTGGCCCAGCTTCGACGATCAGATTCCCGGCGCGGTCAAGTGGCAGCCCGATGCCGACGGGATGCGGACCGAGATCCTCTGCGCCAACTACGGCGGGCACCTGGGGCACGTATTTCAGGGCGAGCAATTGACGCCGAAGAACACGCGGTACTGCGTCAACTCGATCTCGATGGACTTTGTCTCGGCCGACCAGCGGAACGCGCGGGCCACGTCGAAGCCAAAGACCGATCGAGCGATCTTCGCCTCCGGCTGCTTCTGGGGGACGGAGTATCACATGCAGCGGGCCCCCGGCGTGCTCGCCACGACCGTTGGCTACATCGGCGGTCACGTGGACCACCCGACCTACAAGCAGGTCTGCACGGACCGCACCGGCCACGCCGAGGCGGTGGAGGTCATCTACGATCCGAACCGGACCAGCTACGAGACGCTGGCCAGGCTCTTCTTCGAGACGCACGATTTCACCCAGCTGAATCGCCAGGGACCGGACATCGGAAGGCAGTACCGCTCGGTCATTTTCTACCTCAACGACGAGCAGAAGCAGATCGCCGAGAAGCTGGTGCAGGTCCTGCGGCAGAAGGGCTACGACGTCAAGACCGAGATCACCCCCGCCAGCACCTTCTGGCCGGCCGAGGATTATCACCAGGATTACTACAACAAGACGCAGAAGACGCCGTATTGCCACATCTATCGGCGCATCTTCTGATCGGCAGGGAAGGTTGCTATCTCGCTTCTCCGGACGCGATCCACACTCGATCGCGCGCCGGGATCGTGAAGGTCCGGCGAACTTCGTCCTGCGGCAGCATCAGGCTGACCTCGACGGCTCGATCGTTGAAGTTCTGGAGCACGCAGTCGCCTGGCTTCGCGTCGGCAAAGGGATGGTACGTGACGGACGCCGGACCTGCGAAGGCCGGCGGCCTCCCACCGGCAAACGCTGTACGAAACGCCCTCAAGGCCGGCTCACGCAGAGAGAGCAGCCCAAGCGGACGGGGACACAGCAGAACTTCGCCCACCGCGTCGAAGTCCGCTTGGTCGTATGTATGCGTGTTCAACAGAGAGAGATTGCCCGCCGTGCGCAAGAGCAACAGCCGCCGCCCTTCCGACAGGCAGACAACATCATCCGGCCGCGGCGTCACTTCGATAGGCGATTCGAGAATGACGTCTGCGGACTCTGATTCCGTGCCGCAGGCCGCATGCGTGGGCGCCGATCGGAAATCCGGATTGACGCCGATCTCGGCGGCCAGCTCTCGTCCCGGGGGCCAGGCTATCAGCAGGTTCGTCGTCAGGATCAGGTGCGCGCCTCGCGCCCGCGCCTTCTGAACATGTCCGTACAGGTCGGGATCGGCGGCCGCCTGAGCAGGCAGGAAGATGACCGGCGCTTCGCTCGGAAATTCGTGTACCGGGACCAGCGGAATCCCCAGCATGCCGAGGAAATCCATGAGGTACATATCGCCGGCCGGGTCGCTGTTTGGCGGCTTATACGCCGGCACGCCCACAACAGGGTGCTTCCGCACAAATGCAGCCAGGTCCGCCAGTTGCGCAAACCGGCTCGCGATCTTAGCATGGTCCGGATGGCCCGCCACGACGTCGCCGAGGTTGAAGAAGACCAGTTCCGGCGCTCCGGCCAGCACGCTCATGTAGGCCTGATCGAAGAAATCGTGCTCGGCGCAGTCGCCGTGATCGAACCACGCGCCACCGATCTTGTCACCCGCGATATCCGCCAGCCAGCGGTAGTTGATAAATCCCTCGTACGGCTGCACAAAACCGAACCGCGGCGTGTTGCGTCCCCGCGTCTCGGTGCCGACCCACACGCGATCGAAGAGTCGTGGAAACGTCACGGTGTCATAGCCAAATAGATGGAACCGATCGTGCCACTGAGGGAACTTGACGATCATGGTGATGTCGGGGTTGGCCTGCTTGGCGGGGCCGAGGAAGATTGACTGCGCCAGCTCGGTGAGCAGCTCGCGCCGGTACTGGCCCCAGGAACGCTCGCCTTTGGCCTGTTCCGATTCAGCGCTGACGTCGCCCGTACAGAGAAAATCGTCGACGATGAACGTGTCGAACAGCGGCGCACTGGTGCGGATGATACGCTCGAGATCTCGCTGCGTCTTTTCGTTCTGCCAGTTGAACCAGCCGAGCGGCCCGGTCTGCCGCACGCCTACGTCACCGCCGGGAACGGTGGCGATACCGCCGACCACGTCGATGGCGCGATCGGTGAGCCACTCGCGAACCCCGACAAGCTGTTCGGGCGGCACCGTATGCCCGCCGCGATAGACCTCCAGATAGAGCTTCGTGATCCCCAGCCGCTCGACCGCTTCCCAGACGGCCGCGCGAAAGTCCCCGTCCGTCGCCATTCGCTCGACCTGATGCGACGTGGCGTACGACCCCAGCCGCAGGTCTTCCACCCGCCCCCGCGCCTCTTCCAGCAACGTCTGACCCGAAGCGAAATCCCCGACCGCCGCCAGCGCCCCGATGACCAGCATCCGTTTCAGCACAATCGCACCTCCCTGTCCGTTTGCCGCCGCACACCACCTCGCCGGCTTGCACGCGCTATTGCGCGGGGTGGTCGTCACTCTGGCTCGCTTCGATCCTTCGCCGGTAGCGCCTCGCTTCTCGTTCTAGGGTGGCCATATAGACCTTGGCTTTCAGGCTGCCGGTTCCGAGCCGTGCGTGCATCAGCCGCTGAATGATCCGGTACAGCTCCGACAACCGGTCCGGAAGCGCCACCCCGTTGCGGCCCCCCTCCAGACTTTCGCCCACGGTGGACAGAAAACCCTGGATCGCCTTGAGTTCGTGTTTGTCCATGCCGCCCATTATACCACATCAAGGCGCATTCATTCGTGCAAAACAGAGTCACTTTCCCAGTTTTCGGATCGGAAATGCGGCCGCTCCGCAAACCAGGCCCATTTTCCGTCGGTCGGCAACCGTGCTCCGGAGCTTTTACCCACCGACGGGCTCTTTGGACCGCCTGTTGCCGACAAGGTAGCCCAAGGCCAGCGTGATGGCGGTCCCGATGGGGAAGTGCCAGGGCCAGGCAAGGGTGATGTGGACGGGTTCGCCGGCGGGCGTGCGGCTGATAACGGCCAGGCTGATCGTCAGCGGCAGGGCCACGCCCAGGGCCACATACACAATTCTGACCGGCTGCGAGCGGAGATGGCGGGCGGCTTGGACAAGCAGCACCACGGAGCAGACCACCACAATGCCTTGCGGAACCCGCTGATGCCAGTTCAGCGCAAAGACCGTGAGCATGGAAAGCGGCACGCCCCACATCAGACCCAGGTCGTCCCGATCCGTGGGCAGGAAAGCCAATAGAAAGACGCCCAGCAGGGCACCGTAGGTATACGCGGCCATGGCCAGCGCGAACTGGATCAGGTCGGCGTACGAGCGGGCGATCACATCACAATAGATGGCGAAGACCGTCAGCAGGACGCCCCAGACCAGCACGATCACCCGCGAGACGCGGACGTAGTGTTTATCCGAAGCGGCCGGCCTGAAGAAGGGCTTGTAGAGCAGTGCGATGGTGGATTGAGACAACGCCGCCAGGAGCGAATCGAGTGTGGAAATGGCGGCGGCAAAGATAGCTGCCATCAGCAGACCGGACAAACCCGGAGGCATGACGTCGACGATGTAGATGGCGAAGATCTTCATCGAATCGTCGTCAACGACCACTCGTTCGGCGTCACTGAGCGGGAAGTGCTGATAGAAGACGAAGACCGCGGCGCCGACGAACAACAGCAGATACGTCAGCACCTGCGAAAGCCCCGAACAGATGATCGCTTTGCGGGCGTCGCCGGCGTTGCGGCAGGTGAACATGCGCTGGACGTTCAGTTGGTCGGTGCCGTGCGAGGCCAGGGTCAGGACGCCGAAGCCGATCAGGCCGCACCAGAGCGTGTACACCTGCTTGGGGTCGAAGCTGGGATTGATCGTCCGCAGCTTGCCGGCGTGGTATGCCTCCGAGACGATGGCCGAGAAACCGCCGTCAACGGTCGTAGCCGCGAAGAACAATGCCGCCACCGCGCCCAGTGTAAACAGCAGGCACTGAATCGCGTCGGTCCAGATGACCGTAGTGATCCCGCCCATGATGGTCCAGCCCACCGAGACGGCGCCGATGATGACGATCGAGGTGGTCACATCGGTGCCCGTGATCACCTGAAGGGCCTTGGCCGCGATGTAGATGCGGGCACCCTGAGCGAGGATGCCACCGATCATGAACAGGCCGGTGGTGATGTTGCGCACGCGGGGCCCGAGCCGATCGCCCATGTAATCATACGGCGAGTAAATCTCCCGCTGGTAGTACACGGGAATGAAAAGGTAACCGATCACGAAGCGGGCCAGGATGGTGCCGAAAGCCAGTTGGATGTACGTCATGTCACCACCCTGGGAAAAGACCAGGGCCGGGACGATGAGGAACGTCGCGGCCGACAGCTCCGTCGCGATGATCGAGCCGCAAACCGCCGGCCAGGGCAGCTTGCGACCGCCGAGGAAGAAGTCCTTCATCGACGCCTGCTTGCCCGCCAGCAGCCCACCCAGAACGGTCGTGAAGACGAGATAGACCCCGATGACTCCCCAATCCCACGCGGTGAAGTTCCGGGCGATCTCGCGGAGCGCCGCGTCAACCGAGGGGGTCTGAGCGTCCTGATCCTGTGCCATGCCAGCCGACGCAAGGACGAGCACCAGCAGCAAGACAAGGGGCAGAAGTTGTCTGTATCCGGGCATTATGCCGATGGTACGGACTTCGCGATAGCCGGACGCAGCAGTCCGTCGTTCTCCTTCAGAATCTCCAAGGCTCTGGCCAGAGGAACGCCGCGAAAATGCATGACCAGCGCCGCCTTGACGCGGCCCCCGGCGCGAGCAAGCAAGGCCCTGGCCCTGGGTTTGGACAGGCCTGTGACCTCTACAACGATGCGAACGGAGCGCTCGCGCAGCTTCTTGTTGACGGCCTTCAGGTCCACCATGAGGTTGCCGTAAACCTTGCCCAGCTTGATCATGGCGGTGGTGGTGAGGGTGTTGAGCACAAGCTTGGTGGCGGTGCCCGCCTTCATCCGGGTCGAACCGGTAATCACCTCGGGCCCGACGACCGGGTTGATGATGATCTCGGCCGGGATCGATCCGACCGCCTCCGGCGCGCAGGTGACGAAGATGGTTCCGGCCCCGATTTGCCGGGCGCGCTGGAGAGCACCGCGCACGAAAGGCGTCATGCCGCAGGCGGCCAGCCCGACCACGGTGTCCTTCGCGCTCACTGTCCTGGCGTCGATGGCCGCAGCGCCGTCCTCGGGATGATCTTCGGCCCCTTCGATGGACCGCACCAGCGCCCGCCTGCCCCCGGCGATGATGCCCTGCACCAGCGATGGCCGGACCCCGAACGTCGGCGGGCACTCGGAGGCGTCGAGCACACCGAGCCGGCCGCTGGTGCCGGCGCCGACGTAGAACAATCGCCCGCCCGCGCGGAACCGCTGCACGATCAGATCGACCGCGGCGGCGATCTGCCTGCGCTGCGTCGCCACCGCCTGCGGAACGACCATGTCCTCCGCATTGATCAGGTCGACAATCTCTTGTGTGGACAGGGTGTCAACCGAAGCGCTCTTGGGATTGCGCTTTTCCGTCGTCGGCAGTTTCCCGGCTCTGGTCATCTTCCCGGCACGATCTTGCCCAGCACGACCGGCTCGGACGCTCCGGTAGCGCTGGGCACGTTGTTGGCGGCCCCGCGGATCGTGGCCCACGCCAGAATCGCAAAGGCGACCGCCTCTCGGGCATCGACGTCGATCCCGAATTCATCCGTCGTGCGAATCTTAACGGCTGTCAGTTCCCCCTGCAACATCCGCACGAGTGTCCGGTTGTGGGCGCCCCCGCCGGCCAGGACCATCTCGTCGGGCATCGCCGGCAGGAACCGCCGGTACGCGTCGGCGATCGTGCGGGCCGTGAACGCTGTAACAGTCGCGACCATGTCCTCGAGAGGCAATGGCTTCTTCCGCAACCTTCGATTCAGCCATTCGCAATAGGCCTGCCCAAACTCCTCGCGTCCGGTCGATTTGGGCGGCTTGCGGCGAAGGAAAGGGTGCTTCAGCATCTCGCGCAGCAGCATCTCGTCGACCTTGCCCCTGGCGGCCATGGCCCCGCCGCGATCGAAGTGACGCTTTCCGCCGGTTGCCCGACGCACGATGGCGTCGATCACCATGTTGCCCGGGCCGGTGTCGAAGGCCAGGATGTCGTCCCGCCCACACGCGGCAGGCAGGAAGGTCACGTTGGCGATCCCACCGATGTTCTGAACGGCCCGACTTACCTTCGCGTCACGAAAGAGAACGTAATCGGCGTAGGGAACCAGCGGCGCGCCCTGCCCGCCGGCTGCCATGTCACGAGGCCGAAAGTCCGCCACCGTCGTAATGCCCGTGCGATGGGCGATCACGGAAGGCTCGCCGATCTGCAAGGTCGAACGGATCGTCCGGCCCCCGTAGCGGCCGCCCCAAGGCTGGTGCCAGATCGTCTGGCCGTGCGAGCCGATCAGATCGATTGAGTCCGCCGCGATGCCGCACTTGCGGCACAGCCTGAGAACCGCCTCCGCGAACACCTCGCCCAGCACGTGATTGAGATGACAGATGCGGTCCACCTTCGCCGAGTCGGGATGACACAGCGCAAGAACCTCGGCGCGCAGCGCGGGCCGGTACGGGAAGACCTCGAACGCCACGAGCCGGACCTTCGCATCGCGGATGTCCACGACAGCCACATCGACGCCGTCCACCGACGTCCCCGACATCAGCCCCGCCACTCGTAGCGTCTTTCTCCTGCGCAACATGTGGCCGCCCCTTCAGTCCGCCTCGGACTCGAACCGTTCGACGACAAACTCCTGGTAGCCGCAGGCCAGAACAGCCACCGTGTTCGCATCGATGATGGCCAGGCCGGAGCCGTGGCGAAAGCTGGTTTCGCGCCCGTGCAGAGCGCGTCTCAGGACCTTCCGAAGGCGTTTCTCGACGGGCACCACAGTCTCCATCCGCAACTCGAATACGTCCATCACATCCGCACCGCCGGTGTGGGCAAACCCGACCAGGAACACGGTGTCGTTTGTGTCGACCACGAGATTGAGGTTCTGATACGACGCGTAGTCGTGGTCCGACCAGTCGGATCGGTCGGCGCTCCTGGCGTCCCACGTTTCGCGGTAGGCGAAGGCACACGCCGGGTCGTCCAATGCTCTCGCGTTGGAAACGTAGATGTCGATCGTAGCCGAGTCCCAGGTGCCTACGCACAGCAGGTGCCGGTCTCGCACCCTGGCCATGGCGACCGCGCCAGCGGTGGCGCGCTGGTAGGCGCCGGTTCGCTCGATCTCGACGAGGGGTCTCGGTCCGGCGGCCTGCACCATCTCCGCCAAACCGAGAATCCACACGCGAGAGGTCATCTTGGTGTTGTCGTCCTCGACGCCTACGGCCAGGAAATCGCCGCAGACCTGAAAGCCGCCGGCGTGCTTGAACGGACGTGACATCAAGGGCTTGATGGCAGCGACGCGACCCATCGAGCCTTCGAGGGCGACCAGAACGAGATAAGATTCGTCGCTCGCACTGCCGCTGAGCACGAGAAACGGCCGCCCGTCGATCGCCCCCTGCTGAATCCCCTGGAGATGGCCGCCGCGAGGGACATCAAAACCGCCGGGATCGCAGGGAATCGCGTGCGGCGTCTCCGAGATCCTTCCCAACGCCGCAAGGACATCCTCCATCCGCGGATTGCTGTCCGCCGGACCCGGTGCGGCACAGGCAACCCCCGCCCCGCACACCAGCACCGCCAGCGCGCCCAACATGCTCCCAAGCGAACTGCACCCAAGCGGCCTGTCGCCATCACGGACTTTCATGCCCGCAGCCCAACAGAACCATGTCAAGGCATCCCCTCAGGGGTCACCTCCGGCAACGATTGCGCGGACGTGTTGCAGCAGACGGTCCACCCGCTCGATACAGTCCCGCCTGTCAATGTCAGCATCCAGATCGGAAAACGCTTCGTAACGAAAGGCCACAGCGAAGTCGGTAAACTCCAGTAGTTCTGCGACGAACTCGGGGACCTCACGACCGGCCTCTTCGAGCAATGCACCCAACTCCTCCAGGTCATGCGTACGGGGGAAACTCACGTCCAGCGCGCATAGCCAAGCTTTCAAGACCTTCTCGACCGCCTGTTGGACGTGGAATCCGAAGATCTCCGCCGAGAAGACCTCTCCATCCTCCATGCCCCGCAGCGCGCGACCATCCTTCTCTGCCATCATCAGGAAATGTCTCGCTTGCTCAAGACCTTTCATAGAGCAGCCTTCCTTCCCTGACGGCGTGGGCGATAACATGGTTCGTGGAGTCTTCCCACTGCTCGAATTCGTCCCTGCTATAGACGAGGATGTCCTTGGACACGCGGAACGACTTCAAGGCCTTGCGGATCCGCTTCAGTTCCGACCAGCGATTGCGCTGGGGGCCAAACGGTCCATCCTCCACAACGAGCAGATCGACATCGGAATCGAACCTGTGGCTGCCTCGGGCGCAGGACCCGAAGAGGTAGATGCGCCGAGGCTGAACCTCATCCACGATGGCTCGAACCATCCCCCGAATCAGTTGCTCCGACAGGCTGACCACATTCATCTCCTTGCACGGCCACGAACCGTTCCGCCTCCACTCTAACGGATGAGGGAGCCTGCGTCCACAGCTACATGGGCCTCGCACGGGAAAAACGCCGACACGCCACCGGCCGACACAGGAAGACTCCGGCGCCGTACCGGTGCGCCAGATCTCGGATTTACATGGCACGGGCGAGGTGCTATGAATACGCCGAGGTTCGTAGACACATGCAGGTCACCCGGTGATACAAGGAATGACAGATGTCGGATGCCGTGGAGAAAGCCAGAGCGTTTTTGCGAGAGGAGAGGGCGTTTCGCCTCGGTACACTGCTGACCGAATCGTCGCATCCCAAGACGCGCAACCTCTCGCAGACGATCCAGGCGGACGTCGCCGCAGGGATCCGTCAGTTGCTCTCGGTAGACGAGGACATCGCGATTGCGGCCGACCGGCTCTTCGCTCAAGACGGCTACACCCGACTGATCGACGCGTTCTTCGCCGCCATGAACGCAGGCCGGCGGATCTTCTTCACCGGCTGCGGCGCGACCGGCCGGCTGGGCATCCTGCTGGAGTCCGCCTGGCGAAGATTCTGGCGCCGGATAGAGCCGCAGTGGCCCGAGGCGGCGAGCCTGTGGCCGCTGTGCATCAGCATCATGGCCGGCGGCGACTTCGCCCTGATCAAGGCGGTGGAGGGCTTCGAGGACTTTCCCGACTTCGGCCGGCAACAACTCCGCGAGGCGGGCGTGCAGCAGGGCGACATCGTCGTGGCGATCACCGAGGGCGGCGAGACCCCCTTCGTCATCGGCACCACCTGGGAGGGCCTCGACCGGGGGGCCGCGGTCTTCTTCGTCTACAACAACCCGACCGCCCTGCTGCACGAGCACGTGGAGCGATCCCGACAGGTGATCGAGGAACCTCGCATCACCAAGCTCGACCTGGCCACCGGACCGATGGCCATCATGGGCTCGACCCGCATGCAGGCGACGACCGCCGAATTGCTGGTGGTCGGCGCCGCGCTGGAGACCGCCATCGTCCGATGGCTTCAGAGCCGCCGGCCCGAGCTCGCGCCCGATCTGCGGTCGCCGGAAGAATACGCGCGGCTCTTTCGAAAGCTCCTGGGTGACCTGTCAACTCCGGCGGCGGTGGACACCCTCGGTCGCGTGACGCAATTCGAGGAGGCGATCTATCGAAAGCACGGCCTGGTGACCTACGTCGCCGACAGCCTCCTGCTGGATGTCCTGACCGACACGACGGAGCGGTCGCCGACGTTCATGGTGCCGCCCTTCCGCAAAGACGGTGACACGCATCTGCCCGTGTCGTGGGCGTTCGTGAAGGACCCGCATCGCCCCACCGAGCAGGCGTGGGAGCAGATGCTCCAGCGCCCGCCACGCGGCCTGCGATGGGGACCGGAGACCTACCGGCAGTTGAACGCCCCGCCACAGATTCAGGCCAATCCACCCAAGCTCGACAACGCGGAGATTCACCGCTTCCGCATCGGCAATGAGCCCGACGCCTCGCGCACGGAGACAGCGGACTCGGCGCTGGTGGCCGTCGGCCTTTGCGACGAAGCAAAATGGGCCTATCCTGCTTCCATGCGGTTCGGGAAGACGGCGGCCGTCACGATCGGTCCGAACCACGGCCCCCTTGACGTGGACGAGCACTTCCACTTCGCTTGCGAGCTGCCGGCGTCGCCCCTGCGGCTGTGGGAGCATCTGGCAATCAAGCTGGTGCTCAACACGGTCTCGACCGCCACGATGGTGCGGATGGGCCGCGTCATCGGCAACGCCATGGTCTGGCTGTCGCCCAGCAACAAGAAGCTGATCGATCGCGGCACGCGCCTGATCTCACAGGTGACCGGGTGCAGCTACGAACACGCGTGCGAAATCCTGCACCAGACCATCGAAGACGTCGCCTCCACCGCCCAGCGAGGCGAAGAGGCCCCCTCCCCCGTGGCCCTGGCCATCGAGCGCATCTCGTCAAGCGGCACACCTCAGGCATAATCCGATTGCCGGCGCCGAACCATACCCAAACGCTACGCGTTTGAGACTGCCACCCATACCGCACCAACCGGGTGCAGCGGCGATCACAGATCGTGAAGCAGGCGGATGGATTCGCGGACGACGACGTCGGCGGCCTGCGGCGCGAAGCGGCTGCTGCGCACTTCGTAGCCGCCCTCGACGTGGAGCTCATCCGGGGCAAGATAGCCGGCGGCGCCGTTGCAGTGCGTGATGACGAACGTGTGCCGGCAGGGCGAGCCCGCCTTGATCGCCATGCCGATCTCGGTCAGCACCTCGCCGCCCAGGCCGACGAAAGCAATGTCCCCCAGCCGCGCGACCGTGACAACGAACGGAGCTGTGGATGCGCCGCCTCCGGAAAGGACACCCGAGGCCTTGGCGGGAAGATCGAGGACCGCAAGATTGCCGGCAATCCGGGACGTCGCGACATGCGAATCGATTGCCCGGCAGACGTGAACGACCTCCTCGCCCAGGAAGGTCCCGAGCAGCACCGGTTCGGGAACCCAGCCGGGCTCGGTGTTGAATCCCGGCAGGACGCGAAACCACGGATCGATATTACCCGACGCGCCCACAAAGGCCGGTGCGATGATGTCGGCGCGGACGATCTTTTCGACGAACTGCTCGGCCAGGCCGATCACATCGCCGCTGATCACGTAGTTGCCCGGTCCCAGACTGGTGGCGTGAGTGGCGTAGTCGAACGCCACCGCCAGCGGCGTGCCATCCGGCCGGCTGATCTTCATCACGAGCACCTCCTTGTCCGTCGGGCCGTTGGGGTTGCGGCCCAGGACGATGGAGCTTTCGCCGGCTTTGTCGATCCGCAGCTCGCGCCGATTCGAGCCCACCGGACACGAGCCGACCCCGATACCGATCTCGGCCGGCTGCATCCGACCGAGCGCCTGACCGACAACCTTGACAAGATCGCCACGCAGCTTCTCGGTGTACTCGACGTTGTTCGGATGGCCTTTCTCCTTGTTGAGGGTCGGGCTCGGCGCGCTGTGGGTGTGAATTGCGCAGAGGAACAACTCGGAAGGTGCCAGATCGTACTCGGCCAGCAGCGCATCACGGAAGTAGTCCGCCGTGCCTTCATAGAACCCGAGGATATCCACGGAGACCAGCACGAGACGCTTGCCGTCCTTCTCAAACGCCAGGACGCGGGCGGACAGCGGATCATGCACGCCCGTGGACAGGTCCTTGCGACTGGCGTACCCCGCCATCTGCACGGGTTTTTCCGGCGTGATCTCCACGCGGGCCGCCCCGACCTTCAGCGCAGCCGGCTCCTCGGCGCACCAGACCACAGAACCGAGCGACAGAAGAACAGGCAGCAGGACGAAGGTGATTCGAGGATGCCGTCTCATTTTGTGTCCTCCCAAGTTCACGCCAACCATCTGTCGGCGTTGGCCCGTACGAATTCGTCATCGGTCAGATGCGGGTATCGGCGGACGATCTCGTCGATGCGCTCCGCCTGTCCCGGCGAGAGCCTCTCGGACGTGTCCAGCGACGCGGTATTGGCCAGCAGTCCCTGTCGCATCAGGACGTACGAGATCCCTGGAATGCAGCCGGCGAAGCCGTTGTCGGCGTCGAAGATCGCCTTGTTGGCCAGCGTCAGTTGGCTCGCCAGCGTGAGCAACTCGGGATCGATCGAGGCGTTCGTCTCGCGGACTCGCCGGACCGTCTCCAGATGCTCGACCGCCCGGCGCGTCCAGCAGGCCCACTGGCCGAGCAACCCTCCAACGATTTGCAGCGGCACTTCGCGCCGTCCATCCCGGAACACGTGCCGCGTCAGCAGGTCGACGAGGATGTTGTCGTCGTTGCCGGTATAGAGAGCAATGTCACCAGCCCGACCCGAAAATGCGACCGCTTCGAGGACATCGAGCGTCTGGTATCGGTGGAACGGCGCGATCTTGACGCCCACCACGTTCGGCAGCTCCACGAAGCCCCTCCAGAATTCGCCCGGCAGTGTCATGCCGCTGATCGTCGACTGGAGATAAAACCCCATGATGGGAATCGCTTCGGAAACACGCCGGGCGTGATCGATCAACGCGCCGACCGACTTGCCCTTGAGCGCCGTCAGGGAGAGCAGGCCGATGTGATAGCCAAGCTCGACCGCGATCTGCGCCTCGCGCAGCGCCTGCTCGGTCGGCCCGAGGATGCCCGCAATCAGGATGGGCCCGCCACCAGCCTGCCTGGCGGTCTCCGCAGCCAGTTCGAGAACGGGACGATACAAGCCGACCTTCGGATCGTGGATCGCAAACTGGGTGGTGTGAACGCCCACGGCCAGGCCCCCCGCTCCGGCGGCGAGATAGTACCGTGTCAGGGCCCGCTGCCGGCGCACATCCAGCCTGTTTTGTGCATCGAGGGCCAACGGATGGGCCGGGATGACGCAGCCAGAACGGAGTTTCTGCAAGATGGTCGATTCGATCATGGGCGCCAACTCTCAGAATTTCCCATCGCGAACGTCGTATTTCGTCGGTTTGTTGAGAACCGCCTTGCCGGCGGCCACCCAGTCGACGATGTGCTCGATCATCTCATCGAGCGATGTGGCGGGCGGGCCGAACCGCTCGACGCACAAGGACGAATCGCTCAGCAGCGCCGTCTCGGCCTCGTGCGACACGAATCGCGGCTCCCTGCCCAATCGCCTTCCGATCCGCTCGGCCACGTCGCGAACCCGGACTACCTCGGGACCTGCGACGTTGAGAATCGCCGGCGGGCGGGCCGCAAGGCTCAACGATCGGGCGATGTAGTTGTTGGCGTCGCCCTGCCAGATCAGGTTGACGAAACCCATCGTCACGTCGATAGGCTGGTCTTGAAGAATCCTGCTCGCCAGGTCCACGATGATCCCGTAACGAGGCTCGTTGGCATAGTTGAGCCGGATCAGTGTCACGGCCGTGCCGTGAACCTGCGAGAAGTACTGGAACATCCGCTCGCGACCGAGACACGACTGGGCGTATTCGCCGACGGGGCCGGGGACATCGTCCTCGCGCGAGCCGGCACCGTTCGCATCGGTGAACCGATAGACGTTGCCGGTGGACAACACGACAATCCGCGAGCGGGCATATCGCCGGGCCACCAGCGCCGGGACGTACACGTTCATTGCCCACGTCAGGGGCTGGTTGCCGGTGGCGCCGAATTTCATGCCCGCCAGGAAGAAGACGTTCGGCGCATCGGGCAGATCGGCGTAGATTGACTCGTCGAGCAGGTCGGCCTCGATCGTCTCGACGCCACGCTCCTCGATGCGGGCCTTGACGTCGCGATCGCTGTAGCGCGAAACCGCGAACACCTTGCGGCCGGGCGCCCCCTTGCGAAGCATCATCGCCAGCGTCGGGCCCATCTTGCCGCCGGCGCCGAGGACCAGAAAATCCCCCTTCGTTTCAGCAAGCACCCGGCACGTGCTCTCGCACGGCTTGCTGAGCATGTCCTCCAACGCCCGCTCGTCTGCAATCATCGCACGGCTCCCGAACTGCGGTTTGTCACAGCAACATAAGCATCGTTTACCCGCGATGGCCTGCGAAGTCAAGGCGTCGTTGACAGTTGCGGTCAGGCCTTCGATAATCTCAGATAGAGGGTCCACCCTTCGGAGCCCTCTCCACGCAGGCGCCGGCAACGGCAAGGAGATCGACGATGGCTCGTACATTCATCTCGTCTATCGTGTTCCTGACATTCGTTCTCAGCAGGTCGACCTCGGTGACGTCCGCCGAGGCGACGCCCGATTTCTCGCCACGGCCCGAGGAGCAACAGCTTCCAACGGCCATGCACTTGGCGATGGACCAGTTGCCCCGCATCACGGTCGGCCGCGAGAACGCCGACTTGATCGGCTCCGACAACCGCGTACTGCAGGCGGCCGTTGACTACATCGCAGGTCTCGGAGGCGGGCTCGTCGAGATCGGCGCGGGCGAGTACCTCATGCACGATTCACTGCACCTGCACCCCAACGTCACGGTTCGCGGCGTCAAGGGACGGACCATCCTGCGAAAGGCGCCGAGTACCCTTTCCGCACTGGCCCTCGACGGCGACTTCGGCGAGCAGCAGATCACTGTGGAGGACGCGGCGGGCTTTGCCGTCGGCCATGGCGTCGCCATCTGGGACGACAACGCCGGCGGATTCCACACCACGGTGGCCCGCATCACAGGACAGAAAGGTCTTACGTTCGCGATCGACAAGCCGCTGATGGCCGACTGCATGGTGGGCAACCACGCCAGGGCCGCAACGGTCTTTCCCGTGGTCAGCGGCTATCAGGCCCTGGGCGCACGCATCGAGGACGTGACGATCGACGGCAACAAGGTGGACAACATCACACTGAATGGCTGCCGGGGCGCGGGGATTTTCCTCTATGGATCGCACGGGGCAACCATTCAAGGGTGCACGATTCGTGGATACAACGGTGACGGCATCAGCTTCCAGCAGTCCAACGACGTCACGGTAACCGATTGCATCAGCGAAGACAACGCCGCGTTGGGACTGCATCCGGGCAGCGGCTCACAAAGGCCCACCGTGCGACGCTGCACCGCCAGGCGAAACGGGACGGATGGCTTGTTCCTGTGCTGGCGGGTCCGGCATGGGGTCTTCGAGGACAACACGCTCGAAGACAACGGGCGCTACGGCATCTCCATCGGGCACAAGGACTCCGACAACCTCCTGCGACGGAACATCGTCCGCGCCAACAAGGAGCACGGCGTCTTCTTCCGCCACGAGTCGCTGGGCATGGCGCCGCACCGAAACCGGCTCGAAGAGAACGTCATCGAGAACAACGGCGGTGCGGAGATTCGCATTCGCGGGCAGGTCAACGACCTGGTGTTCCGCAACAACGTGATCCGCGACAGCCGCACCCAGGACACCAACGTTGGAGTCCAGATTGATGAGACCGTCGGCCCCATCGTCCTGGACGGCAACAAGATCGAGACCCAGACACCCATCGACGACCGAAGGGCCCCCAAATAGGACCAACCGATACGGAGTGACATCATGAGACAGTCCCGCCTCTATCTCGTCGTCGCAGCCATAGCCTTCCTTCTGACGTCGACGGCCTCATCGCAGGACACCGAGGAGAAGGCCCCGCAGAAGAAACGCGGGCATGTGCGGATCGCCACGCTCGGACCCCAGGCGCCGTCGGTCGACGCGAGCGCCGAGCCGCAGAAGATCGTCGAACGGGTGATCGCTC
The DNA here is from genome assembly GCA_035448545.1 of Sedimentisphaerales bacterium. Lineage (GTDB taxonomy): Bacteria > Planctomycetota > Phycisphaerae > Sedimentisphaerales > Anaerobacaceae > Anaerobaca. The sequence continues at coordinate 148,158 of DAOTJE010000003.1, read as the reverse complement.
ACTGGAAGGGACGGTTCGCACAGGTGCTGCCGGACAAGCCCGACCTGATCGTCGTGCCCGAGGCGTGCGACCGCGCGGGCGGCCTGTCCGGGGAGAAATGTCTGGCCTACTACCGCGTCCGCAAGAATCAGGTCCGTGACTTCTTCGCCGAGGTCGCCAAAGAGAACCACTGCTACATCGTTTACTCGGCCGTGCGAGAGATGGACGACGGCACCTGGCGCAACTCCAGCGTCCTGATCGGGCGGGATGGTCAGATCGTGGGCGCCTACAACAAGAATCACGTCGTGATCGAAGAGACCACCGAGAGCGGCATCCTCTGCGGGCGCGAGGCGCCGGTCTTCGACTGCGACTTCGGGCGGGTGGCCTTCGCGATCTGCTTCGACCTGAATTTCGATGAGCTGCGTCTGAAATATGCCAAGGCCAAACCCGACCTGATCGTGTTCAGCTCCATGTACCACGGCGGCCTGATGCAGGCGTACTGGGCATACTCGTGCCGGGCCCATTTCGTCGGCGCCATCGCGGGCCTGCCCTGCGAGATCCGCGATCCCCAGGGCGACGTGATCGCGTCGAGCACGAACTACTTCGATTTCGTCGTCGCCGACGTCAACCTCGACTGCCGCCTGGCGCACCTGGACTACAACTGGTCGCGTCTGCGGGCGATGAAGGCCAAGTACGGCTCGAAGGTGACGATCAAAGACCCCGGCTTCCTCGGCTCGGTCCTGATCACCAGCGAGCATGAGACCGTCACCGCCGCCGAGATGGTCCGAGAGTTCGAGATCGAGTTGCTCGACGACTACATGGCCCGCGCGCTGGCGCATCGCCACGCGCCGGGCAACATGGAGTAGGCTCTCTACCGCTGCTCGTCCTCTTCCTGCGCGTGAGGCAGCAGATCGCTCAGATTGTATGTCACGACGGTCGAACCGCTGAAGCCCGTGGTCGCCAGGATCCAATCCACGCCGGCGGCGTGCAATTCGTCGAGCACCTCCTGCGACAGGCCCGGCTCCAGGCTCGGGTCGAAGAGGAACCACTCGAAGAAGTTGTGGTGTCCCGGCACGTACGTCTGCGCGTACTCGCCCGTGAGCGTGAAAGGCTCGCTCGTCAGGCCCGAGATCGTGGTCCCGACCCATCGGACCAGCGGCGCGGTGTACCCCGCCGTCGGTCCGGTCGGATGGGGCGGCCAGTAGAACATGGTCTCGACCGTCACAGGCCCATCTTCGATCCGCCGCGTCTGGAAGATGTCGTCTCGGTCGGCCGACAACGGCACGCTGAGCTCGACCCGGTCCCTCGTGGTGCTGGCCACCTCGCCGGTCCAGTCCCAGTCGAGCACAGGCTCGTCGTACTCCACATCGAGATCGTACGAGAGGTCCGAGAGAAACAGGACGGGACAATCTTCCGGCACCAGACCGTAGATGCTGAACGACGTAGTCAGCGTGCAGCGCCGCGCGTTGTCCAGATGATCGAGACGCCAGGAGTCCGTCGTCTCGAACCCTGCGGCAACGTAGCTGCGCGAGGCCTCCGTCTTGACCGGCTCATCCGGATCTGCGTCCGGCGGGTCCTGCACGGCAAACGCATGCCGGGCTTCAGGCCAGGAAGCGGGCAAGCCGGATATCGTCGAGAAGCTGCCCCGATCGTGATACCGGTATGTCGCATCCTCGAAAAGGCAAACGCCCAGATTCTCGGTCGTCAGCCAGCGGCTGCGGGCCTGAAGCTGCCAGTCCGACTTGAGCCGGTGGGCGCCGAAGATCGGCGCGTGCTCGCCCTGCAAGACCGCCAGGCGGATGGAGCCGCCCGCCAGAAACCGACGTCCGGCGGCACCGCTCGACGAGTGCGGAACCTCGCGGATCTGCTTGACGACCAGCTCGCCGGTCGGCGCGATCTTCTTGTACTCGAAGTCGAGCTTGTGCGGGGTGCGGCCCGTGTCCTGCACGAACTGTGACGCGGCGCGGTCCAGCAGGCGGGCGAGGGCCTTGTAGTCGTCCTCCCAGGCGAGCACCGTCTGTCCGAGCGGCACGAGATTGGAGTAGCGTTCGACGCGGACATAGACGAAGTCGGAATCGACGGACGTCGAAGCGCTGACCTCCTCCGGGATCAGACCGGGCTCGGGATTGGCCACCGACACGGCGCCCGCCTGCGTGACGAACTCGATGCTCGAGCCGTAGGTGCCGTACTCGAGGATCGCCACGCCGTTGGCCAGCTCGATCTCGTCGGGATACGAATGGTGCACGAGGATCGCCATGCCCACCTGGTCTTCGGACAGGCCGTGACGCAACCGCTCCAGGTACGCGTTCTGGTTGTAGAAGCTGGCGAAGACCTTGCGGACCGCGCGGAAGACGCCGCGTTCTTTGGATTCGGCCGGGTCGCACCGGCACGGCCCGGAGCCGTCGTCGTCCAGGTCGTCGGCCAGGCAGCCGCTGAAGCTGTCGTAGAGCCCGGCCCCGCTGAAGTGCTGGCTGTCCTCGACGTTCGTGGAACTGCGGAAGCGAATCTTGCGGTTGGGATCGAAGCCGTACGCCGGATCGGTCAACGCCGCAATCACCGCTTCTTCGAGCGCGGGCGAAAAGCGAGTCACGTCGTCGTCCGTGAACAGGTTCCGAATCCGTTCGAGTTCATACTCCAGCGTCTCGACCGAAGCGGGCGGGAAGCTGAAATCCGACAGACGCGAGGCGATCTCCTCGCGCAGCGTCCGTCCATCGGCGAGCGTCTGGTCCAGAAACGCGTTCCACAGATCGAAAGAGAAGGCCATCGCCACGTCGCAGTTGCCGGGAATGGCGCGGCGGAGGATCGAGTAGTTGGCCGCCTTGCCGCCGAAATAGCGAATATCGTTGGGACTGAGAGAGTCAACCGGCGCGCTGTATCGGCCCAGAGGCTCGACGGGCCGGATCACCAGAGCCGGGGGCTGCTTGAGCGTGAGGAACTCGGTAGCCTGTTCGTCCGCCATCGTGTCGTTGGCATCGACGAGGTTCACGAGGGTCCGTCCGTACCGGTCGTAGGCTCGCAGCACAACGCGGCGATCCACGAGGTCGAGGGCTTGCCGGCGATCGGCCTGCTCGGCCAGGTGCACGAAAGGAATGCCGTACGTGTTCGCCAGGATCGCGACGTGACTGTTGGGCGTCGAGGCCGTCAGGCTGATCACGCCCGCCAGGACGGGAATCTCCGCCGGCACGGCGTCCGTCAGCAGGACATCGCCCGCCAGCAGATCGCCACGGCGGTAGGCAGAGTCGATCTCGTCGGGCGCGACATACCTGAGCCGGCCGATCGTCCAGCCCTCCGAGTAGACCGTGTTGCCGCGGGTCCAGCGTGACGCCGAACTGACGGGCATGCCCTGCTCGGCGAACCACTCGGCGTTGGCCTGGGCGACCTGCGACTGCTCGTAGGACGGGAAGTAGAACGCCTGGACGTTCGGGTCGCTGATGACGGCGGCCTTGACCTTCGCGAAGACCGCCGCGATCTCCTCGCGGGTGAAGGGGTCGTGCCGGACGAACTGAATCCCGTACTCCTGGATCGGCGCGCTGACGCCGAAACCGCTGGGCGGCGTGACCACGGCGCCGAGAATCATCTGCTGGTCCTCGGCGTACAGCGTGATACGGTCGAACTCCTGCGGGCTGATCCCGACGAACGGGCCCAGACACTCGGAGACGAAGTCGTAGTGGAGCGGGAAGTGCCCGCTGTCCTGGAAGTACACCACGTTCGGGTCATGCGGCGGCTTCAGGAGCGTGAACTTCACCCAGCCCAGACTGGACGTGCCGATGTACTGCCGCTGCTCGAACGGGTCGTCGGGGAAGACGATCTGCGTCTTGCCGTACTCGCACAGGGGCAGAGGCTCGGCCCGGACCACGCCGGACAGCACCCACCCTGCCATCGCCAGAACAGACAAAGCCAACGGAAGTGAAAGGTCCCTCGCAGCCCCCCGATTTATTGCGCCCATCCTCACAACAAAACCTCCATCCATCCTTTCCTCCATCATCCAAACCAGCCAAAAAAGACGCAAATGGTGCCAATACCGCCCATTGTACCATATCTACATCCGGCTATACGCCGGCGCGGCCCCCTCCGGCGGCAGATTCGCCCCTGAAATTGGCTTTGTTTGGCGTTTTCCGCCGTCACGATCCACACTCCATCCCCCCACGCCGAGAATTGGCTTTGTTTCGCACACTTGTTGTCCATAGGGCTCTTTGGCTCTCGCTCGATTCTCGCGGCGTGGGGCAAGGGAATCGTAAGGGACCGAGACAATCGAACCACGCCGTCCGCCGACATCGCCAAGCCTCCTTCCGCGTCCCTGATCATGCCTCCGCGATCCGCCGGCTCCACGAAAGCATATAGTTCACTAATTACCATACCTACGCCAGCGTCCGGCGTCAAGTGAAAGTTCAAGAGAACTGTCTCGGTGCAGGCAGAATGAGGGCGACGCACGCGTCGCTCTTACCTGGCCGTTCGACAGAGACTGTCATACCAGAGGCACGATCCACGCAGCGATGGAACGACTGGTAACACGTCATGGACACATTGGTCCAGAGGAAAAGTTGCCAAAGGCAAGATGCGGGGTGTTGGAATGACGCCGCGCACGGCTGGGAATCCACGTTTCTCGAGGCTTATGGGATGGACGAGGCATGGGCGAAGGGGCGGGCTGCACGCGGCGGCAGGCGCTTCGGGTGTTGGGCGACGCGGGTGGTCGCGGTGTGCGACGTCGACCGCTGGCGGCTGGAGACGGCCAAGGCCCCAGCCTGTGCCCATCTCGGTCGCGGCAGTGCGGCGGGGAAAGCACGTGTCGTGCGAGAAGCCGCTGACGTCGTCGGTTGCCGAGGGCCCCGCGCCGCAGAGGCCTTGCGCAGTGGACCGCATCCATCCACCGGCGTACAAGCGGCCGGGCCGGATGCGATGCCGGGACTCATGAGACATGAACATCCACCTCCGCCGCGAGGCTCATAAAGAGGACACGCCGGTCAGTTCTTCGCTTTTTCCAGGACGGAGGCGAGGGTGACGGGGCAGCCGCCCTGCTTCTTCGATTCGTCGGCGGCGGTCATGAAGGCGAAGATCTCGATGGTCTCCTCGGCCGGCACCGGGATGTGGCCGGTCTCGAAGAACTTGACGATCTCATCGACCAAGTGGCCGTAGCCTTCGTATCCGCCGCTGCGAGCGATACCCTTGGTGCCGAAGACCATCGCGCCGTAGTCCTGCCGGCCGCTCTTGAGCCCGCGATAGGTGCCGATCCGCCCATCCTTCCAGCGGGCGACGACAAACTCGGTGCCATCGGTCTGGAGACGCTGGACGGACTCGCACCCCGGTCCCATGATCGTAAAGAGAATCTCGACGCCATGGACGCCGTACCAGTAGAGGTCGGGATGGTGCTCTTCGAGACTGCACGGACTGAACGCATCGCAGCCGCAGACCTCACCGATCTGGTCGTTATTCCGCATGCCGAGCACGCCGGGACCGAACCGCAGCGAGGAGCTGGACCAGCAAGGAACGTTGTTCTCTTTGGCCAGCCGGAAGATCTCGATCACGTCGGCCAGACTGCCGGCCATGGGCTTGTCGATGAAGAGCGGCTTTTTCGCGGCGATCACCGGCCTAGCTTGGGCCAGGTGCGGCCGACCGTCGACGCTCTCCAGCAGCACGCCATCCACCTTGCGGCACAACTCCTCGATGCTGCCGACGATCTCCACCCCGAATTCGTCCTTCAGTTGCTTGGTGTAGCCCTCGACCCGGTTGGCGGATGATGGGATGTCGGGCGAACCTCCCGGATATCCGGCAACGACGCGACAACTCCAATCCTTCGCCGGATCGTTCAGCAGCTTGGTGAAGGCGATGACGTGCGACGTGTCGAGCCCGATCAGACCGATCCGAAAGGTGGGGCGAACGTCCGCGCCCGCCTGCTCGGCAAACGCGGGCAGACCGAGACACAACAGCGTCATCAAGACCACGATCGTCGTACGAGCCATCATCGAGCCTCCACTTCTCTGTTGCGTTTGTTTGGACAGTACGAATGCGCACATCCGGATCGGCGTTATACTCTGTCGGGCGTCGGGCACACGAACGGAGCACGGTACTCGCGGTGCAGGAGCGCGTTGGCCTCGGCGCTGTTCGTGAACACTTCCTTCTTCGGATCGAACTGAAGCAGCGGTCCCATCGAGATCGGGTACTTGTCGAGATCGACGCCGTTGTCGGTCAGATGACGCAGCGTTCGGTTGAGCGTCAGGATGTTGTTGTCGCGGCTCTTGATCTTCTCGAGCACCGCCCTGGCCTCGGCCACGGAGACCTTGTTGTTCTCGCCCAAATAGTAGCTGATGTTGGCCAGGTGCGCCAGTGCCGCGGACAGGTGGCCCTGGAAGGCGTCGGAGTTGAGATCATTCGATCGCCGGCTGCGCACGGCCTGGACGAAATTGTCGAAGTGATCGCCGCCGCCCTTGAACTCCTTGACGATCCGGCCCCGGAGGTCGAACACCACGCAATGGGTGTACGACTCTTGGACCAGATAGCCTTCGGTCCCGTAGAAGATCACACCGATCTTGTTGCCCTTGACGCTGTCGAACAGGGTGTTGATCTCCATGTCGGCCGAGTTGTCCACGGACAGGCCGCGGGTCTCGAAGACCATGCACTTGTCGCCGTAATCGTAGATGGCCACCTCGGTGTTGGCGGTGTCACCCGCATCAACATAGCCGGGGTCGTTGCGTTCGGCCTGATAGCCGAGGCGCCCGCCGTATGCGATCACGCTGTTGGGATGCCGATTGACGCCGAGCCCCCACCGCGCGATGTCGGTCTGGTGCGGGCCCTGGTTGCCGGAGTCGCCGTTGCCGTACAGGCGCTGCCAGTGCCAATCGTAGTGGAACTGGGGGCGGGTCAGTTTCGGCGAGCTATACGGGGCCGGCCCACTCCAGAGATTGAAGTCCACCTCCGCGGGAATCGGGTAGTCGCCCAACGCGCCGATCGATTTGCGGCGTTTGTAGCACAGCCCCCGGGCGAAGTTGACCTCGCCGATACCTCCTTTGGCGAGGAATTCCATCGCGTCCCGGATGGCGGGGTTCGAACGGCATTGCGTGCCCACCTGGCACATCCGCTTGTACTTCTTGGCGGCGGCCACCAGCGCGGCCCCCTCCGGGATGTCGTGGCTGATCGGCTTCTCGATGAAGACATCCTTGCCCGCCTGCATCGCCCAGACCCCGCACAGCGCATGCCAGTGGTTCGGCGTCGCGGTCGAGACGATATCGAGCGATTTGTCGTCGAACGCCTCGCGCATGTCCCTGACCCACTTCGGACGCTTGCCGGTCTTCTTCTCGATGGAATTGCAGCAATCCTGGCCGACCTTCTCGTCCACGTCAACGATATAGGCGATCTCGCAATCTTCGCGGCCGGAGAAGGCGCTGATGTGGCTGCCGCCGCGCCCTTTGCAGCCGACGACGGCACAGAGGAACTTGTCGTTGGCGCCGACGTTCTTTGCCCGGGCCGCGCCGATCACAGGAGCGGCCGAGATCATCGCCGCCGTGGTAAACATCGAGTCCCGCAGGAATTGTCGTCGCGTTCGCTCTGTCATGATGGCTGCTCCTTTGCCCAACAGGTCTGCCAATACTCCACGTCCATTTTGCCACCGCACCATCCGTTCCCACAGTGTACCCCGCCCTGTCGCCATTTCAAGGCGCATGGCGTCAATTCCTCGCCCGCCTTCCACCAGCCTACGGCCTGGCGTTGCGGTCGGGCGGCTCGATGCCCAGAAGGTGACGCACGAAGAAATCGTCGCGTCGGCGGCTGCCATAGGCGCCGCCGTTGCCGTGGCCGGCGCCGGGCACCACGACGAGATCGAAATCCTTGTCCGCTTTGATCAGGGCGTCGACGAAACGCATCGTGGATTCCGGCGGGACGTTGTCGTCCATCTCACCGACGATCAACATGAGCTTGCCCCGCAGACGATGGGCGTTCTCGATATTCGAACACTCGGCGTACTGTGGCCCGACGGGATAGCCCATCCACTGTTCATTCCACGAGGCCTTGTCCATGCGGTTGTCGTGACATCCGCAGGAAGCGACGGCGACCTTATAGAACTCCGGATGGAACAGCACCGCGCCGGCGGCGTTCTGCCCTCCGGCGGATGTGCCATAGACTCCGACGCGGCGGATGTCGTAGTACGGATACTTTCTGGCGACAGCCTGGTGCCACAGAATGCGGTCGGGAAAGCCGGCGTCCTTGAGGTTCTTCCAGCAGACGTCATGAAAGGCCTTGGAGCGGTGCGCGGTGCCCATACCGTCCATCTGCACGACGATAAAACCGAGGTCCGTCAAAGAGCTGAACCGATTGAAGGGGCTGAAGCTCTTGGGCACGTAGGCGCTCTGCGGCCCGGCGTAGATCTGCTCGATGACGGGATACTTCTTGCTCGGATCGACATCCTTTGGCCGGCAGATGATCCCCCAGATGTCGGTGGTGCCGTCGCGGCCTTTGGCGACGAAGACCTCCGGCGCGGTCCAGCCGCCGGCGACCAGTTCGCTGATGTCCGCCTTCTCCAGTTCACAAACCAGCGAACCGTCCGAGGCACGGCGCAGCGTGTGCACCGGGGCCATATCCACGCGGCTGTACGTATCGATCAGGAACCGGCGGTCGGGAGAGAACTGGACCGAATGGTTTCCATTGCCCTCCGTCAGGGCTACCAAGCCGGAGCCGTCGAAGTTGACGCGATAGTAATGGACGAAGTACGGGTCCTGGTCGGGGTTTTGCCCGCTCGCCTCGAACCAGATCTGGCGGGCCTGCTCGTCGATCCGCTCGATGCCGCGCACCACCCATTCGCCCTGCGTGATCGGGTTGACGATTCGGCCTTCCTTCGCGTCCACGAGATAGAGGTGGCGCCAGCCGTCCCGCTCGGAGGCATAGACGATCTCGTCGCTCTCCTCCAGCCAGTTGACGCGGTTGAGGTTCAGGTTCTCGGTGTGCGCGGTCCAGATGAAGGTCTCGGACTTCTCGTCGATCAGGTGGCGAGACCGGCCGGTATGCGAATCGACCTCGACGACGCGAAACCGCTGGTGGCCCCGGTCAACCTTCTCGTAGGCGAAGTGACGCCCGTCCTTCTTCCAGTGCAGTTCGGGTCGTTGCCAGTCGAGTTCGAGCTTGTTAACTTCCGGCTTGATCTGCGTGCGGCTCTCGATGTCGAAGAGGTTCAATTCGTATGTGGCGAATTTGTCCCCCGGCAGCGCGTAGGGCCGGGTGTGGAGCCTCGCCCGTCCGCCGCCGGCAGGCGACGACTCGATCCGGTAGACCTCCTTGTTGTCCCCCGGCTCGACCCGAAAGGCCACCAGCGTCTGCGAGTCGGGCGCCCACAAGAGCAGGTCATACGCGTTGCCCTCGGCGCCGTCGGTGCTGAGCTGGATCTCCTCGTCGGTGTCCCTGGCCCGCACGAACACGTTGTGATCCTTGACCAAGGCCGTCCACCGACCGTCGGGTGACTCGGGCGACGGACTCCGGCGTCGGCCCGGCCCTCTGGGCCGCCCGGACCGCGATTCCTGCTCATCGTCCGCATCATCAGAGGGAGCAACATCCGTCTTGGAGCAGGTATATGAGGACAGGTCACATACCCACGACGTCTCATTCACCTGGAACCGAACGGACGTGACGCCGTCGGTGAATTCGATGCTGTCGAAAGGCAACTGCTCGGCCTTGTACTCGGCGCCGGCCGCTTCCGACAACGCCGCAGCCAGCCTGGCATGGTCGAACGCCTCCCGCCGGATGCCCTCCTCCGCGTTGACCAGAATGAACTGACGCTTGTCACCGGCCAGGTCGTTGCGATACCAGAAACACGCGTTCTCCGCGAACCAGTGCGGCGTGATCCGACCCTTATAGTACCCTTCCACGCGACGCGGCCCGCGCATCCGGTCCTGCGGCGACTCCTCGGCCGAAACCAGCGTGCTCGCGACCAACAGGCCAAGCACAAAAGACAGGGCTACGGATCGGGCGTATTCACGGCGATTTCTCATGGTCATCCTCTGCTCCAGGTGTCATTCATCTGAATGCGTAAACACGGGGTTTCAACGAAGGCCTGTCACGGCAGATATCGCCAGTCGACCTTGCCCTTATAGGCCATGGTTGTCTCGACGAGATCGAACAGGCCCGGGTCGTAGGCCTTCAGGGCCTCGCGCGTGGTGATCGGAGCAGGCGCATCGTTGGGGCAGACCCCTGAACCGACCGCGTCGAAGTAGGCCAGCACGCCCTCGGTCCAGTACTCGACGCGATTGTGAACAGCCACCGTGCCCTTCCACAGGCCGCGGCGAATGGCATCGTCGTAGAGGGCGTTCAGCCGCTCGTCAAACCGGACGTCCATCCGCTGCACCCGCAATTCGTACTGCTGGACGTCACGCCCCCGGTTTTCCCAGTTGGGGTCCACCGGGCGGGTGCCGGTGACGTGGTAGAGCGCCTTGGCAAAGACGCGGATCACCTGACACTCTGTTGCGTAGGGATCACGAGCCAGGTCGCCGAGCACGTTGGTCTGATCCACGACAAGGACGTTGACGCCGGGCGTGTACTCCAGATAGCGTCCGGTGTAATCGGCGCCCTGTTCGGCCATCCGCGGGAATTCAGGCAGGTCGGCCAGACTCTCCGATGGGCCGAGCACCACCAGCCTCAGGTCCTGGGCGATCAGAGCCTTGAGGATGTCGTGACGGTAGGCAAACATCTTGCGAATCGTGTCGTTGGCCTTGAGCAAGGCTTCGTCGCAGGCCTCGCGTCCGAGCACGATGAACTCGCGGGCCCAGGTGAACTTCGTATAGTACGGATTGATGCGGAACTTGGCCGGCGGCGCGATCACGTTGGGCAAAGGTTGCAGCCACGTGTAGCGCCAATCCTGCTCGGGACTGAGGTTGAATGTGCTGCGGACCAGCTCATAGCCTTGGGGGTCGTAGATTTTGAGCTGCTCGCGCTTGCCGATGGGACCATGATTCCAGTTGTTGACGCGGTTGCACTCGAAATAGGCTTGGGCGATCTCGGCCCAATACTCGGCGGGGTTGCTGATGGCATAGGTGTCTTTGTAGAGACCCTTGTCTACGGCGTTGCGATAAGCGGCCATGCGGCGGCCATCCCAGTCAGGCTCGACCCGGCGCAATGTCCAGTCGATGGTGTGACAGAACTCGTGGACCGCGATGCTCTCGTCGTCGTAGCGATCGATCGGCAGGCTCAGGAGGTTCTCCTCCCCGAAGCTGGTCGGATAGCCGCCGGTGCCGCGAACGCGTTCGTTCAGGTAGTCCGGGTTGGGCGCGTTGCGGTTCTCCGGCATGTCGGTGTAGACCTGGTCCTTGCCGATCACGATCAGGTACATGCCCTGTTCGACCATGGCCCGGAGGATATCGGGTCGACCGGCGAGCATGTGCGTGACGATCTCGCAGGTCCGCTGCAAGGCCCGATCCGCCACTTCTTCCGAAGCCAGCACGGGCATACCCTGGACGTCGATGTACTTCTTGTAGAAATCGCGATAAACCGTCACATCCACGGGGCCGCCTCGGCGCCCGCCGGACCGGCCCGCTGCGATCCTCTCGAAGAACGACTCCGGCGGCGCCGTGACCGCCGGAATCTCCGCCCCTTCGCTCGGCCGGCCGTGCACACAAACGCTCACCGCCAGGACACCCACCGCCATCAGAACGCGCGCTGTCAACCTCACGGGCAACACCTTTCCATACGCATGCGTCATACCTCTTGTCACGAAGCAGGAGCGAGCGATCACTCGCCCCTATGAAGGCATCCTGAAGTCCTCGCCCGTTTCGATCAGTTCCTGACGACCCGCGTGGCCCAGACCGATTTCGTCGTCGCTCAGATAGCACGCCGGGTCGGGCGCCCACGGGTCGCCGAAATAGGCGTCCGCACGCACCCGCAGGCTCCCGCCGCAGGCGTCGAAGAATCTGCACAGCCGGCACCGACCCTTGATATGCGACCCGCGGTCCCGCAGTCCCTTGAGCAACGGCTCGTCCGGGTCCATCCAGATCGCACTGAACGGCCGCTCACGAACGCTGCCCAGGTCGTACCGCCACCAGAATTGGTCCGGATGGACGTGGCCTGCGTAGTCGATGCAGCCGATGCCGACCCCGCTGCTGTACAGACCGCCGCCGTTCCAGGTGAGCAGTCTCCAGACCTCCTCGGCCCGGTTGTCCCCTTCGGCCAGCAGTCTCAAGTAGAGGTAGACCCCATCGACGTGGTTGTCCACGGTCAGGATGTCCGTTTTGCGGCCAGCCTCCTCAAAAGACCGGGCCTTGGCAAGGATGCGGTCGATGGCGGCGCGACATTCGGCGTGCGACAGGTCGTCTCCGATCATCACGGCCCCGCGCCCGCTGGGCACCAGATGATAGAAACACGCGCGTTCGATGCCCTCGGCCTCGAAGAAATCGAACAGTCCCTCCAGGTCCTGCACGTTTCGGCGGGTCAGCGTCAGACGCAGGCCCACCCTCACACCTGCCTCCATGCACCGCCGGATACCGCTGACCGCGCGGTCAAACGCTCCCGCGACGCCGCGGAATTTATCGTTCACCGGCCCGATACCGTCGAGACTGATCCCGACGTACGAAACGCCGAGCTGCTGCATCGTCCGCGCCACCTCGGCGGTAATCAATGTGCCGTTCGTGGAGATAACGGCTCGTAACCCCTGCGCGACGGTGTGCTCGATCAATTCGAACAGATCCGGACGCAGGAGCGGTTCGCCGCCGGAGAACAGCACCGACGGCACTCCGAACCCGGCCAGATCATCAATAACACCCTTGGCCTGGTCGGTCGACAGCTCATCGCAGGCCTTGTCGGCCCCGCTGTCGTTGTAGCAGTGGACGCACCTGAGGTTACACCGGCGGGTGATGTTCCAGACCACGATGGGGTGTCGCTCCGAGGCCTTGGCCGGGACCGCCTCGCTCTGCCGCCGGCCGGAGTCCTTCTTGCCATAGCGTAGCCAGTCCCCCGGGGTAATCTGGCCGCAATAGAGCTTGCTGATGTTGATCATGACGCAATGGACCTCACGGAGACTTCGGACCCGTCTCCGGCAAAGAACGCATTATACGCGCTGTGGTCGGGCCGGACAACCCGCTGCCCATCAGGGGTTGAGTATACGGCATCCATCGCGATGCGAGGGAGATTCTTCGCTTGCACAGTCCCGTCGGTGCGGCTACACTGGCGGTCACCATGATCGACACGATTCATCCGATGCTCGGCCGGCCTTCCCATCTTCCAACGCATCGCTGTTTTGCACGTTCCGAGCGCCGGAATCCCTGCCTGTTCTATTTCTTATCGAGGAGACAGCCATGACTCGACCCATCGACCATCTCAACGTCAACCGTCGTCAGTTTCTTCAGGCCACCGGCTCGCTGGCGGCAGGCGCTGCCATGATGGGGAGTCTTTCCCCGCGAGCGTTCGCAGGCCAGGACCATACGATCCGCCTGGCACTGCTGGGCTGCGGCGGGCGCGGCACCGGCGCCGTCGGCGACGCCCTATCGGTTCCCAACGGCGGGCCGATCAAGCTCTACGCGATGGCCGACGTCGTGGAAAGCCGCATGACCGATGCGCACAAGTCGCTTCAGGAACGGTTCGGCGACAAGATCGACGTGCCGGAAGACCGTCGGTTCATCGGCTTCAAGGGTTACCAGAAGGCCATCGACCTGCTGCGACCGGGCGATGTGGCGATGTGCACCACGCGCTCTTACATCCGGCCGATCCACGTCGAGTACGCGATCAAGAAGGGCATCAACGTGTTCATGGAAAAGCCCTTTGCCTCCGATCCGGGCGGCCTGCATCGCCTGCTCCGCGCCGGCGAAGAAGCCGAGCGGAAAGGCGTCAAGGTGCTGGCGGGCGTGCAGTGCCGCCACTCGCCGGCCAGGCAGGCGCTGATCGAGAAGATCCGCAACGGCGAGATGGGCGAGATCCCGCTGATCCGCGCCAACCGCCTGGGCGGCACCGGCTGGCTGGGCAATCAGGGCGCCAACGCCAACAAGCTGATGAGCCAGCTCGAATTCGGCCGAGCCGAGTTGTACTGGGTCGGATCGGGCCACATGGTTGACAACCTGATCCACCAGATCGACGAATGCTGCTGGATCAAGGACGCCTGGCCCGTGCAGGCCGTGGGTCTGGGCGGGCGCGTGCCGCGCAGCCAGGACCACGGACAGAACATCGACGTCTATTCGATAGAGTACACCTTCGCCGACGGGACCAAGGCGTTCTGCGGGTTCCGTCGGATGAACAACTGCCGCAACGAGTTTGCCACGTTCATTCACGGGACCAAGTGCGCCGCGCAGTTCTCCGGCGACGTCCACGCCGCAACCGTCCACATGTTCAAGGACCAGCGGATTGCCAACAGCAACATCGCCTGGACGCCTACCAAGGACCGCTACAGCCCGTGGCAATACGAATGGAACGTCTTCATCGACAGCATCCGGAACGACCGGCCGCACAACGAGGTCAAGCGCGCCGTGTACTCGGACCTCACCTCGTGCATGGGCCGCGCCGCCTGCCACACCGGCCAGACGATCACGTGGGACGACATGATGAAGTCGCGCTTCCAGTTCTGCGACTATCTCGACGACATCGACTACGACAGCCCGCCTCCCGTCAAGGCTGATGAGGACGGCTGGTTCCCCGTTCCCATCCCCGGCCAGTGGACCGAAATCTGAGACCACGCACGGCGTGAGAACAACTACGTGTGGCAGCCTCATCCGCCGCAGGCGGATGGGGATGGCAGACCCCGGGATCGCCTTTGGGCACACAAGCCGCGATCGTGTCAGCCATCTCCAAGCTGCGCTTGAGGCTGCCACACTTTCTGCGGTAATCCAAGACCGCCCACAAGAGACACCATCCCGTTCGACGAGGCGGCGTGCGGGAAGTGGTTAAAAGACAGCCTTGAATTGGCGGGCGGAATTGACCTAAGATTCACCCAGCAGCATCGTCGGACAATCACGGGGTGTCGTGCGGGGCCGCACGACCGACAGGAGACCGCCATGAGGAAAACGATGTTCATCGCCTTATCAGTGACTCTGACCGTCCACAGTGTGGTTCTCGCCCAGGGACAAGACCCCGCCGTCAGCGCTTTTGAAGCGAAGATCGTTCGGGCACGGCCGCTGCCTCTGGAGAGCGTGCGGCTGACGGGCGGACCGCTCCAGCATTCCCAGGACCTCGACGCGAAGTACCTGCTCGATCTGGAGCCGGACCGCATGATGGCCGGCTATCGCCTCCGCGCCGGACTGGAGCCCAAGGCCGAAGGCTACGGGGGCTGGGACTCCGTCACCGGCAAGCAACTGACCGGACACATCGCCGGCCACTATCTGTCCGCGGTCAGTCTGATGTATGCAGCCACCGGCGATCCGCGTTTCAAGGAACGGGCGGATTACCTCGTCAGCGAGATGAAGATCGTCCAGGATAAGCGTGGCAACGGCTATCTCGGCGCGATCACCGACAACGAAGGCACCGACGGCGCCGCGATCTTCGAGCGGGTCGCCGCCGGTGACATCCGCTCGGGCGGCTTCGACCTCAACGGCATGTGGTCGCCCTGGTACACCCTGCACAAGACCTACGCGGGCCTGCGCGACGCCTATCGCTACACAGGCAACAAGACCGCGCTGGAGCTGGAGATCAAGTTCGCCGCCTGGGCGGAAGGGATCGTCTCCAGGCTCTCCGAAGCCCAAGTGCAGCGCATGCTGAACACCGAGTTCGGCGGGATGAACGAGATCTTTGTCGATCTCTACGCGGACACAGGCGACGTACGCTGGCTGAACCTGTCGTACAAATTCGAGCACCGGTCCTTCATCGATCCGCTCATGCGTCACCAGGACAACCTGGCGGGCAAGCACGGCAACACCCAGATACCCAAGCTGATCGGCTCAGCCGACCGCTTCGCCTGCACCGGGACTGCGGGTGACCTGCTGGCGGCGGGGTTCTTCTGGGATCGGGTGGTGCAACATCACAGCTTCGCCACCGGCGGGCACGGCAAGGACGAGTACTTCCACGATCCCGACAAACTCAGCACTGTCGTGGACGGCCGCACGTGCGAGACGTGCAACGTCTACAACATGCTCAAGCTGACCCGGCGGCTGTTCGCCTTGCGGCCCGATGCTCACTACGCCGACTTTCACGAGCGGGCGTTGTTCAACCACATCCTGGCCTCGCAGGACCCGAACGATGGCTGGGCCTGCTACATGGTCCCGGTCGGCCGGGCCGTGCAGCACGAATACGAACGCAACATGCGCGACGGCGGCTTCACCTGCTGCACCGGAACGAGCATGGAAAGCCACGCGCTGCACGCCGACGGCATCTACTACGAGTCGGGTGACACGCTCTGGGTGAACCTCTACGCGCCGTCCACTGCGGAGTGGGCCAGCGCAGGCGTCAAGCTCGCCGTCGAAACCGATTTTCCCGAGGGCGAATGGGCCACGATAAAGCTGACGGCCCCGTCGCCGACGGAATTCACACTGGCTCTGCGAAAGCCCTGGTGGGCCGGCGACCGCTTCGCCGTCAAGGTCAACGGCCAAGCGGTCTCCGAGGATGTGATCGATCCGTATCGCGGCGTCCCGGAATCGGGTCGGCCGAGGCGCGATCGCCAGAGCGGCATACAGGGACCGAGTTCCTACGTCGAGCTGAAACGGACGTGGCAGAGCGGTGACACCGTGGAGGTGACGCTGCCCAAATCGCTGTATCTGGAGCCACTGGCGGACAACCCGCGCGTCGCGGCCATCCTGTGGGGGCCGCTGGTGCTGGCCGGCGACCTAGGACTCGAGCGGGACGGCCGGCGCGGCAGAGGCGACCGCTCGGAGCCGACGCAAGCCCCGGTGCTCGTGGCGGCCGAGAGACCTGTCGCCGAATGGCTCAAGCCGGTAGCCGGCGAGCGGGGCCGGTTCCGCACGGACGGCGTCGGGCGCATCCCCGATTCGGTGGACCGCGTCGCCGACGTGGAGTTCGTCCCCTTCTATCGCCTGCACCGGCGCACCTATGGCATCTACTGGGACTTCTTTACGCAGCCGGAATGGCAGCAGAAACAGGCCGAATACGCCGCCGAGAAGGAACGGCAGCGCAAGCTCGAACAGGCTACCGTGGGTTATGCCCAGCCGGGCGAGATGCAGCCGGAACGCGACTACAACTACCAGGCCGGCGACGACAGCCGAGCCATCCGCGTCGAAGGCCGCGCGGGACGACAGAGCCAGAGCTGGTTCTCCTTCGACCTGCCGGTGGACGCGGACCATCCCATGGCGTTGATCGTGACGTACTACAGCGCCGAATGGCGTCGAGGGCCGGCACGGTTCGAGATCCTCGTGGACGGGCAACGTGTGGCCGAACAGGAAGTGGATCGCAGTGAACCGGCTCGTTTCTACGATGTCGAGTACTCGATCCCGGCCGATCTGGTTCGGGAAAAAGAGAAAGTCACGGTTCGCTTTCAGGCCACCGAAGGCCATGCCGTCGCGGGCGTGTTCGGCATCCGCATGATCCGGGCGGACGCGGAACGATAGTACGGGTGACCGATGATTCGCCCCTGCATCAAGACACTGATGAATAAATGGAGATTGGTAATGAAGACGAGATGTGCTTCCTGTCTACCGCTCGCGCTGCTGGCCGTCGCCGCCGGTACGTTCTTTCGCACCGCCGGGGCGCAGCCGGACCCGACAGGTTCGTCGTCCGGCGCGAACCTGGCTGTCGTCGCCGAGCCGTCGAGCTCCTACGTATCCGGCGACACCTCCAATGCCGCACTCCACGACGAGTACGATCCGCGAAGCTCGCGCGACAACCGCCGGGGCTCATACGGCAACTGGCCGACACGCGGTACACAGTGGGTTCAATACGAATGGAGCCAGCCGATCAGTACCCGCAAGATCGACGTGTACTGGTGGGACGACCGCCGGGGTGTCCGTCTGCCCAAGGCCTGCCGCCTGCTGTACTGGAAGGACGGCGCCTTTGCAACGGTGAACAATCCTTCAGGGCTGGGAGTGAAAGGGGATCGATACAACACCACGACCTTCGACGAGGTAACGACGTCGAAGCTCCGGCTGGATATCGACTCCAACGACACCTTCTCCACCGGCATCCTGGAGTGGAAGGTCTACGATTCGGGCCGGTCACCCGATTTTCCGCCTCGGGTGGATGCGGGCGTCGATCGCGTGGTCGTGCTCGGCGGCAAGACCTACCTGGCCGGCACCACGAAGACGCTGGCGAAGAAGGACGCCGCACCGACGAAACTGACCTGGAGCAAGGAATCCGGACCGGGATCGGTTGAATTCGAGGACACCGGCGCCGCGACAACCAGCGCGACGTTTTCCACCGTCGGCGATTACGTGCTCAAGCTGACCGCAGCCCGAGGCCCGCTGAGTGGTTCATCGACCGTGAACGTCACGGTGGTGACGCCTCCGCCGGCGGAGAATCTCCACCCTGTCGACACCAAGGCGTACAAGATCAACAGCCGTCTGTGGAACGATCGGGCCAAGGCCCTGATCGTCAACTGGATTCCGCACTGCATCGCAAAGATCTCCGATCCAAACCTGAAGGAAGGCGGGATCAACAACTTCATTGACGCCGCCAACAAGTTGGCGGGCCGACCGCACGGCCGGCACCGAGGCTATGTGTTCTCGAACGCCTGGGTCTACAACACCATCGAGTCGATCTGCGTGGCCCTGATGGTCGATCCGCAGGGTGACCAGGAAATCATCCAGGCCCAGCAGGCCATGAAGGCGACGCTGGAAGACTGGATTCCAAAGATCCTGGCGGCGCAGGAGCCGGACGGCTACCTGCAGACGGCTTTCACGTTGAGCGACCGCGAGCACTGGTCGCCGAGACATCGCGGCGATCACGAAGGGTACGTCGCCGGCTACTTCCTCGAGGCCGCAGTGGCTCACCACAACCTCACCAAGGGCCAGGACCTGCGTCTCTACAATGCGGCCAGGAAGCTCGCCGACTGCTGGGAAGCCAACATCGGCCCGGCCCCCAAGAAGGAGTGGTACGACGGCCACCAGGCCATGGAGATCGCCCTGGTCCGGTTCGGGCGTTTCGTCAACGACACCGAGGGAGCCGGCAAAGGCGACAAGTACATCCAACTGGCCAAGTTCCTGCTGGACTGCCGCAAGGACGGCTCGGAATACGATCAAAGCCACGTGCCGGTTGTCCGGCAGTATGAAGCGGTCGGCCACGCCGTACGCGCATCCTACTCCTACGCAGGCATGGCCGACGTCGCGATGGAAACGGGTGATATCGATTACCACAGCGCCGTCCTGAGCCTGTGGGACAACATCGTCAATCGCAAGTATTACGTCACGGGCGGGATTGGCAGCGGCGAGACCTCCGAAGGGTTCGGCCCGGACTATTCGCTTCGCCACGACGCCTACTGCGAGTCCTGCTCGAGCTGCGGCTTGATCTACTTCCAGCACAAGCTCAACATGACGTATCACGATGCGCGGTTTGCCGACCTTTACGAAGAGACGCTCTACAACGCTCTGCTGGGCTCGATTGACATGGCCGGCAGGAATTTCTACTACCAGAACCCGCTCGATTCGTACGGCCCGCGCTACGACTGGCACGCCTGCCCCTGCTGCGTGGGCAACATTCCGCGCGTCCTGCTGATGCTGCCCACCTGGACCTATGTCAAGAGCGACGAAGGCATCTACGTGAATCTCTTCATCGGCGGCACGGTGACCGTCGAGGACGTCGCGGGCACGGACGTGGAAATGATGCAGACGACCGATTATCCGTGGAAGGATGAGGTCGTCATCACCGTCAATCCGGCGACGGCGAAGGAATTCAGTGTCATGGTTCGTGTGCCGAATCGCGGCGTCAGCGAACTGTATAAACCCACCCCGAATGCCGACGGCATCGCGTCCATCTCCGTTAATGGGACGGCCGTCACGCCGGTAATCGAGAAGGGTTACGCGGTCATCCGCCGCACGTGGAAGGCCGGCGACGAGATCAGGCTGACGCTGCCGATAAAGGTCCAGCGGGTGAAAGCCAGCGACAAGATCGAGGCGACACGAGGCCGCGTGGCGCTGCGTTACGGCCCGCTGATCTATTGCGTCGAGAGCGTCGATCAGGACCTCAACAAGGTCCTGGACCCGGCGGCGGCGCTGCACACCGAGTGGAAGGACGACCTCCTTCACGGTGTGACGGTCATCAAAGGCACCTGGGCCGACGGCTCTGCCCTGACCGCCATCCCCTACTACGCACGGGACAATCGCGGCACGGGAGCGGCCGAGGGCAGTGCCGACGAGAGCAACACCGGCCGGGGCAACCGGCGACGGCGGCCACTCAGTTCCTCGGTCTGGCTGAAGGACCGGTAGGTCAGCTGCCGGACCCAGCACCCGCTCCAAAACTCGAAATCCGAAGCACGAAACCCGAAACGAGCTCGAGGGCCCAAAGCCTCAAATCTGAAAATGGCCTTCGGCCGC
Source organism: Sedimentisphaerales bacterium (assembly GCA_035448545.1). Classification (GTDB taxonomy): domain Bacteria; phylum Planctomycetota; class Phycisphaerae; order Sedimentisphaerales; family Anaerobacaceae; genus Anaerobaca. The sequence continues at coordinate 127,819 of DAOTJE010000003.1, read as the reverse complement.
GGAGTTTGGGACATTCGAGTTTGCGTCATTCGAATTTGTTTCGGATTTCGGGTTTTGTGCTTCGAGTTTCACATTTCGTGCTTGTTTCGGATTTCGACATGCGGGTTTCGGATTTGCACGGCAGGATGGGCTTCAAACTCGTCCTGCTTGAGGTTGAACGGCGGGCTCGGCTGGGCTATGATGGCTCCATCGTTTTGCAGGCACCATCAAACTGCAGGGGCGAAAGATCGGCCCGTACCGGGCGAAAGGAGAATGTCATCATGCAACGACGTCAATTCCTCAAAGGCAGCGCCGCCCTCGGGGCCGGATTGACTATCCTGCCCAGCGGCGTGCTCTCCGGAGCCAACGCACCCAGCAACAAGCTCAACGTCGCCCTGATCGGCACCTGGGGCCGGGCCGATGCCCATTTCGACGCCATCTCCAGCGAGAACGTCGTGGCCCTCTGCGACGTGGACGAGAAACATCTCGCACACGGCGCCGAGCGGTTCCCCAAGGCCCAGACGTACATCGACTGGCGCAAGTGCCTCGATCACAAGGGCCTGGACGCCGTGCTCTGTTGCACGCCGGACCACACGCACGCCTTCATCGGCAACTGGGCGCTGAACCGCGACCTCCACTGCTACATGGAAAAACCCCTGGGCATCAGTGTCGAAGAAGCCCGTCTGCTGCGCGCCCACTACCTCAAGAAGAAGAACAAGCTGGCCACGCAGGTCGGTACGCAGCGCCACGAGAAGCCGAACTTCAATCGTGTGCGCGAGCTGATCACCGATGGCGCCATCGGCACACTGGAGAGCGTCTATACCTGGGGCAACCGTCAGATCCGCCGTGCCGGCTACCCGAAGGCCGCCGGCGACCCGCCCGAGCACCTGCACTGGGACCTCTGGCTCGGGCCCTCACCGTGGCATCCCTACAACCCCGAGTACTTCTCCCGCGAGCCCGGCATGAACTGCCTGAGTTGGAACATGTACTGGGACTTCGGCACCGGCCAGGTCGGCGACATGGGCAGCCACACGATGGACCTCGCCTGGAACGCGATCGACGCCGACCGCCCGACCACCATCGAGGCGAAGGGCGAGCCGTACAACCCCGAGGTCACTCCGGTCGAGCTGGAGATGCACTTCGACATGCCGGCCAACGACTGGCGCCCCGCGATCCGCCTGGCCTGGTACCAGGGCGGCGTCATGCCGCGCTCGCCCAGCAGGTACATCGATCTGAACAAGATCGACCACGGCGCCATGTTCCGGGGCACAAAGGGCTACGTCATCGCCGACTTCGACACGCGGGTGGTCCTTCCGTTCGGCGACAACGCCGATCTGAGCTACTACAACCGCCGGGACAAGGACAAGATGATCCCTGACCTGGGGCACTTCCAGAAGCAGTGGACCAACGCATGCAAGGGCGATCTGAAGACCTCGTGCGATTTCGACTACAGCGGCCGACTCATCGAGACGATGCTGCTCGGCCTGGTGGCGTACCGCGCGGGCAAGAAGCTCGAATACGATGCGTCTGCCGGACGCATCACCAACGACGCGCAGGCCAACGACCTGCTCCGCCGCCAGTACCGCGAAGGCTGGACCCTCGACGGCTGATCGAATCGCCGAGACCGCAAACCGTTTCCGCAGACACCCCAGGGTGGAGCCCAACGCTCCACCCTTTCTTGTTGGTAGGGGCGAATGGTCATTCGCCCCTACGGCCGGCGCAGGCGGGGCAATGGGGACTGCGCGGGACGGGGACTTTGCGGAACCGCATGGTCAGGGCCTCGTAGGTAAGCAGGGCGTTGGTCAGCAGGTCACCAATTCCGAGGATGGTTTTGATCGCCTCGGTGGCCTGGAGCGTTCCGATGACGCCGGGCACGACGCCCAGCACGCCCGTCTGTGCGGGCGAATGATGATTTGCCCTTGCGCAAGGCGGCCCGCCGAAGACGCAGCGGCAGCAGGCGGTCCGTCCCGGCAGGACCGTCATCAGTTGCCCTTCGAATTCGAGGATGCCCGCATGAGAAAACGGAATCCCCTGGTGACAGCAGGCGTCGTTGATCAGGAACTTCGTCGCGAAGTTGTCGACGGCGTCGATCACAAAATCGTATTCTGCCACGATCTCCGGAAGGCCGTCCGCCGTCGCCCACTGATCGTATGTCCGCACGCTCACGTCCGGATTGGTCGACTTGATCGCTTCCTTTGCCGAGGCAACCTTTCGCTTGCCCACGTCGGCGGTCCCATGGGCAATCTGCCTCTGGAGATTGCTCAGGTCGACCCGGTCGCCGTCGAGAAGGCCGATGGTGCCGACGCCGGCAGCCGCCAGGTACAGTGCCGCCGGAGAGCCGAGCCCCCCCACTCCCACGATCAGCACGCTCGAAGCCAGAAGCTTCTCCTGACCGGCCTGCCCGATCGGTTCGAGCAGGATGTTCCGAGCATATCTGGCGAGCTGCTGTTGGGTCAGCGGCATGGAGGTCCCCTGTGGGGGCGAATCATCATTCGCCCGTGCGTTGCCCGAGGAAGGCACCATCCCAGTCCTTCCAGACCGGTTCGAGTCCGTGACGGGCGAGCATCGCCGCCACCTCCTGCGGACTACGATGGTCGCAGACCTCGAACTGGCCCTCGCCGCGATCGGATTGCGTGTAGCCTCCGGGATTGGTCCGGCTGCCGGCACTCATCCGCGTCGGGCCCAGCGCAATCACGTGATCGCGAAATCCTGCTTCTTCGCGCGTCGAAAGCACCAGACCGGCGTCGGCAAAACACAGGCGCAGAGCCAGCATCATCTGGACGAGGTTCCTGTCGCTCAGCAAATGGGGGAACTCCTCTCGCGTCACGCCACAGGCCGGGCGCAGCCGTGGAAACGAGAACGACACATGCGACCGCCAGTAACGCCGCATCAAATACGAGGCATGCTCGCCCAGCGCCAGCGTTTCGATCCGCCAGTCGGCCAGCCCTAGCAGCACGCCCAGCCCAATCTCGCGCATACCCGCCCGCGCCATATCGTCGGGCCCGCGCAGCCGGACATCGTAGTCCGCCTTCGGCCCGCCGGGATGCTGGCGAGTGTATTCGTCGCGGTCATAGGTCTCCTGGTACAGCGTGACGCCTTCGATGCCCGCATCGAAGAGCTGACGGTACTGGTCACTCGACATCTGGTAGATCTCGACCCCGATGAAGCTGAATCGCTCGCGCAGCTTCGCCGCCAGCTCGGCGAGATACTCGACCGTGATAAACGTCCGGTCTTCGCTGCTGACCAGCAGGATGTCACGAAACCCTTCACGGGCCAGCGTTTCCGCATCCGCCAGGGCCTCCTCGATCGTCAGGCGGGTCCGTTCGAAGCGGTTGGCCGCGTTGAACCCGCAGTACCGACAGCGGTTCACGCAGAAGCTCGACAGGTACAGCGGCGCGTAGAGTCGGATCGTCCGCCCGAAACGCTGTCGCGTCAGCACCTGCGATTGCCGCGCCATCTCTTCGAGGTAGGCCTCGGCCGCGGGAGAAACCAGCGCGAGCAGTTTGTCCAGCCGGTAGGAGCCGGGACGTGTCGCCAGGGCCGCCTCCACGTCGCTCGAGGTGACGTCGCATAGGCGCCGTCGCCACCGGTCGCGGTCCGTATCGAGATGCAGTCGGGCGAGGATGTCGCCGATCGAGTTGTCTGTGTGTATCTGAACCATAAATCCGCCGCATGGATTGTCGGAGCGAGTGGAGCCTGGCCCTTGCGAATCGCAAGCTAATCGCGCAAGAAGCCGGTCAAGGGACTTGAGGCCTGCGCGAACCGGGCGGCAGCGCGCGGTCCGGCAAGATAGGCCTTGTGTCCGGCCTCGACCGCCAACTTGAAGGCCGCCGCCATCTCCAACGGGTCCTCCGCGGTGGCGATGGCGGTATTGACCAGCACCGCGTCGGCGCCCATCTCCATCGCCTCGGCGGCATGCGAGGGCAGCCCCAATCCGGCGTCCACCACCACCGGCACGTTGCACTGCTCGATGATGATCTCCAATGCCGCCCGCGTCTTGATCCCCTGATTCGATCCGATGGGACTGCCCAGGGGCATGACCGTCGCCGTACCACAGTCCTCCAGCCGTCGGGCGAGAATCGGATCGGCGTTGATGTACGGAAGCACGACGAAGCCTTCGGCCACCAGCGTCTCGGCAGCCCGAAGCGTCTCGATCGGGTCCGGCAGCAAATAGTACGGATCGGGCGTCACCTCCAGTTTGACCCAGTTGATGCCGGTGGCCGCCCGCGCCAGGCGCGACAGGCGGATCGCCTCTTCGGCCGTCCTGGCCCCGGACGTGTTGGGCAAAAGCTGATAGCGGTCGCGGTCGATCTGGCGCAGCGTGTCGTCGTTCGGGTTGTCGATGTCCACGCGACGCAGCGCCACCGTCACGATCTCGGCGCCCGAGGCGTCCAGCGCCTGGGCCATGACCTGCGGCGAGGCGAACTTGCCCGTTCCCACCAGCAGACGCGAGTCGAACTGCCTGCCGGCAATCGTGAGTCTGTCCATGATCTCAACCGCCTCCCATGAACTTGATCAGCTCGATGCTCTGCCCATCCGCCAGCGGTGTGGCCCCGAATCGCTCGGGTCCGACGATCGCGCCGTCGACCTCGGCCACGACCGTCGCGGCCGCCACACCCAGCTCGTCGAGCAGCTCGGCCAGCGTGGCCGGCATCGCCTCCGGGGCGAACGGCCGCCGGACCCCGTTGATCGTCAATGACTTCATCTGCTGCGCCCCAACAAAAAAGCACTCCCACAAAGGAAGTGCTTCTGTGCTGCCATAAGCCTCCCTTCGCAGGTTCTAACCTGATCAGGTTCCAAGGGTCATCGCCGCAACGGCGATATCTCAGCCTGCCGATCCCGACCGCGATCGAGATTCACAGGCTCCCCTGGCTTTGTCTGAATACTGACGGTATGGTAGCATGGTTCGCCGCGGTTGGCAAGAGGTTGGTGTATGAAGAACAGGCGATTTGTGGTCCAGGAGCACGAGACAGCCGAGGGCGTCCACTGGGACCTCATGCTGGAGTCCGCCTCCGGCGGGTTCCTGACGACGTTCCGGCTGGAAGAGCCGCCCGAGCAGGCCCTTGGGCACCCCGTCCGAGCCGAGAGGATCTTCGACCACCCGCCGCGATTCCTCGGGTACGAGGGCCCCGTGCAGAAGGGAACAGGCCGCGTCCACATTGTCGAACGCGGCTCCTGGCAACTCGACGAATGGCGAGACGATTGGCTGGCCTTTCACCTTGAAGGCGCAATCCTGAGCGGCCCATTCACACTCGTCCGCACATCGGAAACAGACTGGCGTTTAGCACGCGCAGACGCCGGTCGGTTGCGTTGACACCGCGGGCCCCGGGCGCGCCGCGCCACGTTTGCCGGCTGTACAGCATTTCACATTTCGTGCGACGCGTCGCGGTTCTCGGTCGTTTACGGCCGGTTCGGATCAGAGGGCGTCTCCTCCATGGCCTCCATGTGCTGTCGGAACAGCTCGGCCGTCCGCTGGTCGTTCTTCAGATTGCTGCGCGCCCGCACGGCATCCGAGATCGGCGTCAGCGCCAGCGCATCCGGCGCCACGTGCGGCGTCAGGAAGATCAGCAGTTCGGTCTTGGCCTTCTCCTTCTCGGTCCGCTTGAACAGGTGTCCCAAGACCGGCACATCGCCCAGCAGCGGGACCTTCTTGATCGTGTCGCGAATCTCGTCCTGAATGAGGCCGCCGATGACGATGGTCTGGCCGTCGCGGACCGCCACCTTGGTCTCGGACGAACGCGTCGTGAAGACCGGCAGGTCGAGCTTCTCGGAGATCTGAACGGTATCCCCGCTCTGCGACGAGATCTCCGGACGCACCGTCATATTGACCAGTCCGTCGGGATTGATCGAGGGCGTGACCTCCAGAATGATACCGATGTCGCGGTATTCGGTGGTGGTCTGTGTTCCCACATTGCTCGTGGTCTCGCCCGTGGCGAACGGCACCTGGGAACCGACGGTGATCGTGGCCGCCTGATTGTTGCTCGTGAGAATGTACGGTCGGGACAGAATGTTCAGCTTGCCGGATTCCTGCAACGCATGCAGCGTGACATCCAGATCGCCGGAGATGTTGTTCACGAACAATCCCTGCAACGGTTCTCCGAAGACCGTGCTCGTCTGGGTGCTGCCGCCGTCGCTGCGGAGATTCAGCATGGAGAACTCCGTGCCGAAGTCCACGTTGTTGCTGTAGGTGATCTCGGCAAACAGGCACTTGATCAGCACCTGCCCGACCGGTTTGTCCAGCTCTTCGATGATCGGTTTGATCTTCTCGTAGTTCTTCGTCGAGGTCAGAATCAGCAGCGAATTGGTCTCCGTCTCGGCCTCGAAATAGGTGTCCTCGGAGAGATCATTGCTGTTGCTGCTGGTGCTGCTCGCCGAGGCGGCCTGGGGCGCGGCCGTCTGCCGGCCGCCGCCCTGGAACTGCTGCCCGGTGCCGCTGGTGCTGGCCTGGTTCAGGGCCTGAATTTCGGCGAAGAGGTTGTTCAAAACCTCCATCAGATTCGACGCAGTGGCGTTCTTAAGCGGATAGACGAAGATGCGGCGTTCCTGCTCGGGGTTCTCGTCCAGGTCCTTGATAATCTGGGCGATCGTCGCCAAGGTTTCCGGCGGTCCGCTGACCACCACGGAGTTGGTCCGCGAATCCGCCGCGGCGATCACCGTCACGTCGGAGACGGTGCTACCACGACTCGTCGTCTGCTGTTGCATGCCCGGAAAGCCGCCGGGACCGCCCCGCTGGAACTGAACCTGCTGGTTCTGCTGGTTGCGCGAACTGGTCCGCCGCGACGAGGTGCCGCTCTCGCCGAAGACTTCATTGATCAGCTCGGCCGTATCCTGTGCGTCGGCGTATTCCAGGTGGAACACCTTCACATCCGCCACGTTGGGGACCAAGGCATCGAGGTTCTTGACCACGTCGGCCACGACTTCGAGAAGATCGTCCGGACCGGTCACGACCACGGTGTTGGTCTGGCTGTCGGCCGCCGCGACCACCTGCGAGACCGTGCCGCCGGTGGTGTCCTGCTGCATCTCCGGGCCGCCGCCTCGTCCGAATGGTCCGCGAAACATCATGGGACCGCCCTGGCCGGACTGCGATGAACTCTGGTCCCCGCCAAAAAGCTTGTTGATCACGTCGGCCGTGTTCATCGCATCGGCATAACGCAACTGAAACACCCGCACACTGGCCACCTTGGCCGTTCGATCGTCCAGGGAAGTGATGACGCCGTCCACGAGTTCCAGGATTTCGGCCGGTCCTCGAACCACCACGGCGTTGGTCCGCTCGTCCGCGGCCGCGACCACCTGCACGTTCACCGTAGCGCCACCACCCGCCTGCTGCGCGTTGCCGCCGCCACCGCCGGCGTCTCCACCGCGGCCACCACGACCACCGAAGCCGCCGGGACCGCCGCGCATCTGCATCATCATTTCGAAGGGATTGCGGGCCCCGGACCGACTGGAGCTGCTGCTCTGCTGCTGGAACATCGTGTTGATCAGGGTGGCGGTACTGGTGGCGTCCGCGTTGACCAGACGGAACACGCGTATCTCCGCCACCGTCGACATATGGGTATCCAGCGCCTGGATGATCTCCATCAGCCGCCGGATGTTGGCGGCGGTGTCGGTAACGATCAGCGCATTGCCGTCTTCATTGGCTTCGATGCTGGCGTAGGACGGCACCAGAGGCGTGAGGTTCTCTTTCAGCGCCGTGGCGGTCACGTGGCTGACCGGAATCACATAGGTGATGACGTTGTCGCTGGGCATCACGGCGTTGGGATCGCGTCCGGTTCGCACCGGGACGGTCTCCTGTTTGGCGTTGGTCAACGAAACCACTTTGAGCGTCTTGCCGACCAGTATGGTGGTCAAGTCTCTTTCCTTGAGGATCGAGTTGATCAAGGACAGAGCGTGATCCAGCGAGATCGGCTGGCGGCTGATCACCGTCATCCGGCCGTTGGAAATGGGCTCTTCGGAAATCACCGTCAGACCCGCTTTTTCCGAGAGGTACTCCAGGACCGCCTGAAGCGGCGTGTCCTGGAAGTTGAGCTTGATCTTCACGTCACCATTGCTGGGCACGACTTCGACCGGTTCGGTCGCCCCGGAGGCCTCGGAGGGCGGCTGGGCCCCGCCGGGGCCGGGAGTCAACAACAAAACGCCAGCCAACACTGCGCCAACGAGAATCATTCGAACGATTTGCATGGCGATGGTCTCCTTCGGATTCGGATGCCTTCCGACACGTTGTGCATCGAGTTCCTGGTCGAGGTTCTAATTGCCGAGTTCCTGCTTTCGTCGCTCCATCAGCTGCCGGAGAATCTCCGCTTCCGCACCGCTCGGAGCGGCCGGTGTCGCAGGCGGGCCGCCCGTCGCGGTCGACGGCGTGGGGGTCCACTGCATCAGCTCGCTCATCGTCACGGCCCCCTGCCCTCCGAGCAGATCCTGCCCGATGGCCACGGTGATCGTGCGATCCTCCAGACGGAACACGATCGAATCGAGGTCGAGAGACTCGATCGATCCACGCGCGACGGCGTCTCCCTGGCGCAGCTTGAGCGTTTCGCTGCGCCGCGTGTCTTCGACAAACGCGATAAACGTGCCGTTCTCCTGGGCAATCCCCCGGAGCCGGTAGTACGACTCCGGATCAGGGGCGGTCACCACCTCTCTGTCGGCATCGCGCCGACGGCGCTCGGCGGATCCGCGCTGACGAGAAAACATGTTGCGATCGACAATGACCTTGTAGGCAGTCCAGGTATCGGGCTTCTCGGTCGGCTCCTGCGTGACGGCGGCGGTCGGCCAAAGGCCAACGAGCCAGAGGCTCGCCATCAGCACAGCAGGAACACGCGGATGGTTATATGTCTTCGTCATGGTTGACCTCCGGCTGCTCCGACTCGGCCTGCTTCTGTGGCGTGCCCACGTAGAGCACCGACAAATGAAGTTGCAGCGACATGGCATTTTCAGACTCGCTGCCCGAACCCAACTGCATATCGCGGATCTTGGCAGGCAGCGCCGCCGTCTCGATCCGCCAGAGAAACCGCGAGACCGCCTCGATCGTTCCTTTGCCGGCTACGGTGAAGATCATCTCCTGCAACCCCTTGTCGCTGGCCACGCGGTCCGGCTTGATGGAACTGAGCATCATACCCGCTTCGTCGGCCCATGCGCCCAGAGCACTGAGCACCCTGCTCTCGGCCTCGGCGTCGCCGCGCAGGCCGTCGGCGACCAGGGCGTTCCATTTCCGCTGCATCGCGCCGCGATTGCCCAGCAGCATCTGCGCCTCCTCGAGGTCGGTCTGAAGCTGCTGGCGCCGGGCTTCCATCGCGTCGAGTTCGGCCTGCACCGGATCGACGACGAACTTGCTGACGATCAGCAGGCCTACACATACCAGTGTGACGAAGAGGATGATCCGTTCTCGTTTGGTCAGAACCATGCTACTTCACGCCCCGGAATTTGAACGTTACGGCAAATGCCTTTTCACGGGAACTACCCCCCGCGTCCCGCAGGTACATCATCTTGACATCGGAGAAGGCCGCATTCGCTTTGATGTTGTTCAGCACCTCATAGAAGCTCTGCTCATCCAGGGCCCGTCCGATCAACGAGCCTTCGGACGTCTCGCCAAGCGCCAGGCTCGTGGCCCAGACACGCGGCGATTCGGGAAAGGCCAGCGTCAACTGACGCAAGCATTCGAGGAATCGTGGGGCCTGGCTGGTCCAGCTGCTGGCATACGAGAGACGCTCCTTCAGCTGCCGCGCGACGGTGATGTCATCCGCCATCAGCTCCAGTTGCTCGGTGTACAAGGCGATGTCCGCCCGTTTGCTCTGCCAGGCGGTGATCACGACACCGATCAGGCCCAGAAGGATGACACCGGCGATGACCGCCCAAGTTACGACGCGTTTTCGCGGCGATGCCTTCGGGCGTCCGATGCGTGGACGGAGAAAGTCAACGCAGGGCTTTTCGGTCCCGACGGCCGTCATGGCCACCGCGGCGGCCGCAATCGACGAAGAGGGATCGAGGCGTTCGGCCCGGCGCAGGCCGGCCGATGCCAGGGCCGCGTTGCCGTCGGTCACGGCAGCCTGGGAACCGAGCTGCTCGCTGAGACGGGCGATCGTCCCCTCGCCCAGGCTGGACCCGTCGTAAACGGTCACCTCATAAGGGGGCCTCTGATCCTGCGACGACGAGATCAGGATCTCCTGCTGAATTGCCGCCGCCAGCGATTGCACCCGTGCGTCCGGCGTGCCGTTCACCGACGGCATCGCAAGGTGCTTGATGGACCGGGGAGTCCCGTCCAGTTGGCTCCAGAGCTCGCAGTAGCTCGGTCGGGCGTAGACGCCGTATCGCTGCTTCTGCGGATCACCCGACGCCGCCTTGCCCAGCGCCAGCGCCGAGACGGTAACAGCCTGCACATGCAGACCGGCGGCCGCCGCCAACTCCCTGACCTGATCGACCATCTGACGCCGGGCCGCCAGCAGCATGACCCTGCTGCTCGCCGTGGTGCTCGTGCGACCGCAGAAGTCGAAGATCAGCTCGCCGGAATTGAGAGAGAACGTCCGTTCGGCCTGGATGCCGAGCATGCCGGCGATCGCATCCGCGTTGGCCGGCGGAGCCGTGATCTCCCTGGCAACCACCCACTTCGTCGGGATGCCCACCACAGCGTCCTTCGGCGCGAAGTGGTTCGTCCGAAGGAAATGCCGCAGGGCCGGGCCCAGCGTCCGGCCGTTGTCGGGGCCGAGCTTCTCCTCGAAGAGATGCTGGCCGACCCGCCGCACCTCCGGGCGCCCCGCTCGAACGCCGACCTCGGCGACCACGACGCCGAACTCATCCACCGCCAGTCCCAGTATGGTCCGAGTCCCCAACATTATGCTCGTCCAATCATCTCATACCAATCATCACGTCAGTGATGGATTCGCCCTTTCTCAGGGCCTCCACGATTTCGTATTCCAGAGGCCAGCCGAACTGCGTCAGCGACTTCCAGTACACAATCTGCGGCGTGCCCCCCTGCGTATCGAAGACCGCCTTGTAGCGCTTGTACGCCCGCCCGTTGCCGGCCAGGCAGATGATATCCGCCGAGTACTGGAACGAACGGACGGTAATGTAGTTGCCGACGGCGGTCGCCTTCTCCCGATCCAGAACATTCGCCACCCAGGCGATTGAATCGAGATCGTCGTGAGATTCCCGGTATGACAGCAGCGCGTCAACATCCGTCTCTTCGAGGCCGGGCAGACACAACAGCACCTCCTTCGACGCCGTGTTGACGTTGACCAGTCCGGGCAACGTCTCTTCCTGGCTCGTGGTCAGCCGGTCGGCGAGTTGCTCGAACTCCTCGATCGTCAGGCCCGACCGGAAGTAGAAGTCCATCACACTCCCGTAGGATGGGTTGATCGGCACATTGTTCATGATCTCGAGTGCCCGCTCTTCTTTGACGACTTCCTGAAGCGCCGTCTGCAGCGTCGCACGGGCACTCGCATCATTGAGATAGACGCGCTGGTTGCCCTCACTGTCGGTGTTGGCCTCGACACTGTAAACGGTGACGTACTCGTAGAAGCCGCCGTCGAGCCGTCCGTTGCGATTGTCAGCCGGCTCGCTGTTGTCCCCGTCGTTTTCGTTGTCGTCGAGGAGCCCGTTGAGATTGGTGTCCTCGCCGTAGAGCAACTCCTCGGAAGCGCCCTTGACCAGGAGGACCTCGTCAACCGTCTCGAATGCGGAATTCTTGCAGTTGTAAGGCTCCGACAGCAATAGGTAGTATTCGTCTTCGGCCCCGCCGGTCGAGACATCGCTGTCCGCGTCGCGCCAGTCGATGATCGAGGCGGCCAACTCGGCGGTCATTCCCGGCAGTTTCAGCAGCATCTCCAACGAGGCGGAGTTGAGGTTGATCTTGCCGGCCTCATCGGTCAGGCCGAAATCGAACTCGCTGTCGTCCTCCAGGTTCGAACGCAACACCCAGAAGTAGCCCTTGCCGACCTGCAAGGACTGCCACGGCACGTCCTGCTCCAGGGCATCCGAGTCGCCGGCGTTGGCGACGAGCTGCGAGGTGATGTACTGGCAGGCGCCGCTGGCGATACACTCGGCTTCGACCGAGGCAACCTGATTCGCCGAGACGATAGCAGCCACCCGCATCGACCGCGCAAAGACCAGCGCCAGGCCCGCCAGGACCAGCACAACCCAGATCGTCACGATCAGAATCGTCCCGCCGGACCGATGCCAACCCGCGAATTGTCTGCGCGTCGTTCTCATAGTCCGCCCTGGCCTCCGGTGGGCGTCCCGCCGGCGCCGCCCGACGACGTCCCCGTCGATCCGGTTTGTTCTTCCGCCGCCACAGCGGAAATGCCGCAGGGAATCGTGAAGCTTTGAAGAAGCCGGCGCCGTTCCATCTCCTCGCTCGAACTTCGAAGGCGGTTGGCAATCTCGATGTTGACCTCCACCGCCTTGGGAAGGCTGTTCGCATCTTCGGTGGAGTCCCATTCGTCCAGCCAACTGTCGCCGTCGAAATACCGCAGGTTCAGAGACATCACGTTGCGGCACAACACGTGCTCTTCGGGTTCGACCTCTTTGGGAGACAGCAGATTCGTGGTCACCTTACGGACCAGACGGTAACTGTCCCGGGCGGCGTGGTCGTCGTCATCGGCCTCCAGGGCCAGCTCGATTTTTCCGATTCCCCCCCTCGGCCGGCCGGTATCCGCATAGGTTTGGGTGGTGTGGAACTCCAGATAGTCTGCATCGACCCCGCTGCTGCTTCGGGAATTGGTGCCGATGAACGCACCGGCCAGGGTCCCCTTCGGAGGCAGGACGCCGTAAATGTCCTGCTTGAGCAACTCGATGGCGTTGAGCGCCTGCGACGTGGGCTCGACCGCCGCTCGCGCGCTTCGCTGCGCGTGGAAACCCGTGTAGAGGGCCGTATAGAGACAGGACGCCGTGACCACCATCAGCGTCATCGCCACGAGCAGTTCCAGGAGCGTGAAGCCACCGATCTGGATCCGGACGCGTACCATCTTACTTCTCCTCCGGGTAGACCAGCGTGCTGAGCATGACCTGGCGCTGCCGGCCCTGCGACGTCCAGAGCACTTGCACGTCAAGCTGACGGACCGTCGATTCCGTCCAGTTGGAGACCTCGGCGTTCCATTGATAGCCGGGCCAGTCCGTCCCGAAGTCGCCGGCCTTGCCACCGGTCTCCCAATCCTTGGAAGCAACCAGTTCGGCCAGCTTGGTGCTCGCCAGCGAGACCGCTTCGATCTCCCGCCGGGACCGGCCCGCCAGAGCCGTGCAGAGAGAAATGGTCCGCATCGCCACCGGCATGATGATGCCGATCAGCACCACCGTCGCCAGCAGTTCGACAAACGTGAAGCCGCCCTGCCCGGCGCCTCGGACTCTATCTTCTCGCCGCGTATTGCTCATAGGTTTCTTCGCTCTCGACGATCGAGAACGACTCCGTGACAGTAGGACACGTCACCTCCAGGGCCCGTCCCTTGCGATCGATCAACCGAATGGTCGCCGCAGTGACCGTACCCTGAGGCGTGAATTCCACGAATACCTTGCCCTTTTCCTCGTCCACGTCTTCCAGCTCCATGGCCATGTCCTTCGGAAGCGTGAAGATCTGCCCGAACTCCGTCTCGAGCTCTTCGAACGCCCCGGACTTCCATGCGGTCAGCCAGTAGACGCGATCTTTCGTGTCGAAATTGAGCCGGTAGACAACCCCTTCACTGATGGCCTGCGAGCGGGCGAACTGGGTCAGTGCGAGAATCTGCGCGGCCGTATCCTGCCCCTGGCGCGAACCGAAGAACCCGCGCAGCGACGGCGCCGCCATCGCCAGGACGGTCGAGAGAATGAGCATCACCAGGATCAGCTCCAGGAGGGTGAAGCCCCGGGTTCTCACAGATTGTATCCGGCTCGCACTCATGCGGTTTCCCCGTTCGGTTACCGTCTCTCCTTCGACCAGTTGGTGATGTCGTCGTCGCCGCCCAGCTTGCGGTCCGGCCCCAGGCTGTAAAGATCATAGCCGTCCACGTTGTAGGTACCCGGACAACGATATTGGTACTCGCTGCCCCACGGATCCTTGGGGACGTCGCGCTTGAGATAGGGCTGCTGCCACCCCTCGGAATCCGAGGCCGGTTTCTCGGTCAGTGCCCGCAGTCCTTCGCTCGTCGTGGGATAGCGGCCCAGATCGATCTCAAAGGCATCGAGGGCCACCTCGAGCTGCGCAATTTGTGTCCCCGCGGCGGTGATCTTGGCCTGCTTGGAACGCCCGGTCAGCTTGGGCAGCACAACGGCCGCCAGCGTGGCCAGGATGACCAACACCAGCATCAGCTCAATCAACGTGAACCCGCGAAGGCCGGTAACCCGCTGCCGACGAGAGGCATGTCCATTCGTCTTGCGAAACTGTGATTTCATGTCCATTCCCAACCCAACAGTCTGCGACTTTGCGATGCCTGCCCGGAGAGTACCAGGGGCATCCGATTTCTTCCGACTTGCGCTCCTGACGCCGACGTCAGCGAATCAGCTCCTGGAGGTTGAAAATCGGCAGGAGCATTCCGATCACCACCGTTCCGACCAGAACCGCCATGAGGAACAGCAGCGCCGGTTCAATCAGGGTGACCATCATTTTCAGGTAGCGGTCCAGGTCCGCTTCATAGGCGCCGGCCAGGCGGACCAGCTCCTGATCGAGGCGCCCGCTCTCTTCCGCGACAGAGATCATCTCGATCACCGCCGGCGGAAACAGCACGCGACAGCCCTCCAGGCTGCGCGCCAACGGCTGGCCCTTCTGTACGTTCTCCGTGGCGACGCTCACCGTGTCGGCGAGCACCTGATTTCCAATCGCCTCCTTGGCGACCCGCAGCGAGGCGATCAGGGGCACGCCGGCACCGACAAGCGTGCCCAACATGCGACAGAACCGCACCAGCGCGAACCGCGCCACGCCCGTGCCGAACAACGGGACCCGAAGCAGGAGGCCTTCCATCGTACGGCGGCCCTCGTCTTTCGTCAGCATGCGCTGCACGCCGAAAAGGATCACAATGATGCCGATCACCAGAACGAACCAGTACGTCGCCAGAAGGTCGCTGGCGGCCACGATATACCGCGTCAGGGCCGGAAGCGAACCGCCGAATTCCTCAAACATCTGTGAGAACCGCGGGATGAAAAACGTCAGCAGAAAGACCATGATCCCGGCCGAAAGCACCGCCAGGATGATCGGGTAGACCAGGGCGCCTTTGACGCGGCCTTTGAGATCGGCCTCGCGGGCCCGGAACGTGGCGATCTGCTCGAGCACGATGTCAAGGAAGCCGCCGGTTTCGCCGGCCCGCACCATGGCCACGTAGATCGGTGAGAACGCGCTGGGATGCAGGCTCAGCGCATCGGCCAGCGCCATTCCCCCGGAGACCTGGTCATGCACAGTCGCCCAGAGTCTCTTGGAGGCCGTGCGGGAGGCCTCGCGACTGAGGATGCCCAGCGCCCGGCTCATGGGCACGCCGGCTGCCAGGAGATTGGCCAGTTGCCGGGTAAAGGCATCGATCTCCCGTCTGGAAACCCCTCCGACCCGCGAGAGCCATCCCTGCGACAGGACCTCTTCGGCCTTCTCCACCGAGACGGGGCAGAGCTTGCGGCTGTAGATCTGCTCGATAGCGCTGGCCCGATCGGCCGCAATGAGCTTGTCGACCGTCTCCCGTCCGGCTGAATCGATCGCTTTGTACGTGAACGTCGCCATGGTTTACTCGTGCCGCTCCTGCGACGCGTCGGCCACATCCAGGGGCTCGAACACATCGTCCTTGGTGACCCTCAGGATTTCCTCGATCGTGGTCCGCCCCGCGCGCAGATGGCGGAATCCATCGTCGCGCAAGCTGGTCATCCCCTGCCGGGCCGACGCCTTACGGAGATCCCGCGGCGAAGCGTTGTCGAGGATCAAGGACCGAATATCATCCGTGACCACCATCATCTCAAAAATGCCTATCCGACCCCGATACCCGGTGCCCTGGCAATTCCGACAGCCGCGTCCCCGGTAGAGGACCGCCGGCAGCCGATCGCCGAACCGCCGGCGAAGCGGTGCCACCTCCTGCTCGGACAACTCCTGCTTGCACGCCGGGCAGATCGTCCGCACGAGGCGCTGGGCAATCACCGCCTCCAGGGACGACGCAACGAGGTAGGGCTCGATTCCCATGTCCACCAGGCGCGTCAACGCGGT
The DNA here is from genome assembly GCA_035448545.1 of Sedimentisphaerales bacterium. GTDB lineage: Bacteria > Planctomycetota > Phycisphaerae > Sedimentisphaerales > Anaerobacaceae > Anaerobaca. The sequence continues at coordinate 111,708 of DAOTJE010000003.1, read as the reverse complement.
CGGCGCATCGTTGGTGTGCAGCGTCGAGAACACCAGGTGGCCGGTCAGCGACGCCTGAATGGCAATCTCGGCGGTCTCCACGTCGCGAATCTCACCGACGAGTACCACGTCGGGGTCGTGCCGCAGGATGGACCGCAGGCCGCTGGCAAAGGTCAAGCCCGCTTTGCGCGAGACCTGAATCTGATTGATGCCGTGAAGCTGATACTCGATCGGGTCCTCGATCGTGATGATCTTGCGCTGAATGTCGTTGATCTGCGAAAGCCCGGCATACAGCGTGGTCGTCTTGCCGCTGCCGGTCGGACCCGTCACCAGGATGATTCCATGCGGCCGTTCGAGAATCATCCGCGTGACCTTCAGATCGCGATCGGACATCCCGAGCTTGTCGAGCCCAAGCAGCACCGAGGAACGGTCCAGAAGCCGGAGCACCACGGCCTCTCCGTACAACATCGGAATCACCGAGACACGCACGTCGATCTCGTGGTCGGCGATGCGAATCTTGATGCGCCCGTCCTGCGGGACGCGCTTCTCGGCGATGTCGAGTTTGCTGAGAATCTTCAGACGCGAGACGATGGCCGCCTGGAACTGCTTGATCTCCGGGGCCACCGAGGCCTCCTGGAGCACGCCGTCGATGCGATACCGCACACGCAAGGTCTCTTCGAAGGGCTCGATGTGCACGTCGGTGGCGCGCAGCTCAATCGCTTCGCTGAGGATCTGATTGACGAAGCGAACGATCGAGGCGCCTTCCGCCGCATCCGTCAGATCCATATCGTCGTCGGAATCGGTCTCGATCACCTGCAGACCGTTCTCGCCGGCCTCCGAGAGCATCGACTGCACGGTGTCGGCCCCCACGCCCAAATGCTGCTTGATGCAGCGGTCGATATCCGCCAGCGGCGCCAACGCGACCTGGAAATCCTGGCCGGTGGCCAGCCGCAGCTCATCGATCGCGGAGGTATCAAACGGATTGCTCGTGACCACGAGCATCCGGCCGTCGCCGTTCTCGAGGGGCATCACGTGCTTGTCCAGAAGAACCCGCGCCGGAAACCGCGCAAGGAACTCCTTGGAGAAGGCACATTTGTCCATCTCGATGTAGGGGCAGCCGAACTGACTGCTCCAGAAGCGCAGCAGCGTCTCCTCCGCCAACCCACAAGCCGCGAAGGCCCGGGTGGGCGGCTCGCCGGCAGCGAGCAACCCCTGGATTCCCCGGGCCGCGGATTCGTCGATCAGCCCCTGTTGGACCATCTTTTCCAGCAATGCATTCATGGGGCTTACCAGTGGTCTTTAGTTCAACATGCCCATCAACACCAGTTGGGCTTCCTGTCGCAGCGTCAGTACCTGCTTGAGCTCCTGCTGCGCCGTGGCCAGTTCGGCCTTAGCCTTCTCTCTGGCTGCCCGCAGCGCGGTGAGTTTGGTCTTGATCTCGTCCGGAGTAGCCGCGGTGTTCTCCAGCGTCGTCTGAAGTGCCTCGGAGGCTTTGTCTACTTCCGTGGGCTCGCCCTGAGCGAAGGGACCGCGAGGACCGCCGGGACCTTCCGGACCGCCGGGACCGCCCTGGGCCCCACCACGCCGGCCGCCCATGCCCATGCGGAACATGCCGCCGGCCCCGGTGTTGACCTGCCGGTTCAGGTTCATGACCTTCATCACGCGCGGGCCAAGGACCTTCCACTCCTCATCAGTCGCGCCCAGTTGCTCCTGCATGCGCTGCTGCATCATCTGTTGCATGCGTTGCGGATCAAAATCTCTCGGACCCCGTTGGCCGTCAGGACCTTGGCCTTGCCCGCCACGGCCCTGGGGCTGAGCCATGCACAGACCTGCCGCGACGAGCGCGACGAGGCAGCCGAAGATACCAGCACTGATCGTCTTTCTTGCCATGTTTGTTCTCCTTTCAATGGTTCTGTTTCGCCTCACCCGTTGTTGAGACATTCCGGCGGGCTCGACGGAAGCCCTTCCGCCGCCATCATAGTGGGTATATCTTCCCGGCGGTCACATGCCCCGTCGCCCCTTTGTGCCTGATTCTCCCTTGTCTTGTTCCAAAGAGCCGGAGCGCAAACGCGTTGCGTCTGACATTCCGTCGGGTCAGTGGTTCGGCGGAGGCGTTCGGTTACACGGAACCGTCGCTTTCGAGGGCCCGGACCCGCCCTTCCTGCTCCTGCACGACAAAGAACGCCAACCGCAAGGGGGATATTTCACGTTTCGGTCAATGCCATCCATCATTGAACACAGGCGATCGCCAGGCGAAGACCAGACGACCGGCAGGACCGCGCCGCGGTGCCCGCGCAACCTCGACCGACCCGTGCGCACCCGGCCGGCCCCGGCGGCATGTCTCACAGGACATCACGGCGGTCCTCCGTGCCCGCACAACAGATGGAGAAATCAGCGTATCGTGTCATGTCGGATGATGCAATCGCTAATGTGGCGTTGGCAGACCTGGGCCCAACAGCATCGCGCCGCCGGGCTGCGAGAGGTGACGCTGAAAGGCGCCGGGAGGAGGGCATCCTGGCCCGCTGCCATGCCTGAGGCAATGCGGGGACTCAGGAGGACCGGCCGGGAGATCCGCAGTCGTGGTCCGGATCGCCATGGCCGATGGAGACCATAACGGGCTGTCGTGGCGGCCCGGCAGGAGAATCCTGGCTGCCGTCGGACGACAGGTCGGTGCACGCTCGCACCTTCTCAGGGCTGCACGGCCACTGGAGAAGATCTCCCAAGACAAGCTTGGTCAGTGGTTTATGGCAATGCCGGGCGATGTTCTCAAACCAGGTCACCGCTGCCGCAACCACATCGGGGTCCAGTTCGTATCCTGCGGAGTCCTTCAGAATCCGCAAGGCCTCCCAGACGCTGCGGGTCTGGTGATAAGCGCGCGCAGCGGTCAGAGCGTCAAACATGTCCGCCGCACTGATGATCCGCGCGCCCAGCGGAATGGCGGTCTTGGCCAGGCCATCGGGGTAGCCCTGGCCATTCCATTTCTCATGGTGGTGACGGACGATCTGAACTTCCCGCTCCAGGAAACTCATTTTCTCCAGGATGCGGACAGCGATTATCGGATGCTGCTCCACCATCGCCCGCTCATGGGCGTTCAGCTCGTCCGGCTTGCACAGAATCGCGTCCGGAATACCGATCTTGCCGATGTCATGAATCATCGCGGCCCGTCGAATCAGGTCCACATGCTTGGGCCCCAGATTCATCGTCTGGGCAATGCCCACCGAGTAGTGCATCACGTTCTCGGTGTGCTTCTTGGCATAGGCGTCCTTGGCCTCCAGGGCCTGGACCAGCCCCCAGATGCTCTCCATGAACATCTTCTCGGCCTTCTCTGAAAGCCCTGCGACGCGTCGCTGAAGTGTCTTGATTCGGTCGATTTCGATGTCGTTGGTGTTCAGGAGCTGCGCCATATTCGCATCCCAAATGCGAACACAATTTCGGCCGGAATTCTTGGCATCGTACAACGCCAGGTCCGCCCGCCGCATCACATCCCGCGGATCGTTGTGTTCGAGGTCGCTCTCGGCCACCCCACAACTGATCGACACAGAGGTGTCCTGGGGAAGACGGATCGCCTGAGCCTTGGCGCGAATCCGCTCCAGCAGAACCTTGGCATCCACCGCCCTTGTCTCGGGCATGAGAATGACGAACTCATCGCCACCGTAGCGAGCCAGGACATCCGGAACGCGTTTCTCTGCCTTCATGCAGGATGCCAGCCGGCGGATCGCCTCGTCGCCCGTGGCGTGGCCCAGAACATCGTTGATCATCTTGAAATGGTCGAAATCGATGATGGCCACGGAGAATGGACGTTTGTACCGCTGGGCACGGGCACATTCGGCCTGCAACTTGTCTTCGAGCAGCTTGCGGGAGCCCACTCCGGTCAGCGCATCGGTCAGCGAGCTGAGCCGCGCCTGCTGGTATCGCGTCGCGTTGGTCAGGTGAGCAGTCAGAATCTCCCGGGTGAGCTTGGCCTTATAGGATATGAGTTCCCGATTCGACGCGATGGCCGGGTCCAGACCGCACATGCATAGGTAGCCGGACAGACGCTTCTCCTTGCCGATGCCGGCCTCCTTAAGTCCGATGATCTCCAACGGGATGACCACTCGCGGGGGCTTGCCGCCACAGCTCTCGCACTCGGGCGAGATCTCGTCGGTGCAGTACCCGCCTTCGGAAGACTGCTGGAGGATCGTCACCGCCTCGTCCATATGCCCACCCAGACAGGGGCACCGATTGGAGCTGAGCAGTTCCGGCGTCTGCCCCTCCTGACCGCTCGGGTAAAGGCAGAGGATACAGTTGAAGGCCCCGAACAGCTTCGGGACCTCCGCCGCCGCGATCTCGACCGCCTCACTCAGATCGATGCTCTTGAGGCAGTTCGACAGCATAGCCACTTCCTCGGCTGCCGCCCGGTCCTCGAGAATCTGCCGCCCCATGACATCCCTGGCGGAAAGGATGCCCACGACAACTCCGTCGTCGACGATCGGAACGTGTCGAATACGGTGCCGGGCCATGATCTCGCGGACCCGGCCGGTGGGCGTGCCCGGGGCACAGGAGATGATTTCGTGGGTCATGATCTGGTCAACGGTTGCCGGCTCGGTGGAGGCGGCGGACTCGGCAATGAAGTGGGCGATATCGCGCTCGGTCACCAGGCCGATAAAATGGCCGTTTTCATCATTGACGATCAGGCAGCCCACCTTATGGGTGCGCATCTTGGCGGCAGCCTGCTTGATGTTCTCATGGCGGCCGATAGTGACAATCCCGGCCGGACGTTCGCCAGATTCGAGCATTGTTGGCCCTTAGTAAGGTCAGTCCGTGTTCACTGTGTTCCACGTTCCTGTCCCCCGTTGGAGTAGGTATCGGCCCGGCAAATGAGGCACTTTAGCCCCGACAGCCCGGGTGGTGCGCCGCGGGGGCCCCATACAGCGGTGCCGAACGAGGCGGCGCAAGCCTTTGCCGGCCGAAAACCCCGCCGCCTGTGCCCCGTATGGCAAGGAAGGCCCCCGTCGATCCGGACCGGCACCCAGATGCAAGGAAAGCCGACCGCCGATGAAAAAAAAACGTTACGCAAGATTGATATAATGGCACTGGATATTGGTAAACGAACCGGACAGGGTTGGGTACCCCGCATGGAGATGCAGGCAGACTACATCGAACTGGTCGAAAAGGCCCGCGGAGGCGACAAACAGAGCCTCAATCAACTGGCGGCGCTGGCAAGGGAGCGCCTGCGCACGTACGTCTACCGCTTGACCCTTAAAGAGGACCTAACGCAAGAAATTGTGCAGGAGAGTTTGTTAGAAATGTGCAGAGTACTGGGCAAACTCAAGCAGACAGATCGCTTCTGGTCCTGGCTGTACGGCATCGCCACCAACAAGCTGCACCGTCACCATCGCACGGAAAAGGCTTTGAAGAAGGCTGCCGCATCAGAAGAACGGCGTCGCGGACCCATGCGGGAACGACAGGGAGGGCTCGAAACTCTGGTCAGCCTGGAGCTCAAGCAGATCGTCTCCAAGGCCATGCAGAAGCTGCGGACCCGCCACAAAGCCGTGCTGGTCATGCGGTGTTACGACTGTATGTCTTATGCCGAGATTGCTGATTCTATGGGTTGTAGTGAGTTCAGCACCCGGATGCTCTTCGTTCGAGCCAAGAAGGCGCTGCAGAAGGAGCTTTCCCGCAACGGTTTCGGCAAGGGCTCTCTGTTGGCGGCTCTGGTCGTTTTCGGTAAGATGACGGCACCCAGCGAGGCGGCGGCGGCTCAGCTTACGGTCCCGGCCGCGATGACCCAGGCGGGCGTCCTGGCGGGCATCGCGGGGCTGGCGACCACCAAGACAGCCCTCGTCACCGCTGCAGCGGTGGGGGCCCTGGCCGTCGGAACGGTGACCACAACGTCTTACATCGCCAGCAAACCGGAGCTGCCGGCGGCACCGCCCGAGGCAGGTATTCGCGTGGCCGCCCCTCTGGGCGCGCCGAACGCCGCCCAAGAGAAGCTCTGGTACTACTTCCCCGAGGGCCCTGAGGGACCGGTGATGCTTCGGGCCGAACTCCGCAGCCAGACCGACGGATCGTCGCAGCAGAGGTTACAGGACAGCCAAGCCAACTACTGCTATCAGGACGGCACGGTCTCCATCAATAATCACCGCATGTGGTTGAACGACCTGAGCGTGATGAGACTGCCGACAGACAGCCGCGCGATGGTGAATGCCCTGTCCCGGGCGGACGGCAAATCGGATGGCATGCAACCGGTTACCGCCCGGGGCCGAGACCTGCTCGTGATTGTGGAGCGTCAGGAGCAGGATGGGCAGGTCCGGACGACGCGCCCGGTAACAGTCCGACACAGCAACGCCTTGGCGGAAGACTACTTCCAGAGCGACTGGTCGGCCGGCGTCGAGCCCCAGGACAATCGCGATGCGATGCACACTCGCGGATGGACGTATATGCGGATTCGCGGCCGGATCGGAGACCAGGACATTACCGGCGCCGGCCGGATCCCGTTCGTTTACGCAACCAGTCGCAAACACAGCCCGTGGCTCAGGCTGACTACCGCCGACGGAACAACCCTGATCGACGGCCCGGCCGGTGCGATCGTCCAGAACCCCAACGGGTCCACCAAGGCCCGGTATCCGCAAGGCAGCTTCCTGAGGGGCATGAACCGCCCATGGATGGGCCTGCACGTGATGGACACCGTCCGCCGGGACGCCGCCGAGCAACAGGTCTCCTTCCGGACGGACCTGCTGGACAACGGCCGCGACGTCCAGGTTACGGTCGTTCGGGACAACAGCAAGCTGGTGTACACGATCGATCTGGAGGCGGACCTGATCCGCAGGATCGAGTTCGTCCGGGCCGAGAAACCCACGGGATACCTGGAGTTCGAGTATCTCCAGGATCTCGGTTCCGACCTCAGCGAGTTTGAGGCGCCCGCCGCCAACAGCGAACGGACTTCTCTGAGACAGAGCCAAGGTATCCTCTGGCTGGTTCAACTGGCCAACGGGGCATTCAGCAATTAGGGCAGAATCGCCGGGGTCAGGCTAACGATGCACGCGTTTCCTTCCGATAGAAGCAGATCGAAGCTCATTGCGAACGCTTCTGTCGGAATGGAATGAGTCGAATGATAAGGGGAGGGATCATGTCGAGGAAACGGCCGATAACATCGACTGCCACCGGGCATCGATGGTGGATCGCCGACGGATGGAACGCGCGGAGCTGGCAGGCGCCCGCCGAGAGCATCCACTCGGATCGGCCCGTTTCCGTTCCGCATTCTGCAGTGGCTTCGCCGAGGGCTTATCTCTGTATCGCCTCATTCTTGGACAGCTCGGATATCCATCCACGGATTGGGGCGACCGAACCACGCTCGCGTGTGACGGGACCGGCATGGCGGCCGACTGGAACACGCGAGTTCCTTATACTGCATCCGGCAAAGAGGGATGCATGGTCTAATCGTGCGTGTGGGTCGCCGGGAAGACGACAGCCACGTCCAGGATGTCCGCGTGGCACGGATGCACCCGACGACAGTACCGGTGGATGCTGGGGGGATGTCTTCGAGAACGAGGACACATCCGGCGGCATGGCTCGGAGTTCTGCTGAGGGAGTCCCCGGCCTGTCCGTCGCCACGGGTGATGACGGAACGCACGATAGCCCACAAGGCTCCGGGGCCGGCGCTTGCGCTGCCCCCGGAGTCCTTTGGTAGACCCGGAGCAGATGCTGGAATCAACGACTCTTATGAGATCGATTGGATTCGCCCAGTACGGGATACTCTGTATACTCGTGGTGGCTTTCGCCACAGGCGCCGCCCGTGCGGATTGGCCCTACATGTACGCGGATGACTTCGAGACCGACAAGGCTCAGTTGGACAGTTGTCTCCACTCGGTCTTCGGACTGGAGGGGGCAACCCCACTTCCTGGGCCCTATGTGTATTACCTCCAAGGCAGTCAGGGCAGGGCTCTGGCCTTCGTCGACTACAAGGATCAGCCCGCCGAGCTGGGCTACCGCTTTCCGATCGAGCCGTCCCAGGGGCAACGGGCCTTGAGAGGAACGCTGGAGATCGACGTCTCCTTCCCGACCACCGCAACCATCTCCCAGGGGGTGCCGGGCCATCTGTCGTACAGGACCTCCAGCAACGGAACGACGTGGTCCGAGCCCGTGTCGTTGGGCGCCGGACATCGCAGTCTGCCTCTGTCTTCCGTGGAAGGGACATGCTACATCACGTTCTCGGGCACGCGAGCGGTGATCGACAACCTGACGGTCTCGCTCTACTCGCTCGCGGCAACGATACGCGTTCCGGCCAACTTCGCCACGATCCAGGCCGCCATCAACGCGGCCGCGACCGGCGACATCATTGAGGTCTCGCCGGGAACCTACTCGGGCGAGGGCAATCGGGACATCGATTTCCGAGGCAAAGCCATCACGGTTCGCAGCATCACGGGGTCATCCGGCACGATCATCGACTGCGGGCCAACCTCGGCGGCAAGCCAGGACGGCCACCGGGGATTCTACTTCCACTCCGGGGAAGGACCTGACAGTGTACTGTCGGGCTTCACCATCCGAGGCGGACGAATCTTCGGAACGCAAGTCCCGTCGAGCACCTCCGGCTGGAGCCGCAGCGCCGCCCATCCGATCGGTGGAGGCATTTACTGCGAGTTCAGCAGTCCCATGATCGTCGATTGTGTCGTCACCGATTGCGGCGCCGAAGTCGGTGGAGGCATCGGCTGTGTCGGCGGGGCCCCTGTGATTTCAAACTGCACGATTCGCGATTGCGTCGCCGGAGGGTTCGGCAGCACCACCACGGGCGGTCGTGGCGGCGCCATCGGTCTGATCGGCACCTCGGATGCCGTCATTGCCAATTGCACGATACGAGACAATGCGGCGTACTACGAGAGCCTCGGCGGCGGCCTCTACTGCTGGGAAAGCATCGCCACCGTCGCGGGAACCCGCATCACCGGCAATCTCGCGCCCGGCAATCTGACCGGCGGGGGAGCCTACTGTGCCGGACGGGACGCGGATGTCACCTTCCGCAACTGTGTTTTCTCCACCAATGCGGCCAGCGCCGGGGCCGCCCTCTTCGCCGAGTGGAAGTCGTCGTTCGGCTCGGCGTCACGTCGCACACGCGTCACGGTCGCCAACTGCACCATCGCTCAGAATCGGCTTTCGGCCGCGGTGGGTTCGCCCACCGGCGGTCTTCAGTCCAGCGGCGTCGATATCCTGGTCAATTCGTCCATCCTCTGGAATAACGAGGGCGCGGACCTGACGATCGTCGATCCTGTCCTTCGGGACCCCGTTTCTTACTGCGACATTGACGGGGGCTACTCGGGCAACGGCAATATCAACGAAGACCCGCTCTTCTTCAACGACTGGAGCGAAGATTACCACCTGCAATCCCGGTACGGGCATTATGACACGGGCAACGGCATCTGGGTCACCGACAGCCGGCACAGCCCGTGCATCGATACGGGCGACCCGTCCCTGCCGTACGGCGAGGAGCCTTTGCCGAACGGTGATCGAATCAACATGGGCGCCTATGGCGGGACCCGACAGGCAAGCAAGGGACGCGAGCACTTCGTCTATCACGTTGACGGGACCAGCGGCAGCGACGGAAACAGCGGGTCCAGCCGGGCCTATGCCTTGCGAAGCATAAAGAGAGCCGTCGATCTGGCAAAGAACGGCGACACCGTCCTCGTTTGGCCGGGTGTTTACGCTCTCAGTCCCAGCGAAGAAGTGATGTTCAGCAGCAAGGCAATCCTCATGCAGAGCGCCGCCGATGCCGCCGTCATCACAGCAACGAAAGGGTATGCTCTTACCTTTGTAGGTGCCCAGACCTCGTCCTGCGTAGTGGCTAATTTCGTGATTACCGGCTGCGGCGAAGCTGCGATCCTCTGCGAGGAAGGAGCCTCACCCACGTTGAAGAACCTGACCATCGTCCGCAACGACTTCGGCGTCAGGGCCTACGGCGGCGCCGACCCGGACATCATCAACTGCATCCTCTGGGAAAATGCCACGGGGGACCTGTTCCAGTGCAACGCGCGATACAGTTGCATCCAGCAGGGCACCGTGGACAAGAAGGCAGGTAATATCAACAAGGATCCGTTATTCGCCGATCCGGACAACGGCGATTTTCACCTGAAATCCAAGTATGGTCGGTACGTCCCTGGACTGGACGACTGGGTCACCGATTCGGTGACAAGTCCCTGCATCGATGCCGGCGACCCGGCCGAGTATCCACGTGCCGAACGAACGCCCAACGGCGAGCGAATCAACATGGGAGCCTACGGCGGAACGCCCTATGCCAGTCTGAGCAGGTGAGCTCCCTGGTAGGCACCAGAGGGGTGCCCACGACGCCGCAGCAGGACTTTGCCGGGCGGCGAATGCGGTTTTTGCTGCACCGCGTAGATCGACAAATATCGGGAGGTACTACATATAGCGATCCGCTGCTCTGAGAGCCCCAACATGTAGCCAACACAGAATCTGTCGCACTTTTTTCGAAATGGCTGCGTACAACTGGGATTGTGCTTGTCAATGGCAGCACGGGTTCTTACAATAGGTAATCGTATAGGCAGGCAGGATGGGTAAACTGCCTAAAATCCGGAGGGTCGTGAGATCGACACGAGATGCCATAACATCTCCGCAGGAGCCGGCGGCGCCAAGGCATATACGCTGGTGGAAATGATTGTTGTCATTTCGATCATTTCGGCGCTCATGGCCATTCTCGTCCCGGCGGCAAACCTCGCAAGGCAACAGGCCCGCGCGCTGCTGGGAATGCGTAACCAGCGAGAGATCAGCAACGCGCTGAACCTCTACGCCATGGACAACAAGGATCGCTATCCGCCATCGGTTGCCACCGTCGGGACCGGCGAGGATTGGAGCTGGTCCGACCCGACGAAAATGATCGGTATCAAGGAGCGTAGTCCGCAGGTCCACCGCGCGATGAGCGCTTATCTGGCGGACTACATCCCCGACGCCAAGACGATGTTCTGCCCGAATGCTCCCCAACGGTACAAGTACCTCCAAGAGGCGTGGGATGCGGGCGACGACTGGGACAATCCAGACACCGCGCCCCGGACCGATCCTTTGGGGGGAACCTACTGCTTCTACTGGAACTATGTCGGCTACCTCTCCGAGTCGCAGACCTTGTTCCGAGGTCCCACCGGTCCGGCCAGCATGGGACGCTACAATCAACTGCTGGTCACCGACTACTTCGGCTACGATCACTGGCGCAGCCCCGGGGCGTTCGGCAGTTGCGAGAGACTCCCGGGGGCCACCGTCGTCGAGGAGACCCAGTTGCTGTCCTCGTACTGGGCCGTTGAGGGCGATCCGGAGGACGCCGTGCCCGAAGTGAAACTCCGCGCCGCTTTCACCGACGGACATGTCGAGACCTATTCCGCCTCTGAGGTGGTTTCCATGAAGATCTCGACGACGCCCGAAGGGGTTCCCCCCTATCCGGACGGCTCCGCCGGCGGCACGTTCTTCGTTCCCCGAAGCGTCCTTCCTTGAACGCCACCTGCTACGCGATGTCGAATACCTTCGTCAGTTGCGTGATTTCGAAGACCTTCAGGATCTTCGGATCGAGGTTGAACAACTGCAGGTGACCTCCGTGGTCGATCACCCGCTTGTGCACCTTCACCAGCAGCCCAAGGAAAGCTGACGACATAAACCGCACGTTCTCGAAATTCAGGACGAGTTTCCTGTTCAGATTCTCCTTGATGACCGGACGCAGAGCCTGTTCAAGCTTCTTGATCTGCTGTTCGTCGAGAATGTTCTCGTCCGCGAAGGTGACGATGCTCACCTCCGTCCCGTATTCGACTTTGATCTTCGGTTCTTTGAATTCCATGAATGCCTCTGCCATGATTCTCCGTTCTCCGGGAGCGGACGAAATCGTGCACGCTCCTCGCGACAATATGAGGCTGCATTGTAGTGGTCGCCGACCGCCTTCGCGACAAAAAAACGCAGAAACTCACGAGCCCTCCGGCTTCTTCCTTACCCCGGTTTCGACTGCGCCAGGGCCCCGAGAATAGCGACCCCGTTGAACATCGCATGCATGAAGATGGGTTGGAACAGCGATCCATTCCTCTCGTAGGCGTAACCGAGCCCGATCGACAGCACGAACAGCGCCGGCCAGTGCAGCGCATCCGCATGCACGACGCAGAAGAGCACGCTCGTCAGTACGATGGCCGGCCAGGGTTTGGCCAGGTACGAGCGGAGCACCGTCTGGAACAGGCCCCGAAAGATCATCTCCTCCACCAGAGGAGCCACCACCACCGCCAGAAAAGCCAACAGCACCGACAGGGTTACGCTCCCATACTCGGTCATCTGCCGGAGGGCCTCGTGCCGGGGCATCTCGAAGTCCCGGCCCGAAGACCACTGGCTGATCCACTGGCCGATCTGTTCGGTCGCCACAATCGCCGCCAGCACCAGTGGCCAGACCGCCAGCAAATGGATAAAGGCTGCCCCCAAGTCCCGCGGGACCGTGCGAAGCCTCAGGCCGAACCCCTTCAGTCCCCGTGCGAAGTGACGCGACGCCAGAGGAAGAACCACGCCGAACGCAATCACCAGGGCGACGACACACAACACGACCGCGTCCTGAAAGGCTTTCTGCCGCCCCTCGACCGGACGGACGAATGAGTCGATCAGCGACTGAACCACCACGACGCCCGCCAGCCAGAGAAGAAAGGGAATGAACGGCACGTGGGGCGGCAGGTCGTTGCGGCGCGGCAGCGCGTGCACCAGCGATCGCCGTCCCAACGACGTCCGAACCAGCCACGTGGAGAACAGGCCGATGCCGATCAGAGTGAAGGCGTGGTCGATCGTGAACGATTCGGTCAGTTGTTGAAACGCATCGAGAGCCGTCATGGACCTCCGTTTTCGCCGAACACCCCGGGCGCAAACCCCAAGAGGGTTGAAAACGGCACGCGGTTGCACTACACTACGCCGACGGGATCGGGTCCGGCCAAGTATGGCAGAGCCACCCCGCCTTAGCAAGGAAAATAGACCATGGACATATTTCGGATTGAAGGACCGGTCCGTCTTTCCGGTCAGGTCACCGTCAACGGCTCGAAGAACGCGGCGTTGCCGATCATGGCGGCGGCCATTCTGGCGGAGGGGCAATCCGCGCTGGCAGGTGTTCCCCGGCTGTCGGATGTGCGGCTGTTCGGAGACCTGCTGCAAACGCTGGGCTGCCGGGTCGAGCGCGACGGCGATGGGCCCCTGCGCATCGACGCCCGCGTCATCAGCAACCCGGTGGGTGACTACGAAATCGTTCGCAAGATGCGCGCCAGCATCTGCATTCTGGGCCCGCTGCTGGCGCGGTGCGGCCGGGCCGAGGTCTCCATGCCCGGGGGCTGCGCCATCGGGGATCGCCCGATCAACCTCCATGTACGGGGACTGCGCGAGCTGGGCGCCGAGATCCACCTCAAGAACGGCTACGTGATCGCCGAAGCCCCCAAGGGCCTGCGCGGCGCGAGCATCTTTCTGGGCGGCTCATTCGGCTCGACCGTTCTGGGGACCGCCAACGTCATGATGGCGGCGACGCTGGCCAAAGGCCGCACCGTCATCGAATCGGCCGCCTGCGAGCCGGAGATCACCGACCTGGCCAATTGCCTTAATGCGATGGGCGCGCGGATCAGCGGAATCGGCTCGCCGCGACTGGTGATTGAGGGCGTGTCCGAGCTGCACCCTGTGCAGTACGAGGTCATCCCCGACCGCATCGAGGCAGGGACATTCATGGTGGCGGCCGCCATCACGCGAGGGGAACTGAAACTCGTCAACTGCCGGCTCGACGACATGATGGCGGTCGTGGACAAACTGCGCAACGTGGGCGTCACGGTGGAGCCGACGGCCGACGGCTGCGTGGTGGCCGGCACGGACCACCTGCGTCCCACCGACGTGACGACACAGCCGTACCCCGGTTTTCCGACGGACCTGCAAGCGCAACTCATGGCCCTGTTGGCGCTGGCGGAGGGCAACAGCGTCGTCATCGAGAAGATCTTCCCCGACCGCTTCATGCACGTGGCGGAGTTGAACCGCATGGCCGCAGACCTACGCAAGGAAGGTCCGGCGGTCATTGTCGCGGGCGTCAAGAATCTGGTCGCCGCGCCCGTGATGGCGTCCGACCTGCGGGCCTCGGCGGCCCTGGTCCTGGCGGGCCTGGCCGCGGAGGGGACGACTATCGTCAATCGTGTCTACCATATCGACCGGGGCTATGAGCGTATCGAAGAGCGGCTCAATCCGCTTGGTGCGCGGATCTACCGAGAGGACGCGCCGGCTCCGTAGGGGCGAATGATCCTTCGTCTCTACCGGCCGCATTGCACGAGAGAATTGCCATGCGTAAGCGATTTCGGTCCATCAAGTCCATCGTCGTGATCGGCGGGGTGGTTATCGTCGGCGGGGCGCTCGGCGTCAACTTCTTCGCCGACAGCGCCGTGCGGGTGGCAATCGACAAGGCCGGCACCAGGGCGTTGAAGGTCCCGGTGGACGTCGAGAAGGCCAACCTGTCGATCTTCGCAGGGGCTCTGGGCCTGCAAGACCTCACGGTGGGCAACCCGCCCGGTTACAGTCAGACGACGCTGCTCGACCTGAGCCGGGGCGCTGTCGAGGTCGACACGAGGTCGCTGCTGAGCGACGAGGTGCTCATCAAAGACATCCGGCTCGACGGCATGAAGGTGTTCGTCGAGCAAAAGGGCCTCGACAACAACCTGCACGAGGTCATCAGCGCATTGGAGCGCGACCGGCAGCCCTCCGGCAAGAAACTCTTGATCGACCACCTGGAGATCACGAACATCATGGTGCTTGTCAAGCTGCTGCCGATCCCGGGGCAGGCCGACACCGTGACGTTCAAGCTCGGCACGATCGAGATGACCGACCTCGGCCGCAACGAGCGGATGGACGTGGCGATGCTCGCCACCAAGGTCCTGCTGGCAGTGGCGATGGGCATCGCCGAGCAAGGGGGCGACGTGCTGCCCAAGGATATGATCTCCGGCCTGAGCAACGTGCTGGACAAGGCCATCGACATCGGACGGATCATCTTCGGAAACGGCAAGAATAGCGCCGAGCAGATCGGACGCGGAATCACCGAGGGCCTCAAAGACATCGTCAAACCGTAGGGGCGAATCGTGATTCGCCCGTACCTATCCCGCCGAGGGAGGAAATGCGAAGCACGAAACACGAAATCCGAGACAAATTCGAATGACGCAAATTCGAATGTCCCAAACTTCCGGCCGTCCGCCTGCGGCGGATTCGGATTTGAAGGTTTGGGCTTTCGGGCTTGTCTCAGATTTCGGCATTCGGATTTCGGATTTGGCGTCATGGACATCGGGATTCCGCTCCGCCGAACGCGGATTGATTTCTGCTTTTTGCTGTCTGATCGATCACAGGGGCTGAAGCCAGCCCCATGAAAAATGGGAAGGAGCGCCGCCATGCAGAAGCGAATCATTGCCGCATCGATCGCGTGTCTGCTGTGTATCGGAACCTCATTCGCCCAGAAGACGCCGACGGGCAATCCAAGTGACTTCAAGATCAAGACCTGCCTGCATTCGGTCAGCTACGCCGGCGTGTGGCGCGGGCAGGCGAAGCTGACGGTCGATGAGTTTCTCGTGAAGGCCAAGGAGTTGGGCTACGACGGGGTGATGCTGATGGCCAAGCGTCCGCACGTTTCGCCGCTGGATTACGACGAGGCGGCGCGCCGGGCGTTGCGACGGCGGATCGAAGAGCTGGGCCTCGAGCTGGTCTGCCTGGCCGGCTACACCGACTTCACCGCCGGCAGCGACAAACTGAGCATCCCGAACGTCGAGATCCAGGCCGCGTATGTCGGCGAACTGGCCAGGCTCGCTCGCGATCTCGGCACCGACGTGGTCCGCGTCTTCACCGGCTACGAGCGGCCCGACATCCCGTACGACAGGCAGTATGCGACGGTCGTCGAGGGTCTGCGGCTGGCAGGCAAGGAAGCCGCCAAGTACGGCGTCACCCTGGCGGTGCAGAACCACCACGACATCGGCGCGCACCACGACACCATGTTCTGGCTGCTCAACGAGGTGAACCTGCCCAACGTCAAGGCCGCCTACGATCCGTGGACGCCCACGCTCCAGGGCCTTAGTGCCGAGGAGCTGCGGGCCTCGGTCCGCAAGATGGCGCCGTACATGATCCACACGACCGCCGCCGATTACGTCCGGCAGGCGCGATACCTCTACAGCAGCAACCTGACCAACTTCCTCGAACAGGACGCCGTGCTGCGGGCCGTCCCGCTCGGCGAAGGGATCATCGACTACAAAACCTTCTTCGGCGCCCTCAAGGAGATCGGCTACCAGGGCTACATCGCCTACGAGATGTGCGAAGTCCTCGACGGCGGCGGCGACATCGAGAACCTCGACCGCACCGCCAAGGAGTCCCTCGCCTACATCAAGAGCATGGGCGAATGATCCTTCGCCCCTACGCATCCCGCAACGGATCCGCTTGCGCCAGATCCGAAATCCGATTATCGACGGTGAAAGCAAAGATCAAATAGCAAAGATCAAAAGTGTGGAATCCGCCTTGGGCGGATGACTTCCTCAGTCTTGCACTTTGCCTTTTGATCTTCTGAGCGATTTGTTCTCGGATTTCGGGTTTCGTGCTTCGTATTTCAGTCCCGGCGCCGGGATTGAAACGGAGGGCCTCTCCTGCTATACTATGGTGAGAGGCTGGAGGCGTGCGAGCGAGCCGGCCGATTGTGGGCTTGGCCCAGGGGTGGGCCGAGAGGAGGTCGATATCTCATGGAAGCGCGGAAGCGACAGAATCTCACGTGGGCGTTCATCCTGTGCGCAATGCTGCTCTTGGCTGTGCCAATCTGCGCCAACGCGGCGGGCATCCGGGCGGATCGGTATGTGTTCTCGCCCGAGCGGAGCACGATCGTGCAGACGGGCGGCTTCGCCGGCGTCCACTGGACATACTCGGTCGAGGGGCAGTTCTGCCTGACCGTCGATCCCAACGCGGGCAGCGCGCGCTTTGAGCAGGTCGACGCCGATGCCGTGGATGTGAGCCAGCCAATGCGGACGCTCGATCCGAACGCGGTCTTCAACTTGACGGGCTTGGCCGGTAAGGTGGTGGACGACGCCATCGAGTTCACCGGTCAGACCGCCGATGGCAGCAGCGTCCATCTGACGTTGACCTTCGAAGATGACGCCGCGTATCTGACTGGCGGGACCACACCGCCTCCCAACAGCGCCGACTTCTTCCTCTTCGCCATCGACGCCGTCGCCACCCGCAAATACGCCGGCGGCACCGGCGACCCCAACACCCCCTACCTGATCGCAACTGCCGAGCAGATGAACGCCATCGGCACCTGCCCTGAAGACTGGGACAAGCACTTCCAGCTCACTGCCGATATTGACCTGTCCCCATTCGACGGCAAAGAAGGCAGACCCGCATTCAACATCATCGCGCCCGATTACGAGCATTTTTTCAAGGGGAGCTTTGACGGTAAGGGTCATACGATCGCGAATTTCACGCACGAATCACGGGATGGGTGCTTCGCGGGGCTCTTTGGGCGCGTCCTGAACGGCACCATCAGGAACTTGCACCTGGTCGATCCCAACGTCCAGGCACAGCCCTCATCGGATGTCGGTGTCCTGGTCGGACGGAACACGAATGGCACAATGTCCGCCTGTTCCGTTCAGGGTGGCAACGTCACAGGCGGAGTGACGGTCGGTGGACTAGTCGGGTACAGCAGCGGCAGGATCGTGAACTGCTCCACTTCGTGCCGCGTTGACGGGAACTCCGCTGGCGGGCTGGCAGGATGCAACGGAGGCGGCAACATCTCCATGTGCTATTCGACAGGCGAGGTTTTCGGGAATGAAGCCGTCGGCGGACTCGTTGGATGGAACGGCCGGCGGTCAAGCGGCGTGGAAACGTGGTATTACTCAGGGCAGATTGATCACTCTTATTCAACCGGTGCCGTTCGGGGCAGCGCGAGGGTCGGTGGACTGGTCGGATTCAATGAAGTGGGCACGGTGGAGCAGTGCTACGCGACCGGCCTCATCGGTGGAAACGAGAACGTTGGCGGCCTCGTGGGCGTTGGCAGCGATTGGGCGGAGGTCCTGGACAGCTTCTGGGACGTGGAAACCAGTGAAACAGACGTCAGTGCCGGAGGAATGGGCAGGACCACCGCCCAGATGCAGACCCCTGGCACGTTCAGGGACGCCGGCTGGGACTTCATCGGACAGGCCGACGGCCCCGACGACTTCTGGGCCGAACCTGAGGGAGGCGGATATCCGATTCTCTGGTGGCAGCTTCCAGTCCTGCCAGAATTGCCCTTTGCCGGTGGAAGCGGCGAACCCAACGATCCCTATCTCATCGCGACGGCCGAGCAGCTGAACCGTATCGGCCGCAATCCAAGATTGATGACAGCCCATTTCAGGCTGCTGAACGACATCGACGCAGAGGGTATGCCGTTCTTCACCATCGGTGACTATTGGTACCCGTTCGAAGGCCTGTTTGACGGCAACAATTACACGATCTCTCACCTGACCATCTCGGGCCGGGCGGATGTGGGATTCGTCGGCGTCGTGATGAATGGGGGGACGGTCAGAGATGTGGAAATCGCGGATGTCAACGTCACAGGGACGTGGAACTACATTGGCGCCGTGGTGGGCTCCTGCATCTCCGGCAGCGTGATGAACTGTCATAGTACGGGCGCGGTCCGCGGCGAACGCTATGTCGGCGGACTCGTGGGGTACAACTACAAGAGTGACATCCTCCAGTGCTCCAGCGCCGCGACAGTGACCGGGATCTCCATCATCGGAGGGCTCGTGGGAATGAATATCAATGCCCGGCTCGACCAATGCTTCAGTACCAGCATCGTCACCGGAGAGTTAGGCACTGTCGGGGGATTGGTGGGTATGAACTCCGGCACGGTGGAGATCGCCGACTGTTATGCGTCAGGAGTGGTGACAGGCGGGCGAGATGTGGGCGGTCTGGTCGGTAGTGGCTTGCTCGGCCGTGCCCTGAAGCCTTCGTCAAACGCCATACGCAGATGCTATTCCGCAGGCAGGGTATCCGGCAGCGCTGACGTCGGCGGTCTGGTGGGCTTTAACCAGGGTGTCGTCGAGTCCTCTTTCTGGGACGCGCAGATCACCGTGAAGACCTCGAACGGTGGCACACCCAAGACCACGGCCGAGATGCAGACGGCGGCGACGTATCTGGACGCGGGATGGGACTTCGTCGGCGAGACGGCCAACGGGATCGAGGATCTCTGGTGGATCGACGAGGGGCGAGACTATCCGAGGCTGTAGTGGGAAGCAGAGGAATTGATAATTGACTATTGATGGGTAGATTCGCCCCTACGCGCACCAGGGGCGCTGGCGGGCGAGCGGGCCGGCGAGGATCTGGTTGGCGAGGATGACGTCTTCGCGGACCTGGAAGTCGAACATGCCGGCACAGATGAAGTCGGCTCCGTTTTCGTAGGCGTACCGGAAGGCCGTCCTTGGGTGGATCGCTCCCGCGGCCATCACCTTGTAGGCGATCCAGGGCGTCTTGACGGTCCGCATGAACTCGATGGTCTTCTCGGGTGTCTTGGACCAGATGTTGTCGTTCTCCGGCCGGCCGTCGGCGGACCAATAGGCGTGGCTGTGCAGGGTCTTCATGTAGAAGTCCGGCTCGATGCCCGCCTCGACGCACGCCATCGGGACCTCGATCTTGTGGCCGGCGATGCCGGCGATGACGCCCCGCGTCTGGATCCGCTTGACGGCCTCGGCCAGCACGGCCACACGTCCCTGCTCGACGCAAACGTCACTGACGCCGCCGTGTACGAACGCGCCGACGGCGC
Source organism: Sedimentisphaerales bacterium (assembly GCA_035448545.1). GTDB lineage: Bacteria > Planctomycetota > Phycisphaerae > Sedimentisphaerales > Anaerobacaceae > Anaerobaca. The sequence goes on along the minus strand of DAOTJE010000003.1, from coordinate 91,967 downwards.
CGTGGTCGATCGCCTCGTCGATCTGGCCGAAGTCGTCCGGGCCGACCTTGATCTGGGCGATCCACTGGATCGTGCCGCCCCGCTCGTCCCAGTAGCGACGCAGGATTCTCTTGCAGTGGTCATCGAGCCGCAGGATGGCGGTGTTGATGCCCATCTCCTCGCACAGGGCAAGCGTCTCCATCACCTTGTCGTCGGTGAAGTAGGTCTTCAGCAGCGCCGAGACGTAGAGCAGGTCGCGGCTGTGGGCGAAGCCGCTGATCAGGTTGCCGCCGGTGAACATCCGGCTGATCGTCACCTTGCCGATCCGCCCCGTCGGCATCCTGCCGGGCGACGGCGAACCCACCGCGGGCACGGGCGAATCGAGATCGGCCCCTGCGGCCAGCAGGGCTCGTTCCTCGAAGCTCAGTACCAACGCGCCGGCCCCGACTATCGACGTCTTCAGAAAGCTCCGACGATCCAGTTCGCTCGACATGGTCCACCTCACTTTGTGGTGACGCCGACGCCCATGGGCGCGGGCGCATCAAAATTGGCCCCTACGTCAAGATCAGCAGACTGCTCGTTTCACTATGGGGATATTCATCAGCAGCGAGGTCACCAGATAGCACACAACGAAAGTCACCAAGGGAACGACCGTTACGCCCAACAGAAAGGTCGCAGGCGAATTGAGATCGCCCCTCGCGCCGGCGTGCTCGCCGAGCCTGGTTCGCAGGACGGCCAGCACAAGCGGATGCAGCACGTAGATACCCATGACGGTGGATGCGACCCACTCCAGGGCCGTCCGGCGGATGCCCTGAACAGGTGGGTGCTCGGCGTCCCAAAGATAGGCGGCCCAGAAAATGCCGATCGAAAGAAAAACCATCGGCAGGCTGAAGAAATCGAACAGGTAGCGCACGCCCACGCCGCCGGCTCGCTCGAGGAAGACGCCCGAGAACGCGGCCAGGTACAGCGCCGAGAGGACCACCGCCAGGACGAGGTATCGCGTCCGAACCTTCTTCGGGTCAATCAGGCGAATCTCATGGCCGCACAGGTAGAACGCAATGAAGGGAACGAACATCGTGAAGATCGACCGCTGGTTGTTCCAGAACAGCACGTCGGTCTGGAAGTAGGCGTTGGCCAGCACCAGACCGAGCGCGATCACGAACCACCGCTGCCCCGGGCCGGCGCAGCGAACGAATGTCCGCAGAGCCGGCGTGATAAGGTACAGGCCGAAGATCATGTAGAGGAACCACAGGTGGTAATACGGATCGCCCGCGAGGATCAACTGGACGATGGAGCCGGCCGAAAGCAGCTCGTGATCGACGAAACGCCGGACCAGCAGATACACGACGGTCCAGACCACCATCGGGATGCCCACGCGGAACATGCGACGCCGGTAGAACTGCCCGGCCGACTCCTGACGCGCGTCATCGAGCAGCAGCGCACCGCTGATCATCACGAAGACGGGAATCGAGAAGTGGCCGACGTAGAACAGCCAGCACCCCAGCCACCAGTGGAAGACGAACGGCCGCGTCGCCATCGTCAGCCAGATCGCCACGTGGGCCGTGACCACCGCGTAGATGGCCAGAATCCGCAGCACGTTGATATACTGAATGTGTCGCTGTCGTTCCGGCGGCACGCCAACCTCCTATCCGCTCGAACCCCGGCGCGCCGGGATGGGGGCGAGGGGAGCCTGGTCCCTACTCATGCTTGGCTTCCTTCGGTCCGCCTGCGGCGGACTCGGCCCTGGCTTGACGCTTGTGCCCGGCCAGAAGTTGACGCACCCATCCGATCAGGGTCATCGAGCCGAACGCCGTCGGGACAATCCACGGACGAGGCGACAGATCGGACACCACACGAGCACCCAGACCCAGCAGGAGCACCTGGACGCCGAGCAGCGCCGCGGTGGTACCGACGACGCTGTAGCACAGGGGAAGAACCACATTCTTGATGAACCAGATCAAGAGGAAGCCGCCGACGCCGCCGATGAGAATGGCGCCGAGCAGGTACCACCGGTACGGCCCGAGGGCCCTCCACAAGTCGGCGAGGACCACTTTCAGACGACTCTGGAAGTCGTCCTTCGAGCCGCCCAGACTGTCGATGTAGGCCTGCCGGCTGTTCGGGTCCATGCTGCTGAACGACTGATAGACGAATTGCGACTCGCCCGACGCCGCGAAGCTGCTTCCGGGTGCCGCGGCGCGGGGCGTCGCTTCTTCGGCGGGTTGGCGGTCCAGAACGTAGCTGGTGTACACCGTCGCCGTCAGCAGGGCGAAGATTACCGTCGCCAGCACGATCACCAGGCCGTTCCGCGCCGCAATCGAGAGGATACTCAGGATCACCGCACCAACCGCCATGCACAGGAACGGGCCCAGACCGGCCTTCTGGCTGACGAGCAATCCGATCATCGCCCCGACGGCGGCGCCCAGCAGGGCGATCACAATCGTGCCGTAGCGGGCTCCACCCAGCCAGAGGAACAGCCCGACCACTGCCATGCCTGCGCCCGCCCCAAGCAGGATCGTCGAATCGACCTCGGCGCACAGGGTCTCGACTCTTAAGAGCAACTCATTCATACACAGGCCCATCCAAAGGGTTCGGAAACCTCCGCATAGAATAGCGTCGGCGCCACCCGCAATCTATGCCAAATCGGGTCGGGTCCGCCTCTTTTTGATTGTCTTTGCCGGGGCCGGTCTCTTACCTTAACGGGGTCCGTCGATTGGACCGTGCCCTGAAACTCAGAGTGGAGACGAATGACGAAGACCGATCCGGCCCAGCCGTTGAAGGACTACCAGCCTCGACACAGATTCTTCGTGGGCATCGACTCAGACGGTTGCGCGTTTGAAACGATGGCGGCCAAGCAGCAGAGCTGTTTCTGTCCGGAGATGACCGTCTCATTCGGTCTGCAGCCGGTCGCCCAGGCGGTGCGCGAGTGTATGGACTTCGCGGCGCTTTACTCGCGAACGCGCGGCGCCAACCGCCACCAGACGGCCAGGAGAGTCATCGCGGAGCTGCTACCGGCCCATCCGATGGTCAAACGGTCCGGCTTCAAGGTCCCCCACTTCCCGCATTATTTCCAGTGGGTGGATGATCCGAACAGCGTCCTGAGCAACGCCGGTCTGCTGGAGGCGCTTGATCGGGCCACCGATCCGGCGGCCAGAAAGGAATTCGAGACGGCCCTCCAATGGAGCCGGCGAGCCGACCGGGCCATCGACGACATGATCCGGGATATCCCCCCCTTCCCCGGCGTGCACACGAGCCTGGAGAAGATCGCGGCACAGGCCGACGTCGCTGTCATTTCGTCGGCGTCGCAGGAGGCGCTGGAATGGGAATGGACCGAACACCAAATCGCCCAACACGTAACGGTTATCGCGGGTCAGGAAATGGGCAGCAAGACCGATCAGCTCCGGCATGCCACCGAAGGCAAGTACGAGAAGACCCACGTCCTGATGATAGGCGATACCCCCGGCGACATGCAGGCGGCGAGGGCGAACGAGGTTCTGTTCTACCCGATCCATCCGGGTCATGAGATCGAATCCTGGAAGCGATTCCACGACGAAGCATTCGACAGATTCATCAAGGGCAGGTACGCGGGCGCATACGAGGCCCGGTGGATCGCCGAATTCGACCGCTTCTTCTTCGATTCGCCTCCGTGGCAGAGATAGGAAGACATCATGCTCTATTACCGTCGTGGCAGAGAAAGTGACCATCTGAGCGCCGAGGACCTGCGGCAGGGTTTGTTTGAGGCGCTCGACAAGCTGGGCCGGCGGCGCAAGGTCCTGGCCCTGCCGCCGGACATCACCCGATTCCACTCCCGCGCGGGCGAGCTGACTCGCTATGCATGGCAGTACTACGGCAAGGCCCTCACGGACATCCTGCTGGCGGTGGGTACGCATTCTCCGATGACCGTGGCCCAGATCCGAAAGATGTTCGGTGAGGTCCCGCTCGACCTCTTCCGCGAGCACGACTGGCGCGGCGGGTTGGTGACGCTGGGCGAGGTGCCCGGCGAATTCGTCAAGGAGGTCAGCGAGGGCAAGCTGGACTTTTCCTGGCCCGCGCAGGTGGACAAGCTGCTGGTCGAAGGCGGATTCGACCTGATCCTGTCGATCGGCCAGGTCGTGCCGCACGAAGTGGTCGGCATGGCTAACTACAACAAAAACGTGTTCGTCGGCACCGGCGGAGTCGAGGCGATCAACAAGAGTCATTACCTCGGCGCCGTATACGGAATGGAGCGGATGATGGGCCGGGCCGACACGCCCGTCCGTCGCGTGTTGAACTACGCATCCGACTATTTCGCCAAAGACATGCCGATCGTGTATGTGCTGACCGTGGTCGCCGCGACCGAGAGCGGCCAAGTCGCGCGAGGCTTGTTCATCGGCGACGACATCGAGTGTTTCAACTGCGCCGCCGAGCTATCGCTGAAGGTCAACTTCCAGATGCTCGACGAGCCCCTGCAGAAGGCGGTCGTCTACCTGGAGCCCCAGGAGTTCAAGAGCACCTGGCTGGGCAACAAGAGCATCTACCGCACGCGTATGGCGATGGCCGACGGGGGCGAACTGATTGTTTTGGCGCCGGGGCTGCGCGAGTTCGGCGAGGACAAAGAGATCGATCGGCTGATCCGCAAGTACGGCTACGTCGGCACCGACCGCGTCCTGCAACTGGTCGCGGAGAACGAGGACCTGCGGGCCAACCTCAGCGCCGCCGCCCACCTGATCCACGGCTCGACGGAGGGCCGCTTCCGCGTCACCTACTGCCCGGGCCACCTGACCCGCGAGCAGATCGAGAGCGTCAACTTCCGCTACGCCGACCTCGGCCGGATGATGGCCAAATACGACCCCAAGAAGCTCAAAGACGGCTTCAACACCGTCGATGGCGAAACCATCTTCTACATCTCCAACCCCGCCCTCGGCCTCTGGTCCACCAAAGCCCGCTTTCAATGATGTATGCCAAGCCGAACGCTCTGCGGCTGTGATGCCGCTCCGATCATTACATCGCCACTTTTCGGGCAGGCTCTGAGCTTCGTCTCTGGCTGCTGCCCGGAGCCGCGGGGGCACTTGATGTTTGTAGGTAGACCGTCACGCGGGGTTGCAGTCGACTTTGTCATTCCGACCGGAGCGTAGCGGAGTGGAGGAATCCGGCTGCGAACGGGCTATTGCCTTATCCCCGGCCAGATTTCTCCGTGCGGGCTTCGCCCTTCGTCGAAATGACATCCGCCACGCGCTTCGAGATGACAGCCCCCTTTCCTGGCCTCCGCAGGAACCTACCTACAAACACGCAGTGCACCCCGGAGCCGCCCTCAGGTGAGATTTGGCTTGCGTGGGCGGGGGAAATCGCGACAATGGCTTCGCCCGTTGCCCGGGTCTGCCGATGTGGTTGGCGTCGGGAGGCGCGGGTTTGGAATTCGAGCGACAAGGCATAGCCTGCCCCGAGCGAAGTCGAGGGGAGCGACGAGATACGAGAAAGGAGCGCGGCATCATGGCGAAAGCGGATATTGGCGTGATCGGCCTGGCGGTCATGGGCGAGAATCTGATCCTGAACATGGAGAGCAAGGGCTTCACGGTCGCCTGCTTCAACCGGACCGTCTCGAAGGTGGACGATTTTGTCAACGGTCGGGCCAAGGGCAAGAAGATCATCGGGTGTCACTCGATCGAGGAACTGGTCGCCAACCTCCAGAAGCCGCGCAAGGTGATGCTGATGGTCAAGGCCGGTGCGCCGGTCGACGAGTTCATCGAACACGTGCTGCCACACCTGGAGACCGGCGACATCATCATCGACGGCGGCAACAGCCACTTCCCCGACACCATCCGTCGGACCGCTTACGTTGAAAGCAAGGGTATGCTTTACATCGGCACCGGCGTCTCCGGCGGCGAGGAAGGCGCCCTGCTCGGCCCGTCCATGATGCCCGGCGGCTCGCCCAAGGCCTGGCCAGAGGTCAAACCCATCTTCCAATCGATCTGCGCCAAGACCGACGACGGCGAACCGTGCTGCGACTGGGTCGGCGAGAACGGCGCCGGCCACTTCGTCAAGATGGTCCATAACGGCATCGAGTACGGCGACATGCAGATGATCTGCGAGACCTATCAGATGATGAAGGAAGGTCTCGGCATGACGAACCAGGAAATGCACAAGGCGTTCGCCGCCTGGTACAAGGGCGAGCTGAACTCCTACCTGATCGAGATCACGCGTGACATCCTGGCCTACAAGGACGAGGACGGTAACGAGGTGATCGACCTGATCCTCGACACCGCCGGCCAGAAAGGCACGGGCAAATGGACCGCCGTCGAGGCGCTGGACCTGGGTCAACCACTGACGCTGATCGCCGAGGCGGTGTTCGCCCGGTGCCTGTCAGCGCTGAAGGACGAGCGGGTCGCAGCCTCGAAGGTCCTCTCCGGCCCGAAGACGAAATTCCAAGGCGACAAGAAGGCGTTCCTCACCGACCTGCGTCACGCGCTCTACGCCGCCAAGATCGTCAGCTACGCCCAGGGCTACCAACTGATGCGGGCGGCGGCGGCGGAGCACCACTGGAACCTCAACTACGGCGGCATCGCCCTGATGTGGCGCGGCGGCTGCATCATCCGTTCGGTCTTCCTCGGTAAGATCAAGGAAGCCTTCGACAACAATCCCAACCTGACGAACCTGCTGCTCGATCCGTTCTTCAAGAAGGCGGTGCAGAAGGCCCAGGCCTCGTGGCGTCGCGTGGTGATGACAGCGGTCGAACTGGGCATTCCCATCCCGGCCATCAGCACCGCCCTGGCCTACTTTGACGGATACCGTCACGCCCGCCTGCCGGCCAACCTGCTCCAGGCCCAGCGTGACTACTTCGGCGCGCACACCTACGAGCGTGTGGACAAGCCGCGAGGCCAGTTCTTCCACACGAACTGGACCGGCCGCGGCGGCGAAACCTCCGCCTCGACTTACGTCGTCTGACGCTTGAGACGGAAAACAGATTCCGAAGGGTGAATCGCCACTTTGCGTCTCACAGCAGACTAGGCAGCGGAAAAACCGCTGCGCCCGGCAGAGACATTCACCACTTCCTGACAACGCCGTGAGCGTCCCGGCGTGCCCGCGTGCAAAACCTCAGTTCCCGATGGACATCCGGACCGGCCCGGTGGTAAGCTAATCCGGATTTCACGACAGGCCGAACAACAGGTATTTGGATGGAGAACCCTATGATTGAGGATAGCAAGAAATTGGAAGCCTGGTTTGTCACCGGGAGCCAGCATCTCTACGGCCCCGAGACCCTCGAACAGGTCGCCAAAGACTCCCGGGAGATCGCCCAAGCCCTCTCCCGCTCCCAGCTGGTGCCGGTGAAAGTGGTGTTCAAGCCGGTCCTGACGACGCCGGAAGCGATCTACGATCTCTGCATGAAGGCCAACACCACACCCAACTGCATCGGCCTGATCACGTGGATGCACACCTTTTCGCCGGCGAAGATGTGGATCGCCGGTCTCAAGGCCCTGAGCAAACCGTTTGTCCATCTGCACACGCAGTTCAACCGGGACATCCCCTGGTCCGAAATCGACATGGACTTCATGAACCTCAACCAGAGCGCGCACGGCGGCCGTGAGTTCGGGTTCATCTGCTCGCGGATGCGCCGCAACCGCAAGGTCATCGTCGGCCACTGGCAGGAGAAAGAGGTCCAAGCGGAACTGGGCGTGTGGGCCCGCGCCGCGTGCGCCTGGCACGACATGCAGGGGGCCAAGGTGGTGCGATTCGGCGACAACATGCGAGAGGTCGCCGTCACCGAGGGCGACAAGGTCGAGGCCCAGAAGCAGCTCGGGTATTCCGTGTACGGTTACGGCGTCGGCGACCTCGTCGCCCGCGTGAACAAGGTCACGGAAAAGGAGATCGACAAGCTCACCGCCGAATACGAGGCGACCTACAAGCTGGCCCAGGCGATCAGCAAAGACGGCAAGAAGCGCGACGCGCTGCGCGAGGCGGCCCGTATCGAGATCGGCTTGCGCGGCTTCCTGGAGGAAGGGAATTTCAAGGCCTTCACGACCAACTTCGAAGACCTGCACGGTCTGAAGCAACTGCCGGGTCTGGCGGTTCAGCGCCTGATGGCCGACGGCTACGGCTTCGGCGCCGAGGGCGACTGGAAGACCGCTGCTCTGGTCCGCGCGATGAAGGTCATGGCCGCCGGTCTGCCCGGCGGAACCAGCTTCATGGAAGACTACACCTACCATCTGGACCCGGCCGGCCCGAAGGTTCTCGGCGCGCACATGCTCGAAGTCTGCGCGTCCATCGCCGACGGCACACCCTCGCTGGAGGTGCACCCGCTCGGCATCGGCGGTAAGGACGATCCGTGCCGACTGGTCTTCAACGTCCCGACCGGCCCGGGCCTGAACGCCTCACTGGTCGATATGGGCAACCGCTTCCGCATGATCGTCAACGAGGTGGATGTAGTCCCGCCGGACGCCGCCCTGCCCAAGCTGCCCGTGGCGCGAGTGGTCTGGGTCCCGAGGCCCAACCTCAAGATCGGCGCCGCCGCCTGGATTCTCGCCGGGGGCGCCCACCACACCGGCTTCACCATGGCGCTGACCAGCGAGCACATGCAGGATTTCACCGACATGGCCGGCATCGAGTATGTCCAGATCGATGCCGGCACGAAGATCTACGACTTCAAGAAGGAGCTCCGCTGGAACGAGATATACTACATGCTCGCCAGGGGCCTGTAGGCGCTTTCGTCCCGAGTCACCCTACTGACAGTACGAGAGGGTGAGCCCCGGCGGCTCACCCTTTTCTGTTGACGTCCGTCATGTGCCCGTAAGAGCTTGCCCTGAGCGTGCCGAAGGGGCATACACAGGCTCGAAAGCGACCCGCCGCGGCGGACCAGTACGAACGCATGCAACGTCGACGCCGCCGGCTGCTCGATTGGAACCTCGACCGGTCGGACATCGTAGTGCACGAGGATGGACGCGCGTGGGTGCGGCCACATCACACAACGCATGGCAGGGAGCAACCGACATGGCACAGACCGTCAGGATTCTTGGGTTCGCAGGCAGCCTGCGAAAGGGTTCGTATAACAAAGCGCTGTTGCGCGCCGCCGGCGAACTGGCACCCAAGGGAGCAGAGATACGGCTCTTCGATCTCGAAGGGATCCCCCTTTTCAACGAGGACCTGGAGAGTAACCCGCCGGCGAAGGTCAAGGATTTCAAGACCGAAATCAAGGCGGCCGATGCCCTGCTGATCGCCACGCCGGAATACAACTTCTCGATGCCCGGCGTGCTCAAGAACGCCATCGACTGGGCCTCGCGACCCTATGGCGACAATTCCTTCGCCGACAAGCCCGTCGCCATCATGGGCGCGTCCGTCGGGACACTGGGCACCGCGCGGGCCCAATACCACCTGCGTCAGTCGTGCGTGTTTCTGAATATGCACCCGTTGAACCAGCCGGAGGTCCTGGTCGCCGCGGCGGCGGACAAGATCGATTCAGCCGGCCGCCTCACTGACGAGAAGACCCGTCAGAAGATTGCGCATCTTCTGACGGCGCTGGTCGCCTGGACGCACCGATTGAAATGATCCAAACCCGCGCAGGTTGACCGCGCCGCTGGATTCGGGTACAATTCAGACAAGGTCAGGCGCCGTATTCGATCCTCCCGAGGCGCGTTGGGATCCGTCGGCGTGGCAATCGCGAAGGTCGGGGCGTAGGAAGGAAAGACGCCATGTGGTTCAAGATCATCATGACCGTGGGAGTCATCGTCGTGGCGGGCGGGTGGATCGTCTACGGCATCCACGAGTACAAGATGCGCCAAGAGGAGAAGAAGCTGCCGAAGCCACGCTCTGAGCGGCTCAAGAAGACGCAGAGCGAGGTGTCCGACTGGGCCAGGCAGATGGCCGCCTTCAAGAAGCCCGTCGCCAAGCGGCAGGCCCGAGGCGACCAAAAGGACGACACATAGACGCTGAATGACTCCCCGTCTCGTTTGGAAGGCGCCATGACCAGCCACTTCTTGACCGAGGACTTTCTGCTTCAGACCAAGACGGCCCGGCGTCTGTACCATGACCACGCCGCCAAAATGCCGATCTACGATTACCACTGTCATCTTCCGGCCCATCAAATCGCGGCCGACCACCGGTTCGAGAATCTGACCCAAGCCTGGCTCTACGGGGACCACTACAAATGGCGGGCCATGCGGACCAACGGTGTCGCGGAGAAGTACGTCACCGGCAACGCCGGCGATTACGAGAAGTTCGAAAAATGGGCCGCCACCGTACCCTTTTGCCTGGGCAATCCGCTCTATCACTGGACCCACCTGGAGCTGCGCCGACCGTTCGGCATCACCGGGCGACTGCTGAACCCGCAAACCGCCAGGGACATTTACCACGAGTGCAGCGAGATGCTGCGCAGCCCCGAATTCAGCGTCCGCAACATCCTGCGCAAGATGAACGTCAAGCTGGTCTGCACCACGGAAGGGCCGCTCGATTCTCTCGAACACCACCGCAAGATCCGCGAAGACGGCTTCGAGATCCAGGTGCACACCGCATGGCGGCCCGATTCGGCGATGGCGGTGGAAGATCTCGAGATGCTGAACGTCTTTATCGACAAGCTGGGCTCGCTATGCGATATGGACATTACCAGCTTCGACGGCTATCTCGATGCACTGTCGGAGCGACACACGTATTTTCACGAGCACGGCTGTCGGCTTTCCGATCACGGCCTGGAGACCGCATATGCCGAGGACTACACCGAGCGCGAGGTGCGTGCCATCTTCGGGAAGATTCGTGCGGGCGAAGAATTGACCCCGCACGAAAAGCTCCAGTTCAAGTCGGCGATGATGCTCGAATTCGCCTCGATGGACGCCGAACGCGGCTGGGTCCAACAGCTTCATCTCGGCGCATTGCGAAACAACTGCACACGCCTGTACAGGAGACTCGGGCCGGACATCGGATGCGACTCGATCGGGGATTTCGAAATCGCCAGGCCGCTCGCCAGATTTCTGGACCGTTTGGACAGCCGGGGCAGGCTGCCCAAGACGATTCTTTACAACCTCAACCCACGCGACAACGCCCTGCTGGCAACAATGATCGGCAACTTCCAGGACGGATCGACGCCGGGCAAGATGCAGTGGGGTTCCGGCTGGTGGTTCCTCGACCAGAAGGACGGGATGGAGAACCAGATGCGGACGCTGGCCAACATGGGCCTGCTGAGCCGCTTCATCGGCATGCTGACCGATTCGCGCAGCTTCTTGTCCTACCCGCGGCACGAGTACTTCCGGCGAACCCTGTGCAACCTGCTCGGCAGCGACGTCGAGGCCGGCCTGCTGCCCGACGACATGAGCCTGCTCGGAAAGATGGTCGAGGATATCTGCTACAACAACGCCCGGGACTACTTCCCCATGGAATTGGGCTGAGCAGGCGCCTCCGGATTGCCGTGGGCCAGACGGGCGGCGCCCTTTGCGTACCAGGCCTGCGACCTGCTCATGGCCCTGTGAAGGAACAAAAGAAAAACAGACGAGGCGGTTGACAGAATTGTCTTCATCTCGTTTAATGGTAGTTTTGAGGGTTTGGACGGTTGATGACCGTTTGGGTCGGTGCCCGAGTGGATAAAGGGAACGGGCTGTAAACCCGTTGGCGCAAGCCTACGTTGGTTCGAATCCAACCCGGCCCATTGGCGCTTTGCAATACCTTAACACATTTCGTCTTACGTCAGCCCATCTCGGTTCACCGCCGCACACGGCTTGTTCTATGTCCCAATCCGTGCCTTTCACACTCCTGGCGGGAGGACTCGCTCAGCTCCGGGAGTCAGCATTGGCATCCTCTGCGGTTGCGGACGATGCGGCGAGGCGGGCGGGCCTGATACCCAGGAACAGCAGCAGCAGTCCCAAGCCGCCGAAGATCAGACCACCCACCGGCCCGGCATCCGGTCCGCCGTTGATGGCGGGAGCCGCCGCGAGATAACGGATGGGAACCACACCGCCCACAGACGGCAGCGTCGCGGTGTTGTACACCTTCTTGCGCGTGAAAGTGCCGGTGTAGTCCCTGCCGTTGACGCTGAAACGGTAGGAGATCAGATAGTTGTGGTCCATGGGGTTGTCCTGCTGGCTGACGGCCTCCTTGACCTCGGTGACGCTGGCCTGCGCCGTCCTGCCGACCAGGCCCAGGGCCACGCCGCGAAGTCCGAAAAGAACCAACAGGATGCCAACGCCAACGAGGATCAGACGGGTACGATTCGATTTCTGCATAGGCGCCCTCAACTCAAATAGAAAGAAGCAGCGGCACGGAGACTGCTTCGGTTCGAATTCTGACCGGTTTATCGTACGCCCAGGCCATCCGGATTGAGGACAATGTGTTCTTTCGTGCGGATTTTTCGCCGATGACGGTGGACACCTCCATCGCCGCATGCGGCTGGCTTGCTTTTGGAAGGGTCATCGATATCATGGTAGCCTGTGCTGTCTGACGTGCGTTTTGGTTCGAGACGGCAACAACCAGGCATGCTTTCACAGGAGAAAGAATTTATGAAGATCAGGGTTCTTGCGGTGCTGCTGGCAATCACGGCCGGTGTGGCACTCGCCGGGCCGATGAGCGTCCAGGTGCGTAACGCCAAGGTACGTGCGACACCTTCGCAACTGGGCAAGGCCGTGGCCACAGTGGACTATGGCGCTGTCGTCGAGGCCGGAGCGGCGCAGAACGGCTGGTGCCCGGTGACCATGCCGGACGGGACGACAGGCTGGCTGCACGAGTCGGCCCTCACCAAGAAGCGGATCGCCATGAGCGCGGGAACTTCCGATGCCGCTACCGGCGTTTCATCCGATGAGGTCGCCCTGGCGGGAAAGGGCTTTAACGAGCAGGTCGAAGCCAAGATGAGGGCGGACGGGAAACTGGACTACACCTGGGTGGACAAGATGTCCCAATTCCAGGTGACAGCCGATCAGATCGCGTCGTTCCGAGCCCAGGGGAATCTGCCGGGAGGTGCCCAATGAACAAGAAATCTCTTCTTGCCGCGATCCTGGCGGTAAGCCTGTTGGCTCCGGTGTTGTTCTGCGGGTGTGGAGAAGTGGGCGAGGTAGGCGCCGAAATCGGCCGGGCCACGGGCGTACTGACGGACTCCGAGGCCGAATCGGTCAAGCGCGGTGCGGCCGCCGTCGAAAAAAGCTGGCAGGACCTGACGCCGGAACAGGAATACTACATCGGAAGGGCGGTCGCGGCGCAGGTCTTCCAGAGCTATCCGCCGCTGGACCAGCCGGAAGCAAACGCCTACCTGAATCTGCTGGGTCAGTCGCTGGTAATCTTCTCCGACCGTCCCGAGACCTTCGGGGGCTATCACTTCCTGCTGCTGGACTCCGATGAGATCAACGCCTTCGCGGCGCCGGGCGGGCTGATTCTCGTGACACGAGGGATGGTGCAATGCTGTCAGAATGAGGACGAACTGGCGGCCGTGCTGGCGCATGAGATCTGCCACGTCTCGATGAAACACGGACTCAGCGCGATCAAGCAGGGCCGCCTGACCGAAGCGTTCACAATCATCGCCGCCGAGTCGGCCAAGCAATTGGGCAGCGAAGAGCTGGCCGCGCTGACGGAAGAATTCGAGGGATCCGTGAGTGACGTGGTCATGACCCTCACCACCAGTGGCTACTCGCGCAAGCAGGAGACCCTTGCGGATGGCGGCGCGGTGAAGATCCTGCAGCGCGCCGGCTACCCGGAAACCGCGATCCTCACCATGCTCCAGCGGATGGATGAGCGGCTGAGCAACTCGGGCGGACTGGGCTTCGCCAAGACACATCCCTCCGCCGCCAGTCGGGCCAGTGCGCTTCGCCCAGGCATTGCCGGCTCAGGGGCGGGCATCGACGCCGTCCGCCAGCAGAGGTTTGCGGCGGCCATGCAATCCGTATTGGCGGGCAAGTAGGGGCGAATAGTCATTCGCCCGTACCTGAGGCGAATGATCGTTGGCCGCGCTCATTGATTGAATGTGGATGCCATGTCCAAGCATAGTGCGAAATGCCTGCGCGGAGCGGCGATCGGCCTGGTCGCCGCCGTCGCGGCGTTGCTGCTGTGGTGCTGGGGGGCCCTCGAATCGTGGGAGGCCCCGACGTGGACGTGGCGCGCCCGCTTCTTCTCGACGCGCGAGGCTCTTTCACCCGACGTCAAGCTGATTCTCATCGATCAGGACAGCCTGGACTGGATGCAGCGAGAGAACAGTTTCGGCTGGCCCTGGCCGCGCGAGTTCTATGGCGCGATCTCCGCGTTCTGCCAGCGGGGCGGCGCCCGGGCACTGGCGCTGGACCTGCTGTTCACCGAGTCCTCCGTGTATGGCGTTTCGGATGACGAGGCGATGGGCCAGGCTCTGAAGGCCGGCACGCCGGCGGTCCTGGCGCTGATGCCGGGTGGAAGCGTGGAGACTTGGCCCGATTACATGCCGCGTCCGGACGCGTCGACTCATACGCTGACAATGGCCGAGCCAAACCATCTGCTGTTTCCGGTTCCGGAAGTGGCGGCAGGCGCTGCGGCCTTTGGACACGTCGCGGGCGTGCCGGACGCCGATGGCGTGTTCCGGCGGGTTTCGCCGTTCTGTCGCTTCGACGGGGTCGAGATCCCGGCGCTGGGGCTGGCAACGTATCTGGCCGCACAGCCGACAGCCATCACCACCGGCAACCAGCAGTTGCGGATCGGCGATAAGGTCGTTCCTCTCGACGAGCGAGGTGACGCCATCCTTCGGTTCCGAGGTCGTCACGGCCTGCCTGACGCGGTTTCCGCCGCCGCGGTCATCCAGTCGGAACTGCGTTTGCGTGACGAGGAGACACCGGTGCTGTCACCCGATACGTTCAAGGACTCGTATGTTTTCGTCGGATGCAGCGCACCGGCCCTGCTGGATTTGCGACCGACCCCGGTCAATCCCAAATGCCCTGGCGTGGTGCTGCACGCCGCCTTCGTCGACAACCTCCTCACCGATTCCTTCATCGCCAAGGCCCGTGTGCCCGTCGTGGCGCTGGCCGTACTGGCCACCGCGGTCGGCGCGGCCCTTTCGTTGACCTACGGCGGTCGCTGGTGGCAAGCCGGACCTCTTGCGGTGGCTTGGCTGGCGATGCCGATGCTGGTCGGCTTCGCCGCCTACGCTCGAGGATGGTGGTGGCCGGTCGTTGCCCAGGCCGGTGCTTCCGTGCTGGCCATGGTCGGGGCCTTGGCCGCCAACTACTGGACGGAAGGCAGGCAGAAGGCGTTCATCAAACAGGCGTTCCGTCACTACCTCAGCGGCGATGTGATCGAGAAGATCATTCGCGACCCCAAGCATCTCCAGCTCGGCGGGGAGAAACGCGAATTGACGATCATGTTCACCGATCTGGCCGGCTTCTCCAGCTTCTCCGAGAAGCTGGGGCCGGTCGAGCTGACGACTCTTCTAAACGACTATCTCACCGAGATGACGGACATCATCATGGAAGAAGGCGGCACGCTCGACAAGTACGAGGGCGATGCGATCATCGCGTTCTGGAACGCGCCGTTGGCGCAGGCGGACCACGCGGTCCGGGCGTGTCGTGCGGCGATAAGATGCCAGCGCCGCCTGGCCGAGCTTCGCGACGGTTTTCAGCAGCGGACCGGGGCCATTCTGCGCATGAGGGTGGGACTGAACACCGGCGACGTCGTCGTGGGCAACATGGGGTCGCGCAAGCGATTCAACTACACGATCCTGGGCGACGCGGCGAATCTCGCCTCCCGCCTGGAAGGCGCGAACAAGGCCTTCGGCACCGAAACCATGGTTTCCGGCAGCACATGGCGGCAGGCGGGCTCCGAATTCCGAGGCCGCAAGCTGGCGGACCTTCGTGTGGTGGGACGTAAGACGGCGGTGGAGGTGTACGAGCTGACGGGATTCGCAGCCGATCCGGCACCGGCCGGCTGGGAGACCTTCGCCACGGGTCTGGCGCTCTTTCGCAAAGGCGACTTCGCACAGGCCAAGGCCGTCTTCGAGCAACTGCCCGACGACCCTGCCGCGAGGAGCTACGCACAGCGATGTGCGCACCTGGCGGCCCATCCTCCGACTTCATGGGACGGGGTCTGGGGACTGACGGAGAAATGAGCATGCGGCTTTTCATCAGCGGAATGCGTGGCAGCCAGCCGGCAATCGGGAGCCGCTTCGACGAGTTCGGCGGTGACACAACCTCCCTGCTGGTGACGGGCCCGCATGGCGAACGACTGGTGCTCGACGCGGGCACCGGAATGCGCTCTGTCTGCGAACAACTGGCCCAGACCGAACCGGGCAAGGTCATCGTGCTGTTCTCGCATTACCACCTGGATCACTTGATCGGGCTGACGATGAACCCGCTGCTGTACAAGCCGGACTGGTCGTTCCGGTTCGTGGGTCCGACATTCGCCGACGGCGATGTTCGCAGCGCCGTGACAGGTCTGGTGGCCCAGCCGTACTGGCCGATCTCCTGGAAGCAGATGAGCGCGGGGATCGAGTTCACAGAGTTCCCGACCGAGGGAGTCCAGGTCGGCGGCTTGCAGGTGCAAGGCTGTCCCGTGCCGCATCCCGGCGGGTCTTTCTCCTATCGGGTAAGTGACGTGAGCGGCACCTCGCTGGTGTTTGCCACCGATATTGAGTGGCAGAAGCGCACAGACAGCTTCGAAGCTGCATTCAAGGCCCTGTGCCGCGAGCCCCGGCCGGCGAACCTGCTGGTCATCGACGCCCACTTCGGCCGCGAGCAGCAGGAGGCCTTTGCCGGCTGGGGACACACCTCGTGGGAAGATGGCCTGGAGATCGCCGCATCGACAGGAATCCCACGAGTGCTTCTGGGACACCACGCACCGGGGGCCGACGACGCGACGCTGCGAGCGTTGGAACAGCAAGTGAAACACGTATTCCCCGGCGCCGCGCTGGCGCGGGCCGGTCAATGGATCGTGATTTAGGAAAGCAGCCGCCATGCCGAAATGGCTCGAACCGCCGATACTGTACTACGTTGAGAACATCACGCTGGCGACAGCAGCACTTCTCGTCGCGTATCTGCTGGCGCTTCCCCTGCGTCGGCGCTACCTGCCCCCGGAGGGAGTCGAATCGCCCCAGCGCACGAGATGGCAGTTCGTCGCCGCACTGGCGAGCTACGTCGCGTTTTCCGTATTCGTGCTGGTACTTTCCTTTCCCCTGATCCACTGGATCCGTCACGCGGAGATCTGGGCGCCGTATCACCAGGCGTGGATGACGTTCTGGACCATCCATGCGATGGTGCGGCTTGTGGAGGGCCTGTTTGTCGAGCTGTTTGCCCAGATGGGCCGGGCCTGCCCTCTCAATCGCCTCACGCGGGGCTTGCTCCGCCTGGCCCTGATGCTCGGTGTGGCCTTCCTGCTGATCCGCTATCAACTGGGTCTGAAGATCACCGTCCTGCTGACCTCGACCGCCATCGTCACCGGCGTGCTCGGCTTCGCCATGCAGGGCGTGTTGGGCAACCTGTTGGCGGGGATGTCCCTGCACGCCAGTCGTTCGATGTCGGTGGGCGATTGGATCGAGGTCGATGGGACGATCGGAAAGGTCGTAGTGGTCAACTGGCGGGAGACACGGCTGCGCACCACCGGCGGCCATGTCGTAGTCATTCCCAATGGTAAACTCGCCGACACCACCATCCGCAACTTCTCTTCGCCCACGCCGCTGCGCCGTCACGAGGTGCCGGTCGCCGCCAGCTATGGCGACGCGCCCGGCGATGTGATCGGGGCTCTCATCGAAGCCGCCCAAAGCATTCCCACGGTCGAGAAGCACCCGGCGCCCGAGGCTTACATCACCGGCTTCAAGGACTTCTGCATCGAGTACGTGCTCCGTTTCTGGACGAAGCACTACGAGCAGCGCACGCCGATCGAAGGCCACGTGATGCGGATGATCTGGTACAAGTTCCAGCGCCGCGGGATCGAGATCCCCTTCCCGATGAGCGGCCGGCTGCTCAGCAATTTCATGGAGGCGGTCCATGCCCAGCGGTTCGAGAAGCCGCTGGCCTCGGAGATCGACCGCATCGTCGACGACCTGGTCCGCAGCGACTTCGGGCGAAAGCTGATGGCCGATTCCGAGGGCGTCTGCATGCTCAGTCGCGACGAGCTCAGAAGCGTGGCACGGGACGTGAAACGCACCCGCTTCACGCACGGCGAAACCGTGATGCGTCAGAACGACCCGGGCGAGTCGTTCTACGTCTTGGTCCAGGGGACCGTCAAGGGCAGCATCGCGAACAGCGAGACCGACCGACCGATCGAATTTGAACTGCACCCGGGGGCGCTCTTTGGCGAGATGAGCCTTCTGACCGGCTTGCCGCGAAGCGCGACCATGACCGCCGTCACCGACTGCGAACTGCTCGAATTCGACCGGGCCGCCTTCGCCCACCTGCTGTCGCTGCGCGAAGAGATCCCGCACGTGCTCTCCGACCTGGCAGCCGCCCGCGCGGCCGAGAACGCCCAGTCGCTGGAGAAGCTGCGGGCCAGTGCCGTGGTCCCGCCGGACCTGGCCCGAGACGGGATCTTCCACCGTCTCAAACGCATGCTGGGCGAATGGCGAGGCCGATAGAGACGAGCCCGAAAACCGCCGAATTCCATCGGAAAACAGAATCCTTGCCACCGGCTGGTCTTGCCCGTACTATGGCAGGTGATTGGTGCGTGTGAATGCGGGACTTGGCGCAAGCCAAGGCCGCTGCCGACTAACGGTGTGGGCTGCTGGGAGGTACCTGCAATGAAATGGTGGAATGTCGTCGTTTCGTTCGTGGCCGTCGCGGTCGTGGCAACCACCCTTTCGGGTTGCGGCAAATCGCCGGACCAGGAGAGGACAACAGAACTTTCGTACAGCGTGTTCTTCCCGCCGACGCACATCCAGTGCCAGACCGCCGAGGCCTGGGCCCAGGAGATCGGCAGATGCACGAACGGCAGGGTCAAGATCACCATCTATCCCGGCGGCACGCTGACTAAGGCCGACCAGTGCTACGAAGGCGTCGTCAGCGGCGTCTCCGATATCGGCATGAGCTGCTTTGCCTACACGCGAGGGCGCTTCCCCCTGCTCGAAGGGCTGGACCTGCCCCTGGGCTATCCCAACGGCCTCGTGGCCACGCAGGTGGCGACGGAGATGGTGCGCAAGTACCAGCCGGCGGAAGTCGGTGATGTGCATGTGCTGTACGTCCACGCACACGGTCCCGGCATCCTGGCGACGCGAAAGCCGGTTCGGCGGCTGGAGGACCTGGCGGGCATGAAGGTCCGTGCCACGGGCCTGTCCTCCAAGATCGTCCAGAGCCTGGGCGGCACACCGCTGGCGATGAGCCAGGGCGAGACCTACGAGAGCCTCCAGAAAGGCGTCGTCGAGGCCACATTCTGTCCCATCGAGACGCTCAAAGGCTGGAAACAGGGCGAGGTTATCACCCACGTGACCGAGACCTCGGTCATCGGCTACACGACCGCGATGTTCGTGGTGATCAACAAAAGAGTCTGGGAGGGTCTGGGCTCCGAGTTGCAGAAGGTGTTCACCGACGTAAGCAACGAGTTCGTCGCCAAACACGGTCAGGCGTGGGACCAGGCCGATCAGGAAGGCGCCGCCTTCATCAAGGAGCTCCAGCGCGAGGTGATCACGTTGGACGCCGCCGAGCAGCAGCGCTGGCAGGCGGCCGTCCAGCCGGTCCTCGATGAATATGTCAAGGCGGCGGCCGAAAAGGGCCTGCCCGGCCAGCAATTCCTCGACGATCTGCGAGCCGCCATCGCGAAACACTCTGAGGCCGCCGGCAAATAAATGGCTGAATCGACAGGGTTCATAGCATTCCTGAAGACCGTCTGGACAGCCGGCGGCAAGGCGCTGCGTGCCTTGGTCTATGCGTTGGCCATCCTCTCCGGGCTCAGTGTGCTGTCGATCATGCTGGTCACGTGCGCCGATGTGATTCTGCGCCTGAGGTGGATCAACCGCCCGTTCGTGGGGGCGTACGACATCGTCAAGATCCTCGGGGCACTGAGCCTGGCCACGGCGCTGCCCTACACCACGGCGGTCAAGGGCCACGTGGCCATCGAGTACTTCTTCCACAAGCTCCACCGTCGCGGCCGGATCATGGTTGACACTGTGATGCGGCTGCTGACCATGGTCCTGTTCACGTTCCTCACCTGGCGCAGTGTGCTCTATGGCCTCAATTTCCACCGAAACGGGCAGGTCAGCCAGACGCTCCAGTTGCCGGTCTTCTGGGTCCCGTACGTCATCGGGTTCTGTTGTGCGGTCGTCGTACTGGTGGTCGGGCACAGCCTCATTCATCCGGATCGGGAGATGATCAAGCCATGACGCCGGTCCAGATTGGCATTGTCGGTTGCATCTGCCTGATCGTCCTGCTGACGGCCAGCCTGCCGGTGGCGTTTGCCATGGCCGTCGTCGGCTTCGTCGGGTTCGCGGTGGTGGTTTCGCCCGAGGCCGCCATGAGCATGATCACGATGGACCTCTATGACACGTTCAGTTCGTACAGCCTGACGGTGATCCCGTTGTTCGTGCTCATGGGGCAGGTGGCCTTCCACGCGGGAATCAGCCGGGGCTTGTTCAACGCCGCCTATCACTGGCTCGGCGCCCTGCCGGGCGGCCTGGCCATGGCCACCGTGGGCGCCTGCACCGCTTTCGGCGCCATTTGCGGGTCAGGACCGGCCACCTCGGCGACGATGGCTTCGGTTGCCCTGCCCGAGATGAAGCGATTCAAGTACAGCATGGAACTGGGCTGCGGGGCCGTCGCCGCCGGCGGGGGGATCGGCATGCTCATCCCGCCGAGCGTGGTCTTCATCGTCTATGGGATCATGACCGAGCAGTCGGTGGGCAAGCTGTTCATCGCGGGGATCGTGCCGGGCTTGCTGATCGCGCTGCTGTTCTGCCTGACGATCTACGTCAGTTGCAGACGTCGGCCGCAGCTTGGGCCGCCGGGGCCGCGTACGAGCTGGCCGGCCAAGTTCGCGGCGTTGACCGGGGTCATCGAGACGCTGGTGCTGTTCATCGCGGTGATGGGCGGCATGTTCGCCGGGTTCTTCACCCCCACCGAAGCGGCCGCCGTCGGCGCCGCCGGCACCCTGGTCATCGCCCTTCTCAAGCGGCAGTTGACGATGCGCAAGGTGATTCGCTCTCTCCAGGAGACGGTCCGAACCTCGTGCATGGTCATGTTCATCGTCGCCGGCGCGGTCATCTTCGGCCACTTCCTGGCGGTGACGCGCATCCCCGACGAACTGGCCAGATGGCTGGCGAACCTCCCGCTGCCCGGCTGGAGCATCATGGCCTTGATCATCCTGTTTTATCTCCTGGCCGGCTGTTTCGTCGATGCCTTGGGCCTGATCATGCTGACGATACCGATCTTCTACCCGGTCGTGGTGGGCCTGGGGTACGACCCGATCTGGTTCGGCGTGATCATCGTAGTGGTCACCATGATGGGCGTGATCAGCCCTCCGGTGGGCGTGTGCGTGTACGTAGTCAGCGGGATCGAGCGCGATGTGCCGTTGCAGACGGTCTTTCGGGGGGCCCTGCCGTTTTTGGGGGCACTGATCGTTGCGGCGATCCTCCTGATCCTCTTCCCCCGGCTGTGCCTGTTCCTGCCCGAGGCCATGAGATAGTGGAAACGTGTTTCAGGAACGCTCTGAGGAGACAAGGACGATGGACCCCCTCACATCCGACGAAACGACGTTTTCCCAGGTCCTCTTCTGTACGGACTTCTCGGAGAACGCCGATTTTGCGTTTTCCTTTGCCGTCGATGCCGCCAGCCGGCGTCCGGGCTGCCGGCTCCATCTGCTCCACGTGATCCCGGAAACCGAGGCCCAGTTCTGGAAGACCTACATCTACGAGGTGGACGACGTCGACACCAAGGCCAAGCACGACGTCGATGAGCGGATCGAGACGTACCGCGCCCGGGTGCCGGAGCACGTCGCGTTCCACGTCGAGATCCGCATCGGTAAGGATTACCAGGAAATCCTCGCTTTCGCCCGGGAGCGGCAGGTCGATCTGATCGTCATGGGCCGCCAAGGTCGCGGCGCCCTCCAGAAAGCCCTGTTCGGCAACGTCACCGAGAAGGTCGTCCGCAAGGCCGACTGCGCCGTTCTCGTGGTCCCGCTGAGCTACCGCCGCCGACGCCTGCAATCCTGAGGCGCACGGTCTGCGACGCCCGAAAAAAGAAAGAGGTTCCCGTCATCCTGACGGGAACCTCTCAACTCCGGCAATAAGAACTCTTCTGTGCGTCGGGAGTTTTCAAGTCCCGCACTGCCACGGACCGTCGGGTCAGTAACCAAGTCGACCCCAGGTGGCAATTTGCAGCCTGTGCAGGTCTTCGTGGTCGGCCTCCGACTCCGGCGCACGGTTGTTGCTTGAATGCGCCTTCTGCTGGAGCTTGCCCCACTTGATCGTGCCGGTGCCTCGCCATTTCCAGTACTCGGTGTGACCATCGGCCATAGAGACATTGACGCCGTCACCGTGCCGAACGGGGGCATCATCCCACCAGGTCTCCTGGACGTAATGCACCGCGTAGCTGTCCGGCGTCACCCATCCTTCGTCGATGAAGACCATGCGATAGGCCGGACCCGGGCTGACGATCTCATCGAGCCGACGGAGCCACACCACCGTCTTGCCCACGCGCGTCCCCACCATCTTGCCGCCAACCGTCGTCGTCGTCCCGGTCCGGTACAACCCGTTGACGGAATCCATTGCCGCATATGTCAACAGCTCGCCCTTGGTCCCCGTCGGGCAACGATAGGGCCCCGTATCTCTGATATAGGAATACAGAGCGCCAGCCTTGATCCCTTGCCTCTGCAAATCTTCGTCCAGACTCACCCCGCTCGCATAGCTGTCATGCCAGCACTTGCCGCACCAATACGGGCCCTGCGTCGCCTGCGAACTGTCAATGCCCGCCGTGCCGTTGACGATCTTGCCGTTGTTCTCATCGGCGTACATCAGCCACGCCAGCGTCAGTTGCTTGAGGTTGGCCAGACACGCGGCACGGCGACCCTGCTCCCGGGCACGATTCAACGTCGGCATCAGAATGGCCATCAAGATCGCGATGATGGCAATCACCACCAGAAGCTCGATCAACGTGAAACCCTTGGTTCTCTTATCCATAGCTGTGCTCCTACAAGTATCGCTGATCTATATACGACCCGACAGTCACAGCCACATCGCAGTAGCTGCCGCCCGCCACCCGTTGTCCTCTGCTCGCCTCAATAGTCCTTGTACTTGCGCATCCACTGAGGCCACGAGGTTGGATCGACCCCGCCGGCCTTCGTCCACATACCATTGACGTTGTACGTCTTGTGCCATCGGAGCGTCCAGAGCTCCTTGAGACCGACTGGACGAACCGTCCAGTCGGCGAAGAGCGAATTGACGAAGCCGTCGTGCCGATCGACACAGACGCGGTTCATCTCGTTGGTGCCGGGCGTATCGCCGGGGCCTGCATCCGTTTGCGGAGGCTGGTCGGTCTCGAGAGGCCAGGAATCAACCCACCAACTGCCGGTAAATACCGGCACCTCGTTGGCGTTCTTGCTCGGTGGTCTGCCCCAGTGACGGGACCTGCCCTGTGCATCGAGATCGGCGCGCCCCCAACCGTCGGTCTTGGAGCCCTTGGCATCCTTCAGGTTCAGAATCCATCCGTTCAGACCGTAGCTGCCCACGTCGCCGCCAACCTCCCAGGCGGTATACGACCAACCGCCGGCAGGAATTCCACCGGTGGGACGGGGTTTCACGGCCTGCGGGCAGAGCCACATCTTGACGTCTTTTGAGTAAGGTCGCATCGTCTCGCGCCAGAACTCGCCGGAGCCGACGTTGTTGCGGCTGCCGTTGACCTCTCCCGTGAAAAACTTCCCGTCGTTGTCCTCGCAATAGAGAGCAAACGCCAGACCCCACTGTTTCAGGTTGGCCAAGCACGTGACTTTCCTCGCCTGTTTCCTGACGCGGCTCAAGGCGGGCATCAGGATACCCATCAGGATGGCGATGATGGCGATCACCACCAGAAGCTCGATCAGCGTGAAACCCTTGCGTTTACTACCCATATGGCCTCTTCTTCCTTCTCCTTTGCCTCTGCGGCAGAGTACAGCACTTGCGACTGCCGACCATCGCAGGCTTCGCGAGGGACAACCCGCCGCCGCAGAGCGCAAGTATCTGCGCAACACACCTGCACGGATGCGCAGGAATCCTTTGCTGTTCCGTTCCCTCCGCTTCAAACGCAAAATCCCTCGCGCAACACACCAGGAACCCGACACATAGGCCCCGCAGACCCTTCTGACCGCGCGCTACGGAGAGGACGATACCACCAGAACACGTCAATTGTACCGCCAGATTGCGACCATGTCAAGAAAACGGCCGCTATTTATAGGACAAAGTCCCTTTCGCAGGCGCCGACAGCCCCGGTCTTGCCCCAAGCCCCGCCAAAACACCTGCTCTGCACTATGCAATCTACGCAGGCTTCCCATGACCCTAAAGACGCCTGTCGGCATGCTGCTGCGGCTATAGAACGCCTTTTTTCAATATGACGTTCGCATACAGGGCCTTTTCGCTGGTCGCGACGACCGCATAGGCCTTCCTGGCCCTCTCGTAGAAGGCAAACCGCTCGACGTACTCGAAATCCGAGAACTTCTCACCGCTGCCGACCACAATCTTGCGGTACTGCTCCCAGATTGTCGGTTTGGTCTTGTCGCCCGGGACGACCGCCATCAAGGCCACCGGCTGATCAACATAGATGTCCAGAGGGAAGAACTTCAGGACGGCCTCCAGGAGCACAGGCACGCCATGACCGTCGCAGCGGAGCAACCGCTGGGCAACGCTGGCAGCCGGAAAATTGCCGTCGGCCAGCACAATTTCATCGCCGTGGCCCATTTCCATGAGGACCTTCATCAATTCCGGCGAGATCACCGGCGGGATGTTCTTGAGCATGTCGTTCCTTTCTCCAATCGGCCCGGTTCGGCGTTCCTCTGCCCACAACCTCTCGGGGCAGTATAGGAACGTCATGGCGGATTTCAAGTCATCGATGTGAATTTCCGCGCACCGGACGAAATCGATTGAGAAGGCTTTCGGGAGGTCTTGGCGATCCCCAGGCGCGACTATCCCGAATAATCTGGAGGTCGAATCGGTGCCCTTGTTGACAACGGATGCCGGCCGGTCTATGATAAGGTCCCGTTGGCTATTTGGGTTGGGGCGCGTAGCCGCAACGGGGTCTTTTCTTCTCCCATAGGTACAGCCACTTGAGCCGGATGACTGTGTACGCGTACGAGTTCGAGCGACAGTGAAGATCATAGTCTGTATTCCTGCGCGGTACGATTCGACCAGATTCCCCGGGAAAGTTCTCGCCCAAGACACCGGCAAATACCTCATCCAGCACACCTACGAGCGGGCCTGCAAGGCCTCCCTGCCCGAGAGCGTTCTGATTGCGGCCGACGATGAACGGGTCGTCAGGGCGGCCAAGAGCTTCGGGGCCGCATGCATCCTGACCCGCGCCGATCACCAGAGCGGCACCGACCGCATCGCCGAGGCGGTGGCCGGTCTGGATGTCGATATCGTCGTCAACGTCCAGGGCGACGAGCCCGAGATCGACCCGGATCACATCGACACCCTCGCGCGGCTCCTGGTCGAGAACCCCGACGTTCCCATGGCGACGCTGGCGACCCCGCTGCAACAGGTCGAGCAGGTCGCCGACCCCAACGTCGTCAAGGCGGTCGTCGACACCCGTGGCAGGGCGATCTATTTTTCGCGCAGTCCGATCCCGTACGACCGAGACAAAGGGGGCATTGGTCCGGCGGGCAACTATCTGCGCCACATCGGCATCTACGCCTACCGCAAGGCGTTTCTCGCCCAAATCACCGCGCTGCCCCAGAGCCCCCTGGAGAAACTCGAGAAGCTCGAACAGCTCCGTGTCCTCGAGAACGGTTTTGCCATCCTCGTCGGCACGGTTCAGCACACCAGCGAAGGCATCGACACCCCCCAGCAATACGCCGCCTTCGTCCAACGATATCGCAACAGAAACGCGAACGATCCATCTTGCAGGACCCCGGCATCACAAGGACAGGATTCCAATGGCTGACAGCAAAGAGCTGCTGACGAAACTCAGTGACGCCTCGACGGAGAGCGAGTTCTTCTCGCCGATCCCGGCGGGCTACAAGAAGGGCAAGACCAAGTACGTGTTCGTCATGGGCACGGTGATGAGCGGTCTGGGCAAGGGGATCTTCTCCTCGTGCCTGGCCAAGCTGCTCCAGGACAAGGGCTTGAAGGTTGCGCCGATCAAGCTGGAGGGCTACCTCAACATCGATTCGGGCACGCTGAACCCGTTCCGCCACGGCGAGGTTTTCGTCCTCGACGACGGCATGGAAACCGACATGGACCTGGGCACCTACGAGCGGATGCTGGACCTCGATCTGAGCCGGGCGAACTTCGCCACGAGCGGGCAGATCTTCAGCAGCGTGCTGAACAAGGAGCGGCACGGCGACTATCTCGGCCGCGATGTCCAGATGATCCCCCATGTGACGGGCGAGGTGAAGCTCAAGCTGCGGCAGCTCGCCGCCGAGAGCAAGGCCGACGTGGTCTTCGTCGAGATCGGAGGCACCGTCGGCGACCTGGAGAACGCCTACTACCTTGAAGCGATGCGTGAGCTGGCCTATGAGGAAGGGCCCAACAGCAGTTGCTTCGTGGCGCTGACGTACGTGCTGGAGCCGCCGGCGTTGGGCGAGCAGAAATCCAAGGCCGCCCAGCTCGGGATCAAGCAGGTGATGCAGCTCGGGATCCAGCCGGACATCATCGCGTGCCGGGCAACAAACCCGGTCAACGAGAAGGCCCGGCAGAAGATCAGCATCTACAGCAACGTGCCGGTCGAGCGGGTGGTCAGCCTGCATGATTCGGCCAGCATTTACATGATCCCTTCAATGCTGCGCGAACACGGGCTGGACTTCGAGGTGCTGCGCCTGCTGAAAATCGAGGACCGCATCAACCTGCGGTACGAACGAAAGGCCTGGGCCAAGTGGTGCGACTTCACCGACAAGATCGGCACCGCCAAGTACAAGGCCACGGTCGGCATCACCGGCAAGTACACGGCCGTCCGGGACAGCTACGCGTCGATCATCAACGCGCTGGAGCACGCGGGCATTGCTCTGGGCTGCGACGTGGGCATCGAGTGGATCGACACGACGGACATCACCGACAAGAACGCGGCCGAGCGTCTGGCAACCGTGGACGGGATCATCGTGCCCGGCGGGTTCGGCACCCGCGGCTCGGAAGGCAAGATCGCCTGCATCCGCTACGCCAGGGAGAACGACCTGCCATACCTGGGCCTGTGTTTCGGGTTCCAGATGGCGGTGATTGAGTTCGCGCGGAATGTCTGCGGCCTCAAGGGCGCCGGCAGCACCGAGCTGGACCCGAAATGCGCTGAGCCGGTGATCGACATACTGCCGGAGCAGAAAAAGATCGAGGGTCTGGGAGGGAACATGCGTCTGGGCGGACACAACATCGAGATCAAACCGGAGACAATGGCCTGGAACCTCTTCGGCCGCAAGGACTCGGTCCGGATGAGATTCCGCCACCGCTACGAGGTGGACCCGAAGTACATCGGGACCCTCGAGGCCGGCGGCCTGGTCTTCTCAGGCAAGGCGCCCGACCAGCCCATCATGCAAATCCTGGAACTGCCCGGCCACCCCTTCTTCATGGGGACCCAGGCTCATCCCTGTCTGACCAGCCGCCCGCTGAGACCCAGCCCGATGTTTGTCGGGCTCGTCGCGGCCGCCATGAAACGTCGTCATGGCCAGATCAGCCTGCCCGACTGTATCGAAGCCGCCAGACAGGTCGCGGCGCTGGCTGAAGCGTAGAGGAACCTTCGACCGAGGAGAATACGTAGTTTCCACAATTGCGGAACGGCCGGGGAGCACCTATCGTAGCCTCCCGGTTGGGAGCAACCGTCGGTGGGTGTCCGCCCCGACTTGGATTTTCGGGCGATGGCCTGGTGACGGGCTTTTCGGGAAGGGTGCTGGAATTCGCAGGAGAGTTCCTTCTTCGTCATATCCCCCGGCATACGGTACGCAACGTCAAAACCAAACGGAGGTCCGGTGTATGTGTCTGGGCACTGCCACCAGCCGGGTCCTGGGCATATTCTTCATCATCATAGAGTCTGTCCCCTGCGTTGCCGCGAAATACGGCGGCGGCAACGGCCAGTCGGACAGCCCGTACCTGATCTACACGGCCGAGCACATGAACACCATCGGGGCCGAGCCGAACGACTGGGACAAGCACTTTTCTCTGATGGCGGATGTCGACCTGTCGGGCTTTGATGGGCGTGACGGCAGACCGCGGTTCCGTCAAATCGCTCCGAACACCTCCGCAGAGCCGCGATTCGAAGGCAGACCCTTTACCGGCGTCCTGGATGGAAACGGCCACACGATCTCGCACCTGACCCTGACAGGTCAGCACTACCTTGGTTTGTTCGGGCAGTTGGAGGCCACGGCCGTGGTGATGGATCTGCGCCTGGCCGATGTCACCATCGATGGAACCGGAGACTGCGTCGGGGCAATTGCAGGATGGAACTTTGGTCATGTGACCCGCTGTTCGAGCGATGGAACGATCCGCGGTCATGCGGCGGTCGGTGGGCTGGTCGGGCACAACTGGGCCTTCACGAGTCAATGTTCCACGCGCGGTCGAGTCGAGGGTCTCGCGGGCGTCGGCGGCCTGGCCGGCAGCAACAGCGGCGTCCTGGTCCAGTGCTACAGTCTGGCGGCCGTGGACGGCGTCGAGCTGGTCGGAGGACTGACCGGCAGCAACGGTTTCGGCCAGATGGTTCAGTGCTACAGCACCGGAGCCGTCCGTGGAACCTCGGCTGTCGGCGGGCTGGCCGGCGAAAGCAGCGAGGGGGCGACCTCGTGCTTCTGGGACATCCAGACCTCCGGTCAGTACAACAGTGCGACCGGCATCGGATTGACCACGGAGCAGATGCACGAGGCCGGGACCTACCTCGATGCGGGCTGGGATTGGGTCGGCGAGACGGAAAACGGGGTCTCCGAGATATGGCAAATGCCGCAGCCCGGCGGCTATCCCGTGCTCGCGACGTTCAACGAGAATCCATGCTGCCCGTTGCAGGGGCGAGGCAGCGCACAAGAGCCTTATCTGATCTGGAACGCGGCAGACTTGGGGGCCATGGCGCACAGCAATCCCCGGGCACACTACCGGCTGGCGGCCTCGCTGGACCTGTCGGGCATCCGCTGGACGACGGCGGTGATCCCCTGCTTCGGCGGCACCCTCGACGGCCAGGGTCGGACCGTATCCAACGTGACAATCACGGGAGGCGGCGTTCTCGGCCTGCTCGGCCAGGTGACGCTGGAGGCCCGCGTGGCGAACCTGGGTATCGTGGACACCAATATCGTCGGCTTGGGCGATCAGATCGGGACGCTCGCCGCCCGGAATTACGGCTCGGTAACCTGCTGCTACAGCCACGGACGCCTTTCTGGAAACCGGCGCGTTGGCGGACTGATCGGCTACAACTGGGGCGTCGTATCCCAATGCTACAATACCGCTGCGGTCGCGGGCACCGCCGACGTCGGTGGACTGGTGGGATACAACGAGTACGGCAACGTGAGCTGCTGCTATAGCGTCGGCCCTGTCGTCGGGAGCTGGGACGTCGGTGGACTCGTGGGCCGGTCCGGTCCTCTGGCGGTATCGGCCCGCTGCTTCTGGGACATCCAAACCTCGGGACAGACGGTGGATGCGGGGAGCACCGGACTGCCGACACCGCAAATGCAAACGGCCCGAACGTTTCTGGCCGCACGCTGGGATTTCGTCGGGGAAACACGCAATGGCACGGAAGACCTGTGGTGGATCATCGAGAAGCACAGCTATCCGCGCCTGTGGTGGGAACCGGCCGAGCAGCCGTGAGATCTCTGTTCCGGAACGATCGAGCCGGGAACTCTATTGAGACCCTTTCCATCCATCGGGTATGATGTTTGCCTCCAACGCGGACCGGGTCGCCGGCCCGGCCGAGACAGACGACACTATGGCATGGATGGGAGTGGGTCTCGTGTCACAGAAGGAGCTGATCGCCGACATCGTCAGCCGGCAGCGCCGGTTCTTCCGTTCCGGCGCGACGCTTCCTTATGAAGTGCGCCTCGAACACCTGCAACAACTTCTCGACGGACTCGTCAAACACGAAGAAAGGCTCCATGCGGCTCTCGCGAAGGACCTGGGCAAGCCGCAATTCGAGTCGTACCTGACCGAGACCGGCTTCTCCCGCCATGATCTGCGATACACAATCAAGCACTTGAAGAGATGGATGAGGCCCCGGCGGGTCAGGACGCCGCTGCTCGCCCAGCCGGGACGCAGTTGGATTCACTACTGCCCTCTCGGCGTGAATCTGATTGTCTCTCCGTTCAATTACCCGATCCAACTGGCTGTCGTTCCGCTGACCGCCGCCATCGCCGCCGGCAACACCGCCGTGGTCAAGACATCCGAGCTGACCCCTGCGTGCAGCGAAGCGACCCGGCAACTGGTCGAAGAGGTCTTTGACCCCCAGTACATCGCGTGCGTAACCGGAGGGGTGGAGGAGACCACTGCCTTGCTGGACCAGAAGTTCGATCACATCTTCTTCACCGGCAGCCCGCGCGTCGGCGCCATCATCATGAGGGCGGCCGCCCAACACCTGACGCCTGTGACGCTGGAGTTGGGCGGCAAGAGCCCTTGCATCATCCATCACGATGCGAAGATGAGCGTCGCCGTCAACCGGATCGCCTTCGCGAAGTTCCTCAACGCCGGACAGACTTGTGTGGCGCCGGATTACGTCATGGTCCATCGCCGTATAGAGAGGCAGTTCATCGACCGTCTCCAACGGCGCATCGTCGAGATGTATGGACCGGACCCGGCGGCGAGCGGTGACTTCGCGCGGATCGTGAGCGCCGAGCACTGCCGGCGCATCGCGTCACTGATCGATCCGGCCAAGGTCGTGATCGGCGGACAGTACGACATCGACAAGCGGTTCATCGCTCCGACAGTGATGTCCGCCGTGACGCTCGACGACAAAGTTATGAGCGAAGAGATCTTCGGACCCGTGTTGCCTGTTCTTACCTATGATGAACTCGACGAGGTCTGCGACACCGTCGCCCGGCTGCCTCAGCACCCCTTGGCATTCTATATCTTCAGCGAGAGCGAGACCGTCCAGCAGGAACTGATTCGGAGGATTCCGTTCGGGGGCGGCTGCATCAACCATTGCATGCAGCATCTGGTCAATCCGAACCTGCCGTTCGGCGGCGTCGGCCAGAGCGGCATCGGCAGCTATCACGGCTTCAGCGGGTTCGAACGCTTCTCGCACAAGAAGGGCATCCTGAAAGCCGCCACCCGTTTCGACCTGCCTCTGGTCTATCCCCCCTACCAGGGAAAATTTGCCAGGGTACGGCGCATCATGAAGTGACGGCGCCTGAATCAAAGTTCGGAAGGATCATCGGACAGGTCGTCGAAATCGTCGTCGAAGTCCTGCGAGGACTGCTGGATTTCGGTGATGATCTCCTGGGCCTCTTCGGCGCGACAGGCGGGGACCAGAACGCGGGGGGCCATGCCGTCGATGCTGTAGGCGGCCGAGACGTTCTCGTTGGCAATGTGGACCGGGATGCCGGCGTCCTCCAGATGCGCCTTGATCAGATAGGCCAGCGTGATGTCGCCGGCAACGTACACTTCCACCAGCTTGTCCGTGCGTCCACCTCCTGATGCCGGTTTGCCGATTTCTCCATCTGATTGTACCGACCTCGGTCTCATCCGGCAAGTGTACTGGGGCGGTGACAGCCATCGATATCCGCGGTATTATCCACTTGTCGCAATGGAATTCACACGGATTGTCAAGCAGGAGCGCATCAGAATGCAGACAAGAACAGCAAGAGCAGCGATTGTTTTCCTGGGATGGGCCATTCTGAACGGGTCGGCGGGTGCGGCCCGGATCGTCGTCGGGCCCTACCTTCAGGCCCCTTCGGAAACCGCCATGACCGTGATGTGGATCACCGATGCCAATTGCGTCAGTTGGGTCGAATACGGCCAGGGCGAATCCCTCGACCAGAAGGCCCACCACAGCGAGCATGGGCTGATCGAGGCCAACCGGACGATTCACAGGGTGACCATCGAAGGGCTCTGTCCGGGCGAAAAGTACCGCTACCGCGTTTGCTCCAAGGAGATCGTCGCGTTCAAGCCCTACGAGGTCACGTACGGCGACACGGTCACGAGTGAAACGCATTCCTTCACCACGCTCGACGACCGGAAGGATACCATCTCCTTCATCGTCCTGAACGACATCCATGAGCAGAACGAAATCCTCATCACAGTGACGAAGCTCGCGCAGACAAAGCCGTTCGACCTCGCCTTCCTCAATGGCGACATCCTCGGTCACATCGAGGACGAGCAGCAGATCATCGACCACGTACTGGCACCCTGCATGGAGTTGTTCGCCGCAGAGACGCCTTTCGTCTACGTGCGAGGCAATCATGAAACGCGCGGCAAGTTCGCACGCCATCTGCCGGACTACATTGCCCTGCCCGACGGTCGCTACTACCACTCGTTCGATCACGGACCGGTCCGCTTCGTCGTGATGGACGGCGGCGAGGACAAGCGCGACACCGACCCGGAATACAGCGGGCTGGTCGATTTCGACCGCTACCGGGCCGTGCAGCGGAAGTGGCTGGAAGCCGAGATTCGGTCCGAGGCGTTCCGCAAGGCGCCGTTCCGCGTGGTGATGGTCCACATGCCGCCGGAGCCGTCCGAGCGATGGCACGGACCCGACGACATGTACCAGACATGGCGGCCGCTGTACAACGAAGGCAAGATCGACCTGGTGATCTCCGGGCACACCCACCACTATGAGATTCGGCCGCCGGTGGAGGGGCAATGCGACTATGCGACGATCATCGGAGGTGCGCCCCAGAAGGGCGCCGCAACCGTCATCCGGGTGGACGCCACGGCCGACCACCTCGGCGTCACGATGACGCGCGACGACGGCCAGATCGTCGGGACGTACGCGATCGACCGCGTCAAGGCTGACTCGGCGACTGCGCCTTGAGCGCCGCGATCTCGGCGCGGAGTGATTCGATCTCTTTGCGCAGCCTGGCGTTCTCGTCCATCATCGTGGCCACGACGCTTTCGACCCGCGCGGCGATGCCTGCTTCAAGGTCCTTCTCAAGGGCCTCGACCCGCTTCTGACAGGCCGTCAGTTGTTCCTGCCGCTGCTCGATCTCTTTGGCGTGCCGGACTTTGAGCTCCTCTATCTCCGCATCACGAGCGGCCAGTTGTTTCCTGAGCTGCATGCTCTCCGCGGCAATGAGCCGGGCCTGCTTTGTGTCGGGTGTCGCCTCCTGCCGACAGCCCGACCCCAATCCCAGCAGCAATCCAACGACGGCAGCGACAACCAACATCTTGCGTTCTATGGGTTTCACAGCAACAGTCCTCGCTCTCACGGCTCTCACCGGCTCTACTCAAACAGCGGCGACAATTCCTCTTTGCGAGCGCTGTCGATCTGCTTCGGATCGGTCCAGACCGCCAGCTCCAGACTCCTGCGGCACGCACAGTCCTCGCACACCAGCGGCGTCTCGATCGCCAGCACCGCCTCGATGAGCCGCAGGCAGTTGTCGGTGGCTCTCCGGACGTTCGAGTGAATCTCCTGGAGCAACGTCTGTTTGCCCTTGGACTCATCGTGCGGCCGCCAGCAGTCGTAATCGCTGGCCAGCGCCACCAGCGCGTAGCACATCTGTGCCTCGCGGGCCAGCTTGGCCTCGGGCATGGCGGTCATGCCGATCAGATCGCCGCCCCAGTTGCGGTGCATCGTCGACTCGGCGCGGGTCGAGAACTGGGGTCCTTCCATGCACACATACGTCCCTCGGCGATGCAATCGGATGTCAATCGGCTTGGCAACGCTCCGCAGCGTTTCGCGCAGCCGGTCGCACGTCGGGTCGGCCATCTCGCAGTGCACGGCGCCATAGCCGGTAAAGAACGTGCCCGTCCGCCGGAACGTCTTGTCGATGAACTGATCGACCACGACCAGGTCACCCGGCACGATCTCTTCGCGCAGTGAGCCGACCGCGCCGCTGGCAATCACGGCGTGGACACCCAGTTGCTTGAGAGCAAAGATATTGGCCGCATACGGCACGTCGCCGGGCCCGAACCGGTGTCCCGGGCCGTGCCGGTTGATGAACGCGACGCGCCTCTCGCCGTGCGTGCCGACCAGAATAGGCCCGCTGGGCGCACCGAACGGCGTCTGCACTTGGCGCTGCTCCACACCCGCCAGCTTCGTCGCCAGGTCGTCACCCAGTCCGGTGCCACCGATCACGCCGACCAATTCCTTCGCCATATGCTTGTTCTCCTTTCCAGGTCGGGCTATGATAACCGGCGCGCGTGCCGATGTCATCCTCGAATGGCAGACGTGTGGCAGCCACCTGCAACACGAGATTGCGCAAGGGAGTCTGTTGACATGGATCTATTGGTGACGGTCAAAGAGGTCAAGGGACACTGCCCCGTGCACAAGGTGGGCGATTCCTTCACACTGAAAGCCTGCTATCAACTGGTCAGTGAGATCCCTGTCTGCATGCACGGGCTGGCGTCGCTGATGCCGTGGTACAACGCCCTGCGCGTTTCCGAGCCGGCCGCCTGGGGCCTCGACGGCAAAGAGGACAAGACCAAGGCTTACGTCCAGTGCCCCGACGTCTGCCAGTACACCGGCGGCGGCACCGTCGTCTACGAGATCAGCAAAATCCGCTGACCCCCACAGGGCAGCGCCCGTTGCAGAGACGACGAAGCGGGGCTTTTCGGCACTCTCCCTGCCGGAAAATACGTAGTTCCCACAATACGACTGCGTCGGGCCAAATGGGTATAATGGACTGACCGTCGACGGTGCGAGGGCGGTTTGCCTGCCCTTGGGCTGCCGTGGGTTGTTTTCACGCCGAGCCGCTGTTCATGCCAGGCTCGTTTGTCGGGAGGGCAGAAGAATGCACGCCGCACGCACATTCCGGGGGATTCTCGCCGTCGCTCTATTCCATCGGAGGCATGTCATGGCTACTCCAACCACATTCCGAGCGTATGCCGCAATTGCCCTGTTCCTCGCCCTCGTCTGCCCCGCCCCGGCGGCCGAGCAGATTGACCAGAGCAACCTGCCCGAATGGGCTGGCGGCTGGACGCACGTCAACCCTGCCGGCGACGGCCAGGCCGCCATGTGGCAGACGTTCACGCCGGCCTGCACGAATCTGACGGCGGTGGAGATCGACATTCTGACCATAAGCCCCGGCCGGGGCGACGACGTGCTGACCGTCGAGATCGCTGCGGCCGGAGTCGTTCTCGCGTCGGCTGAACGTTCCGTCGAGGACGGCTTCGACGGCCTCTTGCGTTTTGAGTTCCCCGAGGCGGTGCCGCTCGTTCCTGAGCAGCTCCACGAATTGAAGGTGCACGATACGGGCAAGGGGCACTTCGGCTGGAAGTACGGCTCGAACACCTATGAACAAGGCAGCAGATACGTCTTCGCACAAGAGCGCCCAGGTACCGATTGGTTCTTCCGAACCTATGCGACCGTCGAGTCGGCCGCAACCAAGTACAGTGGCGGGACGGGCGAGCCGAACGACCCGTACCAGATCGCCACGGCCGCCGACCTGATCGCTCTCGGCGAGACGCCCGAAGACTACGACAAGCACTTCCTCCTGACCGCCGACATCGACCTGGACCCCAACCTGCCCGGAGGCAAGATCTTCGATAAGGCCATCATTGCGTCGGATATGAACGACGTCGCGGGTGAGTCTGGAAACCCATTCGATGGAACTCCTTTCACCGGCGTCTTTGACGGTAATGACCACACGATCTCGCGACTGACCATCACCGGCGGAAGCTATCTCGGTTTGTTCGGGCAGTTGCGTTCTCCAGCGAACGTCTCGAACCTGCGACTGGAAGCAGTAGAGGTGGCGGGCGACATGTGGGTGGCTGGGTTGGTCGCGGTGAATGGTCTCACGGCTTATGCGGGCGGCAGTATAGCAAACTGCTACAGCAACGGCTCAATCAGCGGCGATGATTGTGTCGGCGGGCTCGTGGGCAGCCATTCCTTTGGTGGTGGCATCACCAATTGCCACAGCAGCGCCACAGTCAACGGAAGTAGCTATGTCGGTGGCCTCGTGGGCTACAATTATGGCGGAATTGTCACCAGCAATAGCAGCGGCTCCGTCGCCGGCACCTGGTGTGTCGGGGGGTTGGTGGGACGGAACGGCACCGGATGGTCAGCGATGGGGGGCCACGGGAAACCCTCTGGCGAGATTGCCGAGAGCTATTCGACCGCCAGTGTCAGCGGTGAAACCTCTGTGGGCGGTCTTGTGGGATACAATGCATATGGTAGTACGACCTCCTGTTACTCCACGGGATACGTCAGGGGTGACGAGTCTGTCGGTGGGTTGGTGGGTTTCAACAAGGATATTGTGGCAAACTGCTATAGCATAGGTCTTGTGAGCGGCACTGATTCTGTCGGCGGGTTGGTAGGGGGCAACGACGGCGCTGTAATCGCTTGCTTTTGGGATAGAGAGGCCTCAGACCAACCGATCAGCGCTGGCGGAATAGGGCAAACAACTGCCCAGATGCTCATGGCCTCCACATTCGCGTCCTGGGGTGCGTGCGAGGCGTCATGGACAATCGATGAGGGTCGTGATTACCCGCGACTGGCATGGGAAGACGCGCCCGGCGAAGCGATCATCGGCCCCATGTACGGTGGGGGCGCAGGGACGGCCCAAGACCCGTATCTCATCTATACACCGGAGGACATGAATCTGATTGGACTTTGCTGGGGCGACTGGGACAAACACTTCAAGTTGATGGCGGACATCGATATGTCCGCCTTCGATGGCGAGGAGGGCAGACCCGCCTTCAACGTCATTGGGTCGGGTATGGCGCAGCGCAGTAACATAAACATCGGCGGTCTTCATTTCGTTGGGATTCCCTTCATGGGTGTCCTTGACGGAAATGGTCACATGATCTCACGACTAACGGTCATTGGGCGAGATTGCCTGGGGCTGTTCGGCTGCTTGGCAGATGAGGCTGAGATCAAGGACCTTGGTGTTGTCGACGTGAACATAGTCGGTTCGGGCTCCTATGTCGGCGCACTGGCAGGCTTGAACGAGGGGTGCGTGTCGAACTGTTACGGTACGGGTAAGATCACGGGAGGGTGGAGTGTCGGTGGCCTCGTGGGTTACAACGATGGCAGCATCGCTACGAGCTACAGCAGCGGCTCGGTCAGCGGAACCGACCATGTCGGCGGCCT
Source organism: Sedimentisphaerales bacterium (assembly GCA_035448545.1). Lineage (GTDB taxonomy): Bacteria > Planctomycetota > Phycisphaerae > Sedimentisphaerales > Anaerobacaceae > Anaerobaca. The sequence continues at coordinate 54,858 of DAOTJE010000003.1, read as the reverse complement.
CGTGGGCGGCAACGAGCGGGGCAGCATCGCTACGAGCTACAGCGGCGGCTCGGTCATCGGAACCGACTATGTCGGCGGCCTCGTAGGCTATAACTATGGCAGCATCGCTACGAGCTACAGTAGCGGCTCGGTCAGTGGCACTGAGCGTGTCGGTGGCCTGGTTGGGTCTAGTTGCTGGGGGATCGACTGTTTCTGGGACATCCAGACCTCGGGCCAATCTACAAGTAGCGGCGGCACGGGCAAGACCACAGCCGAGATGCAGACGGCCAAGACATTTTTCGACGCCGGCTGGGACTTCGTGGGCGAGACAAACATCGGCACGGACGACATCTGGTGGATTCTCGAAGGCCAGGACTATCCGCGCCTGTGGTGGGAGGCCCCTGAAATTGATGATTGAGGATTGATGATTTGAGGTGGAAGACGAATCACCGGACCGCAAGGCGCATTGATTTTGACTGGCACGCGATATGCAGTAGAATGTCCTACGAGATCATATGGATGTGCTTGTTCGGATAAAGCGTTTGGTTGTCTACCGTCGGGTTCTCTTCACCGAGAAGGCGGAGATCGAGATGGTGCGGGATTCGCTGACGCCGGAACTGGTGTACGAGGCCATCCTCAATGCACCGGCGATCTTCAAGGTGCTGCGGTCACGCAATCCGAAGGCAGGGACCAGTGAGAGGCTTTACGTAATCAAGGGGTTGACCTTTGACGGCATGGACGTCTACACCAAGGGAAAGATTTTGAAGAGAGAGGGAGTTGAGGTTTTCTATGTCCTCATCTCATCGAAAAGGAGCACCGACATTTGACGTCCTACCGTGCCCGGAGTGCGGCGAGACTCAGATGGTTCGCGTTGTGGAAACCTGCCGGCTCGCGGACGGCTTGACGGTTAAGAGGCTGTCGCACTACAAGTGCCGCTCTTGCGGTTCGCGTTTCTTCGACGACGACGCGATGCAGGCTATTCAGGCAGCACGTGCGCTTGGGCCCTCACCGGCCAGCACGCGCTGATGGCCATACGTTGAGCAGTGCGACCCCAATATGACGCACATTGACCTGGCGCACTTCATTCCGGGTTGCGGGCTGGGACTTCGTGGGCGAGACCACCAACGGCTCCGGTGACTTCTGGTGGATTTTAGAGGGCCCGGATTACCCACGGCTCTCTTGGGAGGCAGAGGACCGATGAGGTCGTGGGCGGGACGCCCACGGTACGCGCGGGCAAGATGCCCACGCTACGGGCAGGACTATCCCCGGTTGTGGTGGGAGGCCGCGGAGACAGAGTTCTGAGGGGGTGGCGTAGAGTCTTGAGCTGGTGCTTGCCGCGTGACTCTACAGGTCGCGGGGTTCGTGGAAATCGTGGTCGTGGTCGGTGGCGAGCAACTCGGCCTGGGTGCGGACCATGCGAATCGTCCGCCATTTCCCGCCGCGGTAGCGTCCGTAGAACACGAAGGAGAACGACAGGAACGCCAGCACAACGCCTGTCCAGGCCGCCTCCGGCGAGAGCTTCAGCATGTAGAGCGTGACGATCAGGATCGCCAGCATCAGCCAGTGGATCGCCACCGAGACGCACATCGCCCAGAAGGTATCGCCCGCACCGCGAAGCGTCCCGCTGAAGACCACGACCACCGCCTCGAGCATCACATAGACCGAGGCGATGCGAATCATCCGCACCGCGATCGGCGCCGCGTCGTGGAAGACCGCATCAACCTGCTCCGGGCGGAACACCGCGACCAGATGCTGCGGGAAGAAGACGAAGAAGATGAGGATGATCAGCGAGTAGAGCCACCCGCACTTGAGCCCCGACATGGCGGCGCGGTGGGCGATGTCGGGCTCGCCGGCCCCCATGTAGCGTCCGACGAGGCTCATGACGCCGATCTGGATGCCGATCAGCGGGACGAACGAGACCATGTCCCAGTTGAACATGATCGTCACGGCGGTGGCGGTGGCCGGACTGTGGGCGTGGAACGCCACGATCATGGCGTTGAACGCCATAAGGTTCAGGAACATCTCGATACCCGCCGGATAACCGAAGCGCAGCAGCTTGGCCATGGCGTCCCGGTCGAACCGCAGTGAGCCCCACACGCGGTACGTCCGGCGCGTCCGGCCGCCCAGATAGGCGGTCAACAGAACCCCCAGCCCGAAGACGCCCCCGATGATCGTGCCGTAGGCCGCCCCGCGAACGCCCAGAGCGGGAAAGCCCAGCCTGCCGAAGATCAGGATATAGTTCATTCCCACGTTGGCCAGCATCGCGGTCACGGCGCCGACCATGACGATTCGCGTTCGCCCGATCCCGGAGAAGAAGCTGCTCAAACAGTTGCGCAGCAGGCCGATCACGGTCGCGTAGACCACGATGTCGAAGTACTCGATCTGCGGGGCCAGTTGGCCCGCCGAGATCCCCGTTCTCGCGAACGCCATGTGGACCAGCGGGCGGGCCAGCAGGATCAGGGGATAAGCGGCCAGGGCGATCAGCATCGCCTGCGTGGTCGCGGTTGCGCAGCGGTCTTTGCGGCCGGCGCCGAGGTACTGGGCCACCAGCGCCGCCGAATACCCGGTCAACCCGAAAAAGAACGTCGTCATCACGAAACAGGTCAGCCCGCCGGCCATCGAGGCGTTCATCTGCTCCGGACCCAGCTTCGACAGGAAAAGGCGGTCGGTGAACATCATGACGGTATCGCAGGCGTGCGAGACGACCATCGGCAGCGCGATGGCCAGCAGCTCGTGCATCCCGCCGGCCGTTGCAGCGGAGGAAGGGGCCTTCCAATCGAGCTCTTCAATCCGTGTCATGCCCCCTGCGCACCGCCTTGCATCGTTCTGACCTGCCGATCCATAAAAGAAAAGCCCTTCGGTTCCGGTTCCGAAAGGCCTTGGCATCGCTCTGACAAGTCCCGCCGGCGCGTCTTGCACACACCGCCCTTCCACGACGGGATATCGCTGTCGTCTTGTTTCACAACCGGCCTACTGTACCCACCAGGCCGTGCGAGGTCAACCGCCGCCTGAGAATCCGACGGCGTGCCGGCAATGCATTTTGCACGACAAGAGTCGTGCGCCGCAGCACAGTCTCATTGGTGCAATTGGATTTCGGACGGCCCGGACAGCGTAAGAGTCAGTAGGTTCAACTCCGCGTCATAGTGTGTTCCGGCTTCGATCACATCGCCGTCGGGCATGCGGACCGTTACATCGGATGGTTCGCGTGGGACGCCGGAGATCAGAACGGTGAAAGCGGCGTCGCCCCAGCCGGCGACCTCGAAGCTCACGGAGTCGGTTGACGGGCGCAGCTCGCCGATCTCGCACGGCGCGTGGATGAACCAGTTCCGCCCTTCTATCCTGCGGACGTCGTAGAGTCGGCCCTGCGCGAACAGCTCGGGCAGATGCGCCTGAACGGTGCCCGGATTGATGGCGGGTCCGTCGCTAATCTGCGCCCTGAGGTGAAAGAAGTCGGGCAGCAGGCCCTGCCGCTTGGGGTCGCTTTCAGGCCAGGTCATGTGGAGCCCGGTTGCCGTGATGGCCTTGGCAAGCATCCGCCAGGGTCCGGACGAGTCGTACTGAGCGAGTTGATGCAGCGCTGAACCGTAGACGAGGCCGCACCACTGGACCGGCTGGCCAAACCAGATCGGCGCTTTCCAGTTTGTCGCGCCCAGAACCGCGATCGTCGCGTAGGGTCCCACGGCGCCTTTCGTCGGGTTCGCCAGATAGACAAACGGCACCCCCGTCCAGGCCCAGTATCGAGCCTGTTCGAGATAGTCGGGCCGGCCCGAAAGGACGAAACCCAGTGTGTAGGCCTTGACCATGTAGGCGGACGCGAGAATGTCCGGCGTGTGCAGAGGCACTTCCCAGGTCTGCGCCCCGCGCGGAACTGTGCCGGCATACAGGTCCGTCTGTTTGTCGAGCAGCGCCAGACCCTGCTCGATAAGCCGGGGATCGGCCGACAGGGTCGCCGCTTCGAGAATCTGCGTCACGTCGGCGGCGGCCAGTCCGTTGGCGTGGTACGTGAAGTGTCCTCTCGAATAGTCCACCTTGCCCGGCTGATAGTGCTTGATCCCCTGCGCGTCGAAGTTCTTCAGCATGGCGACGGCTTCGGATTGCCGCAATCGCACGTAGGATTCCACATTACCCAGGACCAGCGCCGGCGTCGGGGTCCGCACATGGGAAACCGTGCCCCAGTACGAGCCGCCGGCCGGCAGCTTGCTCAACGCCAGGGCATGGGCGTCGTGCAGCCGCCCGGCCAGATCGATATCGTCACAGTGACGTGCAAGCCAGTCCATATAGACAGGCGCATCGCAGGCGGGCTGAGGCCTGAAGGCACTCCCCCAGACCGCATGGCGGAACAGGCCGCCCTCGTTGATCGCCGAATCCAGCCAGCCGTGCGCCAGCAGCGTCACCGCCGCATCGAATCCGCCCTCGAACACCGGAACAGGCAGAAGCCCTCGAACCTGGACGTATTTCTCGACCGCGGGGACAATCGTCTGACCCTCGCCGCCGATGATCACAATACGTGACCGGAGCGGGCGGTCCGCCGGAAGCCGAAATGGCGTGTGCGCCGCCAAGTCGTTTTCGAAGCGTAGGTCGCCTACCGCCGGCGCGGTCAGCGCCATCACACCAGCGCCGCTGCCGTAAATCGTATCGGGCGAGTCGAACACAGGCGCCACCAGGTCGGATGGCTCCCAGATCAATCCGACGTAGCGATCCTGGTGGGCAATGGCCATCAGCGGAAACGTGATCTTGATCGGGTCTGGCACGCGGCGGACATGCTCTGGCGTCCTGATGTCCGCTTCGCTGCTGCTGGGCTCATCCTCCAGGTATTCCAGGCCCGCCAGAAGCCCCTGAGTCTTGCGCGGGCCGAAGGTATCGAGTCCCGCAAACACGGTCAGCCAAGGCAGGTAAACAACTTCGCGGTCCCGGTCGGTCACGAATTCCGTGTCCACCACGAGCGTTCCGAGGACCCGTCCCGGCGAGACCTGCCGCGTCAGTCGCCAATGGCCTCCATCCGAATCGGTCAGCGTCGCGACACATGTAAGACCACCGGATGTCACGTCGCAGGTAAGCCGCGCGGACGAGAGATCGAGCCATTGAGGCTGCCCGTCAAGCATGATGCCGATAATCTCCGACGCGTGCCCCGCTGCCATTTCGGTACCGCCGCATTCAACAAGGAAATCGCCCCACCGCCCCGGCGAGTGCCTCAGAAGCAAATCGCCGGATTGGACCAACGCCAGGTCCGCCCGGGCCGCATCGAGGCGTTGCGGCTTTTTCAGCGGCGGTGGAGCGACAGCGGCCAGAGACTCCACCCGGATGGAACGGACCACGATCGAGCCCGGGCCGGTGGCCGGGTCGAGACGAAAACGCGTGCCCGATCCGAGCGGTTCACGGATCATCAGCGCGTAGTCATGCCACTGTCCATCGTCGGTCACCATGAAACGAACGGACCGTCCGGCCTCGAAATGCCGACCGTAGAAAAGCTCGCCGCCACTGTCGGCGTCGGACTTCATCGTCACGGTGACGCGTGTCATCGAGCCTTCGGGCAAATCCACCGCAGGCCCCTCGAGCCACGGGTCGATCCCCGTCGAGCCGAACGCCAAGCCCTCCGAGCCGGCAGTCAGGTCCTCGACGAAGTTGTTCCCGGTCCACCCCTGGGCGCCCTGCGTAAAGTCCCACGTCACAACGGTCTCGGCCCCTGCGAAAGACGAGAGACACACCAGGAGCACGCCGATCCCCCATGCCGGTATTGCGTTGATGTTCTCCATAAACAACCTCCGATCCTTGTCTGTCGGGTGAACTCCAAGCCGGGGGTAGTATAATGGCTTCCATGACCCTCGAACAGGAGATTAAGGATCGGGCCCTTACGCTCGGATTCGATGCCGTGGGAATCACCGACGCGTCGCCTATCGGGGACGCTGACGTCGCACGCCTTCAGACGTGGCTGCGGGCCGGCCACGCCGGCCGGATGACGTACATGCACCGCAACTTCGAGAAGCGCGTCCATCCGGCGGCCTTGCTCGAAGGGGCGCAGTCGGTGATCGTCGTGGCTCTGAACTACAAGCCGGATGGTCCACCCGCGCCCCTGCAGAAACCCCACCGAACGGGTGTCGTAGCCCAATACGCCTGGTACCAGGACTATCACGAGTTCATGAAACCATTGCTGTTCGAACTGGCCGACTTCGTTCGCGCACGGTCAGACCGGAGACACCGATTCAAAGCCTGTGTGGACTCCGTCCCGCTGGCCGAACGGGCCTTGGCGGTTCGCGCGGGTCTGGGCTTCATCGGGACCAGTCACATGCTGATCCACCCGCGGCTCGGTCCCCAAGTCTTCCTGGGGGAACTGGTGACGACCGTCGAGCTGGAACCGGACCAGACAAACCTCGGCGCCTGCGCCGCCTGCGACCGCTGCGTCCGGGCCTGTCCGACCGGCGCCCTGCAGACCGACGGCAGCTTCGACGCACAGAAATGTATCAGCTATCTGACCATCGAGCACCAGGGGATTGTCCCGCCCGAACTGGCGACGAAGATCGGTGACAAGGTTTTTGGCTGCGACGACTGCGTACTGGCATGCCCTTATCAGCAAGCCGCACCGCCGCGTGCGAACAGGAACCTGCGAGTTCGGACGGAGAATACGCGCCTGAACCTGGAAGAGGTGCTGGCGTTGAGCGAGGAATCGTTTCAAGCGAGATTTGCCGATTCCCCCATCCGCAGGACCGGGCGGGACATTCTCCAGCGAAACGCACGAATCTGCCTGGCCAACGCGTGCGGCCGGGACACGTGACACCCGCCTGTCCTACCGCTCAGGGAGCTACGAATACGTCCGTCTCGGAGCAGGGACGTTCGTAGCCGCGCATTTCACAACCGTCGGTGATCTCCGCCAGCATGAAGATGTCGTCCTCGGAAAGACTCGTGTGCCTCTCCCGAATGAACTGAATGGAGCCGTCGCTAAAGGCGACGTTCTGCCCGCGGCCCCCGTGGTTCCGGCTGTTTGCCCGGAGCAACTCCTCATCCACACGCAACCGGAACTCTGTGGAATGGTCCGCGGGCAGCCTTTCGGCAAGAGGATTCAGATCTGCCACAAGCACCCTGCGGGTCCCGGAACTGGTCTCTCTCGATTGCGGGCACCCGATTCGAATGCTGAACGAGATAAACCTGCGCTCGGGGAAGTCGCAGTAGTCTTCCACCTTCAGGTTCTCGAAAGAAACCTTTCCGTCGAGGGGCCTGGCCGGACAGAGGAACTTGTCCGGGGACACATACTTCTCTCTGACAAGCTGCCAACCGCGACGCGTGTTGGAATGGTTCTCAGGACCTTGGTAGCCAACCTTATACCAGGGGGCACCCGCCTCCACTGGTACGCTGGGAAGCTGGCCGTCGTGGTCGCCGGCATACCGGACCATTCCCTCCTGGACATCCCCCAGATTCGCCTGGCATCGCGATCGCCAATACTGCTGTCGGGCGAAACTCAGCGTCGGCAACAGGACTCCGACGAACAAGACAAGGACGGCTGCTACGGCGGCGATGTCCCCCCAGTTTCTCCAGAAGGGGATCCGGATCATCGTGGGGCGGGCCTCCTCGACCCGGCGCAGCTCCTCCGGTCGCCCCGGCCGCAAGGCGGCCTGCGAAGCTTCCTTCAGACGCACGACCGTTCTGGCGGCCAGCTCCTCCGGGCACGGCTCAACTTCCAGAGCGTCCAGGGGAGAAAGAACGCTTCGCAACGTATCGTAAAGGATCACTGCTTCCGGAGATTCCGCCAACAACCTCTCGGCTTCCACCGTCTCGCTTTCGGATGTCAGACCCAAAGAGTAATCAAACAACAGTTCTCGATGCCGATCAGTGAACGACGTCATTTGACCTCTTGACTCCCTGTAAGTGCTTGCCAATCTTTGCCAAACCGGGCGACGGCCGCATGCAAGCGGCTCTTGACAGTCCCAATGGGTATACTGAGGGCGTCGGCCATTTGTTTGTACGAAAATCTCTGGAAATAGGCCATCAGCAGGATCTGACGCAGGTTCTCCGGCATGTTCGCGATGACCTCGTCGACGCGGGCGGCGGTCTCATTCCTTTCCAGCTCATCGTAGGGGATACTGTTATTGGACGATAGGGTGTTGAGCATCTCGTCGAACGACATGTCCTGTTCCTCCGAGATCGCTCCGATGGGCACGGCGCTGGTCCGCTGGGCCTTGCGGAGGGCGTCTTTGGCCTTGTTGGCCGCGATCGTGAACAGCCACGGTCTCAGCGGCCGGTCCGAATCGAAGCTCTCGCGACTGTTGAAGAGCTGGAGGAACGTCTCCTGAAAAACGTCCTCGACGAGGTCCGTGCGATTGAGGAATTGCCGCAGGAACGCGTAGAGACTGTTCTTGTACCGGTTGACGATCTCGCCAAAGGCGGCCTCGTCACCCTCCATGTAGTGCAGGAGAAGCTCGGAATCCGTCAGTTTTTCATGCGTAGGCTTCATAGCTCTTTCTCGAATAGAGCCTCATTATAGACGATCCCGCGATGTACGGATACCCCTAATGTCAGACGCGATGCAGGTGATAGACGTGGTCTGGCGGCCGGGGGCTTCCTCCCATGCCACGGTCCCGGACGCCGGCCGAGGCAATGGGAAATCCGCACGAACAACCGGAGAATTATAGAACTGTATTTTCAGCCACACAGTAGTATAATCTCCACGCAAGGCACACAGAGTCGCTGGTAGAACCATGGGGAAGAAAAATACGCATCTCCGGCCCAAACCCACACGCAGAAGCCATGTTCACCGACTCGGACGTTGAACGGTCACGCGCAGGCTCGCGGCTGAAGAAGGAATACTCTGTATGCGTACCCCGCATCCAGCCGGAGGACGCAGATCGTGGTTCCCTTGCTGAGACCCCAATGGTTCGTCCATGGGATCGGTCAAGGATTGCAGGTCTCGCATATGAAAGGATGGACGATGAGAAACCGGAATACTCTGTTGGCAGGAGCTGGATGGATCGTGCTGGGGGCCGTGATGCTCACCGCCGCGACGACGTCGGCGGCCGCGAGCGACCCGAACGCAACGGCGGCAAATCCCCTGGACCTGAGCAACCTCAGCGTGAGCAAGATGCAGGACGTTCTCAGCCAGGTCTATGCATACCTGGCCAAGTACGGGCTGAAGATTCTCGGCGCCGTGCTCATCTTCATCGTCGGCCGATGGGTGGCCAGGCTGCTCTCGAACCTGGCCGGCACGGCCATGACCAAGGCCAAGATGGACCTGATGCTGGTGCAGTTCATCAAGGACTTGTCCTACGTGGGGATGCTCACATTCGTGGTCATTGCGGCACTGGCCAACGTGGGCGTTCAGACGGCCTCGTTCATCGCGGTGCTCGGTGCCGCGGGCCTGGCCGTCGGCCTGGCGCTCCAGGGCTCGCTGTCAAATTTCGCCGCGGGTGTTCTGATGCTGATCTTCAAACCCTTGCGGGTCGGTGACTTCGTCGAGGCCGGCGGCGCCAAGGGCACTGTCAAGGAAATCGGCATCTTCACCACCATTCTGAGTTCCCCTGACAACGTGCGGATCATCGTTCCGAACTCTCAGGTCATGGGAGGCAACATCAGCAACTACACGATCAACGGGACCCGTCGTGTGGATCTGGTGATCGGGATTTCCTATGAAGATGATATGAAAAAGGCCAAAGAGGTCATCGAGGGCGTTCTGGCCGGGGATCGGCGGATTTTGCCCGACCCGGCTCCTGTCGTGGCTGTCTCGGAGCTGGCCGAGAGCAGCGTCAACCTCGTCGTCCGCCCCTGGGTGAACTGCGCCGACTACTGGCCAACCTATTTTGACTTAACCGCCCAGATTAAGCTTGCACTCGAGGCAAATGGGCTTACAATACCATTCCCGCAGCGCGATGTGCATCTCAAGAACGGCAACCTGGTGGCCGCCGCAGGGGGAAGGACGTGAGGGCGAGAAGAACCGTCCGGCGAATGCGCCGTGCAATGTCTGCCACGTGAACTGATTGAAAGGAGGCCCGAGAATGTACCGTACCCTCGTATTGACCGCAATCTGCCTTGGCCTGCTGTCGGCCATGGTGCAGGCCGACGAGCTCTACCTGAAGAACGGAGACCGGCTCACCGGCACGCTCGTCCGGCTCACCGACGGCAAGCTCGTCTTCAAGGCAGACGCCGCGGGCGAAGTGACCGTCGCCCTGGCGGACGTCCTGACCTTCAGCACAACGGGGCCTGCGGAGGTCCACCTCAAGGACGGCACCGTCCTGAGTCAACCCATTCTGGCGGCCGAACCAGGCACCTTCGCCATCGACACCGGCACGACCTTGCGGGCACAGACCTTCCAATTGGCCGACCTGGCCTCGATGAACCCGCCGCCCAAGCCCCCGGTGAAGTGGACGGGAAGCATCTCCGCTGGCGTGACCGCCACCAGCGGCAACACCTCGACCGAAGCCGTCAACGCCAATATCAGCCTCGCGCGACGCAGCGAAAAGGACCGCACCACGGCCAGCGCCGATTACGCCAGAGGAAAACAGGAAGACCCCGACACCGGCGAGGAGAGGACCACCGAAGACTGGTGGCGGGCGAAGGCCCAGTATGACTACTTCTTCTCGAAGAAGTTCTTCGGCTTCGTCAACGGCAGCTACGAAAAAGACGCCATCGCCGAGCTGGACCGACGCGTCGTGGTCGGCGGTGGTGCCGGTTACCAGTGGATCGAGTCACCCAGGACGAATTTCTCCACCTCGGTCGGTCTGGCGTCGCTCTACGAGAAATTCGACAACGCGACCGACAGCAACAGCGAGCTGTCGGCCCAGGCGGGGTACAATTTCGACCATCAACTGAACAACACCGTCAAGTTCCTCCACGACTTGACCTACTATCCGGCCCTCGAGAAGTTCTCCGATTACTATCTGACCACCACGGCAGAGCTGCGAGCGAGCCTGACCAAGACCATGTTCGCCAGTTTCAAGACGATTTTCAACTACGACGCCACGCCGGCCGAAGGCCGCAGCAGCACCGACGTGAAGTACATCTTCAGCGTCGGCATGACCTTCTGAGCCCGCATCCGATACGACCCGAGCCGGACGGGGTCTTGCTGCGTCCCGACCGGCCGGCGAGTCGCCTTGTCGTTCTGCATGGCCAAACGCGCTTGACAGAATCGCGCCGGCATGCTATGCTGAGTGAGAATAAGCAGCAAATCGCGAAACGACAGGACCCTACAAGTGAACGATTCATCCAGAGCCGTCTTTGAGCCGCCCCGGACGACCATGTCCGGAGCGGTTGCTGCGCCGGCCGTTGTATGTTGGCGGCCGGATTGCGCGTCCTCGTGCTGTGGGTGGAACCTCTGACGGTCGGCGGATACTCTGGCAAGTACAAGCCGGCCTTCGACGCCGGCTTTTTTTTGGCGGCACACGGAGAGCAAACGATCCAGGGATTTGGCGGCGCCACAGGGACCGCCGGAACAATGTCTGCTGTTGGAAGGATAAGGATCATGACTTCGAAAGAACTGCGAGAGATCCTGACGCAAACCATTGCCGATCGTCCCCGGGAAGGTCGACAGTACTTTCACCTGTGCTGGTGGAACGACCGGCTGTGCTGCCTGCCCACGATGCACACCACGGAGAAGCACGACATTTTCTTCATGGCGCCGGACACGGTTCTTGAGGGCGGACTGTCGGAACGCCAGATGGAGTTGATCGCCGAGCGAGTCAGTGACTTCTGCAGCCGGCGACGGATTCGATTGACCCAGGCTCGTCGACATCCCACGCCGGCTTCCCGCACTGCGTCACCGCAGGGGCTGCAGATCACGGACTTTGACCGCGCCCGCCTTCAGACCCTGCTGAGGCAACTGGACCGCCACGACGCTTCCCGGCGGAAGGAGGCCGCACGCCTCCAGATGCTCCTGGAGAAGGCCGATGTCGTTCCCTCCCGCGAGATCCCCCAGGATGTGGTCACACTGAATTCAAAGGTCCGTGTGAGGGATGATCGCAACAATCGATCCATGATCTTCTCCCTGCCCTTCCCGATGGAGGCCGCCGCCGAAAACACCACGGGCGAAGTGAGCGTCTCGATTCTGAGCCCCGTGGGCCTGTCGCTCCTCGGACGGCGCGTAGGCGAGCGGATTCGCGGACGCATGAAGGTCGATGAGTTGCTCTATCAACCCGAGGCCGCAGGCGATTACCACCTTTGACAAAGCATGAACGACGTGGATGCGCCGACCTGTCCAAGACGACCTCGGACAGGTCCGACGCGGCATGGCAGGCCGAAGCGACCTGTGTCTAACCCGCGTTCGTCAGGAATGCCTCAGTACGTGTGACCATGGACCTTCGAGGTCCGGAACCCGAAGATGGCGATGACCACGAAGCAGATCAGCGGCAGCACAAACGACGCCCGGGTGCTCGACAAGGTCAGGAAGCCCAGGTTGAAGGCATCCATGTCCATGATCCTGGCCTGGAGCGGCGGCATGACCGAGCCGCCGCCGATGGCCATGATCAGTCCGGCCGCGCCGAGCTTGGCATCGTCCCCCAGCCCCTTCAAGGCAATCCCGTAGATCGTCGGGAACATCAGCGACATGCAGGCGGAGACACCGATCAGACAGTACAAACCGAGCATCCCCCGGATGAAGATCGTGCCCACGACCAGCGCACCTCCACCAATCGCCAGAGTCATGAGCAGTCCGCCCGGACTTATGTACCGGAGCAGGTACGTGCAGACAAACCGGCTGCTGACGAAGATGACCATCGCCACCATGTTGTAACCCTGAGCCTTTTCTGCGGTCAGACCCAGTTCGTTGACGCCGTATTGAATGATGAACGTCCAGACCATGATCTGAACGCCGACGTAGAACGTCTGCGCCACGACGCCTTCGAGGTACTTGCGGTTGCGAAACAAACGTTTGAGGGTCGGACCCACGTTCAGTGACGTGTCGTCATCGCCTTTGCTGCGGGGCAGGCGCGCTACGGCAAAAACCACTAGGGCCACCAGCACCACCAGTCCGAGTGCCATGTACGGGCCGATGATGATATCCAAATCGTGCTGCCGGATCGCGGCGAACTGCTCCGGCGCGGTCTGTTGGAGCACACGCCGGGTCTCCTCACTCGTCGTGTCGAGGCGGGCCAGAATCAGGTTCTTGGCAACCAGCATTCCCGTGAGCGATCCGATCGGATTGAAAGCCTGGGCGAAGTTCAGACGCTGCGTGGCGGTCTCCTCCGGTCCCATGGCCAGAACATACGGGTTGGCGCTGGTTTCGAGGAAGGACAGGCCGCAGGTCATCACGAAATAGGAGACCAGAAAGGCCCAGAAGGCCATCATCCAGCCCGACGGGATGAACAGCAGACAACCGGTGGTATACAGCGCCAGACCCACGAGGATGCCCGTCTTGTAGCGGAACCGCTTGATGAACAGGGCGGCCGGGATCGCCATCACGCAGTAGCCGCCATAGAAGGCGAACTGAACCAGCGCGCTTTCCGTGTAGCTCAGCAGCAGGATGTTCTTGAACGCCGCCACCATCGGATTGGTGATGTCGTTGGCGAACCCCCACATGGCGAAGAGACTGGTCACCAGGACGAAGGCCCAGAGGATGTCAGGGGGAACCACACGCGCCCGCGGGCTGTTGCCGCTGGCATCCGGGGAGGGAGTGCCTGCCATAGGTAGCGCCTTGTACTGACTTGTACTGAAGAGTTCTCTGCCCGGGTCTCGCCACGATGCGAGCCCGCAAAGGTCGCCATAGAATGACGTCGCGTGCCACCCGCGTCAAGGCTCTTCGACGCTAATTGTGGATTGGGGATTGCGGATTTCGGATTGGGTGGCCTCGGCGAATCCGCAATCCGAAACCCGCCGGCCGATCTAACGGCCTTCGGCCACCGGCTGGCGATGCTGGTGTATTCGACAAATGACGGCCCCGTAGAATCCCACGATGATAAACGCGATGGCAGGAACCCAGTAGGCCACCTTGATGCTGCCGAACCCGTCCGAGACAGCGCCTTGAATCTGGGTCAAGACCGCCGCACCGGCGATCGCCATCACCATGCCCGAGCCTCCCACCTTCGTGTCTTCCCCCAGCCCCGCGATGCCCAGCCCGTAGATGGTCGGGAACATCAGGGACATACAAAAGGAAATCATCATCAGGGCATAGATACCCATGAAACCGGTCGCATAGATCGTGATCAGACAGCAGGCCACGGCGATGGCGGACAAGGCAGTCAGGAGGTTCCGCGGCTTGACGAAGTCCATGACGAGCGTACAGGTGAAGCGGCCGATCACGAACAGAATCAGCGACAGAATGTAATACGTTCCCCCGGCTTGCTCGGCCGTTCGTGGGAGCAGGGCATCGAGCCCGACCCATTCACAGACGTTGTAGAACCCGGCCGCAATCGGCTCCAGACTGCGCAACTTCGCGATGATGACCTCGGGCGCGACGCCGTCTCCCAGGCTCGCGACGACCGCATCGAGGTCCATTTGGATCAGAACATATCGGATGATGTACGACCACACCGCGATCTGAGCGCCGACGTAGAAGAACTGGGCAATGACACCCCAGACGTAGTTTCCATTTCGCAACAGTCGGCCAAACGTGTTCTTCAGGTCCAGTCGCTTGTCATCCTCTTTGAGATTCGGCATCTTCGTCAGGTAGATCGCCAGGAACAGACCCGCCATGACCAATCCCATGACGAAGTAAGTCATGGTCACGGCATGCAACTCTGCCTTCTGAATCGCGGCCAGCTCGGCCGGAGGAAGCGTCTGCCTCTGCTCGGCCGTCAGGACATTGAGTTGAGAGAGCACGAAGACCTGGCTCACGACCACACCGGTGATCGCACCGAACGGATTGAACGACTGAGCGAAGTTCAGACGTTGCGTGGCGGTCAGTTCCGAGCCGATCGCGCATACGTAGGAATTGGTGGCGGTCTCGAGAACCGACAGTCCCGCGAAGAGGATCACCAGGGACACCAGAAACAGCATGAAACACAGGTACATGCTCAGCCCGGCGGCCAGACCGGCCGGATAGATCAACATCGCGCCGCCGGCAAACAGCCCCAGCCCGAGAAGCACGCCGGACTTGTACGTATACTTCTTGATGAACAGGGCCCCGGGCAGGGCGAAGCATCCGTAGCCGAAGAAGTAGCAGGCAACCTGGATCCACGCCGTCCTCGAATCCGACAGGCTCATGATTCGCTTGAACGCCGCGAGCATGGTGTCCGTCATGTTGTTGGGTATCGCCCACGCCAGGAAGAGCGAGGACAACAGGATGAACGGCCACACAATTCCATGCGGAATCACGCGCGCTTTCCGCGTCGAACCGCCCAAGCCGGAAGAAGACGTCTGTGCCATAGTCACGCCCCGTACGTAAATGAACACTTCCCTTTCTGCCCGAGCGCTCCCGACCCGAACCGCCTCAGGACCGCCTCACAATGAGCGCTATAGAATGACGTCGCCTGCCACCAGCGTCAAGGCTCTTTGGCTTGCTCGGCAAGACGCAAAATGGGCCATCGCATCGGAATTTCCACTTGCGTAGAGGCCGGGAGATGTGGTATGAAGTAGGTATTCTGAGAGCCCGTATCTCGGGCGTAGGATCGTGCCCCTGCCGGACGGAGACAAAGCGGCGGTAAGGTGCACAGGCCGGTCCAGAGGCACACGCCGAGTCGGAGGTCCTGATGCAGCTTTCTTTGTGGGAAGGAGGACCATCATGGACAGGAGACTGATCTGCCGGGTCTGTTTCGCATCGCTATTGGTCTGGATCGCCCCGATGGACCTGCGGGCCGCTACACTCCATTGGACGGGCGCCGGCGGCGACAAGCTCTGGGACAACCCGGCCAACTGGGAAACAGGCAAGGTCCCCACCGCCGCCGATGAGGCGTATATCGACGTGCCTGCGGCGGCCGCGCCGAACGGCCCGGTAATTCAGGACGGCATGGCGGCCAAGGTGGCCGGCCTGGCGTGCGAAGTGGCCGGCGAACCCACCATGACGATGACCGGCGGCACCCTTGACGTCGGAAGCTGGATCTGGTGGGGCGACGGAGCCAACTGCCACGGCACGTTCACGATGACCGGCGGCACCATCACCACAGGCGCCGAGTTCGAGCTCGGATGGGGTGGCGGCGAAGGGACGTGGATCATGACGGGCGGCACGGTCAATGCGAAAGAACTGGTCATTCCCACCGCGACCGGCCGGGCCGGACAACTGTACCTGCATGGCGGCACGGTGAACGTCGGCAGCGACGGCCTCCGGATGTCGCCAACCGGCTTGATCGACATCACCGTGGGCACGCTGACCCTGGAGGGCGATCGGCGCGCGGCGATTGAGACCTTCATCAGTACCGGCCGAATCACGGCCTACGCCGGGGCCGGACGCTTCGACATCGACTTCAATCTGAGAAACCCCGGACTGACTACCGTTACCGCCATCGCACCGATCACGGAGAGGGCCTATAAGCCCCTTGACCCCGCGTATGGGCAGACCGATGTGTACCGCGACACAAACCTGAGCTGGGTCCCCGGACTGTACGCCGATACACACGATGTCTACCTCGGAACGGTGTTCGAGGATGTCAACAACGCCACGCGGGCCAATCCGCTCGGCGTACTCGTCAGTCAGGGGCAGGAGGCCGACACGTACGATCCGCCCGGTCACCTGGAGATCGGCCGGACGTACTACTGGCGGATCGACGAAGTCAACGGACCGCCCGACTACACCATCTTCAAGGGAGACGTCTGGAGTTTCACGACCGAGCCGTACGCCTACGCGATCGAGAACATCGCCGCTACCAGCAACGCCACGTCCGAAGCGGACGCCGGGCCCCAGAACACCGTCAACGGGTCCGGCCTGGACGCGGACGACCGCCACTCGACCAAGAGCACGGATATGTGGCTGGGCCTGCCTTCCGGCAACGAGCCGGTCTGGATTCAGTACGAGTTCAGCCGGGTCTATCAACTGCACGAGATGTGGGTCTGGAACTACAACGTCGAGTTCGAGCGGGTTCTCGGCTTCGGGCTCAGGCTCGTCAGGATTGAGTATTCGGCCGACGGCGCGAGCTGGACGACCCTGGGCGATTTCGAGTTCGCCCAGGCACCCGCGACGAACGGATATGCTCACAATACAACGGTCGACTTCGGGGGCGCGCCGGCGAAATACGTGCGGCTGACCGTCCACAGCGGCTGGGGCGTGCTGCCCCAGTACGGCCTCAGCGAGGTCCGGTTCTATCAGGTCCCGGCGCACGCGCGGGCGCCGCAGCCAGCGTCGCAGGAAACGGGCGTGACGCCCGAGATCGTGCTGCGCTGGCGTGGCGGACGCGAGGCCGCACGGCACCAGGTACACTTCAGCGCCGACGAGCAGGCGGTCGTCCACGGCACAGCTCCAATCGACACCGTCATGGAAGATCGCTATCCGCTCGACGCCCTGACGATCACCCTGGGGACGACATACTACTGGCGGATCGACGAGGTCAACGACGCCGAGAGCCCCGCGGTGTGGGAAGGCGACCTCTGGAGCTTCACCACCAGCACGTACCTCGTCGTGGATGATTTCGAGCGCTATACCGATGACGTCGACGCCGGCCAGACCGTTTTCCAGACCTGGATCGACGGCTGGACCAATGGGACCGGCTCCATCGCCGGTTATCTCGAAGCCCCCTTTGTCGAGAGGACGCTCGTTCACGACGGCAGGCAGTCCATGCCCGTGTCCTACGACAACCAGGTGTCACCGTGGTATTCCGAAATCGAACGCGCCTGGTGGGAACCCCAGAACTGGACCGCCGGCGGCGCCGAGGCTCTGGTGCTGTACGTCCGGGGCGATGCGGACAACGATCCCGAGACGCTGTATATCACCCTCGAAGACGACCGCGGGCGGACCGCAACCGTCACACACCCCAGCGCCGACGTGCTTACCGTCGGCGAGTGGCAGGCATGGCAGATTCCGCTCGGCGCGCTCGGTGCGAACGGTGTGGATGTCACGAACGTCGCGAAGTTGTGCGTTGGCGCAGGCAACCGGGACCATCCGATGGCGGGCGGCTCCGGCCGGTTCTTCCTCGATGATATCCGCGTCGGTCTGGCGACGCCGGAGGAACAGTGACAGAACAGCGTTGGCTCGTGCAGCCAGAATGCCAGCCGAAGGTTTCTTTCTGAAGGAGGATTGTCATGTCGAAAAAAGTGATGCTTCTCGCTTTGGTGCTCCTGGCGCCGATTCCGGCTTCCGGCGCGATCAATCTCGGCACCGACCCGGACCTGGTCATCTACTACTCCTACAACGACGAGTTCACGGACATGGTCATGGACCAGTCCGGCAAGGGCCGCAACGGGACTGTGAAAGGCAGCGTCACATTCGAACCGCTCGGTCTGTATGGCGGCGCCGCCAAATTCGCCAAGACCTCCTACCTCGACCTCGACGGCCCGAGTGTTCCGCCCGAGTATATTCCCACCTCGGCGATCACGCTGGCGGCTTGGGCCAAGTGCGAGAACACGGGCGATCACCACGCGATCTTCAACGCCCGCGCCCAGGATTCGACCTGGCTGGTCCACCCCGAGTTTCGCAGCGGAGGCAACTTCCGCTGGCTGCTGCGGTCCGCCGGAGGGGTCACCATGTTCGACATCCAGGCGGGAACCGTCGTCTGGGACGAATGGACCCATTATGCGGGCACCTATGACAAGGCGGCCGCCAAAGGAACCCTGCACATCAACGGAGAGATCATCCAGACGGCCAACGTCACGGCGGGCGCCGAGATCGCCGGTGACTGGGGTCTGGGCGCGCGCGTCGGATACAACATTGACAACGCACGTCCGTTCACCGGCCTGATGGACGAATTCTGCCTGTTCACCCGGGCGCTGAGCCAGCAGGAGATTCAGGTGCTGATGCAGGGCATCCGCCTGACGCCGGCCGAGCTGGCCAGCAACCCGAGCCCCGCACACGAGGCCAACGACGTGTGGTGCGAGACGGCCCTGGGCTGGACGGCGGGCATCTACGCCGCGACGCACGACGTCTATCTCGGGACCTCCTTGGATGACGTGAACAGCGCCAGCCGGACCGACCCCCGCGGAATCCTCGTCAGCCAGGGACAGAGTGAGACCACCTACGTGCCCCAGACCCCTCTGGAATATGGCCGGACGTACTACTGGCGCATCGACGAAGTCAACGCCGCCCCTGATTCGACCATTTTCAAGGGGCTCCTCTGGAGCTTCACGACCGAGCCGTTTGCCTACGCAGTCGAAGACATCGTTGTGACCACCAACGCGGACTCCGCCCCCGGGTCCGGGCCGGAGAAGACCATCGACGGCTCCGGGCTCAACGAAAACGATGGACACTCTACCAAGAGCACGGACATGTGGCAGGCCACGCCGGGCGCCGAAACCCCTGTCTGGATTCAGTATGACTTCGGTCGCACGGTGAAGCTGCACCAGATGCTCGTCTGGAACTACAACGTTGAATTCGAGCTGGTGCTCGGCTTCGGGTTCAAGGATGTCACCGTGGAGTATTCCGCCGACGGCGAAACCTGGACAACGCTCGGCGATGTGGAGTTTGCCCGGGCGATCGCCAAGGCCAATTACGCCGCCAACACCACTGTCGACTTTGGCGGCGCGGCGGTCCGCTCCGTACGGCTGACCGCCAACAGCACATGGGGCAACATGCCGCAATACGGCCTCAGCGAGGTGCGCTTCCTCTACATTCCCACGCAAGCCAGGTATCCCGAGCCGGCCGACGGAGCGACGGACGTGAGTGTCGAGCCGATTCTGGCCTGGCGTCCCGGCCGTGACGCGGCGACGCACAACGTCTGCTTCGGCGCGGATGCGTCCGCTGTGACGGATGGAACCGCGCTGCTCGGTTCGATCGCCGAGAATCAGTACGCCCCCGGCGCGCTCAACTTCGGGACCACGTACTACTGGAAGGTGGACGAGGTCAACGACGCCGAGAGCACCACGACGTGGGAAGGCGCACTGTGGAGCTTCGTCACGCAGGAGTACTTCGTCGTCGATGACTTCGAAGGCTATACCGACGACGTCGACGCCGGCCAGACGATCTATCAGACCTGGATCGACGGATGGACCAACGGCACCGGCTCCATGGTCGGGTACATCGACGCACCGTTTGCCGAGCGGAAGATCGTCCACGACGGTCGGCAGTCCATGCCTCTGGCCTACGACAACGCGAATGCGCCGTTCTACTCCGAAGGGTCCCGCACGTTTGCAGCCGATCAGGACTGGACCATCGGAGCGGCCGACACGCTGACCCTGTACTTCCAGGGCAAAGCGGGCAACGCCCCGGCTACGCTGTATGTCGCCCTGGAGGACAGCGCCGGGCACGTTGCCACGGCGTTGCATTCGAACCCGGACGCGGCCCTCGCCGTCGAATGGCAGGAATGGCAGATCCCGCTGAGCACCTTCAGCGCCGCCGGTGTCAATCTGGCGAGGGTCCGTACGATCTACGTCGGCGTGGGCAATCGCAACAGCCCGAGCGCCGGCGGAAGCGGCACATTCTACATCGACGACATTCTCGTCGGGCGGCCGGTCCGATAGGCCACGTCACAACAGCCTGCCCGGCAGGCAGACAACACAGATCATCGCGGCGGGCCGCGGACCCATCCACGGCCCGCCGTTGTTTTCACGGGCCTCCCCTCTTCACCTCTTCACGCCCCAGGGTTTTTCTGGTTGACGGACGCACTGTCCCCGGGTATACTGTAATGCAGAGACATGGAGGGTCGTGCGGCGGCGGGATCAGCGTGGATTTTCACTTCGCATGTCGCATTACAGGAGGGATTCCCTGCTCTGGAAGAGCCCGTGGGACGCGCGACTCCCGGGGTTTGCAGTGCGCCCGTGAGGGCATACTGGTCCCGGCAACGACAGCGCCTTACAGCGTCACTACGAACGTGCGCGTCTTAACGACACGCCAGGAAAGCGCAGGTGTGGAAAGGCGGAGTTGATGGCGAGAAGACATCTTGATTGGCGATTGGGACTCGTTCTGATCCTCGCCACCACTATCTTTGTGGCGGCGGTGTACCTTCTCCAACAATGGGAACGCCGCACGCGTCCTGAACAACGTCACTGCCCTGTCCAATCGTCCATTCATTGACCGTGACGCCGCGATTCGGATCTATGTCCGTCCGGCCTCGGGCGGCGTTTCCGATGGTGCGGGAAGAGACACCGCCGCGTCGGCCTCGGCGCCCTGAACGGCGCGGGCCCGCGCGTCGACCGTGCGCGGGGCATCGAGGTCCTCACCGCCTGCGGCGCCGAGTTCCTTAAACTTGCGGGCGGAAACGAGAACACGGCTTTCCATCGATCCCACCGCCTTGTTGTATGCGTCGGTCGCCCGGTCAAGGTTCCGGCCAATCTCGTCGAAGTGGCCGACGAGCACACGAATGCGATCGTACAGATCCCTGCCCAGATCGCTGATGGCCTGGGCGTTCCGGGCGATCCGCTGCTGCTGCCAGCCGTACGAGACAGCGCGGAGCAGTGCAATCAGCGTCGTCGGCGTCGCGAGGATGACCTTCTTCTCCACGCCCATCTCGATCAGCCGCGGCTCCTGCTCGAGCGCCGCGCTGAAGAACATCTCGCCCGGCAGGAACATCACGACGAACTCGGGCGCCTCGGCGAACTGGTCCCAGTAGTTCTTGGCGCCGAGGTTCTGGATCTGGGTCAGCACGTGTCCGGCGTGACGCCTGAGCTGCTCCTTGCGCGTCACCTCGTCCGCCGCTTCGAGCGACGCCAGGTACGCATCGAGCGGCGTTTTTGAATCCACCACCACGATACGCTCGTTCGGCAGGCGCACGATCATATCGGGCCGGATGCGCCCGCCGCCGACCGGAGAGGACTCCTGCGTCACAAAATCGCAGTATTCCACCATGCCGGCGATCTCCACCACGCGCTTCAACTGGATTTCGCCCCACCGGCCGCGCACATCAGGGCGGCGCAGCGCCGTGACCAGGTTGGCAGTCTCCTTTTTCAAATCGGCCTCTGACGCCGCCAGCGCCTTGATCTGCTCGGTCAGGGCCGCAAAGCTGCCGGCACGGGCCTTCTCAATCAGCCCGAGCTTGTCGTCCACCTTCGCCAGGGACTCCTTCAACGGCTTGACCAACTCGTCGATGGCCTTCTGGCGTTTCTCCAGCTCGCTCTTGGCGCCTTCCTGGTACTTGTCGAGGTTCGTCCTGGCCAACTCCAGAAACTGGGTGCTGTTGCTCTGGAGGGCTTCCTGCGACAGGGCCTTGAACGCGTCGGAGAGCTTCTGCCGGGCCTCGTCCAGCAGAGCGAGCTTGTCCTTGGCGGCCTTCTCCTGCTCTTCGAGGCGCGTCGCCAGTCCGGCGCGCTCGGCCTTCAGCGTCGTGCATTCCTGCTGCAAGTCGGCAATCTGCCGGTCCCGGACGGCGATCTGCGCCTCCAGTTCAGGAATCCTGGCGTTGCGTTCTTCCGCGACGGCACGAGCCTGGGCCTCGGCCATGTGCTGCTGGGCCAGGGACCCGATCCTGCGCCGCAAGAGACCGTGGACGACCAAGGCAGCGCCGACGGCACCGACGAGGACACTGGCGATGGCGATTAGGACATATTCCATGAGCGAACCTGTATAGCCAACCCGATTCGGTCGCAATTATATGCACCGGGCAGCCCGATGTACATCGCGACCCCAAATCGGTAGGATGGTCGCGTTGCAGAGCGCGTAGCCCTGCCGTGTCGGTGGTGTGCAATGGAACAAATCGAGGCGATCCTGTTCGACTGGGGTGGCGTGCTGATCGACAATCCGGCGCCCGGACTGATGGCGCACTGTGCCGAAGCGCTGCGGGTCAGTGTCCCGGATTACCAGCAGGCCCACAATCGGCACAGTGAACCTTTCCAGAAAGGCGTGATTGCCGAAGCGACATTCTGGCAGCGCGTCTGCGCCGACCTGAACCGTCGGCTGCCCGAGGTTCCATCGCTTTGGGGCCAGGCTTTCCGCGCGGTCTATTCGCCCAGGCCGGATGTCTTCGGCTGGGCCGGACAACTGCGGATGCAGGGCTACAAGACCGCTCTGCTCTCGAACACGGAACAACCGGCGATGGAGTTCTTCCTGGAGCTGCGCTACGACGTGTTCGATGCGGCGGTCTTCTCCTGCGCCGAGGGCGCGCTCAAGCCGGAACACGAGATATACGAGCGCGCCGCGCACAAGCTCGGCGTGCCCCTCTCGCAATGCGTGTTCATCGACGACAAACAGTTGTTCGTCGATGGCGCAATCCAGGCCGGCATGAAGGCGGTCCTCTACAAAAACCTCGACCAGGTCAAGCAGGCACTGAAGTCGCTCGGCGTCTGCGACGGCGCATAACTTGCCCTCAGACGAAGGGAGCACTGTGGGCTTCCTGAGTCTGTTGAGAGCCAAACCTGTTGTCGTGCCGGACGGCGCCACAGGTACGGAGTTGGACAGGAAACCAAAAGCGGTAACCGGACCCGCTCTGGAGCCACTATGGGGGTGAATGCGTCAAAGGCCGGATTGCCGGCCTCCCGGATCGCAGGCGACAAGGACAGCCATCTGGAAAAGGAGCGAATGCCATGTCGAGACGAATGATGATCGGTGTAACGGGAGCAACGTTGTTGATCGCCGCCGGATTGCTTCTGGCCCAGCCCGGCCCGGGCGGCCGGCGCCGCCCCGGCGGGCCGGGGTTTGGCCCTCCAGGAGGCCGGGGGATGGAGAACAAGCCGCCCCTGGCCAAAGGCCCTGCAGAGCAGAAGATCCTGGACGTGCTCGACGACATGAACCGGAACGAACGCGGCGGCAACATGAACGTGCCCATCGAGGACGGCCGCCTGCTGCGTCTGCTGGCCGAGTCCATCGGTGCCAAGCACGTCGTCGAGATCGGCACCTCCAACGGATACTCCGGAATCTGGCAGGCCCTCGCGCTGAAGGCCACTGGCGGCAAACTCACGACGTTCGAGATCGACGAGGGTCGTGCCGCCCTGGCCCGGCAGAACTTCCAGCGGGCCGGCGTCGACGACATCGTCACGCTCGTCATGGGAGACGCCCACGAAAAGGTGGCGGCGGTGGTCGGGCCTGTCGACATGGTCTTCATCGACGCCGACAAGGAGGGCTATGTGGACTACCTGAACAAGCTGCTGCCCAAGGTGCGGCCGGGCGGGCTGATCGTCGCGCATAACATCACGCCCGGCATGGCCGACCCGCAGTACGTCACGGCCGTCACGACCAATCCCGAGCTGGAAACCGTTTTTTACAGCGAGGGCGGCGGCGTAAGCGTTACATTGAAGAAACGAGGCCTGGATTAGAGCGCCTTGCGCCGCGTCCGCAGATAATGGCAAAGGCGAGCCACACGCTCCCGTCAGGAGGACAGGAATGCCGACACAAGAGTTGCAACGAGGATACGGCTTATCGACCTCGACCTACGTCGTGATCGCCAGCATGGTGGGTACCGGCATCCTGGTCTCGCCGGGCTACATGATGGCCTCGCTCGGCAACTATCCCGTGATCTTCGGGCTCTGGGCTCTGGGCGGGCTGCTGGCTCTTTGCGGGGCGCTCTGCGTGGCGGAGCTGGCGGCCGCTCTGCCCCGTGCCGGTGGGGAATACGTTTACCTTCGGGAGGCGTACGGCCCGATGCCGGCATTCCTGTCCGGCTGGACCTCGTTCTTCGTCGGCTTCTCCGCTCCGCTGGCGGTAGCGGGCTACATCGCCGCATCTTACCTTCTCAGTCCGTTCGGCCTCGACATGCAGGGGAATCGCTACACGCTCAAAGTCGCGGCAGCGGCCATCATCCTCGTGGTGACGTTGCCCAATCTCCTCGGCCATCGTCACTCGGCCCGAACGCAGAGCCTGACCACGATTCTCAAGCTGGGCCTGTTTGCGGCTCTGGTTGTCGGCGCTGCCCTGCGGGGCACGGGCCGACTGACCTATCTCGGACAGGGCCGGCCGCTCGACACCGTCGCGGTGGGAACCGCGGCAACCCAATTGTTCTATGTGATGTTCGCCTACAGCGGCTGGAACGCCGCCAGCTACCTGGCCGGCGAGGTCCGAGACCCTGCGAAGACCCTGCCCCGGTCTCTGCTGCTCGGCACCGGCGTGGTCGTCATGCTGTATCTGGCCCTGAATCTTGTCTTCGCCTGCGCGGTGCCGCTGACCGACGTGGGGTTCGACAATGCCGAACAGATCCCTCAACTGGCGGTGGCCGCCCTATTCGGATCCGGAATCGGCGACGTTTTCTCCGTGCTCCTGGGACTGACCTTCCTGGCTACGGTCAGCGCATTCGTCATCACCGGCCCGAGGGTGTATTACGCGATGGCCTGCGACGGCCTGTTCCCCTCGATCGCCGGACGCACCAATCGGCAAGGGGTCCCTGCCTGCGCGATGGTTCTTCAGAGCGTCTGCGCCGTGATTATCCTGTTTGCGACGGACTTCCAGAACCTGTATCGATACGCCGCCGTGGGCCTGTCGCTGTTTGCACTGCTCTTCATCGGCGCGGTATACGTCCTGCGCCAGCGGCGGGCGGAGATGGAAAGACCGTTTCGCGTGCCCGGCTACCCGATCACTCCGGCGATCTTCATGGCGGTCACGCTGTTCATGGCCGTCTACGCCTTCATGCTGTGGCCAACCCCGTCGCTCTGGAGCGTCGGCAGTATCCTTCTGGGCATCCCGGTCTACTACATCTGGGTGTTCGTTCGTCGTCGCCTGGACGCGATGGGACGGATGCGGCGTTGCGCCGATTGAGTGGGACCCTACTGCACGTCGCGAGGAAGATGCACGGCTTCAGGGGAAATGTCGAACTTGCGGCACAGCGATTCCAGCAGCATCTCCAGTCGTTTCAGCTGGTAGTCGGTCGGCAGCGAAGAAACACCGTTTCCCACCAGGCAGATGCGGATGGTCTGCTTGTCGCCCCGCCAGGTGGGGCCGGGCTGAATCTGACGCTGGTTCAGCCAGTTCTCCGTGGTCTGGATCTCGCCATCGCTGGCGCCGATGCCGTTGCCCACAAGAAAATGGCAATCCAGATCCCCCGGATCGGATAATCCGCGAACAGCCGCCAGGCGCTGTATGTTACCGCCTTTGGTACCGCTGAAGGCGATCTCGATGCTGCTCCAATGACTGCGCGACGGATCGATCCTGCACTGGAGCGCGTGATCGACGGAGTCCAACTGGTAATAGGCGGACAGACAGAACAAAGGCTCGCAAGGCGGGTGATTCCCGAGCGCCATCAACACGACCGCACCGGTCGTCATGGAGATCAGCAGTGCGGCTAAGACCTTAACTACCCTTGGCTGGTTCGACATCCGTCTTCGACCACTTCCCACATGTCCGTCCTGGTGCGGGCCCCTACACCCTGCAAATTCAACAGGTTCCCAACGCGGCCTGGCTCTTATATACCACTACATCGACTCTTGCCAGTGTGTTACTTCAAAATTTCTGCGAATTTGCCCAATCTACACGTGCGTGACATTCAGTTCGTCTCTCGGCGTGCCGAAAGGAAGTCCGTAAAGGCCGGCGCGCGGTCCCCGGAACACCTTGACCCTTGCCGGCAACCGGATTAGAGTGCACCGATTCCAGCAGGCGCCGCGCAGCTCGACGTTGTCATGCTCCGGATGTCACTGTGGTGCCAAGTGCGCGGCCCGCCTTGGGGAAAGGAGCGTCACAGTGTCACAATGGCGATGGTTATCGGCCGAAGAGATCTCCCAACTCACCGCGCAAGGCTGCTCCTGCGAAGACTGGTCGCGTGTTCAGGTCGCCAAAGAGTTCCGGCCCGAGCGCGTCCGCGATGCGCACTTCTCCGGAGACGTTAAGCTGGGCAAGTTCGACGGGCACGTCTCCTTTTTTGGTGGCGTCCGCAAACCCACGGGGCTTTATCGCGTTACGCTGCACAACTGTATCGTCGGCGACAACGCCTACCTCGGCCATGCGCGCAGCTACATCGCGAATTACATCATCGAAAATGACGTGGTCATCGACAACGTCGACCTGCTGGCCGTCGAGGGCGAGTGTTCGTTCGGCAACGGCAAGGCCGTGTCGGTCGTCAACGAAGGCGGCGGCCGCGAAATCCCCATCTACGATCGCCTCTCGGCGCACACCGGCTACATTCTGGCTTTCTATCGCCATCGCCCTGCTGCGATCGACAGGCTTAAAGAGATGATTCGCCAGTACGCCGCGTCCGTGACCTCGTCGATGGGGCGCATCGGGCGAGGAGCCCGGATCACCAATTGCGGCCTGCTCAAGAACATCAAGGTCGGGCCGGCCGCCGTGATCGAGGGTGCCAATCGGCTGGAGAACGGATCGATCAACAGCAGCACCGAAGACCCTGTTTATATCGGACCCGGCGTCTACGCCGAGGACTTCATCGTCGCCAGCGGAGCGAGAATCACCGATGGGACCATCCTGTGCGACTGCTTCGTCGGACAGGGCACGGTCCTCGCCAAGGAGTATTCGGCCGAAAACTCGGTCTTCTTCGCCAATTGCGGCGGCTTTCACGGTGAGGCCTGCTCGATCTTCGCCGGCCCTTACACGGTAACCCACCACAAGTCCACGCTGCTGATCGCCGGATTGTTCTCGTTCGTCAACGCCGGCAGCGGAACCAACCAGAGCAACCACCACTACAAGCTCGGGCCCGTCCACCAGGGCGTCGTGGAACGCGGGGGCAAGACGGGAAGTGATTCGTACATGCTCTGGCCCGCCAAAGTCGGCGCCTTTACGGTGGTCATGGGCCGGCACTACCGCAACTCCGACACCTCCGACTTGCCCTTCTCCTATCTGATCGAGAACGAAGACCAGAGTTTTCTGGCGCCGGGCGTCAACCTGCGGAGCGTCGGAACGGTCCGCGACGCTCGCAAGTGGCCTCATCGGGACCGTCGCAAAGACTCGAACAAGCTCGACCACATCAACTTCAAGCTGCTCAGCCCGTTCACCATCCAGAAGATGATCAACGGGCGCGACCTGCTGCGTAAGCTCAAGGAGACCTCCGGTCCGACCAGCGATTACTTCACCTACCACAGCGTCAAGATTCTCAGCGCCGCTCTCGACCGCGGCATCACGCTGTATCAGACCGGAATCGACAAATACCTCGGCAACTGCCTGATCAAGCGCCTCGAGGGCCGGCCATTGCGTTCCGTGGAAGACTTGCGGGCGGCGCTGCGGCCGGAAACCGAGATCGGACAGGGTGCGTGGATCGACTTGGGCGGCATGTTCGCCCCGGAGCAGACCGTCGAGCAGTTGCTCGACGACATCGAGAGCGGCCGGATCGAATCGCTCGACCAGCTCGAAGCACGATACGCGTCAATCCACCAGAGCTATCCGGTCTACGAATGGGCGTGGGCCGCCGCCGTAATCGCTCGGCAGACCGGCAAGGCTGTCGATACCCTGACACCCGACGACGTTATTGCTCTGACCAACCGCTGGAGAGAGGCCGTGCTGGACCTCGACCGCCAACTCCACGCCGATGCCAGGAAGGAATTCGCGCCAACCGTCCAGATCGGCTTCGGCCTCGACGGGGATGAGCAGGCGCGGCAGAAAGACTTCGAGGCCGTGCGAGGCTCGTTCGAGGCCGACAAGTTCGTCGCGGAGATCGAGAAACACATGGCGGTCAAAAGCGCCCTGGCCGACGAGTTGATCCGCCGCATCGAGCCGCTGCGAGGTCAGGCATAGCCAACGTCCGGCCAACCATGTGAGCCCACGAACCAGGAAGAAGGGGCTTCCTCAATCCAAGAAAGCCCCTTTGTCTCTGCGGTTCCGCGCACCCGGTGAGGGCGAAAATCAGTTACCTGTCGGGGCCGGAGCGGTGGGCGTAACGGTCGTTGGAGCCGTCGGGACCGGCTTGGGAGCGGGCGGCTCAAAGCCGGGGGCGTAAACGATCGTCGCCTTGTCTTTCAGACTCTGGAGATACTCCTGCACCGCCTGGTTCTTCTTCTGGGCGATCAGTCTCTCGATGATGCCGGTCTTGGCCTCTTCAAGCGGAACGGTCTGCGCGTCGGTGTGCTCGGTAACCTTGATAATATGGTAGCCGAATCGTGTCTCCACGACATCGCTGACCTCGCCCGGCTCCAAAGCGAACGCCGCATCCTCGAATGGTTTGACCATCTTCCCTCGGCCGAATGTGCCCAGATCGCCGCCTTGGGTTTTCGAAGGACAACTCGAATTCGCCTTCGCCAGTTCCGCGAAATCAGCCCCACTCTTGACCTGGGTCAGCAGCGCCTCGGCCTTTGCCTTGGCAACCGCTTTGGCTTGGTTCGGATCGGCCGCGTTCGGGTCCGGAGCAATCAGAATGTGGCTGGCGCGGACCATCTCGGGCTTCACAAATTCCTTCGGATGCCCCTCGTAATACGCCTGTGCATCGGCATCGTTGACGTCGATCTTGCCGGCCCACTGGGTCTCCATGAACTTCTGGCGTGCCAGACCGGTCCGGTACTCCGCCTTGAACTCGTCAAAGTTACCGCCCTGGGATTCCACCATCTGCTGGAGCCTCTCTACGGTGATCGGCGGGTTCTGCTGGGCGCCGCGCTCCGCGATGTAGGCCAGGGCCTCAGCCTCCGTCACTTCGATATGGGCCGCCTCGACCTGCTGGTCGAGCAGGGTTTGCCTGACGAGCGATTCAAGGGTGTTCTGACTGATCTGCTTCTTGACCTGAGCCAGAAGTTCCGGCGGCAGATTCCCCATCTGCGCTCCGGCCATTCTCATCTGCCGATCCACGGCCTGATCGACCTGCCCCCGGGTGACCGCCTCGCCATTGACCGTGACGACCACGGCGCTCGGGTCTGCTTTCGGCTCGGGTTGGACCGCCGCCGCGTCAATCGCGGCCGGTTTGGGCGGCGTTGGTGTCTGGTCCATGGCGCCGACCGTCGGCTGGTTCGGTTCCTTCGTCCCGGAATCCTTCTTCCCACAGCCGACGACCACAAACACAAAGAGGACCACGAGGCTCG
Organism: Sedimentisphaerales bacterium; assembly: GCA_035448545.1. Classification (GTDB taxonomy): domain Bacteria; phylum Planctomycetota; class Phycisphaerae; order Sedimentisphaerales; family Anaerobacaceae; genus Anaerobaca. Next base: position 25,089 of record DAOTJE010000003.1, on the reverse strand, counting down.
CCACGACTGCGGCGATACGCAGGCTCCTGCTCTTTGTCATGCTCTTCATAAGTGTCTCCAAGACAAGATTGTTATCCATTCTGATCGATGATGGCGACAGGCTCGATACCCGCTGAGGAAGGCCATGTGGGGGTATTGTTTCACAGACTACCCGGCAAGTCAAGGAATTCATATGCCGGCGACGCCGGTGTGCAGATTCCAGGGCCCGGCGTCCTGGAGCCACTGACGTGTCGGGGCGGGGGGATCCGGGCGGTCTTTTTCTTTTTGCGATGAACCCGCTTTTTCTATTGACTATTTAAATTCTTTAGTTAAACTATGCAGATGAATCGTTCTGGCGAAAGGACCGATCCATGAAAAGGAGGCTCAGAAAAGACGCGCAGGAGACCCGCGGACGCCTGTTGACGGCGGCGGCCGAAGTCTTCGCCCAGAAGGGGTTCTGGGAAGCGACGCACGCGGAGATCTGCGAGAAGGCCCAGGCCAATACGGCGTCGGTGAACTACCATTTCGGGAGCAAGGAGAACCTGTACGTCGAGGCGTGGAAGTACTGCCACGCCGAATCGATAGAGGCTCACCCGCCGGACGGCGGAGTCTCGGCCGACGCACCGCCGGAAGAAAGGCTGTACGGCCGGATTCTGGCCTTCATGCACCGAATCGCCGACCCGGACAACCACGAAATCGAGATCGTTCACAAGGAAATGGCGAATCCCACCGGACTCCTGATGGACGCCATGCAACGCACCATCGAGTCGGAGCGTCAATGCACGCTGGCCCTCGTCCGGGAGTTGTTGGGCGAGACCGCGAGCGAACAAACGGTATGTCTCTGTGAGATGAGCCTGATGAGCCAGTGTTTCGGCCCGATGCTGCACCTGCGGCGGGGTAAGACGCCGCCCGGCGCGCCGCGTCCACCCGCCCCGCTCGCCGAACTGGGTGTCGCGGAGCTGGCCGAGCACATCGTGCAGTTCACGCTGGCAGGAATCCGGGGGATTCGCGAGAACCTCACAAAGACCCGACCGAGCGGCAAGAGGCGACAACCGCGCAGGGGCAAAGGGTGATTCGCCTCTGCGGAGACGGGAGTGATCTATGGATATCATTCGCCACGCAGACCCCAGCAGGCCGTTCCTGCTGCGATATGGAGCAGTCATGCTGGTACTGTTGGCCGGGTGCAAAGCGGGCCCCGACCACGTCCCTCCTGAACCTCCTGCGTCGGCCGCCTGGCACAGCGAACTGGCATTCGGTCTGACCGCCGCACCAACCGACCCAGATCGGCTGGCATCATGGTGGACGACGCTGGGCGACCCGCAACTGTCCGGCTTGATCGAGCGCGCCGTGGAAGGCAATCTGGACCTGAAAACGGCGCAGTCGCGGGTTCGCGAGTCGCGGGCGCGGCGGAGCATCGCCAAGGGCGCCATGTTCCCGACGTTGAACGCCACGGGCTCAGCCACATCGAGACGGACCGACACGAACGTGGGCTTCGACTCGCACGGCGAGGTCTACTCGGCGGGCTTCGACGCGGGTTGGGAGATGGACCTCTTCGGAGGGGTGCGTCGCTCCATCGAGGCGGCACAGGCCGACCTGGAAGCGGCCCAGGAGAACCTGTGCGACGTGCTCGTTTCTCTGCTGGCGGAAACGGCGCTCAACTACGTGGAGATACGGACGTTCCAGTCGCGTCTGGCGGCGGCGCAGGCGAGCCTGGCGACGCAGAGCCAGACCTACGAGCTGACCGCCTGGCGCTCCCAGGCGGGGCTCGATGACGAACTGGCGGTGTACCAGGCCCGGTACAACCTGGAGAGCACGCGTTCACAGATCCCCACGCTTCGCGCGGGACTGGAAGAGGCAATGAACCGCCTGGCAGTGCTGCTGGGCGAGACACCGGGCGAGCTTCACCGCGAACTGGCCGAACCACGGGCGATCCCGCTGCCGCCGCCGGAAGTCGCCGTCGGTGTGCCGGCCGAAACCCTGCGCCGACGCCCCGATGTGCGGCGCGCCGAGCGAGAACTCGCGGCCCAGACGGCACGCGTCGGTGTCGCCACGGCGAACCTGTACCCGCAACTGACGCTGAACGGTTCCATCGGATTGGAGACCACGTCGCTGCGCGACCCCTTGTCGGAGCGAACCTGGACCATCAGCGGCGGCCCGCGCCTCTCGTGGCCCATCTTCGATCCGACCCTCCGCCCGAATATCGAGGTGCAGTCGGCCCTCCAGGAGCAGGCCCTGATCCAGTACGAGGCGACGGTCCTGGCGTGTCTGGAGGAGGTCGAGAATGCCCTGGTCGCCTATGGCCAGGAACTGCTGCGAAGAGACAATCTGCGGCAGGCGACCGAGGCGGCCCAGGCCGCCGCTTCGCTGGCGCAGTACAAGTATCAGGCGGGTCTGACCGACTTCAGCAACGTCCTTGACGCGGAGCGGTCGCTCCTGTCCTTCCAGGATCAACTGCACCAGAGCGACGGGACCGTGACATCCAACCTGATCCGCCTCTACAAGGCGCTCGGCGGCGGGTGGACCTCCCTGGCGGTGGCCCCGGAGTCGAAGACCGCGAAACAGCATTGAGAATTGGAGCGAACGAATGAGTGCGAAACCCCGCGCGCAATCCGATATCGCCGAGACACTGGGCGTTGGCCGCGCCGCACGTCGCGGCAGACGTTTGAAACGGTGGCTTCTTCTCATCCTGCTGATCGTCGCGGTGGTCGTGGTCCTGGCCATGCGAAAGGGATCCAGCCCGTCCGGGATGATACAATTCGAGACCCACGAGATCCGGCGAGGCAACCTGGTCGTTCTCGTCACCGCTACCGGCACGCTCGAGCCGACCAACCAGGTCGAGGTCGGCAGCGAGATCTCGGGCATCGTCAAGAGCGTCGAGGCCGACTACAACGACAAGGTGACGGTCGGCCAGGTCCTGGCCCGACTCGACACCTCCAAGCTCGAAGCGCAGGAGACACAGCACAAGGCCGCTCTCGAGTCGGCCAAGGCCCGGGTCCTCCAGGCCAAGGCGACCCTCCGCGAGACGCAGACGAAGCTCGAGCAGCTTCAGCGCGTACGAGAGCTGAGCGGCGGGAAGGTGCCGTCGCAGACCGAATTCGACACGGCCCAGGCGGCGTTCGAACGCGCCAAGGCTGACGACGCCAGTGCCGCCGCGGCCGTCGCCCAGGCCCAGGCCACTCTCGAAGCCACCCAGACGGACATTGGCAAGGCCGTGATCCGCTCGCCGATCGACGGCGTCGTGCTGACGCGCAGCGTGGAGCCGGGCCAGACCGTGGCCGCCGCATTCCAGGCCCCCGTGCTCTTCACCCTGGCGGAAGACCTCACCCAGATGGAACTGCACGTGGACGTCGATGAGGCGGACATCGGACAGGTGAAGGAAGGTCAGGACGCGGAGTTCACCGTCTCGGCCTATCTGGATCGGGTCTTCCAGGCCAAGATCGTGCAGACCCGCTTCGGGTCGCAGACGGTGGACGGTGTGGTCACCTACGAGACTGTGCTGAAGGTGGACAACGCCGACCTGTCCTTGCGGCCCGGTATGACCGCCACGGCGAATATCACGGTCCAAAAAGTCGAAAACGCACTGCTGGTTCCCAACGCGGCCCTGCGATTCTCACCGCCCGTCCAGCCGCAGAAGCAATCCTCACGCGGACTGGTCGGCATGTTGCTGCCGCGGCCCCCTCGATTCGACCTGCCCCAGGAAACGGTGGACACAAACAAGAGGCAGCAGACGGTGTGGGTCCTCCGGGACGGACAGCCGGTCGCAGTGCCCGTAACCATCGGGGCCTCGGACGGAATCATGACGGAAATCGTCTCCGGCGAACTGACGCCGGGGATGTTGGCCATTGTCGACACGATCAATCCAGGAAGACCCGCATGATCGCCTCCCCCGAAACAAACCGTACGCCCCTGATCGAGCTGCAGGCTGTCACCAAGGTTTATGGTGAGGGCCAGGCGGCCATGCAGGCCCTGGCCGGCATCGACCTGCGGATCGAGCAGGGCGAATTCGTGGCGATCATGGGCCACAGCGGCTCGGGCAAGTCCACATGCCTGAATATCCTAGGGTGTCTGGATTCGCCCACCAGCGGCTCATACCGCTTTCAGGGCGTGGAGGTCTCGCAACTGACCCGCGACCAGCGGGCGAAGCTGCGCCGCTTCTACCTGGGCTTTGTCTTCCAGGGTTACAACCTCCTGAAGCGCACCACCGCGATCGAGAACGTGGAACTGCCCCTGATCTATCGCGGCGTGCCGGCGCGGCAGCGTCACCAGATCGCGCGTCGAACCCTGGCGTCCGTGGGATTGGAGGGCTGGGAATCGCATTGCCCCAACGAGTTGTCCGGCGGCCAGCAGCAGCGCGTCGCCATTGCCCGCGCCATCATCGCGGGCCCTTCGGTGCTCATGGCCGACGAGCCCACCGGCAATCTGGACACCGCGCGCAGCGAGGAGATCATGGAGCTGCTGTGCCGCCTGAACCGGGAGGACGGCATCACCATCGTCATGGTCACACATGAGCCGGACATGGCCCGCTACGCCAAGCGAATCGTCCACTTCAAAGACGGCCGGATCGAATCCGATCAGCAGAACGGGAGAACCCACTGATGCTCTGGAACACACTGCTACTGGCCTTGCGAGAGATCAAACGCAATGTCATGCGGTCCTTCCTGACCGTGCTGGGCATCGTCATCGGCGTGGCGTCGGTCATCACCATGGTGACCCTGGGCAACGGGGCAACGCAGCAGGTGACCACGCAGATCGCCAGCCTGGGCAGCAACCTGCTCATGGTCACGCCCGGCCGGCGGATGGGCCCCGGGTCGGCAAGTTCCGCTCCCGCCTTCAAGGTCGAAGACGGGGAGGCCATCGCCCGGGAGATCGCGTCGGCCGCCCTGGTGGTTCCCGTGGCCAGCCGATCCACCAGCGCCATCTTCGGCAATCAGAACTGGTCCACCACGGTAACCGGCACTACCAACGCGTTCCTGGAGCTTCGCAGCATGCGTCTGTCGAGCGGGCGTTCCTTCAGCGACAGCGAGGCCCGGGCGGGAGCCGCCGTCTGCGTGATCGGCCAGACCGTCCGCGAGAAGCTCTTCGGCAGCCAAGACCCCGTCGGCAGCCGGATCCGCCTCGGCGCCCTGTCATTTCAGGTCATCGGCCTGCTCGAGGCCAAGGGCCAGAGCACCATGGGCCAGGACCAGGACGACACCGTCCTGCTGCCCCTGCGCACCTTCCAGCGAAGAATCTCGGGCAATCAGGACGTCGGCATGATCCAGGTCTCCATCCGGGAAGGACAGTCCACGGAGAAGGCCCAGCGCGACATCCGTCTGCTCATGCGAGAGCGCCGGCGCCTGGCCGCGAGCGAAGAGGACAACTTCAACGTGATGGACACCAAGGAGATCACGCGCATGCTCACCGGGACCACGCAGGTGCTCACCGGCCTGCTCGGCGCCGTTGCGGCGGTCAGCCTCGTCGTCGGTGGGATCGGCATCATGAACATCATGCTGGTCTCCGTGACCGAGCGCACGCGGGAGATCGGCACCCGCCTGGCCATCGGCGCGCTGGAGCGCGAGGTGCTCATGCAGTTCCTCGTCGAGGCGGTGGTGCTGTCGTCCTCGGGCGGGCTGTTCGGAATCCTGCTGGGCCTGGGCGCGTCCTTCGGCCTTAAGAACATGCTTCAGGTCCCCTTCGTCTTCGATCCCGGCATCGCGATCCTCGCGTTCCTGTTCTCGGCGGCGGTCGGGGTCCTCTTCGGCTACTTCCCGGCGCTCAAGGCCGCACGTCTGGACCCCATCGAGGCCCTGCGTCACGAATGACCTTGCCCGCGGACGCCGCGGGGGGGCGAAAGGACGCCGGTCATCGCGTTCCGCCCGTCGCCAACAGTCAATCATCAATCATCAATTCGTGAAGCCACGCGCGGAGGGCTTGGAGGGAATTGACCAGGGTTCCGATGCCTCCGGCGTCGAGGAAGGCGTCGGTGGGAACTTCGAGGATGATCCGCTCGTCGAAACCGTGATCGATCAGCAGTCTGATGAAGTCCCGCCATGGCACGGCATCGTAGAGAAGCGGCTGGTGGTCGCCTTCGCGGACGTCGTGGCAGTGGACGTGGCCGACCCGGCGCAGCACCGCCGGCGGGGGCTCGATCGGGCCGCCGAAGCTGCGTGCATTCCAGTACGCATGGCCGAAGTCCCAGCAGACCCGGACGTCGCTTTGCGTTGCAATCTCCAGCAGCTCGTCGTAGCGATCACCGATGCGCTGGATGGGCTCGTCGGAGTTTGGGCGAATCTGCAGCTCGACCGTCACGCTGACCTCGGGTGCGTTGCGACGGCACCAGTCGCGGGCCCACGCGAAAAAGGCGATCGACCGCTCGACAAGGTGCGGCCGGGCGTCGGCGGAGGCGCCCGCCGCACCGTGAATGTTCACGAGTGTGGGCGCCTGCTGGCGCTGCGCAATCTCCGCGGCGTGCGAGAGAAACCGCTCGTGCAGGAGCCGGCAGGGGTTGTCACCGCTGTCGCAAAAGTGCGCTGGGTTAAAAACGCTGCCCTCCGAATAGGGGTGCAGCGTCACCTGCAACCCCGCGTCGAGGCAGCGGGCGACGTGCTCGCGCAGAGCCTCCGGCTGCGTCTCGGGTCCGATGGGCGTCTCGGCCAGCTCGACGCCCAGCGCACGCAGGAACGGCAGAATCTCCCGCCCGCCGTACAACCGCCGGTAGCCCTCGTCCTGCGCAAAGCCAATGTCCAGTTTCAATCCGATCAGCATCGGAGCATTATGCCAGCGATCCGGCCCGAATCAAGTCGCACTTTGGGACCGTTGCGCCGGGCCAGTACCTCAACACATGACGTGACCGCGCGGGAAGGAGAAAAGCCAACGGTGGGATTCGAACCCACAACCCCTGGTTTACAAAACCAGATGCCGAAAACGCTAAATGCCTCGCACAGAAAGAGGTTACGCGATCATCCGAAATCGACTTGGCGGAGTTCTTGGCGTCAGTCGTCAAAAATCATCCCGACTTGACCAAGCTGATCGAGGCTTGGCCGACACTTCGTCCGGCGATCAAAGAGTGCATCCTGCTCATTGTGGAGGGTCCCCGCGATGTGGCTGACTGACCCATTCGAGTACGAGCTTGTCCAGGTGGCCGACGAGTGCGGCCTGACGCGACAACAGCGAAGAGCTGTTGCGGACTTCTACCGCCGGCAAGTCTGCGAGGTTATGGAGATCGCCGCCGACCTCGTGGCCAACGAGGGCCACCTTTGCCTGCCCGACTTCGGCACGTCGGGCCAGACCGCTCGAAGATACTGTACGAAATACCCACCAAGGGCCGTTCGTGTGTGCAGGAGCCACGAACGGCCCGAAGGTTGGTTCACAGGCCCAACCGCAAAGACTTCCGTCCAACACGACCCTCTCGGAAGGGCAGACATCAGAGCAAGGAGAAACCGACCATGAGCAACCTCAAACGGAGAATCGAACGCGTTGAACAGCAGATACTCGGCGAGGACGACGAGATCATCACCATTGACTGGCTCTCAGGCCCACCCTTCCAGATAACAATGGGCGAGTTCCGCCAGATCCTCCGAGATGCCGAGGGGACGCGACACTACCCAGGTATGCCTATCGATGGCCATTTGCAGACTGACCGAGGAGAAACTGAACAGCCATGACGACGGAATCAGACAGAAACCGACAAGACAACGACAAATCCAAACTGACGGCCCGGCAGACGAGGTTCCTGCCGGTGCTGCTGGCCAGCCCGACGTATACCGCCGCCTGCAAGAAGGGCAAGGTCAGCCGCGACACGCTTTACGAGTGGTTGAAGGACCCCGCCTTCAAGGCCGAACTCGACCGGCAGAGGAACGAACTGGCCGCCCAAGGGTTCGCCCTGCTCTCGCAAAGCGTTACCAAGGCCGTAGAGACGCTGGTGGGCCTCCTGGATGCCAAGGACGGTCGATTGAAGCGGCTGGCGGCCCGCGACATCCTCGACCAGCACACCAAGTTCAAGGAGCTTGACGAACTCACTGAGCGGATCGAGCACATCGAGCAGCGGCTGGAAGAAAGGCGATAGGACTGGGAACCCGTGTACTTGTACGATCCGTCCAACCGCTCATAGGTGGGCCGAGATGCACGCCAGGGCGGAGATGCGCGAAAGAGAAAGGGCCGTCCTGAAGGATGGCCCATTACCTGCACATGGAGCCGCCGGCTTATGAGGGAGAGGAAGCGAGACTGCCGGCGGCTGGTCCCCCGTGCAGGGCACGGGGTGGTGCTCATGAGCATTTGCGATTCTACACGCCAAGCGGCAGTCGTCAACCAACAATCGAATGAGCGACGGAAGGCCCCATCGAACATGAGGCGAAGCAGAACGCGGTCGGAACCATCGGTGGCTTCGTGAACGAGACGGCCAACGGCACGGACGACATCTGGCGGACTCTCGAAGGCCAAGTCTATCCAAGATTGTGGTGGGAGCCGGGCCAAGGAGATGCGGAAGAGTGACAAGCCTGTTCGGACTCATGCTGCGTCATTTGGCAGTTCACCTCGCAGCTATGGAAGCTCCCGCCAGACTCGCGGCAAGCGTGGTAGCGATCCGCAGGTCGGTGGCGAAGCACCCACTGGGCATTCAGTTCAACAGGGCCTCCATCAGGGCCGGAATCTGCTGCCGCCACTCCAACCGCTCCTGTAGGTCCCTGCGATGGCTGGCGAGCCAGGACAGTACTTGGGCAAGGTCGAAGGCGTTTTCCGCCTTCTCCGGGCAGCCAGGGACACGCTCGGCCTTTCTCGTTTCGATGGTCGTGGGACGCCGGTCCTTGTACTTGCCGACAATCTCCACGTCGTGGCCGCTACAGGCGATGTGGTAAGCCCTCGCGGCGGCCTTGAAGCCCCACGTTTTCTTCACCGCTTCATCGACCCAAGGGACGAGGGCGGCCCGGTCGATCTTCGTGCTTCGCCAACGCCCAAGGTTCTCCGCATCCTGCTTCGCGTCGGTCAGGCCATCACGAAGCACGAAGCCGATGTCGGAGATGCCAATGTCCCCCGCATGGCGACGTCGAAGGCAGGACTTGGTCACACCCACGGTGAGACCATTGCTGCACACGAGCCGGAACCAGCCCAGCAACGCGCGGAACTGTGTGCTGCCATCGACCGAGTTGAGCAGCTCAAGGCGAAGGTCCATGCCGCCTGGCTCGAAGCGGTACTCGCTGGGAAGAAAGAGACATGCCTGCATGCGTTCGCCGTATTCTGTGATTGTTAGATCGACCCGGATGTCCTGCACATCGCCAACGACGTCGTGAAGGGCATCGGCTGCGGCCCGAAGGACCTCCTTGTGTGGAACCAGCACATAGCCCTTCGAGACGACGCCGACGGGGACGTAATTGGGATCGTCGCCGTGGGGTTTCCTGATGATGGTGTCGAGCCTCGGGTTCAAGCAGGACCGCATCCCGTCCACGTCCTGGAGGGCCAGCGTCCGACGCTCGAAGTCGGGCAGGTGGTCAAAGACATCGAGCAGGCTGCATTCAAAAGAACGCACAGGGGAGTTGCGCCATCTCGACTGGATGGCCGGCCCAAGCAGGTGTGCGACCCTATCCATCATCATGATCCTCCACATCGCGGCCCCCCCCGTGACTTGGGGAGCAGTCTCTGTTCGTGCATGTCACCGTCTCCTGCATCCTTTGTCTCTCCTCAATGCCATTGTGGCCATTCGCCTCCACAAAATCAAGGGGGCGGGCCAGATTTTGCTTGAACTTCGGGCCGGAAGTGACGATACTATGGGTATGCGAAACCTAAGATCATGTCTGTGTCAGAACCCGAAATTCTCGGCCAGGGTGGGTCCAACCGTAAGGCGACCGCGCCCTCTTAGGTGCGTGCATAGCCCTGGCCACCTTTTCCCCGAAGGGTCGAATCATGCGAAACCTAAGAACACGTCTATTGCGCCACAATAAGCTGGCAAGCCGCCCACCCGCCCAGGTCTACAACCTCGGTCCGCCCTCCTTTCGTCCGATGGATTTTGGACAGATTATTCTCTTAATGCGTACAGAAGCGGCACAGATCGCTGCGAAGGGACGCATGTAGGGTATCGAGAAGCACGCGAAATCTGTACAGAACGTGGAGGGCATCATGGCAGCGATAGACCGAACCAAGTACATGAGCGTCGAGGAAGTGAAACAGTTGCGGACCGTGACCGAAGCGAGGGCCATCGTCGATCTTCGCGCGGGACGCGTCAATGGTCCCCTGGCGTGGATGGTCGTGGACCTGGCGCTGTCCACCGGCCTGCGGGTCTCCGAGATCGCGGCCCTGAACGTCGAGGACGTGGACCTCAAGCGTGGCTGCCTCTCCGTGGCCCGCCTGAAGCGGCGAAAGCCCGTCCGGGAGACCTTGGCCATAGGAAAGGACCTGATCGACCACCTGCGGGCCTTTCTGACGTGGAGATCAGCCCGCGTAAGTGACATCGACAAGGCATCGAGGGAGGGACTGGCGGCGACCAAGGGCTCGCTGTTCGTCGGCTGCCGGGGACCGCTGACGGCCCAGGGATTGCAGCGAATCTGGAAGGCGGCGATCAAGCGGGCCGGACTGCCGGAAGAGCTTTCGATCCATTCCGCCCGGCACACCATCGCGGTGGCCCTGCTCCGGCGGACCGGGAACCTGCGGCAAGTCCAAAAGCAGCTTGGCCACAGCAGCCCGGCGACAACGGCCAACATGTACGCCGACGTCCCCTTCGAGGACATGCAAAGCGGCGTCACCGGCCTCTATGCCGGTTGAAGGATGGATTCTCCGACAGCCCCGCATTCGCTATTGGGAAAAGGGCCGCCAGAAGATGGACTCGCGCGGCCCTTTGGATGCAAGCCGTGCTGGAATCGTCGCGGGTTGCGGAAAATGTAGTCCGGCAGTGTCCGCGTCCTGGGCAGCATCGTCTTAGGCATGCATCCCTTTCGACTTTGGGAGCGTGCCATGTATCAGGCGATGCTCGTACATCTGCTCTTCCTTGCATCGATTGACGAGGGTCGTATCCTCGATCGGTTCACCCATCGTCCAATAGACCTTGCCGTCCTCATGGTAGTAGGTGAAACGCTTGGCGTAGAAGCTCTCCTCGTGTCCGTAGGTCAGGATATGCTGAACGAGCCGAATGAACAGATGTTCATCAACGCGGTCGCGCACGATGTACTCGTGTGGCCAAGTAGACGCATACGTCTTGGCGAACGTCCACTCCTGCTGGTCCACGAAGGCCTTGAGGTCTGGGGGAAATGTCATTGTTCCATTACTCCCGGTTCTGCACTGGCCGCAGGCTTTGCCGGCAGTACGTCGAGTATCTCGGCGATTGGCTTGAGGTAATCTACTATCGATCGGACGACCATTGACTGCTCTTCACCGGTGGGAATATCAACGGCGATCGCGAAAGCATGGTTGATGGTGGCGGTCAGTATCCCGTTCCTACTGGCCCAGGGGTCAATCAATCGGCGAACATCCTGTGCCCGTCCGAATTCCGTGTCATCGAAGACGAGCCACAGCGGCGTTACCCCATGCGCTTTCCACAGGACAAGATGAATCCCAAACCAAGCGCCAGCCTTTCGATCTCCGGATACCCAGACGTATCTTCCAATTCGGTCCCAAGATGCCTGTGGACGGAGTGCGTTCACGCTCAAGAGGTTCTCGCTGATGGCACAATCCACAGCGGCCTGCACAATGGAACCCAGTTGGAGGATAAACACCGGCGTTTGCTGATCCGACAGTGCCGTCGCCGAGATCGGGATAAAAGCATCTCGGTCGGCGGCATCGCACAGCCCACGCAGTTGGACAAGATCGCCTCTGGCATTGGGATCATCAACAGTTTCGTGCTCCAGGGCCGACAGGACGCTTGCCCAGGAAGTAAGTGCCAGTATCGGCCCGAGTTGCGTCACAGCAGATCGGGCAATGCCGGCAGCAGCGTCACGTTCCGATATGGAAATCCCGGCATGGAGAAGTCGCCGAGTCAACTCCCGCCATAGCGTATGTGTCCGGGCCGCCGGTCCGACCACAAGAAGGATTGTCGGCTGTGGGCAGGCTGCCAGTTGTTTCAAATACGAGACAGGCTGATTGTCCGTCAGACCCGCCCAGAACTTGTTCTCCACAAAAACACGTGGTTCCGACTCGGACAGTCCCCACATGTCGGGGCGAATCGCGGCCTTGGTGCGTTGAGTTACGAACCGAAGTGGCGGCATCTCGGGAACGAGGCCGCGAAGAAGTATCATCATGCCACGACGAGCCGCATCGCTCGATTCCAACACATAGGCGAGAGCATCTGTGGCAACATCCTCGTTCACCTGCGAGAACCGCTTCTGGATGATATGGCTGAATACGGTCTGCATTGATTCTCCTTATTCCCTATGCGGGTAGGCTGAATTTGCCATAGCTCATCTTCGCCAGGATTGTCCCTCGACTCGCAACCGTTGGGGCCAACGAAATCCACGATGTGCCATCGCGCCCCTTCGACCGATTCCAGCTAATGAGCCACGAGGTCATTGTCTTGGCCCAGCGGCAGGTTCGCGATGCCTTCGCCGGGGCACTGTTCCGTCTCTTCGATGCTCCGCTCATCACTCCCCCTGACCTATCGCGTCGATTTCGAGTTGATCTCGAATACTTTGAGGACTTCGTCGCCGTAGTGGTTGATGACCTTGACGGCGATCTTGCCGGGCTTGCCTTCTTTGCCTTCGGGTGGGTCAAAGGGGCGGCTCGTGGTGCTGTACAATTCGCTCCAGGCGGCTTCGTCGATCTCGGCCCGCAGGGCGCGCTTGAGCTTGTCGTAGGGCTCCTCGGCCCCCGTGAAATAGGCGTGGCGGACGAAGAAGCTCTCGGCGTTGTAGTCCGTGTCGATGAACCAGCAGGCGATGTCGTCGGTGCTCGACGAGCGGATCGCCCCGGTCGTCGGGTCGTACACGTCCACGCCCTTGATCTCGACCACGATCTGGCCACCTTTGACCTTGCGGATCTCCACGTCCGGCTCGCCGAAGACCATGAACAGGTTGCCCGCCCCGGTCTTCTTGAGCAGGTCCTCGCCCATCGACAGGTCCGGGTTCATCCGCACGGGCAGGACGGTGAGCTTGCCGTATCGCCTGGCCTCCTCCGAGACGTGCGGATCGAAGGCGAAGCCGCAGACCAGCAGCAGGTCGAACCCGATCCCCAGCACCGCCTCCTTGGCCGCCTCCTTCACCAGTTCCGGCCCGACGGTCCCATGCTCGGGCCCGATGCAGACACCGACACGCTTGCGCGTGCCATCCCTTTCCGTGTATTCTCCTTCCGCATGAATCCAGACGCCCGGATGGACTTCCAGGCGGTCGAACTTGAGCCGCTCGCCCTTCTTCGTGTTCTGCACGCCGGCCTTGATGAGGTTCTCGATGATGACGTTGGCGAACTGCCCGCCGGCCAGCATCTTCGTCGTGAAGCCGAACTCGCTCGGTTCCTCGGCCAGCCGCTTCTTCTCCTCGACGCTGATCGTCCGGTGCGGCGAGAGGCTCTCGACCGTGAACGGGCCGGTGACGCGGACGGTCTTGTTGTCCTCGTACGGCTGATCGTACAGCGTCTCCGTCTCGGCGTGGCGGGCGATGGCCGCATCGATCTGCGCCTGGCGCTCGCGCCTGGACTGCCAGAACTCCTCGTGGGCCTTCTTGGCGGCGGCTGGACACGTGCCCGCGCCGCGGTGAATCGGGCTCGGCGGCCAGTCCCGGGGCACCTCCCACTCCTCCCACTTCTGACCGAGGGTCCGGTTGAGAGTGTCGCGCAGCTTGTCCAACGTCGGCTGCCATCGGGCGTGAATCTCGTCGATCTCCGGGTTGTTGGCGATGGACTTGAGCGTCACGTGCGGCACGCGCTTGTAGACGAAGCCCTTGCGGATGTCGCCCTCGGTCTTGTGCGGCGGCGGGACCTGCGCCGTGAGTTCTGTTTCCTTCTTGACCCCCTCCGGTGAGTCAGCCAGCAGGTAGTACGGATACTTGGCCGTCATCAGCCGCGTTCGGGCCAGCGCGAGGGCGACACGGCTCGTGTCGATGGTAATCCACCGCCTTCCCCATTGCTCGGCCACATAGGCCGTCGTGCCACTGCCGCAGGTCGGATCGAGCACAAGATCACCGGGGTCGGTGGTCATCAGGAGGCAACGTTCGATAATCATTGAGCTGGTTTGAACAACATAGATTTTCTCATCAGAAAACCCGCTTGTGACTGTATCTGTCCATATGTTTGTGAAAGGCGAGCACGGGAAGTCATCAAGGAAACTAACAAACTCGAGCGTATTTGCAAATGGAAGTAGGCGATTCGCCCATGATAATCTTTGTAAGCCCTCTGATGTTGTTTTCCAATGTTGATCAAAGCCAGGATGAAATTCGCGATCACCGAAAGTAAACGAGAATGTACCTGTTGCGCTGGCTCCTGCGGATTTGATCGAAGTATGCCGAAATAAGCGGTAATTTTGTTGGTCAAGCGCAGATAAATCTGAACTCTTGGGGATCCTAAATCTCTCACCATCGGCTTGTTCGACCCAAATGTCTTGACCTTGGAAGGTCTTACTCTCAAGTTTGCTGAACCACAGTTGACGATACTTTGCATCTGGAAGGTTTTTTGCGTACCATAGAATTGTATCTGAGACAGTTGAAAGCAGGTTAGCCTGCTTCCAGCCTGTTTTCTGAAAGATGATCTGACCAGCAAAATTCTCCGCCCCAAACACCTCATCAAGCAGACACCGCACCAGATGCACGTTCTCATCCCCGATCTGCACAAACACGCTGCCGCTCTCCGTCAACAGCTCGCGGGCGACGGTCAGCCGGTCGCGCAGGTAGGCCAGGTAGGAGTGGATGCCGAGCTGCCAGGTGTCGCGGAAGGCGCGGACCTGTTCGGGCTGGCGTGTGGCGTCCTCGGCCTTGCCGTCCTTGACATCGCGTTTGCGGGTGCTCACCTGCCAGTTGGAGCCGAACTTGATGCCGTAGGGCGGGTCAAGGTAGATGGTCTGGACCTTGCCCTTGAGGCCCTCCTTCTCGGCCAGGCTGGTCATCACCAGCAGCGAGTCGCCCAGGATCATGCGATTCGACCAGTTGCCCTCGTGGTGGTAGAAATCGACGCGGTCGGAGAACTCCTCCGGCAGGCCGTTGAAGTCGGCGAAGAGGTCCAACTGGCCGCCGGAATGGTCGATGCGCGGGAGCTGCTCGATGATCGCCTGCGGGTGGATCTTTTCCTGGATGTAGATGGGCACGACCGGCACGGCGAGGTCTTCCCGATCCTGCTCGTCCTTGCCCTTCCAGACCAGTTGCGGATCGAGCGACGGATCGCGGGGATAGAGCATGACCTTCGGCGCATTCTCATCCTGAGCCACGAAATCCCGCAGTTCCTCGGTCGGGATGTTCTTTCGCTTGTCCTTATGCCGGATGGATTCAACCTTGTTCGATGTGTTCTTCTTCGCCATATTCCTCAATCCACCATTGGGGAAATTGTATCACAACACGCCTTCGTGATCCTATTAACGGCTCCATGATCCGATTCGTTCCCATTGGGCATCGCGGCCTTTACCCAGGCAGCGCACTCGCTTGGCCCGTTGGAGGTCGGCCAAGGCTCGCTTCAACGTGGGGTAGCTCACGCCGGGGCAGGCGTGTTGCAGGTCGCCGAGCCTGAATCGCGAGGGGAGGCGGACGACCGCATTGCAGACCATCTCCCTCTTGGCTCCACGCGCCATCGTGATCGATCCCACCCGGTCCTCGAACTCCTTGTAGGCGGCGATGAGCGTTCCGAGGAAGTAGTCCCACCAGGGACGCAGGTCATGCCGGGCCTCGTGCCAACCTTGCGAACTGCGGTGCAGCGTCTGATAGTATGTCTCTTTGGTCTCCTCGATGATTCGCTCCAGGCTGATGTAGCGTCCGGCTTCATACCCGGCCTGGTAGAGGAGCAACAACGTTAAGAGCCGCCCTACGCGCCCGTTGCCGTCCTGGAAGGGATGGATACACTCGAAGTCGAGGACGAGCGAAGCGATGACAAGCAACGGCTCGACCTGTCGCTCGTCCAGGGTACGACGGTAGAGTTCGCAGAGCCTCTTGATGTGTTCCGGCGTGGCCAGTGCGGATACGGGCCGGAATCGCATCACTTGGCGACCATCGGCGCGGACTTCGATGATGGCGTTGTCCTTCTGTTTCCAGCGGCCCCCCTTCTCCGGCGTCAGGGCGTACATGCGCTTGTGAAAGTCAAGGATCAGCTTGGGCGAAAGCACCAGGTGCCCGGCATTAGCATGAATCTCCGCAAGGACATCGCGGTAACCTGCCACCTCGCTCTCGGATCGGTCTTTCGGGGTCGTCTTGCCCCGCACGAGCGGCTCCAGCCGATCTGCGGCAACGGTCACACCCTCAATCCGATTGGAAGATTCCACGCTTTGGATCATGGCCGCCCGTCGGAGGGTCTCCAGGACTTCGGGAGACTGACGCTCGTAGAGAACCTGGCGTCCGTGAAACTCCCCTATGGTTCTGACTGCCATGAGCAGTTGTTGCGAAATGGGCTGTTCCGCAAGATAGCCGTGCTCGAATGATCTCATACTTGGTCCGTCCTTGCCGCGAGCATAGCGCGGGTTGTGTTTGCCGCGTCCCAGGGATCAGCGATCTCGATGAACGCCCACCGACCGAAACCGCCGTGGTTGTTCACGGCGGGGACCCAGAGCGTCCGGGCCGTGGCGACCTTGGCGGCCTTGTCCTTCTTCTTCTCGCCGGTGACTTCGATCAATAAGTTCAACAGGTCGTCGGGGCCGTGGCCGTCGTCGAGGCAGGCGATGAAGTCCGGGACGTAGTTCTTCGCTTCGCCGCCGAACGAATAGGGGATCGTAAAGCCGAGATTGTGGTTCTTCACGTAGCGGACGACCTCGTCCATCTCTTCGAGCGTCTGCGCCAGCTTCTGCTCCCAGGAGTCCGTATCGGCGACGACGTGCGAGACGTGGCACTTGTCGGCCCGCGTGGCGTAGACCGGGCGGGTTGTGTCGAAATCGACGTAGCGGGTCGAGCCGATGGTGTCGTAGGGTCGCAGGATCGGCTTCAGGACGGCCTCGCCTTCATTCGATGCGACGATGGCCTTGTAGATGCGGTCGGCGGCGTCGTGGGCGAACTCGATCAGCAGCAGCAACTGGGGGAAGGTGTTGTCCTTGAGGATCACGCACTCGGCCAGCCAGCGCTTGGTGATGTCGAGCACCTGGGGGAACAGCCAGGGCTTATCGTTGCCTTCGTCGTCGCGGAAGTACTTCTCCAAGGTCAGCTTCGCCAGCAGGAAGGCGACCTCATTGGGCCGACGGCGTTTCAGATCGTCGAGCGTGTGGATGCTCGATTCGCCGACGATGGGGGCGTTCTCCGTCTTGGTGGGGATGTCGGCGGTCGAGAGGGCCAGCTTCGAGTCCTCGCTGAACCTGGCGGTGATCCGTTCGCCGTCGAGGTCATAGCGGTAGCCCAGCAGTCGGGGGAAGGTGATCTCGCAGGCGATGCGGTCTTCCAGGGCGCGGACGCGGGTCGGGATCGGGCCGGGTCTCGGCTCCTTCGTCGAGCCGCTGCACGGGATGAACGAGAACGGCACGCCATAGACCTCGGCGTACTCGGGCTCGAAGAGGCCGCCATCGTTCACCGCGTAGCTCCTCCGGCGCAGCGCTCGCCCCACGACCTGCTCGCACAGCAGTTGCGTGCCGAAGGCCCGGACGCCGAGGATGTGCGTAACCGTGTTGGCGTCCCAGCCCTCGGTGAGCATCGAGACACTGACGACGCACTTGATGTTCTCGCCGAGCTTGCCTGCCTTGCCGACGGTGTTCATCACCTCGCGGAGTAAATCTTCATCGGTGAGGTTCTCCGCGTCGCGACCGGGGAAGCGGATGCGATACTCGGCTTTGAACTCCTCGATCTCACGGGCGGCAATCTTCTTGAAGTCGTCGCTCATCCCTTCGCCCGATTCGAGTTGCCGGCTGTCCACGAGGATTGTATTGGGCCGCTGGAGCCAGCCGCCGCGATCGTCGTCGTTGCGGAAGATGGGCAGGTTGCCCGCCTGAACGACGGTCTGATCGCCGATCTGTTTCTCCCAACCGGCGATGTAGTCGAAGACCAGTTTCGAGACGTTCGTGTTGTTGCAGACGACGATGAAAACAGGCGGTGTGATCCCTTTGGCCCCCGCCTCGGCGTTGTTCTCCCAGAGGCGATAGTACTTCTCATAGTTGCCGTAGAGGCTGTGCAAGGCCCCCTGAAGCTCGGCAGGAAGGTTTGGTTCGCCGCCGAGATCCTCGGTCTTGCGGCCCTTCTTCGGAAGACCATCGCGGATGCGAAGCCACAGGTCGCGATAGGTCGGCTGGTCGCCCGTCATGGAGTCATCGGCGACGGGCACGCGCGGCACCTTGACGATCCCGGCCTCGATGGCGTCGATCAGGGAGAAATCGGAGACGACCCAGGGGAAAAGCGTGCCTTCCGGATAACCCGAGCCACGCAGAAAGAATGGCGTCGCGGACAAGTCATAGATGGTCTTGACTCCGACCTTGGCCTTCACGGCCTCGATGCCGTTGATCCAGACGCGGGCCTCCTCCTCGCGTTGCTGTGCTTCCTTGCGGTCGTCGCCGGTGAGTCTCACATCGTCGCCGTCGGGCTTGCGGCGGTAACAGTGGTGGGCCTCGTCGTTGATGACGACGATGTTCTTCTTCGTGCCAAGTTCGCGGCAGACGCGGCGGACCATCTCGTCCGGGGTCTCCGTGAACGCACTGGTCCCTCCCTCGGCGAGGATCGTCTTGGTGAGCTTGCCGGCGGCAACCTTCTCGCGCAGCTGGAAGGCATGGAAGTTCGTGATGAGAATCTTGGCCCGGCAAAGCTGGTCCGTTATTGACTGGCTCGGCACAATGTCCCGCTGGCGGTAGTAGTTCTGCGGATCGTTGGGCAGCAGCACCCGCAGCCGGTCGCGGATCGTGATGCCGGGCGTGATGATGAGGAACGTGTCGCCGAAGCGGGCGTCCTGAGGGTTGGCGAGCTTGTTCAGCGTATGCCAGGCGATGAGCATGGCCATCACCACCGTCTTGCCCGAACCCGTGGCCATCTTGAAGGCGATGCGGGGCAGGCCGGGGTTGGAGGAATCGTTGGCGTCGCGCAGCTCGTTCTCGATCCAGGCGTCGCCGTACTTGTGGGCTACCTCGGTGAGGTAGATGGCGGTTTCCAGGGCCTCGATCTGGCAGAAGAACAACTTCTTCTCCCGGTCGGGGTCGGTCCAGTAGGCCAGCAGCCGGCTCGTGGTGGGCGTCACGCCGATGTAGCCACCTTCCCGCCAGAGCGCCACACGGGCGCGGATCTGGTTGACGAGCTTGTTCTCCTCGATCCGGTCCTGGGTCCATTCGGTGTCGAAGACGAGCTGCTTGGAGCCCTTCTTCTTGCGCGGCTGGGCGATGGGAACGAAGTACGAGCTGGCCCGGCGGCCCTCGATGACCTCGTTGGTGATTCCCTCGTCGGTGAACTTGAAGTGCCGGCCCGGCTCCTGGAATGGCGAATTGATGACCGGATTCTCAATGACAACCTGCTTCACAGTACCGCGTTCTCCCTCAGAAGAACACCACTATCATGAGCCGCTTCTGGCTGACTTTCCGCCATATCGTGACCTCGGAGTCTCTTTCAGACGGGGAATTCCGCCGAATTCCACAGGTAGTATCGGCCAGAATGCCCACAAAATCCAGTGGTTTCTGGACCGTGGCCCGCCTGCCGGCATTGGTTATCGGAACAGATAGCCAAGGGAGCGTTCCTTCCCGAGTTGTGCACGCACATACCCCTTGGCCAACCAGCAAAGCGTCCGTGACGGGCCGGATGTGGATGGAAAAATCAGAGGAGATTGGCATTTCTTCGCGACCGGGGGCCTCCACCGACCGTCGGCTGGCCGCCTCCTCCAGTGGGTGCGACCTGATTTCTGGGGCTCTTTCCTGATGTTCTCGATACCTTACATGGGCCTCAAAGCCCCTGCCGATCCCGGTTCTGTACGCACTATGCACATACCCTGTACAACGTAGCGACCCCCATACCCCCTTTCGCCTTGGCCCAGAGAGCCTGTCCACCCGGACCGACTGGTCCTGGCAGGCGGCCATGATCGATAGGAATCTGCGGCGACGCATGTCACGAGGTTGACGAGCGACGATGATGGCTCTATTGTCGGTCCTGCTATGAAACCGGAATCCAACACCATGCCATCGTCATCATCACGCCGGGGGAGACCTCAGGGTCACGGTCGTCCGGACCGCATAGCGCCCCCGGCTTCTTTCATGCGCAGGCGGACACATGGGTGGGACTGATCGCCATCCCGAAAATCTCGCGGCGAAAGCGCGCCAAGTGCACGAGCTGACCGGCCCCGAATCCGTTCGAGAGCGATTCAGGCATCAGTGCGAGATGCTTCGCGCACGATGGCACGCTTGGAAGCCGGGAGATTCTGGGCCGAGTCCAGAGCACTGGCTGAGTCCGCCCGAGGATCATTTGCCGGATAATCTCCGCGATGTCATGGCCCACATGTTCGGCGACTACGGCTCGGTGATGACCCAGAGCTTGAGTTGCTGTATGCCTATGGCTTCTTGACCATCCTTCACGACCATGCGCTGAAGAATGGCCATGCTACCATCGCCGGTCCAGATATCTGGCCGCCGGACGATCAGTTCGCCAAACTGGTGCGGATGCGTTGGCGGGAGATGAGGGACAACTGGTCTGCGTGGCACGAGGTTATCGACATGGCTCTGAATGATGTTCGAGCCGACTTGACCCGAACCCAGCAGGAGGATGCGGCATCCGAGGAACCGCCCGAGACAAACGGCAAACTGCGCAGGAAGATGAGCAAGGAGGAGGCGAACGTTCGCGCACGGCAACTCCTGATGGCGACTCCAATTTGGGGTTGGACGGCCCGCAAGCTGGCAGGGGAAATACCTTGTCCGCTCGGGTGGATTCCGGGGCTTCCTGCGTGGAGGGCATATCACGAGAAACGGGAAGCCCTGAAGCGCGCGGGGACCATCAATACAGTCTCTCTGACCGACACAATGGAGACTGTTCTCGGCACTGGGGGCAAAGACGAGGTGCTAAGTCAACTAATTGCCGAGCAGGAAAGGGAAGAAAGAGAGGACGACAGGCACGCAAAGCTCTATCTGAGCCATGAGCGGAAAACGAGACGGCGGGAATCGTGACTATCCGAATAGCTCAGAATGCGAACCGACTCGTTCGAGGATCACGTCTTCGCCGTCAATCCGGTAGATGAGCAACCAGTCGGGGTTAATGTGACATTCGCGGTGCTTCTTCCACCGCCCAGCGAGAGTGTGGTCATAGTTCTTAGGTGGCAGAGGTATGCCGCTGGCCAACTTCTCTACGATGTCTCGTAGATGGGCAAGGTCTCTGCCCTGCTTCTTTGCCCGCTTGTAGTCCTTCTTGAACTGGCCGGTCCAGACGAGGTTCAAGACTCAAGCTCCTCGAAGAGTTCATCAACGCTCGAAGCGGTGTGCAAATCGATTCCGTGCTCGGCCTTTTCCAGTGTCTCGCGCGTCAGTGTGTTCGGGATCTTCACATCGAACGGGATGCCCTTGTGCAGTACGACCTGCCGTAGGAAGAGCTTTACCGCCTCGGACATGGAGAGATGCAGGTGACTGAGCACAGTCTGTGCCTGCGTCTTGGTCTTCTCGTCCACGCGTACCTGAATAGTTGTCCCCATGATCCACCCAGTGCGTTTCGGTGATGTTTGTGCCCCGTGCGTCATTACATTGGCACTACACTGTATATACGAAAGCTATCGGCAGAAGTCAAGGAATTCTTCGTGGTTTTTGGTTCATGAACGGTTCATGAACACCGTCCGAGAAAGATATCCGCATTTTTGATAGCGCCAAGGCCGTTTTTCGCCCGTTCACAGACATGTTCACGTGAACGCTCGCCCATAGGGGGACAGGTTTTAAGGGGTTTGCCATGAAGACAGCAGTTTTGACAGTAGGACAGATCGCCGAACGGCTCGGGCAACCACCCTCACGGGTAGCGTACCAGATCGCCAAGCAGCGGCTCAAACCGGTCGCACGAGTCGGGATCATCCGCCTCTTCAGCGAACAACAGGGCGAGACCATTCAAAGGGGCCTGGACAGACTCCAGGCCCACAGACAGCAAAACGGAAAGGCGAAATCATGAGCAGCAAGGAACGGGCTGCCCGGCCCGTCGCCACAACGACCGGGGCAGCCGAACAAACAGTGCCACGACAAGTGTACCGAAATCAGGAAGGCCGAGCAACCCCGAAGTTGCTCGAACAAGCCGGGGACATCCTCTGCCTGCTCTCGCTCTTCTCATTGGGCCCGACGGAGGTAGCGGGACTTGTCGCCCTGTTGGAGCATCGTCTCGCCCGAGCCTATGGAGGTAACCAATGAGGAATCACGAAGCACAGATAGCCCAGCGTCTGCGGCACATGGCTCTGAAGTATCGACCCATGTACCGCCGGGCGACCAAAGGCAAGAGCCTGCGGGCTTGCGTCAACAGTCAATGCTTGGAGTGTTGCGGCGGACAAAGTCGCGAGGTGGCTACGTGCACCGACTTGGGCTGCCCGCTCTACGCGGTCCGACCGTACCAGGACTGCGCAGGAACTGGCCACGACGGGCAGTTCATCGACGTAGAAGGCCCAAACGATGCGGAGGACGTGGAATGACCGAGGCCGAACGCATGTGCAACGCGGAACTGCCCCAGTTGATTCGCACGGACCGGCGGAACATCCGTCGGTTGGTCGGTCGAGAGGTGACCTCATGAGCCAAATCCACGATTACGTAGAGTACGTCGGGGGGCCGAGGCCCAACTGCTCGATCTGCGGTCATGGTCCGGCGGACGCGTTTTGGATGGCAGACGCCGGGCGCTTCTTCATCTGCCGTCGGTGTGCCACCGGCGTGTTCTCGAAGCTGCTGGCCGATACGATCGCAAACGAGATCAACTCCGAGTTGGGCGATCCACGCAAACAGATCAAGCAGGCCCTTGGCGAGTTCGAGAAGGAGTTCCATCGGGCCATCGTTATCGTGTTGTGTCGTCGGTTGGCGCAGAGATCGCCGGGAGCAGGAGCCTGAGATGTCCGACGCCAAGTACCACAGACCTGCGTGGGTGAACGCTTTGACGGACACGGGCTTGTCCTCTATCGAGCGAGTTGTCCTGGCCTATCTCGTCTGGCGACAAGGCCGAAACGGTTCGGCCTGGCCGTCGCAGCGGATCATCGCCGAGGACCTTGGCCTGACCTGCGAAGGTGTTCGAAAGATAACACAGAGGCTCCAAGCAAAAGGACGGCTCAACGTCACATGGCCTGGACCTGGGCGCGGAAGACATCACCGGAAGCGGTATCACGTGACAACCTCCGCAAAAACCCCAATGGTGGTTCAGGATTTAGAGGTGGAAAACCCCAACAACGATTTGGCTTTCGCAAAGGCCGAAAACCCCAACAGCGGTTTGCAAAAAACCCCAACCGCGAAGCCGCCCTATATAGGAAGAACACAAAAAGGAACACAAAAGAGTAAAGGGCTTGCGCACACCAAATTGTGTCACAAACGATTCATCCCACCCACACCCAGGGAGGTCGAGGGCTACGCTGAGGTGCTGGGGTACACGAACTTCCACGACGGAGAGGCTTTCGTGGCTTACTACGCCGAGCGAGGCTGGCGGGACTCCAAAGGCCAAGCCGTCCGTGACTGGAAGGCCAAGCTTCGCGCGGTCTGGCTCAAGGACCTGAAGAAGCCTCAACGCGGGGACTACGAGTGGCTCCCGACCGAGCAGGAGCTGGACGCTATTCTCGCCGAAGCCGAAGTGCCGGCAGGAGGTTTGGCATGATCGCGGAACAGCAACGTCTTCGGCAGGATCGAGCCGCCCTGGTGGAGGAGCTGCGACAGGCCGGGGCCGAAATACGCGGCAGCGCGGTTCGTTGCCCCTGGCATGACGACCGGTGCGCCAGCGGATCGATCTGGCAGGATTCCGAGGGCATCTGGCGGTACAAATGTCACGTCTGCGGCGCGGGCGGGGACCTGTTCGACTTGAGATCGAGGCGATCAGGCCGACCTGTCGGTGACATTTTACGAGAGGCAAACGGGACCCGGCAACCGATGCGGGACCGAGCCCCGGATGCACCCAAGGCTGAGCATGTCTTCGCCACCTTGGGCGATCTCCGCCTTGCCGTGGCTCGCGGCGGCCAGATCGAGGACGAGTACGCCTACGTGAATCCAGAGACGGGCGAAACAGACCTTCTCGTCTTCCGACTGCGAACGGACCAAGGGAAACAATTTCGCCAATGTCACCCGGTCCCGGGCGGTTGGGTAATGAAGGCGCCGTCAAAGCCCTGGCCCCTGTACAATCGCGCGGGAATCGCCGAGGCCGAGCAGATCGTTGTGGTCGAGGGAGAGAAGTGCGCCGACGCGCTGATTGCTCTTGGCATCTGTGCGACCACGTCGCCTTGCGGAGCAGGCAAGGCCGCACACGCGGATTGGCAGCCGTTAGCGGGCAAGCAAGTCACTCTCTGGCCCGACAATGACGAGCCGGGCAGGGCTCACATGAAGGCCGTGGCCGGGCTTCTCTCGAAGCTGGACCCGAAGCCTGTTGTGTCCATGATCGAGCCGAACGACCTGGACTTGGGGCAAAAGGAAGACGCCTACGACTTCATCGAGCAATGCCGAGTGGCGGGCATCAACCCACGGCAAGCTGTCCTGGACGCCACAGAGCGGGCGAAGCCTACTGGACCGGTGGTCGATTACGAAAAGCGTCTACGCCGGATTGTGGCAGGCGAACTTGCCTGTCTGCCTCTACCCTGGCTGGAACTGAGCAAGCTGACGCGACTGGGATCGCCGAGCAGGTTGACCGTGATCGGAGGCCGACAGGGCGCTGCGAAGACCTTCTTCGCGCTACAGCTCCTGCGGTATTGGATCGATATGGGCATCCCCATCTCGGCGTACTTCCTCGAAGGCGATGTGGGGGACTTGATGGACCGGACCTTGGCGCAAGTGTCCGGGGTCGCCGATGTCACCGACCTGGATTGGCAGAAGGCCAACGCCGGGCGGATGCGGGAACTCACTGATAAACACCGCGTAGACCTCGACCGGGTTGCTGGGGTGGTAACGGTGAGCGCGGGCCTGGGCCTTGAGACGCTCGACGACCTGGCGGCCTGGGTCGAGGCGGAAGCCAAAGCCGG
>DAOTJE010000002.1:0-273443 GCA_035448545.1 Sedimentisphaerales bacterium | reverse complement strand
TCTCGCTGAAGACGCTGCACCCGGATGGTCGGATCGAGGAGGAGATCTGGCGGGCATCGGAGCCGAAGCCGGGCATGTCCCGCCTGGTGACGGTGACGATCCCGCTGGCCGCCGGTAACGGCGACCCGCCGCGACGGTTTGAGATCGCCATCTGGGCCAACGGCTCGCTCGAGGCCGCCAACCGGCGCGCCACCCTCTTCGGCCGCCTCATCGACGAGCACAGCCTCGCCGCCCTCCGGCCCGAGATGCACGAGGCCGTTCCCATCAGGGGCTGAGCATTCAAGGTCACAATATCGATTTGGAATGCCGTCGATCACGCTTGGAATACAGCGGATCACCCTTCGAATACCGGGGATGAGGCTTCACAGACCGGGGGGCACGCTTCAAACTTGACACTCGGCCGTCCGGCCGCAGACTCAACACTTGAAACTTAAAACTCAAAACTCGAACGCTCCGCGTTCGCATCGCCCGATAACCCAACCCCGCCAACGAAGAAATTGACCAAGGTGAAAAGAATCTCTCGGCTCGCAGCGCGCCGTATGTGGAGGCAAGGACCGGCAATCAGGATTGCCACTTTGCGATATAGGACGGAGATGCCTGGACAACGATTACTCAAGACCGATGGAATGCAGCCCAATCCGCTGAAGCGGCGAATTGGCAAGATGTTACCTCTCGTTCCTCGCGGGTGCTGTATGAACTCACAGAGCATTCGGATGTGGCAAAGGTTCTTGATACGTATCTGGGAGGCAAAGAAGACCTGGACGGGCTGGAAGTCGGCATCGGCCCCTTGGGGACCGGCTTCCTCGCCGTTCATGCCGCCGGGTACTTCGCCCGGATCATGGGACTGGAACCGCTTCCCATTCTGGATGTGAAGCTCGCCGATGAGGCGCTTCAGAAGTATGCAAAAGCCGTTCAGTCGCGCGTCCAGGTTGTTCAGGCCAAGGCGGAGAATATCCCATTCGGCGATAAGGCGTTTGACGTGACCTGTTGCATAAACGTGATAGATCACGCGCACCGTCCTGAGGCGATACTTGAGGAGATCAGACGGGTGACAAGACCTGGGGGTATCTTCGTCTTCGGAGTCAACACGTTGTCATTCCTGGGCCGTATCAAATGGCGTCTTCTGCGGTGGATAAGCCCTCATAGGTTTCTCTTTGTTGCCCACCCGCATATCTACGGATGGAAGCAAATGAGTAGAAGCCTGCGAAGGCAACGTTGGACTCTTGCCTGGGATAACAGGCCGTCGCAGTGGCAGAGGCTCGCCGGCCGTGGCCGGATGTCATTTTGGATTCTCCAAAGGCCCGCCCCATAAGCCGGGCAGGGCGAGACGGCGGATTCTCTATATGAACAGCACGTGTGCTATTGCTGAGCCAAGTGTGCAGAAGGACTCGCTGGGCCAGAGCGAGAAACCTCGCGTTGGTTTTGGCGCCTTTGCTGGCACGTTCGGCACGAGTCTTATCGTACAGGGCTTCACGGTCCTGCAAGGAATTATTGTCGCCCGGCTGCTGGGCCCGGTCGGACGGGGCGAATACGCCGCCGTCATCCTCTGGCCCAGCATCTTCGCCGCCATCGGCATCTTCGGCACGAACATCGCCCTGGCCCGCGCCGCCGCCAAAACCACGCGCTACGACGCGGTGATCCGCACGTCGATCCTGCTGGCCGTGCTCACCGGCACGCTGGCCAGCGTGGCGTGCTATCTGGCCCTGCCGCACCTGCTGCCGCAGGCCAGCCGCCACCTGCTCGGCCTGTCGCGTCTGTTTGTGTCGTTCATCATTCTCAACCATCTCGGCAGCAACCTGCAAGCGGTCGATCAGGGCGCGGGCAACTTCAAGCGATTCAACCTCACACGGATGCTGCTGTATCCGGTCTACGTCGCGTTTCTGGTCGCGATGTGGGTCTACGATGTCCGGCAGGTTGCGTGGGCGGCCGCAGGGCTGCTCGTGGCCAATGCGGTGGTTATCGCGGTCCGACTGATTCTGGCGCTCAAGGACATGCCGCTTCGCGGCCCGCTGTATTCGCCACGCCGGACGCTCCGCGAGAGCGTCCGCTTCGGCCTGGTCGGCGCCGCCCAGCCGCTCTACCTCCACGCCGACAAGGCGATCCTCCTGTGGCTGCTCGGCGCTGAGAACCTTGGCCTCTACGTCGTGGCGCTTTCGGCCAGTGCCGCCATAGGAAGCATCACCAACTCCGCCGGGATGGTGTCGTTTACGATGGCGGCACAGGCAGGGCCGGGCGATGGTTTCGAGCGAATCGCCAGGACGTTCCGCGTCTCGGCCTTGCTTTGGGTGGTCTTCGGCGGCATTCTGGCGGTTGCCATGCCGCTGTTACTGCCGCTTGTGTATGGCAGTGAGTTTGTGTCGGCGGTCAATCCCGCCAGACTCCTGATCGTCGGCTCGGCCTTCGGCGGCCTGGCGAATCTGCTCGACCAGGCCCTGCGAGGGCAGGGCCGGGCGTTCGTGGGCTTCGAAGGCAGAATCGTGGGGCTGGCGGCGATGGTCGCGGCGGGCACGGCGTTGTCCCGGTGGTTTGGCCTGCCGGGAATGTGCGTGGCCTATGCGGTCGGACAGGACATTTGCCTTGCCTTCTTCCTGTGGCGGATGCTGGCCCATTACGCTCAACCGATCAACTCGATACGAACCTTTGCCATGAGATGGGCTGATCTTGTCTATCTCACTTCGCAGGCCGGCGGGATGCTGCGGAAGGCGGGGGTGCGATGAGCAGGCCGAAGGTGCTGGTTTGTCAGCATGGGGCGCGGCAGCGGTATGCGATCCCGCGCATGCTCGAAGAGGCGGGAATGCTGGCGGCGTTGTACACGGACTCCTGTGCCCACAGCCCGCTCGGCCGGGCGGCGAGGCTGCTGGCCCCCATCGCCAACGGCCGCGTCCATCGGCTGCTCCAGCGGAGAATCGACGGCATCCCGCGCGAGAAGGTGTTCAGTTCCGACCGCCCGTTCCTGTCCGATCTGGGATCGTCGTTGTTGCGTCGGCGTGAGACGCCCCTGGAGGGCTATCAGCGGCAGCACCGCGTGTTAAGCCGGCGGATGATCCGATGGGGCCTGCAAGACGCCGACATCGTCTACGCCCAGAACGCCGAGGACTACGATTTCCTCCGCTACGCCAAAGACGCCGGAAAGACCATCGTCATGGATGTGAACGCGAACCCGTTGACGCACCGGATCATGGCAGCGCTTGCCCGGGACTATCCCGGCTGGGGCCTCGAACGGTATGAATCGAGCCGCGAAATGGTGGAGGCGGCCTTCAAGAGGTCCGCTGCCCTGGCGGACGTGCTTCTGTGTCCATCCGAGTGGGTGGCCGAAGGCGTGAGAGAATTGACGCCACGCCAGGCCGACAAGATACGAATCTGCCCCTACGGTTCGAGCATCGACTACGGTGGACGCATCAACAATCCTGTTCCGGGCAGAATCCTGTTCGCCGGCGGCGATGCCGCACGCAAGGGCCTGCCCGTTCTGGCCGAGGCGGCCGAACGTCTCAAAGCGAAATATCCCGAACTGGATTTCCGCGTGGCCGGGCTGGTGCCCGGCGGCATTGTCGAGAGGCCCGAATGCCGCCATTTCAACTTCCTCGGCAAGCTGTCGTGGGAGCGGATGAAGGGAGAATACCTTGCGGCCGACGTCTTTGTGCTGCCCACGTATTCGGAGGGCCTGGCCGGCGTCGTGGTCGAGGCGCTTGCCGCCGGCTGTCCGGTCATTACGACCCGCTGCGCCGGAATCGAGATCGCCTCGATGGAAAACGGTGTCCTGATCGAGCCGGGCGACGCCCACGCCCTCGCCGAAGCCATCGAGACCGTCTTCCGCAACCGCCCCCTCCGCAACCGCCTCGCCGACAACACACGCCAACTCGCGACGAAGTACAGCAAAACCGCCTGGCAACGGCGCCTCGTGTGTATCGTGTCACGGATCTTCCGATCGGCCTGATATGCTCTGGATCGCGTTGCTATTGCTGGGAGGCACGATAGGTGCAGTCCTTCTTCAGGTTGCACGCGGGCGGCTGGATTGTCTTTCGGTTCCCGTTGTGGCCGCAGGCGTTTTCAGCTTCTTATACCTGTGGATGCCGATATGGGCGCGGATCGAGGGGCAACTGTTCAACTTTGTGGGCGAGTCTGATGCTGCATGGGCGGCAGGTTTTGCTGGTCTGGCACTTGGCGCGCTCTGGTTTGGTTGGGCGATTGCGACCTGGCCTCGACACAATTACTCGCTTCGTAATGCAACAACCGTCAGATGTGCCCGGCGCTGGACCTGCCATCGCTTGTACAACGGTGGGCTCGTACTGGTATGTCTTGGCTTCTGTCTTTGGCTGGTATTCCTGGGCATGAGCGGCGGGCTGTCGCATTATTACTCAGGTGTCCATGGCAGTCACGGGGCTTGGACGAGCACGACGGCATGGATATACAACGGCTTGGGCTATGTGTATCCTGGACTCTGTTTGATGATCGTAGCCCTTCTCAGAGGGGTACGGGGCCCACGATACGGCGTCGTTGGGGTCGTTGTCGTGGCGGGTCTGATGTTCTGTCATTCGCTCCTCACGGGTGGTCGCGGGCCGTTCTTCACGACAACGGTTACTGTGGGTAGTTCCATCCTATTGGCCTCCAGGAAGCGTCCCAAGTTCCATACAGTTCTTGCCGCAGGAGTTGTCCTGGGTCTGTGCATCGCTGCTCTTGTCACCTTCCGGTCGGCGCTTCATCTCGGCACAAATGCCGAAGAGTTCAAGAGCATAGGCTACGTCGGAGTTCTTGGCTATCTGGATGATGTCACAAACCTGTCGTATGATTCCGTCGGTCATGAGTTCATATATCATACTGGAACCATCCGAACGGTGGACCGACTTGGCAGTTGCGGCTGGGGGAAACGGTATCTCCTGTACCTGATTGTTCACCCCATCCCTCGCATTCTGTGGCCAGCCAAGCCTTATGTGTTCGAGACTGGTAGCGTGACTTCGGATGATATTGCGTCTATCATGGGTTGGCAGGTCGCAACCGGCGCCGCCGTGGGCCTCGTAGCCGACTGGTACAGAGAATGGGGCGCCTTCAGTCTTCTCGCATGGTTCCTCCTGGGGGCCGTATTTGCCCGTCTCTATGAAACGGCGGTGCAGCCAAACGCCACTCCGTTGGCTATCCTGGTGTATGTCCTGGTGATCTCTCAGAGCCTGTATCTCTTCGCTCAGGGGTTTCTGCCTTTTGTTGAGTCCTTTTTGATACGCGGTCTTGGCAGCTACCTAGTTTGGCTCGCGTACATTTCCGCTTCAGACAAGGCAGACCTCGCGCGCCAGCGATCATGGTTGCGGGGTGCAGGGGCTATTCAGGCCAAGCGCAGCCATATGAATGAGGCGGCAACCTTTCCAAACGCGTAGCAGAAGTCGACGCGATATGTCAGTTTGGCGATGATGACGTTGGGTGTTCCACTCAAGGTGATGAGAGTCGTAGTGATGTGGCCTCGGTTTGGTCCTTATCACTTGGCGCGACTGAATGCGGCTGATATGCAGTTCCAGGAACATGACGCCAAGCTGCTTGCCTTGGAGACCGCTCGCAGCGAAGCCACGTATCAATGGGATGTCGTTGATGAGCCTGTTGCGGTTGAAAGGCACATCTTGTTTCCTGAGTCGGACTATTGCGATTTGCAGTCTCGAGAAATCCGCGCAATGGTATTCGAGTACTTCGCTCGGATCAAGCCTCGTGCGGTAGCTGTTTGCGGGTGGGATTTCCCGGAATCGGTTGCGGCGCTGCGTTGGTGCCGGCGGAACGGGGTGCCGTGCATTCTGATGTCCGCTAGTACGCATCGCGATGCGAAGAGGTACTTCTGGAAGGAATGGCTGAAGGGACGACTCGTACGGTGCTTCTCTGCCGCTCTTGTCGCGGGCAGGCCGCAGAAGGATTACGTCACCAAACTGGGCATGTCGCCGGAGAGAGTATTCACAGGATATGACGCCGTGGACAACGAGTACTTCTCGTGCCAGGCGGAAGCCGTCAGGGCCAACGAACAGGAGTATCGGGCCAGATATGGGCTCCCGTTGAGATACTTCCTCAGTTCGAACCGGTTCATTCCTGTGAAGAACCTGTTCCGTTTGCTTGCGGCCTATGCCAAGTACCGCGAAGGGATCACAGACCCGTGGGACCTGGTTCTTCTCGGCGATGGTGAACTGATGCCGCAAATGAGGCAGAGCATTCAGGACATGCACCTGCAGGAGTGTGTTGTTCTGCCCGGGTTCAAGCAGTACGACGAACTGCCTGCGTACTACGGGCTTGCCAGTTGTCTCGTCCTTGCGAGTACGTCAGAGACATGGGGTCTGGTCGTCAATGAGGCGATGGCGTCGGGGCTGCCTGTGCTGGTCTCGAAGGCGTGCGGCTGCTGCGACGACCTCGTTCGCGAAGGGCAGAATGGTTTCTCGTTCGATCCACTCGACATTGATGAAATGGCCGAGAAGATGCGGGTAATCTCCCATGGGGGATGCGACCTGGGCAAGATGGGCCAGGTCAGCCGCGACATCATCGCCCCCTGGGGGTGCGACAACTTCGGCCGCAATCTGTGGAAGGCAGCCCAGTGCGCTGTCGAGCACCCCGTCAGAAACCGCGACCCCATCGCTTCCATACTGCTACGAGTGTTGACATCCGTAAGGTGACATCTGATCGTGGTCAAACACCATACAACGCATGTCCTGATGGTCACAGCATCCATATCGAGGAATGCGGGTGGCATCTTCCATAGTGTGCGGAGGCTGTCGGCCGAACTTGCGAGAGCCTGCCGCGTGGAGGTGGTTGGGTTGCGGGATGCCTTCTCGGCGGCGGATGCGGACGCGTGGCGTCCGCTGGTGCCGGAACTGTTCGAACGGGTGGGTCCGAGAGCGTGGGGGTACTCGCCCGGCCTGAAGGCTCGGATCGGGCGCAACGGGACGAGCCTCATTCATGCTTGCGGGCTGTGGATGTATCCGACGCATGCGGCGGCGGGCGCGTGCCGGCGCAAAGGGGCTCCGCTGGTCGTCTCGCCGCATGGGATGCTGGACCCCTGGGCGTTGCGGAACTCGGGGTGGAAGAAGAAGCTGGCGGGCCGGCTGTACGAGAAGCGGAACCTTCGTTCGGCGGCGTGTATTCACGCGCTCTGCGAGTCGGAGTACGAGAGCATCCGGGCGTACGGCCTGACGAATCCCGTGGCGATCATCCCGAACGGGATCGACCTGCCACAAGCCGGGCCGAAGTTGCCGCCGCCTTGGTCGGACAGGATTGCCTCCGGCAGGAGGGTCATGCTGTTCCTCGGCCGGATTCATCCGAAGAAGGGCCTGCCGAACCTGATCGGCGCGTGGGGCCGGCTCAAGGCGCAGAATGCGACGGTGGCGGACGAATCGGCGCTCGTCGTCGCAGGTTGGGACCAGGGCGGTCATGAGGATGAACTGAAGAAGATGGTCAGCGCCAAGGGACTGGATCGGGACGTGCTCTTTCTCGGTCCGGCGTTTGACGATGCCAAGCGGGCGTGCCTTCAGAACGCCGACGCCTTCATCCTGCCTTCGTTCAGCGAGGGCCTGCCGATGTCCGTGCTGGAGGCGTGGTCGTACGGCCTGCCCGTCGTCATGACCGGCCAGTGCAATCTGCCGGAGGGCTTTGCCGCCGATGCCGCCGTCGAAGTCCGCCCGGAAGTCGATTCCATTGCCGACGGCCTCGAACGGCTGCTCGCCATGCCGGACGCGGATCGCAGGCATATGGGCTCCAACGGCCGCGACCTCGTCGCGTCCCAGTTCACCTGGTCCAAGATCGCCGCCCAGATGATCGAAGTCTACAAGTGGGTCCTTGGCGAAGGCCCCCAGCCCGATTGCGTGAGGCTGGACTGAATGTTTTCCCTACCAGCAGTCAGTCTGTCTCGATTTCGCGCGTGGAATCTCGATAGGGGCGCAGGGCGGCTGAAGGAAGCCCTGTGGTTGATCGTTCGCAGCGTAGTGTTTCTACACATGCCCTTTCCCTTGTACGCGTTCAGGAGGTGGCTGCTTCGTCGTTTTGGTGCTCAAGTCGGGAGAGGTGTCATCATCAAGCCGGGTGTCAGGATCACGTTTCCCTGGAAGCTCGTAATCGGAGATAACGCTTGGCTTGGCGAGGAGTGTTGGATTCTGAACTTGGACCATGTGACCATAGGTGCCGACGTGTGCATCTCTCAGCGCGCGATGGTTTGTACCGGCAGTCACGACTGGAGGTCCCCCGGATTCGATCTGATACTCAAACCGCTTACGCTTGAGTCTGGATCTTGGATAGCAGCCGGAGCCTTTGTCGGACCCGGTGTGACAGTAGGCACACACGCAGTACTGACAGCGAATTCAGTTGCAACCAAGGACTTGGAGCCCTATTCGATATACCAAGGAAATCCTGCAGAGAGAGTTCGAGCCAGAGTAGTTGGATTGCCACGAGGCAAGTTGTCCACTGCCGGTTGCGGGCGATGTACGAGTACATGATCGACCTGAAGGTGCGGGAGCTGCGGCGGCGGGAGAAGGGATTGCCGATGTGAGTTGCCGGTTGCCAGTTGTCACTTGTCAGTTGCCAGTGGCGGCCTGCGGCCGAGGGTTGCGTTTCACGCTTCACGCTGCACGTTCCACGAGCGACAAGCGACGAGCGACGAGGGAAGACGAATCATGCGAATCCTCTTGCCTGGCGATGGTGGCCGCTGTAGGATGGAATGAGCGTGGGCGATGTGTTTTGAGAGATCAGGATGAATCGAACACCTATGGCAGATGAGGATGATCGTCATCCATCCCGTCAGGGTATGACCGGCAGCGCAGTGGTCGAGTCGGCCCTCCGCACGGCAGTGGCGTGGATCGTCGAAGAGGTTCACCCCTTGCAGATCATTCTGTTCGGCTCGATGGCCAGAGGCGAGCAGGGCGGTGGGAGCGACGTGGATTTGCTGATCGTCATGCCGAAAGGAACGCACAAACGCCAAACGGCACAAAGGCTCTATCGCGCGTTGCGGGGATTGCCTGTGCCGGTGGACCTGCTGGTGACGACGGAAAAGGACCTGGCCCGCCACAAGGAGAATCCCGGCTTGATCTATCGATCCATCGTTCAGGAGGGAAGGCGGCTCTATGGCGTTTGACGCTCCGCCGGCGGGCAGTGCGCAGGATTGGCTGCGCTATGCGGCCAGCGACCTTGCGCTGGCCCGGGCCTCCGGCGTGCCGGACGTCATGCTGGAAAGTCCCTGCTGCCACGCCCAGCAATGCGCGGAGAAGTCGCTCAAGGCGGTCCCGATCACCTATGGCGTTGGGATCCACAGAACGCACAGCATCGGCCTGTTGCTGGATCTGCTCGGTGAACGCACGCTCGTTCCGCCCGAGGTGGAGGAGGCCGCCATTCTGACGGACTACGCCGTCGCCAGCCGCTATCCCGGGGACACCGAGCCCATCACCCAGTCTGACTACGAGAAAGCAGTGCATCTGGCCGAGACCGTTTTCGCATGGGCCAGGCAGCTTGTACGATAGGCCCTGATGACAGTCGGCGGACGAGTTGCCAGTTGGCAGTTGCGGCCTGCGGCCGAGTTTCCAGTTTCAAGTTTGAAGTGCGACGTTTCACGCTTCACGCGATACGAACGACGAATCATGCGAATCCTGCTGTTGAACCAGTTCTATAAGCCGGACGTCGCGGCGACGGGTCAGTTGCTGGCGGACGTGGGCGAGGCGCTTGTCGCGCGCGGTCACGAGGTGCACGTGATCTGTAGTCGCCGCCGGTACGGGGGCGGGTCGCTGACGCCGGCGGCGGACGAGGTGCTCGACGGGGTGCACGTCCATCGCGTGCTGACGACGGGGTTCGGGCGAAGGCGGCTGGCGGGCCGGGCGGCGGATTACGTCTCGTTCTACGTCAGTGCGGCGTGGCGGTCGCTGTGGCTGGCCCGGCCCGATGTGTGCCTGTCGCTGACGACGCCGCCGTTCATCGGGCTGATCGGCCTGATGCTCGGGCGGCTGCGGGGCACGCGGAACGTGCTGTGGGTGATGGACCTGTATCCGGAGATCGCGGCAGCATACGGCCTGCTGCGGCAGCGGGGCCGGCTCTGCCGCCTGCTGGGCCGGATCAATCGAAGGCTGTATCGGAATGCGGAGGCGGTGATCTCGCTGGGGGAGGTGATGACGCAGCGGCTGGCGGCGGCCGGGGTCGAGGCGGGCCGGCTGCACACGGTGCACAACTGGACGCCCGGCGAGGGTGTCACGGTCCATGATCGGCCGCCGGCGAAACGCGCGGAGGCGGTGGCTCTCGGCTCGTAGCGGCCAATCATCCATTTTCAATCATCCATCATCAATCTCTGGTGGCCACCCTCCTCTATTCCGGCAACATCGGCATGGGTCAGGACGTCGGCACGGCCCTGCGGGCGGCAGCGCAACTGAACGGCGAGGCCAAGCTTAAGGTGCTTATCGCCGGCGACGGCAGGGGCCTTGCGGCGGTTCGTGCGATGATCGCGGAACTGCACCTGGCGAACGCGGAGATTCGGCCACCGGTGCCGCTGGAGGAGTTGCCGGCCCTGCTGGCACGGGGCGATGTGCACCTGATCTGCCAGCAGCCGGGGACCGAAGGGCTGCTGGTGCCGAGCAAGATCTACAGCACGCTGGCGGCGGGTCGGCCGTCGCTGTTCATCGGGCCGGCGGACTGCGAGGTTGGATGGATCGTGCGCGAGAGCGGCTCGGGTTTTGTGATCGAGCCGGGCGACGTGGCGAAGGCGGCCGATGTGCTGCGGCGGCTGGCGACGAATCCCGCGCTGCAGCGCGGCATGGGCCGCAACGCCCGCGTCTACTACGAGCACCATTTCGGACGCGACCGCAGCGTCTCGCGGATCGTCGCGATCCTCGAAGCGGCCGGCAACGGCAACGGCCGGGGCCTCAAATCTGAAATTCGAGTGTCGAAGCTCGAAACAAGCTCGAAGGCCTGAAAACTACAAACTCGAAAGGGCCTTGTGCGGGGGGCTTTCGGACATTCGAGTTTCGGTGAGTGGGGTTTGTTTCGGGTCCGTTCGACTGCGCTCAGGACAGGTTTCGGTTTTCGTACTTCGGACTGTCGCCTCCTTCAGTTGCCGGGGGCATGTCGATAGAAGAAGACCGGCTTCGCCGGGCGACTCGGTCGTTCCTGCGAGGTTCTACCGAAGGTTGCCTGATCCTCAGCGAAGCCGGTTTGGGAGGGCTACACGTGTAGCCCTCCCTTTTTTTATATCGGCCGCAACCGCATCTTTCGCCCAGTTTTTGTCCAGCGAGGACAAACTCGGAATCCGAAGCACGAAACTCGAAACAAATTCAAAGCACCGAGTCCAAATGCTCCAAATTCGCCCCGCGTTGCATGGGCAGGGCCGAGTTGCACACAATGACCTCCGTGTTTCGAGCTTGTATTTTGGGTCATTCGGGCTTGTTTCGGAATTCGGACTTCGATATTCGTGCTTCTGCGGCGTGCCAGGCGAGCAGCACAGACCGGGCCATGTACCCCATACGTTGGGGCGGCGTTGACTTTGGGGGGGCGAATCACTACAATGGTGGTGTGTTTATGGTGACAAGCCACAATCGGCGGAGCGGCGAAAGCACCATGGCTGAATTCCGACGGGCATGGGAGGGTTGGTGTGCGCCCGGCCGGCGGGCGATTTAGCGACGAGAACGGTTCCCTTCTGAGGGTGATTATGGCTCGGATGCATTCCTGCGTATTCACAATCGTATTACTGCTGGCCGTAGTGAGCGCCGGGGCCGATGTGACCAGTCCGGGTGATTTCGTCCGGGGCGTGCCCAACGATGGGGACTGGCCAAGCGTCGAATCGCCTCCTCTGGCAATCGACGACAACGTGCAGACGAAGTACCTGCACTTCAAGGGCGAGACGCAGGCGACGGGGTTTCAGGTGACGCCGTCGGCGGGAGCGACCGTTGTCACGGGCCTGACGCTGACCACCGCCAACGACGCGGTGGAGCGCGATCCGACGGCCTTCGAGCTGAGCGGGTCCAACGTGAGCATCGATGGGCCGTACACGCTGATCGCCCGTGGGGACATTGTGGACTTCAGCCGGCCGTCGCCCTGGCCTCGGTTCACGAAGAACGAGACGCCGATCACCTTCGCCAACAAGACGGCGTACGCGCATTATCAACTGCTGTTCACATCGGTTCGCAATGCGGCGTGGGCCAACAGCATGCAGATTGCCGAGGTCGAGTTCCTCGGCACTCCGGCGGGGGGACTGCCGCCCGAGGTCGATGCCGGCGCCGACCGGACGGTCACCTGGAGAGGGGCGGGCAACACGATCATCCAGATGCAGCCGACCATCGTCGACGACGATCCCTGCGGCGTGGGCCTGATCGATCCGGACTACCTGGAGATTCTCTGGTCCTCGGTGGGCCAGCCGGTCCCCGATTTTCTGGGCACTGAGACCGAGACCGAGGCGATGGTCTCGTTCCCCCAGCCGGGCGTTTACACGTTGCAGCTTCAGGTCTGGGACGAACGTGACCAGGAGGGTCGTGACACGGTGGTCATCTCGGTTGTGGAGCCGCCGTGCCCGCTGGGCGACCTGTCGGGTGACTGCAAGGTCGATTTCTCCGATGTCATGCTGCTGGCCGAGCAATGGCTGGATGGGCCCGGTTACGCGGGCGATCCGCTGGGCTGCGCGGACCTGGTCGGCAGCGACGGTGTGACGCTGGCGGATTTCGCCCGGCTGGCGGAGGAGTGGTCTGAGGACTGGACGGGCG
Organism: Sedimentisphaerales bacterium; assembly: GCA_035448545.1. Lineage (GTDB taxonomy): Bacteria > Planctomycetota > Phycisphaerae > Sedimentisphaerales > Anaerobacaceae > Anaerobaca. The sequence continues at coordinate 260,766 of DAOTJE010000002.1, read as the reverse complement.
CTCTGCGTGTGACGCTGACGCCGTCCGAGGCGGTGGCGGCCGGCGCGCGATGGCGGCTCGACGGCGGCGAGTGGCTGGCCAGCGGCGCGGTGATGGCCGATCTGGTTCCGGGGACGTACACGGTGGACTTCGGCTTGGCCGGCGTCTGGGGGCGACCATCGGCCAGGACCGTTCAGATCACCAGGGGACAGACGACCGAGCTGACGGCGACATACAGCCGGCTTCCGGATTCGGACCTGCTGATCACGGAGTTGATGGCGATCAACGAGACCACGCTTTCGACGAAGGTGGCCGGTCGGACCGTGTATCCGGACTGGATCGAGATCCACAACGGCGGCACCGGGCCTGTCGATCTGGCCGGCTGGTACCTGACGGACGATCCGGACAATCTGACGATGTGGCCGCTGCCTGCGATCTGGCTGGCGGCGGGGCAGTCTCTCGTGATCTTCGCTTCGGGCGTGCAGGAGGAGGACCACCCGGGCAACTGGCCCTATCGGGACGATGCGGGTTACTATCACGCCAACTTCTCGCTTTCCGGCGAGGGCGAGTATCTGGCTCTGGTCCGGCCCGACTTGCAGGTGGCGCACGCGTACGGCTCGCCCGACGGCGCCGGCGGGGCGCGGGGCTATCCCCCTCAGCAGGTCGACCTGTCGTACGGGATCTATGGCAGCGAGAAGCAGTACTTCACGCAGCCCACGCCGGGCAGCGCGAACGGCCCGGGCTACGTGGGAATCTCCGAGCCGCCGATCTTCTCCCATCCAGGCGGGACGTTCAGGGGGTATATCCTGCTCGAATTGAGCTCGCCTAACCCGAATGCGGAGATTCGAGTCACGACCGACGGCCAGGTGCCTACCCTGTCGTCGCGCCGGTACACGGACGCCATCGCGATCCTGGGTACGCGCGAGGTGGTGGCCCGCGCGTACGAGCCGGACAAGGCGCCGAGTGCGGCGGTCAGTCAGACGTACATCGCGCTGGCGGACGATGTGGCCGATTTCAGCTCCGACCTGCCGATCGTGATCGTCGACACGAGTCGCCAGAACATCAGCACCACGTTTCGGGCGGTCCGTTCGGCCTTCATCGACAGGGGCGACGACGGTCGGGCGAGAATGCTCGACCGGGCGGATTACGTCGGTCGCGGCGGCCTGAAGCGGCGCGGCCGCAGCACGATCAATGCGCCCAAGGGTTCATACGGGTTTGAAGTCTGGGATGAGAATAACCTGGACAAGGACGTCTCGATCTTCGGCATGCCGGCCGACTCCGACTGGATCTTGTACGCGCCGTTCAACTACGACCGCGCGCTGATCAACAACGCGCTGATGCACGAGCTGAGCAATCAGATCGGCCGGTACTCGGTGCGAACCCGGTTCGTCGAGATGTACCTCAATTCGAACGACGACACGGTTTCGGCAAGCGACTACGTCGGGCTCTACATCTTCATGGAGAAGATCAAGAGGGGCCCGGAGCGGGTCGACATCGAAAAGCTTGAACCCTGGCAGAACGCTGAACCTGCGATCAGCGGCGGATACATGCTGAAGATCGACCGGCCCGACGACGGCGACAGCGGCTTCCGCACCGCGCGTGGCAATCCGACCTATGGGGATGGAACGCTGTGCTATGTGGACCCCAAGGAATCCGAGATCACCACGGCCCAGTCGGCGTGGATTCGCGGGTACCTCAATGCGTTCGAGGATGCGCTCTACGGCCCCAACTTCGCCGACCCGGTCAGCGGGTACGCCAGGTACATCGACGTGGATTCGTTTATCGATCACAACCTGTTGAACATGCTGGCGATGAACGTGGACGCGCTGCGGCTGAGCACGCATCTGCACAAGAATCGCAACGGAAAGCTGGAGATGGGACCGCTGTGGGATTTCGACCGGGCGCTGAATTCCACCGATGGTCGCGACGACAATCCCGAGCGGTGGCGCGGCACCGGGGACGGCACGGACTATCTCGGCTACATCTGGTGGGACCGCCTGTTCGAGGACGCCAATTTCTGGCAGAAGTACATCGACCGCTGGTTCGCGCTCCGCAAGGGTGCGTTCAGCACCGAGAGTCTGAACGCGACGATCGACGCGATGGCCGATGAGATTCGGGAGGCCCAGCTGCGGAACTTCCAGAAGTGGCCCGGTCAGGGGCCCCGGTACGGTGGCTTCCAGGGCGAGATCGATCAGCTCAAGCAGTGGCTGGCCCGGCGTTGCGCGTGGGTCGACAGCCGGTTCGTGGCGCCGCCGCAGATTGTGCCGGAGGCAGGCCACGTCGAAGCCGGCACCCAAGTGAGCCTGGTGAACACGGCCGGCAGCGGCGTGATCTACTACACGCTCGACGGCTCGGACCCGCGTCCGCCTCAGGCGGCGCCGGCGGCAATCGAGACCGTTACGCTCGTTCCTGTGGGTGCCGCGAAACGCGTGCTCGTGCCGACCGGTCCGGTCGATGACGCCTGGCGGGGCGGCAGCGCGTTCGACGACGCCGCCTGGATCAGCGGCAGCGGCGGGGTCGGTTACGAAGCCAGCACCGGCTACGAGCAGTTCTTCAGCATCGACGTGCGTGAGTCAATGTATGGGCGCAATCCAAGCTGCTACATCCGCATCCCGTTCGTCGTCTCGGGCGATCCCGCCGAACTGAACTACATGGTCCTGCGGGCGCGGTACGACGACGGCTTCGTCGCCTATCTCAACGGTGTCGAGATCCAGCGGACGATGTTCTCGGGCACGCCGGCGTGGAACTCCAGCGCCGAGGCAAACCACGACGACATGGCGGCCCTGCTCTTCGAGGATTTCGAGGTTTCCCTGCCGCCGGGATTGCTGAGGGCGGGGGCCAACGTGCTGGCGATTCACGGCCTCAACTCCTCTGCGAGCAGCTCTGATTTCCTGATCTCGGTCGAGCTTGTGGCCGGCCACGTCGCCACGCCGGGCGCCGGCCAGGTAAGCGGCGAGGTTTACACGTACGAGGGACCGATCACGATTACTGCGAGCACCCAGATCAAGGCCCGCGTGCTGGTGGCGAGCAATCAATACAGTCCCTGGAGCGGGCTGGCGGAGGCGGTTCTTGCTGTTGGGCCGGTGGCCGAGAATCTGCGGATCAGCGAGTTGATGTACCACCCGGCCGATCCGAACACCGAGTTCATCGAGCTGACCAACGTCGGCGCTGAGACGATCGATCTGAACCTTGTCCGGTTCACAGCGGGCGTGGATTTCACGTTCCCCGGCGTCGAGCTGGCGCCCGGAGAGTACGTGCTGGTGGTGGAGAATGCCGCCCTCTTCGAGGCCAGATACGGCCAGGGCTTCCCCATCGCCGGCGAGTACAACGGCAACCTCGCCAACGGAGGCGAGTATATCGAGCTGCAGGATGCGGCCGGGCAGATTATCCACGGTTTCCGGTATGGAGACCGCTGGTACGATCAGACCGATGGGCAGGGCTTCTCCCTGACCGTGACCGATCCGGCGACCGTCGATCCGAACCGACTGGGCGAGAGGAGGGCGTGGCGTCCGAGCATGGATCCCGGCGGCTCGCCGGGCTTTGCCGATGGGGCCGAGACGATCGCGTCCGGCTCGGTGGTGATCAACGAGCTGATGGCCAATCCGGAGCCCGGACAGCCCGACTGGATCGAATTGCACAACACGACGAATCAGACCATCGACATCGGCGGCTGGTTCCTCAGCGACAACGCGAATGATCTGAACCGGTACCGGATCGCGAGCGGGACGACCATTGGACCCGGGGGCTTTGTCGTGTTCTTTGAAGACCGGCACTTCGGTAACGAAGCCGATCCGGGCTGCCAGACGCCGTTTGGCTTGAGCCGCACGGGCGAGACGCTGTACCTGCACTGTGCATCAGAAGGCTCGAGGACCGGCTACAGCGAACAACAGGCGTTCGATGCATCGGAGCGGGGCGTTTCCCTGGGCCGACACCTCGACAGCACGGAAGGCTGCGACTTCGTGTCGCTGGTCGCGGCGACGCCGGGAGAGGCCAACGCCGAACCGAAGGTTGGCCCGATCGTAATCAACGAGATCATGTACAATCCTGCCGGCCTGCCGGATGCGGAGTATGTCGAGCTGCTCAACGTCAGTGATTCCGCTGTGACGCTTTACGACGCGACGCGGGATGCTCTGTGGCGGTTTACCGACGACCCCGAAGACCCTGGAATCGAGCTGGTGCTGCCGGTCGACCCGCCGGTGACGTTGCAGACGGGCCAGTGTCTGCTGCTTGTCAAGGACATCACCGCGTTCAATGCGACGTACGCGCCGCCCGCGGGCGTGCGTATCCTGCAATGGGGCGGCGGCAGGCTGGCCAACGGCAGTGAGACTGTTCAGATTGCCAAGCCGGTTGCCGACATCGCGGACCAGGGCGAAGAGGGACCGGTCTGGATCCCAGTGGATCGCGTGGCATACAGCGACGGCGATCATCCCGACGATTTCGCCGGCGGAATCGATCCCTGGCCTGCCGAGGCCGATGGGCGCGGCGCATCGCTGCGTCGGATCGATTCGATGGCCCACGGCAACGATCCGGCCAATTGGCGGGCGGCTGCGCCTTCGCCGGGTCTGGCGGACTGATCCTGCCTTCGCTGGCGGACGGGCGCATCGAGGTCGGTAAAGAGGTTTTCGAACCGGGACAGCGCCTCCTGGATACCAGGCAGCTTGCGTGCCTTCCTGTTGCCGATACCGAGCAGATACTCGGCCGGAAGCATCGGGTCGAAGGGCCTCGTCATCGACCGGAACTGGTCCATACGAAGGGCTATCGTCTTGAGAATAGGCATTTCATCGGCGTTCAGGAGCGTGCCCACCAGCCTTTGCTTGCGAGGCAGCCCGTAGCATAGATCAATCAAGGCCGGGTAAGCAGGCGCGCCGATCAGATCTTCGATCGTGCTGCCGACGGGGCGGGCGTATCGCCGCAGCGGAAATGTCCGGCAGGACTCCAGCATCCGTGACAATTCCCGCTGGTTCACCACGTCGGGATCCTGCTCGGAAAGGCTCAGCAGCACCGCAAAGTCTCGCGCATCATTGGTCAGCAGGCCGACCAGCGTGGCCAGACGGACTAGGTCGCCACAGGGCACGACCGTCCAGGCCGGGTCGAGCCCGCGTCGTCCGCTCTGCTTGAGCCGTGCGGAGAACCAGTTCAGATAGATCACGTCGGCGGGCTTTTCCACCAGCAGCAACCGCTTGCCGCCGGCCATGTCCTGCATGATCCGGTAGCCCAGCGAAGCCTGGAGCGGCAGGAGGGTGTCGTGGTCTGTGCTGAGCACCTTGTCTCCGACTTTCGTGCCCAGGGGTTTCGGCTCGCCCTGTGGCGTCTGGTCGGTGATGTCTTCGACCGTGCGCACCCAGGCCATCCGGTCGGGGTCGATCATGAACGGCGAGTGCGTCGTGTAGAGGATCTGGTAGTGGGGGGCCAGACGCTCGTTGACGTAGCGCATCAGGTCCCACTGGGCCTTGGCGTGCAGACCCAGTCCCGGATCGTCCAGCAGGATCAGCAGGTTGTCGCCGTAGCGTTTTCGCACGTCGGAGTACCAAACCAGGAAGGAGAAGAACCAGACGAAGCCGGTGCTGCGTTCCTCGAAGTTGAGCGACAGATTCGTCCTCGTGTTAACGATGCGGGTTTCAAAAACCAGGCCGCGATCGAAGGGGGACGGGTCCTGCGGTCGGCCCGGATACAGGTGGAAGCTGACCCTCAGGTCGCGTTCCTGGCTCCAGAAACGTCCGATCTCATCGGTCACCGGACGGGCGGCGTCTTCGAGGTCGGCGATCAGCTCCTCCGACCGCTCGATGCGGCTGATGGCCTCGACGCTGGTTCCGCCCAGCTCAAGCAGGGCCAGAAAGACCCGGTCCGGCCCGGTCAGCTCTCCCTTCTGTTTGCGGTGCAGCAGCGCATCGATCGAGATCCGCCCCTGCATGATGTGCCATTCGGCGAAGTACAGCAGCTTCGGCAGCAGCTTCGCCACGTGCTGCTCGTAGAAGGCGTCGTTGGCCTCCTCCGGCTGCGCGCCGGAAGGTATGCCGGGAACAGGTTCCGCAGACCCGGCGTCTTCCGTTCGACGGTTCTCTACGTCGATTGTCGGCGCGATCTCGCCGGTCCAATGACGTTCGGGATAGTAGCCCTTGCGTATCTCGACGGTCCTGGATTGGACGGCACCGGTGCCGAGGACCTCCTCCAGCCGGGCGACGTCTGCATCCTCCAACTCCCACGTGGTGATCAGCGCATCGTCGGGCTCTGTCCCGGACTGCTTCTGATATTGCCGGCGGCGCGCCCGTGGGTATTCCATAAGCACATCGAACGCGCCCAGTTCGCGAACATCGGGGTTGAGCTTGTACAGGGCTTCGAGAAGCGAGGTTTTTCCCGCTCCGTTCTTGCCGACCAGGCAGGTTACCGGGCAGATCGTGAATTCCGTCGAATCCTCGATGCAACGGAAGTTCTTTACCTGAAGGCGTCGCAGTTTCATGGTTGTCCTTCCTTTCGCGACCTGTGGCCGCGAGTTCAATCCTTTGTGCAGCCAACGGCTCGGCGGGCATGGTAGCATGGAACCTTGCGGGCGTCAAACACCACCGCGGTTTCGCAGCCAGAAAAAGCTTGCATTGCGAACCCTTGCGGCGGTATAGTATGCATTGGTGCAGGGTGTCGAGTGAGATGGACACGGTGGCCAGATTCGGGGGACACATCCCGCTGCCTATTGCGATGCGTTGTTCAACCGGTCTCCTCCGTTGGATGGCATGCTCCGCGCCACGCGGCGAGTTCGACGCGTCAGGAAGCGCGCCAGGTTGAGAAACCACGGAAGGGTTGGAATACGGAGCAAGGAGGACGACCAATGGAATGGCGGAGAATCTGTAGGGTGTGGGGGATGGTGACGCTGGCGATGATTTGCTTCAGCGCACCGGTGCAGGCCGACGGTCTTTCCCTTGCGAGCGAAGAGCTTCTGCCGGCGGGAGATTGCCTGTGTAGCGGCACGGGCGGAGGCGATCCGTCCTTGCCTTCGGATTTCTTCAGCGACAATCAGATCGGGTCCTTGTGGTGGCTGGACGGGGACGACCTGGCCAACTGCTGGCTCGACGAGACGCGCCAACGGCTCGAACTGCGAAGCACGTCGAAGAGCGAATGGGCGTCCGCTCGCTACGTGGCCGATGACTGGGCATTGGACACGCGGTGTGATTTCTCCTTGCAGGTGGATTTCCGCCACGCGCTTGCCTCCGGTGACGCCACTTGGCTGGGGATTGTGCTGGTTCCCGATGTTGCGGATCCCGGCGTGCAGCGAATCGCATTTGGGGCCGGCAGCGACAAGGGGTCTTCCTACTTCTGGTATGAGGCGATGGACGAGGCGGTGACACGGAGCCAGTTCACCGGCCGAAGCCAGAGCAACGGGACGCTGTACCTTTCGTACGATGCCGGACTCGACGAGCTGTACGTCAGCGATAAGGGATACGGAGCCGCCAACGCCTGGACGACGGTTCGGCGCTTCGTGCGGGGGGTGTGGGCCAGCAGCCGCGTCACCGTCGCCCTGGAGGGAGGCTCAAACCTCACTGCCGTCGGCTCCGGCCAGGCCTACTTCGACAGTTTCATGGTGGTCGCCGGCCGTCCGACGCCGCCGCGCCTCAGCGAGGTCTATCGGTTCTGGTCGCCGGTGACCCAGTCGCATTTCTACACCATCAGCAAAGCGGAAAGGGACAAGCTGATCAAGAGCTATTCCGACGTCTGGACGTTCGAAGGGACTGTTTTCAAAGCGGCGAAGACACCGTTCACCTCCTCGCTGTCGCCCGTCTATCGCTTCTGGTCTGATGTGACACAGAGCCACTTCTACACGATCAGCGAGACGGAGAAGAACAAGCTGCTCCGCGAGTACAGGAAGATATGGATCTTCGAGGGGATCGGCTTCTACGCATATCCGGAGGGACGCCAGCCCTATGGGACCCGGCCGGTCTATCGATTCTGGAGTGATGTCCAGTCGGCCCATTTCTACACGATCAGCGAGTCCGAGAGAGACAAGTTTCTCAAGGACTATCGAGGCATCTATATCTACGAGGGAATCGCCTTCTACGTCCATGAGTAAGGTATTGCGATTCTGACCGAAGTCGGGATCGACTCGCGGGCCGGTTTGTAAGCGAACGGGAGAAAGAAAAGGGGCTGCCATCTGAAGGTTGCAGCCCCTTGCGCATACGCCGAATGCCTGCTCGGGTTGCCGGACTATTCCGTCGCGGCGGGTTTGCCGAAGCCGATGTCGTCGATGTAGATCAGCCCGTCGCCGCCTGGGGTCGGATTGTCGCGGTTGCCGATGCCCACGCCCATCGCGGAGACTCTGCGGAGGTCGATGCCCGCCAGGTCGTCGAACGGGATCTGCCACTGGTTCCAGCCGGCCAGAAGGGTCGCTATCTCCCCGGACGGATGATATACCGTCTTTGCCTTGCCAGCAGTATCCGTGACGGTGACGTAGAGCCTATCGGAGGAGTTGCCCTCCGGCTGCTCGGCACCAATCGTCTCGACTGCCCAGTCGCCGGTGACGTTTCCGGTCGTCTGCACGCCGGAGAACTCGACGGTCGTCAGAACGCCTGCGCTGTGACTGCATGCTGCCAGGCCGATATAGACATCGGCAGCCATGGTGATCGTCTGCGGGTTCCAGGACATCGCCGTCCAGTTCTGGCCATCGACGGAGTAATAGCCGTTGAAGATACTGCCGTTGCGCTCAAGTTTGATCCAGGCAGGCTCGCGCAGGGCGATCTGTTCCGGCGTGGCCACGGACGTGTCGCTCGTGGCGGCCTCATTGGTTGCCAGCCTCGCCTGGTAGCGGACGCCGTTGCTGCCGGTCATATAGACCGCGGCGAACGGAGCGCCCGGGGCCAGGCTTGCGCGAATCATCACGCCGGTTTTGACCCAGGGGTCGGTGTCGACCACGCTCTCGACACGCGCGATGATCGAGCCATTTCCATGGAGCCGCTTGCAGGCATAGCGGAATTCATCGGCCGCGTTCCAGATGTCCACGCCGGCCGCGCCCATGATGATATGACCCGATGCCAGTTCGATGAAGGCGCTTGGACGTCCCTGGAAGTGTACGACCAGGGTGTTCGCGCCGTGGACGGTCCAGTCCTGGGGCCAGTCGAAGACACGCTGTGCCTCGGAGTACCAAGGCGAAGCGGCATTGTCGTAGGCCAGCGGCATCGACTGCTTTCCGCCATGGACGATGGTCCTCTCTGCGAACGGGGCATTGAAGTGGCCGACCGTCGAGCCGGTCTCGTTGACCCAGCCGTCGATCCAGGTGTCGAAGATCGTCGTTCCCGCGTCGACATCGTCGGTATAGCTCTCGAAGTCATCCACGGTGGTGTATTGCCTGGTGGAGAAGCTCCAGAGATCACCTTCCCATGCAGCGGGACAGGCGGCTTCGTTGACCTCCACAACCTTCCAGTAGTACCTGGTCCCGAAGTCGAGGGCGCCGGGATCGCATCGGGAGACGTCCACCGTGTCAATCAGGGCCGTGCCGCCGGCGACCGCGTCCACATCGCTGCCGAAGTAGACTTCGTGAGAGGCCGCCTCCCGTCCCGCCCGCCAGGCGAGGACGACATCGGGGTCCACGTCGGTCAGGCCGTCGGCCGGCTGCGGCTGGCGCGGGTGGGCGGGAATGTAGTAGAAGCGGATCTCGCTGAGGCCGTACTGCGCGACCAGGCCGCCCCAGTTGCTGCCGGGCGTCAGACGGACGTACTTCGCTGCGACGCCCGCCAGGTCCACCGTGGTGTTGTGTGCATAGCCCGCGCTGGCCGGCGCCCGGGCAAACTGAACGTCACCTAACACCGTCCAGTCCTCGCCGTTCGTGGAGTACTCGATCGTGACGTCCTTGAACCCATAGCCGATGACGGCTTCGAATATCACGTTGTAGTTCCAGACCCACAACTCCCGGAGTTTGTAAACCCGGTCGAATTCATACTGAATCCAAACCGACCCGGCCTGCTGCGAATCGACCAGCCACATGTCTTCCTGGTCCGCTGAGTGCAGGTCGTCGGCGTCCAGTCCGGAGCCGTTGATGGTGTTCTCGGGCCTGTAGTCGGCCTGAAAGCCGGAGGCCGACACCGTGACATTCTCGATCGGGTAGACGAACGGCTCGGTGGTGAATCTCCAGACGCCGCCTTTGACGATGGTGTTCTCCGGAGCCTCGCTGATTTCATCGACTCGCCAGTAGTAGGTGGTTTCCAGATTGAGCGGGCCGGCGAACTCGTACGTTGTCGCCGTCTGGCCCTGGCTGACCAGCACGCCGAGGGGGATGGCTCTGGTGGCAAGGTTCACGTCGTCGAACACCGTCCCAAAGTACACGTCGTGCGCCGCGCCGGACGGTCCGGGATTCCACCCCAGGGTGACATCGCATGGCACGTCCACCGCGCCATCGGAAGGGCGGGGGGCGGTGGCGTACGCCGGAATGCCGCGCGGGCTCTCGGCAGGCCCGTCGCCGGTCGGGACGTAATCCGGATTCGTCGTCAGGACGATCTTGTCGATGATCAGCCCATCCTCTCGCATCCAGATGTTGAACGTGTGGATGCCGACGCTCGTGACCTCGAAAGTCGATCGCGGACCGTCCATCGAGCTGTTGGACCACGTGTAGTTTAGGTTCCAGCCCTGCATCCGATCACACGTGTCGATCTCCTCGCCGTCCAGGCCGGTGTGGCAGGAGTCATCGCCTCCGCCGTTGCCCCAGCCGCGAAGCCGGACATAGTGCGTGCCCGTCTTGACGAAGCTGATCTGATAGTCCAGCCGGGGGCTTGTGGTGGCGTAGCCCGCGTTGATCTGAGCCAGTCCGGTGACCTGCATGCCGGCGACGCCGGTGAAGCCGCCGGTCGGTCCGACCTGCTTCCATTGGGCGTTGCTCTGCATGATGTTCTCGTCGAAATGCTCGGCTTCCACCGACACCGTTCCGTTGATTCCGCCGTCCTGCTGGAGCGGCACCGCGCCCGCCGGACCGCTGAGGAATCCCAGAGTCACTCGCCGCCCACCGGTTTCCCGAAGCCGATGTCGTCGATGTAGACGATTCCGTCACCGCCCGCCGCCGGGCTGGTGCGACTGCCAACGCCGAGAGTGATTGTCTCGACTCGGCTCGCGTTGACACCGACAAACTCGGTCAGCCGGATTTCCCACGCGACCCACTCGGTTGCCAGGATCGCATCCGGGTCGCCATAGCTGACGATCGCGCTGCGGCCGGCGCTGTCTTCGAGCATGATGTAGAGGTTCTGTGGCGAGTTCGTCGCGTCCCCGCGGAAGTAGAGCCTCAGGCTGTCCGCGCCGTGGGCCGTCCAGTCCTGGGGGGCATCGAAGGCCCTGCCGGCTTCCGAATACCAGGGCGATTCGCTGTTATTGTAGGCCAGAGGCATCGATTGAGAACCGCTATGGACGATCGTCCTCTCGGCAAAGGGCGCGCTGAGGTAGCCGACGGTCGAGCCGGTATTGTTGACCCAGCCGTCGAGCCAGGTGTCGAAAATCGCCATGCCGGCGTCAATGTCGTCCGTGTAGCTCTCAAAGCCGTCGACCGTCTCGTACTCCTTTGTTACAAAGCTCCAGAAATCGCCTTGCCACGACGCGACGGTCTCGGCCTCGTTGACCTCGTCGACTCTCCAGGAGTATGCGGTCCCGAATTCGAGCCCCTCGGGCGCGATATTGTCTTGGGCAACCGTGTCGATCCGGGACAAGGTCTGCGGATCGGTGCCGAGATAGACGTCGTGGACGTCGGCGCTGCGGCCGGCACGCCACCGCAGGGTGACGTCCGGCGCTACGTCGGTCTGGCCGTCGGCCGGCTGCGGTTGTCGCGCGAAGGCGGGGATGTGAAGGAATCGCACCTCGCTGAGGCCGTAGTATCCGAGGACGCCCCAGCCGCTTTTGACGGTCAGGCGGACGAATCGGGCGGCCGCACCGTTCAGATTGAGGGTGGTGTTGTGGGCATAGTCCGGTTTGGCGGTGGCCTTGGCGAATTCGACATCGCCGAAGGTCGTCCAGTCCGCTCCGTCGGCGGAGTAGTCTATCGTGACAAGCCTGAGGCCGTACCCCAGCACCGCTTCGAACAGGACGTTGTAGTTCCAGACCCACAATTCATGCAACTGATAGACCCGGTCGAACTCGTACTGAATCCATATGGGCTCCTCGCCGCCGGGGGAGGCCAGCCACATGTCGGTCTCTTGAATTGAATGCTGGTCCATGTCGTTGAGCCCCGAGCCGTTGATCGTGTTCTCCGGCCCCAGCCCCGCGTCTGATGTGGCGTTGGTGGTGACGCTGATGTTCGCAATCGCATAGGCCAGAGGCTCGACGGAGAAGCTCCAGACCTGGCCTTTGAAGATCGTGGCGTCGGGCGTTGCATTGACCTCATCGATACGCCAGTAGTAAGTCCGGCCCAGTTCGAGCCGACCCGGGTCGTACGTGTTGGCGTCTTGTCCTTGACTGACGAGCACGCCTCTCGGCTCGCTGCGGCTGGCGTCGTTGACGTCAGCGAAGACCGTTCCCAGATAGACGTCGTGTGCGCCCGCGAACCCTCCCGGCGTCCAGCTCAGGTCGGTCTCCCGGTAGATGTCGGTGGCTTCGTCTTCCGGGTCCGGACTGCGGGCTGCCGCGGCGCGGCCGCCGATGTCGAATACAAGCCGCGTGCCCCCATCGGCTCCCATCTCGACGGTGCGGACGATTGCATTGCCGCCTGCGACCGGAGCGAATAGAAAGGCGACGAACCCGTTGGTGTCGCTGTTGAGAAACGCCGCAAGGGCCTCGCTGGTCTCGGTCGCTGCCCTGGTCCCTCTGGCGGGGGCCGAGAAGGTCAGCAGCACGCCGGTCAGGTCGGCCGGATCGAGTTCCACCGCGGCATCGATCGCCGGCATCGGGTCGTTCATGACTCCCGGCGCAGTGCTCCACGTCAATGCTCCGCCGACGAGCGCCTCCTGGCTTTCGATGACCCCGTAGACGTTGATTTGCCCGGTGTCGTGGCCGTAGTTGCTGAAGCTGACGTTGGTGAAGAAGACACCCTGCGTCTTGGCTTCGGAGAGATCGTACGTCAGGTATCCGACGCGGCGTCGGCCCGCGACGTCGCGGACGTGCATCCCTGAGCCGGTCTCGTGGCTGGTGGTGGGACCCTCCGTTCCGTCGTTGCTGACGTACGTGTCGTAGGTGGGCAGCAACTCGAAGTGCGCAGCCTGGACGGCCTGTGATGCGACCAGCAGCGCCACAGCTGCCCCTGCGTAAGTCAGTTTCCTGAGCATGGTGTAGCCCTCCTTTTCACAAGAGCACGGTCGCTTTGAACTCTCGATCCCGACACGGACATCGGGACGGAATCTCATGCGTTTCAACGAGCATGCGGCCCCGGCCTTGCCGGCCGTTGCGCTAAGCCCGGACTGGGCAACGGTGGAAATCGAACGGACTACGCATCAATGAAAGCTTCCTTCTCCGAAAAACGCAGACATGCCCCTTCCCACGGCTGGGATGCGGTATGACGACCCCGCACCGTGCGATTGGCGCCCACACAAGTCCCAACCCTTCACAGCAGACATGATACCACGTCCGCAGGCGGCCGGTCAACCCCTATCGCGGACTTCGCCTGCGTGAGGGTGCACTGCATGTTTGTAGGTAGGTTCCTGCCGAGGCCAGGAAGGGGGGCTGTCATCTCGGAGAGCGTGGCCGATGTCATTTCGACTAAGGGCGAAGCCCGCACGGAGAAATCCGGCCGAGGATAAGGCAATAGCCTCTTCGCAGCCAGATTCCTCCACTGCGCTGCGCTCCGGTCGGAGTGACAAAGTCGATTACAGCCCCCGGTGAAGGTTTGCCTGCAGACATCAAGTGCACCCCATGCGTGAGTCAAGCTTGTCGCCGGGCCGCGATTGGGTTACACTGAGGCGATGTGCGCCGGGACCACTTCGGTTCGGGCAGGAGAAGTGCACCCGTGTGAAGGAGGCAGAAGCGATGGACGGCAGCGACGCAGTATCACGGCGGGATTTGCTGGGGATGTCTCTGGCGGGGATGGCCTCACTGTATCTGGGCGCAAGGGCCTCGGGCGGGGCCCGCCGTGGTCTGCGGCTCGGCGGCCCGGTGTTCGAGAAGTATCAGGACCCCGAGGCATGGGTCCGGGCGGTCAGAAAGCTGGGGTACAGCGCCGCTTACTGCCCGGTGGGCGCCGAGGCCGGTGACGATGTGGTGAAGGCCTACGAGCAGGCCGCCCGGGATGCGGACATCGTCATTGCGGAAGTCGGGGCTTGGAGCAACCCGATCAGTCCCGATGAGGAGAAACGCAAGGCCGCGTTGGAGAAATGCCGCCAGCAACTGGCCCTGGCGGATCGCATCGGGGCCCGCTGTTGCGTGAATATCACCGGCTCGCGCGGCATGCAGTGGGACGGCCCGGCGGCCGAGAACTTCACGGAGGAGACGTTCGACATGATCGTCGAGACGACGCGCGGGATCATCGACGACGTCAAGCCGACGCGGACGTGGTTCGCCCTGGAGACGATGCCCTGGGCCTATCCGGACTCGGCGGATTCCTACGTTCGTCTGATCCAGGCGATCGATCGCGACCGCTTCGCGGCGCATCTGGACCCCGTGAATCTCGTGTGCAGTCCGCAGCGATACTACGGCAACGGCGCGCTCATTACGGAATGCTTCGAGAAGCTCGGGCCTTATATCAAGAGCTGTCACGCCAAGGACATCGTTCTGCACCCGAAGCTGACGACCCATTTGGATGAGGTGCGTCCAGGCCAGGGCGGGCTTGACTACGCGACGTTCCTGCGCGAGTTGAACAAGCTGCCCGGTGTGCCACTGATGCTCGAACACCTTGCACACGCCGAGGAATACGAGCAGGCGGCGGCGCACATTCGCTCGGTTGCGCGAGAGCTGGGGTTGTCCTTCGCCTGATTCGGTGTCGTCGCCCGGCCGGTCACGTGCCGCGATGGACGGCGCGTCGGCCGTAGCGGTCGCAAATTGCGTCCACGACCTGGTCCAGCCTTTCGAACTTCTCCGCCTGCGGGTCGGCAAACAGCGTGGCCTGGCTCCTCTCCTGCGACTGAAGGCCTGTGACGCCGAATCCCAACAGGCGAAGCGCGCCCGACGCGTTTCGTTGCCACTGGCGGAACACGCGCTCCGCAGTGGCCCACAGCACCTGCGTCTGATTCGTGGCCTCGCCGAGCGTCTCGCTTCGCGTCACCGTGCGGAAATCTCCGTACCGCAGCTTCAGTGTCACGGTCCGGGCCTTCAGCCGGCGGCGGCGCAGCCGCTGCGCAACCTCTTCCACCTGTTCGAGGAGGACTCCGAGCAGGATGGTGGTATCGTGGATGTCCGTGGCGAAGGTCTGTTCGCTTGAAAGGCTCTTGGCCTGCCGGACCGCTTCGACTTCGCTGTCATCTTCTCCCCGGGCGAGCTTCAGCAGTTCCGCCGCCCCGTTGCCCACGATGGTCGTGAGCTCGGCCTCAGGCGTCGCGCGAAGGTCAGCGATGGTGCGAATTCCGCGCGAATGGAGGGCCCTCTCCGTCACTTTGCCGACGCCCCAGATGCGCCCCACGCCGAGCGGATCGAGAATCTCCTGTTTGTTCCGTTCCGTGATGACGACGAAGCCGTCGGGTTTCTTCAGGTCGGAGGCGAGCTTGGCGAGGAACTTGTTCGGCGCCACGCCGACGGAGGCGGTCAGTTGCGTCTGCGACGCAATCTGTTCCTTGATGCTCCGTCCGATCCGCTCGGCCGGACCGAACAGATTCACGCTGGCGGTCACGTCGAGGAAGGCCTCGTCCAGCGAGATCGGCTCCACCAGCGGCGTGTACCGCTCGAAGATCAATTGAATCTCGTGCGAGATCTCCGCGTAGCGCTCCATGCGGACCGGCAGGAGGATGGCGTGCGGACAACGCCGCAGCGCCTGCGCCGTCGGCATGGCGCTGTGGATGCCGAACCTCCGGGCTTCGTAGGACGCGGCGCTGACCACACCTCGCGCCTTCGGGTCGCCGGCGACGATGACGGCTTTACCTCGCAGCTCGGGTCGATCGCGCTGCTCGACGGACGCATAGAAGGCGTCCATGTCCACGTGAATGATCTGACGGACTCTATTCATATGCGCATGCATGATCCTGACCGCTATTCTACCAGCACGGCGATCAAGAGCAACGCGTTTGACAGGCGCCAGGGGCTGTGATATGCTCGACCCTGATGAGCGCAACATGCGCGGTCTTGTGGTGAGGACGACTCCATGAGCGCAAAGCATGCCGACATCCATCTTACCTGGCGTTTTCTCCTGTTCTTCAGTCCGCTCGCGACGGCCTTCCTGACCGGTTCCGCCGCATCCGGCGGGGCAAGCGATTTGCAAATCACCCTTCCCGACGTGAAGCACCCATATCTGGTGTGCACCGCCAGCGAATTGGAGCGGCTGCGGCAGGCGGATCATGCCGGCGGGTCTGAACGACGTATTGCGGCAGCCCGTGTCGAAGAGGCCCAGAGATTCATCGGCGACCCCGTCGACTTTCCACCTCGCGGCGGGCAGCACAACCAGTGGTATCAGTGCGACCAGTGCGAGACGGCCCTCCAGACCATTGATGAGACCCATCACCAGTGTCCCAAGTGCAAGAAGGTCTATTCGGGACCTCCCTACGATGACGTGATCTTCAGCCGGCAGCACGGGCGCAACCTCCAGCGGATGGAGACTGCGGCCTGGGCGTATGCGATCTGTGGTCGGGAGGAATTCGCTCGGTACGCTGCCGGGGTCCTGCTGGGCTACGCGGATCGGTATCGCACCTATCCCTATCACAGCGCCTCTCTGAAAGCGGGCGACTCCTGGGGAAAGAAGGCGGGAGGGCACCTCTACGAGCAGACGCTCACCGAGGCCTCGGCCCTGGCGACGTCCATCGGGCCGGCGTACGATCTCATCTACGATTCGGGTGTGCTCTCGGCGGAGGATCACCGTACGATTGCGGATGGACTGCTGCTGCCCATGCTCGAGACGATCGATCGGAACAAGGCAGGCAAGAGCAACTGGCAGACCTGGCACAATGCCGCCATGATGTGGGGCGGCGCGCTGCTTCGCGACCCGGACTGGATTCGCAAGGCTGTCGCGGACCCGGAGAACGGGTTCTACCATCAGATGGACGTCTCCGTTTCGCGGGAAGGGATGTGGTACGAGAACAGTTGGGGTTATCATTTCTACACGCTTAGGGCGTTGGTGATCATGGCGGAGACGGCCCGCCGGCTGGGGATCGACTTATGGGGCGACGAGCGACTGAAGAAGATGTTTACGCTGCCGATCGAGTATACGATGGCGGATGGGATGTTGCCTCGCTTCGGCGATGACGTGAATTCGTCGGTCAAGAGCGTGGGTGCCCTATACGAACCGGCTTATCATGCCTATCGCGACCCGCGCATACTGGCTCTGTTGCCCAGCGAGCCGGGTTTCGACGGCCTGCTGCTGGGCCGTCCGCCGGGGAAGGTCGCCGACGTGCCGGTTCTGGAGAGCAAAGTCTTTGAGGATGCGGGCCATGCGATCCTGCGGATGGGCGGTCCGGCGGGACTGACGGCCGCCATGACATTTGGTCCTTATGGTGGTTTCCATGGGCACTTCGACAAGCTGAGCTTCGTCTTCTATGGGTACGGCAAGGAGCTGGGTGTGGACCCCGGCCGGGCCAGGAGCCAGGCCTACCGCCTGCCCATTCACAGCCACTGGTACAAGGCGACCATCGGACACAACGCGGTCCTCGTCGATGGCCGCAGTCAGATGCCGGCTACGGGCAAACTGACGTTGTTCGAACGGGCGGATGGTTATGTGGCCGCCGGCGCCACCTGTGACGCCGCGTATCCCGGCGTGAAGCACGAACGATTGCTCGTACTGACGGAGACCTATCTCCTGGTGCTCGACACGCTGCACGCGGACCGGGATCGGCGTTTTGACTGGCTGTATCACAACAGGGGCGCTCGAGCGGTCTGCGACGTCGCTGCACAGACCGCCGATCCAAGAGCCGATTGCCCGGGCAGTGAATATATCCAGCACATCAGGCAGGGTACGACGGATGCAATGGTCCGCGTCGTGTTCGAGGATCCGGCCGTGGCCACATATCTTACAACGGCAGCGGGGCAGGGGACTATCGTGGCGGTCGGCGACGGTGTCGGAGGCTCGGTGACGGATCGCGTGCCCATGGTCATGATCGGCCGCGAAGGACGCGACATGAACTACGCCGCCGTTCTCGAACCGGTCCCTGCCGGCGGCAGGCCGACCGTTACAGGCGTCCGGCTCAGCGAGGAAGAGGGTCGCTTCGATGTCGTTGTCGAGCGGGGTTCTTCACAGGACCGGATTCGAATCGACTCCGGTACGGGACTGACGGTTCATCTGTCACGATGAAGACGGCCCAGGAAGAAATGCCGACGGATCACGCTCCGTCGACTCTTGCACGATCACATGGGTCTGAATCATTTCGGTCCCGCGGACCGGTTCATGCGACGGGTCGTCGCTCCGCCGCAGCATGGCGGCCCCGGTCTTGCCGATCTCATAGGGCGGCTGTGCCGTCTTGCTCTTCAAGGCCACCACACGTGATAAATCATCGAGGATTGTCGCCACCGATGGGACCGGGTATAATCGCAGCGGTTGGTAGGCACAGTGCTCGCAACAGTGTCCATGTGACAGGCGGGACCGCCGCAGCGGCCTGCCCGGCCCTGAAGGAGGCACAACCATGAAGCAGTCCCTCTCTCGTCGCACATTCCTGAAAAGCAGCGTGGCCGGAGGCGCCGCTCTGGCCTTTCCGGCCGCGAGCTACTCCCGCATCATCGGCGCCAACGACCGCATCTCCATCGGGATCATCGGTTGCGGCGACCGTGGCGTCAACGCGCACATGAAGGGGGTTCACGCCTACGCCAAGGAGCAGAATATCGAGATCACCGCCGTGTGTGATCCTTGGCGCGTCCGTCGCGAGCTCGCGTCGGCTCAGGCCGCGGAGTGGTACGGCCGACCGGCGCGGCAATTCGTCTCGTACCGCGATCTGGTCGCGCTCGACGACGTGGACGCCGTAATGATCGCCTCGTGTGACCATCAACACACGACCCACCTCCAGGCGGTCGCCGAAGCCGGCAAGGATGTCTACTGTGAAAAACCGCTGGCGATGCGCATGGACCGCCTGCGCGACGCGTATGACGCCGTCAAGAAAGCCAACATCGTCGCGCAGGTCGGTACTCAGTTGCGCAGTCTGCCGAGCTTTGCGGGCTGTCGGAAGGTGTATCGTTCGGGTATTCTGGGGGCCGTAGGCCGGATCGAGCAGTGCCGCAACGGCGAGCGACCCTACTGGTATTCGTACCTCAAGGATGTAAAAGAGCAGGACGTGGACTGGCAGGAGTTCCTCATGGACTTGCCTTCGCGGCCCTTCGATCCGGTGCTTTACTCCGGCTGGTACGGCTATCGCGATTTCTCCGACGGCCCGGTCAGCGGACTCGGCAGCCATTTCATCGACCTGGTCCACTACATCACCGGCGCAACCTTCCCGTCCAGTTGCGTCTGCCTCGGCGGGACCTTTGTCTGGAAGGACGAGCACCAGTTCACCTGTCCCGACCACGTCCAGGCCCTTTGGATCTATCCCGAGGGCTTCATGGTCAGCTACTCGACCAATTTCGGCAACGGCAGCGGCAACAGCTTCAAGATCTTCGGCGACCAGGGCGTGCTGGATATGGTGACCTGGACCGCGCCTGTGCTGACCGCAGAGGGCGGAGGCAAACGCAGAGGCGATATCCGGGGACGCAATCCCGTCGAGGATGTGCCGCAGCCGGACCATTTCCTCAACTGGCTCCAGTGCCTGCGGTCGCGGCAGACGCCCAATGCGTCGATCGACGCCGGATATCAACATGCGGTTGCCTGCCTGATGGCTGTTCGGGCGTTTGACACCGGCAAACGTATGATATACGACCCGCAGAAGCGCGAAATCCGCGAAGGGTGATTTTCTCTGGAGAGTATCGGACTATGAAGAGACGCAGACAGAATGAAGACCTGTCGCCGGACACACTTTCCCGTCGTGGGTTTTTGACTCGGGCGGTCCAGATTGGTGCCGCCGGCTGGACCCTGGCCAATGTCGAGGTCCTGCACGCCCGGACGGACAAGCCCCGCTGGCAGATCGGCTGCTACACGCGACCGTGGGACCAGTATGACTACCGCGTGGCATTGGATGCGATCGCCGAAGCAGGGTACCAGTACGTCGGGCTGATGACGACGAAGTCCGAGACGCATCTGGTGATTTCGGTGGCTACCCCGATCGAAGAAGCCCTACGCGTCGGAGACGAGGTTCGACGACGCGGCCTGAAAGTGATCTCGGTTTACGGTGGGGACATCCCGGTGGCCCGATCCCTGGAGGCGGGCATCGAGGGACTTCGCAGGCTGATCGAGAACTGCGCCGCCTGCGGCTCGACGAATCTGCTCATGGGCGGCACCGGCGACCGAAAGCTCTATGACGCCTACTACAAGGCCATCGCCGAATGTTGCGACTATGCGGCCGAGCGGGGCATCGGCATCAGCATCAAGCCGCATGGTGGACTCAATGCCACGGGGCCCCAATGCCGCGACGCGGTCGCGTCCGTCGGCCACGAGAACTTCCGCATCTGGTATGATCCGGGCAACATCTATTACTATTCCAACGGCGAGTTGAGCCCGGTGGAGGATGCGCCGTCGGTGAATGGTCTTGTCACGGGTATGTGTGTGAAGGATTATCGTCACCCGAAAGACGTGCTGGTGACACCGGGGACCGGGCAGGTCGATTTCCGCGTTGTCTTCGACCTGTTGAATGCCGGCGGATTCGAGGGCGGGCCTCTGGTTGTCGAGTGTCTCGACCCGGGCGATCTGCCGCACACACTGGAGGAGGCCAAAAAGGCCCGGCGCTTCCTCGAAGAGCTGACCGGGCAGAAGTCGCAACGGGCCGACCATGCCACACGCCGCGACTCGCTGGAGGCAGGGGTGGGCATTGTGGACATTACGCCGCCCCTGGGCTATCGCATGAGCGGCTACTTCCACGAGCGTCTCAGCGACGGCGTATCCGATCCGCTCCATGCCAAGGCTATTGTAATCCGCCAGGGTGCGACGAAGGCCGCCATGGTGTTCTGTGACATCATCGGGCTGTCTCCCGAAGTGTCCGGGGCGGCGCGCCGGCAGGCCGAATCCGCCACCGGTATTCCCGCCGCCAACATTCTCCTGGCGGCGACGCATTCGCATACGGGGCCACTCTATTTCGGCGCACTTCGCAACTATTTTCACGAGCAGGCCGTGGCCAAGAATGGGCAGGACCCTTGCGAGAGCGTGGATTATGCGGCGATGCTGACCGACCGGATCGTGCAGGCGATCTGCCAGGCCGACTCGGCCGTCCGGCCCGTACGAGTGGAGGCCGGCATTGCGCAGCAGCAGGGGCTTTCGTTCAACCGCCGTTTCCACATGAAGGACGGGACCGTGCGGTTCAATCCCGGCGTGCTGAATCCGGACATCGTGCGCGCCGCCGGCCCGATCGATCCGTCGGTTGGGGTGGTTCTGTTCCGCACGGCCGACCGGAATGAGGCGCTGGCAGGTCTGGTCAACTTCGCCCTGCATCTCGACACGGTGGGGGGCACGCGGTACAGTGCCGACTATCCGTATTATCTGGAACAGGAATTACGCCGGACGCTGGGTGAGGAGTTTACGCTGCTCTTCGGGACCGGCACTTGCGGCGACATCAATCATATCGACGTTACTCGTCACGAGCGTTTGAAGACCGAGGAGATCGGCCGCACGCTGGCGCAGACCGTGGTCGACGCGCTGGCGGACCTGAAGGCTGTCAAGGTTCCGTCGCTGGCGGTTGCGCGGGCAGTTGTCGAAGCGCCGTTGCAGACGTTTACCGCCGAAGAGATCGAACAGGCCAGACGCGATATCCACAAGGTCGGCACGCAGGACCTTCCGTTCCTCGATCAGGTTCGCGCATACAAGATCCTCGCGGTTCAGTGGCGGGGCGGTCCCACGCTGCCGCTGGAGGTCCAGGTCTTCCGGCTCAGCGACGAGGTCGCCGTGGTCGGCCTGCCGGGCGAGGTCTTCGTCGATCTGGGTCTGGCGATCAGGCAGGCCAGCCCGTTTGCCACCACGCTCATCATTGAGCTGTGCCAGGATGCCCCGGGGTATATCCCGACTCGCAAGGCCTTCGCCGAAGGCAGCTACGAGACGGTCAACTCGCGGGTGGCGCCGGGCAGTGGCGAACGGATGGCCGATGCGGCAATTGAACTGCTGGCTCAACTGGCTCCGGCCGGCTCCAAAGACAGATAGGCCTTTTGCAGCGGCAACGGTGGGACGAGCGCATTCTGTGCCTGCCCTGATCAAGATCGGCAAACGTTGCGATGGATCGCCGATTGTGGTATTATGACCACTGTGGTGTGTGGAAGCGCCGGTTGTGAGGTCCAAGGGGAATCCCGGCCCGGCCCAGAAGAACGGATTGGAGAGGCCTGTTCGGCGGGTACACTCATAGGGAGGTGCGGACATGTCCAAACGAGTTACTTCCATCGTGTTTGTGGCTGTCGTGGCAGCCATCGTGTCGCCGCCGGCGGCTCGCGCCGACATCCAGGCGGGATTGGTGGGCTACTGGCCGCTGGACGGGGATGCGACCGACGCGAGCCGGAACGGCAAGGACGGGATGCTCATCGGGGACGTGAATCCGGTGCCTGATCGGTACGGTATGGCCGGTGCGGCCCTGCGCTTCCCGGGAGAAGCGGACTGCTACGTGGATGTGGGTGACTCTGCGGAGTTGCGAATCACCGGGCCGATGACCGTGACCGCCTGGGTTCTTCTCCATGGGTCCAATCAGAACAACGGGCGTATCGTCACCAAGCACGGCGATGTTGACAGCGGTTCCTGGAATCTGGGTGTCGAAGCCGGCCCCGGCGGTGGGGCGCACGCAGCGACGTTCCAGATTGCCGCAGCGCCATCGGATGTTGTCCGCGTCGATGACACGCGGCCATTGCCGACGGATCGATGGGTCCATCTCACCGGCATCTATCGGCCGGACGAGGCTCTTGAAATCTACGTCGATGGCATGTTGCGGGCCGAGACCACGGCCGACATCCCGAGCCGTCAGTTCAGTGACAACGGATTGCCCGTCTGGATTGGTTCGGGCCACGGCTGTTCCGATTGCGCCTGGGATGGCCTCATCGACGAGGTGCGAATCTACGATCGCGCCGTCAGTCAGGTGGAAATCTGGCAGATCATGCGTGCGAATGTCGGATGCAGTCTGGCCCCGCAGCCGGCCGACGGCGCGAGAGACGTGCCGCCGGATGTGACCCTGAGCTGGAAAGCGGGCCTGTTCGCCAAAACACACGACCTGTACTTTGGTACCGTCGCGGACGATGTGAATAGCGCCAGCCGGACCAATGCCAAAGGAGTGCTTCTCAGTAGAGGACGAAGCACGACCACGTACGCCCTCGACGACGATCTGGACCTGGGACAGACATACTATTGGCGCGTGGACGAGGTCAATGCCTTTGACAGTTTCATCTACAAGGGAAATCTGTGGCGCTTCACGGTCGAGTCGTATGCCGTCCCCATCGGCAAGGTCGTGGCGACCACCAACGCGCTCTCGAACAATGGCGCGGGACCGGCCAACACCGTCAATGGTTCCGGGCTCAACGACGACGACGAGCATTCTATCGCAGCCGGTGACATGTGGCTGGCCGCTGCGAAGGGAAACGATCCGGTCTGGCTCCAATACCGATTTGACACACCCTGCAGATTGCACGAGATGCTCGTCTGGAACTACAACGATCCGTCCGCATCGGGTCTCGGTTGCGGACTGAAGGACGTAACCGTCGAGTACTCCACCGACGGGCTCGCGTGGACGGTCTGGAAGGATGTCCAACTGGCGCAGGCCACGGGCGCGCCCGATTATGTCGCCAACACCACGGTGGCCTTGGGAGGGGTGGTAGCGAAGTATGTCCGATTGACCGTCCGCACTACGTGGGGCACGACGGGGCAGTACGGCCTCAGCGAGGTCCGTTTCCTTCAGATTCCCACGCGGGCACGCGCCCCCAGACCGGCCGACGGAGCATCCGGCGTCGACGTGGACCTGGTACTGAACTGGAGCGCGGGCCGCGAGGCGGCCTTCCACGATGTCCACTTCAACCAGAGCGCGCCGATGGTGGCCACCGGTGCGGCGTTTCTCGGTTCGGTGACCGTGAACGAGTACCCCGTCGGAGCGCTGAACTTCGGGACTCCATATTACTGGAGGATCGATGAACGGAACGACGCCAGAAGCCCCAGTCTGTGGCAGGGGGACATCTGGACCTTCACCACGCGTGAATATGCGGTCGTGGATGATTTCGAGAGTTACACCGACGAGTCCGGCCGGCGCATCTACGAGATATGGAAGGACGGCTGGGAAAACGGGACCGGCTCGCTCGTTGGTCATATGGAGCCGCCCTTTGCCGAGAAGGTCATCGTTCACAGCGGAGGCCAGTCCATGCCCTTTGAGTACGACAATAGCGAGGCGCCGTTCTACTCGGAAGCATCGCGAACCATGGCCATCGAGCAGAAGTGGCAGGACCATGGCGCCGACGTGCTGCGGCTGTTCGTGCGCGGGCATCCGGACAACGATCCCGCCTCGCTCTATATCGCGGTCGAAGACACGGCCGGACGCGTCGCGGTGGCGACCCATCCGAATCCCACCGCCCTTACCTCCGCCCTCTGGCAGGAGTGGGCGATCCCATACTCGGCCTTCGGAGACGTCGGACTGTCCGCTGTCCAGACGGTGTATCTTGGCGTCGGCGACCGCGACCATCCGGTTCCGGGTGGTTCCGGCCTGATCTACATCGACGATCTCGAACGCGGCCACCCGATCGGCGGCCTGACGCCGGGCCGACGCTGATTGTCTGCAGGAGCGATGTTCGCGAAGGTGCGGAAGGAATCGGTCCCCGTACCGGAGATGAGATTCACGCAGGCGGGCACATGTCGCGGCCACTGCGCCCGACAGGATTCGAACCTGTGACCTCCGGTTTAGGAAACCGATGCTCTATCCGACTGAGCTACGGGCGCGTCCGAAGCGGGTACTATACGTCGCGGAGGGCCCTCTGTCAATGCCGGCGCTATTATCGGGCGTCTTGGGGGACGGCGGGACCTGATCCCTATCGCGACGGCGCCGAACCCGACAGCCGCTCTCTCCTGCGGTCGTGCGCCGGAACGGCTTTATCAGCCCGGAAACGGCGATCTGGGCACATTCCGCCCCGATCTGTATCTCGTCGGACCGGAGGACGGCGACACTTTGGCCGTCCTAAACCGGGAGTCGGGTGTCGAAATGGCCGATAGGAGATAGACCGAGAAGCTGATAACACCGGATGTAGGACTCGATGCATGATGACGGAAGAGAACTGGTCGGTACTGGAAGGGTGGGTCATCGCGTTGAGCGTCATCGTCGTGTTCAGTGCGACGATAGCAGGACCTCAACTCAGTCACGCCATGGCCAGGGACGAACTGGCGCTGGCGAATGCCGACAAGACCAGACGCATTTCCACGCTTCTGGCGATCGTGACATCCACCCGACAGGACAACGCCTCGCTCCGTGCGGAAGTGGCGGAAACCAGCCGGCTTCTCGAGCAGGCGCGCAGCGAGTTGGCCGTCCTGAAGCAGGAACGCGATACGCTTATCGGGCAGTTGGCCGTGGCCAACGAGAAGGTGCGCGAACTGGACGGCAAGCTCCAGACGACCGGGCTGGAGGCCGCCAAGCTCAAGGAGTTCCTCTCCCTGCAGGACATTCAGAAGGAACGGGATGAGGCAGCCGAGCGGGCGAAAAAGGCGGAGGACCGCATTCGCGAATTGACACTTCAGCTTCATCGGGCGGGCGTCTGGCCGTAGTCGGTGTCAGCAGACTCTCTCGGCTGTGAGACTGCGACGCAGGTACCCCGTGACGCGAACGTCGAACCGTTCGCGCAGGGGCAGGCGTTCGGGGACCGCCACGAGGATCGGATAACTGCCGATCTGCCGCAGAAAGGTGGTGCCGCCGTTGTGGACCTCGCTGCACAAATCCCGGAGGATCGTCCCGATCGGGAACACCCTCTCGAGCATGGGCCTGTCGATCTCTTCACGGACGGCGTCGATGAAGGCACGGTAGTATCGACGGTTCTCTTGCAGGTACCTCTGCCCGACCTGTTCGTAGAGGATTGTCCCGGGGAAAGGCACGACCTGGCGGATGTTGATCCGCCGGATGAGCAGTCCTTCCGCAACGATGCGCTTCAACGCCGCGAGATTGCGGTCCAGCGTCCGGGGTGTCTCCCCGGCGAGGCCGAGCAGGATGTTGATCCCGGGCAGCAACGCGTGACATCCGTTCTCTCCCCGCACCCCTCCGATCCGATGGATGGTCCGAATGGCTTCGAAGGCCATTTCGTACGGACAGTTGAGGTTGTTGGCCTTTGTCACCTCGGGGTCGAAGGATTCGATGCCCATCGCGGCAGTGCTGCCCGGCGTGAGGTACCGGACGAACAGCGCGGTACGGCGTTCGTCGACCATGGCCGGGTTGGCGTTGTCGATGTGCAGCACCGCCGGTCGCATCGCCGCCAGGGCGGAGAGCATTGCTTCAATCTTCTGCGGGTCGCCGAATTCGTAGCTGTAGATGCAGGACTGCTTGCCGAGCCGGAAGGCCCGCACGCCGAGGTCCATCAGTGTCCGGACCTCCTCGGCGATGTGGTGCATGGTTCGCCACTGCACGCCGTGCTTGAGCGGCTCGGTGCAGAACGAGCAGCCTTTCTCTCGCGGGCAGCCGCGGCCGGTCTCGATCTCCGCGACGCGATTTGGCATGTTGGGCATCTGCCCGATCAGCTTCGCTCCACGTAATGCAACCGGCTGAAGCTCCTCGTAGGAATCGAAGACGAACGGCCGCAACTCCTCGTAGTCTTCCGCCCGGGGCAGTTGAGGACGCGCGCCGCCTCGCACCTGTGTGCCTGCGGTCAGGACAGGGCCGGTGAGAATCTTGCGGACAGCGAACGACGTCAGCAGTTTGTTGACTTCTCGCAGCGTACCCGGGCGGGCGCTGAGGTATTTGCCGGGGGTCTGGACGCCGGCGATGATCACGAGCTGCTCGGTGTTCTGGAGGACTTGACGGATCTGTTCGGCGGCGCGCGTGTGGTTCAATGCCTCGATGTGAGTCCGGCCGACCGGCGGGTCGATCACCGCGTCCGGCCGGTGCTCCAGATAGCGAATCCACCTCAGATCGTCGATGGTCAGGTACGTCGGCTCTCGGTCGTACAGGCCCGCGACGTAGCGGGGCCAGACCCCGATGAACGGGGGGACACCCAGTCCGGCCGGTTCGTCCGTATAGCAGTCCAGGATAGTCGTTTCGTGTATCATCTGCGGCGCTGTGCCGATGTCATTCCGTCGATCGAATCGCTCACAGCGTCACATTATAGGGGCTGCGACGCCCGATTGCAAAACCGAGGCGTTGCCTGCCGGCGGTAATCGCGCCCCGGAATGGGCTCACTCATGTGTTTGCCGGCGGGTGCGATGTTGCTGTCGGGCCGTCGCTGCGCCAGGCCGTTTCTGTTTCCGGAGGACTTTCGCCACACCGGGCCAGGGGCCTGCGAGGCCACGGACAAGCGAGACCCTCTGGAACGCTATGAAGACCGTGAGAATTCCGAGAACATCAAGGAACGCCCAGGCCGCCGGTATGACCCGTTCTCCGACAGTTCACCGCCTCCCTGCTAACCTTGACGCCCTCCGCCAGAAGCCGGACGGAATCCTGTCCTGAGTGCCGAGTGCTTGGTCTTGAGTTCCGGCCTGTCTCTCACCGCCTGCCCGGTGCCGCGATGCGGCTCAGCGGAGCTTGCGGAAGGAGGCCGGCGAGAGGCCGAAGACCTTCTTGAATGCGCGGGAGAAGTGGAATGGATCGCTGTAGCCCAGATCAAAGGCCACCTGCTTGATGAGCTTGTCGTTCCGCTGGAGGTTTCGGGCGGCCTGAGCCATCTTGAGCTGGGTCAGGTACTGATAGGGGCTCTGGCGGTCGAACCGTTTGAAGAGCCGGCACAGGTAGGCGTCGTCGACATGGCAGCTCTCGGCGATCTCCTCAAGGGTACGCAGCGTCGCGAAGTGGTCGCGGATGTACTGGCGGCAGCTCTGGTACGTGGCGAAGGCGGCGCTGCGGTACGGGTCATCGACGAGGCCGGCTTCGGCGATCTTCAGGACGAGCAGCTCGACCAGCTTGGCACAGATGGCCGGCCCCTGACGCGTGCCGGAACAGCCGGCGGCGATCAGGTCGTCGAAGATCCGCAGGACCGCATCGGGTGAGGCGATCCGGACGGCGGTGCCCGGTGCCAAATCGTTGTCGTAGAGCACTTTGGCGGCGGTCGGGCCGGTGAAATCGACAAAGTACTTCACGAGCGGCTCGGGTCCGTCGGCGGCGATCAGATGGGCGACGCCGGGCCCGTAGGAGAAGACCCGGCCCGGATAGAGGGCCTCGGTCCGGCCCTTGAGGGTCAGCGTGCCCCTGCCGCGGGCGACGAACTCGATCGAGTGGAAGGGGAAATCGGCGCGGTCGATGCGGTAGTCCGGGCCGCAGCGCTCGCGCCCGCCGCAGACCACCGCCAGCGGTTGGTGTACGTTGCCGACCGCGTCGATGTAGAACCGCTCGGCCTCAAGCACCTGGTTCGAGTAGAACGTCGGAACGCTGCCGGTATCGCGGATTTCGTAGCTCATGGCGGCCAGTCAAGAATAGTCATGCTCTGGGCAACATTTGATGTTTCCATCGCGACAAACGCGCATTATAATTCCCCGGCGCTACAATTGAGAAGTCAATATGGTACAGGCTCCGAAAGCAAGGCGAAGAGCCGATGGGAAAGGAAACGAGATGGCACGCAAGAAGAACCCCACAGCGGCGTCGGTGCTGGACAAGGACGATCTGATCGTGGTCAGTGGGGCCGGCGGGTTCATCGCCGGGGCGCTGGTTCGG
This sequence comes from Sedimentisphaerales bacterium, assembly GCA_035448545.1. GTDB lineage: Bacteria > Planctomycetota > Phycisphaerae > Sedimentisphaerales > Anaerobacaceae > Anaerobaca. The sequence goes on along the minus strand of DAOTJE010000002.1, from coordinate 231,916 downwards.
TACTTCCACGAGCAAGGATTCCGGCGGATTCGCGCGATCGACAAGAAGCCCCTGCCGCAGTGGTACCAGCGGACGCCGGGCGTAGAGTGTCTGTGTCTGGACCTGAGCGAACCGGACAACTGCCGCCGGGCCTGCGAGGGCGCGGTCGAGGTGTACAATCTCGCCGCCGATATGGGTGGGATGGGGTTCATCGAGCGGTTTCGCATCGAGTGTCTGCGCAGCGTGCTGATCAACACCCATATGATCGAGGCGGCGTACCGGGCTGGCGCGACGCGATACTTTTTCTCCTCGTCCGCCTGCGCCTACAACACCGAACTCCAGAAGGACCCCAACGTCCGTGCCCTCAAAGAGTCCGACGCTTACCCCGCCATGGCCGAACGCGGCTACGGCTGGGAGAAACTTTTCAGCGAGATGGTCTGCCAGGAATACTGGGCAGAGCGGCACCTCGAAACGCACATCGCCCGCTTCCACAACGTGTACGGCGAGCCCGGCACCTGGGACGGGGGCAGAGAGAAGGCGCCGGCGGCGCTGTGCCGCAAGGTGATCGAGTGCAAGGACAAAGGGCTGGACGAAGTGGTGATCTGGGGCGATGGCACGCAGACGCGCAGCTTCATGTACATCGACGACTGCGTTCTCGGCATCGACATGATCATGCACTGCGACAAACTGATCGCCACGCCGATCAACCTCGGCTCCGACTACCTCATCTCGATCGAGGACCTCATGCTGCTGGCTGAGAAGATCGGCGGCGTCAGACTCAAGCACAAGTACGACCTGACCGCCCCCAGAGGCGTCGGCGGCCGCAACAGCGACAACACCTTCATCCAGCAGGTCCTCGGCTGGGCCCCCGGCACCCCGCTCGAAGACGGCCTCCGCAAGACCTACGCCTGGATCGAGCAGCAATACTACGCCCGCAAGGCCGGCAAGCACACCGTCAGTTGACCGCCCGCCACGTCCGCGCGAGTCGGAGACAAGGAATAAGAGGCTGTCCTCAGCTAACATCGCTGCGGCAATCCGAACTGGGACTGGATTTCTTGTGGTTTTTTGGATTCTGGGGTTGACAGGGATGGAGAGGGCTGCAAGCATGTAATTCGAGTGGTGGCGCCCGAGCATTGCGGAGTAAGCAGTGGGGACTCCTGGTTGTGCGAAGGAGTGCGAAGGCGATGGGCGCGAAAGAGCGAAGCGAGTACGAGCGGGCGTTTACACTGATTGAACTGCTGGTGGTCATTGCGGTAATCGCGCTGCTGATGGCGATCCTGATCCCGGCGCTGCACCGGGCCCGGAATCAGGCACGGGCCGTGGCCTGCCGGTCGAACCTGCGCCAGTGGGCGATGACCCTGGCCGCCTACACGCAGGATTATGAGGGGCGTCTCCCCTCCGACACACACGGTTGGGTCGCTCTGTGGCTGTTGCGCGGTACGTTCATCGGCGCCATGGACCCCGATGCAGACCACGCGGCCCTCCACGGCTTCCACACGAGAGGCATCGCCCTGTGCCCCATGGCGAGCCGGCCCCGGCCCCCGGATCCCAATCGTGGCGGTTTCAACATAACGGTAATGACCCCCACCATGTTGTGGCGCATAACCGGAGAAAACGGGACGTCCACCGCCGCTTGGCAGATCCTCACGCCGGAGCCGCGATTCCTGGGCAGTTACGGATACAACACCGCCCTGTTCACGGCGTTCTGCATCAAGCGCATTCTGGGGGAAATACCCGATCTGAACATCTTCTCCCTGCGAGAGCACGCGAGCATTCCCATCCTGCTCGATTCGGGCCAGCCATGGCCCAACCTGCGGGGGCCCGATTCTCCTCCGTACCACCCAGCAGGGGGCGTGGGCTTCGGCTCGTTCTTCATGGACCGGCACGGTAAGGAGACCAACGGGATGTTCCTCGACTGGTCCGTCCGCAGCGTTGGTCTCAAGGAAATCTGGACCCTTAAGCGGGCGTCCGACTTCGATCGCGCGAACCCGTGGACCAAGGCGGGAGGCGTCCAACCCGACGACTGGCCCAAGTGGATGAGAGGCTGTAAGGACTATTGAGATGAACACGCCACCGATTGTCATTCCGACCGGAGGGTCGCTGCAAGCGACCCGCAGCGGAGGAATCTGGCTGCGAACGGAGCGCACGTCGGGGCTATGGCCAGACCTTTCGACTTCCCCATTCGACTCGGCTCAGGGCTCAGGGCTGCGCTTCGCTCAAGGTGACAAACGGAGGCGTGGCTACGCCTTCACCCTGATCGAGCTGCTGGTGGTCATCTCCGTCATCGCGCTGCTGCTGGCGCTGCTGGTTCCGGCGTTGCGCGCCGCCCGCGAGCAGGCCCGGCGCGCCGTCTGCCTCTCCAACCTCCGCCAGCTCACGCTCGCCTGGATCGCCTACGCGGATCAGCACGATGGCAGACTCGCCGGCGGCTCTGCATTCAGTCCAGGGACAGTCGGCACGCAGACAGGGCCAGGTGAGGGGTCAAAGAAATATCGCACGTTGAAACCCTGGATGGGCCTGGCCTTCAACTATCCCGAGAGCCGTTCGGCGTTAATAGCGAACCTCGACAAAGGCACCTTGTGGCCTTACATCCAGGACATCGACGTTTACCGTTGTCCCGCAGGCCGGTCCGGCCACTGGGCAACATACCAAGTCGTCGCAGGCGCAAACGCCTTCCCCGTGGAGGGAACCTCGACCAACTATGACCCGGAGGTGAGCATGGTCGGCGTGCGAGTCGGTCGGACGGTGCTGCACCTCAGTCAACTCTCGGACATCGTCAGTCCCGGCCCGGCCCTGCGCGCCGTCTTCACCGATGCCGGCCAGACCAGCTCATGTTTCTACATGCCGTATCTGTATCCACAGTGGGTTTCGGCAAGTCCTGCCCCCATCCATCACAGCGACGGTGCCACCCTTTCCTTTGCCGATGGCCACGCGGAATACTGGAAATGGAGGGGCGCTGAAACCGTGCATTTGCCTCGCGAACTCGTGAGAGCGCGCCCCAGCGTGTTCTTGGAACTGCTGCTGCACCCTGGTGGAAAGCTGTGGGACTACGAACCGCAGACCGAGGACGGCCTATACGACCTCCAGCGTCTCCAACGCGTCATCTGGGGCCGACTCGGCTACGGAGAGGAACAGACGCCGTAGCGCGAGCTGGCCAAACCACCCACGCAGGCGGATAGCGGACAAGAAGGTCCTGAGGAAGGCCAGGGACTGTAGCCGCCGGGCCGCACGGAGTTCTGAGTGTTGAGTTCTCAGGGTTGAGTTTGCGGCGTACGGGGCACGGGCCACAGGGCACGAACCACGCTTCACGCTTCACGCCATACGCACGACGCATCACGCATGGCACTTGCCGCATCTACGCTTCTACCCATCTACGCGTCTACGTGGGTGCAGGCCAGAGGCTTTAGACTGTAGGCTGGAGGAAGCTCGTGTCACGCTTCACGAGATACGAGATTCGAGCGACGAACGACGAAATCCGGTTGCGTTTTCGTCGCGAAATGGTACAATTGCACGCGGTTCGGGGGGCCGGGAGATGGGATTTTTGCGGCCAAAAACGGCCTTCTGAGAAAAGTGAAGATTTTTTTCATTTTTTGCTCGACAGGGGGTTGACGCGTTCCGATTTGTGCGTAGAATAGCATGACTACTGGTGGACAGGCAACCTTGACTGACTGCTTGCCCACCCGTTTAATTTGTGATCTTTGACAAGTGAACAGTTAAGCCATATGAGCAGCGAAAGTGCACCGGCCCGGCGGGATTCGCCCCGGCGAGGCCGGGAAAAACGCAATAGCCTTTTTTCAGCACTTTCGGTGCGAATATACCAGAAGTGTTGAGCCTTTCGTGACGAAATCCGCTTCGGCGGTTTCGACGATTCAAACTGAAGGGTTTGATCCTGGCTCAGAACGAACGCTGGCGGCGTGGCTAAGACATGCAAGTCGAACGAGCTAGGCAATTGAGCAATCGAACGCCTAGTTAGTGGCGAAAGGGTTAGTAATGGCTAGGTAACGTACCCTGTACTTCGGGATAGCGTCTGAGTGCTTGCACTCTTCCGAAAGGGGCATTAATACCGAATAATATCCCCCGTCGATGGGCGGGTGATCAAAGATTTATCGGTGCAGGAGCGGCCTAGTTCCTATCAGCTAGTTGGTGAGGTAACGGCCCACCAAGGCGATGACGGGTAGCGGGACTGAGAGGTTGGCCCGCAACATCGGGACTGAGACACTGCCCGGACCTCCACGGAGGGCTGCAGTAACGAATATTGGGCAATGGGCGAAAGCCTGACCCAGCAATGCCGCGTGCAGGATGAAGTCCTTCGGGATGTAAACTGCTTTCAGGGGTTAGAAAGTTTCGGCTGATCAGCCCCAGAAGAAGTCACGGCTAACTTCGTGCCAGCAGCCGCGGTAAGACGAAGGTGGCAAGCGTTGTTCGGAATCACTGGGCTTAAAGCGTGTGTAGGCGGAAGCGTAAGCGTTTTGTGAAATCCCTCGGCTCAACCGAGGAATTGCTTGACGAACTGCGCTTCTTGAGGCAGGTAGGGGTGCGAGGAACTCTTGGTGGAGCGGTGGAATGCGTAGATATCAAGAGGAACGCCGGTGGAGAAGTCGTTGCACTGGGCCTGTCCTGACGCTGAGACACGAAAGCGTGGGGAGCGAACGGGATTAGATACCCCGGTAGTCCACGCCGTAAACGATGCCTACTAGGTTGTGGGGATTCTGACATTCTCACAGTCGAAGCAAAAGTGTTAAGTAGGCCGCCTGGGGAGTACGGTCGCAAGGCTAAAACTCAAAGGAATTGACGGGGGCTCACACAAGCGGTGGAGCATGTGGATTAATTCGAAGCAACGCGCAGAACCTTACCTGGGTTTGACATGCTTGGATGCCCGCCTGGAAACAGGTGGGGCTGCCTTCGGGTGAAACTTGCACAGGTGCTGCATGGCTGTCGTCAGCTCGTGTCGTGAGATGTCGGGTTAAGTCCTTTAACGAGCGAAACCCTTGCCGTTAGTTACCAGCGGGTCATGCCGGGAACTCTAACGGGACTGCCGGTGTTAAACCGGAGGAAGGTGGGGATGACGTCAAGTCATCATGGCCTTTATGCCCAGGGCCTCACACGTGCTACAATGGCCGGGACAAAGCGACGCAAGACCGCGAGGTGGCGCAAATCGCAAAAACCCGGCCCCAGTTCGGATTGCAGGCTGGCAACTCGCCTGCATGAAGTTGGAATCGCTAGTAATCGCGTATCAGCTATGACGCGGTGAATGTGTTCCTGAGCCTTGTACACACCGCCCGTCAAGTGATGGGAGTCGGGAGTACCCGAAGTCGGGTTGTTAACCAGTAATGGAGACGCCTGCCTACGGTAAGCTCGATGACTGGCACTAAGTCGTAACAAGGTAGCCGTAGGGGAACCTGCGGCTGGATCACCTCCTTTCTAGGGATATCTAGAACGTCGGCCCCTTTCGGGCCGGCGAAAGTCAGGCACTCTCGCTGTTCGGCTTAACTGTTTCTTGAACCAAGAAGCCCCGGTCTTCGGACCGGGGTTTTTTTTGCGCTGCGGAATGGTATAACCTGCCAGTCGGGCCAGGAAAGGACCTCAACGACACAAAGAACCCCAAGGACGAGCCTTGCCTTTCGGTCCCTCAGGTCCTTTTCGTCCCTTCGGTCCGAGAAGGGCCTTTCGCCCCAACTCCGCGTCAGCGGTGAATCTTCAGTTTGGGCAGCGCCTTTCTCAGTGCTTCCACTTGCTCATCGCTGACCTGCGTGCCCTCGAGCCAAAGCGATTGCAGGTTGGTCAGGCCCTTCAGGGCCGTCAGGTCGCTGACCCATCGTGCCGCACGCCTGCGGTGTTCATCCCTGATTGTCTCGCTCTGTTACTTCTTCCTCACCACTTTGCTTTGCCCGAGTCGCGGGTCACGCGTCACGAGCCACGGTCAGTCGTCCTTGAACTTCCGCATCCATTGCGGCCAGTCCTCCGGGCGGACGCCTCCAACGCGGGTCTCCGGCCCGTTGGTATCGTATTTGCGGCTCCACCTCAAGGTCCATAGCTCCTTGAGCCCCACCCAGTGGACCGACCAGTCGAGAAACAGCATATTGATTCCCTCGCCATGCCGATCAATGCAGGGTGTTGACAGCAGATCCTCCCAGTTCGAAGGCGCCTTGTCGGGAGGAGGCCAGTCGTACGGCTGCAGCGGCGTGTACTCCACTCCGCCACAGTCAAACAGGACGGGAATCCCCGAAGTCCCCTTGACGTCGCGCGTGCCCCAGTAATGGTCGGGGTGGAATGCGCCTGATGTCGCATGTGCCAGCCATCCGTTGATTCCGTAACTCATCGTGACGGTTTGAAAACAATAGGCGACAATCCAGGCGGAGTACGCCGGGTTGGTGACATCGTACTTCGCCGCCATGGGGCATGCGGCAAGCTCGCGGTAATCGAGGCGATACCGCTCGAATTTCCAGACCCATTCATGGCGTGGCTGGTCGTCCCAGAACCGTCCGCCGTAGTCGTCCAGGTACATGTTGAACAGCAGGCTCCACTGGCGCAGATTGGACTGGCAAGCCACGGCCCTTGCCTGGTTCCTTGCACGGCGCAGCACGGGAAACAGCAGCGCCATGAGGAGGACGATGATGGAGATGACCACGAGCAGTTCGATCAGCGTGAATGCCCGCTCGCTCTTGACTCGCTTTGTCGCGCCCATCGCCTTCGCACTCCTTCTTACAGCAGGAGTCCATGCCTCCCCACCTGCTCCGCAATGCTCGGGCGCCCCCACTCAATTTACATTCTCGCATCCCCTTCCATCCCTGTCAACCCCAAAGTCCAGAACATTCGAGTGCACTGCGTGTTTGTAGGTAGGTTCCTGCGGAGGCCAGGAAAGGGGGCTGTCATCTCGAAGAGCGTGGCGGATGTCATTTCGACGAAGGGCGAAGCCCGCACGGAGAAATCCGGCCGGGGATAAGGCAATAGCCCGTTCGCAGCCAGATTCCTCCACTCCGCTACGCTCCGGTCGGAATGACAAAATCGACTGCAACCCCGCGTGACGGTCTACCTACAAACGTCAAGTGCACCGAGAACACTCGCCAAAGATGCGGCCCCTGCGGCTGACGACGCTTGGCGCGTCCGCGCATCCACGCTCCCGCCGCCCCGCGAGCTTGCGAGATACGAGCGACAAGATACGAGATACGCCCGCGTTGCGGCGGTCAGTTCGCCGGGAAGTCGTCGGCGGGCGCATCGTCGTCGGATGCCTCGTCGAAGTCCTCATCGTCTTCGCTGCTGTCGTCGATGTGCTCGTCGAAGGTCCAGTGGTGCAGGGCGTCGATGAGGATGGCGGAGGTGATCTCGTAGCCGTCTTCGGCGTTGACTTCACTGAGCAGGTCGCCCAGATAGCTGGCCAGGCCCTGCACAGCGTTGACGCAGTCCTCGAACTCCAGCGTGACGGAATCCTCCGTGCCGACCACGGTCCCATGGTTCATCACGTTGACGATCAATCGGGCCTTGGACTGCGGCAAACGTTCCATAAGCGAAACCTCCGGCTCGCGCACCGGCGATGCGCGGCATGCGACTTTGAGACCACAGACAGCGGCGCGGGATGACGACCTCTCGCGTCCGGCGGTACAGTATCTAGCGCCACGCTACCGGGCCCGGCGGCGGCTGTCAAACTCCAAATCGCACCTCGTCAGAAATCGGGTGCACGGCGTGTTTGTAGGTAGGTTCCTGCGGAGGCCAGGAAAGGGGGCTGTCATCTCGAAGAGCGTGGCGGATGTCATTTCGACGAAGGGCGAAGCCCGCACGGAGAAATCTGGCCGAGGATGAGGCCATAGCCCGTTCGCAGCCGGATTCCTCCACTCCGCTGCGCTCCGGTCGGAATGACAAAGTCGACTGCGACCCCCGTGACGGTCTACCTACAAACATCAAGTGCACCCTCAGAAATCCTGAATCCGAGGCACGAAATCCGAAACAAATCCCAGGGACCCGGATCCCAAATCCGAAACGAGACGGGGCCGGCAACGGTGTCTGGAACCTTTATACCTTGGGACTGAGAGTCTGTTTTGCGTCTCGAAATTCGAGATTCGTATTTGTCGCGATCAGCGGAAGCGGAGGCAGACGGGGCGGCCGACGGCGATCCTGTGATTCGTCGGCTCCAGGGCGCCGGTCTGCGGGTCGATGCGAAAGACGACGACGCTGTCGCCGTCCTGGTTGGCGACGAGGCAGAAGGCGCCGGTCGGATCGATATTGAAGTTTCGCGGCGTCTGGATGCCGGCGGTCTCGTGCTCGACGAACGACAGCACCCCGTGGGCGGGATCGACGCGATAGACGACGATGCTGTCGTGGCCGCGATTGGAGCCGTAGAGGAACCGGCCGCTCGGGTGTATGCGGACCTCGGCGCAGGTGCTGGGCCCGGCAAAGCCGGCGGGCAGCGTCGGGACGGTCTGCACCTCGGCGAGGGCTCCGGTCGCGGAGTCGTACGCGAAGGCCGTCATCGTGCTGTTGAGCTCGTTGATCACGTAGGCGTGCTTGCCGTCGGGGGCGAAGGTGAAGTGTCGCGGCCCGGCGCCGGGGGCGAGCGAGGCAAACGGCGGATCGTTGGCGGCGATGGTTCCGGCGTCGACGTCGAGTCTGTAGATCATAATCCTGTCGATCCCGAGGTCGGCGACGAAGGCAAAGCGGTCGTCGGGACTGACGGTGACCGAGTGCGCGTGGGGTCCCTTCTGGCGTCCGGGATTCGGGCCGGAACCGGTGTGCTGGACGAAGCCGGTGGGCGCGCCGAGGGAGCCGTCGGCGCGGATCGGGATCACCGAGACGCTGCCGCTGCCATAGTTGGCCACCAGCACGTTGCATCCGGCGTGGTCCACGGTGACGTGACAGGGACCGGCGCCGCCGGAGCGCTGTTCGTTGAGGCGCTTCAGGTCGCCTGTCGTCGGGTCGATGGCGAAGGCAGTGACGGCGCCCGCGCCGTTGCCTTCGCTGACCGCGTAGAGGTACTTGCCGCTCGGGTGCAGCTCGACGAACGACGGGTTCTTCGCCTCGGCGGCCAGGACCGGCTCGGCCAGCGCCCCGGTGTTGAGATCGAGCGTGGTGCGGTAGATGCCCCGGCTGCCGCCGCCTGTGTAGGTTCCGATGTAGACCGAGATCGACCTGGCCGAGGCAGTCGCGAACGCCGCCAGCGAAACGACTGCCGTCATGACGATGGTTCTGCCCATGTGCGATTCTCCACGTCTGTCCATGCCCATTATCGTGCGACGCATCGCCGGCGTCGCCGGAGCCATTATACCGACGTCGCCCCACCCCGGCAGCCCAAAACACGACCCGATTGCCCGTTTCGAGGCAAGCGGGAAGAAAACCGCCCGTGGTGTGCCCGTCAGAGCTTGCCCCTTCGACTGTGTTCAGGGCAGGCTCTGAACTTGCCGAAGGGGCGGGCCACCTCGCGATTTCAGAGAAGGGAATGCCTCACGGCGTCACTACAAACAGGGCATAACATTACCTTTTTGTCACCAACTACTCTTCGGCAGGGTTGGCGGCGAGCAGCAGGTCGACGAACGCTTCGAGGTCGAGGGCGTCGAGGGCGCCGTCGGCGTGGAGGTCGGCGGACGGGTCCGCCTGGCGCCAGGCGTCCATGAAGAGTCTCAGGTCGGCAACGTCGATGTCCCCGTCGGTATCGTAGTCACCGACCGCCGGAACGCCGCGATAGAGGCGGACCTTGCCGTCGCCGGCGCCGACGAGCAGGTCCTGGTAGCCGTCCCTCGGACCGAAGGAGCCGTCGCCGGTCCAGGTGCAGACGAAGGGACGCGATCGAGGCGTGCCCGCCAGGTCGATCGGGACGCCCTGGCTGGTCACCATCGCGTAGCCGGCGAACATCGGCAGCGATTCGAGCCCGACGTTCTTATAGAACAGCAGCAGGCCGTCGGTGTTGCCGGTAAGCAGGTCCTTCCTGCCGTCGCCGTCGAGGTCCATTATGACCGGGCTGGAACGCAGGCCGGGAACCTGAAGGTCGCGGCCGTCGTCCTGGGCGAACTCACCGTCGGGCGGCGAGAAGTAGAAGGTCGGCGGCATCGAGCCGGCGCAGCCGCAGTTGAGATAGACGTGGATCGCTCCGTCGAGCGCGCCGACAACGAGATCGAGCAGGCCGTCGCTGTTCCAGTCGAACGGTGTCGGCGTCGCGCGACTTCCGACATCGAGGGTCCAGATTCCTTCGCTGCCGACGGTCAGCGTGGTCCCGGCGTCGAAGGCGGGCTCGTTGTCGTCGGTCACGTTCAGGAAGATGCGGACCGTGCCGTCGGACAGACCGACGAGAAGGTCCTTGCGCTCGTCGCCGTCCCAGTAGACCACGCGCGGGAAGCAGCCCATGCAGCCGGAGGCCGGACAGGCCAAGTCCGCCCCGCCCGCCTGGACGTAGAAGAAATCGTTGAACTGCGGGTCCGCCTCGGTCCCGATGTTCAGGTACACCCGCACCTTGCCCTCGCCGGAGCCGCCGCCCTGGCCGACGACGAGGTCCTTGAGCCGGTCGTTATTCCAGTCCACAAACGACGGCACGGAATAGCCCGGCACCTGGAGGTCCGCCCCGCCGGCCTGGATGATCTCCTCCGGTCCAAAGTCGATGGCCATCGTGGGAATCGCGTTCGCAAAGAGCATTGCTGCCGCCAGAGATGTCACCACCCTCGAAACGGTCCGCCTCATCTCGCATCTCCTCGCCATAAGAGGACAACACTGGCCGCCTGAGCCCTCGGCAGGGCCGGCCCGCCGCAAACAGAAGCACCCTCTTCCTCGCTCGGTCCCTCCATGGAACCATTTATGTTATCACGCATCCGGCCCTCCTGTCAAATCCAAATGCCGGCGTGATGGCGCGTTCCGACAAAAGGCGGAGAACACGCTCGCCCGTGGTTGCCAAACGGGCTCAGGCACAAGGGCAAGTGATCATCCGCCCCTGCCGGCGGCGTCACACGTTTGTCGTGGCGTCGCGAGACGCTGCCTTTCCTCTTGCGGGCACAGAAAAAACGACGCATGCCCTTACGGGCATACTGTGAACGGCGGCTGCGGGGGTCAGACCACGAATCGCTTCAAAACGGCGGCGGTGTGCATCGCGATGAGCATCAGGTAGTCGAGGTCGCCAAGGGTGTAGTGGTCGTGGATCATGGCATTGTCGACGTAGATAACGCCGTAGCAGCCGGCGGGCCCGCAGATCGCGGCGATCAGCGCCGAGCGGATCCGCTCCTTCGATTCGAGGTCGGCAGCCACGCGCGGCATGACCAGGGACTGGGCCCGCTCCACGGCCTGATTGATCTTGTCGGCCAGCATCAGATCACCGAGTTCCACCGGCTTGCCGTCGCGCCGTTTGCCCGCGTGATACGTCATCGGTCCACTGGGCTGCTCCCGCAGGGCGCACCAGGTGTGAAACGCGCTGAACTGCTGGATGGTGATGTTCAGCAGCGCCACCAGCATCTCCTCCAGGTTGGTCGCCTTGCAGATCGCGTCACAGGCGTGCGAGAAGTCCGACAGCCGCTTGGCGGCCAAGCGCATCGCCGGAGCATGGCCGGCATCGGGCTTGCGTACCACCGTCTCGTGCAGGGGCGTTGCCAAGCCCGCTTCAAGGTTCAGCGTGTCCTCGAACTGCGCCGCATGGTCTGCGGGCCGATTCTCGTCGAGGTTGACCTCCAGGACGAAGTCCGTGATGCGAATCGCATCGCCGGTCTTGAGGGGTGACTTGACGACCACCTCTCCGTTGAGGTAGGTCTTGTTCGCCGAGCCGAGGTCCTGGATTTCCCAGCGGCCGTCGCCGTCGCAGACGATTACCGCGTGCTTTTTGGAGACGGTGCGGTCGGGAAGAAAGACATGGTTGCCGGCGGCTCGACCGATCTCGATAGGACCCTGGGCGAATTGGTATTCCTTGGTTTCGCCGTCTTTTTGTTTGAGTACCAGACGCATCGTTTGATCTCCGCATCCGGGTTCATATTGGGCTGATGGTATTATCGTCCGTTCCGGATTCCCTGTCAAGGAAACATTTGGGGGCGTTTGGGAACGGGGTGGGCAGGCGTGGGGACCGGCTTTTATGGCTTCCTGCCGGTGGATGGAGCGCAAAGACTACTTTGGTGCGGCGGATTTGACGGTCCGGCGGGACCGATAACGGTACTGGTCGAGGATGACCGCCGCGACGATCACGCAGCCGGTGATGAGGCGTTTGGTGGACTCCTGGGCACCGACCTGGGCCAGCCCGGTCCCGAGCACCGCGATGATCAGCACGCCGAAGAAAGACCGGACGACCGAGCCGTGGCCGCCCATCAGGCTGGTGCCCCCGATGACGACCGCCGCAATGGCCTGGAGCTCGAACCCGATGGCGGTGTTGGGATTGGCCGACGACATGCGGGCCGACTGGATCACCGCGCCCAGGGCCGCCAGCAGCCCGCACAGTACGAACACCGCCAGCTTGTACGGACGCGGGTCGATCCCCGACAGTCGCACCGCCTCCTCGTTGGTCCCGATGGCGATCAGATACCGCCCGAACACGGTCCGCGACAGGACCAGTTGCCCGCCGGCCACGATGAGGATCGCCAGCACGAAGGGAAGTGACAGGCCGAGGATCGCGGTGTCGGTGACCACCTCGACCGGAGCGCCGATATAGATGGTGCGCGAGCCGGTCATCAGATACGCCGCCCCGCGCGCCGCTTCGAGCATTCCCAGCGTCACGATGAACGAGGGCAGGCGCCAGCGGATGACGATCAGGCCGTTGACGGCCCCGCACGCCAGGCCCACCAGCAGGCACAGCCCAACCGCCGGCAGCAGCGGCCAGCCCCAATTGACCAGCGCGATGCCGAGCATGGCGCCGGCCAGCGCCAGGACCGAGCCGACCGACAAGTCGATGCCCGCGATGATCAGCACGAACGTCATGCCGACCGCGACCACCGTTGTGTCGGGGATCTGATTGGCCATGGTGCGGAAGGTAGTGATCGTGAAGAAGTTCCTGGCGGCCAGCCCGAATACGAGGATCAGTAGCGCCAGTGCCGCGACCATCCCGAGATAGTCACTCGCCAGCCGTCGCAGGTCCACTCGTCCGTCCGTCTTGCCTTCGTCCATTCGCCGCTCCACTCGTGCAGTTCCTCCTGCGTGCCAAAGGCCGATCACCACGAGGTCACCTCGCTGCGACGGAGGTCGTGCACCGTGTCTTTTCGGAGCAGTATCGGTTGAATCTGCCGTCCCGCCAAGAAGAAACTCGCCCGGCGACACAGGAAGCTCGTTCGCAGCCGCGCCGCAGGCGTCTGTTTTGCGTGATCGCGGTGCATGGCCGAGATCGTCGGGCAGAGTCTGGAGGTAGATGCTGATGTGTGTGAGCCTGAGCAGCCATTACAAAGACCCGTGGCAACCGTGATTTCTCCTGGGCCATGGTGGGTTCGGCGGGCCGCTTGCCGGGATGGGCCCGGTGGCAGGTGTCGAACGGGCTCGTCTTGGAAAACCCTGACGTATGGTGGGGTATCCGGGCCGGCCGGGCCCCCTGCGGCGCCTGCGTGCAAAAACCGTCCAAACCTTGACGGCATGATACATATCCACCTTGTAGGATGGTCGAGCCGAGATGCACGAGGGCGCAAAATGGTGAAAGAAAAACGCAAAAGTGCATTGCTCCGGCCGGACGCGATTTGAGAGAATGGTAACACCGGGGGCAGGTGAGCGCCCGGCGCCGAAAGGCCTGCATGAACACGCAAGTGGTTGGTGCGTATAGAGTTTGGGAGCTGTTTGCCACGTGAGGGATTTTTGATACGCCGCGGCTACCGAGTCCTGCCGGACCAGCGCGCGAAGGAGATGCAAGATGCAGATGTATGTGGTCAGAGACAAACACAACCGGCGGCGAGGAAGGAATGGCGCCTTCACGCTGATCGAGCTGCTCGTCGTGATCGCCATCATCGCGTTGCTGATGGGAATCCTGATGCCCGCGCTGCAACGCGCCCGGGAGCAGTCCCGCAAGGTCAGCTGCGCCAACAACCTCAAGCAACTGGCCTTGGCCCTGCACATGTATGCCAACGAGAACGACGCGAAACTGCCGCTCAACGCCGGCGGCTGGTGGCTCTGGGACGTCTCGTACTTCACGACAGATTTCATCCTCAAGAGTGGCGCAACGCGGGACATCTTCTATTGCCCCGCCGATCTGTCGAAGAACGCCGACATGTCCATCGTTTGGCAGTTCGGCCAGGACCCGCCGTACGGGACGCCCGTTGAGCACGTCGATGAGGCCGCGGTGACCAACCGCACGGGAACCTACCGCGTGACCAGCTACTTCTTCATGATGGACACCGAGGCAGGCCGTCCCGGAGGCCATCCGCTCTACGAGCAGGGCACCGAGCCGAAGAAGTGGGTCAAGACGCTAAACGAAAAGGGCGCGGCCAAGGCCGAGTTGATCTGCGACGCGACGCTGAGTACGACCGCCGACCGCGAAACGGGCAATTTCGTCGAGGTCCCCGGCGGCCTGTTCACCCGTCACCAGCTCTACGACCGCACGAACCATCTGCGGCGTGGCAGCCGGCCGGAAGGCGCCAACATCGTTTTCCTCGACGCCCACCAGGAATGGCGGAACTTCTCCGAAATGCAGCATCGTTACTCGCCCGGCGGCGGCACTACCGGCGCGCCGTATCACTGGTGGTAATCTCGAATCCCACGGCCCGCTCCACGCGGGCCGTCGAACGACAATCCTTCAGACGGTCAGACCGCAGCGGCAGCCCGGAGTGGTTGCCGCTGCACCGTTTCAGCGGCCGTGTCTCGTGTCTCGAATCTCGTATCTCGTTGCTCGTATCTGGTCGCTCGCTCACGAAACGCCGTTCGTAGAAGATATGGAACGACCGGCTCTCGCGGCCATAGGGAGAGTGAGGCGATGGGAGATAGCGTCTTGCGACGCCCCTGGAAACGGTCGATGCATTCGCCTCGTGACAGCGAGATACGAGATTCGAGATCGGAGCGGCGGGATTTGGTATAATAGATCGGCCCGGGGCGGGCAGGGGACAGGCATGTTGGAGGAAATCCCATGGCGCGGTTTGGGATGCGATTGGGGCTGCTTTGCGTTCTGGTGCTGGCTGTGGCGAACTCGGCGGATGCGCTGACGATTCAGTTCGGTTTGGAGGTCGTGACGCGGTTTGTTTGCACGATGTTCTCCATGCTGGCGCCTGTCGGCGACGGCACGCTGGAACCGGAGATCAACCACGATCACGGTTTCATCACCTGCCTTCCGCCCGACCATCGGATCGGGGGCGAGCTGGCATCGGCCACGACGCTGTCCGGCATCTGTGTTATGGACGAGACCGTCACGGTGCCGGCGGATGTCGTTCTGACGATCGAGCCGGGGACAGTGCTGCTGATGAGCGACGGCGTCTCGCTGGTGGTCTACGGGCAACTTCTGGCCCGAGGCACGGAGGACCAATCGATCCGCTTCACCCATGACGGCGATGGCAGGACGTGGAAACAGATCCTCTTTGTCGATGCCAACGACAGCCGGTTCGACCATTGCATCTTCGAGTACGCCGACAGCGAGGGCGAGCACCAGGACTACTACGAGCCGGGGCCGCGCGACTATCACGAGGCGATCGTGGCGCTGGCCTGTCACATCGACGTCAACGACTGCGTCTTTCGCAGTCTGCCGGACGCCGGCAGCGGTGCCGAGGGCGACGCGATCGCGATCATTTCGGACGATCCGGAGCATCCGGGCCCCGCGAGTGCCAACATCACGGGCTGCCGGTTCCACGCCATCGGGCAGAGCATCCACACGCGGTATTCGTACGTGCTCGTCGAAGACTGCTTCTTCACCGGCAAGCGGGGTGACAACGACGACGTCGACCTGTGGGGCGAGAGCGAGCCGCCGCCGGTGGTGCGCAACAACGTGTTCCTGAATCCGGATCACGACGACATGATCAACCCTACGAACTGCTCGGCGGTGCTGGTCGGCAACGTCATCGCGGGCAGCGACGACCACGGGGTGGTCTTGCGGGGCCGGTGCTCTCCCGTCTTGATGAACAATGTGATCTACGATTGCAGTGCGGCGGGCGTTGCGGTGGAGAATTCGTGCTCGGCCCTGCTGGCGAACAACACAATCGTCGGCTGCGGGCGGGGCGTGCGGCTGTTCGACCTCGGGCGGTGGGGGCCGCCGTACAATCTGCCGCCGGGCGGCGGGACCGCGACGGTCGTCAACTGTATCATCTGGGATTGCTCGCAGCCGATCACGCTGGCCGACAGCTCGAACACGGAGATCGCGGACCGTGGTTCGCATTTGACCGTATCCTACAGCGATGTCGACGGCGGCCGGGCGGCGGTCTCGATCTCAGGCAGCCAGTCGACGGTCGCGTGGGGCGAAGGCAATATCGACGCCGATCCGCTCTTTGCCGACGCGGCCGGTGCCGATTTCCACCTCCGGTCGCAGTCCGGCCGCTGGGACCCCAATGGGCAGGCCTGGGTCAGCGACAATCAGACCAGCCCCTGCATCGACGCGGGCGATCCAGGCGACCCCATCGCCGACGAGCCGGCGCCCAACGGCTTGTGCATCAACATGGGTGCCTACGGCGGCACCGCTCAAGCCAGCAAATCCCCGCAATAGCCTCTGTGGTCCGGCTCGAATCGGTGCCGGGGGCAGCGCTGCGCCCGTATGGCCAAACGCGGAAAATCTGCAAACTGATTCCTTTTTATGTGACCGGGTGCAACTTTGGGGCCTTTTGCGGGTAGAAAAAGAGGGTCACGACGGGAGTACGGGGTCATGGATGCGACTGGCTCGGCCAACCCGGTGGGGCGGTCGGGCCGGCTCCGTTGTCGCAGATCTTAAGCTCTTTTTTCAATTGGCTTTATGGCTTGTCCGGCGTATCCTGAGCTGGCGGCCATAGTGATCTCACAAGGCCTGTAGGGTGCCGGCGGTGATGCGGGAAGGGCAGTCCCGGGTTGTCGGAGAAGGACAACCGCCGCCGGGGAAAGGAGATCAACGATGTTCTCGACGAAGAAAGAATTCGAATCTTTGGTGGTAGCGGGTACGATCGCCCTGGCGGCAGCCCTGTTGTTTGCCCCATCAGCCGAGGCTCAGCGGAGCGAGCGGGGCTCGCGCAGCAGCGGGGGCCAGGCCAGCCGCCCGGTTCCATCGATACCGCGCCCCGCGCCCAGCCAACCGATCCAATCGGCCCCGCGTTCGATGCCTCAGCGATCCATGCCCTCAATGATTCCAAGCCGACCGGTCAGTCCGCGCATCGGCGCCGGTTCGCAGCCCAGGATGCAGATCGAACGTGGTAATGCACTGGGCATGCGCAACAGCTCGACGGTGACCCGAATGCCCACACGCAGTCCGTCGCCGAGCATCAGCCCGCCCGCGCCGTCGGCGCCTTCAATGCCCTCGGTGCCAAGTCGGTCGTTTACCGCTCCGTCTCAGAGCCCGTCGGTTATTCAGAGACAGCCTTCGATCAGCAGACCGAGCCAGCCGAGCCCCTCGGGACCGGCCACGCAGGTTACGCCGGGCCCCTCAGTCCGGTCCAACGTACGGACTCCGACGACCTTCCGGCGGTTGACGCCCTCGACGGAGAACATCTCGCCGAGCGCGCCGATGACCCCCGATCCCGGCAGCTCGACGATCGTGCGGACGCCTTCGGTGTCGAGTCCATCGGGGACGCTGAGCCCGGGCCGGACCAACAACATCGGCAGCCGGATCACAGAGCGCCAGATGGAGCAGATCGTTGCGCCGTCGGCGACGCCGACCACTCCGTTGACGCAAAGCTCGCCGTCGGTCGACTCGGGCAACTCGCGGCTGCGGGATCGGACGGTCTTCAACCGTCGGTCCACGACGCCGCAGAGTCCTTCGACCGATTCGATGCCGACAAGGGATGTGACTCGATCGAACAACCGTTCCAGTGACATTGGCCGGGACGCGCGGCAGCAGCGCGACGAGATTGTCGGGCGCATCGAGCGGCAGCGGCCCGGCCTATCGCCGGGAACGGAAGACTCTGTATCGACGAGCCGCTCCGGCGCAGCCGAGTCCCGTCGTGACATAGGTCAAAGTGCATCCGTCGATCGCAGCGGGACGATCACGTCACGTACGCCGTCGAGCAGCGAGGGAATCGACCGCATTCGGGAGGCGACCCGCGATCGCATCAGCGTTCGCAAGGCCGACTCCGCACGGGATCGCACCGAAAGCTCCGTCGATCGCGAGGAACGCGTTCGGACCGCCGGCCCGGAATTGCGGGAGCGAACCAGTTTGGAGCCGCGGTTGCAGCGTTCCATCGGCCATCGGCCGGAGCGGGTTGTCCAGCGTGACCTCGGCGGTATTCACCGCGAGCATACGGTCCGGCCCCAGGTGGTCTACCGCGACCGTCCGGACCTGGTCCGTCACGAGCCGCGACACGTGCACGTCTATCGCGATCCGTACGACCGGCTGTGCCATCGGATCATCTGGCCGCGCTACCACTACCCGGTCTATTATTGGTGGGGGCCCTACTGCGGGTACCATTGGGTCTATCCGTACTACCATCGCAAGTACGTGTTCATCAGCCTGGGCGGATGGTGGCCCTGGGACTATGACTACGTGCGGTATTACTGGTATGGCTGCCACCCGTACGTGTGGATGGGCTATTACCCGATCCCTCGCGAGGTTGAGGGCGACACCTACAACTACTACACCTACAACTACTACACCGGCGACGGCGGTTACCCGACCGAGACAACGCAGACCAGTTCCGGCGGCCTGCCTTACGGGATCGACGCCGAGACCTATGCCAAGGTCCAGCAGAGAGTCCGCCAGCAGCAAGCCAAGGAGCCGGGCGCCCCGACGCAGGCCGATACGCGTTTTGAGGAGGGCGTGACCCGCTTCGAGGCGGGTAACTATGCCGAAGCGGCTCAGGCCTTCGCCTCCGCCATGGCCATGGCGCCGAATGACGTAATCCTGCCGTTCGCCTATGCGCAAGCGCTGTTTGCCAACGGCCAGTACTCTGAGGCGGCCGAGGCCCTGCGGACAGCGCTCCAGAAGGCCTCGCCGGAGCAGGAGGGGGTGTTCTATCCTCGCGGCCTCTACGCGCAGGATGAAGTGCTGTTCGCCCAGATCGAGAAGCTGCTGGACAAGGTCGATGCCTACCGGTTCGACGCGGACCTCCAGCTTCTGCTGGGCTACCACCTGCTGGGCGTCGGCGAGATGGAGTATGCACGTGGACCGCTGGAGCAGGCGGGCCAGGACATCCGCAACGCGCGGGCGGCGAAGGTGCTGCTGAACGTACTGGACAAGCAGGAGGCCGCCGGCGGAACGAGTCCCGACACCGGATCGCAGGGTCTTTCGGGCGCTGTGACGCCGGACGCGGCGACCCCCTCGACATCGTCCAGGACGAACGTTCTCGAGCGGATAAAGAGCGGCGCATCGCAAGATGCAAACGAGCAAACGCCGGTCGAGAAAGTTGTGCCGAACGGCGATCCCAACACGCTGTACGGTGAGATGATTCCCGTCCACAGCGACGGCCGGGAGAACGCGGCCAAGGAAGAAGACCATGATCCGTCGCCGAGGTAGAACACTGTGGCTCCTGTTGCTGATGATTGGACCGGTCGTCCAGGCCGGACCGTGGGTCGAATGGCCCATCCTTCCAGGGCCCGACGATCAGGAGTACCCCGATCTGCACGGCACGATGGCGGTCTGGCAGGAGTTCGTCGCGCAGTTTGGCGATTACGATGTTTATGTGGTCGATTTCAACGATATCGAGAACCCTCTGGTCAACGTGATCGGCGACGCGAACGATCAGATGCACCCGGCCGTCTACGGACACCGGGTCGTCTGGCAGGACCTGATCGTCTGGGGCGATTCCGCCGACTGGGATATCCGCATGGCGGACGTGAGCCGCTTCGACGAGCCGATCGGCTACGTTGTTTCCGACATCCCCGCCAACGACGAGCAGATGCCCGCCATCTACGGCAACACCGTCGTCTGGCAGGACACCAGCGGCAGCGACTACAACATCTTCGGCGCCGACGTGACCGACCCGGAGCGACCGAGCGAATTCGTCGTGGCCGCCTTTGAGGGCGACCAGCAGAGGCCGTCCATCTGGCGCACCACGGTGGTCTGGCAAGACAACTATTTCGGCGACAACGACATCGTGGCGGCGGACATCCTGATGCGCGATCGACCGGCGGAGTTTGCGGTGGTTCTGCTCGAAGGCGACCAGCAGGACGCGGTCGTCCACGGCGACACGGTGGTTTGGGAGGATGACTTCTACGGAGACTGGGACATCTTCGGCGCGCGGATCTCCGACCAGAATCAGGTGACCGAGCTTGTGATCGCCGCCGCCGAAGGTGACCAGCGTCACCCGGATGTCGAAGGGCACCTGGTGGTGTGGCAGGACAACCGCAACGGGCAATGGGACATCTACGGCTACAACCTGGTCACTCGGCGGACGTTCCGGATCACGGACGATCCCGGCGACCAGATCCATCCGGTCGTCAGCGGCAATACGGTCCTCTGGCAGGACAATCGTCGGGGGCCGTGGAACATCTATGCGGCGCTGCTGGACGGGCCCGAAGTGGCCGGCGGTGCATCGCCACCGGCCGGCGACGTGAACGGAGACTGCCGGGTGGACTTCACCGATGTGGCGATCCTGGCCGGGACATGGCTTCCGTCTCATTTGGGTGAAGTGCCGATTTCCGGTCCGGCGCCGTCGGAGATGGCGCCGAAGGATGCCGGTGGTCTTTTCGACAGGACGATGGACCGCCCGATGCGGTCGAATCTGGAGAATCGAAACAGGGGGGCAACGCGGCGGCTTGCCGGTTGAGTTTCTCAAATACCCACGATACAATACGGATTTGCGGGGTGTGGGGCCCCGCGCTCCGGACCTCGTCGGAGGCGCCGGGGTCGCCAGGATCGCGAAGTGGAGAACGACACAACCGGATATGGATAAGCGGCTGCGTAACGCCTTGAAGGGATTGACAAGCCCGGATGCCGAGTCGCGTCGCCGGGCCATGGAACCGTTTGTGCGGGCGACGTTCAACGTCTTCATCCGTCACTTGTATCGCTACCTCGGCAACGAGGTGGAGTGTGAGGATGTGCTCGAAGATGTGTATGCCGACATTTGGGAAAACCCGGATCACTTGCGTGACATCGCCAACGATGCGCATCTGCTGCGGACCGTGTATCTGTACTACATGCGCAGGCGGCTGCGGGAAGTGTATCGGAGGATGAACCGGAACCTGGCGCTGTCGCAGGCGGACCTGGAGAACCTGGTCGCCCCGGAACGGGGGCTGCACGAGATCACGGAGCAGGCCGAACTCAAGCAGTTGTTGCATCGCATGCTGGGCAAGCTGAAGGCCCGCGAGCGCAAGGCCATCGAGATGTGGATGCAGGGGATGTCGAACCGGGCGATCGCCATCCAGCTCAAGACGACGGTGGGGGCCGTCAAGATGCTGGAGTTCCGGACGATCTTGAAGTTGCGGCGTATGATGAAAGAGTATAGCGACGAAGAAGAGGACTGAGGGTCTTCTCCTGGGAGTGATGGACCGATGGCAAATGTGAATCGAGAGATCCAGGAATTGCTGGCCGACTATGGTGTGGCGCTGCGGGACGGGTGTCTGCCGGGGTTCTTAAAGTCCCTGACGCGCGAGGAGGCGAAAGCCATCCGGGAGTCGGACGATTTCTGGGAGGCGACGGAGATGGTGCGTCTGATGAACAGCGCCGGCTTCGGCGACAAGGTGATGACGCCGGACGTGGGGCTTTTTATCTCGCGCGTTGACGCGGCCATTGTCTCGCGACAGAAGAAAGCGAGCGCGTCAACGCGGAGTCCCAGCGGCACCCCCGGCAGCCCCGCGCGCAGCCGCAACCACGCGAATCTGTAGGCGAGTCGCCAGGGAATTGAAGTACCGCTATGATCATCGACAGCTATCAGTGTTCCTCGTGTTATTTCGAGGATAAACGGCCCAGCAACCGTATCGATCCGGCGACGATCTCGCCTCCGCAGCCGCGGGCGGAGTTCGAGAACGTGCTGGTGATGTTCGTCTGCATCGAGCGATACGACGGGCGGGAGGAGGTGGAGCAGGCGGCCGAGGAGTTCGGCGCCCTGGTGGGCATGCTGGGCGAACGGCCCATCGTGCTGTGTCCCAACGTCCACCTGTCGGTGGACAAGGCTCCGGAGAAACAGGCGGTTGCTCTGATTGCGGACCTGGAGGAGAGGCTGACGGAGCGGGGCTACACGGTGCATCGCCTGTCGTTCGGTTACCACAAACGATACGGCCTGGAGTGCAACGGCAACGTCGGCAGCGTGGTGGGCCGGCGGTTCTACGGCTCCGACCACAAGCAGTTTCTCCGCCTGATGACGCGCCTGGGGGTTTGTCCGCCGGACGCGCTGCCCAAAGATATGCCGGCGTGGGCGGAGGTCCTCATGCAGCGGCAGCTCAAAGTGCTCGGCAACCGGCGCGAGACCTACAATGCCGCCAAGAAGATGTGTCAGGACCAGTTGGATGCCACCGGCCAGGGCGAGCTGTGGACCTGCATGCTGTTCGAAGGCGAGCGGCAACCCATGGATGACTATCTCAGTCAGCTTTACACGATCATCGAAGAATACCCCGATGTCCGGGTGCATCGCGCGATGAACCTCAGCGTTCCCGGGTTCTCCAACGCCGCCCGGCATCTGTTTCGCAAGTATCCCGATGCCATCGAATCGGGCCGGCTGCGCATTTACAGCAGCAAGGTCTCCGACATCGAGTTTTTGCTGAGCCGGGAGGCGGTACTGTTGGCCTTTCCGCAGATCCCGCGCAAGGCGGGTTCGCACGCCGGGGAGATCTCGTTCGGCATTTACTGCAAGGACGCCGACTTCGCTAAGAACCTGATTCAGTGGTATCAGTCCTTTCTGGTCGATCCGGAGGTGGGGTGGATTCGCACGGAATCCGAGCTGGATGCCGTGATCAGCGAATTGGAGGAGGAGGCGTTTCAAGAGGGGCGTGAATAGGGGCAGAACCTGCGTGGATAGACCCGCTCCCTCACGCCGGGCGGGCGGTGGCACAGTACGGTAGGGAACGAAACAGTGCATACAGTGGTCTCGGTGGCGCTGGTGGCGGGCTACGTGGTCGTGTTGATTGTCGTGGCGGCGCGCGCCCGGACCGCACGAGAGTATGCCGAGTTCTCCATTGCGCGTCGTGCGCTTCCGCTGGCGCTGATCTTCGGCAGCCTCTGCGCGACCTACGTGGGTCCGGCGTTCTCGATCGGGTTTGTCGGCCGGGGGTACCGCAGCGGATTCTTCTTCCTGCTGATCGGACTGGCCTATTCCCTTCAGAACGTCCTGGTCGGCCTGCTGATCGCCCCGAAGCTGCGGGAACTGAAGGACTGCTACACCCTGGGTGACGCGATCGGACAGAAATACGGACCGCGATGTCAGATTCTCGCCGGGCTCATCTCGGTGCTTCTGTGCACGTTGTTCTCGGCGGTGATGATCAGCGCCGGGGCTGTGGTCCTGAACGACGTGTTCGGTCTGCCGCCGCGGTTTTCCGTGGCGATCGTGGCCATCGTGACGGCCTCGTACACCGCGTTCGGCGGCCTGCGGGCAAGCGTGATCACGGATGCGTACCACTTTGCCCTGTTTGCGCTGCTGCTGCCCGGCGTGCTGCTTTATGAGCTGCTGTTCCATTTTCAGGGCGGCGCCGCGGCGTTCTGGCAACAGGCGATGGAGGCGACCGCGCACGGTTTGCAGGCGACGCCCCCGCTGGAGATCGTCGGTTTCGTCACCGCCTTTCTCCTGGGGGAGACGCTGATCCCCCCCTACGCGAACCTTGCGCTGGCGTCCAGGACCACGGTGGTGTCGCGCAACGGGTTCATTCTCGCGGGCGTCTTCAGCACGCTGTGGTTCGCGGTGATGATCTCCCTCGGGATCGTCGCGCGGACGGTGGTCCCCGCCGGTACGGGCGAGGACTACGTGCTATTGACTCTGGTCAAGGCGACGATGCCTCACGCGGCGTACGCGTTGTTGCTGGTCTCGCTGGTGTCCATTGTTCTGTCCAGCCTTGATTCCCTTCTGAACGCCGGAGCGGTCGTGTTCACACAGGACATTCTCCGACGGTTTACCGTGCGCCAGGACAGCGCGGCGCTGCTCGCGGGACGGTACTCCACCGTGATGATTGCGACGATTGCGGCGGGGATGGCCCTGTTTGTTCCCAGCGTGATCAAGGGGCTGCTGGTCTGCTACAATATCTGGGCGCCTGCGATTCTGCCGGCCTTGTTCCTCGGTCTGTGGATCCGCCATCCGCGTCCTCTGGCGGGGATCTTGTCCATGACGGTGGGCACGGTGGTGGCCATCCTGCTTCAACTGGAGACCTTCGTGAAGACCGAGGTGGGGTCGATCCTTCCGGCGCTGGTTTGCTCGCTGGCGGCTTATGCCGTGGGCCACTTTGCCCACGGTTTTCTGCGGAGGGCCAACCGATGATGGTCGCTCTGTTGACGCTGGTGATCGTTGCGGCCGGGCTGGTCATCCTCAGCGGCCTGTGGGTGGCGGTCGCCCTGGTGGCGGCGGTTTGGCACGGGGATCGCCATGCCGAAGGCGACGACGAACCGGATGCCGGCACGCCGTGACTTCGGCCGGTTGGGCGGCCGGCATTTTACGTAGTGCGATGTTGTCGGTTGCCGTATAATCGGCGCGCCGATGCAGACGGATGGCATCTGTCCGCTGTGGATTCGCCGAACCGGGATTGCTCAGGAGGCCGATATGAAGACATCGACGCGCTTTGCAACCTTCCCTGTTGTCATCGTTTTTTTGCTGCCTGTCGCCCTGTCCGCGGCCGACCGTGCATGCTCCGTGACGCCCGTCACGTTACGCTGCGAGTATCTTCAGGATCCGCTGGGCATCGACGTGGCCCAACCGCGATTGAGCTGGCAACTGGCGGCGACGAATGCGAGCGCGCGCGGCCAGCGGCAGAGCGGCTATCGTATTCTGGTGGCCTCCACGAAGGCCCTGCTCGACCAGGACAAAGGTGATCTGTGGGACAGCGGCATGGTCGCCTCCGACCAGTCGGCGCACGTCGAGTACGAGGGGAAGCCTCTGGCCTCCGGTATGGCATGCGTATGGAAGGTGCAGGTCCGGGATGAGAGCGGTGTCGTCTCGCGGTGGAGCGAGCCGGCCCGCTGGACGATGGGGTTGCTGGAGCCGGGCGACTGGGACGCGCGATGGATTGGCACGGATACGATCTTCGAGCGCAAGCAAGGTTGGCCTCCGCCCGACAACGAGGTGCCCGATCCGTGGCTGCGCAAGAGCTTCACGCTGGATGCCAGGCCGGAGCGGGCGGTTGTCTACGTTGCTTCAGTCGGCTACCACGAACTGTACGTCAACGGCAAGAAGGTGGGCGACACCGTGCTCGTGCCGAGCGTGGTGAACTACCGCAAGCGCGCCCGTTATGTCACGTACGAGATTGCCGACTACCTGAAGACGGGCCGCAACGTGATCGGGCTGTGGCTGGGCGTGTCGTGGTCGATCTTCCCGCAGTACAAGACGCCCGACAAGCCGCAGACGCCGATTGTCCTGGCGCAGGCCGAGATCGAGCTGCCCGGCGGCAAGGCGATGCAAATCGTCACCGATGGCACATGGCGGACCCACGCCAGCCCGAACATGCTGCTGGGCGTGTGGGACTTCATGCACTTCGGCGGCGAGCGGTACGACGCCCGCCAGGAAGTGCCCGACTGGTGCGAGGCGGACTTCGACGATTCGAGCTGGAAGCCGGCGGTGGTCTATTCGCCCTCGCTGAAGCTGTCGGCCGAGATGGTCGAGCCGAACCGCCGCATCCGCGAGGTCCGGCCCGTCGCGATTGCCGAGCCCAGGCCCGGAGTGTACCGCGTGGACCTCGGCGTGAACATGACCGGCCTGTTCGAGATGGACCTGCGCGGCGAACCCGGCGACACCGTGGAGATGAAGTTCTCCGAGCAGTCCAAGGCCGACATGACGCATCGGTTGCACAGCAAGTACGTCATCGGTCCCTCCGGCCGGGGCACGTTCCGAAATCGCTTTAATTACTTCACCGGCCAGTGGGTGACAATCGAAGGGCTCAAGTACAAGCCCAAGCTCGATGACATTCGCGCGCATCTGGTGCGCACCGACTATGCGCGGGCGTCGAGCTTCGAGTGCTCGAACGAGCTGCTGAACTGGGTTCACGATGCGACGCTGCTGACGTTCGAGGACCTGAGCCTGGGCGGGTATGTCGTCGACTGCGCCCATCGCGAGCGGATGGGCTACGGCGGCGACGCCCACGCGACGACCGAGTGCGGGCTGAACCATTTCGGCCTCGGGGCGTTCTACACGAAATGGGCCCAGGACTGGCGTGATGTGCAGGGCGGCGAGAGCGCCTGGGGCACCGGCGGCGACAAGGCTGCCACGAAGGACACCGTCGAGAGCGGCAACCTGCCCTACACCGCGCCGACCTACTGGGGCGGGGGCGGTCCCGGCTGGAGCGGTTACTGCGTGACCTTACCCTGGGAGCTCTACGAACGCTACGGCGACACGCGCATCTGCCAGGTGAGTTTCCCGACGATCCAGCGCTGGCTGGCCTTCCTCGAGACCAAGAGCAGGGACGACATGCTCGTGCGGTGGGGCGGCGAATGGGATTTTCTGGGCGACTGGCTCTGGCCCGGCGCCGAGGGTGTCAACGGCGACACGATCGAGACGCTCTTCTTCAACAACTGCTACTGGATCTTCAATCTCCAGACGGCCGCGAACATCGCTGACGTGATCGGCGAGAAGGAGGCTGCCGCCAAGTACCGTGCGCGGGCCGACCAGGTGCGCCGCGCCGTGCACGCGAAGTTTTTCAAGCCCGAGCTGAATAGTTACGTTAACGGCTTCCAGGGCTATCTGGCGATCGCGCTGCTGGTGGACCTGCCGCCGAAAGAGGTGCGACAAGCGATCTGGGACCGGCTCGAAAAGGAGATCCTGATCGTGCGCAAGGGCCACATCCACGCCGGCATCACCGCCGGAGCGTTCCTGTTCAAGACGCTGCTCGGCGCCGATCGCCAGGACCTGATCTTCCCGATGGTCAACAAGGACACGTACCCGAGCTGGGGCCTGATGCGCCGCAACGGCCTGACCGCCATCGCGGAATCGTGGAGGATGGACAATTCGCTGTGCCACAGCTCGTACCTGTACGTCGGGACGTGGTTCATCGAAGGCCTGGCGGGCATCAAGAGCGATCCGGACCGTCCGGGTTTCCAGCATTTTGTCCTCAAGCCGGGTCTGATCGATGATCCCTCGATGAAATGGGTCAAGGCGCATCACGATTGCCTTTACGGCCGCATCGAGAGCCGCTGGCGGATCGACGACGATCGGGTGCTGACGCTGAATGTCACCGTCCCGCCCAATACGACGGCGACGCTGTACCTGCCGACCGCCGACGACAAGACGATCACTGAGGGCGGCAACGCGCTGGCGAAGGCCGCGGGCCTCCAGCACTTGCGCACCGAGAACGGCTGTGCCGTGATCGAGTTGACGGCCGGAGCGTATGAGTTCCGATCCGGCCTCGCCGTAGTCCCGAGGCCGTGAGATTGCCCCGGATGAGCGTGGTGGGACGTTCAGGAGGATGTTCGATGCGACGTCTGTTAATCGTCGGAGTTGTGCTGTTGTGTGGTGCGTTTGCGGCGCGAGCCTTGGCGAACGATGCCGCGAAGAAGAGAATCGTCTTTCTCCCCGGGCCGCAGAGTCACGGCTGGAGCGGGCATGCCTACACCGCCGACTGCAAGCTTCTGGCGCGCCTTCTCAACGAGAACGTGCCGGCCATGGAGGCGGTCGTGATTGAGAACGGATGGCCCAGGAATGTCCGCGTGCTGGAAGAGGCCGCCGCGATCGTCGTCGCTTGCGACGGCAACAATCTGATCGGCGCCGAGGCCAACTGGAAGAAACTCGACGCGATCGCGCGACGCGGTGTCGGGATTGTTTTTATCCACTACGCACTGGATTGCGGCGATCCCTTCGGCACGTATCTGCTCGACTGGATCGGCGGGTACTACGAGCAGCACTGGTCGGTGAACCCCTCGTGGCGGGCCGAGTTCAAGGCCCTGCCCGCGCATCCGATCGCGCGCGGCGTCCGGCCCTTCGCGGTCGAGGACGAGTGGTACTACCACATGCGGTTCCGCGAAGGGATGGACGGCGTGACGCCCATTCTGACGGCCGTCCCGCCGGACAGTACGCGCAAGGGACCCGATGGACCTCACAGCGGCAATCCGACGGTCCGCAGCCGGCTCGGCATGCCGGAGCACGTTGCCTGGGCCTGCGAGCGAGCCGACGGCGGTCGAGGCTTCGGCTGCACCGGCGGACACACCCATTGGGTCTACGCCCAGAACGATTTTCGCAAGCTCATGCTCAACGCCATCTGTTGGGTCGCGAAGGTGGAGGTCCCGACCGGCGGCGTCTGCACCCCTACGCCGAGCGTCGCGGAGATGGAGGCCCACCTCCAGGGCGAACGTCCGGCCGACTGGACGCCCGAGCGAATCCGGCGGACGATCGAATCACTGAACACTGTTGACGGCCGGAACGGGTGAGCGCATCGACAAAAGCGGTTTAAATCCGGGAATAGGCGTGATAACATGAGCGTCTGTACCGGGTGTCTGACGCACAGGCAGGTCGGCAGGGTCCATTCGGCCCAACTGGACGGTCGTGCCTCGATTTGAGCGAAAGGAAAAGATGATGACGCAGATCAGTCGCCGCAAGTTCCTCCAACGCAGTATGGCCGCCACGGCCGGTTCGTATCTGGCCCTCTCCGGTTCCTCCCCGTTTCCGGCCAGCGCCCGGGGCGCCAACGATCAGATTCGTCTGGCGGTGGCCGGTATCAACAGCCGGGGCAATGCCCACGTCCACGACTTCCACAACATCGAAGGTGTCCGCGTCGTGGCGCTGTGCGAGCCGGACCAGGAGATTCTCGACAAGCGCATCGAGGAGTTCAAGAAGAAATACGAGGCCGATGCCTCGACCATCCAGGGATACCGTGACATCCGCGACGTCCTGGACCGCAAGGATATTGACGCGATTGTCATCGCGACGCCAAATCACTGGCATGCGCTGATGACGATCTGGGCCTGCCAGGCGGGCAAGGATGTATACGTGGAGAAGCCGGTCAGCCATGCGATCTGGGAAGGACGCAAGATGGTCGAAGCGGCCCGCAAGTACAATCGCATCGTCGCGGCGGGCACGCAGCATCGGTCCTGTCCGGCGGTGCAGGAGGCCGCCCGCGACGTCCAGTCGGGCAAGTACGGCAAGGTCCAGTGGGTCCATTGCTCCGTGCTCCATTCGCGACAGAGCATCGGCAAGGTGACCGAGCCGCAGCCGGTGCCCGCCAGCGTCGACTACAACCTGTGGGCCGGCCCGGCGCCGATGACGCCGGTGATGCGCAAGAGCTTCCACTACGACTGGCACTGGCAGTGGAACTGGGGCGACGGCGAGATGGCCAACTGGGGCATTCACTACCTCGACGATGTGCGTCATATTCTGGGCTGGGACAGCGTGCCGACGAAGGTGGTCGCGGCGGGCAACCGTTTCGCCTGGGACGACAATGGTCAGACGCCCAATGTGCACTTCGCCCTGATGGACTACGACGGATTGCCCTTGGTCGTCGATATTCGCAACCTGCCCGACCCGAAGCGCAAGGGTGGCAACAGCGGGGCCGTTTATCTGGGCGCTCGCGGCGGCAACTATATCCAGTGCGAGGCCGGGTCCCTTCGCATCTCGCGGGGCGGCGGCTGGTTCCACGACAACGACGGCAACCGCGTGTACCAGTACAAAGGCGACGCGGGTGCCAATCACGCCGAGAACTTCATCGAGTGCCTGCGCAGCCGCAAACGCGAAAACCTCGCCGCCGACATCGAGGTCGGGCATTACGGCACGGCCATCTGCCATCAGGCCAACGTGGCCTGGCGTGCGGGCGCCGCGGCCTCCGTCGACGAGGTCCGCGCAGCGATGAAGTCACACGAGGATGCGCTGAACACGCTCAAGGATGTGCTCGAACAGCTCGATGGCAACGAGGTCGATCTATCGAAGGAGCGGTTCGTTCTCGGGCCGCGACTGACGTACGACCGCAAGCAGGAGCGGTTTGTCGGCGCCGGCGCCGAGAAGGCCAACCAGTTCATCAAGTGTTCCTATCGAGAGCCCTTCGCCGTCCGCGACGAAGTCTGATACTCATTCTGGTTTTCCGCCTCGAAGGCACGGCCACCACGGCCGTGCCTTCCTTCTTTAGGAACGCCGAAAGGCGAACCGTGCTGTGACACGGTCGGTTCGCCGGTCTTGCCTGCGAGGGAACTGAAGGATATGCTGGCGGAGGCAGGTGAGGTTGCGTCGGAGCCTGCGCATGTGGTGCCGGCTGTGGGAGTGTTCGAAATGGAGTATCGGTTGACGGGGTTGATTGCGGCGACGTATACGCCGTTGCGTGAGGATGGGTCGCTGCATCTCGATCTCGTGCCGGCGATGGTGGACTTTCTGGAGCGAGCGGGCGTGACGGGGATCTACATCTGCGGCAGCACGGGCGAGGGCATGTCGCTGTCGGGCGACGAGCGGCGGGCGGTGGCCGAGGCGTACGTGCAGGTCGCCAAGGGACGGCTCCAGACGATCGTACACGTGGGCCACAACTCGCTGGCGGAGGCGGCTCAACTGGCCGGCCACGCGCGATGGATCGGCGCCGATGCGATCTCCGCGACGGCGCCGTCCTACTTCAAGGTCGGCTCAATCGAGGTTCTCGCCGATTGTATGGCGCAGGTCGCTTCGGGGGCGCCCGACCTGCCGTTCTACTACTATCACATTCCTTCGCTGACGGGGGCGGCGCTCGACATGGTGAGCTTCCTGCCGGTGGCGGCGGCGCGGATACCCAACCTCGTCGGCATGAAGTACACGGCGCCAACCCTCTTCGAATTCCAGGCCTGTCTGGAGCTGGAAGGAGGGCGATTCGATTGCGTCTGGGGCTGCGACGAGATGCTGCTCAGCGCCTTGGCGGCCGGCGCGAGGGGCGCAATCGGCAGCACATACAACATCGCGGCGCCATTGTACCGACGTCTGATGAGAGCGTTCGAGCGAAGCGATCTGGTCGAAGCGCGGCGGCTTCAGTCGCTCTCGATTCGGATGATCCGCGCGATCAATCGCTGTCCCTTCCATCCCGCGACGAAACAGATTTTGGCCATGCTGGGTCTTGACTGCGGACCGTGCCGGCTGCCTCTGCCTCGCGTCGAGAGTGCCCAGGTCGAGCAGTTACGGCGCGACCTCGATGCACTGGGCTTCTTTGACTGGTCGCGGTCCGCCGGATGAAACGCTATCCCGAACGAGTAGGGGAGAGTCGTCCGTGAGCATCAATCGCGGCCTCATCCTGTGGATGTCCGTGGCTCTGCTGTCCGGAGCCTCTGCCCGGGCCGGTGAGATGCTGCGATGGGAGGAGCTTCCGGCTCTGCCCGATACGCCGGGATTGGGTGGGCCGCTGGTTGGTGTGCACAACGACGCCTTGATCGTCGCAGGCGGCACCC
Source organism: Sedimentisphaerales bacterium (assembly GCA_035448545.1). Classification (GTDB taxonomy): domain Bacteria; phylum Planctomycetota; class Phycisphaerae; order Sedimentisphaerales; family Anaerobacaceae; genus Anaerobaca. The sequence continues at coordinate 200,535 of DAOTJE010000002.1, read as the reverse complement.
ACTTCCCCGAGCCGGTATGGGAGAGCGAGAAGCTCTGGCGGGATGAAGCCTGGGTTCTGGTCGCCAGCGGCGCCGGCGGCTACGAATGGCTCGCCGGCTTCAAACTGGATCGTCCGATTGCCTACGCCGCGTGTGTCAGCACTCCGTACGGCGTCGCGTGCCTGGGCGGAACCGATGGGCAGACAGTCTTTGACCGTTGTTTCCTGCTGGTATGTGACCCGCTCGTGCGGTGGGTGAGCCAGGTGCCGCTTCCATCGCTGCCGGAGCCCTGCACCTACGGGGCGGCCGCGCGGATCGGCGAGGTGATCTACCTGGCGGGGGGCCAGAGAGGTTCGACGCTCGATACGGCAACGGGCAACTTCTGGCGGCTCGACCTTTCGCGACGAGGCGGTCCGCCCGAGTCGTTCCACTGGGAAAGCCTGCCTTCCTGGCCGGGACCGCCGCGAGCCTTTCACATCGTGGTCGCCCAGCACAACGGGTTCGACGACTGCATCTACGTCGTCGGCGGTCGCTGCGTGAATGATGCCGATCGTGTTGCGGACGCGGCGGGCTTCGCGCCGACGCCGGATGTCTTCGCCCTTCGTGATGTCTACGAATTTGACCCGCAACGCTATGATGCGGCTGCGTTCGATGCGCGCAGCGGCGCCTATTCCGGAACGGGCCGGTTCGCCCAGCCTTGGCGCCGGCGCGCCGACGTCCCATACGGTGTGATGGCGGGCGCCGGCGCCGCGATCGGCCAGTCGCACATCTTCGTGCTCAGCGGTGACGACGGTTTGCTGATGGCCCGCGCCGAGGAGCTGAAGCTGGAGCATCCCGGCTTTCCCAAGCGGGTGCTGGCGTATCACACGATCACCGACACGTGGATCGAGGCGGGCGCATCGGCGGTCAATCAGGTGACGACGCCGGCAGTCGTATGGAACGGCAAGGTGATTCTTGCGTCCGGCGAGATCAAGCCTCGCGTTCGCACGCCGGCGGTGTGGGCCGTCGAACCGGTCGCCCACAAACGGTCGTTCGGCGCGATCAACTTCACGGTGCTGGCGGTTTATCTGCTGGCGATGGTGGGCGTGGGCGTCTACTTCGCCCGGCGCAACCGCGACACCAACGATTACTTCCGCGGCGGACAGAGGATCGTCTGGTGGGCGGCGGGCTGCTCGATCTTCGCGACCATGCTCAGCTCGATCACGTACATGGCGATTCCCGCCAAGGCCTACGCCCAGGACTTAGTCTATCTGGTCGGCAATCTGATGATCCCGGCGGTGGCGCCCGTGGCGGTCTATCTGGCGCTGCCTTTCTTTCGGCAGATCGACGCGACCAGCGCGTACGAATATCTCCAGAAGCGATTCAACATGCCGGTGCGGCTGTTCGCCAGTGCCTCGTTCACACTGTTCCACGTCTTTCGCATGGGGATCGTCATGTCCCTGGCGTCGCTGGCGCTGGCGAGCGTGACCTCACTGAGCCCGGCTCAGTGCGTGTTGATTATGGGTGTGCTGAGCGTCGTCTACTGTACGATCGGCGGGATTGAGGCGGTGATCTGGACGGACACGATTCAGACGTTTGTGCTGCTCGGCGGGGCGCTGGTTTGCCTGGGTCTGATGGTCGCCGGCTCGGAGGGCGGCATCGCCGAGTTTTTCGACACGGCGGCCGCAGACGGCAAGCTGCACGCCTTCAACTGGCACATGGACCCGACCAGTGCCTCGCTGGCGTTGTGGGTCGTGATTTTCGGCGGCTTCGGCCAGCACCTCTCGTCGTACACGGCCGATCAGGCGGTGGTGCAGCGGTATATGACGACTCCCGATGTCAGGCGGGCGGCTGGATCGATCTGGGCCGCCGCGCTGATGACGATCCCTTCCTCGTTCCTGTTCTTCGGGATGGGTACGGCTCTGTACGTCTTCTACAAATCCCACCCCGAGCGGCTGGACCCGACCTTCGTGACCGACCAGGTGTTCCCGCTGTTCATCGCGCGCGAGGTCCCCATCGGCGTCGCAGGTCTGATCGTGGCAGGCATCTTCGCGGCGGCCCAGTCGACGATCTCCACCAGCATGAACTCGACCGCGACGGCGGTCGTGACGGACTTCCTGCGGCCGTTTCGGGTCGTTCGAACGGAACAGGGGGCTCTCGCCTGGGCCCGCATGCTGACCTTCGGATTCGGTGCGGCGGGCACCTCGCTGGGATTGTTGTTCATCGACCCGGCCAATCGCTCGCTGTTCGACTCGTTCATCAGGGTGATCGGTCTGTTCATGGGCGTGTTGGGCGGACTGTTCGCGCTGGGCGTGCTGACCCGTCGGGCCGGCGGGTGGGGCTCGCTGCTTGGAGCGTTTGCAGGAGCGGGCGTCATGGCGATGCTGCCGGCCTATACGTCCGTCAACGGCTATCTCTTTGCCGCCATCGGCATCGCAACGTGCTTCGTGGTCGGCTACGGCGCGAGCCTGCTGCTGCCGAGCGAATCCCACGGCCACGACGGCCTGACCATCCACACGATGCGGCGGCGGTGACGGATCAGTTCAGGCGGATCGTCACGGATTGTGCTTGCGGACCCGCTGTGACCTGGACTGGCTGACGCACCGCTTCGCCCTCCGGGGGGGTGACGGTGATTTCATAATCCCCGTGGAAGCCGCGAAAGGCGAAACGGCCCTCGGCGTCGCTGCGGCCGGAGGTCTGCGTGGACCACTCGCTCATCAGGGCTTCGTATCGCTGGCCCGCTTCGTTCAAGGTCCAGTCGCGTCGGGCGAGACCTGCGTTGGGCCCTCGCCACGAGTTGCCCGCCCAGACGACCCACATGACGATGCCTTCGACCGCCGGGTGGCTGTAGGCGGTTCGGTACACCAGTTCGAGCTTGTCGGCGCAGCTTCGTTCATCGTCGTCGGCTACGTCGAATTCACTGATCCAGATCGGCAGGTTCAGGGTGGCAACCTTGTCGAGCCGCTCCTTGATGACTTCAGGTTTGGAGAGGATATCCTCGGCCCAGATGTGGCCCTGGATACCGACGCCGTGAATCGGAGCGCCCTGGTCGATCAGCCGGCGAACATGCGCGACATACTCGTCCGTCTGCACCTCGGTGAAATCCTTGTCGACCGAGAGGATGTTGAACTCGTTGACGAAGAGCTTTGCATCGGGGTCCAGCTCGTGCGCGCGCCGGAACATCCAGGGCCAGATCGCCTCGCCCAGGCGGGCCTTGAAGAAATCGCCGTGCAGCGTCTCATTGTCGACGTCCCAACTGACGAACTTGCCCCGGAAGTGGGTCACGACACTTTCGATGCGTCGCTCCACCGCCTGCCGCAGTTCGTCGCCGGTCAGAGGACGGACCCATCGAGGCTGCCACTTTTCCGGCTCCCAGAAGATACAGTGACCGCGTACCGGGATGCCGTTGGCCTGGCACCACGCGAACAGCGCGTCCGCATCGGCATAGTTCTCCCGGCCCTGGGCCCGCTCGTTCGCATACCACTTCGTTTCGTTCTCGAAGACCGCGTAGTTGAAGTGCTCTTTGAAGAACTCCTGCAATCGGGTGTTGCCGAGAATCGCACGGCCCATGGCGGCCCCGAACGGAAAGGCCTTGCGGACCTGCCGGACGGCAATCTGTGCGTCCTGGACCGGTGTGCCCTGGCCGTCGGTGATCTGCACCCGGACGTCTTGCCGGCGGATCCGCTCGATCCGGGCGTCGGCCTGGGCCTTCCAGTCCGCGGCGGCAGGCGAGCCGCTCATGGCCCCGGCAAAAGCCAACAGACCCGCGCAGGCGAGAACTGACCGATATCGCTTCATCTTGCGTATCCTCCTTTGACTGCCCACTCGTTCAATTCGGCCGCGACGGAGCCGAAGCTCCCATATGATACTGCCTCACGGCATTGCGGGAAGGAGCAAAGGCGGTTTTACCGGTGGAAAGGGTTGCACAGAGGCTCAAGATATGGCATTTTAGAGCCGATGGAGGAGGCATCTCGAATCACCGCCATCCAGAAAGGAAAGACTGATGAAGGCATGGTTCAGCCTGGCACTTGCTGTTCTCTCGATATGCTTGTCCGCCCCGATGGTCGGCGAAGCCGAGCCGGTGACGATTACATCGCCGGACGGCGCGATCCGGGTAGAGGTTCTCGTCAACGACGAGGGCCGGCTGTGCTACTGGGCACAGCGGGTCAAGGGGCCGGACACGGTCATTCTGAACCCCTCGGCGCTCGGAATCACGGTGGACGGCGTTGATCTCGGACAGGACGTAAGCTTGGGCGAATGCCGACGGACGACGATTGACGAACGATATCCCTGTCGCGGCGTCCACAGCGAGGCGGTGAATCGCTGCCAGGTCGCCGAGATCAACGTGACGCACGCCGAGTCGAAGACGCCTTATGTGCTGGAGGTGCGCGTTTTCGACGATGGTCTTGCCTACCGCTACGTTGTCCCCGGGGTGGGGCAGCGGACCATATCCGGCGAGGCCAGCACCTGGAATCTGCCAAGAGACTGCCAGGTCTGGTACCAGACGAACGTAGCCAACTACGAGGGCTTCTACGCCAAGTCATTGGCCACGAGGATCAAGGTCGACGAGCAAATCGGGTTTCCCGTCACGATCCAGTATGCGGACGGGACATACGGCGCGATTACGGAGGCCGGGCTGCTCGCCTACAGCGGATTGACGGTCCGCGCCGGCCGTCCGAGCCGGCTCAAAGGGGCCTTCGAAGATGACGCGAAGTGGCAGGAGACCGGCGAGATTCGCACGCCTTGGCGGGTGACGATGACGGGACCCGACCTGAACGCGCTGGTCAACAGTGATATCGTCGCGAATCTGTGCCCGGCCCCGGACGCCAATCTCTTCCCGGAAGGTATCCACTGTGCCTGGATCAAGCCGGGACGCTCGTTGTGGAACTGGTGGTCCGACAGCAGCGTCGAGTTCCGCTACCAGAAGGAATGGGTGGACAAGGCGGCCGAGATGGGCTTTGAGTATTACCTCGTCGATGCCGGCTGGGAAAAGGCCTGGCAACTGCCCGGCAGGGACATGTGGGCCTGCCTCAGGGAGCTGTGCGACTACGCCAGGAGCAAGGGAGTGGGGATCAACGTGTGGAAGCACTGGGGCGGCCTGGAGCGGGCGGCCGACCGGGAGGATTTTCTGCGGCGCTGCGCCCAGGCAGGAGTGGCGGGCGTGAAGATCGACTTCATGGATTCCGAGTCCCGCTCGCGGATCGATTTTTATACCTACACGCTGGCAACGGCGGCCCGCAACAAGCTCATGGTCAACTACCACGGCGCCAACAAGCCGACCGGCGAATCGCGGACGTTTCCGAACGAGATGACGCGGGAAGGCATTCGCGGGCTGGAGTACAACAAGTGGTCCGACCTGCCGGCGACGCACTACGCGACGCTGCCGTTCACGCGTTACCTGGCCGGACACGGGGATTTTACGCCCTGCACGTTCAATCCCGAGAAGCTCAAGGGAACTACGGCAGCTCTCCAGCTTGCCTCGGCGGTGGTGTTCACGTCGCCCCTGATGCACTGGGCCGATCACTGGAAGTTCTATCTCGACAGCAACGTTCTGGAGATCATCAAGGCGATGCCTTCGACGTGGGACCAGACGATCGTACTGCCGGGCAGCGAGATCGGCCAGATCGCGGCCTTCGCCCGCCGCAGCGGCGCATCGTGGTTCGTCGGGGTCATCAACGGTGGCAAGGCCGGGACCTATGCACTGAACCTGCCGTTCCTTGGCGACGGGGCCTACGAGGCGGTGCTGGTTCGTGACGTCGAGGGCAAGCCCGCCGAGATGAGCGTCGAACGCGCGAATGTGACCAAGGGCCAGAAGCTCGATGTGCCGATCCAGGACGGCGGTGGGTTCGTCGCCTGGCTCGTTCCGGCCCAATGACAGCCGGACCGAATCATTTGGCGCTCTGCTGCACCGCGTAGAGGCTCTTCATCGTGGCTACGTAGAGGACGCCGTTGGCGGCGACCGGACTGCCCACGATAGGGCTGTCGAGTCTGACTGAACTGAGGACTTCCTTCTTCCTGTCGGCCGCGAGGACCCAGAAGTCGCGGCGCCGCGTCCCGATGTAGACCTTCCCGTCGGCCACAAGCGTCGAGGCCCAGATCTCGCCGTCGCACTTGTGCGTCCAGTGCGGTTTGCCCGTCTCGATGTCGATGCAATGGACGCTGCCTTCGCAGTCGGCGACGAAGGCCAGACCGTTCCATATTGCCGGCGTCGAGCAGCAGTGGGTCTGCATCGGGAAGGACCAGATCGGCCCGTCGGCGGTGGTGTCACCCGTCCGTGTTGCGTCGATGCACTGAAGCCAGGCCTGCCGCTTGCCCCACCAGATGTCGCCTCCCACGGTGACATACAGGCGGTTGTCATAGAACACGGGCATGCTCTTGATGTTGCTCGGGCTGACCTGCCGGTTGCCGTTGTACTGCTGGACATTCTCCTTGGGCGCCGTCGGGTCGCAGTCGAAGCGCCAGAGGCGTTTGAGCGTCGCAACGCCACCGTCGGCGGGTGTCGACGGCACCGGTTCGAACGCATAGCAGACGCCGTCTCCGCCGCAGAAGAACACCCGCGTCCCGCCGTTGACCTGCCCGACCGCCGGCGACGACCACGTCGAGTGGATGATGTTCGGGCCGATGTTCTCGTCGTCCTTCGCGACGAGCCGCCCGGTCGCCTTGTCGAGCACGATCAGGCTGGGCGCCTCCGGCATACGGACTTCCTTGTGCGTGCCGTTCAGTCCGCTGTTGGTATTGATGTAGAGGAACGGACCGAGGACCAGGACGGAGCAGTGGACCGAGTCGTGCGGAAACAGGCCGATCTCGGCGGGGATGTCGTAGAGCCAGAGGATGTCCGCATCGGTGCTCTTGAGGGGGACAGGTTCCTTGTCGGACGGGACCATGCGGCGGGCCTCGTCGCGATACGGACCATCGTTGCCGTTGGCCTGGCCGTGCAGGTCGAGGCAGACCACCTCGTTGCGATTGGTCACCATGTACACGCGGTCACCCTCGACGGTGGGCGGCGAACACATGCCGGCCTTGGGCCAGTCCTTGTAGATGTCGTCGGAGAGCTTCGGTGCGATCAGTTGCCAGGCCAGGACGCCGTCGGATTCGTTCAGGCACAGCAGAATGCCGCGATCGCCCTGATGGTCTTCGTCGCGAGGATTGTCGTTGTTGGTGCCGATCAGCACCTTGCCGCCGGCGACGGTTGGTGTGGCGTAGGTCTGGCTGCCCAGCGGGGCCACCCATCGGATGTTCCGGCCTGTGGCCGGATCGAAACGGTCGGGCAGCCCGGTCTCCGGCGAGACCATATTGCGACTGTGCTGCTGACCCCACTGGGGCGAATCGGCGGCGCCCGACCCGGCGGCTGCCGCCAGGGCGACCAGCAGGGCCAGGGCCAGAGGACATTTCCGCGCCGGAGAAGGCGTACGGACCGGCGGCGTGGTGCACATGATGTTGCGGCGGCATGGAAGCGGATCACTGGCTTGTCTTGGCATAAAGCCCCCGGAGACTGCTCTCGGTGCGTTTCTTGTCAGATACGAGCATCGATTCTACCGGTTCGATGGCCTTCTCTCAAGGTTGTGCGGAAGAAACGAAACGGCGTATGCGGGTCCAAGGACAAGGGCGGCGGACCGGCACGGTCGGAACCAAGGTGATACGGAGGCCGTCACGCCATACGGTCATGACGCGTGGTGGTGTAGGTAGAGACCGCGAGGAACCACACGGTGATGCACAGGATCGACGCCACGCATAGAATCGCGACGGGCAGCAGGGCGCTGATATCCGGCGACGGGATCTCCAGCGTCCCCGCACCCGCCGGCATCGGAACGGTTGCAGTTGTCGGCAATGTCCACATCGCGTTATTCCTCCAAACCGTCTCCCTTCAAAGTATACGATGTTTCCGCTGTCATAGGATCTGACGAAGGGCTTCGTGGACCGGTCCGGTGACGCAGTGATGCGGAGACAGGGGGGCCGCATGCCCGCAGAGCGAGCCGTCCGGTAATCGTCGCTTGCCGGCTCATTGAATGCAGCTCTTTCACAGATTTTTCCGAGTTGCCTCTTGCAGGGGAGCCGACCGTCGCGTTAGAGTAAAGACCCAGACCGGTCTGCGGACCTCGATTCCTGTCCGATCGTCTCCGGAATCGGAGAGACGGGGACATCATGGGACCGCCAGCGGCCGCACAGAGCGCGAGCCTCTATCCGCTCAGGGAGGAGGCAGGGTCACGAAGCATGGATGCTTGACATGGAGGGCTCTATGAAGCTTGAGAAAAGGACACCTTCCGGAAGGGAGAAGGACGAGGCCGCGATTGAGTTGCTCAACAAGCTTAGGGAGAAGGTGTTCTCCGACAATGTCTCCACCGCCCGGCTGGCCGCCTTCAATCTGTCCTGGATGCAGGAGGACGGCCTGGACATTCTCAAGGAAATCCTGTTCGGGGACTTTCCCCGCACCGCCAAGAAGGCGGCGGCCTACGGATTGCGGAGCATGAAGGGCCGGATGCGGAAGATGGCGTCGGACGTTCTGACCGAGGGACTCCGGCACAGCGATCGCGTCACGCGCGACGCCTGTACGAAGGCGCTGTTCATCATGGCCGGCGGACAACCGCCCAAGCCGGCGTTTCGACCGAAGCGCAAACCCGACAAAGGCAGCAGAATACGCGAGTTCCGCAAGAAGAAGGGCGGCTCGAAGGCCCCATCGCCCTGGAAGCGGTCTTCGTCCGGCCGTCAGTAGTTCGTCGCTTCCGCTTCTCCTGAAGGTGGTCGAGGGGATGGGCGGGTCTGTGCGGCTCAATCGCTGGTGTCCAGGATGCTCATGAAGGCTTTTTGCGGGATCTGGACCGAGCCGATGCTCTTCATGCGTCTCTTGCCTTCCTTCTGTCTCTTGAGCACCTTCATCTTTCGGGTGACATCGCCGCCGTAGAGTTTGGCGGTGACATCCTTGCGGAACGCCTTGACGGTCTCGCGGGCGATGATCTTGCCGCCGATGGCGACCTGGAGGGGGATCTCGAACTGGTGCCGGGGAATGGCCTTCTTGAGTTTGAGGATGACCTTGCGGCCGCGCTGCTCGGCGTTGTCTCGATGGACGATGATCGACAGCGCATCGACCGGCTGGCCGTTGACGAGGATGTCGATCTTGACGAGGTTCGTCGCCTCGAAGCCGATCAGCTCATAGTCCATCGTTGCGTAGCCCCGGCTGATGCCCTTGATCTGGTCGTAGAAATCGTAAACGATTTCCGCCAGGGGCGCCTTGTATTCCATGATGACCCGCGTCGGGTTCAGGTAGTCCGTCTTGACGAGCTTGCAGCGCCGGGACTCCGCCAGCTTCATGATTCCGCCGATCGACTCGGTGCTGGTGATGATCTCCAGACGGACGAACGGCTCGCGCAGCTCCTTGATATGTGATCGGTCGGGCAGCTCGCTGGGCGAGCCGATGCGACGAACCTGCCCGTCGTTCATGACGACTTCGTAGCTGACGGTCGGTGCGGTCTGGACGATATCGACGTCGTTTTCGCGTTCGAGACGTTCCTGGATAATCTCCATGTGCAGCAGGCCGAGGAAGCCGCAACGGAAACCGAAGCCCAGCGCCGGGGAGTTTTGCGGGACGAAGGAGAAACTGGCGTCGTTGAGGGCCAGTCGTTCGAATGCGGCCCGGAGCTTCGAGTACTCCGTGTTGTCGCCCGGATAGAAATCCGAGAAGACCATCTGCATGGGGGGCTGATAGCTCTTCAGGGGTGTCTGGGCCGGGTTGGCGTCATCCGTCACCGTGTCGCCCACCCGCACGTCGGCCAAGTCGCGGATGTTCGCGACGATGTAGCCTACCTCGCCGGTGCCCAGTTCGTCCACCGGAGTCATCCGGGGGCGGAACTTGCCCAACTCCGTGACCAGATAGCTGCGTTCGGCGTGCATCAGGCGGATTCTCTGGCGCAGGCGCAACGTCCCGCTGAAGACGCGTACGTAGCAGATCACCCCGCGGTAAGGGTCGGAATGGCTGTCGAAGACCAGGGCCCGTGTCGCCTCGTGGGTGCGGTCGGGCGGCGGAGGCAGCAGTTCGCAGATCGCGTCGAGCAGTTCCTTGACGCCTTGGCCGGTCTTGGCGCTGATCGCAAAACACTCCTTTGCGCGGATTCCCAGTACGTGCTCGATCTCCTCGGCCACGGCGGCCGGCTGGGCGGCCGGCAAGTCCACCTTGTTGATGACACCCATGATCTCGACGCCCGTCTCCACCGCCAGATAGGCGTTGGCGACGGTCTGCGCCTCGACCCCCTGGCTGGCGTCGACGACCAGCAATGCCCCCTCGCAGGCAGCCAGGGCCCGGGAGACCTCGTAGTGGAAGTCCACGTGCCCCGGCGTGTCGATCAGGTTGAGCATGTACGTGTGGCCTTCGTACTGATAGTGCATCGTCACCGCCGAGGCCTTGATTGTGATGCCGCGCTCGCGCTCGATGTCCATGTCGTCGAGAACCTGTTCCTTGGCCTCGCGGGCGGTGATCGTTCCTGTCAGCTCGAGCATGCGGTCGGCCAGCGTGCTCTTGCCGTGGTCGATATGGGCGATGATCGAGAAATTGCGAATGTATTTCGTGTCCAAGCTCTGTTCCTCAAAACGCTGCAAAATCACACAGCACCGAATCCGCGACGGCCAGGGCCTTGCGCGCCAGACGGACGTGGTCGGCGGTGACCTCGAGAAGTCCCGCGTGTTCATGCCGGCGCACGGGGGTCTGAAAGACCTCTCGGAAATCCGCGCCGGTGCGGCGACGAAATCCGGCCAGGTCGACGCCTTGCCGGGTCCGCAGATTCAGGACGGCGGTCTCACAGATGCGGTCGGCGCCACTGGGCCGGCTGCGTTCTTCGACGGGAGAACAACCAGCCTCCACCCGTTGGATATACGCGTCGATGTCCGCCACGTTCGCGGTCCGCTCGCCCTGCCAGTACGAGGCGGCGGACGGACCGATGCCGATGTAAGGGCGATTCTCCCAGTATCCCTGATTGTGCCGGCACTCGAACCCTCCGCGTGCGAAATTCGAAACCTCGTACTGCACGAATCCTGCCGACGCCAGGCAGTCGATCGCCAACTCGTACATCGCGCGATCGGTGTCTTCGTCCACCGGCGCGATGTGACCGAGTCGTCGCGCCTCTTCCAGGAGTGTTCCCGGCTCGAAGCTCAGGCTGTACGCCGAGATGTGCTGCACGCCGAGGGCGATCGCCGCCTGAAGGCAGTCCTCCCACGATTGGAGCGTGGAACCTGGAATGGCAAAGATCAGATCGATTCCGACGTTGGTGAATCCGAGGTCCTGGGCCTGCTCGATCGAGCGACGCACGTCGTCGACGCGGTGTCGGCGGCCGAGGAGTTCGAGCTCGGCGGCGTGGAACGACTGCGCGCCGAAAGAGAGCCTGGTGACTCCGCCGCGGGCGAGCATCGACAGCATCTCGACGCCGGCCTGTCCGGGATTGCACTCGACCGTGAATTCCTCCGTCGCGGGCCAGAGTGAGGTGATGGCTTCGATGAGCCGGGCCAACGGGTGTACCGGCAGGCTGGTCGGGCTGCCGCCGCCGACGTAGATCGTGCGCACCGCTTCCACGGTACGGTATTGCCGGACCTCTGTCAGCAGAGCCGAAACCAGACGATCCACATCGCGACCCGCCGGCGGCTGCGAATAGAAACCGCAGTACCGGCACTTGCTCGTGCAGAACGGTATGTGGACATAGAGGCCGGGGGCCTCGCGATCAAGGCTTGTGGCGTGGGCAATCACGGGTGGTCAGCTCTGCGCACTCATGCTTTCCAGAAACTCGTCGTTGGTGGGATACCTCTTGAGCAGTTTGAAGAGCGCTTCCATCGCGTCGCGAGGACCATAGTTCGAGAGCACGCGTCGCAGCGTGGTCAGGCCCCGGCTCCTCTTTTCGTCGTACAGCTGGGCCTCTTTGCGCGTGCCGCTGGCCGGAATATCGATGGCGGGGAAGATCCTCGCTTCCGCCAGCGTGCGGTCCAGGACGATCTCGCTGTTGCCCGTGCCCTTGAACTCCTCGAAGATCAGTTGATCCATCCGCGAGCCGGTGTTGATCAGGCAGGTGGCGATGATCGTGATCGATCCTCCGTTTTCGACATTGCGGGCCAGGCCGAAGAGTCGGCGCGGCACTTCGAGGATGCCTGCTTCCAGACCGCCGCTCATCGTGTGGCCTCGCGGCTCACCGCGCCGGCGGGTCCGGTTGTTGAACGCTCGGCCCATTCGCGTGAGGCTGTCGATCATCAGGACGACCTCGCGGCCGCATTCCAGTTCCGTCTGAACATGGGCCAGCATCAGCTCGGCCAGCTCCGCATGCTCGTCGGCGCTGTGGTCGCTTGTGCTGGAAACCACCTCCGCGCCCTCGGTGGCCCGGCGGAAATGGGTCACCTCTTCAGGTCGCTCATCCAGCAGCAGGACGATGATGCGACTGCGGGGCGAGCAATGACGAATGGCCAGAACCATCTGTTCGAGCAGGATGGTCTTGCCCGCCTTGGGAGGCGAGACGATCAGTTGCCGTGTGCCTTTGCCGATGGGAGCGATCAGGTCCACGATGCGCATGCTCTCCTGGCCGGAACTGCCGAGGTCGAACCGCTCGTGTGGATCGATGGCCGTCAGATCGGCGAAATGAGGGCGCTTGCGGAAGGCCTCGGGCGCCAGCCCGCCGATCGTTTCCACCGTCGTCAGGCTGGGCTTGCCTTTCTTCTTCTCGACCTGGCCGATCACGGCCGCGCCCTCGGTCAGAGGGACACGCCGAAGCAAATCGGGGTGGACCATCAATTCCACCGGGCCGCGCCGGTAGGATCTCTCCGCGGTGCGTACCGCAAACTGCCGGTTGGGCATACGTTTCAGAATTCCCGCAATTGTGTCAGCCATCGAGACCTTCCCAGGGAAAAATGCCGCCGAAACAGAACGACGCAGCGGAACCATTTTATCATAGCACATCCGATGATGTTGGCAAACGATACGTCGGGTGAATCAGCCGCCATTACTCCGGCCCTGTGCCGTTCCCAGACCCCCAAGTGTTTTGGCGGGGGAACCGCCTGCCCCATCTGCGCTTTCTTCTCAAGATTGTCGGCCAATCGACGGGAAATACTTGACTTGGCAGACTGTGGACCTATAATACCTGCGTAAGGGCCACGGAAGCAAGGGCATACGGGCACCTTGCGAGGCTCTTTGAGCGTTCATCGGTCAGAATCGCACGGAGGAGGTAAAGGATGAACCCTGCAATCGTTTTTCTGTGGTGTGCCACGTCTCTCGGCCTGGCGGCTCCCTACGGTCCCTATGGGGCGATGTCCGAACAAGGCAAGCCTGCGCCGGTATCGATTCGGCTGGACATCAATGCCCCGGAGCCGCTGGCTGCGGCCATTCGCCTGTACATGGCCCAGGAGTTTGGGCCGTATGCGGGTGTACGCCTGGTCGAACAGAATCCTCAGTGGACGATCAAGGTCGTAACCCAGTCGCTTCTGGACGACGAGGGCAACACGACGGCGATCGGGCTGTCGGTGGTCGTCCTGAAGCACGGGCCGCAGATGAACATGCTCGCGACGCTGGCGCAGGCATGGCGCTACATCATCAACGCCGGCCTGCTGCAGAGAGACCAGCCCCTCGAGGTGGGAATGCGACAGTTGGTGGCAACGATCGAAGGGCTGCCGAAGACGGAGGACCTGACCGTTCTCTCGCGACACATCATGTGTGTGATCCCCACGGACAGACTCAGCGACGCCTGTCGCGACATTGTCGCTGATTTCAGTGTCGCAGTGCTTCAGGTCAAGCCCTATGTCGCCAGCGGTTCCGGCGGCGGACCGGGTGCGCCGGTTGCTCATGTCCGTCCAGAGTGACGCTGTCTGGATGACGCGGGTTTCCCGGACTTCGCGGATCGCCCGGTCCACAATACGTAGTTTCCACAATTGACAGGCCGCGATGTGCCGTTATCATACATACAATGTGAGGAGGGTCGTACCGGACCGTAGGTCCGACAGATGCGCACTGCTTGCCCGGTTTGAGCCTGAACGGTAGAGCAGGGGTGCACCAAGGAGGTCAGGGGTAGTGCTGCAAGGAGGGTGCGACCGTGAAAACGCTACGGAGAGCGTGGAGGATCGCTCTGGCGATTCTCTTGGGTTGGTATCAGGTTCAAGCCGTTGTGGCCCAGAGCGATTCGGCTGGGCGTAAGGTTCTGATTGGTTTCAATCCTCTCGTCGAGACGGAAAGCCCCGAAGCGCTGATGGAGATGATCCGCAGCGCAGGCGGACAGGTGGACCGTTCCTACCATTTGCTGCCCGTCGTCCTGGCGACGGTCAGTGACGCGACCGTTACGAAGATTCGCAATCACCCGGACGTGGCGTATGTCGAGGACGATGCGCGCGTCTACGCCACCGCGCAGGAGATGCCCTGGGGTGTGGACCGGATCGACGCCGAGCGCGTGTGGAGCGCGCGCTACGGCGGAACGCGGGGCGCTGGCGTGGACGTGGCCATTCTCGATACGGGGATCGACGCGGACCATCCGGACCTGGTGATTGCCGGAGGCGTCAACTGCGCCGGGAATATCCTGACCGACGGTAGTACGAAGCCCGCCAACTGGAACGACAAGGAAGGCCATGGTACGCATTGTGCCGGCGTAGTGGCCGCCCGTGACAACGGCATCGGAGTCGTCGGTGTGGCGCCTGAAGTGCGGCTCTGGGCGGTGAAGGTGCTGGCCGACGACCGGAGCGGCTATATCAGCGACGTAATCCAGGGGATCGAGTGGTGTGTGGACAATGGGATCGATATCATCTCGATGAGTTTCGCAGGGGCGTTCAGCCAGGCCCTGGAGGAGGCCTGCGACCTCGCCTACGACGCGGGAGTGCTTCTTGTCGCTTCGTCGGGCAACGATGCCGCGACGGTTGGCTATCCCGCGGCGTTTGATTCCGTCATCGCGGTTTCGGCCGTCAATGCGGGAGACGGTCTGGCGAGCTTCTCCTGCGTCGGGCCTGAGATCGAACTGGCCGCGCCCGGCGTGGACATCCGGTCGACGTATCGGGACGACGGGTACACCGTTCTGAGCGGCACGTCCATGGCCTGTCCGCACGTGGCGGGAGTGGCGGCTCTGGTCTGGTCATCGTCGCAACTGGGACTGTCCAGTGCCGCGGCGGTGCGGGCCAGACTCCGCGAGACCGCCGAGCCGCTTGCCGGTCTGACCGCCCAGCAGGTCGGCGCCGGCCTTGTCGACGCCGAGAAGGCGGCTCTCCCGGCGGCGTTTCTGGACCTGGCTGTGGCCGGTATCACCGCGCCCGATCGCGTTGTGCAGGGGGACTGTGTGGACGTGGTGGTGACCATCGAGAACGTCGGGAACCAGGATTGTCCGGCGGGTGTGGCCGTGACCTTGAGCTGCAGCGACGGCGCCGGTTCCGAGATTGCCAGCAGGACCACGGCGGGCCCGTTGAGCCCCGGTGCGTCCACCACGCTGACTTACAAGTGGGACACCGCGGCTGTCGCCGCCGGCGCACATACCCTGACGGCGGCTCATGACCTCGCGGATGATGACCCGACGAACGACACGAAGGGTGTGTCTCTGACGGTTCGAACACCAATCGTGGATGTTGCTGTCACCGCGATGAACGGTCCGGCCGCGGTCACCGCAGGAGACGCCGTGCAGATTCGCGTTACCGTCGCCAATGTCGGCGACGAAGACGTGGATGCAGACGTCGCTGTTTCGGTGACATCAGACCACGGCACGCCTTCGACCACCGCCGATGACATCGCCATCGGGACACACGTCGTTGAAGGCGGTCTGTCGACCGGCGAGAGTGTCACGCTGACGTATACCTGGGATACACAGGGCGTCGGCGCCGGCGTTCACACGATCACCGCCTGCCACAACCTGGCCGATGAGGATTCGGACGACGACTGGGACAGCCTGAGTGTGACGGTTTCCGCGCCGGCCGAATCGTCGCGCGTGACGATCTGGTCGATCACGCCCCGGTCCATGTGGGCGGGGATGCCGGGCACGATTATGATCCGAGGGACCGGTTTTGCCGAGGGGGTGAAGGTGACTTTCGAGAAAGGGCAGGGCCCGACTCCGGCGGTGACGGGCGTTCGTGTCGTCGGCTCCGGTTCGGTCATGGGCCGCGTGACATTGACCGGCAGCGCGCTGCCGGTCCCGGTGGTGTGGGATGTGCGCGTGACCAATCCGGACGGATCTTCCGCCGTGCTTCGCGAAGCGCTCACGATTCAGCCGTGACCGAATGGAATTACGTAGTGTCCGCAATTGACAAACCGCGCACCGCAGATACAATACGGTGAGCTCGGGGACATGCGAGGGAAACGCCGCAGTCCCGCAGGAGCATGGAGTCAGGGTGACACAGGACTGCGGCAGGACCGGCTGACGCGGCCGGCCTGCCGGTTACTTCCTACCTCAGGAGGAGGTTCGATGGCGGTAACCATTCGCATCGACGCGCTCGCCGGACGAAGGAGAAGGTGGCAAACGGCGACGGCCATGCCTCTTTTGCGCTGCGAAGGACTCCTGCCGCACAATCCACACAGAACAGCCCCCGGAGAAGGCCTGTCAAGGAATCCGATGGGCTGCTATTGTGATCGAAGGGCGCCGGCGTAGGCGCCCTTCGAGGATAGACCAGACCAAGGATGGGTGGCGGTATTCGGTACGTCCACGGATGGACGGGGGCGCCGCTCGGGTTTGCGACCCCACGCGAACGATGGGGTTCATCACCCGGGCGGCGTCCTTCCGACGAAGGCCCGGAGGGCCGGCCGATACCAGCTCCGCCCGTGGCGTGTGGGTTTCGAGGTCCCGTTCCCGCTGTATGTCGGCAGGACCGGGACCGGTGAAACAGGTTTTCGTGTCGGCGAATTCCGGCATGCTGGAATTCCCAAGGAGGGGTGATGATGAAGGTGGTACGAACTCTGCGTATCCTGTGGCGTCGCTGGCGTGAGCTGTGGCAGTGGAACTGGGATCGCCCCACGGCGCTCGATTTCCACAGATGGGAAAGCAAGATGGAGATCCAGCGCCGCCTGTCGGCGCGTCGCTTCTGATCCGCGTCCGACGCGCTCTATGTCTCCGTCTCAGACCGCCACAGCGGTCATTGTCCGGGAAACCGGATCGCCCCCTTTCTGTGCCGTTTGTCTCATCCGCCGGTTCTCGAACAACTTCGTATGACAGGGCTTTGACAGCCGACCGCGCGACGCCTATGATGATCGCCGTCGTACGAAGAGATTGCCCAGGCGACCGTCAATGTCTGGCCGGCAAACCGCCCGATCGGAGACGACTGTCATGGATGAGAACAACATGAATCGAATGCGCACCGGCGCGGAACCGGATCACAAGCGAGGGCTGATTCTGTTGCTCGTGGCTCTGCTTGTCGTGCTGCTGTTCTGGCAGGTTCGCCCGTGGCTCTTCGGCGTGCGCGACCGCGATGCGACGCCTCGGTCCATTACGCCGCGCGGGGACTTGGCGGAAGACGAGAAGAGCACCATCGCTCTGTTTCGACGTGCGTCACCGTCGGTGGTGTTCATCACCAGCAAGACCACGCAGAGAAGTCTCTTCAGCCTGTATGCCACGGAGGTGCCGCAAGGGACCGGGTCCGGGTTCGTCTGGGACGCCAACGGGTACATTGTGACGAATTTCCACGTCATCAAGGACGCACAGGCGGCCGACGTTACCTTGGCGGACCACTCGACGTGGCCGGCCCGCCTGGTCGGCGTCGAGCCGGACAAGGACCTGGCGGTCCTCAAGATCGATGCACCGGCCGGCGTCCTGCCGGCGCTGGCGGTGGGTACGTCCAGCGACCTGGAAGTGGGTCAGAAGGTTTTTGCCATCGGGAACCCCTTTGGGTTTGACCAGACGCTGACGACCGGCGTCATCAGCGGCCTGGGCCGGGTGATCGAATCGGTGACCGGTCGTCCGATCGAGGGGGTGATCCAGACCGACGCTGCAATCAATCCGGGCAACTCCGGCGGTCCGCTGCTCGACAGCGCGGGACGACTCATCGGCATCAACACCGCCATCGTCAGCCCGTCCGGGGCATACGCCGGCATCGGCTTTGCCGTTCCTGTGGACGTGGTCAACCGCCTCGTTCCGCAGATCATTCGCTACGGCCGCCCGCCCAAGGCCGGTCTCGGTGTGATCCTGGCCGGGGATCACATCGTGCGGAGTCTCGGGCTGGAGGGGGTACTTGTCGCGGAGGTCGCATCTGGCAGCGCCGCCGAGAAGGCGGGTCTGCGCCCCCTTCGGTACGATCCCCGTGGCCGGATTGCCGGAGACCTGATCGTCGCGGTCGATGGCCAGCCGGTACGCAACTCCCGCGATCTGTTCCGTCTGCTCGACCTGCACGAGATTGGCGATCGGGTGACCTTGCGGGTGCGGCGGCCGGAAGGGCAAGTCGATCTCGAAGTGACGCTCCAGTCCGTGCGGTGAGGTCGTCGGTCTCTCCGGCCTCCGCATCGACGGAACAGACGTCGGGCAGGGTGGGCACAGATGCAGTCATGCGGCGCCAACAGAACGGAACGGGTCGAGAGCGAGCCAGACGCGGGTTTCATCGACGTGCATTGTCACTGCCTTCCCGGCCTGGACGACGGTCCTTCGGATGTGCCGTCGACCCTCGCGTTGTGTCGCGCCCTCGCCGCCGACCGGATCCGAACGGTGGTTGCCACGCCGCACCAGCTCGGACGCTATGACGGACGGTACGACGTCGAAACGATTCGGCAGGCCGTGGCCCAACTCAATGCGCTGCTGGTGAAGGCGCAGGTCCCTCTGCACGTTCTGCCGGGAGCGGACGTTCGAATCGATGAGCGGATCGGCGGTCTCGTGCGATCCGATCGAGTTCTCACGGTCGCCGACGGTGGACGCTACCTGCTTCTGGAGTTGCCGCATGAGGTTTTCATCGATCCGGAGACATTGCTGGCGGAATTGACCCAAGCCGGGTTGCGCGGCGTGATCACGCATCCGGAGCGTCACATGTTTCTCGGCGAGTGCCCCGAGTACGTCCGGCGGTGGGCCGCCTATCGGCCGTGTCTTCAGGTGACCGCCGCCAGTTTCCTCGGAGGATTCGGACGGCGCAGTGAGCGAGCGGCTTGGGCTTTTCTCCAGGAACCGTTGCCTGTCCTGGTCGCCACGGATGCGCACGACACGACCGGACGGGCGCCGTGCATGACCGAGGCGTATCGGCTGCTCTGCCGTCACCTGGGGCGCGAGCGGGCTGACATTCTGTGCGTCGAGAACCCGCGCAGGCTGGTGACGGGGGAGGAGCTTGCCCTGCTGAACTCCGGCCCCGGTGGAGCGCAGAACACGCGTTAAACCATCCGGGTTCCTTCCCGCGCCGGATTCCCTCAAAATGCAAATTCGGGGGACGAAATTGCCGATATAGCGCGCGGATATACCGCCGCGGCCCGGATGTCGGGCGCCGGGGATCGCACAAGGTCTTTTTAAGGCGAGGTCGCTGTGGCCAGACGCAAGAGCACCAATCCAAAGAGCGGACGCACATCGGTTTACGTGGGCATTGTGGGCCTGGGTTACGTCGGACTGCCGCTGGCAAGAGAATTCTGCAAGGGCGGTGCCAAGGTCCTGGGCTTCGATATCAACGCGAAGGCGGTGGCCACCATCAATCGGGGCAAGAGCCCGATAAAACATATCCCACATGCGACGATGGCGGAAATGGTCAAGTCGGGCCGGTTTCGCGCTACCGACGATATGAGCAAGCTGTCGCAGCCGGACGCGATCCTGATCTGCGTGCCCACGCCGCTGACGAAGAATCGCGAGCCCGATCTCCAATACGTCGAAACGACCTGCCGAACGATCGCCAAGTACCTCCGCAAGGGCCAGCTCGTGGTCCTCGAAAGCACGACCTATCCCGGCACGACCCGTGAGGTCATGCTGCCGATTCTCGAACAGTCGGGGCTCAAGGCCGAGAAGGATTTCTTCCTGGCGTTTTCTCCCGAACGCGAGGACCCGGGCAACAAGCACTTCCGCACGTCCACGATCCCGAAGGTGGTCGGCGGCTATGGGAAGGAGAGCCTGCGGCGCGCCCTGGATGTCTATCGGTGTGCGATTGAGACCCTGGTGCCGGTGAGCAGTTGCGAAGTGGCCGAGGCCGCGAAGATTCTCGAGAACACGTATCGTTGCATCAATATCGCCCTGGTCAACGAGCTGAAGATGCTTTTCGACCGGATGGGCATCGACGTGTGGGAGGTGATCCGCGCCGCGAGCACCAAGCCGTTCGGTTTCAGTGCGTTCTACCCGGGTCCCGGCCTGGGGGGACACTGCATCCCCATTGATCCGTTCTACCTGACCTGGAAGGCGCGCCAGTATGCAATGCCGACTCGTTTCATCGAGTTGGCCGGCGAGATCAATACGGCCATGCCGGAGTACGTTGTGGAGAGAACCGCCGACGCCCTGAACGAGCGGCGCAAGAGCCTCAAGGGCTCGAAGGTGCTCGTGCTGGGTCTGGCGTACAAGCCCGACATCGACGACGTGCGTGAGTCACCGTCTCTGGAGCTGATTGAGCTGCTCAAGGAAAAAGGCGCGAAGGTTGACTACAACGATCCGTACATCCCGCATACACACAAGCAGCGCGAATACGATCTCCGAATGAAGAGCAAGCCGCTGACGGCCAGATCTCTTGCCGGCTACGATGTGGTGTTGATCGCCACCAACCACAGCGACTACGACTACGCGTGGATCGTCAAGCACGCCAGGCTGGTGGTGGACACGCGCAACGCGACGGCGACGGTCCGCAGGGGACGCAGCAAGATCGTCAAGGCGTGAACGTTCGGGGCAACCGGGTCGCTTGGGGGGCGGAATTGTCCGTCGCTTCCTGGACGATCTCGTCGGTCCGTCTTCATCGGGAGTCCATCGGAACATGGATTCGCGCGGACGAACCCCGCGGCCGTAGTGAGGTGATCCAGGCTCGCGTGGTCGGCAGCGTGATGCGTTGCTGGCCCGCTGCGTTCGGATCGGTTCCAGGCGGCAGGCGGTCGGAGAGGACCAAGCGAAGCAGTTGAAACTCGATCTCGTAAAGACTGCGCATGGTGGCATCGGGGATCGTGTCGCCGGTCACGCCCATATTCGAATCGGCAAACTGGGCGCCGAAAGCAACCGCGGTGACAGTTCCCTTGCCGAATGTAACGGTCGCGGCCACCGGCTGGCCGGCGATTCGAATCAGGGGCGTGCCCCCCTCGATCCGGCCGGCGTTTCGAGTCGTTACGTTGGCGGGCCAGCCTGCGGGGGTCTCCAGCGGCCCGGCCAGCAGCGGGCTGTTGACCATCCGCATGCCGAACGGATGCAGCAGGGCGTTGGCGGTCGATGACGCATTGGCCGGAGCGTCGATCACGAGGACCCGGCCGCCGCCGTTAACGTAGTCGGCCAGTTGTCTGCGGAACTCGGAGGCAACCTCTTTCCTGGGATACAGAAAGACCAGCAGATCGCCCGCGAATACATCGCCACCGACACGGCGAGAGGTGAAGTAGCCCAGCCGCAGAATCCAGCGTTCGAAGATGCCGAACCCATCCGCCTGTCCGGCGATGAATCCGCTTCTCGATAACGGCGTATCGCAGACGGTGCGGTCGATGACGATGTGCGTGAACGGACGACTTGGTTTGGGTGGCGGCATGGCCGTTCGATGCAGTGACCGTACGGTGACGCCGGCCGTGGTGATGCCGAGCAGGACGCCGCTGAGCAGCACGAATCCGGCGCCGGGCCAGGTCCGGCCGAGGACCAGAGCGCCTGCGCCGAGCAGGACGCCCAGGAGGATCAGAATCGGCCGCGTATCCCGCGACGGAGAGCGGTGGTTGAGCCATTCGAGCATGCCCAGCATGAGTTCGGCCTTGCCCGGCTCGAAGGTCGAGAAGTTCGAGAAGATCGTGGAATCGCCGAACGCGGCCACGCGACCGGCGCCGTGATCGGCCGTCCACAACTGGATGAAGGCACCGTATCGCGCATCGGCCCGATCTTCGACCTGGGGATAGTAGTTGCTGGCATGATAATCGGCAGGCAGGCTGCGAAGGCCCGTCGCCTGAATGACGGCCCGGCCGGTGCTCGACTGCGGCTCGATGGAGCAGGAGACCGCGAAATCCATCGGCGGCATGTGCTGGACAATCGGGTGCGGCACCAGCGGCGGGCGGTAGAGCTGCTCGAAGGGCGTGTCGATGTCGAACAGGCAGTCATAGCGGAAGCGGAAGTCGAACCGCGTGGCAATGTCGTTGAGATAGGTCCCTGAATTGAAGACGTTGGTGTGTTCGCCGACCAGCAGCAGGCCGCCTCCGGCTTCGACAAACCTCTCGATATGCGCGATCTCTTCCGGCGTATAGCGCGCCGTCGGCACCTTCACCATCAGGACGTCGCATCCGTCAAAGGTGTTCGCGTCGATGGGCGCGGTCAGCCGGCCCATATCGTGGAAGTGGGAGCAGTAGTTGTAGATACACGCGTAATTGTATCCGGAATCCTGGCCGTACCAGTTGGGCTCGTAGGGCCGGTCGGTACGCTCCCACGTCGAGCGGTGCTCGTCCACCCAGATGCGTCCGGGCTTGCGCGGGCCGGAAGGGGCCCACAGAAGGCCGATGGTGACGAGCAGGGCGGCCGCAAACGCCATCACAACACAGACGATGCGCCTCGCTTGCCTCGGCGCGGCGATCGGCGCAACCGGCGTAGCCGGCGGGGTGCGAACGAATCGCCAGGCCAGAAGGACAGGACCTGCCAGAAGCAGCGACAGCACCCACGGGCTCCAGAACGGGCCCATCAAGGCCAGCGGCGCCTCGTACGGCGTCCGAAGGGCGCGGTGCATGTGAACCGCGATCAGGATCGCCGCCCGGACCGGCAGCCAGAGAGCGACGCACAGGACCAGACCGAGCAACTGCGGCATGCGGTGCCTGAGAATCCCTCCGAACGACGTTGCGGCCGTCCGCAGGCAAAGCAACACGGCGCCGCCAACGAGAAAACTGAAGGTCACCGGGTCCAGCAGCAGACCCCACGTCGCGCCAAGACGATGAGTGTGTCGAATCGAGTAGAGCGCCAGCGTCGTACCGTCGAGGGCGGCGGGAATTCCGAGGCCCTGTCCGGTGACATGGAGCATTCTGGCCAGTTGCCACGGAAGCTCATGCGACCGCGCGGTGAAGCTCTCATAGGCGAGCATTCCGGCGGCCTGGGCGGTGAGGATCGTTCCGGCGGTCAGTGCGGCCAGACCCAGGCGGTGTGGCCAACGCCTCGGGATCGGCGCGACGCAGAGCAACAGGCCGGCGACGAGAAGCAGAGCCGGCGCCCGCCAGGGCCAGGGGACCAGGAGCACAACCGATGCCAGCAGCGCCGCCGCGACAAAGGACTCGATTCGCGTGGGCGCTCGAACTTCGATGCCCACGAAGAGCCCGGCGCCGGCCAACACGAGCAGTGCCCAGATCGCCCAGATGGGATCGTGGTAGTAGCGAAGCCCAAACAGCCAGGATGCGCTCAGCAACGCCAGACCGACCCAGGCCCGTCTCATGGCGTCACCTCCTGGCCCTGCGGGCCGTCCGCGGCGGGTGGTTCGCGGACCGCTTCCGGCAGCCACATGGGCTCGTCCCGCAGCACTGTGAGGAACCACCGCCAGAAATCGGCGTTCTCACGAAGACCCTCGAAAGGCTCGCCGCTTTCCCATTCGAGGTTCTTGTTCATCGCAAAGCACGTGTCGCCGATGAGGACTGCCTTGCCGGCCCCGATCTTGCGAAGGATGATAACCGGCTGATTGTCTCGGCCGTAGGCGATCACGCGCGCGTTCGGGTCGCTGCATTGCACAGACCAGGCAGCGTGGAAGCGCACATAGACGCGGCGGCCGTTCGATTCGAGGTAGGGCGATTTGAAGTGTCCCAGGGGTATTGGCTCCGCTGATCCGGCCTGCTCCGGCTCGAACCCCAGTTCTCTCAGCAGGGGCAGGCTGGGCTCGATCCGGTCGCGGCCGACGGTCATGATGAATGTGCCGCCGTTGCGGATGAAATCGGCGACCGCCTGCCTTTCGACCGCCGAGAACGTGCGGGCCGGCGCAATCGAAATGAGCAATCCGGCTCGTTCGAGGCGCTCGGGCGTCAGTTCGGGCAGCGAGAGCGCAAGACAGCCACTTCGCATGAGTGTCAGCGCAAGGCCTCCGACGCCGTCGGGCCGCCAGGATTCACCGCTGGAAGCTTCGAGATGAGATGCGTCGATATAGGCCAGATTGTTAGGCCTGGTCCGGCGGCCATCCGGCAGCGGTTTGGGCGCTGCGGTGCCGGCCTGGATACAGATCGTTGCCGATGCGGCCAGGCCGATCCCGACCAGGGCTGTCTTCCACACGTTCGGCTGCAAACAGACCAGGATGACCAGCAGCAGGGCGATTAGTATGCCCGCGAGCTGTCGCCACATCGGCTGCGCGTCGGCGTCACCGGCCAGATACGCCAGAAGCCTCGACGTGAACAGGTGCGACGAGACGTTGATCGCGTTGGAAAAGCCGGACGTGTCGCCGAAAGCGATGACGCGACCCTTGCCGACCGGCTGCTCGGCGGCCAGCACGACGTCGCCGAGCTTCTCGCCGGAATCATAGCGGCCGTTTCCCATCATGGCCTGGGCGCCGGCCTCGTCGCCGATGTCGCCGAAGCCCCATCGCCCGACGAGCAGCGGTCGTGCGGGCCACCGCGCCCGGATCGAAGCGCCGATGACCACGCCGAACTCGTTGCGGTCGTCGGCGATTCCCATCGTGGTCGGATGGGCAAGCGCGTCGTACGAGTGGAGCCATCCGCCGACCGCGAAGGTGGCGCTGTCGAAGCAGACGCGCATCGACGTGGGCGTCAGCACCTCGTTGAAGCGGTTCTCGCCGTCAGCATTGCCCGTCGTGTGTTCGCCCATTACCAACAGCGACCCGCCGCGGCGGACGAAATCGTGGATGCGTTCCAACCGACCGTCGGTCCAGGGTTCGTCGGGAAAGATGAGCACCAGCGCATCGGCGTCGGCCAGATCGGTCTCGGACAGGTCCGGCGAGAGGACGCTTCGCGCACCGAGGCTCTCGACGAAGACCGGCAACATTCCGTACATTCCGCTGGACAGCCTGCCATATGAGCCATGCGTCGGCTTGAGCCAGTTCAGGAAGCCTTTCTCGTAGAACACGATCTTCTTGCCTTCGATGGTCAGAGGACGCGTGTTCAGCATCGTGGCGATCGGCAGGAGAATCGCAAGCGCCAACGCCGCCGAGGCCGGCGCCAGTCGGGTCCAGGCTGACTGAGCAGGTCGATCTGCTGATCCGGCGGCGGGGGCCCACGCTGCCCAGCGCAGCATCGTGCCGACCAGGAGAAGATGAATGGCACACGCCAGCAGCGGCGCGTTCCAGGGCAGTATCGTGTGCAGGAAAGCGGCGAGCCGGACGCTTTGATCGGCCGGCTTCGGGATGGCAGCCAGAGCATCAGGGACGTATGCCAGTGCGACAAGGTAGATCGCATGGCCCAGTAAGATCGCCGCGAAGCCATACGTGGCCCGCGCTGTGCGAGGTGGCTTCGTGTGGACGAGGTACAGGGCCCAGAATGTGCTTGTTACGATCAGAAAGTCCACGCCGGCAAAGGTCGCGCCGACGTGCAGTGGGCGGCGCGCGACAAAGCCTGCCGGAGAGCCGACGACGCGGCCGAAGACATCCGCAAGCTGCCAGATCGAGGGGATTGCGGTGCGGGCGAAGACATACAGACCGAATGCGGCGACTGCCACGGCGCCGACCCGCAGAATGTCCTGGTCCCGTTCATTGGATACCCAGGCGAGGAACGTGAGGACCACGGCGACGGCCATGACATTCGCCGCCGGAGACGTCAGCGCAACCATGGCGACAGCCGCGCAAGCGACAAGTGGCGTCAGCAGAACTCGCAGTCTGCGACGCTGTGCCCCGACGCCGGGAGCCAGAAGCGAGAGGCCGAGTGCGACAAGGATGCAGATGCGCCGCAGTGGATGAGCCAGAAGGCCCGTCGAGCCGGCGGCAATCCAGGCGGAGGTCAAGGCCGAGAGCACAGCCAGCAACGGGCCCGGGCCGGCTGGAGCGCTTGCCGGAGAATCCACAACCCGTCGTTCGTCTTGTTCATGTTCAGCCGGGTGCACGTGTGGATTATCCTCGTGTTCTTAACGCCGGGCAATGCGAAAAGACCTCCCTGTGTCGCGCGGACCGATAGAGAAACGCTGCGGCGTTCTCATCGTCGCTCCCGATACTTGCGTTGCCTGGCAGCAACCCTGCCTGCTTGGCCGTTACTGCAATATTGCCAATGCGATCTGCCCTTGCGCCGTCGCCAGGTAATCGGCGACGCTCAGACACTCCGCCTCCACGGGCGGACAGGTCTGCGTCAGTGGAGCCCGCACCGCGCCATCCTTACCTGCGACCTTGACGGCCGAACACGACGTGTTTGCAGGCGGGCAATGGGTCAGCGTTGCAGGGCACATCGTCTCCGACGCCGGACAGGACGTGCTGATCGCGGGGCATGTGGTTGCCGATGCGGGGCACCGAGTCTCCGTCACGGGGCACTGTGTCACCGTCGATGGACAGCTTGTTAATGCCGCCGGGCATTGGGTCTCCACCGTCGGACAGGTGGTCGGGAGCGTTCGGCACTCCGTGGGCGTCACGGGACACTGGGTCTCCACCGTCGGGCACTGGGTCGCCATGGCCGGGCATTTCGTTTCGGAGGTCGGGCACTGTGTCTCTACCGCCGGGCACGTCGTCGGAAATACCTGGCATCCCGTAGCTGTCGCGGGACACTGGGTCTCGCTGGCCGGACACTGGGTTATCGCGATCGGGCATTTCGTCTGCGTCGCAGGGCACATCGTTTCCATCGTGGGGCATTGTGTGATGTTGGACGGGCACTCGGTCGCCACCGCCGGACATCGCGTGGGCATCGGCGGACACTGTGTCTCGGTCGCCGGACACTGTGTCTCCACGGCGGGGCACTTGGTTGCCGTGGCAGGGCACTTCGTTTCCGTCGCCGGGCACATCGTCTCGATGGCCGGGCAGTAGGTCACGGTCGCCGGCCGCGACGTGACCGGCTCGCCGGAACCCTGCGCCGAGTACATCAGACAGAAAGCCAGGTCGATAGAGTTCTGGCGGCAGTCGTAGTACGGGTGACCTTTCGGATAGCGCAGCTCCTGCCAGGGCCGTGGGAGCTTGCTGCCGAGGTCCGACACGGCGTCATCCATGAAATGATCGAGCCAGCGGCGTGTCGTCCAGCCGAACTGCCCGCCTGTCGTCTCCATCTCGACGGATAGCCAGTAGATGCGGGGAGCCTGCTCGGATCCTTCCTGAAGGAAGGCCTCCTCCGCGTCGATGTCGAAGTCGAGCTGCCAGACCTGCGTGTGGTCGTCGCCGATCGCCTGGCCCGAGGCCGGGTCCCACCACCACTGGCTGCCGAGGGTCGTCACGTGATACAGGCTCTCCTGATACGTGCCGGGGCCGAACTGCTTTTCCCACAGAATCTCCGGACGAGGCTTGCTGAACAGATTCGTCCTGTCGGCGCCTTCGGGTCCGGCGGGGTCGTCGGCGTGAATACGAAGACGAATCAGATCGATCTGGCCTCTCTGATCATTCTGCCAGGAACCCCACAGACGGACATGGGTGAGCCGATCGCGGCTGGTGCATTCAAAATCGTCCGCCAGCGAGCGGAGCGATTCCTGGTCCCCGTCGAGTCGAAGGCCAATGCCTCGCGGCGTCAGATCGGGCCGCTGACACCATTTGGTGTTGGGGGGCATTGCCTCAATCCACACTTGATGGTCCTCGACTTCTCCGGTGGCGGCGATCCCATCGGGTTCAAGGCCGCCGGAACTGCTGATGCGGAATCTCGCAAAAGTCTGTCCGACCGCTGCATCTTCGGGAACGGTCAGAGACACGATATGGATGCCATCGGGCAGGAAGCCGTCGAACACCTTTTCGTCGGCCCGCCAGGTCTCGTCTGCATCGAAGTCGATCCAGCCCTGAACGATGCCCCCGCCCCCACAGACCTGGACGGTGATCGAGGCGTCCAGCCCCTGAACCAGAGGCGGGATCGCCACGCCATTCTCATCGTTTTCGCCGACGCGGTCGTCTCCGAGAGCGTCAGCTTGAGGACGTCCGTCGTTCTCCGCATCGGGCGCATCCTGTTCGCTTCCCAGCCACGGTCCAGCGGCGATATGCCTGGCGCCGTTGAGAGCCGACAGGGTCGGATACCTGGAGGGAGCGTCACCCCAGTCATATTGTATCGCGACCGGCTCGTGGAGCGGTCGCAGGTAGTAGTCCTCCGTTTCGCCGTACTGATAGCCGTCCGCCGGGCCCGCGCCGCCCACTCTGGGAGCGGCGATGGCGGTCTGCCAGCTCTGCTCGGAAACCGTGATCCGCACCCAGATCGGGTCTCCGTTGTCGGCCAGAGGATGCCAGCAAGTGAACGCCGGGGTCGTGAACGTGAAGGTTCCGAGTCCGGGCACGCTCGGCTGGTGGTCCTGGACGACCCACTCTGCGATCCGTGTGCCATCCGTCGCGATGATGGTATCGTTCCAGTCCCCATCGCGATTCCAATCGCACCACGCATTGACATAGACCTCGCGGGCCAGATGGCTTGTTCTGGTCAGCGTGTACGTCAGGGTGGTCTGCCCGAGATGCGGCATCACCACCGGCAGTGCGAGGCCGTCGTCGCCTCCGTCCTGATTGGAGACGTCTGACGAGGGATCGAGGTTGTTGACCCCATCCTCATCCGGACCAAGGTCGGCCTCGCTTTCGAGGCTGACGCGAGTGCCGAGAAAGAATGCATCTCGGCTCTGGCGGTGCAAGGGCCCGTACGGCGGGCTGCCGGCCCGGTATACAGTCGGGAACGTGCCTGCGACGCCGCATGGGTACGCCGGGGCCTTCACCGCCGGGAAATTGCCGGTGCTGTCCGGTGCGTCACCAAGCTCATATTCAGGCGTGGTGTCGTCGCCGCTGGTGATGACGAAGGCAAAGCCTATCGGAGCGCCAGCGTCCTCGTGGCCGTCGGGGTAATTCATTGGAATCCAGTCCCACTGGCTCTGCGCCAGATAGACGCCGCTGGCGTTCCACTGCCGTTGGAGCGAGGTGGTCTTCCATCCCAGCGCACAATTTGTGTCCGACCCGACGACGGTGACAGCCAGCCAGTACGTGTCTGCTTCCTGCTGCACGAATGGTTCATCCTGTACGGAAAAGTCGTACTGATAGGTCCTCCGGTGATTGTCGCAAAGGTATTGCTGTGTCGCCGGATCATACCAGTCCTCGGGCCCATCGTGGACGGCCCGGACCGTGTACCGGCCGGGCGAGAAGGTTCGAGTCCAGAGCAAACGGCCCGGCTGGCCCCACTTGAGGCCCTCGGCCGGAATGTCCGAGTAGAGGTTCAGTCGGATGGTCAGGCTGTCCGGACCTTCCTTGGGCGGATTGTCGTCGCGGAACGAGGCCCAGAGGTGGATCTGTCGAATCGGGCCGGTGGCGGTGCAAAGGAAGTCATCGGCCACAGTCGCGGCCGAGAGGCCCACGGCGCTGCCGGTGGTGGTCAGATCGGGCCGTTGCGGCCAGTGCATCTTGTGGAACGGACCGTTTTGCCAGTCGCAATCGTCCATCGTCTGCGCGACAGCGGAGGCCGCCAGTGCGATGATCGAGATGAGGATGATGGGCACAGCCGCCCGGAGTGAACGAGATCGTGTCGACCCTCTCATGGTCATACCCTCCTGTCCGTAGCCTTGGACAAAACCTAAACTCGTACGACGCGCCGCCGGAAACGAAACGCCGACACGAGCGTATCTCTTTCCGGACTTTGTCTTTTGGAATCGTAACACATAGAGGCTTGCCGCACGGCGCAGATGAGCGACGCGGCGTGCGCTGTGACCTCCTCCTGAGACAGCCAGCGATCCCTATCGACTATACCGACGGCAGGCGGGAAAGCAACGGAAAAGTCGCCGTTTCTCTGTTCAAGTCCGTGTTTTTTCGGACGCCTGTAACCTGCGGAGCGACGCACCGGCCTGCGGTGCATGGCGGATCGGCGAGCCGGTGCAGATGTCGGTCATGGACGGCCCCGGCTGCGTCCGGATCCGGCACGGACCGTTCGCCCCCTAAGTGCAGTCATTGCAAATGTTTAAGTGGGTCTCAAGTCGGCGCTTGCCCGAACCGATGTTCTAAGAAGGCGGTCGGCTTGACCTCGACGGTGCCGCTCGCGGATGCCGCCAGGATGGGAGCCGGAGCAACGCAGATGAAGGCGCGAAACGGCGTGAGGAAGTGTGGTTCTACAGGGCGGGCCAATGAGAGTGCTGGGATTCGAACCCAGGACCTACGCATTAAAAGTGCGTTGCTCTGCCGACTGAGCTACACTCCCATGTTCGTCTAAGTCTTGTTAATATAGTCGCTTCTCGAAGGAGCTGTCAAACACTTTCGATGACGAAGGATGCGGCAGCCGGATCGCACCGTGCCGGAGACGTCGCGCCGGCCCGGGCATGTTGAGGAAACACCCATGAACTTACGAGGCGTCGTGCTTGCCGGAGGAACAGGGTCGCGATTGAGACCCCTGACGAAGGTCACGAACAAACACCTGCTGCCTATCGGGCACAAGCCCATGATCTACTACCCCATCGAGAAGCTCACCCGCATCGGGATCGAAGAGATCCTGATCGTTACCGGTGTCGAGCATATGGGCGATGTGGTCGGTCTGCTGGGCTCCGGGCGTGAGTTCCGGTGCCGATTCACATACAAGGTCCAGGACGAAGCTGGCGGGATCGCCCAGGCTCTGGGGCTGGCGGAAAACTTCGCCAACGGGCAGTCCGTGGCGGTGATCCTCGGCGACAACGTCTTTCAGGCGGACCTGACGACGCATGCCCGGCGGTTCGTCGAGCAGGGCCGGGGCGCGCGCCTGCTGCTCAAACAGGTGCCCGATCCGGAGCGATTCGGCGTGGCCGAGATCCGCGACGGTGCGGTCGTGGGGATCGAGGAGAAGCCGAAGACGCCGAAATCCGACTACGCGATCATCGGCGTGTACTTCTATGATGCGGCGGTGTATGACATTATTCGGACGCTGAAGCCGTCGGCCCGCGGAGAGTTGGAGATCACCGATGTGAACAATGCGTATGTGCGCAGCGGGCAACTGGGCTACGATATCCTGGAGGGGTGGTGGACCGACGCCGGGACATTCGAGTCTCTCGCCCGGGCCAACGATCTGGTGCAGAAGGAGCCGCCCAAGTGAGACGTAACGTTGGGCACATGGCCAAGCCCGTGGTGGCCGTCCTCGGGGCAAAGGGAATGTTGGGGACGGACCTGGTGGCCGCGTGCGCCGTCCGAGGGTACGAGGTTCACGGTTACGATCTGCCGGAGTTCAACATCACCGACACCGAGCACCTGCGCGGGGTGGTCGAGGCGTCGGATGTGGTGATCAACTGTGCCGCGTACACCGATGTCGACGGCGCCGAGGCCCAGGTGGCGCTGGCGCACCGCGTGAACGCCCATGCCGTCGGTCACCTCGGGGAACTGGCGGCAGAGCGGGGCAAGTGGGTCCTGCATTTCAGTACGGACTTTGTCTTCGACGGGACGCTGGACCGTCCCTACAGGGAAACGGACCGCCCGAACCCGATCAACGAATATGGCCGCAGCAAGCTGGCCGGTGAGGAACTGCTCGCGCGAAGCGGCTGCTCTCATTGCCTGGTCCGTCTGGAGTGGACCTACGGCCTGCATGGAAACAACTTCGTGACCAAGACCATCGAACGCGCTGTGAAGGAACGGCGGCTCGTGGTGGTCGAGGACCAGGTCGGTTCCCCTACCGCGACCACGCTGGTGGCCCAGGTGGCGTGTGAGCTGATCGAGCAAAGGCCCGAGGGGACGTTCCATCTGGCCAGTGCCGGATACGTCAGCCGGTTCGGCATGACGCAGTTCGTCTTCGACCGGCTCGGCCTGGTGGTGGACCTGCGTCCGTGTGGCAGCCACGAGTACCTCACGCCCGCGCGTCGGCCCTTGAACAGCCGATTCGATTGCAGTAAGATCCAGGCTCTCTTGAAGGCTCCCATCGAGCCGTGGCAAGAGGGGCTGGAGCGTTTCCTGAGGCAGCTATGAGAAGACTCCTGGTCACCGGCGGCGCCGGTTTCATCGGCAGCAATTTTGTGCGAATGGTCCTGTCGGAGCACCCCGACTGCCTGGTGGTCAATCTCGACAAGCTCACGTACGCCGGCAATCTCGAAAATCTCACGGAGTACATCCCACACGAGAAGCATGTCTTTGTCCAGGGAGACATCTGCGACGGTTCCCTCGTTTCGCGACTGCTCGACGAATACCGGATCGACGCCATCGTCAACTTCGCCGCCGAGAGCCACGTCGACCGCTCGATCACCGGCCCCAAGATCTTCATCGACACCAACGTCGGCGGCACGCTGACGCTGCTGGAGGCCGCCCGCGACAAGAAGGTCGCACGGTTCGTCCAGGTCTCCACCGACGAGGTCTACGGCTCGCTCGGGTCCGAAGGGATGTTCACCGAGCGCACCCCGCTGAGCCCGAACTCACCCTATTCGGCCAGCAAGGCCTCGGCCGACCATTTTGTCCAGGCGTTCGGGCACACCTGGGGCCTGCCGTACAACATCACGCGTTGCTCGAACAACTACGGGCCCTATCAGTTTCCCGAGAAGCTCATCCCGCTGATGATCAACAACGCGATCCACGACAAGGAACTGCCCGTCTACGGCGACGGCCTGTACGTTCGCGACTGGCTGTACGTCTACGACCACTGCACCGCGATCTGGCGCGTGCTCCAGAACGCCCCGCCCGGCGAGGTCTACAACATCGGGGGCTGCAACGAGAAGCCCAACCTCGAAGTGATCCGGCTTATCCTCCAGCACGTGGGCAAGCCCGAGACGCTGATCCGGCACGTCAAGGACCGGCCCGGCCACGACCGCCGCTACGCCATCGACGCGAGCAAAATCATGCGGGACCTGGGCTGGAAGCCTTCCGTGACGTTCGAGGAGGGCATCGCCAAAACCATCGACTGGTACCTGGCCAACGAAGCATGGCTGTCCCACGTCGTCTCCGGCGACTACCAGAACTACTACCGCACCATGTACGCCAACCGCTGACCGGCGCTGGACCGACTGGGTTGAGGGGCGGTATCCTTTGACCCTGGGACGCAGTTGATCTTCTGTTTTTCCCTTGCAGGTGGCGCAGATGGTAGGTATATTGTAATTACGACCCGTGGCTGGCGTCGCGAATGGAAAAGGTCCGGATATGCTGATACCGTTGATACGAATCGGGAACTCCAAGGGTGTTCGCCTGCCGAAGGCGGTGATCGAGCAGGCGGGTCTGGCAGACCAGATTGATCTGGAGGTCAGAGACGGCAAAGTGATTCTCTCCTCCGCGCGTCCGCCCCGGGCCGGATGGGAGGCGGCCGCGCAGGCATGCCATGATGCCGGTCAAGATGACCTGGCCGACTGGGACGGTGCCTTGAATGACTTCGAAGGATCGTGGGAATGAACCGATTCGAAGTCTGGCTGGTCAACCTCGATCCCACCATCGGCAGCGAGATCCAGAAGACCCGACCGGCGGTCATTGTCAGTCCGGATGAGTTGAACAGGCACCTGCGCACGGTGATCGTGGTCCCATTGACGAGGGGCAAGACCTATCCGTTTCGCGTGGCCACGAAGGTCGCGGGCAAGCCCGGCGTGGCCGCCGTCGACCAGATCCGAACCGTGGACAAACAGCGTCTTGTCAAGAAGGTCGGGACCATCTCCGGCCAGACGCGTCAGAGTCTGCTCGGCACCTTGGCCGCGTTGTTCGCCGATTGACGCCTTGATCTGTCCGTAGCAGGAGCGAGCACGAGATGGAACGTCTGAAGTGGCTTTCGATTCCGGTTGCCGCTGTGTATGTGGTCCTGGGAGCATGGGTTTTTCTCTCTGGCCTTGACGAAGGGAGTTCTTCCGGGCAAGACCTCTTCGAGGGACTCTTTGGCATTCTGTTCTGGCTGGCGTTGTCCCTTGGATGCATCTGGTACGGCGAGGAACTGGGCGAAGGCCTGGTCGGTGCGCGGTTCGGGTTGATCTCTTCGGTCAGTCCAGGATGGGCAGTTCAGCTGATGGGATGGGTCTTTCTTCTGCTGCCGGTTGCACTGGCTTTGTGGGTTTGGTAGGACAGCCTGATTGGCGCACGCGATGTGTGGTCTGGAATGTTTCCCTAAGGTGATTTGAGTGCGGCGCTGGGATCGCCGGTGGGGGGCGGGGCGTGGTCCTCGCCGGCGGGCGGGCCGAGCAGTTCGGTCAGGATCGGTTTCAGGGCGTCGGCCCAGACCTGATAGCCTTTGAGCGACAGGTGCAGCCCGTCGACCGTCATGCCGTCGTACAGTTTGCCGTCTTTGTCCGCGAGCTTGTCGTTGATGTTGAGATAACGGATCTTGTTGCCGTCGGCGAGTTTGGCGATGTTCTCGTTGATCCTGGCGATCACGGGCATGACCGCCGTGGGATTGGCAGAGCGGTCGTTGCGAGGCGTGATGCCCATCAGGACGATTACAGCCTCGGGCGCCTTGGCCCGGCAGAGATCGAGAATGGCCTTGATGCCTGCGCTCACTTCTGCGATCCTCGGATCGTCGTCCCCACGCGCGGGAGAGCCGCCGACGTCGTTCGTGCCGGCCATGAGCACGATCACCTTGGGATGGACGTTGTCCAGTTCTCCGTTCTCCAGACGCCAGAGGATGTTCCGGGTGCCGTCGCCGCCCCAGGCGAAATTCGCCGCGTTCCAGCCGAAGAAATTCTCTCTCCAGTTGGCCAATAGCTGGGGATAGTCCAGCGCTCCCCAGCGGCGGGTGATGGAATCGCCTTCGAAGTAGACATCGATGCGGCCTTTCCGAGCCTTTTCGAGCAACTGGGCGTGGGCGGTTCGCGAGTTCTGGTCCGTGCGTTCGACGGACTGAACGGCAGCAGGTTCAGTGGATGCCGCAGGAGGCAGCGGCGGGGCTTTGATGTACCGCCCTATCCATTCGAAGAAGGCCGGCCAGTTGGGACCCGACGTGTGGCCGCCTTCGTGCTGGCGCCAGGCAAGTTCGCCTCCGATCAGCGTTCCGACCGGGGGCATCGGGTCGGTCAGGTAGTCGCCCGGCGTGCCGAAGCCCTTCTTGCCCAGCAGCTCGTACACAGGGCCGGCCAGGACGCCGGCCATGAAGCTGCCGTGGGCGTCCACCCACGGCGGATCGCCCGGTGGGACTCCGTAGCTGATAAAGCACGGACGCGGGGCGCATAAGGCGATCAGCTCGTGTGAGTCCACGGGCAGATCGGCCGCCGTCATGCAGGGATCGGAGGAGCCGTACCTGAGGAAATTGCCGGCCATCCAGTGATACTCGCCCTTGCCGGTGAGGTTTTCGAGTGCCTCGCCGAAGATGTGGCGATGCAGCTTCGCACCGCCCTCGCCCGAGGAGGCGACAAAGGCGACCGCGATGCGCTCGTCGAAGGCCGCCGCGACCAATGCGGCCTTCCCGAAGCGGGAGACGCCCTCGATACCCACCTTTCGCGGGTCTACCCTGGCGTCGGGATTGGCCTCGAAGAAGTCGATCAGCCGGCTGACGCCCCAGCCCCAGGCCCGCAGGGCGCCCCATTGATCGGGCCGGCGAGGCTCGCCCCTGTTGGTCAGGCCGATGATGCCCTGGCGCAGGCTCATGCCGCCCCGGTCGGCCTGGATACTGCCGGGATTGATGAACCCGTAGCCCCACCCGCGGGCGATGGCCTGCTGCATCCAGGACGGCCCGCCGCGGCCGCCTCGCCCGGGGCCGAAACCACCGCCGAATCCGAACTCGAGCATCATGGGCACCGGCTCCGTCGCGCCGGCCGGCACGGTGAAGCTGGCCGCGATATTTACCGTGATGTCCGGGCACGCCGAATTGTCCACGTGGCCGACCAGCGTCCTGGTGACGATCGGGACGCCGGCGCTGTCGCCTTCGGTTGTCGCCGTCACCTCCCAGGTCACCTTCGGCACGTTCGGCGGAATCCGTCCGTAGACCTCGCGCTCGAAGTCCTCGACGATTTCCGCCCGCCTGGCGGCCCACTGTTCCGGCCTGGTCACCCTGGTGCCGTCCTTCATCGTCAGGACATCGGGCATCGTGTCGCGGTAGGGATTGGCCTTCTCCTCGGTGAACCGCTCCTGGTTCTGGCCGCTCTCGCCCGGACGCAGGGCCCGGATCCCCAGTTGATCCATCATGTACCGGTGGTCGTCGTAGGCGTCCGGATCGGCCGGACCTGCACCGCCGCCAACGGCTGCCCGCGTCGACCAATTCATGAAAGTCATGGTCCCCACAACCGCCAGGACACCACAGACGATCGAATGTTTCAGACCCGCAGACATGGCTCTCTCCTACTCGGTCTACCTGTCCCTTTGACGTAGACTTCCCGTCCCGATGCACAAAATCACATCCGATTATACCTGTGCGAAGCGCATCAGCAAGATGGAGAATTGTCGGGATTGCCATGCTTTGATAGATTAGGTCGGACGTGGAACCGCTGTGAGGGACACAAGGGCGCCATGAACCAGGGCACAGGCAAGTCGAAACACGGCAGACCGGCGAAGGCCGGGTGCCTGCGCCGATGGGGGGGCGTCGGGATCGTCCTGGTCGCCACGGCGCTACTGTATCTGCCGGCCTTGAACAACGGGTTCACCAACTGGGACGACGACAAGCAGGTCGTCGCCAATCCGGTGATCCGCGATTTGTCGCTCGAAGGGCTCCAGGACATCTTCTCCAGTTTCACCGTATCTCTGTATCAGCCCCTCACCTCGCTGGTCTTCGCGTTGCAGTACCGCTTCTTCGAACTCGACCCGCGGGCCTACCACACGGTCAACGTCCTGCTGCATCTGGCGAACATTGTGCTGGTGTATGTCCTGGTCCGGTCTCTGTCCCAGCGGACGGCTGTCGCGTTGATCGTCGCGGCCTTGTTTGCGGTCCATCCGCTCCAGGTCGAGGTGGTGGCGTGGGTTTCCTCGCTGAGCATCCTGCTCTCGACGTTGTTCTATCTGGGTGCCCTGATTGTCTATCTGACGTATGCGAAATCCGGCCGGATGTGCCATCTGGCGGCGGTGGGTGGGCTCTTCCTGCTGGCCCTGCTGGCCAAGTCGAGCGCTGCGACGCTTCCGCTGGTGCTGGTCGTGATCGATCTTTATCTGGGCAGGCGGCCGGGACGCCGGGTCCTGCTTGAAAAGGCGCCGTTTGTCCTGCTGTCGATCGTGTTCGGTGTGGTCGCGGTGTATGCCCGGGGCGGTGCCGGCCACCTTCAGGATTTCGCCCTGCGGTATTCCCTGCTGGAGCGGGTCTGCATCGTGTGCTATTCCTGTCTGTGGTATGTGGGCAAGCTGCTCTACCCTGCGAATCTGTCGGTGTTCTATCCGTTTCCGAGCCAGCCGGATGGAGGGCTGCCGGTGGTGTTCTATCTGTCGCCTCTGATCCTGGCGGTTCTGGCGGTGGCGATCTGGTTCAGCGGCAGGGGCCGCCGGCTGCTGGCTTTCGCGGGGCTGTTCATGCTGGCCTCGCTCGTGCTGGTGATCCAGGTCGTGCCGATCAGCGAGCTGATGGTCTGCGATCGCTATGCCTATGTCCCCTCTATCGGGCTGTTCTTCCTTGTCGGGACTCTGATCGTGGGGATTGCTTCGCGGGGCCGCGCCTGGAAGGCCGTGACGCTGCTTTCTGTTGCGGTCGTTGTGGGCCTTCTGGGACATGCGACATTCCGGCGGGAGAAGGTTTGGAAGGACAGCCTGACGCTGTGGAACGACGTCATCACCAAGCGGACGGACCTGTGGGTCGCCTATCTGAACCGCGGACTGGCATACGCCGAGGCCGGTCGTCACGAGGCGGCCATCGCCGATCTCGACGCCGCCGTGCAGTTGAATCCCCGTTCGGACTTGGCCCTGAACAACCGTGCCGGCTGCTATGCCTACCTGGGCAACTGGCAGGCGGCGTTGCGGGATTTTGATGGCGCGATCCAGGTTAAGCCCAAGCCCGATTACCTCATCAATCGCGGTATCGCCAAGAGAAAGATGGGAAACCTAGCCGGCGCGATCGAGGACTTCAGCGCCGTCATCGCCGCCGACCCGCAGAACGTCCGGGCGCTGTCCGAGAGGGGCGATGCGCATCGGGAGGCGGGCAACTGGAAAGAGGCCATTGCCGACTACGAAAGCGTTCTGAGGCTCTATCCGAGCCATTCACACGCCACCCTATGGCTCGGCGCCATGCAGCTCCAGAGCGGAGATGCCGAACGGGCAGTGACGCTGCTCCGTCGAGCCATCGATCTCGGCTACGGTGACTTGGGCTCGGCGTACCTGTTCCTGGGGATTGCCTACCAGAGACTGGGCCGGACCGAACGTGCCATCGAATCCCTGCGCAGATCGCAGGCGTGTGGCGATTCCCGTGCCGCCGTCGAATTACAGAGGATCGGAGCGAGATAGACCTGCCGCGTGGCGCCGATTCTCGGCCGCACAGAGGGACGATGGTGCGGTGCGGAGCCAGGGCCCGGGTGCAGGTTCCATGCACGCCCGGACGAGCCGGTGCGGCTGTTTTTCTTGCCTTTCGTGGATCATCGGTGTATAAGAGATTAAAAGTAACGTTTGCCTTTGTGTTTTGGGTCCGGCCACGCGGATGGCCTATCGTTGGCGCTGCATTGCGGAAGCGCAGCGAGAATGCCGCTGGGATGGAGGTGAGGCGGTGGGAACTGTCGTTTGCTTTTCTTTGTTTGTCCTTCGATCCCGTTGGGTTCGTGATGCGCGCGGTCGGTGGGAGTCACGGACTCCGCCGTCTTTCGTCGTTCTTCAGAAATTGGCAGGATAACCAATTCCCAATCGATCTCTAATCGATCCTGAATACGAACGCTGTATCGATGTGTGTCTCTGGTAGGAATTGCATGGAGAATGTCAGTGGAAGGGCCCGAAGACATGAAGAACCGCGGTCATAGAGGATTCACGCTGATCGAACTGCTGGTCGTCATTTCCATTCTGGCGGTGTTGATTGCGATATTGATGCCGGCCCTGGGGCGGGCCCGGGAGCAGGCAAAGTTCGTCGGCTGCAAGGCCAATCTCAAGTCGTATGGGATTCTGGCGTTCATGTACATCGACGACAATGACGGCAGGATGCCCGACGCATGGACCAGTTTCTACAACAAGCACGAGGAGTATCGCGGCGAGCCGCACCGGTACTGTCGCTGGCACAACCCGGATTATGACCTGGAGAAGTACCCCGAGTACGCCGGACCCTTCTGGCCGTACCTCAAGGGCAAAGGCATTCATATCTGCCCATCCTTCTATCGCATTGCGTACAGATATGGGCCGACCCACCCTGAGCACGTCGCGAGCGTCCCGATCGAACCGAACTACAACTACTCCATGAATTCCTATCTCGGCGAGAAAAGAGCGGTGAGCATCAAGCATCATTCCGAGGTATTCTTCTTCGGGGAGGAGAATCTCTGGATCACCGCTCCCTACAACAAATACGCTTTCAACGACACCGCCATGTGCGTCTATCAGCAGTGGGACAGTTTCGGGACGTTCCACCTGACGCGTGACCCGGAAGAAGGCGTGGTGAATGCGGTATTCCTCGACGGCCAGGTCCAGACCGTCCATCGACCGGACTCGTGGCGGTATTGCGCGCCGGATGGGGCACGTTTGTCGCCCCTGAATCCTCAGTAGGTCTCACGACACAGCACTGTTTTTCGGTAAGAGAAGGAGAAAGGTATGAAAAGGCTCACGTGGTTGTTCATGGTCGGGGTGTTCGCGTGCCAGGTGTCGGCGGGCGTCCCGGAACCGAAAGGGTTGTGGGAGTTCAACGGTCCGGACTACACCGCCGCGACGATCGGCGCACCGCTGGAATTGGTCGGATCGATCGAGGCGATCGTCGGCATCGACGCCGACGATGGCGCGATCACGATTGGGGAGGGCAGCTACTTCGTCTGCACGCACGGCATCGCGCCGAACGGCGGGGGAACGAAGGTCAATGAATGGACCCTGCTGATCGATTTCGCCTACCTGCCCAGCAGTCTGACGGACCCGCCCAACGGGTACAACGACCTGTTCCAGACCGATCCGGCTAACACCGACGATTCCGACTGGACCATCAACTCATCGGGCGCCGTGGGCATCAGCGCCGTCGGCTATACCAGCGCCGCCGGCTTCCATACGCAGGCCGACGTCTGGTACCGGATGGTGATCGTAGTCGACAACGGGGCTCGGCACGACGTGTATTTTGACGGTGTGGAGATTCTCAAGGGCAATCAGCAGGGGATCGATGGGCGCTACAGCCTGGCCGAGACGCTGCTGCTGTTCTGCGCAGGGAACAACCAGGACGGTGATGATGCGCCGATCGACATCACGACGGTGGCCATCTGGGACAGGCCGTTGACCGCCAGCGAAATCCTGACGCTCGGTCGGGCCGGTGATAGCGTCCTCCGCGAGAACGTCGCCCCGACGGTCGACGCCGGTGCCAATCAGACCGTCGAACTGGACGAGAGCGGCACGGCGGTGCTCGAACTGGCGGGCACGATTACGGATGAGGATCCGGACGTGACGGTGGCGTGGCAGAAGATCACCGGGCCCGATGCGATCGTGATCGAGCCGGCGGACAGCGCAACCGCTACGGCGACGATCACCGCACCCGGCCAGTACACGCTGGAGCTGTCGGCCGACGACGGTGAGTTCCGGGCCAGCGACCGCGTGGTGATCAGCGCCTGGGCCCACGACTACAACGATTTGCTTGTTCGTTGGGAGTTCGAGGAGCCCTGGAACGGGCAGACCGTGAAAGACACTTCGGGCAACGGCAACAACGGCACGATTGTGGACGGTCGCGACGGCACTTCCGAGTACGTTGCGGCCAAAGTCGGCCAAGGGCTCAATCTCCTCAGCGACGACCTGACGGAAGAGGGCGATTGGGTGGCGCTGGATCTGGTGCTGCCCAACAGCGGCACAATCGCCCTGTGGGTCAAGCCGATCAATTTCTACAATTATCATTCCGTCTTCGACAACTCGGGCAACGCCGACGACTGGGAGATGTGGATTTACGGCGATTCGCGCGCCCGCTTCCGCGTCGAGAGCGATACCGCGGTGACGGCCAACCTGAACGTTCTGGCCGGCGACGGCGATGGCCAGGACCAGTGGTGGCACTTCGCCTGCACCTGGGCCCGCGATCCCAATCAGCCCGGTCGGGTCACCACGCAGTTGTACGTCAACGCCCAGCTGATGGAACAGAAGACCGGCACCTGGATCGATCCGGGCACCACCTTCTTCCTCGGCGGCGGTCATCCCGGCAACATGTTCTGCAACAGCACATTTGATGAAGTGAGGATCTATGACAAGGTGCTTGCGGCCGAAGAGGTCCTTGCTGTGGTCTATCCGGACAACAAGCCGCCGTCCGTGAATGCCGGCGACGACCAGACCGTATGGCTTGCGCCGGACGGATCGGTGGCCGTGACCCTGGCCGGCTGCGTCGAAGACGCCGACGGCAGCCCCAACGGTGCCGTCACCGCGGTGTGGCAGATGGTCGCGGGACCCGGCGCGGTGACGATCGACCAGCCGACCAGCGTGGAGACGACCGTGATCATCACCGCTGCCGGACTGTACACGTTCTCCCTGACGGCCGACGATGGGCAATTCACCGATACCGACGAGGTGATCATCGATGTGTGGCCCTTCGGCGATTCCGGTTTGATCGTGCACCTGCCTCTCGACGGAGACGTCGTTGATGTTGCCGGCGGGTTCCCCGCATATCTGGTGGATGGCGCCGACGGCGGTCATGCCTTTGTCGAGGGGGTCGATGGACAGGCTCTGCAACTGTCCGGGACCGACGGCAGCACCGACAACGACTATGTTGCGATCGACTTTGTGTATGCCAACAGTGGCACGATTGCACTGTGGTTCCAGCCGACGATGCTCTACAACTACAACAGCATTCTCGACAACAGCAGCGACGGCAACGACTGGGAGATGTGGGTTTACGGCAGCGGTGAATTCGCCGGCCGCATTCAGACCGGGTACGTCCGAGGGTACTTCATGCAGGTCCAGACCTGGTATCACATCGTCATGACCTGGCACCGCAATCCGGACAACCCTGCGGTGGTCGATCAGCGTCTGTACATTGATGGTGAGCCGGTGGCCACGAACGAGTCGGAGTGGGTCGATCCCGGAAGCACGGTCTTCCTCGGCGGTGGCCACAGTGGCAACGAGGACTGCAACGGTCTGTTCGATGATTTCCGCATCTACGACCGCGTCCTTTCCCTCGAGGAAATCCAGGCCCTGGCGTCCGTGGCGCAGTAGGATGTCGATCCGGCAAGCAGGAAACCGAGTGTCCGCAACTGACGCATCAGCCGGCGATGCTCACCCGATACCGAGAATGCCGCCTGCGTTCAAGAAGAAACGCAGGCGGCATTCTTGTTGAGACCTGGCGCATGTCGGCCGTCCGGTCATGAATCCGGTGGCCGTGCCCGGGTATGGTTCTCCGGGCACCTCCTGCGGGATCGACCGTGATTCGCGAGAGAAGGGGGCCGGGCCGCGAGCGGATCAGCGTCCGATGATGCAGATGCCGAGCCGGTCGGCCAGGGCGATGGTCTGGGGCTTGTCGATGACGATCGTCTTACCCGCTTCGATTGCCAGGCACACGGCGCCGTTGGCCGCCAGACTCTCGATCGTGTCGGGGCCGACACAGGGGACGTCGAACCGCGGGTCCTGCTGGGGTTTGGCGGTCTTGATGAGGGTCCAACCTCCGGCCTTGCAGAACTGGCCGGCCCGCCGGATCATCTCGGCTGTGCCCTCGATGGCCTCGACGGCGATTACCTCACGCTCGCGGACGGCGATGGCCTGGCCGATGTCCATCTGGCCGAGCTGCTTGGCCAGAGGCCAGCCGAACGCGATGTCGCTCTGTACCTGCGCGGAGGGCTGGTGTTTGGTCATGACGCCGGAATCAGCCAGGTATTGCTCGCAGTACATCGTGGAGTCCTCCAGGCGAATGCCGCCGGTGGCCAGTTCGTCGGCCAGGGCGGTCAGAATCACGTCGGTCTGTTTGGTCCGCCCGCGAAGCCGCC
Organism: Sedimentisphaerales bacterium; assembly: GCA_035448545.1. Taxonomy (GTDB): domain Bacteria; phylum Planctomycetota; class Phycisphaerae; order Sedimentisphaerales; family Anaerobacaceae; genus Anaerobaca. The sequence goes on along the minus strand of DAOTJE010000002.1, from coordinate 157,645 downwards.
AATAGTAGATGCGGAATGCCCGCCAGTCGGGAATATATCGCAGAATCCGTCTCGGGGTGAACAGGTGCGACTTGGTGACGGTGCCGACCATGATCGTGTCCGTCACGCCGTGCCGCCGAAGCCGGCGAATCCAACTCCCCGGGCGGGCTATCGCGACCTCGTAGAACACGTCCACCTCTTGCGCCAGCGCCGGATCAACGTAGCCGGCCAGGCCCACGCATACGACGCGCCGTCCGGCGGCCTTTGCGCCGCAGGCTACCATGAAAGGCAGACGTCCTCCACCTGCGATCAGGCCTATGACACCGCGTTCTGTGATAGAGACGGCCATGCTCTTTCCAAACCGTTTTCCCGGCGCAACGTCAAGCGGCAAGCGTCCAGAGGGCGCAGGCGGATCACGATCGATTTCTGCCCTCCCTCATGTCATCCGGAATCCCGATGGCTTTCGGGACAAAGGACCTCGACGGCGGACGAGAGCAACCTCTTCCGCTGTGGCCAGATCCTTCGCGAGGCCCGGAGCCGGTCCAAAGCCTGTCGAAGGGATGACAACGCTGCATCCGCGCGAGGACTCTGTATGATCCGTGCAAGAAACGAATTCTATCCGGTGGTCGGACGAGGTCAACGTCATAGTGCCGGCAGACGGTTGGTTTCAGGGTGTGGCGTATGCCGCGATGCCTTCGACGATTGCCCTCTGAAGATCGGGGCAGGGCTGTGTCGTGAACCGCTCCTGTGCGTCCTGCAGGACGGTCAGGGCCGGGCCGATCGGCCGGTACAGGGCCGGATCGGTCGGTCCGAACAAGGCGAACGTGCGCAACCCCATGCCCGCGGCCAGATGCGTGACTCCGCTGTCGTTGCCGATCACCACGTCGGCACAGGACAGCAGATCGACCACCTGACTGAGGGGCAGATGAGCCATGCATTTGGCGGTGACATACAGGCGCGCCTTGTCCATGCTCTCGAAGCGTTCCACCTCGGCCGGTCCCAGCAGAAACAGAACCTCGATCCCCCGGTCGCGCAGGCTCCGGGCCACGTTCAGGAAATTCTCCAGGTGCCAGCACTTGTGTCGCCCGCCGCTGCCCGGCTGGATGACCACCAGTCTCTTGGACACATCGATGCCCGCCTGTTCGAGAAGCTCCAGGCCTCGTTCGCGGTCACCTTCGGTGACCTCGATCAGAATCTCGTCGGCCGGCAGGGTGAACCGGTCGAACGGCAGGCCGCTCTGCAGGGCAAACTGCTGGACGTAATACTCGGCGACGTGCTGCCTGCTGTCCTGCGGCGGTTTGAGCGAGAGAGTGATGATCTCGGCGCTGTGGCTGCAGTTGGCGGTGAAGATCAGGTTCTGTTCGAAGTCTCCGTCCGGCTCGCCCAGAAACGTGACGATCCAGGCGTAGTCGGCGAAGGTGTCGATGAGCGGGTCGCGGTCCGCCAGATCGAACTTGGCCGGCTCGACGAACAGGCGGTGCAAATCGGTCGAGTCGATGGATCGAATACTGCTGACGCAACTGCGTCCCGGCAGGATGCCGATGTACTCACTGTGTCCGACGATGTCGATGCCGCCGAGATCCAACGCCTCTTTCATGAGCTTGGCCAGGGGCAACGTGAGGATGCAGTCGCCCAGGGCCCCGGGCTGGAGGATGACGGCTCGCTGCGCTTCTTTCGCCACCTGCGCACCCTTTTCTACAAGCAAACTCAGAATATCATTGCGCATCTGCGTCATTCTGGCGTCTGATTATACCTCGCCTTCGGTTGGGCAGCAAGTTCTGATCGTTTGGGCCAGGTTCACGGTCGGGCCTGCGAGTTTCAATCGGCGACCCGTTCGATCCAACCGGCGCCGGCGACGCGCCGCCGCTTGTCTTCGTCAACGTAGAAGACGGCCAGTTGGCCGGGCGTGATCGCCAGGTTGGGTTCGTCGAACTCAACTTGTGCGATGTGCCCGGCCGCAGACACCGTCGCGGCCTTGCCTCGGTCGTTGTAGCGGATCTTGACCGTCGCGCGAAAGCTGGACGGGGGCGGTTCGGCCAGCCAGTTCACCTGTTCGGTTGTCAGGCGGCGGTGCATCACCTCTTCCTTCGGACCCACGATCACCGTGTTGCTGCGCGCATCAAGACCGATAACATAGTACGGCCTGCCCATCGCCACACGCAGACCCCGCCGCTGGCCGATCGTATAGCGATGAATCCCGCGGTGCGTGCCGAGGACTTTGCCGGTGCTGTCGACGAGGGCCCCTGGCCTGACCAGCTCCGGGTGGCGCTGCTCCAGCAGGGCGACGTAGTCGTCGTCGGGGATGAAGCAGATCTCCTGCGACTCGGCCTTGGTTTCTGTGCCGAGAGCCAGACGTTGTGCAATCTGTCTGGCCTGGGTCTTGGAGCGTTCGCCCATGGGCAGCAGGATGTGGGCGAGCACATCCCGGCGGATCATCCCCAGCGCATAAGACTGATCCTTGGCCGGGTCCGCGCCCTCGTAAAGCCCCGCCTGACCATCGTGATCGAGCACTCTGGCGTAATGGCCGGTGGCGAGAAACTCGGCGCCTGCGTCGCGGGCAAAGTCCCAGAGCCTGCCGAATTTCACGAGGCGGTTGCACATCACGCACGGATTGGGTGTGCGGGCCTTCGTGTATTCGTCGAAGAAGTAATTGAGAATCTGCGCAAAGTCTTCGCGCAGATCGAGCACGGTCAGGGGAATGCCAAGCCGCCGCGCTACTTCTTCGGCGCCCGCCTGGGCATGGCGGCCCTGTTCGCACGTGATCATGAACACGCCCTGGACGTCGCAGCCTGATTCGAGCAGCAGGGCTGCGGCGACCGAACTGTCGACGCCCCCGCTGAGGGCGACGATCACCTTGCGTCTTTCTGTCGTCATGCGGAATGAGCGGCCGGAGAGTCGTCCTTGTGCGGTGGCCCGGTTCAACGCGGCGGAATCCGGGCGGTGCTCGATACCTCTACGGGCCGGGGGCGACGTCCTCGTAGCGGGCCTCCGGTCCCCCCATGCGGAATTCATCGTGGTAGAGCACGCGCCGGCTGACCGCGTCGCTGGGCGGGTCCGAATCGTCCCAGCCCTTGTAGAGTCCCATCTTGAAGTAGGGCCCGCGCGCGTCGTTGAATGCGTTGGGTCCATCCTGCTCGATGACCTTCTCCCCGTCTTTCCAGACCTGGAGAAACCCGTCCGAGCCATACGACCACTTCACGTGTACGACCCAATCGGTCCACACGCCTCTGCGATAGGGGCCCAGGTCATAGTTGTGCGTTCCGCCGTACTGCCTCGTGCCGCTCTCGAACGTGTTGCGCTTGGCGTCCCACCGGCTGACCCAACCCCAGCGGCCATTGGTGGTTGACAGCGCCATCACGGGGTTGCGCCAGTTTTCGCCAATGTCGAAGTCCGGCACGCCGTGCCATTGGGCCACGATCTCCCAGATCGGATCGGGCTGGTAGTCCTGCGGCAGCAGGATGCTGAAGCCGTACCAGTATTCCCCGCCGACCTCGGAGCCGGGACCGCTGACCTCGGTGCGATAGGAGACCTTGTCCTTCTCGCGGTCCAGCAGCGTCTTCAGGGCCTGTTTGCCCGCCCTGGAAAGATCGCCGGCCACGAGCGGAGCGTTGCCCGATGTCTTCCAGCCCTTGAGGTCTTCGGTTTCGAAATCGCTTTCGAACAACAGTCCCTGTCGCTGCCTCTGGGCGCTGACGATCCGCAGGGCGATGTCGTCCGTGTAGGACGGCGCCTCCAGCGCGTGCAGGCCGCTGTCATGCGCGAACGACTGGGTTTCGGCGACCTGGCCGGTCTTGGTGTCGATCCATTCGGCTTTGTAGAAGCCGCTCGGCAGGTTCACCATCAGCCGGGTCAGGTTGTTCCCGTTGACGTAGATCGCGTAGGCCTGGCCCGGCTGCACCAGCGCACGGGCCGTCGTTCCCGCGGGCAGGTCCGACGTCAGGATCGAATCGTTCGGACGCATCCTGACGAAATCGAAGCCATTGATGAAGTCGCGAAGGATGCCCAACTGCTTCCAGAGCTCCGGACCGCCTCCTCCCGGCGCGTTTATTTTGGCCGAGCCGTCTTCGTGACCGACCGCAAAGGAGTAGTCCAGATTGCTGTAGACGGCGCCGCCGGCGATGATGAAGTCCCACCCTTCGAGTCGATATGGCTTGACCCGGTCCTCTCCCGCGAAACCGGTCTCGTCATCGCCGATGACCCGGTCCCAGTGATAATTCTGCGCCACGGCGATCGGGGGCTTGGCGTAATGGAAATTGAAGATTGAGACGTGAGCGCTGGGGTTTTCGACGACCTGCGCCTTGTTGGCGATGTTCTGGGCGATCAGATGTTTGTTCTCGAACCCGGCCTCGGCGCGGGCGATGGTCTCGGCGATATGGTGCTGCCAGTCCATCCTCACGCCGCCGAAATACGGCTCGTTGCAGATCTCATAGTAGACGTTGTCGAAATCCCGCAGCGTCTCGACGATTTTGCGGACCATCGCCTCCTGGATCGCCAGCAGCTCGGGATGGTCGAGTGTATAGACCGCTGTTCGCTCCATGGTTCCCACGTCGTTGACGTTGTTGCGGGCGTTCATCGGGCTCAGGTCCCACATGCTGTCCTCGTAGAACGGGCAGAACAGGACCAGCTCCACCACGATGCCGCGGCGGCCTGCCTGCGCGACGAAGTCGGTCAAACGCGTGAAGTACTCGGCGTCCCATTTCGTCAGGTCGAACTTGTTGCCCCCGTTGGCATAGCCTGCGACGTCGCTGCGCGCCCACGGGCAGAGCAGGTCTCCTTTGGCCGGAGCGAGCGTGTTCTTCTCGATGTTAAATGCTCCCGGCGGCTCGCAGTAGGCACCGCTGAACGTGCGCGTCAGGTTGAATCCGTTGGCCTGAAGCGTGTCGAGGTACTTGACGTAGTCGAAGGCGCGGTTCAGGACGGCGCCGTAGTGCTCGCCCGATGTGAGGAGAATGGTGGGCTGGCCCCGCCACAGAAAATAGTGGGGGTTTTCCGGGTGCAGGGCAATGGGCGCAGCCGCGCGCGCCCCGCCGGTCCAGCCCGACGCCACGATCGCCAGAGCGACCAGCGCGCATTTCAGTGGTGTGCCGGCACGCACACGATCGGTTCGAGTCCCTGTTGTTCTGTCCATGTCGTCCTTCTCCTGGCAGGGCCGGCGCTCAAAGCGTCCATCCGCTTCGGTAGGGCCGCCGGATGTACGCGTCGGCTTCGGGGCACCCGACGGCCTTGAGGTTGGCGGCGTCCCACGAAAGCTTGCGGCCGGTGCGCAGCGCCACGTTGCACAGCAGCGCCGCCTCCGTCAGCGCGCCGGAGTAATCGAAATTGCAGGTGGTCGGTCCGCCTGTCTTGCAGGCCTCGATCCACTCGCGATGGTGGCCGATGGAGTTCGGAATGAACGGCTCGGGCGGCGCAAAACCGGCGAACTGGGCCTCGGGCAGCAGTTGATGCTTGCCGTAGTCGGCCAGCAGCATGCCCTTGGAGCCGATGAACAGCACGCCGTTGGGCCACGGCGGCACGTTCCTGTCCTTCACGAGTGCGGGATAGCCGCCGCCGTTGTACCAGGTCAGCGTTACGGGCGGCAGGTCGCCGCGAGCGGGATACTCCTGCCTCGCGATGGTCCATTTGGCGGTGCTTTCCGGATGGACGGGCCCCTCGGCCTCGACGGTGGTCGGATGCCGCAGCTTGAGGGCCCAGAAGGCCAGATCGCAATAGTGGCAGAAGAAGTCACCCAACTGCCCGTTGGCGAAATTCCACCAGTATCTCCAGTGGAACGGTGCATAGGCCGGACTGTAGGGGCGGTATGCGGCCGGTCCGAGCCACAGGTCCCAGTCGAGCGTTGCCGGGACGTCGTGGCGTTCGGTCGGCGCATCAGGCTGGCTCATGTCCGTGGGTTTGGGCGGACCGTCGAAGTTGGCACCCAGCCAGACGTGAACCTCACGCACCGGACCGATGGCGTTGCTCTGGACCAGCTCGACCACCCGGCGGTAATTGTTCTCGGCGTGAATCTGCGTGCCCATCTGCGTGACGAGGTGGTTCTCGCGGGCGATGTTCGCCATCATCCGGGCTTCGTAGACGCTGTGGGTCAGCGGTTTCTCACAGTAGCAGTGCTTGCCGAGTCTCATGGCCATCACGCCGGCAGGGGCGTGGGTGTGATCCGGCGTGCCGATCACCACCGCGTCGATCTGATTGTGCATCTCGTCCAGCATCTTGCGGAAGTCCTTGTACCGCTTGGCGCCCGGATGCTGTTCAAAGGTCTTGGCGGCATGGGCTTCATCGACATCGCACAGGGCCACGATGTTCTCGCTCGCAACGCCTTCCACATTCGCGGCGCCGCGCCCGCCGATGCCGATGCCGGCGATGTTGAGCTTACTGTTGGCAACGGTCCCTCGCACCAGGCGGCTGTCGGACAGGATGACCAGGCCCGAGCCGGCCCAGGCGGCGTTGCGGAGGAAGGTACGGCGGGTCAGTTTACGCTGCATCGTTTGCCACTCCTTACTGTCTTGAGGAACGGATCATGCGAACTCGGGTCCACGGTATCACCTGCCTTGCGGCCGGTCAAGTCCGCGTTTTCCCGCTCATGGTGGCACGGGCAGAGGCTTGACAGTACTGTAGCCGGCGTGTCTATAGGGATTATGCGAAAGCTGCTGCGGATACTGCTGGTCGTCGTCCTGAGCCTGTGCGGGTGCGAACGGAGCGCCACTCCGCCCGGGGCGCAAGCCGGCCCAAATCCGGAGGCCGTCACACAGGCGGCCGTGTCCGGGACATTCTCCATCGTGGCGGTCGACCCCAACGCGGGTGTCTGCGGCGCCGCCGTGGCCAGCAGATACCCCGCGGTGGGCAAGGTCGTTCCCTACGTGCGCGCCGGTGTCGGCGCATTCTGCACCCAGCACTGGCACTACCCCGAGTGGGGAGAGCGTGCGCTGGACCTTCTGGCCAAAGGGTATCTGCCCGAACAGGTCCTCGCGGAGCTGCTCAAGGATGATTCGCGTCGGGACAAGCGGCAACTGGCGATCATCGATATGTCGGGCCGGGCCGCCAATCGCAACCCGGCGGATGCGGACCCGTCGGGCACATGGTGGGGCGCCGCCAGTGGCAGATACTACGCGTGCCAGGGAAACACGCTGGCCGGCCAGGACGTTATCTTCGATATGGCCACGGCCTACGAGCAGACGCAGGGCAGCCTCGCCGACCGCCTGATGGCGGCGCTGATAGCGGGCGATTGCGCCGGAGGCGACCACCGGGGACGCCTGGCCGCGGGGATTCGAGTGGCGCGGAAGGGGGTCAAAGGGTACTGGCTGGAATTGTATGTGGACCAGAGCGACGATGCGGTCGTCGAGCTGGCCAGGAAGTACGCCGCTCTGGAGCACGAAGCCAAAGGACAATGGCCGGGCGGCAGACTCCCGTTTGCGCATCCCTGTCCGCCGTCTGCGGCAGACGGCACGATCGACAGGTAGCTCCTCGGCCGCCGACCGCGATGGATGCCCACGAAAAGCAACGGCTGTATGACCTGACCGCTGGCGCGATACGCGAGCTGATCGAGGGAGAAACAGACCTGATTGCCGTCATGGCGACGGTGGCGTGCGAGCTGTACCACCGATTTGACTGGTTCGACTGGACCGGATTCTATCGCGTGGTCTCGGCGGGGCTGTTGAAGGTCGGTCCCTACCAGGGGCCGCACGGCTGTCTTGAGATCTCATTCAACCGGGGCGTGTGCGGTGCGGCCGCTCGCCTGCGACAGACGCAGATCGTGCCGGATGTGCGCGCATTCGCCGGCTACATCGCATGTTCAAGCTCGACGCGTTCGGAGATTGTGGTGCCCGTGCTCACGCCGCAGGACCGGCTTGTGGCCGTGCTCGACATCGATTCCGATCGGCCGGATGCGTTCGACGAGGTTGACCGTACCAATCTGGAAATGATCTGCCGGATGGTCGGACGCGTGGGTTGAACAGGGCCTACCTGCGTTGCTGCCTGAGGTTGGCAATCGTTGCCTCAACGGCCATTTTCAACTCGTCCGGCTCCAGCATGGCGATCCGCCCGTCCAGGAAGAGCACGCTGCACTTGCCTTCGTGGACCGGCTCCGGCTCGTACAGCAAGACGTTCGTCGGCGCCATGTCCAGGGTTTGCCCGGCGATATAGACGTACGGCGGTGCGTTGGGCTCGTCGCAATGGAACAGACGCGAGCCATAGCCACAGGAGTCGATCAACGCCTGTTGTGTCGGCGGCAGACTCTCGTTGCTGATGGCGTACATGTGAAGGCACTGCCAGATCGTGCGCAGATTGCTCTGACATTGCAGGGCCGAGGCCCGGTGGGTGGTCTGGATCATGGCGGTCGAGTATTGCTGACCGGCCTGGCCGACCATCTTGAGAATCCAGAGGACCCCGAGAGCGAGCAGCCCGAAGAAGACCACGGCGAAGACGAGGTTGATGATCGTGCCGCCGTGCGTCGAACGTCCGGGCAGGACGCCGGACCGACTCGCTTTCTCGCTGTTGCGCACATCCATAGTCTGGCCTTTCACCGTCGAAGAGATTATCGAACCCAATCCTATGGCAGCCCTGTTATAGCGTCAACAGAAAGCGTGCGGCTATCGATTCCACATGGCCAAGACGCTGGCCCCCGCGTTCGGTGTGTCACCCGAGCGGAATTGACGCCGGATGAGGGTTGACAGGGCAGCGGTTGCCGGACGATAGTGGTGGCTGCGGCCGACAGCGGGTCGGACGCGCTGTTCATCCCAACCGGGATGCGGAAAGGCCGACGTCACCTGTGGTTTTGGGAGGTTTCACATGAGAGATTCGATGATCCGAAGGCTTGTCCTGCTGGCATGGATCGGTCTGGCGGCGGTGGCCACCGCCCAGGACGGGGCGCTGACGCCGGCGCAGATCGAGCGGATTCGAAGCGAGTTCCGGATGGATGCCCACATGCGGGCGATGCGCAATGCGCTGACCAGTACGGGCATCCGCGACATCGCCGAGAACCGTGAGATCCTCGCGGCCCACAACAGGCAGTTCAGCCACAAGATCAAGACCAAAGGCATCAGCAATCAGAAGAGCAGCGGGCGATGCTGGATGTTCGCCGGGTTCAACACGATCAAGCCGGTGGTCCTGAACAAGCTCGATCTGGACGACTTCGAGTTCTCGCACATCTACCTCCAGTTCTGGGACAAGATGGAAAAGGCCAACGCGTTCCTCGAATACATGATCGAGTATCGCGACCGGGACATCCAGGATCGCGATGTGGTCTTTCTGCTGAAGGACCCGGCCCCGGACGGCGGGTATTGGGAGAACTTTGTGGACCTCGTCAACAAGTACGGCGTCCTGCCCCGGGAGGCGATGGCCGAGACCGCCAGCTCCGAGAACACGGGCATGATGAATCGGACTCTGGCGCGGATTCTGCGCAAGGATGCGGTGGAGCTGCGCGACATCTACCGGGAGACCGGCTCGGTTCGCAAGATGCGCGAGGCCAAGCCCGCGATGCTGGCGGAGGTGTACCGCGTGCTCGTCCTGAATCTGGGAGAGCCGCCCGTGGAGTTCGCCTGGCGTCACAAGGCCAAAGACAAGGGCCACAAGGACGATGAGAAGCAGGCCGACGAGGAGCAGGTGGAGGATGAGGACGACGCCCCGGACGAGGAGAACGACGAAGACGAAGCGGATGAAGAGCCTGAAGACGACTACGATGTAGAACAGAACTGGAGCGAGCTTCGCATTTTCACGCCCAAGGCATTCTACAGCGAGTTCGTCGCACTGGACTTGGGCCAATACGTCAACATCGCGGACGACCCGATCCGGCCCAAAGGCGGTCACTACGAAATCGGGCTGACCAAGAACCTCTACGATGGACAGAACGCCCACTACGCCAACGTGGACGTTCAGATGCTGAAGGATCTCGTCGTCAGGGTGCTGCTGGACAACAAGCCGGTGTATTTCGCGGCCGATGTCTCGTCCGACCAGGACAGCAAGGCCGGCATCATGGCCCGTAATCTGTACGACTACGAGTCGATCTATGCCCTCGACATGGGTCTGAACAAGACCGAGCGGCTGCTGTTCCGCGACAGCACGATCAATCACGGTATGGCGTTCATCGGGGTCGACCTGGCCGACGGCCGGCCGGTCAAGTGGCTCGTGGAGAACAGTTGGGGCAGCGACCGCGGCAGCGGCGGACTCTGGACCATGTACGACGACTGGTTCGTCGACAACGTCTACAACATCATCGTGCATCGCGATTACGTGCCCGACGAAGTCCGCAGGGTTCTCGAACTGCCGGCCGAGAAGCTGCCGGTCTGGGACCCGATGTGGTAGAGAAGGCAGGCCGTCCCCCGGACAGCGAATCTGCCGATCCTGCTGCGCCGGCATCACCGGCGTGAAGGTGCCTTTGCGTCGCGCCGTGTTTGTGAAGACGTGGATGGTCAGGTTCATCTCGATCGTGCCCGGTTCGGCATGGCGTTTCCTGTCTCGGGTGAAATTCCGGCGGGCTTGGAAAGAAAAACAGGCACAAGCCTGTCGGCGTAAGGTGCCGATGGGCAAGATGTTAGGCGGGAAGGCATCGCCGTCTGACGGACATGAGGAAAATCCTTCTGGTCTTCCGTGCCTGCCGCTCCTATAGTACCCGCAGGCAGTTCGGTTGGTAGAATCGGTCCTCAAATTGAACGCTGGCGCGCTCGTGCGAGGTCGTAACGCACAAGCCGCGGCGCATCGGCAGCGAGAACAGGACGATGGATACCACATACCCAGAGAGCATCGGATGGCGACCCAAGCAGGCCGCTGGCGCGCGCCCGTGTCCGAGGTGTGGGGCGACCATGATGGAAGTGGATCGCGTGGTGGAAGGGGGCTATCTCTACATCTGGTACGAGTGCTGCGAGAGCGGCTGCGACGAGCAATGGCTGGCCAGGACGGCGGTCCGTGACGCGTAAGACCGGCGCAGCGAGGAACGATATCGGCGTGGTCGGTTTGGCGTGCGAGAGCCGGCGGTCCGCCGCGCGCGGATGCGGCCGTCACGAACGCACGGAAACGGGCTCGGTCCGGCGTATGCTTCGGCACGGCAGCGCCGGACCGCGGTGGCGGCACGGAGGTGAACAGGGATCGTTGTCGGAGGTGGAGTTGCGACGGTCCTGTGCGTTCCTGAGGAGTGGTGATGCGCACGCCGGCCTTCCTGCGATGAGGGAGCGTCGTAGGGAGGCCCCCGCCGTCATTGGCCGACGATCTGGCAGATGACGGTTCGCTTGCGCGCCCGCGTGTCGAAATCCACCAGGATGATCTGTTGCCAGGTCCCCAGCATCAAATGGCCCTCGACGAACGGTACGCACAGGGACGGGCCCAGCAGCGCGGCGCGGACGTGCGAGTGGCCGTTGTCGTCGTGCCAGGTCTGCTCATGCACATAGTGACCGTCGGCGGGAGCGATCCGCTCGAAAGCCGCTTCGAGGTCGTGCTCGGCCAGACCCGGCTCGAACTCCGTCGTTGTCAGGCCGGCGGTCGAGCCGACGTGGAAGACGGTCACCGTCCCGTCCCGCACGCCGGAGCGGCCCACCGCCCGCGCAACCTCCTCGGTGATGTTGACCACGTGATTGTTGCCCCGTGTTGGAACGTGAAGCTCTTCCGTCTTGACCATCCTGCCAGCTCCTTGACGACTGTTCTTCGATGTGAGCGTAGCATACCGCCAGAACGCGCGTCGATGCAAGGCTGACGCCATGCCGGCTCAGGGCCTTCGTCGGTTCTCACCGAGCGTGCGTCGCAGCAGATGACCGACGGCGATCACGACGATCAGCAGGACCACCAGGGCCATGGCCGCGTACGGATCGTACGCGGAGACCCGCGCGTGAAGCTCTCGCAGGAACAGGGCCCAACACAGGATCGCGACATACGTGCCGGCCAGCACGACGGAGATGTTCAGCCAGACCGGCAGGTTCAGCAGGAAGCCGATCGCCGATCCGACGACAGGTCCGGTCATCCAGAAGGGAAACCACACGAACGCGAACAGGCCGATGATGCCGTACCGCTGGATCGTCGCCTTGTGCGTCTGGGCCGCCTGGTGGATACGGTCGAAGATCGCCTTGAGCGATTTGATCACCAGCAGGTGTCGCCAACTGAACACGAACAACGGATAGAAGACGAGCACGTGCAGGGTCTCGACCACCATTGTTACTGCGATTACGTAGATGTGCCCGAGGGAGACGGAATAGCCGTAGGCCAGCCCGGCCGCCCGCCCGAACACCAGGGTCGTGGCGGTCATGCCGATGAGCATCTGGAACCGGCCCGGTGAACGCACCAGCATCACACCCAGCCAGACGGTGTACGCGAAGGCCAGAATCACGGCCGCCAGCAGAAGCCTTCCTTCCGGCCCGACCAGCAGCGACGCGCGCGAAGCGCTCGGCGAGCCGGCCTTCTGGTCTTGAGGCGGTTGTCCGGAAACTGGGTTCATCGTCGTGTGTCCCATCCACATTGTGCAACACATCTGCGGCCCTTGCAGGCCGGCTGTCGCCCGGCGCTCAGCCGAGGCGATCCAGGAGCCGCAGCAGACCGTCCAGGATCGTGATCGGGTGAGGAGGGCAACCGGGGATGTACAGGTCCACCGGCAGGATGCCTTCAACGCCGTTGCAGACCTCCGGGTGATCGCGATAGCAGCCTCCCGAGATGGCGCAGGCGCCCGTCGCGATGACGAGCTTGGGATCAGGCACGGCCGCGTAGGTCTTCTCCAGGGCCAGCTTCATGTTCGCGGGGACCGGCCCGGTGATGAACAGGCCGTCCGCGTGTCTGGGCGAGGCCACGAACTGGATGCCGAACCGGCCGAGATCGAAGACGACGGTGGTCAGAACGTTGGTGTCCGCCTCGCAGGCGTTGCAGCCTCCCGCGGAGACTTGACGCAGCTTCAGGGATCGTCCGAACAGGCTTCGGGCCTTTTGATCCAGCGCCTCGGCCAGCTTCACCTCCCGGTCGCGAAGAATCAGATCGTTCCGTGACCGGCCGGCGAGGCGATAATCGCGGCTGAATTCTACGGCCTGCGTCGGGCATGCCTCGGCGCACGCGCCGCAGAACAGGCATCGCCCCAGGTCGATGGTCAATCGGCCGCCCTCCTTGCGGATGGCCTCCGTGGGGCAGGCGTCGATGCACCGCGTGCAATCGGCCAGGCACTTCGAGGGCTCGACCTGCGGCCGGCCGCGAAAACGCTCGGGAAGCACCGGTTCGCCCTTCGGAAAGGCCACGGTCCGGTGTCCCTGCTGGAGTCGTGCCAACAATGGCTTCATCATGGTGGTGCCTCAGAGATCGTGACCGCAATAGGACAGATTGAAACTCTTGTTGCACAGCGGGAAGTCGGAGATCGGCTGGTCTCGCAGCGCCATCGCCAGTCCCATCCAGTTGTGGAAGGACGGATCGACGATCTTGTAGTGGGCCAGCGCGCCGTCGGGACCGGTCAGCGCGACGTGACAGATCTCTCCCCGCCAGCCTTCCACGAGGCTGGCGCTGAACCGGTTGGGGTTCAGGGGCCTGTGTGGTGTCGCGATCGGCCCGGCCGGCAGGGCCGCCAACTGATCACGGATGAAGGCGACCGACCTCTGAATCTCCAGCCAGCGCACGTAGGCCCTGGCGAACACGTCACCCGTGTTCCACGTGGACACGGGTACCTGGGCAAAGCGGTACATTCCGGCGGGGAAGTTGAACCGGCAATCGATTTCCACGCCGCAGGCCCGCGCCGCAACGCCCACGAGGCCCAGTTCCCGGCACGTCGGGATCGGAACCCTGCCCGTGTCCTCGAAGCGGCTGAGCACCGACGGCGTGTCCCACAGCAGGTTGGCGGCGACGGTCACGTCCTTCAGCCCCTGGGTCACGCGCTCCGCCAGCGACTGACAATGCCGGTCCGTCATGTCAAAGCCGACACCGCCGGGCACGACCAGGCCGCGCCCGAAACGATTGCCGCAGATCAGAGCGGTCATGTTAAGGAAATCGCCGCGAATCCGCCCGCAGAACGACGAGGTCGGCAGGTATCCCACGTCGCCCGCCAGCGCGCCGAGATCGCCGGTATGATTGGCCAGACGCTCCAGCTCCAGCGCCACGGCGCGCAACGCCTGCGCGCGGGGGGGCACATTCCAGCCGGACAGCGATTCGATGAGCTGGCAATAGGCGGTGGTGTGGCCGACCGATGTGTCGCCGGCGAGAGTCTGCATGTAATGCACCGTTCGCTTGTTGGGACCACCCGGCAGAGCGCGCTCGACCCCGCGATGCTGGTAGCCGAGCGAGATCTCCAGGTGCAGGACCTGCTCGCCGTGACACTGGAAACGAAAATGACCCGGCTCGATGATGCCGGCGTGCACCGGACCGACCGCCACCTCATGCACCTGTTCGCCGGCGACCTTGAAGAAGTCCATCACCGACGGCGCGATCGGCTCTTCATCGCGCCGGCCGTCGCGATAGGGAGGATGAAAGCGGACCGGCTTGAGCCACGGGTGGCCCTCGGGCACGATGGACCACTGCTCGGCGATCTCTCGCTCAAACCAGTGAGCCTGCGTGCAATCGGCGGTAATCGACGGATATCGCTCGCCCACGTCGGCCGACAGCGCGCCGAGAGTTCCGGCGCTGTCGTCGGCGAGAACCGCAAACAGGCGAAGCGGACGGCTGCCCACCGGGGCCGCGAAGAGAGCGGCGATTCTCATCCCGGAGGTCGCCGCGTCGATGACGGAGCTGCGAAACATGCCGACGTCGAGGACCGGAATCTGCTTGCTGTCGATCGCCTGACCGTTGTAGAACGAAATCGCGTTCGAGACGGGCATCAGAGTCCTCCTATCGTCGCGGCAGCGCTGCGAAGCAGGCTGTCAACCGCCGGGGGCAGATACAGGCCCAGCATCAGCGTCAGGGCCCCCAGGCCCAGCGGAGGAAGGATCGCCAGAACCGACTCGTTCCTGCCGGGCGGACGCAGATCGCTCGCAGACCGACCCTGCGCCATGTTCAGGAACGCGGCGGTCATGCCGATGAAGATCAACGCCAGCATTGCCAGGAACGCGATGGCAATCCCGATTTGCCCCTGTTCGATCATTGCTTTGACGATCGTGAATTCGCTGAGAAAAGCGCCGAAGGGAGGCATCCCCGTGATGGCGACCAGGCCGGCAATCCAGAGCACGCCGCTCCACGGCAGCACGCCGAGAATCCCGCGGACCTCCGTCGTCGCCTTGGTCTTGTACGCCGCCAGGATGTTGCCGGCGACCAGGAACAACATCGCCTTGGTCAGCGAATGGTTGGCCGCATGCAGCAGGGCGCCGAACGTCGCGCCGGCGCCGATGCCTACTCCCAGGGCCAGAATCCCGATGTGTTCGACGCTCGAATACGCCAGCATGCGCTTGTAGTCGGTCTGCCCCAGAATGAACATGGTCGCCCAGCCGATGGAAACCAGCCCGAAGAGGATCAGCAGGTCCCGGCAGAAGGCTGTTTGTCCGGCCGCCACACAGACCTGGTAGCTCCGCAGGATCGCCAGGAACGCGCAGTTCAGCAGTGCCCCCGACAGCAGGGCCGAGATCACCGACGGGGACTCGCTGTGTGCGTCCGGCAGCCAGGTGTGCAGGGGGGCCAGGCCCATCTTCGTTCCGTAGCCGACCAGGAAGAAGAGGAAGGCGGCCTTAAGCCACGGGACGTTCAGGTCCGCGCCGTTCTCGATCAGCGCGTCGAGAACGATGGCGGTGCCCGCGCCTCCCGGTCTCGAGGCGGCGACGACCATCAGGAAGTTGCCCAGCAGGGCCAGCGCGATGCCCACGGAGCAGATCAGCAGGTACTTCCACGTCGCCTCCAGCGAACGGTGATGCCGGTGAAAGTAGATCAACGGCGCGCTGGCCAGCGTGGTCGCCTCCATAGCGACCCAGAGCAGGCCGAAGTGCCGGCTGACCGTGACCAGTGTCATCGTGGCCAGGAAGGCTTCCAGACAGGCGCAGAAGACGGCGTCCGGGGCGTTGGTGAACAGCATTCCCTCCTCGTAGTCCTGCTGCTTGCCGGTGCCCTGGACGGCGAGGTAGCCGAAGGCATACACCGAGCAGGCCAGGAACAGGATGCTGGTGATCGTCAGGAAGAGCAGTCCGGCCGCATCGAGCATCAGCCAGCCGTGCAGCAGAGGCTGAGGCGTCGTGGTCCAGGCCGCCAGAGTCACCACCGTGTGTCCGACGCCTGTCAGAACGAGGATCACGCGGCGCAACAGAACGTTGCGTATCAGCAGCGACAGCACGGCGGCGACGGCGGGAAGCAGCAGCAGAACGCAGATCACGGAATCAACTCCTCAACCCGGACAGCTTGTCCGTATCGATGTGGTCGAACTCACGGTTGATGTGGAAGATCGCGATGCCCATGACGAAGATGGCCACGAAGACGTCCAGCAGGATCCCCAGCTCGACCAGCATCGGCTGTTTGTCCACCAATGCCACCCCGAACGCATAGATCCCATTCTCCAGGACCAGATAGCCCAGGACCTGCGTCAGCGCCTTTCGCCGACTGATGATCAGAAACAGGCCGGACATGATCGTGAAGAACGCCACAGGGACGATCAGCGAAGACATCACCGGCTCGGGCAGGGGCAGCCGGGAACCCAGCCACATGCAGACCACCAGGATCAACGCCCCGACGGCGAGAGACTTGCCGTACCCGATGAAGGGCTCGATCTCACGCTGCGTGTTCACCTCGCGAAGGGTCCGCAGCAGCATCCACGGAAACACCCCGCCCTTGAGGAAGATAATCGCGATCGCAAAGGCGGCCCCGTGCAGTTCCACGCGCCCGCCCTCCATCAGCAGGGGCAGGAGCCCCAACGCGATGCCCTGCATAGCGACCGTCCGGATGCAGGCGCCCAGCCGGCTCAGGCCCAGCAGCATCAGGTTCGTCAGCACCAGAAAAACCAGCACGATATCCGCGGCATTGTTCATCCGATTACCTCAGGACCAGGACCACCGCCAGGATCGACAGCGTGGTGGCGCCGACGAGAAGCTGGGGCACGTGCAGCAATCTGACGCGAGCCATCGACGATTCGATGATGCCCACCAGCACCGCCAGCAGCGCCATCGCCAGCAGCGCCGCCGGGGTGTCGATCCAAGGAATGCCGGTGTGAATGGGAACGACCAGGCCGACCAGCACCTGACCCAGGACCCACATCTTCAGCGCCGCTGTGTAGAGGATGATCCCGAAATCGGGCCCGCTGTGGTCGAGCACCATGACCTCGTGGATCATGGTCAATTCGAGGTGGGTGTTCGGATCGTCCACCGGGATCCGGCAGTTCTCCGACAAGAAGACGATCAGCAGCGCGAAGCCCACCAGCACCACGACCGGGCCGGCGTCCAGCCACAGACGCGGGACCGTCGCGACGATCATGTCCGAGAGGGACATGCAACCCGTGTACTTGGCAACGGCGGCCAGGGCGATCAGCAGAGCCGGCTCGGACAGAGCCGAGAACGTCACTTCCCGGCTGGCGCCCATACCCTCGAAGCTCGAGCCGGTGTCCAGCGCGCTGAGAACCAGCAGAAACCTCGCCAGACCGAGCAGATAGGCCAGGACGAGAAAATCTCCCGCAAATGCGACCGGCGCCCGCAGTCCGCCGAACGGAACCAGCGCGGTGGCGGCGACGACCGCCGCAAACCCGATCCACGGACCGGCGGCAAAGAGCCAGGACGTCGAACGGCTGTAGACAGCGCCTTTGCGAAGGAGTTTCCCGATGTCATAGTACGCCTGCAGCAACGGCTGGCCTTTTCTGCCGGCGAAGAGGGCCTTCGTCCGGTTGATGATCCCCAGCAGCAGGGGCGCGGCGGCGAAGGCCAGCACGAGATGGACCAGCTTCAGCAGCGTCATCATGTCACATCAGCTTCCAAATCAGGAGGATCCACAAGGTCAGCGCGATGTACAGGACATACACCTGAAGCCGGCCATGCTGGAGCCAGCGGAACCACCCCAACGACCGGCGAATCGCCTCGAACGCAGGCTGATACAGGTACTTCTCATAGACATCGGCGGTCTCGGTCTCCAGGGCCGAGTCCGACGGGAACACGCCCTGGGGCGGACGGACCTGTTTGTGGGTGCGCAGCAGGAACCGGAACAGGTCGGTCAGAGGCTGCGCGAAAGAGGTCGCGGTGTACTGCATTCGGCAGTCGGGTGCCGCGTACCCGCAGTCCCAGGTGACCGCCTCGCGAACGGAGCGGCCGCAAAGCAGGCGTCTGCGCAGCAGCAGGCTCAGACCGGCGACGGCCGCCAACAGCAGGGCGACGAGCACATAGTGCGTCAGTGTCGACGAGGCAGAGGCCAGCTCGGTCTCGACCGCGGCCGGCGTCAGCGACGTGATCTGTCCTACGACGGTCTGCCCCGAGCGGACCACCAGCGGCGACAACATGCCGCCGAGCATACACAGAGCCGCCAGAATTGCCATGGCCGACTTCATGGCCCAGCCGACCTCGTGAGCCTGCTGGCCGTGGATGCTGCGCGGATGCCCGAGGAACACGGTGCCGAAGGCCTTCGTGAAACAGGCCAGCGCCAGCCCGCCGATCAGCGCCAGGCTGCCGATGACGATCACGGCGGCAATCGCGGCGTCGAGACCCCCGACCATTCCGCTCTGGAACGCGCCCAGGTAGATCAGGAACTCGCTGACGAAACCGTTCAGGGGAGGCACGCCGGAGATGGCGATCGAGCCGATCAGAAAGGCCGCGGCCGTCCACGGCATCCGCTTGACCAGTCCGCCCAGCAGGTCGATATGGCCGGTCCCGCTGCCGTGCAGGACCGCCCCGGCGCCCAGGAACAGCAGGCCCTTGAAAATGGCGTGGTTGATCACGTGAAACAGCCCCCCGGCAAAGCCGAGGACCGCCAGCGTCGGCGAATGGATGTGCACACCGAGCAGACCCAGGCCCAGGCCCATCGTGATGATGCCGATGTTCTCGACGCTGTGGTAGGCCAGCAGACGTTTGAGGTCATGCTGCGCCAGAGCGAAAAGCACGCCGAGTATACCGGACACCACACCGATTGCGATCAGCACCCAGCACCACCACGCCGCAGGCGCCCCCAGCAGGGTCAGCGTCCTGACCAGACCGTAGATGCCGGTTTTGATCATCACGCCGCTCATCACCGCCGAGACATGGCTGGGGGCCGCCGGGTGGGCATGAGGGAGCCACACGTGCAGCGGCATGAACCCCGCCTTCGTTCCGAAGCCGACCACCGCCAGGAGAAACAACGCGCCCGCCAGCGACGAAGGAACCGCCGGGATCGTATCGAAATCCAGCGAGCCCGCATGAGCGCCCAGCAGGACGAAGAAAACGATGAGGAAGGCCGTTCCGATGTGCGTCGCGACCAGGTAGATGTTGCCGGCCTGGCGGACCATCTGCCGTTCATACTCGAACGTGACCAGGAAGAACGACGCCAGAGACATCACTTCCCAGGCCACGAGAAACAGCAGGGCGTTCCTGGCCACGACCACCAGCGCCATGCCCACCACGAGCAGGTTGTAGAAGAACCAGGGAGCGCCGAGGTTCTTCTCTTGGCGGTAGGGCCGGAGATACTCGGTGCCGTAGACCGCTGCCAGGGCGGAAAGACCAAGAATCGGCAGCAGAAACACCGCTGACAGGGGGTCGATCTGGACAAAGAACGAACCCAGAGGCACGCTCCAATTTGCCCGCAGAGACTCGGTTCGTCCGCCGGCAAGCACGGCGAACGCCGGGAGCAAGGCGAGGAGACTTCCCGTGACCGCGCTGCCGGCTCCCAGAAACGATGCCCGTGCCGGTTTGTGACCGCTCAGGAGTGACGCCGCACCGCCAACAAAAAGAACCGCCAACCCGCAGAGGAAAAGCGTCATCTATCTGTCCTCTCCAGTTGGGGTTTCCGAGGGGCATTGTTTCAGACCGGATTCGATGCGGGCGATGGCGGACAGAATCTCTTCGCGGCTGCCCTGCTTTTGCAGGATCGCCCTGAGGTTCTTGTCACGCAGGATATATGCCAATCTCGAAAGCAGGTGGAGATGGGCCTTGACGGTGGGACTGACCAAGGTGAACAGGCAGGTCACCGGCTTGCCGTCCAGGGCACCGAAATCGATGGCTCTCTCGAGGAAACTCAGGCAGACGATCGGCTCGGTCACGTGCAATACGATGGGATTTCGAACATGCGGAATGGCAATGCCATCCCCGATTGCCGTCGATGCCATGGCCTCCCGCGCCAGGAGCACCTGGAGGAGGAACTCGCGGTCTACCTCCGGCGGCAGGCGCATCAGGCTGACCACGTTCCGCAGCGCCGACTCCTTGCTGTCGCCCTCGACGCGATAATAGATGCCGCCCAGGGCCAGCGATTCCGAGAGGGCGTGCAGAGAGACCTGGGGCTCGCTCGGCTCGCGGAAGACGTCCACCGACACGTTGATCTGGTGGGCGGTGGCCCATTCGAGTAGTTCCGCCCGGCTGAAGCGATACTGGCTGTTGACCCGATAGGCGGGCAGAGAACCGTTCTTCAGCCACCTGTAGATCGTCTTCTCGGTCACATTGAGAAGAGCGGCCACGTCTCTTACCGTAAGTTGCATCTGTCGCACCAACTGTACAAACGGGTTTCACATTGGACAAACGTGGACACATTATCATGGCGGTTAGGAATTGTCCAATGAATTCCTGCAAAAAAGGTCTCACGGCAGGGCGAATGGCGTACAGTGCACCCCCCCCTTGTTTGGCGCAACCCGCACGACGCCCGACGCTTCACGCTTCACGAGATACGCGCGACAGTCGCCAGTCAGTTGCGGCCGGTCTTGCGACGAAGGGCCAGGGCCAGACACCGCACCGCCTGCACAATCCGGTCGTAGGCGGCCAGCAGAGGGTGTACCCTGCGCCTCGGCCTGCGCGCGGCAGGAGGCCTGAGATCAGGCTCGGGGTCGAAGATGATCACAGGATGCGGCGGCTCGGAGCGGCCCTCCAGTCTCAGGCCCGATTCCGGCCAGTGACGTTGCGCGTCCCCACAGACGTACATCCAGAGGGGTTCGCCGCTCGCGCGGTCGATGGCCTCGACATGACCAAACACCGTCGCCAGAAAGAACCGATCCTCTGTCATCGCCACGGACACCAACTCGTGGAGATTCTCTGCGCAAGGGAGCCGTCCCGTCCAATTCCCATGTAACGATCGCAACTCGACGGCGACGTACTTTGCAAAGTGCGGGTTTGCCGACTCGCGACACTCCACCACGCCGGCGACGATCAGAAAGCCATCCTTCAGATTGAAACGCAGCTCCTTGCGGTACTCCCAATCCCTGCTCTCTCCCACGGTGGGCATCGTCGTCTTGGCCGGATAGCATGCCCTGGGTACATCCCGCAGACGCTCCCAGACTCGATGGCCGGAGAATACCTTGTCGCCCAGGGCGAACCCTTCGCCGGAATCAAGATGCAGACCATCCAGGTCGGCAGGGGCCGGAATCGATTCGACCTCTGTGCCGGCCAGGTCCCACACCAGCATCCGCTCGAAGCGGGCCGAGGGCCGGCCTTGATCGCTGCAACTCGTATCGGGTATATGCTCGCCTGTATACGCGCCCGACGGCAGGTAGATGTGTTCGCCATCAAAATAGGCGGTCAGGTAGTGAATGCCGGGTGGGGGGCTCTTGTGCAGCAACTCGCGTCCGGTCTCCAGGTCGAGCAGGACGACCGCCGGCGTCTCTTTGGGCCCCGCGCGGACGGCCGAATGGAACAGGAGGGCTTTGCCCTTCGCCGCCGCGATGCAACTCCCGCCGGGCAGACGGTAGGACCACAGGTCCTGGCCCGTATCGAGCGAGAGACAGGTCACCAGGCCGTCGTCGTCCGAGCAGACCATGCGTCCTGCCGAGACGACGCCGTAGCGGCGGTCGCGGATCTGCCAGAGCACGTCCAGCGAGGTCCGGTCCAGCAGGGCCACTCCGCGGTCGGTTTCCGCAAGAATCCCCTGGTCGATCAGAAGATCGCTCGAGACTCCTGCCGGCCAGGTGAAAACGCACTTGCAGCCCTTGAAGGCCGAGCGCCGTCGGCCAGGCGGCAAGCTCAACAAGGATTTGAAGAACCCTGCTCTCATCGTGTGCTTCCCCAACCGACACAATCTCCCTTCATTGCGGCAGATCCTCTCCCAAGGGCTGGCGATCCGGCGAATCGATTCCTGTCTTGCCGACTCGACTGTAGACCGAGGCGCCACAGAAGGGCAAGCGAAAAAGGCGCCGGCGTACACGATTTGTCGCACGAGACGGCAGACGCTCGGGGTTTTTGTGGCGACGCGGGAGCGAGGCGTTTATGATGAGGCAGTAGGTCGATGTCGCATGGAATGGAAGGAGCCGCGATGGTGAACCAGGGGACAACACGACGGGCGTTTCTCAGGTCGGCGGCGGTCGGGCTGGGCGCCCTGGCGTGCGGGCGGATGGCGCGGGCGACGACGAGCCGGCGGCCCAACATCCTGTTCTTGCTGACGGACGATCAGCGGTGGGATACGCTGGGCTGTGCGGGCAACGCGATCATTCGCACGCCGCACCTCGACGCGATGGCCGCCGACGGCGTGCGGTTCACCAACGCCTTCGTCACGACGTCGATCTGCTGTTCCAGCCGGGCCAGCATCTTCTCGGGCCAGTACAGCCGCCGCCACGGCATCCACGATTTCGCGACTCCGTTCTCCGACGCCGCCTGGGCCGACACCTACCCCGCCCGGCTCCAGCGGGCGGGCTATCGCCTCGGACTGATCGGCAAGTACGGCGTCGGCGCCGACCGCGACTTCCACAAAGGGACGTTTGACTACTGGAAGGGCATCCCCGGCCAGCCCGTCTACGAGCAGATCGACGAGCACGGCAACTACAAGCACCTCACGCAGCTCCTGGGCGAGCAGGCGATTGAGTTCCTCCAGGGCGGCGACGACCGACCCTTCTGCCTGTCGGTCAGCTTCAAGGCCCCGCACGTGCAGGATAGCGACCCGCGCCAATTCATTTATGACCCGATCTACAAAGACCTGTATGGGGACGTCACGATCCCCGTGCCCGAGACGGCCGCGCCGGCGCACTTCGCGACGCTGCCGCCGTTCCTGCGCGACGACGCGACCACCGCCCGCGTGCGCTGGAAGATGCGGTTCGACACGCCCGCCAAGTTCCAGGAGTCGGTCAAAGGCTACTACCGGCTGATCACGGGCGTCGACACCGTGCTCGGGCGGATCCGCGCCGAGCTGGCGCGCCTGGGCCAGGCGGACAACACCATCATCGTGTTCACCGGCGACAATGGCTTCTTCCTGGGCGAGCACGGTCTGGCGGGCAAGTGGTACGGCTACGAAGAGTCGATCCGCGTGCCGCTGCTGGTGTACGACCCGCGTCTGCCCGCCTGGTGCCGGGGTGCGGTTCGCGAGCAGATCGCCCTGAACATCGACATCGCGCCGACGATCCTGTCGCTGGCGGGCGTGGAGGTGCCGGCAGCCATGCAGGGTGTGGACCTCTGCCCTCTGCTGCGTGGCCGCCCGGGCCTGTGCCGCAGCGACTTCTTCTACGAGCACCTGTTCGTCAATCGCCCCGGCGGCAAAGGCCCTAACCTTATTCCCCAGAGCGAAGGCGTAGTCTCGCTGCGATATAAGTACCTGCGGTACATCGAGCAACAGCCGGCGTACGAGCAGCTTTTCGACCTGCGCAAGGACCCTCACGAGCAGCGGAATCTCGCCGCCGAACCCGACCGCCAACCCCTGCTGAACGCCATGAGGGCACGCTGGCAGCAGCTTCGAACGGAATGTCTCTGACGGTCTCTGTGAAAAAAATCACATTATTCCCCTGTTGGATTGACAACCCTACGACCTCCCTGTAGCATCTCGGCCGGTCACTGTCTCAAACGAGCTTGCTAGGGGCATTTGCGATGGCAAAGGACAAGATCACGGTAGTGGGCGCCGGCAACGTCGGAGCTACCACGGCCCACATCGCCGCGACGAGGCGGCTGGGCGAGATCGTATTGCTGGATATCGTCAAGGGGCTGGCTCAGGGCAAGGCTCTCGACATGGCCGAGGCCAGCGGTCTGTATGGTTCGGAGCAGCGCATCGTCGGGACGACGGACTGGTCGGCGGCCGCCGGCAGCGATGTGGTGATCGTCACGAGCGGCGTGCCGCGAAAACCCGGCATGAGCCGCGACGACCTGCTCGCCACCAACGCCAACATCGTCAAGTCCGTCAGTCAGCAGATCGCCGCACACTGTCCGGACGCGTTCGTGATCGTCGTGTGCAATCCGCTTGACGCGATGGTGCACGCTGTCGCCAGGACGACGGGCTTCCCGCAGCGGCGCATCGTCGGAATGGCCGGCGCGCTGGACGCGGCGCGCTTCTGTTACTTCCTCGCGACCGAGCTGAACGTCTGTGTCGATGACATCCACTGCGTCTTGATGGGCGGCCACGGCGACGACATGGTGCCCTTGCCCAGATTCACAGCGGTCAGCGGCGTGCCCATTGCGCAGTTTCTCAGCGAGGCGAAGATCGCCGAGCTGGTCGAGCGCACGCGCAAGGGTGGCATCGAGGTGGTGAACCTTCTGGGTTACAGCGCCTACTACGCGCCGGCCGCCGGCGCGGTCAAGATGGCCGAGGCCATTCTCCGAGATACCAGAGGTGTTTTTTCATGTTCTGCATACTGTCGTGACGAATATGGGGTGGGTGGATACTTCGTCGGTGTTCCGGCCGTCTTGGGTCGGCGGGGGGTGGAGCGGATCATCGAACTGGACCTCGATGATTCGGAGAAGCAGCAGTTCGCGGAATCGTTGGCGCACGTCAAGGAGTTGGTCTCCGGCGTAGAGCGGATGCTGTGACGGCCTTTCCGAATGGGTTTTTGCTTGCCACGATGGTGTGGGTGCTATAGACTCCCGGTTCTTTTCGAGTCGTTGTGACAGTAGGGGTGTACCGGCACATGGAACTGATCAAGAGAATCAAGCAGGCCGAAGCGCAGGCGCAGGAGATCATCGAGCAGGCCAAGGCCGAGGCGGTCAAGACCGCCGAAGCGGCGCGTCAGAGCCGTGTCGCGGCGCAGGCCGAGGCCGAGCAGCAGCGGCGCCGGGCGATCGATGCCGCGGTCGCCAAAGCGGCGGCGGAAGGCCGGGCCGAGGCGGCGGCGTTGAAGGCCGACGCCGACGCGCGACGCCAGGCGCTCCGCAGGGAAGCGCAAGCCAGGATCGACGCGGCGGTGAACCGGGTCGTCAGTTACCTGAGAGGCTGAGTATGGCCCTTGTCAAGATGGCGAAAGTGCTGATCGTCTGTCACCGCTCCCAAGCGGCCGACTTGCTCGAGCAGTTGCAGCAGGCGGGCATCGTCGAGATCCTCGACGCCCAGCGGGCCATGGTCAGCAGACAGGCGCCGGAGTTGCAGGCGGAGAGCCGCCGGCCGCGTGACATAGAAGAAACCCACACGCGGTTGGAACGTGCCGTAGGTTTCCTTCGTCCCTATCGCCAGGCGAAGCGGAGCCTCTTTGAGCCGCTCCCGCGGATCGACGGCGGGCGGTATGCCGAACTGGTTTCCGGCGAGAACGCCCTGGACGTCCTGAACGAGACGGAGCAACTGTCGGCCCGGATGGATCGCCTGGCCAACGAGTGCGACGCCACGCAGGCGACGCTGGATACGCTCCGTCCGTGGGAGGGGCTCGCGACGCCCGTCGAGGAGATCGGCCGGCTCCATCGCGTCACCTGCTGGACCGGACTGATTCCCTCCCAGCACGTCGCGCAGGCATCGGCGAAGTTGACCGAACTCGGCGCGACGCTGCAACAGGTCGGCACGGCCGGCAGCCGCCAGGCGTGTCTGATCGTGGCGCTCAACGAGCGGGCCGAAGAGGTGCACAAGGCCCTGCGCTCGGTAGAGTATGAGGCCGTCAGTTTCGAAGGCATGCAGGGGACGGTTGCCGAGCTGATCGCGCATCACCGTCAGCGGCTGGACCGGTCCCGCCGCGAGCTGGAGCAACAGAAGGCGCGGGCCGCGCAGTTGGCCGGCGACCTGTTGAAGCTGGAGATCCTCGACGATCACTATCGCAACGTGCTCAGTCGCGAGACCGTCCGCGGCAGCGCCCCGGGCACCGAACAGACCGTCCTCCTCGAGGGTTGGGTCCGCGCCGAGGACTACGCAAAACTCGAGCGGATCGTGGGCCGCTTCGACGCCGCCGGCGTCGGGAAGATCGACGTGGCCGAGGGCGAAGAGAAACCGGTTGAGATCGAGAACACGGCGCGATCGCGTCCGTTTGAGGTGATTACCCGCCTGTATGGTATGCCGCACTCGACGGATGTGGACCCGACGCCGTTCCTGGCGCCGTTCTTCGCGTTGTTCTTCGGCATCTGTCTGACCGACGCGGCCTACGGGATCGTGATGATCGCCGTGCTCTGGTGGGTCCTCAAGAAGGTCAAGGGCGACGCGAAGTTCATCAAGATGATGATCGCCTGCTCGGTCACGACGGTGATCGCCGGAGCGCTGACCGGAGGCTGGTGTGGTGACGCTATCCAGGTCTTCCTGCCGCAGCTCAACGGCTTCCGCAATGCCGTGATGTGGTTCGACCCGCTCGAAAAGCCGATGCACTTCTTCTACATCTCGCTGGCCCTGGGCTATCTGCAGATCATCTTCGCGATCGGACTGGCCTTCTGGCACAAATGGAAGCGGGGGGACCGGCGCGAGGCGATCTTCGATCATGGGACGTGGTTCGTCTGGCTCAACAGCCTGATGCTCTTCGGATTGGCCAAGGCCGGTGTGCTGCCGGCGGGGGTGGGGAGGCTCTTCGGCTATGTGGCGCTCGTGCCGGCACTGGGCATTGTGCTGTTCAGTGAACGGCAGGGCAGTTGGGGCGCCCGCATCGGCATGGGCTGCTACAACGTCTTCAGCACCGTCTTTTACGTCGGTGATGTGCTCAGCTACATCCGCCTGATGGCGCTGGGTATGGTGACCGCCGGCTTCGGCATGGCGGTCAATTCAATCGTCATGCAGGTGATGAAACTGGGTGTGCCGGGCTGGATTCTCGGCATCGTCATTTTTGTCGGCGGACACGTGTTCAACATCGCCAACTCCTGCCTGAGCGCGTTCGTGCACAGCATGCGTCTGCAGTTTGTCGAGTTTTTCACGAAGTTCCTGCAGGGTGGCGGGCGGGAGTTCGAGCCGCTGCGCAAAGAATACCGACATATTCAGGTGGACCGTTCGTCCGCGGACTGAGAACCGAAACCGTCAAGCAGGGCGGGCGCCGAGCCACTGCCGGGATGTGGGAGGCGGGGCCGGGCTCCTCCTTACGAGAGCGAAAGAAAGGGAACGTACGATGAGTCAGATCAATTTGGGAATCGCTTTTTTGGGTGTCGCGTTGGCTGCTTTCCTGGCAGGCATCGGTTCGGCGATCGGTATCGGGATTGCCGGACGCAGCGCCACAGGGGTGCTCAGTGAGAAGCCGGAACGGTACGGACAGTTGTTCCTTCAGGTGGTGCTGCCGGGGACCCAGGGCTTCTATGGCTTTGTGATCGCCTTCTTCGCCTTGGGCAAGGTGCAGCAGTTTCTGGCGGCCGACGGCCTGAATCTCATGAATTCGCTGGCGATTCTCGCGGCGTGTCTGCCGGTGGCCTTTGCCGGCATGCTCAGCGCCATCCATCAGGGCAAGACCTGTGCGGCAGGTATCCTGTTGACCGCCAAGCGGCCGGAACTGGCCGTCAAGGCCGGCGTGCTCTACGCCGCCATGGTCGAGGTGTACGCCGTGCTCGGCTTCCTGATTTCTCTGCTGATCCTCCTGGCGATCAAAGCGCCGGCCGCGGCGGCCTGAGCGTCTCGGCTCGACAAACGCGAATCCTTACTAAGCGGATGATGCAGATGCAAGCAGAACAGGTCATCGAGAAGATACTGTCGGACGCCCGGGCCCAGGCCGCCACCATCGCCAAGGAGGCCGCCGACAAGGCCGCCGCCGAGCGCGCCGCGCTCGACGCCCAACTGGCCGACTACCGCCAGCAGACCGAGGCCCTCGTGGTCAAGGCCGCCGAGGACGAAAAGGCCCACATCCTGGCCCAGGCCCGCATGGAGGCCGCCAAGGCGTACCTGGCCGAGAAGGCGGCGATCCTCGACGAGGTGTTCGCGCGGGCCAAGCAGCGGCTCGCGGAGTTGCCGGACCACGAATACCGGGAACTGATGGCCCGCCTGATGGTCGAGGCCGTCGAGACCGGAGACGAAGAAGTCGTCGTCGGCGCCCATGAACACCGCATCGACCAGAACCTGATCAACGATGTCAACGGTCGGCTCGTCGGACAGGGTAAGAAAGGCAACCTGAGACTGGCCGCCGAGCGCCACCATCTGGCCGGCGGGTTTGTCCTGCGTCGCGGCAAGATCAAGACGAATGTCTCCTTAGACCCGCTGATCGACCAGGCCCGCACCGCCCTGGAGATCGAGCTGGCCAAGGACCTGTTTGCCTGAGTGGTTCCGGACGAGCGACCCCAGCGAAAGAGATACCAAACGTGCGATCTGAAGCAACGATGTTTGAGTTCCTGACGTATCCGCAGGTGGGCCCGGAGGACTGGCGGTACACCGCGCAGTGCGCCCAGGTCCGGGCGATGGAAATGCAGTTGCTCTCGCGTGCGGTGCTGATGGACATGGCCAACGCGCCGGACTTTGCGGGGGCGGTGGCGTCGCTGACGGTGGGCGAGTACGCGTTGCCGCAGGGCGGCGGGCGTTTCGACGAGATCCAGGCCATCCTTCTGGACAAGCGTGCGGCGGTCCGCGCGCTGTTCGCGGAGTGGATGCTCGATGAACGGATCGTGACAGTGTTCCGCCGTCGCGACGACTACGCGAACCTGCGTCTGGCCCTTCGACGGGTGCTGACCGACAAGCCGGTCGGGTCCGACTACAGCGAGGAGGGGGACGTGCCGGTCGATGTGCTCGCCCGCGCGTTCGAGGAGGAGAACTACAACCTGTTTCCGGATCCTCTGCGCGAGGCGACCGAGCAGGCGGTGCTGGCCTACTACCAGAACAAGGACGTCCGCGAGATCGATGCGACGATCGACCGGTGCGAGGCCGAGTACAAGATGGCCGCCGCCGAGCAGATCGGGCATCCGTTCCTGCTGAACCTGTTCCGGATGCAGATCGATCTGACGAACCTGCGGACTCTGCTGCGGGTCAAGTTCCGCGACGCCGATCCTCGCGGCGTGTTCCTGCCGGGCGGATTCATCGAGGCCGACCGGCTGCGCCACGCCCAGGAAAGCGCCTACGAGACGCTGGGCCAGTTGTTCTTCGCTACGCCGTACTACCGCCTCGTCGAACAGGGGGCCGGGTACGTGGCATCGAGCCAGTCGTTCCTGAAGATGGAGCAGCAGTGCGAGGAGTATATCGGAGGTTATCTGAAGGCGACCAGCCAGGTGACCGCCGGACCGCAGCCGATCATCGCGTTCCTGCTGACCAAGGAGCAGGAGATCCGCACCGTCCGCCTGATCCTGACCGCCAAGAAGAACCAACTGGACACCAGGCTGATTCTGGACCGGATTACGTGAAGCGTGACGGGGATGAATAGGAAGATCACGAACTTCAGAGATTTGGATGTCTGGCAGAAGGGGATTGAGACCGTAAAGGATGTTTACACGACGGTTGAAGGTTTTCCTCGGCACGAAGTGTTCGGTCTGACCAGTCCGATGCGTCGCTCGGCGGTGTCAATTCCGTCGAATATCGCCGAAGGCTTCAATCGGTTCCACAACAAGGAATACAAGCAGTTCCTGTATGTAGCGTTGGGTTCTTGTGCCGAGCTGGAGACGCAGATCGAAATCGCTGGGGAACTGGAATACTTGGCCGCGGAGGCCAAGGGTGCATTGCTTGAGAAGCTCGATCATGAAGCTCGCATGCTAAGGAATCTGGTGAAGAAACTCGGGTGAGCTTGAGGTCTGAAAGACGTTTCACGTTTCACGCTTCACAAGGAACGAAGTAGATGGAAGGCAAAGTGGCAGTACTGGGTGACGCGGACTTCGTGATGCCGTTCCGGGCGCTCGGGGCCGACACGTTTGCGGTCGAGCAGCAGGCCGAGCAGGTGGTGGCGGCGGCCGAGAAGATCGTCGACGCCGGCTACGCTCTGGTGGTGGTGGCCGAGAACGTCGCGCCGCAGGCGGATGCGGCCTTTGCGCCGACGGAGAGCAAGCCGACCCCCTGCGTGGTGGTGGTGCCGTTCACAACCGCCTCGGAAGGGTTCGCCACCGAGGCGCTGGGCAAGGTCCTCAAGCTCGCTACCGGTATCAACATTCTCCAGCACAATTGAGAAGGTTTTCGTGATGAGTGAGAAAAGAGTAGGTCGCGTAGTCAAAGTGGCCGGTCCCGTGGTGGTGGCCGAGGGCATGGCCGGCGCCCGCATGTACGACGTGGTGCGCGTCGGCGCGCTGAACCTGATCGGGGAGATCGTGGAGCTGCGCGGGGACACGGCTTCGATTCAGGTCTACGAGGAGACGACCGGGATCGGGCCGGGCGAGCCCGTGGTGGACACGGAGGCGCCGCTGAGCGTGGAGTTGGGGCCGGGACTGATCGAGAGCATTTACGACGGGATCCAGCGGCCGCTCGATGCGCTGGTGAGCGTCGAGGGCGAGTTCATGAGCCGCGGCAGCGACATGCCGGGTCTCGACCGACAGAAGAAGTGGCACTTCAAGCCGACCGTGGCCGACGGTGCGAAAGTCGGAGCCGGCGACATCATCGGCGAGGTGAAAGAGACGAGCCTGATGGTGCACAAGATCATGGTCCCGCCCGGCGTCAGCGGTACGATCGCAGGGATTCGCGAAGGCGACTACACCGTCGAGCAAACGGTGGCGACGTGCCGGGGCGACGATGGGACCACGCACGAGCTGAAGCTGATGCAGCGCTGGCCGGTGCGGAATCCGCGACCGATCGCGCGGCGTCTGGCGCCGGAGCATATTCTCGTCAGCGGGCAGCGTGTGATCGATACGTTCTTTCCGATCAGCAAGGGCGGGACGGCGTGCGTGCCCGGACCGTTCGGCACCGGCAAGACCGTCGTGCAGCACCAGCTCGCCAAGTGGGTCGATGCGGACGTCGTCGTGTACGTCGGCTGCGGCGAACGCGGAAACGAGATGACCGATGTGCTGACCGAGTTCCCCGAGCTGAAGGACCCGCGCAGTGGCGAGCCGCTGATGCGGCGGTCGGTGCTGATTGCCAATACGTCCAACATGCCCGTCGCGGCGCGCGAAGCGTCGGTGTACACCGGGATCACGCTCGCCGAGTACTTCCGCGACATGGGCTACACCGTCGCCCTCATGGCCGACAGCACCAGCCGTTGGGCCGAGGCCATGCGCGAAATCTCCACCCGCCTCGAAGAGATGCCCGCCGAAGAAGGGTATCCGGCCTATTTAAGCGCCCGGATTGCGGCGTTCTATGAGCGGGCGGGGCGGGTCAAGTGTCTGGGGGGGCCGGAGCGGGAAGGCGGGCTGTCGGTGATCGGGGCGGTGAGCCCGCCCGGCGGCGACCTGTCCGACTCCGTGGTCCAGGCGACGCTGCACGTGGTCAAGGTCTTCTGGTCGCTCAAGGGCGAACTGGCCTATCAGCGGCACTTCCCGGCCATCGACTGGCTCACCTCCTACAGCTTCTACAAGCAGTATTTGTGGAGATGCTTTGACGACAAAGAGCAGGGTCGCGAGATGGAGCGGATGACGGTCGAGGCGATGACGCTGCTGGAGCAGGAGTCGGAGCTGCGTGAGATCGTCCGCCTGGTCGGCGCCGAGGCGCTGTCGCCGCGCGACCGCCTGGCGCTGGAGACGGCGCGGTCGCTCCGCGAGGACTACCTGCACCAGAACGCCTTCCACGCGGTCGACACGTACACCTCGATGGTCAAGCAGTACGAGATGCTCAAGACCGTCCTGCACTTCCACCGCCAGGGCCTCGAAGCGATCGAGGCCGGCGTCGAGACGGCGGAGATTTTCAAGCTGGCCGTCCGCGAGGACATCGCCCGCGCCAAGTACATCCCGCAGGACGAGATCGACAAGATCCGCCAGATCCGCCGGAAAATCGAAGACCAGATGAAACAGCTTCAAGGTGCGGCCGCCGCCCAGTAACGAGGCGAACCGCTTCCCGACAGCCGTAGGAGTCCCTCATGCGATCGGTGAAAGAATACCAGACAGTCACGAACATTCAGGGCCCCCTGATGATGGTCGAGATGGTCGACGAGGCCAAGTACGGCCACATCGTCGACATCGAACTGGCCGACGGCTCCATCCGCCACGGCCAGATCCTCCAGGTCGAGAACGACAAAGTCCTCGTCCAGGTCTTCGAGGGCACCAGCGGCATCGATGTCAAGAACACCACCGTTCGCTTCCTCGCCAAGCCGCTGGAGCTGGGCGTCTCGCCCGACATCCTCGGCCGCGTCTTCAGCGGCCTGGGCGTCCCCAAAGACGACGGCCCCGCCATTATCCCGACCCGCCGGCTCGACATCAACGGCCAGCCGATCAACCCGTACGCCCGCGATTATCCCAACGAGTTCATCCAGACGGGCATCTCCACGATCGACGGCCTCAACCCGCTCGTTCGTGGCCAGAAGCTGCCGATCTTCTCCGGCTCCGGCCTGCCCCACGACGAGCTGACCGCCCAGTTCGCCCGCCAGGCCACTGTGTTGGGCGAGGGGGAAGAATTCGCGGTCGTCTTCGCCGCGATGGGCATCACGTTCGAAGCGGCCCAGTTCTTCATCGACGACCTGCACAACACCGGCGCGATCGAGCGCGCGGTCATGTTCATCAACCTGGCCAACGAGCCGGCCATCGAGCGCATCGCCACACCGCGATTCGCCCTGACCGCCGCCGAGTACCTGGCCTTCGACCTGGACATGCACGTGCTGGTCATCCTCAACGACATGACCAACTACTGCGAAGCCCTCCGCGAGATCAGCGCCGCCCGCAAGGAAGTGCCCGGCCGTCGCGGCTATCCCGGCTATCTCTACACCGACCTGGCGACGATCTACGAGCGGGCCGGACGCATCAAGGGCAAGAAAGGCTCCATCACCATGGCGCCTGTTCTTACGATGCCCGAAGACGACAAGACCCACCCGGTGCCCGACCTGACCGGCTACATCACCGAGGGCCAGGTCATCCTGTCCCGCTCGCTGCACCGCCAGGGCGTCGCGCCGCCGGTGGACGTGCTGCCCAGCCTGTCGCGTCTGAAGGACAAGGGCATCGGCAAGAACAAGACCCGCGAGGACCACGCGGACCTCTACAACCAGCTCTACGCCGCCTACGCACGCGGCAAGGAAATGCAGGAGCTGGCGACGATCATGGGCGAGGCGGCCCTGTCCGATGAGGACCGCAAGTACATGAAGTTCGCCAACGAGTTCGAGGCCCGCTACATCTCCCAGGACTACTACGAGAACCGCACGGTCCAGCAGACGCTGGACC
Organism: Sedimentisphaerales bacterium; assembly: GCA_035448545.1. Taxonomy (GTDB): domain Bacteria; phylum Planctomycetota; class Phycisphaerae; order Sedimentisphaerales; family Anaerobacaceae; genus Anaerobaca. The sequence continues at coordinate 124,403 of DAOTJE010000002.1, read as the reverse complement.
TCGGCTGGGAGCTGCTGAGCATGTTCGAGAACGCCGAGCTCAAACGCATCGACGTCAAGCTCATCGAGAAGTACATGCCGAAGTTCCGGCAGAAAGCGGCAACATAGTATCTTGTATCTGGTATCTCGTATCTCGTTTGTTCTATCTCGTTAGCGAATGAAGAGGAGGGTGACGACGATGAATGAGAGACAAGAGAATGGCAAGAAGAGAAGGCCGGAATCGAAAGGTGCCAGCAGGAATTTCCGGGATCTGAAAGTGTGGCAGAAGGGAATGGAGATCGTCAGGCAGACGTATCGAGCTTCGGCCGGTTTCCCGCAGAAGGAGCAGTATGGGCTCACCAGCCAGATGCAGCGTGCCGCCGTCTCCGTGCCAGCCAACGTCGCAGAAGGGTTCAATCGATATCACAATAAGGACTACCGGCAGTTCTTGTACGTGGCGCTCGGTTCTTGTGCGGAACTGGAGACCCACGTCGAGATCGCGACCGAGCTCAAGTATCTGGACGACGCGAAGAAAGGTGTGCTCTTGGAGATGCTCGATCACGAGTCTCGCATGCTCACCAGCTTGATCAGCAAGCTGGCGTAATCTCTACCATTCGAGATACGAACAACGAGATACGAGATACGCGTCGGGAGCGACGAACTATGTTAGCGAACGTAAACGCCACACGCATGGAACTGTTGCGGCTGCGAAAGCGGGTTGCGCTGGCCAGCCGGGGTCATCGGCTGCTCAGCGAAAAGCGGGACGAGATTTCGCGCCAGTTGATCAAGATCGCCCGGGACATCCAGCCGCTCCGTCAGAAGGTCGAGACGGAACTGTCGCAGACGTTCCGCCGGTTCATGCTGGCCCGCGCTTCGATGGAGCCGGAGTACACCAGGGCGGCGCTGGAAGTACCCACCAAGAAGTTCAGTATGGCGATGCAGTTCGCCTCCGTGATGAACGTCAAGGTCCCGCACCTGCTCAAGGAGATCGAGGGCGAGATCATCTGCTACGGGTACGCCACGACTTCCGGCGAGATGGATGTGGCGCTCTTGTCGCTCGAACGTGCGTTCGACCTGCTGATCGAACTGGCCGAGAAGGAAAAGCAGGCCCGTTTGCTGGCCGTCGAGCTCCAGATGACCCGCCGCCGCGTCAATGTGCTCGAACACGTCGTCATCCCCGAAATCCACGAGACCACCCGCTACATCCACGACAAGCTCTCCGAGGCCGAACGCGACAACACATCTCGCCTGATGAAGATCACGGATATTATCCGGAAATGACGGCTCGGCCGTCATTTCCGCGTCGCGCGTCGCTCGTCGCTCGCGTACGACGCGTAGATGGGTAGAAGCGTTGTCCGAGGACGTTCTTTTCTCAGACCAGCGCCGATACCTCACCCGTAGAAGGACTGGAAAATGCCGCGCCCCTGTGGTATGATTGCCCCCATGGCGGACAACAGGACATTCAGGGAGCTTCATCGGCGCACGCAAGAGGCGGTGGCGCATTACTGGTCGACACGGGAAGCCCAGCAAACCAAGCAGGTCGATGGTGGCAAAGCGGATCAGGGCCTTCGCAGTGCCGTGACCGCCAGACGGGTTTGCGGGGAGAGTACCGGGTCCCCGCCGAGGACATTTCTCTGGTCCAGTTCGCGCGGTCGCTTGTCGCGCACGTTTCCAGTTTTCGATAGGGTTTATGACCAAGACACGACACAGGCTGATTCACGGAGATGCCAGAGAACTCTCATTCCTTGCGGATGAGTCTGTCCATCTGGTTGTCACGTCCCCTCCCTATTGGAATCTCAAGCAGTACAACGAGCACGAAGACCAGCTCGGTCATATCAACGACTACGAGCAGTTCCTGGACGAGTTGGAGAAGGTCTGGAGGCATGTCTTCCGGGTGCTCGTCCCCGGCGGGCGACTCGTCTGCGTGGTTGGCGATGTGTGCGTATCGAGACGGCGTTTTGGGCGGCATCTTGTCTTCCCGTTGCACGCCGACATCTCGGTGCGATGCCGGAAGATCGGTTTTGACAATCTCAACCCGATCATCTGGCACAAGATTGCCAACGCGTCCTATGAGGTGGCAAACGGATCCAAGTTCCTTGGCAAACCTACGAACCGAACGCCATCATAAAGAACGACATGGAGTTCATCCTCATGCAGCGCAAGCCGGGTGGGTATCGGCAGCCCAGTTCCGAGCAGAGACGCGAGAGCATGATCGAGAAGAAGGATTTCGACCAGTGGTTCCAGCAGATCTGGAACATCCCGGGCGCCTCGACGCGGAATCACCCGGCGCCGTTTCCGCTGGAACTGGCCAGCCGCCTCGTCCGGATGTTCTCGTTTGTCGGTGATACGGTCCTCGATCCGTTCTGTGGCTCCGGCACGACGATGGTGGCGGCACTGAAGTATGGGCGCAATAGCATCGGTATCGAGATCGACCTTGACTACTCGCGAATGGCCGCACGGTACCTCAAGGCCGAAAGCAGCGCCCTTTTCGTCGAAGCCGAGCTGATCTTCGAAAGAGCGATAGTCGAGGGAAACATGTGCGTCGTCGAGGACGCCCCCGACCTTGCCCACACCCGGGCAGCTAAGTCTCGCCTGGAGACCTCACCGACCTGATGTACGTGGAGATAGGACAAGTGGCGGCGAGTCGGACGACAATGCAGGAGTCGATGATTCAAGCTGATCCGCGATTGGCGACGCGAGACGTTACTCCGGACCTGATCGCCTACGTCGTCGAGAAGATCGTCCACGCGATTTCCCCCTGCAGGATCATCCTCTTCGGCTCACGCAGCCGGGGGCAGGCGACCGAGTCGAGCGACCTGGACTTGCTCATCGTGCACGACAGCGGCCGACCCAACCGCCAGGTCCGTCGCCAGATCGAGCATTTGCTGTGGGGCCGCCGATTCCCCGTGGACCTGATCGTAGCCACGCCCGAGCAGATCGACCGAAACGTCGCCGACGGCAACCCCTTCTACACCCGCCACATCCTGACCGAGGGGAAGGTCCTCTATGACCGCGCCCGATGACCATCCCAGCGACACGGCGCAGCAATGGTTGCGCCACGCCGAAGGCGACCTGGCGGTCGCCGAGCATGAGATGGCGAGGCCGAATCCCATCTATCACACCGTGTGTTTCCTCTGCCAAAGCGCCGCCGAGAAGTTCGTCAAGGGCTTCCTGATCTCGCGAGGCTGGTCTCTGGAGAAGACGCACGATCACGCGAGATCGTCACGACCTGTGGCCGCCGCTCGCGCCGGTGCCAGGGCACGCTTCAACATGATTATTGTGCCCGCCAGTCGGCCGGACTGCAAGGCCAAATGCGGCCGCCGAAATCCGAAGCACGAAACCCGAAACTCGAAACAAATCCCAAGGACCGAAATCCCAATGCCCCAAACCGCCAATTGCCGCTCCGGCCTGCGGCCCCACGAGATACGAGATACCAGATACGAGATACGGCGTTGAAACCCGAGTCACGGGCCACGAGCGACGAGGTTTTACGCCGCCTCTGGCGGCACGGGCGACGGGTCACGAGCGAAGCCTGCCCCGAGCGGAGTCGAGGGGAGCGACGCTCAAAAGGTGTGGGCGGAGAGGAACTCGGCGGGGGTGAGGACGGGCAGGTCGGGTTTGGGGAATACGTTCGCGTCCCGGCTGATGATGCAGTCGGATTTGGCGCGAACGGCGCTGAAGTACTGAATCGCATCTTCCAGATCCTCGAAATCGGCGTCGATGGCCTGATCGAGAATCTGTTTGTCCAGCGGCACCGGCTCGAACGTATCGCGCAGGAACGCCATCATTCTACGGGCGGCCTGGCGCGTCCGCAGCTTCCTCGTAACGTAGTAGATGTTGTTGAAACTGATGGCCGAGATGAAACCCTTCACGCGGCCCTGTTCGGCCAGCGTCCAGACGCCAACGCTGTGTGCGTAGAATGGCTCCCGCCGGGCCAGCACGTCGAGGAGCACGTTCGTATCGACAAACACGTTCATGCTCACAGCCTGTACTTGTCCCGGAGAGAATCGGTGAGCACGTCCCTGTAATCGCGGCCCTTCAGGTCGATCATGCCGGAGGCCTTCTTCGCGATCTTGCCTATGGGCATGTCGCTGCCGGCACCGTTGGCCAGCACCCGGATGAACCGGCTGAACAGAGCCGAAACGCTCGTATGGCGCTCCGCCGCCAGGCGCTTGGCCTTCTCGATTGTCTCCGCGTCCGCATTCAGCGTCAGCTTGGCCATAATCCTGCTCCTGTACGTAATATCCTATTGAAGAGTATACGTACTGGTTCGCCGGGCGTCAAGAGTTTTCTCGCCGCAGGACGCCGGCAACGACACGCGGGCCGGGATCGTATCAGCCATCCCCAAGGCTCCGCTTTGAGGCTGCCACACGGTTGCCAGGATGTTCTCACACACACCCGGCCTGCGGCCTGCGAGATACGAGATACCAGATACGAGATACGCAAAGCGAGCGACGGGTCACGAGCGAAGCCTGCCCCGAGCGAAGTCGAGGGGAGCGACGTCTAAACTTCCTCGGGGAAGTTGAGCCTTGCGAATTCGCCGAAGAGTTCGCGGGCGGCGCGGTCGTAGGCTCGGGCGGCTTCGATTTCGGTGGCGAAGGTGCCGAGGTGGATGTTCCTGCCGTTGTGGCAGATGCGGGCGTACCACGTGCGGCGGCGTTTGTCGTAGTAGACGCCCTTGTAGATGGACGAGCCGGAGTGACGTTTGCGGAGGTTCCGCATGTTCTGCTGGTTCGTGCAGGTGCGCATGTTGGCCCGGCGGTCGTCGAGGCCGTTGCCGTTGATGTGGTCGATCATCATGCCGGGCGGCGGCTGCATGATCTCGCGGTGCATGTAGATCGTCTTACCGTTTTCCTTGCGTCCGGCGTACAGCTTGCCCGGCGCGACGAGGTGCCATTTGTACCGGCTCAAGGCTTCGTAGTCGGCGGCGTCGACGATGGCGAACTTGCCTTTGGTCAAGGCGATGTAGCGGATCTCGTCGCTGGGGGGCTGCGGCTCCGGCAGCCGGACCGGGGGCTCGGGGCGCGGGCGGAAGTTCGCGCACGAGAAGGTGGGCGAGACCTCTCGCATCTGGCCGGGCGAAGCGTCGCAGTTGACGCACATCAGGCGGCTCATCCAGCCCATGGGAAAGAGCGCGCTGATGCCGGGACGCACCCACTGCGCGTAGACGCAGCGGCTGCACTGGCGCTTGCACGAGGGGCTTTCCGGCCCGTCGGCCGGGCACTGGTTGCACGGACTGTCGGTGGTTTGCGGTTGTTCGGTTTCGGTCGGTTTGCGGGACTTGGTCATCATCGCTCCTTTCTTCGCGCACGGGCGCGCATCGAGAGACGTGGGGTTTCTGCATGGATTGAGTGCGGACAGGGAATGGGCACACGAGCGGCAGGGGACCCGGCCCGCAGGGCACTGCGGTGCGCCATCGGCGGCACCGCCCTGGGCCGGCACTCCGTCAGACGGAGCGGATTCTCGTATGTCGGTTGTCAATCGCCGCCCCGTGGGCGGCGTCGCGTCTCACCCTGGCGAGACGCTTTCAGTCTAAACGACAAGGAAGTATTCGTCAACTAAAAACCACATATTTTTATGCGTTGCGTAACATGCTGTGAATCAAGAGCTAACGAACCTCGGTCGCCGGCGATTTGCGGGCAACCATGTTGACGCGGCGGACCGATCCTCCGGCGGACAGCCGTCCCTTCGCGTCGCGGACGAACATCTCATCTATTCGCCCCCAGGTGGCTCCCGGCGGCAGCAGCGCGTTCATGGAGGGCAGGCCGGCGTCGTCGATGAGGGCGGCGACTTCGTCACGGGTGAGCCTCGTGAAGGGCCAGCCCCGGCATCGCCACTTCACGTGGGCGGGACCCGACTCGAAGATCGCGCGGACGGCGACCGCCGGGTCCTTGACGTGCCGCAGGTACACCCATGTCGGACGCTTGGCGCGGACGACGACCTCGACGATGCGGCCTTTGGCCAGACCGATGGTGACCGCGACGATGTCCTGGAAGGGGGCGATCGTTATGCCGCGACCAGTGACAGGGTCGCTGGCGGCGAGGAAGTCCGCGCCGATCCACGCCTGGTTTTCCTTCACCATGCCACGGACGCGAAAGGCCAGCAGCGAGAGCAGCATGCCGCCGACCCAGACGCCAGCGAGCAGGGGCAGGGATGGGCGCGCGCCGCCCGGCGGGCTGATCCACCAGATCCAGCAGATTGCGGTGGCGAAGAAGGCGAAGATGCCGAAGAGGGTGGTTTGAATGCGGCGATTCGCCCTGGCCAGCGCCGGCGGATCGGGCTCCAGGAGGTATACCCAGTTCTTGTTGTCGTCGTTCAGTGTCTCGTTCTGTCCCATAGGCCTTTCCGCGAAAGTGTCTCAGGTCATGGTATTATAATCGCGGCGGGGGCGGGGGACAAGGGGTCAGGGCGAGGCATGCCTCGCCCCTACGAACGGGGGCTTGTAGCATGGTTTGGCGGCGGGTAGGATGAGGCGGGTTGCCTGGAAAAAGAGTTCGTATGAAGTGTGTCACGGCGTGGTGGGTTGGGCTGGTGGTGCTGGTGTCGGCGGCTGCATGGTCAAGGCCCTGGCGTCACGAACGCCCGGCTTTGCGGGCGATGCGGACATGCGCGCCTGGTCGGCCTCGGTGCGCAAGCTGGCGACGCGGTATCCGGAGGCGCGCATCGTGGTGCCGGGCCACGGCCGATGGGGCGACCTGTCGCTGCTGCGTCACACGATTGAGCTGCTCGAAGAGTACAACCGTCTTCACCCGTAGACGATTCCGCCTCACGCTCTCCGCCCGGCGCGAAAAAAAAGCCCCTTGCGACGAGCAAGAGGGCTGTAGGAAGTGAAGATGTTGAAGCGTGGTCGATCACGCGTGCACGGGCGCGGGGTGGTGCAGGTGGACGTCCCAGCGGTGGATCATCGAGCGGATCGCGAACAGGTCGTACAAGGCCGCAACGCCCACAGTGGCGTAGACGATGCGGCTCAACCCGCTCATCGGCCCGAAGAACGCCGCGATGACGTCGAAGCGGAACAGGCCCACCAAGCCCCAGTTCAAGGCCCCAATCATGATCAACGAGTAGGTGATGCAGTCGAGCGTTTTCAGCAGTGAGTCCTTCATGGTCATGTCCTTTCCGGAATCATCCAACCATCCCTGTCCGGATCACTGCGCTTATTACGCCGGCCCGAGAGGCGGGTTCGCCCACCGGGAAAAAAATTATAGGACTGCTTTAGTCTTAGACAGTCGCCGCCGGCTGCGCCATGCGAAAATCGGGGCCGCGGCCGCCTCACCGCTCGCGGACGGGGGTGAGCTTCCAGGTGCGGTCGTTGTACGGCCGGGTCGTGTTCGGATTGAAGTCCGCCCGATCCGTGTAGATCATGTCGCCCTGCTCGGTGGTCCAGCGATATTTGAACTGGGCGGTGTCCTGCTCGGTCTGGCCGTTGAACGGATTGACGTATTCGTTCTGGGCGTTGAGCCAGAGGTAGCTCTCGTGCCGGATCTCGGCGTTGGTCTTGGCGCGATTGGCGTAGATCTCGCGGTCGATGTTCTGGATGTACCGCATGGTTTCCTGCGCCGCCTTTGCCCGCTCGGCGTCGGCCTGCGAGGCGCGGGCGAACCACTCGGGGTTGAGCTTCATGGACTGGCGGATGATGTCGAAGACGGGCTTCCACACCAGGGTCTCGTTGGCGGGGGCCCGCATCGCCAGCGTGTACTGATTGCTCCACATCGCGCCCGAGGCGCGCATGTCGACCAGGCAGGTGGACAGCGTCTCGCGGTAGCGGCGCTGGCCCTCGGTGTACTCGACGAGGATGCCGCCGCCGTCGTAGCCGAACGGCGGGAACCCCGCCGCCTGCATCGTATCGTCGAGCGACTTGTACATCTTGCGGAAGACCTCGCCCAGCTCCGGCATCGGCGTGAACTCGACCAGCCGGGCATCGGCCGCCTGCGGATGGACCTGCAGGAACAGCTCCTGGAGGAACTGGTTGACGCCGGGCATCGGGCGGACCGTCATGCCTTGGTACTGCGAGCCGGGCGGGAACATCGCGGCGGTGTACGAGAACTGCGGGTTGCGACTCATGTCCGCATAGCTCCACGTCGGCAGCCAGCGGAAGAAGACCGTGCCTTCGGCGTCCTTCTTGAGCGTCAGGTCGCACTTGGCGCTGATCGAATTGGTCGAGCCACCCGTCTGGGCCGGATTGACGTGGAACATTCCGCCGTCGAGCGTCCAGTCGGGCGGCGCCAGGAACGAGAACGCCTGCTCCTTCGGCTCCCACCGACGGTTGAACGCCAGGGTGGCCGGTGCGGTCGGGGGCGTGACGTCCGCGCGGGGCGTGCTGTTCGTCGTGCTGTACTTGCGGCGGGCATCGACCGCCGCCGATTCCGATCCAGACGACACTACGGGACATGCTGTTGCGATCACGAGCAGCCAGGACACCATCCGCACCGTTCTCATGCTTCTCCACCTCCTGTCCATCAATCATCGGGTGACGCCAATTATTTGCGGCATTATGCCCGGCCCCCTCGGTGTTGGCAATAAGCTCTTTTGCGCAATCCGCAGCGCCGGCGGGTTGCGATTTCCGCGATCCCGCTTGATTTGCATCGCGACTGCGGCGACAATGTTGCCCTGGCATGACAGAAATGAAAAGAAACCGCTTGTGTAAGGAAACTCAGGTATGGCCTCGATCGTGAGAATGCATGGCGTTGTTGCCTTGTTTGTGGTTGCGCTGCTGCTGGCCGGCTGTGGCAAGAAGGATCAGGAGCCGACACGCGGATCGGGATCTCCGGCGCCTGCCCCGTCGGCGGCTCCGGCCCCGAGCCAGACGGCTGCGCCGTCCGGCGCCCAGCAGATGGCCAGCACACCGTCCGCCTCGTCGACTCCGGCGCCCGACATGGCCCAGGTGGAGGCGCAGACCAAACAGGCTCTGGCCCAGATGAACCAGGGCGCCACCGTTGCGGCCCTGTCGCCGGCGACCGTGAAGGGCTTCCTGCCGGCGGAACTGCCCGGCTTCAATCGCACCGACGCTTCCGCCGAACGCACGCAGATGGCCGGGGTCGATATCTGCGTGGCCGAGGCCCAGTACGCCGCCGCCGAGGGCGACGGCTCAATCGATGTCACGATCACCGATGTCGGAAACCTCAGCGGCCCGATGAAGATGGGGATGACCGGCTGGGCGATGGCCCAGTACAACCGCGAGACGGACACCGGCTACGAGAAGACCACCATGTACAACGGCTGCAAGGCGGTGGAGGAATACGACAACGAGAGCAAGAGTGGGGCCCTGCGCATCTTCGCGGCCGACCGCTTCGTCGTCGAAGTCCGCGGCAACGCGGTCACCATGGACGCGATCAAGCAGGCCATGGGCAAGATCGACCTCGCCAAGCTCGCCGCCGCCAAGTAGGGGCCAGGCATGCCTCGCCCCTGCCCACAGGGTTTGCAGCGCGCTCGTAGTGTGCGCGTAAGAGCCTGCCCTTAGCTTGTCGAAGGGGCATACCCAGCCTTGCGAGGGCCGGTGCGCACGATGGAAGGTCGCGTCTCACGACGCCACTGCAAACGACGCGCTGGCGCGAAATGCGCTTGCGTCTTGGCGTTCTCTCCGGCACAATGGTGCTGTCAGAGGCGGGACCCCACGGCGGGCCCCGCAGGATACGAGAGCGGGGCGGTCCCGAGACGACTGGACATCCCCGTTGTACAAGAGGGACTCGGCGATGCCTGCGTCCAATGCGAACGACCCCAGCCGCACGAAAGCCGGCCTGCCCCTGGTATACGTGGGATGTGGTGCTGCTGGGCGTGCTGTTTCTGTTCGGGACCTTCGGCGCTGGAGTACCTGGGGACGCGGCGGGATGGACACTCCTCGTGGGGCTTCTACGGCCTTCTCGCCTTCATGGGGCTGGGGTTGCTGTTGTTCATCGGGCCATGGATTCTGGCGTTGCGGCTGTTCATCGCCTGGCCCAGGCACATTCGTGGTTTCCGCAGGCTGCTCCTGCGCTGGGTGGTTGTGATCGTCGGCGTGATGTCCCTGCTGGCGCTCTTCTACGAGTTCTGGCCGCCCGGATACCAGTTCCGGCTGTGGGGCTTTCGACGGTATGTCCAACGACAGGCGGACATTCCCGCCATGCAGACGTGGCTCGACACGGTCGATCCGAACGTCTGTAACGAAGAGGCGATAGCAATCGTGAGGGATGAAGACGGCGCTGTGAGAGTGACGCCGGGCGACGTGAACCTTCCCTCGCCGGTATTGGACCTGAAGCCTCACTATGTGCGGTTGTCGCTCGACGAGACGCATCGGCCGATGGTTTGCCTGCAATGGGGTTCAGGGCTGGAGGGCACCTGGGGGCTGACGGTCGGCCGCAAGGACATGCCGATTCCCAAGACGCAACTGCCCACGAGGCAGACGCTGCCCGGCGGTCAGGTCTTCCGCAATCGCGGCGAGGACCGCCTGCCTGTAGCCGCCGGCGCCTACGTCTGGCACGAGCTCGAGTGAGACCGCGATTCGCTGGTGGCGATAGTAGGGGCGAATGATCATTCGCCCCTACGGGCATACGACGTGTGCCGTTTGTAGTGATCCCGCTCCCGATGCACGTCGGGATCGGGATGAGGCGTTGTCTTCTGCCCGTATGCCCATATGGGCGCGGGGCAAGATGTTGTGGGCAAGGGCGAGGCATGCCTCGCCCCTACGGAAATACGATGGGCGCTGCCCCGTGTGGCAGCCGCAAGGCGCAGCGCAGCGAAGCCTTGGGGATGGGGGAGTCGGCGGGCGGCAGTGTCTCTTCTTGTCACCCTGAGCGGAGCGCAGCGGAGTCGAACGGGTCTGGCCATAGGCGAGGCGCGCTTGCGGTTCGTGACGGGATTTCTCCACTGCGCTCCGCTCCGGTCGAAATGACAAACTGGGGCGCGCCGACACATCTCAGGCATTGAGCTTGCTGCATTCCGACGGCGTCGAACGGCTTATCGTGCATCGAATTGTGTTGCGTGGGGGGCGGGTTTGGGGCACAATGGCCGGCTCGCAGTGGGGGCGTGCGGGTGTAATGCCTTGCGACCTCGCTGCGAACGATGAACGGTCCGCGACGGGTGGTCAACGGGCCACAAGGAAACGCCAAAGACTGGAGAGCACGATGGCAAAAGCGGCGGCACGGCACATCCTCGTGGAAACGCAGGCGAAGTGCGAAGACCTCAAGAAGCAGATCGAAGCAGGGGCGGACTTCGCGGACCTGGCGCGGAAGCACTCGAAGTGTCCATCGGGCCGCCAGGGCGGCGACCTCGGCACGTTCGGTCCCGGCCAGATGGTCAGGGAGTTCGACGAGGTCGTCTTCAGCGCCGAGGTCGGCAAGGTGCAGGGCCCGGTCCGGACGCAGTTCGGCTACCACCTGGTCGAGGTCACCAGCCGGACCGCGTAGGCAGGATCGACTTGGACGGAAGGCTGCAGGCTTCAGACCGCAGGAGTCTGCGGGACCTCTGTGCTCCTCGCAGCTACCGGCTTCCAGGATTCCGTGAAAGCAAGGCGGATTTCGTGCGTCTATCCGTACAGGCCGATCGCGTCACCGGATTCGGCGCAACAAATAACGCATCACGGCGTCGCTACGAACGTGGAACAGATAACGCCTTATCCCGACGTCCATCGGGATCACTATGAACGATGGCAACACTTGAGGTCGAATCGCTGACGAAACGGTACGGCTCGGCCCGGGGGGTCGAGGACGTGACGTTCGCCATCGAGCCGGGCGAGATCTTCGGCTATCTCGGACCCAACGGCTCAGGCAAGACCACGACGCTTCGCTGCATCATGGGTCTGCTTCGGCCCACCAGCGGGCAGGTCCGCGTGCTGGGCCGGCGCGTGGTGGCCGGAAGGGCCACCGAGCACGCGCGGATCGGCTACCTGCCGGGCGAGTTCCACATCTGGCCGACGATGCGGTCGGCCCGCTCGCTGAAGGTGCTGGCCGCTCTCGGAGGCGGTGCGCGCGTCGCGGCCCGGCGAAGGCAGTTGGCCGAGCGGTTCGCGCTCGACCTGAGCCGGCGCGTGGCCGACCTGTCCAAGGGCAATCGCCAGAAGGTGGGCCTGGTCTACGCGTTCCAGCACGAGCCCGAGGTGCTGATTCTCGATGAGCCGACGGCGGGGCTCGATCCGCTGATGCGGCAGGCGGCGCTGGACCTGATTCGCGAGACCGCCGAGCAGGGCGCGACCGTGCTGCTGTCGTCGCACGACCTAAGCGAGGTCGCTGCGGTCTGCGGGCGCGCGGGCATCCTGCGCGAAGGCCGGCTCGTCGAAGTCGCGCCGATCGCGCAGATTGTTCAGAGCAGCGAGCACCGGCTGACGGTCTGGTTCGGCGACGGGCATCTGGCGCCGCGCCTGCCGGAAGGACTGGCGGGCGTGCGGGTCGTCAAGCAGAAGCCCGGCGTGCTGGACCTGGCTTACCAGGGCCAGGCCGATCCGGTGCTGAAATGGCTCAGCCGGTTCGCGGTCGAGCGAATCGCCACGCCGCAGATGTCGCTCGAAGACGCTTTCATTCAGTATTATCGAGAGCCGTCCGAGGGTTCTGCTTCGCGCGGTCGCGTCGCTTCGCGAGGAGGTGACGCATGAGCCGCCCGTCGCGTCCGCGATTCCCGTTCGTGCTGCTGCGATTCTGGTTCGCGCGGGTCTTTCCGGCGTGGCTCGGGATCGGCCTGTTGATCTTCCTGATGCAGATTGCGGTCGCGGGCATCGTCCACGACAACCTCAACGTCCGGACATTTCTGAATTTCATCAACATGCTTCCGTCGATCGTCAAGACCGCGCTGGGTGGCGACATGCTCGATTCCGGCAGCATGACGGCCCTGCTGACGATCGGCTATCAGCATCCGTTCGTGATGTTTCTTCAGATGGTGTTCGTGGTGGGCGTGCCGGCGGGCCTGCTCACCGCCGAGGTGCAGAAGGGCTCGATGGAGCTGATCCTCAGCCGGGCGGTGGCCAAGACGCACGTCTATGTCTGTGCCGCGATTGTGGCGTTGGTCGGCACGTTCGGCCTGGTCCTGGTGATGTTCGCCGGAACGGCGGCGGCCGTGAACCTCTACACGTTCACCGAGCCGATCGACTTGCACCTGTTCTTCCGCATCGCCATGACGTCCGGCCTGCTGGCCGGCACGTTCGGCGCGTTCGCCCTGCTGATCGCGGTGACGTTCCGGCGGTTCTACGCCGCGGTCGGAATCTCGGTTGTCTTCCTGACGTTGAATTACTTCGTCGCGATCGTCGCCCAGTGGTGGCCCGATCTGAAGTTTCTGCGGAAGGCGACGCTGTTTTACCTGATCTACTACTCCAATCTTTGGCAGGGCTGGCCCGTCCGCAACATGGCGATCCTCGCCGCCATCGCCCTGGCCACCGCCGGCGTCGGCGCCCTGGTCTGGCGCCGTCGCGACCTGTTCGTGTAGCCGCCCCGGTTTCTGATTGCCCCTGGACAGTCCGTGTCTGCAGGCAGGCGCGAATCATCATTCAGCTCTGCGAACGCCTCCGATGGCGGTCTTGTCATTTCGACCGGAGCCTGCCGAAGGCAGGCGCAGCGGAGAAATCCGGCTACGGACCGGAAGGGTGTTCTCGATGGCCAGACCCCTCACCTGCACTTCGTTGCGCTCGGGGTGACATAAGGGTCGCGGGCCTTTTCCGCATCTCGCCTCGAAACGCGTAATCGCGTCCAATCGACGGTTGCCCGAACCGAAGCGGGTCGGTATCGTAGTGGACGTCTCGAACGTTAAGGTCCTTTGGAGATGAGCATGGTGGACGTTGTGGCAGGGCGCAGGGGCACGTGGGCCGTCTGGTTGCAGGCGGTGCGGACGTTTTCGTTTCCGGCGTCGGTCGTCCCGGTCGTGGTCGGGGCGGCGCTGGCGGCGCGTTTCGACGGGCCGGTGGCGTGGTGGCTGTTTCCGTTCGTGGCGGTCGCGTCGGTTCTGATGCACGCCGCGACGAATCTGGTCAGCGACTACTCCGACTATGTCAAGGGTGTGGACACCGACGACAGCTACGGCGGCAGTCGCGTCCTGGTCAACGGATTGCTCACCCCGGCGCAGGTTCTCGTTGGCGGCTTCGTGCTCTTTGCGGCCGCCTGTGGTATCGGCCTGTTGTTCATCGCACTGCGCGGCTGGCCTATCCTGGCGCTGGGTGTGATCGGCCTGCTGAGCGGCGTCTTTTACACTGCCCGGCCCGTCGGCTGCAAGTACCTCGCGCTGGGCGATGCCCTGGTGTTCGTCATGATGGGCCCGCTGATGGTCATCGGATCGTACTTCGTGCTGACCGGCTCGTACAGTCACGCGGTCCTGATCGCGAGTCTTCCGGTCGGCTGTCTCGTCGCCGCCATCCTCCACGCCAACAACATGCGTGACATCGGGCACGATCGCGATGCGCACGTGCGCACGGTCGCGAATCTGTTGGGTCACGATCGCGCGCGCTTCGAATACTACGCGCTGGTCGGCGGGGCGTACGTTGCGGTGCTCGGAATGATCGCCGGCGGGCTGGTCGGCCCGTGGGGTCTGCTGGTGTTCCTGACGGCGCCGCTGGCGGTGCGGAACGTCCGGCGCGTGGTTTGCAGTCAGCCGCAGCAGCCCCAGACCATCGCGACGCTCGACGTGCAGACCGCGCAGTTGCACCTGGCGTTCGGGCTGCTGTTTGCGCTGGCGATTCTGCTCGGAGCGTTGCTCTGATGGGGGCCGTCTGGACACTCAGCGCGCTGGCGGCGGGGCTTTGGTTCGTGATGTTCTCGCCGTGGACGCGCGATGCGGTTCCGTTCTGGCCCGCGATGGCGCTCTCTTGCGGCGTGCTGGCGCTGACGGGCTTGTGGCTCAACCGCCATTCGCTGGCCGAGGTCTTCGCATTCCGCTGGTGGCATGTCCCCGTGGGCCTGGTCTCTGCGCTGGTGCTCTATCTGATGTTTTTCGTGGGCCATAAGATCGCGGCGGCGATCCTGCCCTTTGCCTCGGACCAGGTCGCTTCGGTCTACCGCACGCGGAGTCAGGCGGACCTGTGGCTGATCGGCGTGCTGCTGCTGGCCTGGGTCGGTCCGGCGGAGGAGATCTTCTGGCGCGGGTACATCCAGCGCCGCTGCGGGCAGCGCTTCGGCCCGTTCGCGGGCCTGATCGTGACGGCCGCGATCTACACGCTCGTACACATCTGGTCGTTTAATCTCATGCTGCTGGCGGCGGCGGGCCTGTGCGGCGTGTTCTGGGGCGTGATGTTCTGGCGATTCCGCTCCGTCTGGCCCTCGCTGATCAGTCACGCGGTCTGGGACGTCGTGATCTTCGTCCTGTTGCCGATCCGCTGATCGGCGTCACGCGCATTTCCCGGCCTCCCGCCCGATTCTCCGAAACGCTCTCCGAGTTCCGCGTCAAGCGACGACCCGGATTGGCCGATAAATGGGTGTGCTGTTTTTGAGCGATTTTGGAGAGCCACGACCATGCACAGAGAGGAAACGCCCCGGGTCGTTCCGCCGGAACGTCCGATATCCGGATTGCCCGTCAACACGGATTTTCTCTTTGTTGACAAGAAGGGCAACCACAATCCCCGGATCGAGAAGAGACGCACAAAACTGCTACAGAAACTCGGCTTCCTCACACCGTTCCTCGAAGAGGGCGAAACCATCGTGTTCGTGACGACGGGCTGTTCGCCGTTCTCGACTCTCGAGCAGCTCACGATCGGCCACCTGCTGATCCTGACGATCAAGCGTGCCTTATTCGTTTTCACGGACCGTCGCATCTTCCACATTCCGACCACCGCGCAATATGAGTATCGCGGCTCGATCGCGCAGATCCCGTACCGGGATTGCCGCAAGCTGTTTGTCAAAGGCTCGGTATTGCGAGCCGAGTACCTGACCGGCAAGACGGAGAGCTTCTTCGGGATTCCCGGCCCAGATCGGGCGATCATCCAACGTCTCAACATCACCTCCCCCGAGTCGGCCGAGCCGAGCGACCGTCCCGAGCGGAGCCATCTGTGTCCGGGCTGCGGAAAGGTGCTGACGCCGCGGACGGCCGCCTGTTCCGGTTGCGGGCTGGCGTTCAAGACCGAAACCGAAGCCGTGAAGTATTCCCTGCTGTTTCCCGGTGGCGGTTACTTCTATGTGCGGCGCTGGTTGCTGGGAGTGCTCGACGCGCTGGCGGAATCGTACCTGCTGCTGATCACACTGGTCGCCCTGGTCGGCTCCGTCCTCGGCAATCCGGAGGCGCGGCCCGTATTCGTGATGTTCGGCCTGCTCCTGGCGATCGAGAAACTGATCACCATCTACCACACGAAGAGGTTCGTCGCCGAATTCATCCCGCGCGAGCCGGTGCGCCCTGCCGCCCGGCGGGCAGCACGGCCGGAGCCTCCCGCGACACCTGTGTCGTCAGCGCCCCAGCGCACACAGACGCTCGAACAGATTCTCTCCGTCCGCTGAAGCGAGAAGCTCGGGGAATTCGCTTGCGTGGGATGCGGCAGGCGCCGACAATACGCCCTCGATGGTCCTCGTGTGGTTGGCGCGTTTGGTTCCCTGCCGATTCTTGGAGAGTGACGATGAGTCTCAAACGGACGTGCTGGGCCACGTCATCGAGCGGGTTTCGGGCCGGACGTTGGACGTCTTCTTCGCCGAGAACATCTTCGAACCCCTCGACATGAGGGACACCGGCTTCTATGTCCCGAAGGACAAACACGAGCGCTTCGCCGGGTGCTATGGTCGCGCCTCGAACGGCGGACTGGAGCCGACGAACGAACTGGGGAGCTGCGCGTTTCTCGAACCGCGTGCGTTCCTGTCGGGCGGGGGCGGGTTGGTCTCGACGGCGCGCGAGTACGGCTGGTCCGACGCCCCCAGCACCTTCTTCGGCATTTCGCCGGACGACGAGTCCATCGTGATGCTCCTGACACAGTACATGCCGTACTCGCAGGCGATCCCCGCCACGCTCAAGCCCCTGGTCTACGCCGCTTTCTCAGTGACAACTGAGACCGGATCGGCCGGTTGCGCCGTGGAAGTCGCTTGACGCCCCGCCGAAGGATGGCTATACTATGTATATCCATGGGAGGATCGGTTATGGTCGCCAGAGTGCAGAAATGGGGCAACAGTCAGGGGCTGCGGCTGAGCAAGCAACTGCTGGATGACGTGCAGATATCCGTGGGCGATCCGGTGGAGGTTGCTGTTCAGGACGGCGTGATCGTGGTAGCCCCTCTGAAACGGGTACGCGGCAAACACCGCCTGGCAGATTTGGTCAGACGAATCCCGAAGGGGCATGATACACGCGAAATTGACTGGGGTGCTCCGGTTGGCAGAGAGGTCTGGTAGATGGCTGCCTATGTTCCGCGCCGAGGCGACTTTGTCGCGGTGACCTTCGACCCGCAGTCGGGCCACGAGCAGAAGGGTCGCCGACCGGCGCTCGTCATCAGCCACTACCTTTTCAATAAGCATACCGGGCTGGCGATCGTCTGCCCCATCACGAGTACCGATCGGAGTTTTCCCTTCCACGTGCGAATCGGCGAGTCGGCCAAAGTGACCGGCTTCGTCATGGCCGAGCAGATCAAGTCCATCGACTTTCGAGCACGCCACGTCAAACGCATCGCCAAGGCCCCGGCGGCGGTCCTCGACGAGGTCCTCTCCATCCTCGACGCCTGCCTCTACTGAGTGGACAGAGCAGAGGGGCTGTGGACCTGGGGGGCCGGCAGATCACCATCGTGTCGCAGCGGCCGGAAAATACCTTGCCTCGCCGTAAGATCGCCACAACAATGGGAGCGATGGTGAACCTCTGGGCTGCTGATGGCAGGAGTGGAAGCGGCAGTCCATCGACGGGCGCCGGGGCCATCTGACGGAAAGGAGAATGGGCATGGATCGACGGGAGTTCTCGAAGCGGATGCTGCTGGCCGGCGCAGGCGCGCCCCTGGCGCTGGACACAGCGCGGGTGACGGGGGACAGTGGAGACTACTGCGACGAGCCGGCCCGGCGACTGCCGATTCGCCGGTTTGACGTGGTGGTGGCCGGAGCGGGTACGGGCGGCGTGGTCGCGGCGATTGCGGCCGCACGGCAGGGGGCGAACACCGCTCTGATTGAGGTCAAGGGTTATCCCGGTGGGACCGTCACCGAAGGCGGCACGGCGCTGCACAGTTTCTTCAACCTCTGGAAGGCGTTCGGTGTCGAGAAACGGCAGGTCGTTCGCGGCATCCCGCAGGAGATCGTCGAGAGGCTCATGAAGGTGGGCGGCTGCTCGGGCCACGCCGAGATGCTCACCGCCTACGACTACGATTCGGTCTGTACCGCGATCGACACCGAGCTGTACAAGCTCGTCACGTTCGAGATGCTGGTCGAAGCGGGCGTCCACGTCTTCGTCAACACGCTGCTGGTCGGCGCCATCATGGATGGCTCGCGGGTTCGCGGCGCGATCGTCGAGAGCCGCGCGGGCCGCGAGGCGTTCTACGCCCAGTCGTTCATCGACTGCACCGCCTACGGCGATCTGGCGGCTTACGCGGGCGCCAAGTACACCGAGCCCAACGACTATCCCGTGTGCAACAGCGTGGGCATCGGGAACGTCGACATCGACAAGTACCATGCGTTCATCGAGGCCAACAAGCTCAGCGGCCAACTGGCCAGGGGGATGCGCAGCGGCAAGGCGGACCAGATCGTCCGCGCGGGCGCCGAATGGGTGAACTTGCCGGAGCTGGCCCGGGCCGCTCGCGCCATCGGCATGGCCATGATTACCACGACCGTGCACGACAACTATCTGATGTTCATCAAGTGCAATCTCAAGCTGCCGGTCAGCCCGACCGATCGCGACGCGGTGGCCAAGGCCGAGCTGGAGATCCGGCGGCGGATGGCGCAGGCGGTCGAGCTGTTCCGCAAACACGTGCCCGGGTGCGAGAAGGCCTTCATGGCGCGCACGAGCCCGAAGCTGTGCATCCGGCGGGGCCGGTGCATCGAGTGCGACTACGACATCACACTGCCCGACGTGCTCGAAGGCCGGCATTTCGACGACGAGATCATGGTCTATGGCTTCCACGACAGCGCCCCGCGCCTTCAGATCAAAGACGGTGGCACGTACGGTGTCCCGTACCGGGCCCTGTGCGTCAAGGGCGTCGAGAACCTCTACGCCTGCGGCATGATGATCACGTCGGGCCACGAGGCCCACATGTCCACGCGCAACACCGTCTGCTGCATGGGCCAGGGCCAGGGCGCCGGCACCGCGGCGGCACTCTGTGCGGCCCGCCACTGCGACGCCCGCGATTTGCCCTACGGCGCGCTCCGCGACGCCCTTGCACGAGGCGGGGTGTATCTTGAGGTGTGACGCGCGTCCAGACGAGATTGCACCCAAGCTCGTAAGCCGTGTCGCCTGAGCGGCGGGATTTGGGAGCTTATCTTCATCGAGGAGCATCACATATGGCAGGCAAATCGAATCGGGATGTGGAGAAGGTGTATTCTACAGGCGAGTTCGTGGCGAAGCTGCGCCGGCTGGCCGATGCGCTGGAGAAGGGCGAGAAGTTCGCGATTCAGATCGCCGGCGAGCGGATCTACGTGCCCGTTCGGGCGGAGTTCAACATCGAGCACGAGCGCGAGGGCGGCGACGAGGAGATCGAGTTTCAGATCAAGTGGACGAACGCCTGACCTGTCACGTGGTTTGCGGCCTCAGGGGTGTGGGTGTCTATGGCATAAGGAACCAGCATCGTGTATCCGACGGCGCGGGGACGGGTGTGTCCTGCGTGCGGCGAACCGGTGGGCGAGTGCGTCTGTCGGCAGCCCCAGGCCGCGGCGATTCCGCCGGGCGATGGGATCGTGCGCGTCAGCCGCCAGACCAAGGGACGCAAGGGCAAGGGCGTGACGCGGATCAGCGGAGTTGCCCTCGCTGAAAACGCGCTGCACAATCTCGCCAGGCAGCTCAAACGAAGGTGCGGCGCCGGCGGGACCCTCAGGGACCGCGTCATCGAGATCCAGGGCGATCATCGCGACGTCCTTGTCGAGGAGCTCCGAAAACAAGGGTATACCGTCAAGCGGACAGGTGGATGAGAATGAGCCTCATAGACCAAATCAATCAGCATGAGTATCTCTACCTGGCTACAATCGGCGAACCTGGCAACAACACGTTGTGCCTGGTGATTGAGGAAGCTAAGCTCGGCGAGCCTGAGGCCGATGCCATGGTGGGAGATATTCCTCTTCCGGGCAGTCGGCCTATCATCTCAGATGCCGACTGTTGCGCCTACGAGATCTTCTTCGATAGCTACATCGCGTATTCTGTTCGCGACGAGTGCTTCACGGTAGCGGATGATGCAGAGGTATTCGAAGGGGTGAACTTCTGTATCTACAGCAAATCACACTTCTTGGATTACATCCAGAAGGCCACCATCGCCAACGAGGAGCATCCGGGACCTTATCGGCATTACGGCATCAACTGCCTCAACCACATTATCGATGTGGATCCGTTTTGGAGCCTGCCATCAGAGTGTTATGAGGTGCTTGATTGCCTGGCATGGTGTATCGAAGGCCACATGGGCAATGGCCAGAAAGAAGGGGTTGTGCATCCATCGTCGCCGATTCAGCCGGAAATGTCCGGGTGCACTTGATGTTTGTAGGTAGACCGGCACGGGGGGCGCAGTCGACTTTGTCATTCCGACCGGAGCGCAGCGGAGTGGAGGAATCTGGCTGCGAACGGGCTATGGCCTTATCCTCGGCCAGATTTCTCCGTGCGGGCTTCGCCCTTCGTCGAAATGACATCCACCACGCTCTCCGAGAGGACAGCCCCCTTCCTGGCCTCCCCAGGAACCTACCTACAAACACGCAGTGCACCCGCAATGGCCGGTTCGGGGGTTTTCGCGTTGACATACCAGAATATGATCGATATAGTTTAGTGTAAAGCGGATTCAAATAGGATAATAGCTTATGGTTACGGTCACGGTATCACCGAAGTTCCAGGTGGTTATCCCCAAGAGCGTACGAGAGAGACTGGGAATTCAGCCCGGACAGAAGCTGCAGGTCCTTCAGTTTTCGGACCGTCTCGAATTCGTCCCGCTCCGGAGAATCAAAGAGATGCGGGGATTCCTCCGGGGCATCAAGACGGACGTCCGACGAGAGAAGGATCGGCTATGAATCTCGTGGACTCGTCGGGGTGGCTGGAGTATTTTGCGGAAGGTCCGAACGCACCCTTTTTCGCGCCGGCCGTCGAGGACACCGCGCATCTGCTGGTGTCCACGATCAACCTCTACGAGGTATTCAAGCGTGTGTTTCAGCAGCGGGGCGAGCATGCCGCTCTGCAGGCGGTGGCATTGATGCAGCAGGGCACCGTTGTTGACGTGACGGCGCCCATTTCCATGGAGGCGGCGAAGATCAGTGCGGAGATGAAACTGCACATGGCGGACAGTCTGATTCTGGCTACCGCACGGGCCTACGACGCGATCGTGTGGACCCAGGACAGCGACTTGGACGGATTGTCCTCGGTGCGCTATGTCGGCCGGCACCACCCGGACGGTGGCGCAAGATAGTCGCAGAGCGTGGACAGGTGGGGCCCCCGGATGAAGAAGCTGATCGATATTCCGTTTGAGTTGGACGTGGTCTCCATCGCCAGGACTGTCCACGTCGAGCCGGATTCGCCCGATGGCCGGACGCTACGCGAGCTGATCGCGAAGGCTCGGCAGATCGCGCGGCCGAAGGCGCTCTATAGAGAGGCGTTCATCGACGGCAAAGGGGCCGACACGGTCACGGTCGAGGGCGTGACATTCACCAGCCGGATGCTGCGGGCGAACCTCGACCGGATCGAGCGGGTGTTTCCCTTCGTCGCCACGTGCGGACACGAGATGGACACGGTGACGCTGCCGGCGGGCGACTTTCTCGCCGAGTTCTGGTGGGACGCGATCAAAGCGGTTCTGCTCCGCGGCGCGATCCGGCATCTGAATGAGCACTTGAAGCAGCGCTTCGCGCTGGGCAAGATGTCGTCGATGAGCCCGGGCTCGGGCGACGTCGACGTCTGGCCTATCGAGCAGCAGCGCGAGCTGTTCGCGCTGCTCGGCGATGTAAAAGGGCAGATCGGCGTCGAGCTGACCGAGTCGTTTCTGATGAAGCCCAACAAGACCGTCTCGGGCATTCACTTCGCGACGGAAGTGGACTTCCGCAGTTGCCAGGTCTGCCGCAGACAAGGCTGTCCCGGACGCAGCGCCGCCTTCAATCCGGCCCTATGGGACCTGCATCAGCACGGATAAGGGTTGCCGCCGTGTCTATGCGGAGGCGCTGTGGACCTGCCGGATGGCGTCGATGATGTAGTCGTCGATCCGCTGGGTGTATTTGGGGCCGATGCGGACCTGCACGAAGCGGTCATAGATCTCCAGCGTCTGGCGGCAGCAATCGGGGCCGTACTGGATCGCCTTGCCCTCGGGGCTGTTGAACGACGGCCAGTTGGGGTGCCGGGCGCGCTTGTTCATAACGGACTCGGCGATCGGCAGCAGCACGGAACCCGAAAGGGTCGAGGTCGGGACGTGGCGCTGCCGCAACTGCTCGATGCAGCGGTCGCGGGCTTCCTTATCCGGCATCTCGAAGAAGACGCTGTAGCCGATGTCACCTTCCGGGTCGGGGCGGTGACGCAGGCGGATCCCGTCGATCTTCTTGATGCCGTCGTAGACGGCCTCCGCATGGCTCCGCAGCGCAGCGACCATGGCGTTGAGCTTGGGCAGTTGGGCGCCGAGCAGCGCTCCGGTCAGCTCGCTCATGCGGAAGTTCTCGCCGGCGAACGTGGGCACGCGGCTGGCTCCGGTGCGCTGGGCAAAGAGTCCGTTCAGGCCGCCCATGTCGTGGAAGCGCACCGCCCGCTCGTAGAGGACCGGGTCGCTGGTTACCACGGCGCCGCCTTCGCCCGAGGTCATTGTTTTGTTGATCTGGAAACTGTAGATGCCGACGTTGCCGATCGAGCCGAGCTTGCGGCCGCGATAGGAGCCGCCGACGCACTGGGCGCAGTCCTCCAGGACCGCGACGTTGCGTTTGCGGGCGATTTCCATGATCGGCTCCATGTCACACGGCCCGCCGAGCAGGTGGACCGCGATGACCGCCTTGGTTCGCGGCGTGATCTTCCGCTCGAAGTCCTTCGGGTCGATATTCAGCGTGCGGTCGATGTCCGCGAAGACGGGCAGGGCCCCCGCGTGGACCACGCAGGTATAGTCGGACCACCACGTGTACGCCGGAACGATCACCTCGTCGCCCGGCCCGATTTCCAGGCCGGCCACGGCGCAGTCCAGCGCCGCGGTGCCGCTCGTCACACCCAGCGCGAACTGCGTGCCCATGTGTTTGGCGAATCCCTCCTCGAACCGCAGCACCTTCGTCGGCGTCCCCGGTCCCCAGTAGCGGAAGGGCGAGCCGGAATCGACCACGTCCATCAACGCCTGTCGTTCCTGCTCGTCGAAGAACTGCGGCCCGATGTATCCGGGATCGATCCGGTCGATGGTTGGGGACGCCGAGGTCCCTTGCGCCCACAGCGATCTGGCGGGCAACCCGACCCCCAGAGCCGATGCGGCCAGGCAGCTCGTGGAAAGGAATCGCCGCCGGGTCAGCGCCCCGTCCTGTGTCTCGTGTTTCTCTTGTCGCGTCGCCATCTTCGTACCTCCCGAACTGAAGACCTTCGCGTCCACCTGCCCCCCCTGTATTCTACGCATGCTCCCACGCGCATAGCAAGCGCGCAGGCGACAGCCGTTCGTAGCGTGCCCGCAAGGGCATACATAGGATGAGAGAAGCCGGCCGGGGCGAGGCGTGGTGAATTGCGGATTGCGGATTCTTGATTGCGAATTAGCACTCGACAGGGAGGCCGCAATCAGACCCGTCGGGGCGAATCATGATTCGCCCTTGCCACCAGCACTCCCCGGCCGAAGCTGATCGATGACGGTCCCGCATCCGGCGGGTCTTCCGGCCTGTCCAGTAGGGGCGACGCACGCGTCGCCCTCATGATGCTCCGATCCTCGTCTTGGAATGGGCTTGCGTTTGCCACGGCCGGGGACCACAATGGGGATTGTGTGGTCTGTTTGTCTTCTGTTGGCCAGGGTGAGCCTATGAGAGTTGCAGTCTTCACATCGCTGTTTCTTCTGCTTGTGACACAACCGCTGGCGGCGTATGACCGGGTGACGGGCAAGCCGTTCGCCAGCCGGTCGCGGGTGATCGCTCAGCACGGAATGGCCGCCACGAGCCAGCCTCTGGCGACGCAGGTCGCGCTCGATATCCTCCAGCAGGGCGGCAGCGCCGTCGATGCCGCCATCGCCGCCAACGCGGCGCTGGGTCTGATGGAACCGACGGGTTGTGGGATCGGAGGTGATTTGTTCGCCATCGTCTGGGACGCCCGGACGCAGAAGCTCTATGGACTCAACGCCAGCGGACGCTCGCCGCACTCGCTGAGCCTGGCCCACTTCAAAGAACAGGGCCTGGAGTATGTCCCGCCGCGAGGCCCATTGCCCGTCACAGTCCCCGGCTGTGTGGACGGCTGGTTCGAGCTGCACGGGCGATTCGGCAAGCTGCCGATGAAGACGATCCTGTCGCCGGCGATCGCCTACGCCCGCGACGGGTTCCCCGTATCGGATCTGATCGCGTCTCAGTGGCAGGCAAGTGTGCCGGTCCTGGAAAGCTATGAGGGGTTCAGAGAGACGTTCGCGCCCGCGCCGAAAGCAGGTGAGGTATTCCGGAACCCGAATCTCGCCAACACGCTCGAACGAATCGCCGCGCAGGGCCGGGACGCGTTCTACAAAGGCGACATCGCGCGGACCATCGACGCCTTCATGAAGCGCGTGGGAGGTTTCCTGTCGTACCGGGACATGGCCGAGCACACCTCGGAATGGGTCGATCCCGTCTCGACGGACTACCGGGGCTACACGGTCTGGGAGTTGCCTCCCAACGGCCAGGGGATTGCGGCCCTGCAAATGCTGAACATCCTCGAAGGCTATGACATTAAAGGCATGGGTTTTGGCAGCCGCGATTACATGCACTGCTTCATCGAGGCCAAGAAGCTCGTCTTCGAAGACCGGGCGAAGTTCTACGCCGACCCGGCGTTCAACGAGATTCCAGTCCGCCAACTGATCTCCAAGGAATACGCGGCCCAGAGGCGAAAGCTCATCGATCCGAACCACGCTGCGAAACGCTACGATGCAGGCGAGCCTGCTTTGGACAAGGGCGACACGATCTACCTGACCGTCGCCGACGGCGAAGGGAACATGGTCTCGCTGATCCAGAGCAACTATCTCGGCATGGGCTCAGGGCTCGCTCCCGACGGCCTCGGGTTCATCTTCCAGGATCGCGGCGCGCTGTTCTCGCTGCGGGAAGGGCACTTCAACACGTACGCGCCGCACAAGCGGCCGTTTCACACGATCATTCCGGCGTTCATCACCAAAGACGGCAAGCCCTTTCTGAGCTTCGGCGTCATGGGCGGGGCGGCCCAGCCCCAGATGCACGTGCAGATCATCGTCAACCTCGTCGATTTCGGGATGGACGTGCAGGAAGCGGGCGATGCGCCGCGCATCCTCCACCTGGGCTCGTCCCAGCCCACCGGCCAGACGATGACCGATGGCGGGACGGTGTACCTGGAGACCGGGTTCGACTACGAGGCGGTCCGCGAGCTGGTGCGGGCGGGACATCGTATCGAGTACAACCTTGGCGACTTCGGCGGCTATCAGGCGATTCAATGGGACGAGCAGAATCGGGTATACTACGGTGCATCCGAGTCGCGCAAGGATGGACAGGCCGCCGGCTATTGAGAAAAGGACTGGAAAACGGGCCTGAAATGGAGATAATGGCAAGAAGTATGGTGGGTGGAGACCGCAGAATGGTCCGGGTTCGAAGAGTGGCAATGACGTGCCTGTTGTCGCTGCTGGCGATGTTGATGGCGTCAGCGTCCTCGCAAGCGAAGGGGTTCCTTCGTACGCGGGGCCAGGATATGGTGGACGAGGGGGGCCACAAGGTCCTGCTCAAGGGTGTCGGACTGGGCAACTGGCTGCTGCCGGAAGGGTACATGTGGAAGTTTGGAGAGGGCGGCGACCGGCCGCGAAAGATCGAGAAGCTGGTCAGCGACATGATCGGGCCGGAGAAAGCGGAGGCGTTCTGGCTGGCCTTCCGCAGGCACTACATCACGGAGGCGGACATCGCGCGGATCGCGGAACTCGGCTTCAACTCGGTGCGTCCGGCCTTGAACGCCAGACGGTTCCTCACCGAAGGGGACAGCCCCACCTATGTCGCGGAAGGATTCGAACTGCTCGACAACCTGGTCGGCTGGTGCCGGAAGCACGACATCTACGTTATCATCGACATGCACGGCGCGCCGGGCGGCCAGACGGGTGCCAACATCGACGACAGCCCCAGCGACGAGCCGGGGTTGTTCATGGCAGCCCGGAATCAGGACCTGCTGGTCGATCTGTGGGTCAAGATCGCCGAGCGTTACAAGGATGAGCCGACGGTGGCGGCGTACGACCTGCTCAACGAGCCTCTGCCGGCGCGGACCGGCGCGGCCGAGAAGTACAAGGATCGGCTCGAACCGCTTTACCGGCGGATCACCGAGGCGATCCGCCGCGTCGATAAGCGTCACATGATCACTCTCGAGGGCGCCGACTGGGCCAACGACTGGTCGATATTCTCTCAGCCGTTCGACGACAACCTGTTCTATCAGTTCCATTATTACTGCTGGGATCGCCCGACCCATCTCAAGAGCATCGAGCCGTTCCTGGCGCGGCGCGCCGAACTCAATGCCCCCGTGTGGGTGGGCGAAACCGGCGAGAAGGACAACACGATCTACTGGGGCACGACGCAGTACTTCGAGACCAACAACATCGGATGGTCCTTCTGGCCGTGGAAGAAGATGGACACGACCAACACGCCATACTCGATCAACCGGCCCATGGGGTGGGACCAGATCATGGCGTACTCCCGCGGGGGGGACAAGCCTCCGGCGCAGGTCGCTCAGAAGGCGTTCGACGAGTTGATTGAGAACGTCAAGCTGCAAAACTGCGTTTATTTTCCGGATGTGGTCAACGCGATCCTGCGCCGTGTCCCGGGGCGGATCGAGGCGGAGAACTACGGTCACCAGGGTCCGGGCCGGTCGTACTTCGTCAAAGACTCCGCTCAGAAGGCGAAATACTACCGCACGTCGGAGCCGGTGCCGATTGTGCCGCTCGATCCGGATGATACGCGGCTTCGGGCCGGACAGTGTATCCGGCTGAGCGAAGGGGAATGGACGGCTTACGAGGTCGATACACGCGGCTATGGCCAGTTGCGCGCCACCGTCCGCGCGAAGGCCGAGGTCGTCCCGGCGGCCTTTGAGATTTCGTGCGACGGCATGGGACGCGAGATCCCGATCGCGCAGACCGGCTGGGACGAGATCGATCTGGATACGGTGGAGGTGGCCGAAGGAACCCACCGGGTCGTCCTTGCGGTCCGCCGGGGGACGATCTGTTTTGATTGGATCGGCGCGGAGTGATATTCGATGCGACGATGGCCGAAGGTGCGAATTGGGACGGGGACAGGGGCTGACGCATGCCGTATCGCAGCCTGACGGTGAAAGAGCTGGCGCGGATGCTGGGCGCCGACGCCCGCCGGCTCGAACGCATGGCCCAGCGCGGGGAGATTCCCTGCCAGAAGGTGGGCGGCGAGCTGCGCTTCAACCGGGCCCAGATCACCGAATGGCTCCAGCAGAACATGGGCTCGATGACGGGCGACCATCTGGCGGAGGTCGATGCCGGCATGACCGCGCAGCGGCAGAAGCCGCAGGGCGAGGCGATCATCCGCCCGCTGCTGCGGCCCGAGGCGGTCAGTACGCAACTGAACTCACGCGGCAAGAGCAGCCTGCTGCGCGAGCTGGTGGCCATGGCGCAGCGGACCGGCCTGGTGTACGACGAGCAGGCCCTGCTGGAGGCGGTTATGGCCCGCGAAGAGATGCACAGCACGGCGATCGACGGGGGCATCGCGATCCCGCACCCGCGCCGGCCCTTGCCCTATGAGATCGCCGATTCGCTGCTGGTGGTGGGCAAGACCGGACGGGGCATCGTCTTCGGAGCGCCCGACGGCAGGCTGACCGATCTGTTCTTCCTGACCGCGTCCCAGGACGACACGCACCACCTGCACATCCTGGCGAGGCTGTGTCGCATGCTGCGGGATGAGGAGTGGGCCGCCCGATTGCGCGCCTGCGAAACGAGTGCTGAGATGATCGACCTGCTGACCGAGCGGGAAGTGCGGGTGATCGTGGAATCGGCGTGACGGCGTCCGAGAACATCGGTCCAGCGGGCATGATCGGGCCTTATATGTCCGGAGACGCTGACACTCTTGACCATCCCCACGTCCTGCGGACTTGAGGCTGCCGGCCAGACACTCCAGTGACCCAGGAACGCCGGTGCCCTGTAGCCGGCAGCGACACCGAGACAGCGGGACAGCAAAATTGCAAACGATCGCGGGGTTGCCGAGGTCGATACGGGCGAATAGAATAGTTGTCACAAAGCATGAATCGATCAGGTTCTGTTTGACAGGATTGCGTCGGCCGGGTAGAGGTTTAGGGATGAGCTTGAGAATCCGTTACGCACGTCACTGTCTTGCTTACGCATCGAGTGCTCTGATTTTGCTCGGTGCGGTCGCCGGTTGTATGCCCGATCTGACCCGAGGAAGAGACTTCGGCGACCCTCCGATCTGCGAGGTCCACGCCCGCGTGATGGTCAAGCAGAAGGTCCCGGTCATCGCCAGCTACGACGACCTCTACGGACCGGAGTGGGCGGCGGCCCAGCGGGAGCTGTTCCCCCATTCCGACAGTCCTCGCAGTTGGGAGGGGGACATCGCGATCCACGGTGAGTTCGCCCTCGATTACGTCTGTCCCGGCTGCAACGAGGCGCGGGACCAGTGGCTCATCCAGAACCGCCCCGGCATCGCCCGCGCCAAGGGCCTGATCAAATAGGTTTCCACGCGTCGAGGCTGCTTGCATAAGATCGGGACACGCGTTTTCGGTCGGATGGAAATCCGAAGTACGAAATCCGAGATCCAAGACAAATCCGAAAGATCGAAACCCCAATGTCCCAAACCTTCTCACCGCCGGCGCCGTTTCGTGTTTGGAGCCTTTGAGCCTTCGTGCTTGTTTCGGATTTCGGCCTTCGTGTTTGATGCTTGCCCTGAGTCGCGTGCGCAGATCGAGACGGGGGCCTGCGATTCAGTCGGGCAGGAGGATGTCGGTCGGTGGTTGGCTGGTAGCGGGACGGGTGAATTGCTGGCCGTAGGCGGTGAAGCCGGGGGCGAAGCCGCCGTGCGAGAGGAAGAACCAGCCGTCTTCGAGGCCCATGAAGCGGTCGAGCCGGTCGGCCTTTCCCGTCGGGTCGTGACTGAACGTCGCGGTCGTCAGCTCGATCCACTGGCCCTCAGCAGTGCGAATCCACTGGTTGCCGCAGAGGGCCTTGCGCAGCAGATGGCCGTTGGCGCCGCCGAAGTTCTCGCTGAAGCTGTAGAGTCCGCGCAGGTAGCCGCCTTCCTTCGGGGCCTCCCAACTGGAGATGAGCATCCATTGTTTACTGTCGGGGTGGAAGTAGTAGCCGGAGTAGATCGTGTGCGTTTCATCTGTGGGCCTGGCGGTGACGAGGAACCGCTGCTTTTCGCCCGTCTTCCACATGTACTTGAGGTGGCTGTGTCCGCCGGTGCCTTCATTGCCGAAGTCGCCTGTGTAGACGCCTTCGCCTTTGACCACGAGCCTGACGCGGTCCTCGTCGGCGACCTTGTCGCGGTCGATCGCCTCGCTGCCGCTGTCCCAGACGCTGAAGATGATGCGCCTCTCGGTCGGGCTGTTAACCTGCATGCCGAAGTAGCCGCGATGCCAGCCGCAGGCCATGTAGTAGGTCCAGATCGGGTCCTCCAGGCCGATCATCTCGCAGTAGAAGGCCTCGACCTTCGCGTCCTTCTCCACGGGGTAGAACAGGTGCACCGAGGCGGCGTTGCGCCGGCTGTTCAGATTGAAGTGCGCCTCGCGCGCCGCCGGCCCGTCGAGGACGAGAGTCTCGATATCTCCGGCCGGCTGCCCCGGCGCGTTGAGCGATTCGAGCGTGAAGCGATGGTAGCCGGTCTGCGCGATGTCGAATGAGCCGAACACCGCGGTGACGAGGCCCGTTTCGGCTGCCGTGACGCTCGCTTCACGCGACTGGCCCGCGACGGTCAGACGCAGATGCGACGTGGCGCCCTGCGGCAGTCGCAGGGCCACGGCGCAGTCGAGCATTCCCGGCGTCTTGATGTCGCCGAACCACAGCACCTTCACCGATGGATCGGTCCATCGCGTGATGCCCGCCGATTCCGAGACGCGCGCACCGCGCATGTCGGGATCGAGATAGGCGGTGAACGCCGGGACCTGTAACGCACCGAAAGCCAGGCGCGTCAGTGCCGTCACTGTCAATACGACAGCCGAGAGATGACTGTATTTTTCCATGGTTCTCCTCGAGACGGTGCAAGCCGCCACGAAGTGTGCCGGCCGATGGCATTCTATCATCGTCCCAGCCGCCGTTCCAGCCGTCATGCGGAGCAGCTCTTTCTTGACGCGGGCGGTGTCGTGGGGTATCTCGGGCGCGGGTCTTGCGTTTTGCGGACCGAAACACGAAAGGATGATGGGCTGTGATGCGTGTGCTGGCAGTTGGAATGGTGGTGTTGCCGTTGTTGGTTGGAGGCAGCTCGCCGTGTCCGGAGGTGGCCCCGCCGGCGATGGAGGAGTGTCCCTTTGCGTATGATCCGAATCTTGTGGTCGGTCAGTATCTCGGCTGGGCCCGTGTCGAGGCCGGACAGGCGCTCGACCACACGCGGACGTGGTGCGATCCGGACGGCGATACGGCCAGCGCCGAATTGCTCGACGGGCCCGAGGGGATGCGGTTGTACAACAAGGCGAAGATGAACTCCTACACTCTGCTCTGGACGCCGAAGCGTGCCGGGGTCTTTGCGGCGGTCGTACGCGTCACGGACCAGCCCCGGTCGGGCGAGCCGGCCGGCAGCACCGGGACGATCCTGATTCAGGTCGTGGCGCCCGCAAGACGCGCTGCACCGGGCCTGTGTGGTGGACCTTCCCGATAGCTGTCTCACCTGGACGGCGCCGGTCCCAGGTGAAAGGCCTCGATCAGCTCGTCGATGATCTCCGAGCTCATCGCGACGTGGCCGCCGATAGGCTGGGCGTCGAGCACCGCCTCGGCGGAGCATTCGAGGACCTCCAGCTTGTCGAAGGCCGCCAGGACGCTGTCGCCGACGACCATGACGCCGCTGTTGGCCAGCACCGCTGCCGGGCTCTGCAGCGTCAGCGTTCGCGCCAGGAGAGCGAAGTCGTTGTACACGGTCTCGAACGGCAGCAGGCTCACCTCCCGGACGAAGACGTAGCTTTCGGGGATCGTACGGGTGTCAACGGTGCGCCGGCAGACGCTGAAGGCCATCGCGTTGAGCGGGCAGGCGTTGGCGATGGCCATGACGTCCGGATGGGCGTCGTAGATCGCCTTGTGCGCCAGGACGGCGCGGCTGGGGTGCTTGCCGAATTCCTTCTTGCCCTTGCGGATCATGACGATCTCCTCGGGCAGCACGGCGTGCCGGTCGAGCGGATAGGGCGTGATCAGGAATTTCTCGCGGTCGATCCGCGCCGAGAACGTGCCGGTGGTCATCGTCAGCAGCCGCTGGCGGTAGCCCCGTTCGACGAAGCGGGAGATCTGGTTGCGCAGCTCCTTCTCGCGGATGCTCATCATGCTCGGATCGTAGTCGAAGGCCTCCAGCGGCACATCGCTCTTGCTCTGAAGTTGCAGTTGCTGGTCGGTCAGGTACATGGGCTGCCCGAGCGTATGGGCCTTGATCAGGACCTTGCAGCACATCTCGAGCGTCTCGAACTTGCCGAAGGCCTCCTGGAGGGTCTGACCGGCGCAGCAGACGCCGTGGTTTTCGAGGATGACGCTGTCGAAGCCCTCGGCGTACTTCTGCGCGATCTTGCGTCCGAGGTCTTCGCTGCCGGGCACACCGTACGGCGCAAACCCTACCGTCCCGTTGGAGCGCCACGCCTGAGGGAACAGCCGGGTGTCCGGCACCTTGTGCGCGATGCTGAAGGCCACCAGTGCCATCGGATGCGCGTGGACGATTGCTCGCAGGTCCGGCCGGATCGCGTAGATCGCCTTGTGGAACGGGTACTCCGAACTGGGACGGTGCAGCCCCTCGATCCGACCATCGGCCCGCACGCACACGATGTCATTGGCCGTCAGTGTGCCCTTGTCCACGCCTGTCGGCGTGATCCAGATGTCGCTGTTCTCGTCGAGGATCGACAGGTTGCCGCCGGAAGTTGTCGTCATCTTGTACCGGTAAATCCGCTGCATCGTCAGCACCAGTTCGTCGCGCGGATGAAGGTATTCGTACTTCATGGTTATCCCCTGTATTGCGTTACCAAGTTTGCCCGTTCTCTATACCGTCGAACGCTTCCCATCGCAACGAAGACTTTTCCCTGCGCTTGGGCCGGAGGGTCTGAAATGGCGCTGCAGCGGCCCTTGGTCCACACGGCGCCGAAGCAGCCGCGAGGCGGTTGACAGAACCGATGACGCCGGTTATAGTGCGCCGCCGGACGGTACGGAGTATCGAGCCGACGGGATACAGGGCAGTTCACCGGAAGGATATCGAATGGCGTGCTCACATCGGTTTGGCGTCCTTCCGCCGGTGTTTTGCGGACGGCCTTCGGCGTCACGGGCCATACGTGTGGTGGTTGCGGTCTTCGCTCTGGCGGCGACGGCGACGGGCCCGCAGGCGGCGTTCGGTCAGGTTTCTCCGGGTGTGGCGGTCGATGCGAACTATCCCGGCGGCAACATTGTGGTCGAGCGGATAGAGGGGGACACCGTCTATCTGCGGCCGGACCTGCGCGACACGGAGGGCTGGTGGTTCTACTGGAACTTCCGCGTCACGGGGGCGCAGGGCCGGACACTGACGTTTCAGTTCAGCGGCAACAATCCGATTGGCGTTCGCGGCCCGGCCGTCAGCACCGACTCGGGCCGGACCTGGTCGTGGCTCGGAGCCGACGCCGTCAGGGGCAACTCGTTCGCGTATGTGTTTCCGCAGGACGCCGCGGATGTGCGATTCTGCTTCGCCATACCCTACGTCGAAGCGAACCTGAAGGAGTTTCTGGCGGGCTTTGGGAATCATGCGAGTCTCCGTGTAGACGAGCTCTGCAAGACAGAAGCCGGGCGATCCGTTGAGCAGATTCACGCCGGGCAGCTCAGCGGCGATCCGCGGTTCCGGGTTTTGCTGGCCGCCAGGCACCACGCCTGCGAATCGCTCGCCAGCTTTGTCCTCGAAGGCATCCTCGAGGGGGTCCTGTCCGACAGCGAGGACGGTCAATGGTTCCGGCGGAACGTCGAGGTCCTGGCGATTCCGTTTGTGGACAAGGATGGCGTCGAAGCGGGCGACCAGGGAAAGAACCGCAACGGGCGCGACCACAACCGCGACTACATCGGTCCCAGCACCTATTCTTCCGTCGCCGCCCTGCGGACGTTCGTGCCGAACTGGTCGAACGGCAGACTTCGCGCCGCGTTCGATCTGCACTGCCCCCACATCCGGGGCGAACACAACGAGGTGATCTATATTCCGGGGCATTGCGACGAACGCATGTGGCAGGAGCAGCAGCGGTTCGGACGGCTGCTCGAAGAAGTCCAGCGGGGTCCGCTGGTCTATCGCACCTCGGACAACCTGCCCTTCGGGAAGGCGTGGAACACGTCGGGCAATTTCAGCACGGGGCGGAGCTTCAGTCGATGGGCGGCGGACATCGAGGGCGTGCGGCTGGCGGCGACACTTGAAATCCCCTATGCCAACGCCGGCGGCCAGACGGTGACCGCCGAGAGCGCCCGCACGTTTGGACGCAGCCTCGCTCGAGCGATACGCGCCTATCTTGAAGGTCTTGATGAGCAGGAAGCGAAAGAGGAAGTCTCGCCTGCGCAACCTGTCCAGGTGGATGGCGTTTTTCCGCGGATGACGGTGATGGCCCATGGGCTGGGCAGCAACTCCGAGGCAGGCATCGGCGCGCTGATCCCGTGGGCGGACAAGCTCTGGGCAGTGGGCTACGTCGCCCACATTCGAGGCCAGGGGATCGGCCTCTATGAGATCGGCGAAGACATGACGATGCGGCGTCACCCGGCGTCGGTGTCGCTGACCGGCACCTTCGCCAACCGGTTCGTGCACTGGCCCAGCGGGCAGGCGTTCATCGGGCCGTACGCGATCGACATCGACGGCAACGTCCGCACGATCGAGGGACTGAAGAACTACCGGCTCTGTGCCACGTGCGAGCACCTGAAGGACCCACAGAACAAGGTCTACTTCCTGGGCATGGAAGGGGGTTTCTGGGAAGTTGATGTGCGCAGCCTCGAAGCGACGCACCTGTTCGACCTGCGCAAGGAGCTGGAGATCACCGGCGCCAAGGAGCACTTCAAGAGCGCCTTCACCGCACAGGGCCGCGTCGTGGTCGCCAACAACACCTACGACGAGCAGGAATTCCTGGAGCGCCGCCGGGCCGGTCGTCTGGGCCAGTGGGATGGCGACAAATGGACCATCGTCGAGCGCAACCCCTTCGTCGAGGTCCACGCCAGCGCGGGCGACGCCTCCTACGGCGGGAACACGCTTTACGCAACGGGCTGGACGCGGTCGAGCGTGGTGCTGCGCGTCCTGGTCAACGGCACGTGGCAGCGATACCTGCTGCCGAAGTCCAGTCACAGTTGGGATCACGCCTGGAACACCGAGTGGACACGGATTCGCCACGCAGTGACCGAACGTCTGCTCATGGATGCGCATGGGATGTTTTACGAGCTGCCGGCGTTCGCCTACGGCGGCCATGTCTGGGGAATCCGGCCGATCTGCTCGCACCTGCGGGTGGTCCCGGATTTCTGCCATTGGCGCGGGCTGTTCGTGATGGCTTCGGACCAGATCGATCACGATCAGGGCCAGCCGCAATCCGGCCTGTGGTTCGGCGACCTCGACGACCTGTGGCAGATGGGCAAGCCGGCCGGCTGGGGTGGCCCGTGGTGGGATACGCCCGTGCAGGCACAGGAGGTCTCGGACCCCTTCCTGATGACCGGCTTCGACAAGAAGGTGGTGCACCTGGCCCACGACAACGAGGAGAACGTCACATTCGACGTGGAGGTGGACTTCCTGGGCGACGGCAGTTGGCACCGATACCAGGTCTTCCGGTTCCGTAAGGGTTATCGGCACCACGAATTTCCAGATGGGTATTCCGCCCACTGGGTCCGGGTGCGGGTGGACCGCGCCTGCAGGGCTACGGTGTATTTCACGTACAATTGAACGACGCCCGCAACCTGGGCGGACGGAGAATCGGGTCTTGCCCAATCGAGGCGGTTTGAGGAGACATGAGATGGGACGAGCAGACAGAAGGTACGGCAAGGCCACCCGTTCGGCGGCGCTGCCGGCGCTGGTCGTGGCGCTGTCGATGGCATGCGCGGGCGGCGCGCAGAACCTGGCGGAGTTCGAATCGCGCGTGACCCAGTTCACGTTGGATAACGGACTGCGGTTCATCGTGCTTGAGCGTCACGAGGCCCCCGTGGTGACCTGCTACACGCATGCCAACGTCGGGGCGGTCGACGAGGTCACCGGCATGACAGGCCTGGCGCACCTCTTCGAGCACATGGCCTTCAAGGGCACGCGAACGATCGGGACCAAAGACTACGAGGCCGAGGCCAGGGCGCTGGCGAAGATCGACGAGGCGTTCGAGGCAATCAAGGCAGAAAAGGCCAAACCCGGAGCGGTTGATGAGCAGCGGCTGGCCCAACTCCGCCGGCAGTTCCAGGAGGCCCAGCAGGAGGCCCAGCAGTACCTCGTCCACGATGAGTTCGACGAGATCCTCAAGCAGGCCGGCGGCGTGGGACTCAACGCCGGAACCAGTTCCGACTACACGGTCTATTTTGTGAGCCTTCCTTCCAACAAGCTGGAACTCTGGATGCTCTTGGAGTCGGACCGTTTTCTCAACCCGGTCTTGCGCGAGTTCTACAAGGAGAAGGACGTGGTGATGGAAGAGCGCCGGCTTCGCACGGAGACGCAGCCGGTGGGCAAGTTGCTGGAGGAGTTCCTGGCGGTTGCCTACAAGGCGCACCCCTATGGCGCGCCCGTCATCGGACATATGAGCGACATTGAGGCTCTCACTCGCAAAGAGGCGGAGACTTTCTTCCGGACACACTATGGCCCGGGCAATCTGACGATTGCCGTTGTCGGCGACGTCGATCCGGCCCGCGTCCGGGCGCTGGCCCGGGAATACTTCGGGCGGATTCCCTACCGCCCTGCGCCGGAGCCGGTCGAGACCGTGGAACCGCCGCAGCCGGGCGAACGCCGCGTCGTCGTCGAAGACCCGGCTCAACCGTTCGTGCTGATCGGTTACCATAAGCCGAGCATCAACCACGAGGACAACGCGGTGTTCGACGCCATCACCGACATCATGGGCAGCGGACGCACCTCGCGGCTCTATCGCAGTCTCGTCCGGGACCAGAAGATTGCCGTCGCGACCTCCGGCTTCCAGGGCATGCCGGGCCAGAAGTATCCGGGGCTGTTCCTGTTCTACGCGATGCCGGCCAGGGGCCACACGAACCAGGAGTGCGAATACGCGATCTACGCTGAGATCGAGCGGCTCCGGAATGAGCCGGTCACCGAGCAGGAACTCGAAAAGGCCAAAACGCGGGCCCGCGCCGCCCTGATCCGGCAGCTCGACTCCAACTCGGGCCTGGCGGAGCAGTTGACGTTCTACGAGGTTCTGACGGGCGACTGGCGCAATCTGTTCAAGCAGCTCGAACAGATCGACCGTGTCAGCGCCGAGGATATTCAGCGGGTCGCCCGGACGTACTTCACGACGAAGAATCGGACGGTCGGCATCATCGAGACCACCATCAGCGAGAACGAATCCTGAAAGGCGGGCGGGAAATGAGACACGAGCGAATGCGGTTGATTCTGACGGGTATGTGCCTTGTTGTGGTCGCGCGGGGGGCGGTCCCGATTCTTGGGGCACAGCGGTCGCCCGACTACAGACAACTGAAGTACCCGAGGTTGAATGACGTCGTCGTGCCCGATGTGCAGCGTGTGACTCTGGCGAACGGCATGCGGCTGCTCATCTTGGAGGACCACGAGCTGCCTTTGATTCACCTGTCCGGCCGAATCCGTGTGGGGTCCATCTACGAGCCGGCCGACAAAGTGGGTCTGGCAGACATTACAGGGGAGGTCATGCGCACCGGCGGGACAGTCAGCCGGACGGGAGACGAACTGGACGACGAGCTGGAGCAGATCGCCGCCTCCGTCGAGACGAGCATCGGACAGGACGCCGGGTATGCCTCGGTGTCCGTGCTCAAGAAGGACATCGACAAGGGATTGTCCATCCTGGCGGACGTGCTGATGCACCCGGCGTTCCGCGAGGACAAGATCGAGCTGGCCAAGATGCAGCAGCGCAGCCGTATTGCCAGGAGAAACGACTCGCCGCAGGCCATCGCCGCGCGGGAGTTCGACAAGCTGATCTACGGACCTGCGAGCGTCTATGCCAGGCACACCGAGTACGCGACCATCGACAGCATCACGCGGGACGATCTGGTGGCGTTTCACAAGCGGTTCTTCGGGCCGAACAACATGATCCTGGCGGTCTGGGGCGATTTCGACACGCGGCAGATGATCGCCATGATTGAGAAGGCCTTTGAAGAGTGGGCGAAGATCGACCTGGACCTGCCTGCCAAGCCCACGGTGGACTATGCCTGGCGCTCGACGGTGAACCTGGTCTGCCGGCCTGACCTGAACCAGTCAAACATCTACCTGGGCCATATCGCCGGGCTGATGAGCGACCCGGATTACGCCGCATTGACGGTGATGAACCAGGTTCTGGGCGGCGGGTTCACCGGCCGGTTGTTCAAGAACGTGCGCTCGCGGCAAGGGCTGGCCTATTCGGTGTTCGGGACCTACTCGTCCCGCTACGATCATCCCGGCGTCTTCGCTATGGGCTGCCAGACGAAATCGGAGAGCACCGTGCACGCGATCGAAGCGATCCTCGCGGAGGCCAGGAAGATGACCGAGGAGGAGGTGACTGACGAGGAGTTGCAACTGGCCAAAGACAGCTATCTCAATTCGTTCGTGTTCAATTTCGACAGCACCGCAGAAGTCGTCAGCCGCCTGATGACCTACGAGTACTATGGCTATCCGCCCGACTTCCTCCAGAAGACCAGGGAGAGCATCGAGAAGGTCACCAAGGCCGATGTGCTACGGGCCGCGCGGGCGCATCTGAGGCCCGACGCCATGCAGATCCTCGTCGTGGGACGGCCCGAGGATTTCGATCGACCGCTCTCGACGCTGGGCGAAGTCCGCACGATCGACGTGACGGTCCCGACGCCGGGCAAGTGAGCTCGGAACTGCCTTTTCATCACGGAACCCGTCTGACGGAGCAACGCAAGATGGCGGAGCGCAACAGACAGAATTGGACGCGACGGGGTTTTCTCCAGGCCACGGGGCTCGTCGCCGCTTCCACGCTGCTGGGCAGTTGCACGACCCGACCGAAACGGCTGGCCGGGCCGGGACAGCCCAACATCATCTTCATCCTGGCCGACGATCTCGGGTACGGCGACCTCGGCTGCTACGGGCAGCAGAAGATTCGGACTTCCAACATCGACCGCATGGCCGCCGAGGGCATGCTCTTTACCGATTGTTACGCCGGCAGCACGGTGTGCGCGCCGTCCCGCTGCGCGCTGATGACGGGTCTGCACACCGGGCACGCGCCTGTGCGGGGCAACAAGGAGGCCAAGCCGATGGGGCAGTTACCCCTGCCTGCGGACGCCGTGACCGTTCCCAAGCTGCTCAAGAGTCGCGGCTATGTGACGGGCCTGATCGGCAAATGGGGTCTGGGAGGGCCCGGCAGCAGCGGGGCGCCCAACAATCAGGGATTCGACTATTCCTTCGGATACCTCTGCCAGAGGCATGCGCACAACTACTATCCCGAATTCCTCTACCGCAACGACCAGCGCGTGCCGCTGCCGAACAAGGTCGCGGGCGACCGGACGGACGGCGCGGGTGTGGCCACCGAGAGGGTCCAGTACTCGCACGACCTGTTCGCGGAAGAGGCGCTGCAATTCATCGAGCAGAACCGCCGGTTGCCGTTCTTTCTGTACCTGGCGTTGACGATTCCGCACGCCAATAACGAGGCGGGTCCGCAGGGGATGGAGGTTCCTTCGTACGGACCCTATGCCGGCGAGGACTGGCCCGAGCCACAGAAGGGCCATGCCGCGATGATCACGCGGATGGACGGCGACATCGGACGCCTGCTCGACAAGCTCAAGGCCCTTGGCATCGAGGAGGACACGCTGGTGTTGTTCTCCAGCGACAACGGGCCGCACAAGGAAGGGGGTGCCGATCCGGCGTTCTTCGACAGCAGCGGACCTCTGCGAGGTATCAAACGCGACCTCTACGAAGGGGGCATCCGCGTGCCGCTGATCGCCCGCTGGCCGGGAAGGATTGCCGCCGGCTCGGGCACGGACCACGTCTGTGCGTTTTGGGATTTTCTGCCGACCTGCTGCGACCTGGCCGGTGCCGTGCCGCCGGACGATACCGACGGTTTCTCCATCCTGCCCACACTCCTGGGCAGGCCCGACCAGCAGAGAAAGCACCGCTATCTGTACTGGGAGTTCCACGAGCAGGGCAAGAAACAGGCGGTCCGCATGGGCGATTGGAAGGGCGTCCGTCTGAACGTGGCAGCCGACCCCGACGGGCCGATTGAGTTGTACGATCTGCGAACGGACCTCGGAGAAACGACGAACCTGGCGGACGAGTGCCCGGAGATCGTCGCGCAGATCGCCTCGGTGATGAAGACGGCGCACCAGCCGTCTGAGAACTGGCCGTTCCCGTAGCGGCACGGTGAGCCCCTCGCGGGGGGAAGGCACGCGGCCGGGGCCAAAATCCGAAGGGCAAAATCCACTTTTCCTCGTTGACAGGGCCGGCGGGCGGTTGTACACTGACCGCCTTTATCTGCCCGGCAGGGAATCCCGATCTCGTTGTCGGGGTCGGGCTACAGGGAAATTCGCAGAGCCGATCCGAAACAACAATGCTCTCGCACTGATGACACGAGCAAGAAGGAGAAAGTAAGCATGGCAGAAAAACGGGTGTATTTCTTCGGCAACGGGAAGGCGGAAGGCAATGCCAAGATGAAAGACCTCTTGGGGGGCAAAGGAGCCAACCTGGCCGAGATGACCAATCTGGGCGTTCCGGTCCCGCCGGGCTTTACCATCGCGACGAAGGTCTGTGCCGAGTACTACCAGTCCAAGGGCAAGTGGCCCAAGGGCCTGGACAAGGAAGTGGACGCCAACCTGGCCAAGCTTGAGAAGGCCATGGGGATGAAGATGAGCGATCCGGATCGTCCGCTGCTGGTCAGCGTGCGAAGCGGTGCCGCCGCGTCCATGCCCGGCATGATGGACACGGTCCTGAACCTCGGCCTCAACGACGAGGTCGTCGAAGGCATCATCCGCAAGACCGGCAACGCGCGTTTTGCCTACGACATCTATCGTCGGTTCATCGACATGTTCGGCGACGTCGTCATGGGTTGCCACCACGATTACTTCGAGGAGAAGATCCACGAGGCCAAGAAGAAGGCCGGTGTGGAGCTGGACAGCGACCTCAACGCCGAGCAGTTGCGCGGCGTGGTCGAGGAATACAAGAAGGTCTACAAGGAACACGTCGGTGAGATGTTCCCGCAGGACGGCAAGGTCCAGTTGACCCATGCGATCAACGCGGTGTTCGGTTCGTGGAACAGTCCTCGCGCGATTCGCTATCGCGAACTGAACCATATCAAAGGGCTGCTGGGCACGGCGGTCAACGTGCAGGCGATGGTCTTCGGCAACATGGGCGACGACTGCGGCACGGGCGTCTGCTTCACGCGCAACCCCAGCACGGGCCGGAAGGAATTCTACGGCGAGTTTCTGATGAATGCCCAGGGCGAAGACGTCGTGGCCGGCATCCGCACGCCGATCGAGCTGAGCAAGCTTCGCCAGGTTATGCCCAAGGCGTATGCGGAGCTGACCCGTCTGATGACGCGTCTGGAGAAGCACTACAAGGACATGCAGGATATGGAGTTCACCATCCAGGAGAAGAAGCTC
Organism: Sedimentisphaerales bacterium; assembly: GCA_035448545.1. GTDB lineage: Bacteria > Planctomycetota > Phycisphaerae > Sedimentisphaerales > Anaerobacaceae > Anaerobaca. Next base: position 83,420 of record DAOTJE010000002.1, on the reverse strand, counting down.
TATATCCTTCAGACACGTACCGGCAAGCGGACCGCTCCGGCGGCCGTGAAGATCGCGGTGGACATGGTCAACGAGCGGCTGATTCCCAAGAAGGTTGCCGTGATGCGCGTCACGCCCGAGCAGTTGGACCAGTTGCTGCATCCGCAGTTTGATCCGAAGGCCAAGCGGGATGTCATCGGCAAGGGTCTGCCGGCCTCGCCCGGCGCCGCCGTCGGCCAGATCGTCTTTACCGCCGAGGTGGCGGAGGCCTGGCGCAAAGAGGGCAAGAAAGTGATTCTGGTCCGTCGGGAGACCAGCCCGGAGGACATCGGCGGGATGGACGCGGCGCAGGGCATTCTGACGGCGTTCGGTGGCATGACCAGTCACGCGGCGGTGGTCGCCCGCGGCATGGGCAAGTGCTGCGTTGCCGGCGTGAGCAACCTCGACATCGACTACGCCGCCAAGCAGTTGACCATCGGCAAGGTCACCCTGAAGGAAGGAGACTGGATCAGTCTGGACGGCTCGACCGGCGAGGTGATGAACGGGCAGTTGCCGACGGTTTCGGCCTCGCTGAGCGGTGACTTCGGCAAATTCATGAAGATGTGTGACCAGGTCCGGACGCTGGGCGTTCGCACCAACGCGGACACCCCGGCGGATGCCCAGCGGGCCCGGGATTTCGGCGCTGAGGGCATCGGTTTGACGCGGACCGAGCACATGTTCTTTGAAGGCGACCGTATCTGGCCGGTGCGGCAGATGATCCTGGCGGCCGACGAGTACGCGGCCTACCTCAAGAAGCTCGCTGCTGCCGAGGACGACGCGGCCAAGAGGGCCGTCGAGAAGGAGAACGCCGAGGTCAAGGAGCGGTTCGAGGGCGCTTTGAAGCAACTGTTGCCGCTCCAGCGGGGTGACTTCGAAGGCATCTTCACGGCGATGGCGGGCCTGCCGGTGACGGTGCGTCTGCTGGATCCGCCGCTGCACGAGTTCCTGCCTCAGGACCAGGAGAGCCAGGCCGAGATGGCCAGCCGCCTGGGTGTGGACGTGTCCGTGGTCAAGAGCAAGGTTGAGCTGCTGCATGAGTTCAACCCGATGCTCGGCCATCGCGGCTGCCGCCTTTCGGTGACGTATCCGGCCATCTATCGTATGCAGGCTCGCGCGATCATCGAGGCGGCTTTGAACGTGAGGAAGAAGGGCAAGAAGGTCCTGCCGGAGATCATGATTCCGCTCGTGGGCGCTGTATCGGAACTGAAGCTGGTCAAGGACGACGTAGTTGATGAGATCAACACGGTCTTCAAGGAGCGCAAGGCCAAGATCGACTACATGATCGGTACGATGATCGAGGTGCCCCGCGCGGCCCTGACCGCCGACGAGATTGCGGAAGAGGCTCAGTTCTTCAGCTTCGGCACGAACGACCTGACCCAGATGACGATGGGCTTCTCGCGGGATGACGCCGGACGCTTCCTTGGGGAGTATGTCGCCAAGGGCATCTACCCGGCCGATCCGTTCCAGAAGCTCGATCAGACTGGTGTCGGCAAGCTTGTCGAGATGGGCACCAGGCTCGGGCGTAAGACCCGTAAGAACCTGAAAGTCGGAATCTGTGGCGAGCACGGCGGCGAGCCCAGCAGCATCGATTTCTGCCATCGCGTGGGCATGAACTATGTTTCCTGCTCGCCGTTCCGCGTGCCGATCGCCCGGTTGGCCGCGGCCCAGGCAGCGGTGAGAAACAGATAGGACGGCATTGACAAACGTCGTCCGGGCGGTACAATGCAGGGTGCGTCGGGACTGGCCGGCGCACCTTGCTTTCGTGGTGAGAGTAGCTCAGCTGGATAGAGCACCAGATTGTGGTTCTGGGGGTCGCGGGTTCGAATCCCGTCTTTCACCCTTTGCGAGTCTGCCATTTTCTGCCCTCCTGCAAGCGGAGCTGTGTGTCTGGGACTTCCGGAGACTCGTCGCACGCGGTCCGGTATGCTTTTCTGCAATACCCCGACCCCGGGAAACGTCGATTTGTATGGAATAGGTCTTGTGGTGACGCCGGTTCCCCCTACAATGAACGGAACAAATCGCAGCGGCGGCAAAGTGGGATGGGCGGTTCGCTGCCCGGGATGCGGCTCGCCCGCGACGATGGAACAAACGGTGCGATGGAGGCCAATTGGTGACGGCTGATTCTCGGAACGACGTGCGGTTGTACGGGGCCCGATGTGCCCTCTGGCCGGCGGGGGCGCTTTGCGCCGTGCTCGTACTGGGCCTGGCCGGCGGATGCAGTCGCGAGCATTACAAGGAGAAGGCGGACGAAGAGGTCTACAAGATTCTCGAAGACAAGTGGCAGGATGATTTCGGGTCGATGGCCAACTACCAGATCAACGACGCCGGTCCCAACAACGTGGAGGTTCTCCAGGCGGTTCCGTCCGACCGCGTTTTGAGCCTGGCCGAAGCGGTCGAGATCGCGACGAAGTACAGCCGGGAATACCAGTCCCAGAAGGAATCGCTCTACCTGGAGGCCCTGAATCTGACGCTGACACGGCATCGGTATGCGCCGCAGTGGCTCGGGACGTTCGACGCGTTTTACGCGAAGAACCAGGGTCGTGAGGACATTACCGCCGGAGCCGAAGGCAGCGTCAGCAAGACATTTCTCTTTGCCAACGGCTTGCGGGCCACGAGCGGTCTGGTCCTGGACTGGAGCCGGTTTCTAACGGGCGATCCGCAGACGTCCCTGGGCTCCGTACTCACATCGACCCTGGCCTTTCCGATTCTGGGTGCCGGCGCCGGCCTGTCCGAGTGGGAGAACCTGACGCAGGCCGAGCGCAATGTCCTGTATCGAATCCGCACGTTCAACCGCTATCGCCAGACCTTCGTGGTCTCGATCATCAGCGACTACTACCGGGTCTTGCAGCAGCGGGAAGCCGTCTTGATTCAGGAGGCCAGCTACGCCAGACAGGTGGAATCGACAAACCAGTTGCGCATGGAGGTGGAGGTCGGGCAGAGACCGGCGTACGATCTGGGCGAAGCGGAACAGCGGCTGCTCACGACCGAGCAGGCGATGGTCTCGGCGCGCCAGCGGTATGAACAGACTCTCGATACGTTCAAGGTCCGTCTGGCGTTGCCCACCGATGCCAACGTGGCGCTCGATCCGAACGAACTGACGGCGCTGGCGACCATCGGAATCAGCGAGCCGGAGTACACCGAGGCCGAGGCCATCGAGCTGGCCCTGGACCGTCGTCTGGACCTGGCCAACAGCCGGGATGGCCTCGACGATGCCCGCCGGAAGCTGGAGCTGGCCGCCAAAGGGTTGGGCGTGCAGCTCAACCTGATCGGCAGTGCGAACGTGGCGTCGGAGCCCGAAACGAAGTTCGCCTCGCTGCAATGGGACGAGGGTAACTACCGGTTGGGGTTGGAGGGCGATCTGCCGCTGGATCGAAAGGCCGAACGCAATGCGTATCGCGAGGCGCTGATCACCGTGCAGCAGCGCCAGCGAGGTTATGAAGAACAGGTGGATGAGATCAAACTCGGCGTCCGTCAGGCGTATCGCGATCTGGCCGAGACCGCCGAGAGCTATCGGATCCAGCAGATCGGACTGAATCTGGCGCGGAAACGCGTGGAAGTGGAGAAGTTGTCGCTCCAGTATGGCCGCGGGACCGTGCGACTGTTGCTCGATTCCGAAGATGCGCTCGTACGGGCACAGAATGACGTGCTCAGCGCGCTGGTCGACCACATGATTGCGAAGTTGAGTTTCTTTCGAGACATTGGGTTACTGCAAGTCCGTCCGGACGGGATGTGGGAGCATACGGCACCATGAAACCGACTACAGGCAGTTCGATGCAGGACAAACCGACCAGTCAACGTCCGGCCACCCAGCGGTCCAAACCGCGCAAGCCGCGGCGAGGGCTGCTCCTGGTGATTCTCTTCCTGATGGTAGGTGGCGGGCTGGCGCTGGTGGCTTCCATCAAGAGCAACGCGGGCGCCAGCGCGACGTCCGGGGGTACGTTTAAGGCACGCCGCGACGACCTGATCATTACAGTCAGCGAGGGGGGCAGCATCCGCGCGCACAAGTCGATCGAGTACCGCTGCGATGTGGAGTCGCGCGGTGCGCAGATCACGATTCTGAGCATCGTTCCGTCGGGCACCTACGTCACGCAGAAGGATGTGGAAAACGGCATGGTTCTGGTCAAGCTCGACTCGTCGTCTCTGGAAGATCAGTTGATTCAGGAGAAGATGGAACTGGCCGGTGATCTGGAAGGCGAGACCTCGGCACGCGAAGCGTATGATATTCAGGTGATCCAGAATGAGAGCGATATTGCGGATCGGCGTCTGCGGGTCCGGTTTGCTTTGCTGGATCTTCAGAAGTACCTCGGGGCCGCTCTGGCGTCGCGGCTGACGCGGGACGTCAACGAAGCAGTCGACCTGACGGAGTACGTGGCCCCGTTTCTTCAGGAGATCAAGAACGATCCCAACCTCCTGGACGGCACGGCGGCCGGCCAGGAATTGAAGCGATTGAATGATGATATCGTCCTGGCCGAAGGCAACCTGAAGACCGCACAAGCGCGACTGGCCGGAACCGAGAAACTCCATGACGCCAATTACGTCTCCGAGCTGGATTTGCAGGGGGACCGGCTGACCGTGGTCAACCGGGAGTTCGCTGCACAGAACGCCAAGGTCAGTCTGGACCTGTTTCTCCGGTATGATTTCCCGAAAAGCGCCGAGCAGTATCTCAGCGACTACATCGAAGCGGGCCGACAGTTGGAGCGGACGTTTGCGGAATGTCGCTCCCGCCTGGCACAGGCTCAGGCCAAACTGGCGAATGCCCAGGAGCGGCTCCGCGCGCAGCAGAAACGCGTTGCCGAGCTGGAGCAGCAGATCGCCAACTGCACCATCCGGGCCAAGGCGCCCGGTCTGGTGATCTACGGCACCGGCAGCAGCGGCGACATGTTCCGTGCCATGCGGGGGCGCGGAGGCGCCGGCAGCGGCGTGATCGCCGAGGGGGAAACCGTCTTTCAGGGCCAGACGATCATCTCGATGCCCGATACGGCGACCATGGTGGCCGAGATCAGCGTGCACGAGACCGATGTGGACAAGATACGCCCGGGTCAGCCGGCCAAGATCGTGATGGACGCATTTCCCGATCAGGTGCTTGAGGGTGAGGTGCTGGAAGTGGCGCCGTTGCCCGACCAGCAGCGCGGTTTCATGAATCCCGACCTGAAGGTGTACACGACGTTGGTGAAGATCCACGGGACGCACGACTTTCTGCGCACCCGGATGTCCTGCCGGGTCGAGATTCTCGTGCGCGAGCTGCATGATGTGGTGATCGTGCCAATTCAGGTCGTCGCCACGCGCGGCGGTCGGAAGGTGTGCTACGTGGTGACGGCGCAGGGCACCGAGGAGCGCGAGGTGCAGACGGGTGCTTTCAACGACACGTTTGTGCAGATCGTCAGCGGTCTGCAAGGCGGCGAGGAAGTGCTTCTGAATCCGCCGCTGTATTATGCGGACTCTGCGGTTACGTCCTCCATCCGTGACCGGACGTGGGGCAACGGAGGTGCGGCGGCCGATGCGAATGAGACATCCACGGCCGTGCCGGCAGAGCAGACGAGGGGGCCGACCCCGGCGGGTCAGCGGATGCCGGGCGGTGCGGAAATGACGCCCGAGCAAAGGCAACAGATGATGGAGCGTTTCCAGCGTCCTGGCGGCGGTCCGGGGATGCCGGGCGGCGCGGAGATGACGCCGGAGCAGCGCCAGCAGATGATGGAGCGTTTCCAGCGTCCCGGCGGTGGTCCGGGGATGCCTGGCGGCGCGGAAATGACGCCGGAACAGAGGCAACAGATGATGGAGCGTTTCCAGCGTCCCGGCGGCGGTCCGCCGATGCCGGGCGGCGCGGAAATGACGCCCGAGCAGCGCCAGCAGATGATGGAGCGGCTGCGTCGCGAAGTGGGTGAGATGACCCCGGAGCAGCGCCAGCAGATGATGGAGCGTTTCCAACGTCAGGGTGGCGGCCGCGGCCGCCGTGGCGGCAGTGACTCTGCCGGCGGGCAGACCGGCCAGGAGGCGCCGTCGGACGGCGGGTCCCAGACCGCGCCACCGGTGCCGCCGAACGACCAGACGAAGTGATGCTCCGGCCTTGACAAGAGGCGAGGGATACCGGCAACGATGATAGACTTCCGTCAAGAGTTCGAATTCGACGCGGATGGTCCGATTCTGGTGATGGAGGATCTGTGCAAGAGCTATCAGCTCGGCACTGCCGAACTGCGGGTGTTGCGAGAGATCAACCTGTCCATCGACAGCGGCGAATACGTGGCGATCATGGGGCCGAGCGGCTCGGGCAAGTCAACGCTGCTCAACCTGATCGGTTGCCTCGATCGTCCGACCAGCGGAGACTACCGGCTCGGCGGCCAGAGCGTTTCCGCCTTGGACGACGACGATCTGTCGATGATTCGCGGAGCGCGCATCGGCTTCGTCTTCCAGTCTTTTAATCTGATCGCCCAGTTGAACGTTGTCGAGAACATCGAGATCCCCATGTACTACCAGGGGTACAGCGAGCACGAGAGCGCCGAGCGGGCCCGCGAGCTGGCGACGCTGGTGGGGTTGGGCGATCGGCTGAAACATCGTCCGGCCGAGCTGAGCGGTGGCCAGCAGCAGCGTGTGGCCATCGCCCGGGCCTTGGCGAATGATCCCCTGATTATTCTCGCCGACGAACCCACGGGGAATCTGGACTCGTCGAGCGGGGCGGAGATTCTTGCGATTCTGGACCGCCTTCGGAGCGAAGGCAAGACCCTGATTGTGGTGACCCATGATGAGCATGTCGCCACGCGCGCCGAACGGGTGATTCGGCTCTTCGACGGGCGCATCGACAGAGTGGAAATCAATACGCGATAGGACGCCATGTTCTTTTTTCGTTTGAAACGCACGATCAAGCTGGGGGCCAAGAGCCTGTGGATGCACCGGTTGCGGTCGACGCTGACGGCGCTGGGCATCATCTTCGGCGTCTCGTCGGTCATCGCCATGTTGGCGATCGGCGAAGGGGCCAGCCGGGATGCCCAGGAAAAGATCGCTCAGTTGGGCAGTCGCAACATCATCATCCGCACGATCAAGCCCCCGGAGGACAAGGCGGCCGGAGGACAACAGCAGACGTTGGTGGAATACGGCCTGACGTACGACGACGCCGAGCGGTTTCAGAACGGCATTCCCGATGTTCAGGTGATCGTACCGAATCGGCGGATCTCGCAGCAGGCGCTGTACCGCAACCGTCGGGTGTCGCTGGAGGTCGTCGGAACCGTCCCCTGGTATCCGGAGATCTCTCCCACCCGCGTCCGGTTCGGGCGTTTTCTCAGCCCCACCGATATGCACTATAAGCGGGGCGTTTGCGTGCTCGACGAACGCGTGGTCAAAGACCTGTTTGCCTTCGATGACCCGATCGGCCAGGATGTGAAGGTCGGCGGAGACTACTACCGCGTGGTGGGGATTTCAGCCGAGCAGGGCAAGACGCGGGCCTCCCGCGAGCTGGAGACAAAGGACGCCACCGGCGCCAAGAAGGCCGCCGGGGCCAATGTCGGCGCCATGTACGTCCCGTTGACAACGGTAAAGGATCGCTTCGGAGAGATGTCCCTGCAAATCTCCTCCACGGGGAGCGGGACGATGGAACGGGTCGAACTCCAGGAGATCATTGTTCAGGTTCACGACACCGACCTGGTCATGGGAACGCGCCAGAGCGTACAGACTCTTCTGTCGCGTTTCCACAAGAAGAACGACTACGAGATTATTGTCCCGTTGGAATTGATGCGGCAGGCCAAGGACTTCCAGCGGATCTTCACCATCGTCCTCGGGTCGATCGCAGCCATCTCGCTGCTGGTGGGCGGCATCGGGATCATGAACATCATGATGGCGACGGTCAGCGAGCGCACGCGTGAGATCGGCATCCGCCGGGCCCTGGGCGCCAAGAAGAGAGACATCGTGATTCAATTCCTTTCCGAGACCCTGATTCTGACCCTGTCGGGCGGCGTGCTCGGGATGGGGCTCGGCGCGCTGATCCCGTTCTTCGTGACGCACTTCGGGCAGATGCGCACGGTCATCACGGGCAGTTCGCTGATGCTGGCCTTCGGCATCAGTGGGGCCGTGGGAATTGCATTCGGTCTATACCCGGCCTATCGGGCGGCCAACATGGACCCCATCGAGTCGCTGCGGCACGAGTGACCCGATCGCATGGGTGCCGTCGCCGGTCCGGGCGTGTTGGGTCAGCCGGTGAATTGGGTGGCGTCGGGTCGCGTTTCGCACCCGGATTCCTTCTTCATGCCGGGCGGCATGGTCAGGCCGATCCGACCTCGTTGATCGCGGAAATCCGTGATGATTTTGACCGCTTCGGCCGGGTCGTCGGTTACCGTGAAGACGTTGAGGTCTTCCGGCGAGATGTACTCGTACTCGCCGAGCATCGTGTCCTTCAGCCAGGTGATCATCCCGTCCCAGAATTCCCGACACATCAGGATGACCGGGAACTGGATCTGCTTGAGCGTCTGGATCAGAACCAGCGATTCGAACAGCTCATCCATCGTTCCATAGCCGCCCGGGAAGACGATGAATCCGTGCGCGTACTTGAGGAACATGACCTTGCGCACGAAGAAGTAGCGAAAATGCAGCGAGAGGTTCTGGTAGTCGTTGGGGATTTGTTCCATCGGCAGTTCGATGTTCAGGCCGATGCTGGTTCCGCCGGCCTTGGCGGCGCCCTTATTGGCCGCTTCCATGATGCCGCCGCCGCCTCCGGTGATGACGGCAAACCCGGCCTTGGCGAGATGGCAGGCCGTGTGCAGGGCCATCTTGTAGTAGCGATGGTTGGGATGCGTGCGGGCCGAGCCGAAGATCGAGACCGCCGGACCCACGGAGGCCAGTTCCTCGAATCCCTCCGTGAATTCGGCCATGATCCGGAACAGCCGCCACAGGTCTTGTACTGGTTTGTCGGGGGTGTCAATCATGTGGATCGTTCCCGGTATTGCCATTGTCCATTCTGCTACCACAACTCGGGTCGATGGGCGGCCGGACAGAAAGCCGCGATCGGACAGGCCGGGCAGTCGGGTTTTCGGGCCTTGCACAAGCGGCGGCCGTGGAAAACCAGCAAATGGCTGAACAGCGTCCAGTCCTTCTGGGGAACTATGTCGGCCAGATCGAACTCCAGCTTTACCGGGTCTGAGTTATCGGACAATGCCAGACGACGGGACAGGCGAATCACGTGCGTGTCGCACACGATTCCGGGAATGCCGAACGCGTTGCCGAGCACCACGTTGGCGGTTTTTCGACCAACGCCGGGAAGGGAGGTCAGTTCTTCCATCGTCTGCGGGACCTGTCCGCCAAAGTCCTCGGCAATCCGCGTGCAGGCGGCCTTGATGCTCCGGGCCTTGTTGCGGAAGAACCCTGTGGTCCGGATATCGTCTTCGATTTGGCTGACGTCCGCCTGCGCCCAGTCGGAGGCAGATCGGTATTTCCTGAACAGGTCCTTGGTGACGATGTTGACGCGGACGTCCGTACACTGAGCCGAGAGGATCGTCGCGACGAGCAGTTCAAGCGGATTGGTGAAGTGCAGCGCGATCTTCGCATCGGGATACGCTTTCTTCAGGAGGGGCCAGATGTCTTTGACGCGCTGCCTGGCCGCGGCCTTGTCGAAACCGCGGGCCTTTGCCTTCGACGTTGTGTGGAGTGGCACGACGGCCTTCTTCTTCGCCATCTACTTGCGTCCCTCTGGCAGTGTCTTGAGCAGATCGATTAAGTCCTGTTTGTCGAAAATCCCGCGCAGCTTCCGCATCTGCCCACCCGGCAGACGCACGATTGTCACCGGCACATTGCCCGCTTCGCCATAGATTTGCCGAAGGTCCTCCGTCGCGGGGTAGTCGATGACCGTCGTGTCCGCCAGGATGGGCAGCACGTCCCTGTCCGCGATCCACCGGATAACCTCGGGATCGCGGTAGACCTTGCGTTCGACCACCTTGCAGTTGGTGCACCAGTCGGCGGTGAATTTCAGCAGCACGGGGCGGCCGCGTGATGCGGCGCTCTCGACCGCCGCGCGATCGTATGACTGCCAGCCGATTGCCTCCGCCTCGGGGGCGCCCGAGGCCGGAAGCAACCACAGGGCGCCGCCGACCGCCAGAACCAGCGCGATGAATCGAACCAGACGTCTCTTTCCGGCGGGTGTCGCAAAACCCACCCACTTACCCCACATCCAAACGCAGAAGCTGAACACGATGCCGTACAACAGCACGTTCAGGAGACGGTCCTTCGGTAAAGCCGCCAGTGTGAGCTTAACCGCGATGAAGAACAACAGGAAGCCCGTGGATTTCTTGAAGATCTCCATCCACGTTCCGGGCTTGGGAAGGCGATCCATCAGGGAGGGGACCGAGACGATCACGGCGTAGGGCAGGGCCATCCCCACGCCCATCAGCACGATCGCGGCGGTGCTGACCGGCAGAGGCTGCGTCTGCGCCCAGACGAGCACGAATCCGAGCAGCGCGCCGCTGCAGGGGGTGCTGAGGACACCGGCGAAGAACCCCATCCCTGCTGTGCCAAGCAGGCCGGAACCGGCGGTCTGCCTGCCTGCAACGGCCGACGGCACCGACAACGTAATCACGTCCAGCATGGCCAGGCCGAAGAACACGATCGCCAGAAACAACACGATAACTGCCTTGGGATAGCGAAACAGGCTGTTCAGATCAAGGACGCTGCCGGTCGTGAGATTGATGACCGCCGAAACCAGTGCGAAGGCCGCGAAGAACAGGACCACGCCGACACAGAACGCCAGCCCGCCCGCCAGACGACGGCCGCCGGCCCGCTTGGACTGGTCGATCAGCCGCATCAGGATCAGCGGGATGACCGGCAGCACGCACGGCATGATGTTGATCGAAATCCCTGCCGCGATGGCCAGCAGGTAGTACACCCCCGTGCTGTAGGGCAGGATCGCCTGCCGGCTCGGCGTCGTCTCGTCCGGCTTGGCCTGCTCCGGGGCGGAGGGGGCAGGCAAGCCTGTCGGCATCACTGCCGATGCCGCGGCCGACCCCGTTGCGCTTCCACCGGCAAAGTCGATGGTCGCCGTCACGGTCTTGTCAAAAGGAGGCAGGCACAACTGGCTTGTGCAGGCCATACCGGTGATGCGAACGTCCACGCGGACCGGCTCGCTCGGAGTTGAATGCAGAGGGACCAGGACACGAAAGTCGCCGACATAGACTTCCACGTCCTTTTCGAGTCCGACGTCGTGAAACATCTGCCAAGGAGGGAAAAGCGCCTCATCGAACTCCACGCCCTCCGCGAACGGGTGAATCCTCAGGTTGAACTGCGGCGCCGGAGCCGTCTCCGAACGCGCATAGTAGTGCAGGTCGTTGGTGCCTGTAAAAACCACCGCCAGCGCCGGCCGATCCTCAACGCGTGCGGCTTCGAGGCGGACGTGGGAATACTCGTTCTCGACACGAGCCAGCTCCACCGCGCCGTTGCCCGTGGCACCGATGGCCCACGAGCTACTCAGGGCGATCCACACGGCGCACGATAGAACCTGCCTGTTCCCATCCATTTCGGTAATCCTGTTGGCTACGAGGGAGCGACCTCAGTCTGGGGGTGACGCTTGCGGCGTCTTGGGCTCGGACCCATGACCACTGCCGATCTTGGCCTGCTCGGCGGCCAACAGATCGCTCACGGTCGGCTTGTCCAGCGTGCCGCCTGCCAGGATGAGCTTGACGTCGTCGGCATCGAGCGTCTCGTACTTGAGCAGGGCCTTGGCGATTTCCTCCAGGCGGGCCTTGTTCTCTTCGATAAGCTGTTTGGCCTCCGCGTAGGCTTCGTCAGTGAGGCGTCGAATTTCCGCGTCGATCGTTTCGGCGGTGCTCTCGGAGTACTCTCGTTCGGCCTGGAGGAAGTACCCCATGTCACGCGTCCCGTCCGGTCCGTAGCTGATCGGGCCGAGCCGGTCGCTCATGCCCCAGGTCAGGACCATCTGCTTGGCGATCCGCGTGGCCTGTTCGATGTCCATCTGAGCGCCGCTGGAGATGTCGTCGCAGAACATCGCCTCGGCGATGCGTCCTCCGAAGCAGACTTTCATCAGAGCGGTGCAATAGCGCCGCGTGAAGAGCGTGCGGTCCTTCTCCGGCAGCGCGAACGTCGCCCCTCCCATCGGCCCGCGCGGGATGATGCTGACCTTGTGAAGCGGGTCGGCGTCCTTCAGCAACGACTGCACGAGGGTATGGCCGGCCTCGTGGTAGGCCGTGATCTCCCGCTCCCTGCTGTCGATGACCCGGCTTCGTTTGGCTCGTCCCCAACGGACTTTGTCGCGGGCCTCTTCCAGGTCGGCCATCTCGATGAAGTCCTTGTTCGACATGGTGGCGGCCAGAGCGGCTTCGTTGATGATGGCCGCCAGGTCGGCGCCGCTGAACATGGGTGTGCCGCGGGCCAGACGATGCAGGTCGACGTTCGGTCCGATCTTGACCTTTCGGGCGTGGACGCGCAAAATCTCAAGGCGTCCCTTCAGGTCGGGCAGCGGCACGATCACCTGCCGGTCGAACCGGCCCGGCCGCGTCAGGGCGTTGTCCAGAATGTCGGCGCGGTTCGTTGCGGCGATGACGATCACCTGATCGTTCGTGTCGAAGCCGTCCATCTCGACCAGAATCGCGTTGAGCGTTTGCTCGCGTTCGTCGTGCCCGCCGCCCACGAAGCTGGCGCCGCGCCGGCGACCGATCGCGTCGATCTCGTCGAGGAAGATGATGCAAGGGGAGTTGTCCTTGGCCTGTTTGAACAGGTCGCGCACGCGCGAGGCGCCGACGCCGACGAACATCTCGACGAAATCGCTGCCGGAGATGCTGAAGAACGGCACGTCCGCCTCGCCGGCGATGGCCTTGGCCAGCAGCGTCTTGCCGCAGCCGGGAGGGCCGATCAGCAAGACGCCGCGCGGGATCCGTCCGCCGAGCCGCTGGAACTTCTTGGGGTTCTTGAGGAACTCGATGATCTCGCCGACTTCGTCCTTGGCTTCTTCGATTCCGGCCACGTCTTTGAAGGTGACCTTGACCCGGTCCTTGCCCTGTACCTTGTGGCGACTGCGTCCGAAGGACATCAGCATACCGCCGGCGCCGCCTCGCAGGTTGCGGGCGAAGAAGAAGTAGAAGAAGCCCACCAGCAGCAGGATCGGCAGCACCCAGTTGATCAGCATGATCAGCCAGACCTGTTGCTTGGTGTATTCCCACTTCAGCGCATATCTGGGGTCTTCCGCCGCCTTTTGATCCAGCTGCTCGATAATGGTGTTGAGCTGCTCCTTGGCACCGCTCTCCGGCCGGTAGTTGACCTGGAACGACAGCGATTTCTGATCGGGGGCCGCCTCTTTCTTGAATTTGCCGACGATCTGCGTATCCCCGATGTCGATCTGCTCGATGTTGCCCTGTTCGAGGTGGGTACGGAATTCGTCCCAGCGCAGCGTGTTCGTCGTCAGGCCCTGCTGGAGCATCATCATAACGGTGAAGATGATGATGGCGACAATCAGCCAACTGAAGGGGCCGCGCCGATAGCTGGGCAGCGGTGGTTTCTTGCCCAGGCGTTTGTTCGTCTCCCGAGGGGATTGCGACGACGAGTTATCCTGATCTTTCTTCATGTAACGTTCGATCCCGTTCCCGGGAAGAGCTTCGGAAGGCATTCCCCCCAGGAATCGCCCCATCTTACGCAGGTTACCAGTTGGTTTCCATAAGCTCTACGATTTTCTGTGCCAGCTTGTTTGCCGCAAGGGCCGAGGCATAGGTGAAGTCCTGATTCTGAAAATCCGAATAGCTGGCCGTAGCGGTGACCGTCCGGCTGTTGATCATGAGCTGGCCGGTGTTGAGGTTCTTCCAGTTCACGGTGGCCGTCAGCACCACTTCCTTCTCCAGCGGCCGGGCCAGCTCACGTTCTACGGTCAGCGACGATTCGTAAATGGAGATCAGTTGTCCGCTGATGACGCTGTCGGCGCGGTCTCGGCTGGAAACGATCTTGTAGGGGGTCATGGTCTCGATGCGCTTGGCCAGTGCATCGGACAGCGTGTACTCCACACCCCGGCGAAAGCTGCGATTGTCGAACATCTCCAGGCAGACGCTCCGGATGTCTGACGGATACAGACTCCGGTTCGAATAGCCCGCCGGCTCGGCGCAGCCTGCCAGCCCCGAGGCCGCAAGCGCACCGGCAGCGAGCAGGAGAGCCCAGCGGCCACGGATTGTACGCGGATTACTCTTCACGGTTTTGCGTCCTGTCGAGAATCTCCTGGCGGGCTTCCTTGGCCAACCTGGCGGCTTCGGTGTCCGGCCAGTTCCTGGTCACAAGGTTGTAATAGAGGTTGGCCGCCTCCAGCCGCTTGGCGCGCTGGTAGTACCGGCCGATCGTATACTGCTTGTACGCCATTTGCTCGTCGATTCGTCTGAGTTTGGCCGGAATATCGTGTTTCGCGGCTTCCTCCGGATAGCGCAAGGCGAACCGTTCGTAATAGGTCTTGGCCGTCGTCAGCTTGGAAGCATCCAGCAGCGGTTGACGCTTCTCCGGGGGCTTGTTGTACGCGGCGAAGTTGTCTTCCGCCATGCGGAGGATCGCCTTTTTGCCGATCGGCCCCATCTCCCAATACGATGCGATTTCGGACCACTTCAAGTAAGCTTCGATGTACTTCTCCCTCGCCTCGTAGTGCTCGGCCACCGCGATGGCGGCCTTGAGACCGATGCTGTTGGGCTCGTCCAGGCCGGTGCGGTCGCTGAGTCTTTCCATGATCTCCACACCTTCGGCGTAGCCGCGGATGTGGAACAGACCCAGCACGCTTTTCTTGCGTCCGGCCAGGTAGGCGGTGGCGATCTCGAATTCGCGGTCCATCGCCGCTTCAGCGAACTCGCTGGTCGGATGGTCCTTCAGCAGCTTTTCGTATTTGACCATCGCTTTGGCATAGCGGTCGTTCCAGAACTCCAACTCACCCATCGCAAAAAGCTCAAGGTCGGGTCCGGCGTGCTGAGGAAAGTCGTCCTTGATCCGGGCCAGAGCATCTTTGACGGCCCCGAGGTCGCCGTTGCGCGTCAGCTCCTTGAGCTCGGCAACGGCCTGGTGAAAGCGCTGCTGCGGATCCCCGGCAACAGCCCGCCGGTCGCTATCGTCCGGGAGCTTCTGTGTCGGGGCCGCCGAGGTGCCCAGGCACCACAGCGCGGTCAACAGGAGCAGGCTGGTATGTCGCATGCGATTCTTCATTCCGGGTCGGTCCATTCGGAGGCTCAAAGAAGGAAATCTCCCACAATGGCCTCAGACGGGCCTCATTATACTTGCTGGTCCTGTCAATGCAACGCACACTTTCAGATATGCACCCGTGTCGAAGGAACCGGCACGATGAGTGCAACGGACCGATTTGCCTTTACCGACCGCGCCGGGCGCGATATAAGGGTCGATTGAGCATGGCTCTGGGGCCTGAACCGTGGGGCGGAGCGAGGTCGGCCGCCTGAGCGTCGGCGGCCTTTCGGGAAGGTATGGAGTAAAGGAGGTACGCTATGAAGCGAGGTTGGGCACTGCCTGTCGTCGGAATTCTGGGCATTGTGAGCGGATTCGGCTGCGGACGTGCACCTCTGGCCAGACTGACGGGCGGCAAGGAGACTGTGCGGCAGATTCCCACGGCGCAGTACGTCGACAAGATGAAAGCGGGGTGGATCGGCCAGATGGCCGGCGTCGGGTGGGGCGGACCCACGGAATTCCGCTACAAGGGGGTCATCATTCCTGAGGACCAGGTGCCCGAGTGGAAGCCCGCGATGATCAATCAGTTCGAGCAGGATGATATCTACGTGGAGATGACGTTCCTGCGGACGCTCGAAGTGCACGGCTTCGACGTGTCCATCCGGCAGGCGGGGATCGACTTCGCCAACAGCGGCTATCCGCTCTGGCACGCCAATAAGGCCGGGCGTGACAACCTGCGGAGCGGCATCGCTCCGCCGGACTCCGGCCACCCCAAGTTCAACAAGCATGCCGACGATATCGACTACCAGATCGAGGCGGACTACGCCGGGCTGATTGCCCCGGGTATGCCCAACGTGGCGATCCAGTTGGGGGAGAAATTCGGGCGCCTGATGAATTACGGCGATGGTCTGTACGGCGGGCAATTCGTTGCCGGGATGTACGCCGAGGCGTTCTTCGAAAACGACATCATCAAGATCATCGAGGCGGGGCTGCGCTGCATCCCCAGGGAAAGCCAGTACCATGAATGTATCAGCGATGTGCTCCGCTGGTACAGAGAGCACCCGGACGATTGGACCAAGACGTGGCAACGGATCAACGAGAAGTACCATCTGAATCCGGCGTATCGCCGCTTCTCCTGTTCCGGGCCGCAGGACGAGTTCAACATCGACGCCAAGATCAACGGCGCCTATATCGTCATGGGCCTGCTGTATGGCGAAGGCGACCCCGACAAGACGATCATCATCTCGACGCGGTGCGGCCAGGATTCCGACTGCAATCCGTCGAATGCCGCCGGTATCCTGTTTACGACCATAGGGTTCAAGAACCTGCCGGAGAAGTTCAAGATCGCACTGGACCCCTGGGGCAAGTTCAGCCATACGCCGTACAACTTCCCCACGCTGATTCGTGTCTGCGAAGATCTGGCCCGGGACGCTGTTAAGAACTGCGGCGGGAAGATTCAGGCGAACGAGCAGGGAGAGGAATGCTTTGTGATTCCGGTTCAGAGTCCTCGCCCCAGTCGTCTGGAGCGGTGCTGGGAGCCCGGACCGGCCCAGCAGACGCGGTATTCGAAGCAGGAGATGGCCAAGATCACCGCATTGCTCGGCAAGGATATGTCCGAGGCGATGGAGAAGTTTGCACCCGGCTGGAAGGTGGTTCAGTGTGGCGAGGAGATGGCCCCCGGGATCCGCAAAGAGTTGCGCGGGCGCAAAGACGTCCTGGTGACGCATCCGCTGAACGAGGAAATTGGCTGCATCATCAGCCGGACCGTCAAGCTGCCCGCCAATAAGCGCAGCGCGCTGAAGCTTGTCGTGGGCCACGATCCTCGGGGCGACTGGGACCTGATCGTCAGGGTTGACGGGAAGCAACTGCTGCGAAAGACCATCGGTCCGGACACGACCACGGTCGGCTGGACCGACGTTACAGTGGATCTGTCGCCTTACTCCGGACGCACCGTCAAGATCGAGCTGGTCAACGAGCCGACCGGCTGGCGCTTCGAGGCCGGCTACTGGGCCGAGATATCGCTGTTGAGCCGGCAGGACGAGGCGGCGCCGTAGGCAGGCGACGGGTTTGTGGTTCCGTCGCGTTTTGACAGAGCGGGCTTTTCTGGTATCATGGGGGCGTGTCGAGATCGCCGGCGCGAGCGGTCTGGGCGATTGGACTCTGATGCCAAGGGGGCCGGATGTCGAAGTATCTGGATCGTCGCTCGTTTCTGAGGAACTCTTTGGCCGGATCGGCGGCATTTGCTTCGGCCATGAGCCTGGAGGAGCAGACGCTACTGGCGGCGATGAAGGATGAATCGCCTCCGCCACCGGGGTCTGCCGCCGAGGGAGTGCCGGCCGGCAAGATTGGCAACGTGGCAATCAGCCGCATCATCTGCGGCGGCAATCTCATCGGGGGGTACGCCCACAGCCGCGATCTGATCTACGTCTCGTCCCTTCTGAAGCACTACTTCACGGACGAGAAGATCATTGAGACGCTGACGCTCTGTGAGGAGTCCGGCGTCAACACGATCAACGCCGGGACGAGTTCCCTCGGCGTCCTCAAGAAATACTGGGACGAGCGAGGTGGGCGAATCCAATGGCTGGCCCAGTGTGTTCCCTCCGCCGAGGACCTGACCGGCGACGTCCAGAAGGCGATCGACGCCGGGGCGACCGGTGCGTACGTCATCGGCAACGTCGGGGACGCCTGGACGCGGGCCGGACGGGTCGACCTGATCGGCGAGGTGGTCGACTTCATCAAGCAGAACGGCTTGATCGCGGGGGTCGGCGGTCATGAACTGGAGACGATCAAGGCCTGTGAGCAAGCGGCCTTGCCCGTGGACTTCTACATGAAGACCCACCACAGCACCAATTACTGGTCGACCCGGCGACCCGACCAGAACAAGGACGTAATCGACAACTACGACGTGGACAACTACTGGGACAAACACCCCGACCAGACGGCCGCTTACATGCAGAAGGTCTGCAAGCCGTGGATCGCCTACAAGGTGCTGGCGGCCGGGGCGATCCACCCCTCGGACGGTTTCAGGTTTGCGTTTGAGAACGGCGCCGATTTTCTGTGCGTCGGAATGTTCGATTTTCAGGTTCGCGAGAACGCGATCATCGCCAGGAACGTATTGACGGGCCCGTTGAATCGCTCTCGCTCTTGGCATGCGTAGATTGGAGTGACGGTATGGCAGACAGACAAGTCGATCGACGTGGGTTCATCAAGAAGTCCGTCGCGGCCTCGGCTGGGATGGCCCTGGGACTGCACAGCTTCGAGGAGCACCATCTACGCGCGCAGATGAGCGAAGGCGGCACGAGGGCCGCGGAGACGTCGCAACCGGGGGCCTTGCCCTGTGGGAAGATCAAGAACCTGACGGTCAGCCGGATGTTCTGTGGCGGCAACCTCATTGGCGGATGGGCCCACAGCCGCGACCTGATCTATGTTTCGAGCCTGGTCAAAGCGTACCACAGCGACGAGAAGGTGTTTGAGACGCTGGCGCTGGCCGAGGAGATGGGCATCAACACGATTCTGGGCAATCCCACCGCCGATCGCGTACTCAACCGCTACTGGAATGAGCGGGGCGGCCGAATTCAGTTCATCTCCGATTGCGCCGCGGGCAGCACGATCAAAGAGGGCGTTAAGCGGTCCGTCGATAGCGGCGCCCACGCGGTCTATGTGCAGGGGGGGCTGGCCGATGCGGCCGTCCGCGACGGCAAGACCGACCTCGTCGGCGAAGCGCTGGAGTACATGAGGCAGTTCGGTCTGCCCAGCGGACTGGGCGCCCACGACCTGGAGACGATCAAGGCCTTTGTCAAAGCAGGCTTCAAACCCGATTTCTGGGTCAAGACTCTGCATCCGGACAACTACTGGTCGGCGACGGCGCCGGAGCATCGCAAGCCATTTGATGCGGTTGGGCCGTCCGGCGACAAGCACGGTGAGCCGCACGACAACATGTGGTGCCGCAACCCGAAAGAGACGATCGAGTACATGAAGGGCCTCAAGGAGCCCTGGATCGCGTTCAAGGTGCTGGCGGCCGGCGCACTGCACCCCAGCGAAGGCTTCAAGTATGCCTTCGAAGGGGGCGCGGACTTCATCTGTGTCGGGATGTTCGACTTCCAGCTTCGCGAGAACGTGATTGTTGCCCGGAACACGCTGTCCGGAAAACTCGATCGCCAACGACCCTGGTGTGCTTAACGTCAACCGGCGGATCGTGCTCCTGGTGGTGGCCCGCCGGGTCCGGCTGATGAGGCGGTTCGCGTTGAATCGTGTCGGCTGCTCCGATCCCTGCAACCTGCCGAAAAAAACCGGGGCCTGCGTTGCAACGCAGGCCCCGTGAAAACTCCGCCAATCTCATGGCTTTCGCAGCCGCCTGGCCACGAACGGCCCTTTACATCCACCCTGTTCAGAACGGCGCAGGTATGGCAACCGTTCTGCCGGCCAGCCCGGCGACTTCGGCCGCCGAGAGGGCCCGTTGATAGACGTAGACCTCGTCGATCTGTCCGGCAAACCAGTTATCGGTGGCGTCGAAGATGCCGCCGCCGCCCACGTTCAGAAAATACGTGGAGGTGCCGTAGCTCGCTGTGGCCGTGCCACCCGAAGCAGCCGGCTTCCCGTCGAGGTAGAACGTGATGGATGTGCCGTCGGCCACTGCGACGATGTGATGCCAATCCGCCGCGGCACTGTAAGGCCAGGCCAGATCGACCGAACCACCTCCCGCCGTCCAGATCTGGCAGGTGTTGGCGCTGACAACGCCATACTCAACACAGTCGTTCTGCCCGATCAGACCGCTGCGGTTGCCCAGGGACAGGTCGCCCTTGAGCCAGCAGGCAATCGTGAATTGCGGCAGGTTGTTGAGCAGGCTCTTGCCGGTGGCGATGTAGTCGCGGCTGCCGTCGAAAGACAGTGCCGAACCGGAGATGCCGGTCACCCACGCCGGATTGCCGTTGATCGTACCGGTGTTGCCGTTGCCCGAGGCATCGGCGACCGTCGTGCCCGACCCTGCGTCGAATGTATACTTCAGAAGCAGGCCGGTGGCGTCCGGCTGAACCGGTGTGACCAACGTGATCTCATTCGGATAGAGCCGGATGTCGTCGATGTACAACGTACCACTCGCGCCGGCGCCCTCGATGCCGATCGTCATCTTCGTGACTCTCTGGAGGCCGCTCAGCCCCGTCAGGTCGACCGCCCACAGTTGCCATTGGGCTTTGGCAATGTCGCCGGCCTCGCCGTTGTAGGCGACCTTGGTGTTGTTGATCTTCAGGTACATCTGTCCGGTGTTGCCTTCTATGCCGTAGAAGTACACGGCAAGGGTCTTGACGCCGCTGGCGGTCCAGTCCTGAGCCGAATCGAAGGTCCGCTCGGCCTCGGCTGTGGTCTTACCACCGGTGTTCTCATAGAACAAAGGCATGGACTGCTTGCCGCTGTTGACGATCCTCTGCTCGGCAAACGGAGCCTGGAAATGGCCCACCGTCGAACCGGTGTTGTTGATCCAGCCGTCGAGCCAGGTGTCGAAGATCGCTTCGCCGGCTTCGATGTCGTCGCCATAGCTCTCGAAGTCGTCGACCACCGTAAACGGACGGGTCGTGAAGCTCCAGACGCTGCCTTCCCAGGAGCTGATCGCCTCTACGTTGTTGACCTCGACGACCTTCCAGTAGTACGTCGTCGCCAGGTCGAGGGTGCCCGCGGCGATACTGGCTTGCGTGCTCGTGCCGAGCAGCGACATCGCCTCGGCGTCCGTACCAAGGTACACTTCATGCGAGGCGGCTTCGCGTCCGGCTCTCCAGCTCAGGACCGCGTCCGTGTCCACGTTCGTTGCCCCGTCGGCCGGCTGAGGCCATCGGGGCTGGACGGGAATGTACATGAAGCGGACCTCGCTGAGTCCGTACTGGCCCAGCGCGCCGAAGGCGCTGTTGACCGTGAGTCTGACGAACTTGACCGGCAACCCCTGGAAGCCAATCGTCGAGTTGTAGACATAGCTCGCCTTGGCGGTGGCCTGATTGAGGTCGAAGTCACCCAGAGCCGTCCACTCGGTGCCGTCGACGGAGTACTCCACGGTGACGTTCTTGAGACCGAAACCGAGCATCTTCTCGAACATCACGTTGTAGTTCCAGATCTGGAGCTCATGGAGCTTGTAGACAGCGTCGAACTCGTACTG
Source organism: Sedimentisphaerales bacterium (assembly GCA_035448545.1). GTDB lineage: Bacteria > Planctomycetota > Phycisphaerae > Sedimentisphaerales > Anaerobacaceae > Anaerobaca. The sequence continues at coordinate 62,149 of DAOTJE010000002.1, read as the reverse complement.
GATGTACAGCGCGGAGCCGTCGGCCGGCGGGAAGCTTACCCACATATCGGCGGCTTCGATGGAGTGCTGATCCGCGGCATTGAGACCGGAGCCGTCGACCGTCTTCTCCGGGCCATTGGCGGCATCGGAAACGCCGTTGCTCGTGGCAATGACATTCGGAACCGCGTAGGCGAACGGCTCAACCTGGAACGTCCAGACCTCGCCCTTGTAGATCGTTCCGCCTGCCTCGACCTCGTCGACGCGCCAGTAGCAGGTCTGGCCGAATTCGAGACGGTCGAGGACGTAGTTGGTGGCCGTCTGGCCCTGGCTGACCAGGACGCCCATCGGATTGGCGCGGGTGGCGGCATCGACGTCGGCCAGGCTCATGCCGAAGTACACATCGTGCGTGGCCGCCGACTCACCGGGGCTCCAGGCCAGATCGGCATCCCGCGGCACATCGGTGGCCCCATCTGCGGGTGTCGGCGCCGAGGCCAGAGCCGGGTCGGTAAGGCCGCCCATGATCTCGACGATCTCCTCCGCCGAGAAGGCCCGGCTGAAGAAACAGACATCGTCCAGCGAGCCGCCGTTCATGCGACGGGCCACCCAGGAGGCGCCACCGTCGCCGCCCAGCCAGACCGGACCATCCCAGGCACAGGCCGGATGGCTGACGTTGTTGACGGCCGAAGCTACGCCGTTGAGATAGAACGTTGCCTTATCCGGCGCCACCGTCACGGCACAGTGGGCCCATTCGTTCAGCGGATGGAAGACTTGTCCGCGAAAACTCCAGGTGTTGGACGCGTCATTCCAGTGGTACGCCAGTTGGCGGTCGGCCAGCATGTTGAAACCGGATGCCGGACCAGGGCTGCGGTGCATGATAAAGGACGCCCACTCAGGCTGCGCCGTCGGCGCATACAGCCAGCCGGCCATGGTGGCCTCGCTCAGCGTCAGACCCATCGGCTGGATCTCGACGAGCGTCGGTCCGATCAGCGTGATGGCATTGCCGTAGATGCCCGTAGTCCAGATCGGGTCACCGTTGATGAAAGTTCCGTCGTGGTGATTGGGGGACGAATCCGCCACGGTGCTGCCCTTCCCCTCGTCGCAGGTCCACCAGCCTATGATCGAGGGGTCTTTCAGCGGATTAAAGCGCCCCAAGGCGGTGCCGCCCTGGATCAGGGCCAAAGACACGATCAGAAACGCCAAACAAGTGCATCGCTTCCACATAGAAGTTCTCCTTCAAAGAAGACCACACAACCGGTGCGCTGACCACTCATCAGGCACTCGTCCCCCCGGTTGATGTTTTCTGCAAACCCGCGTAACCGCGGCGGGGCACGACCCGTATTCCCCTTCCGAAGGACCCACGAGATGGTATCGGCCGGATCACCTCCTTCCTGTACAAGACTGGCAGCATCTGGAGCAGGCAAAGTGGGCCCGGCATGTGCAGGGACCATGCGTCCCCAATCCCCCTCTGTGCTGTGGGTGCCAGGAATACACTGTGCCAGGTCCTCCGACACTGACCCTATGTGCGATTCTGAGTCTGGCGAGGTGTCTGCACCCTTCGATTCCCGGACGGGTCACCACCATCGAACGGCGCAGCAATGTTACTCCTCACGATCACTTTTTTTATACCAAATCGACCTCGCGCCTGCAACGCTATTTTCTCGGACGTTATGCCCCGGAAGGTGGCCGGGTCATACATCGGGAGCGTGCCGGGGGGCCGGCAGGAACCGCTTGGGCCCGATGCGGGAGCGGGATGGTCCTCAGACCTGGCCCACCTGTCCGAAAGCGAAGTAGAAGAAGTAGCTGGCGCCAAACTCACGGATCAGAAGGTTGAGCGTCGCCTCCTGGTTCTGGGGCTGCATACCGCCTCGAATTTGTACGAACCGTTGATATCTCTGAATGGTTTCAGGACTTATCTTGATTCGGCCGAGGTCGGGCTTCTGCCTTTGGGCGGTGTAATAGATCAGGATCGCCTCTTCATAGAGCGGGGGGATCTGCCGATAACCGAGGTCTTCAAGCCGGCCGACATTCTCCAGGATCTTGTCGAGCTTACCGGTCAGAAGATAGCACGCCATGAGGTATTCGAATGCCATTCTGTTGCGCGGGTTGCGCTCCAGCAGGGCGGCCAGTGTCTCGTCCACCGGCTCCGGACCGGACACCGCCAGCGGGTCGTTCGGCATACAGGATCGAATCCGGTCGATGAAGGCCGTCTGGTCCGCCGGGAAGCCGCGCTCCAGGCTCCGGAGCAGGGCATCGGCGCTGCCGCGACGGATCACATCCTGCCGGAGTGCACTTGCGTAGACCCGAGCGGTGTCCGGGAGGTTCTTGAGGATGGCGATCCACGCCAGTCGCTCCAGTGCGATGCCGAGGTGGTCTCGGGTCGCCAGCAGCTCGGATGCGAGCTTCTGCGCCATGTTGACATGGCCCAGTTCCAGGAACAGGTCGCTCAGTTTCGCCAACGACAGGTCGGACTCCTTCTTCTCGTGGGTCAGCAGAAGGGCGTGAGGATTCAAGGGGAACCGGAACATGTCGTAGGGCAGCCGACCCTTGTGGTACAGAGCTCGCAGGATGTCATGATTGACGAAGACGTTGGTCTTGCCCTTGGGCAACCGATGAGCGAGTTCGAGAATCTCATCCCACCGCTTCTGACAGGCGTAGCAGTTCGACTGGACATAGGGCTTGCGCAGCGGGTCGCGGCCGACATACAGCCCAACGGCCATCAGCGCGATCGGCAGGGCCGCCAATGCCGGCCTTTTCACGTGGGCCGGCCAGGACCGTTGTTGTTCTTTGGCACCTCGCTTCTTCTTCGCCGGTCCTGCGGGCTTCGGGTGGTTCTGTACCTTGTGCTTCAGGCGGGCGAGCGCTCTGCTTTGGATGAGCGCGAGCAACACGGCCACGGGCACGAACCCGTACAGCAGGAAGACCAGGACCATCTCGAAGCGATCCAGCCCGACGGTCAGGGATGAGCCCAACGGCGCGAGGACGGCGAACCCCCGGCGCGGAGCGATCAGGAAGACGTATTGTGCCATCACCCAGACGAGCGCGGCGCTTGCCGGCAGGGCGAGGGCCGCCAGTGTCCAGTCCTTACGCAGCAACAGCGCATAGATCGTCGTCAGGATGGCGAACACCATCAACGTTCCGGAACCGCCCATCCAGAAGGCGAATGCGGCGATTGCACAGTACCCGATGACGCGAACGAAGGAGCGCCGGAGGAAAAATCTTTCGAACGCGAGCGACAGAGCCAGCCCTAACGCGATGGTCAGGCAGATTGGCAGCGGATGCTTGTAGCGGCTGTAGATCAGGAAGAATGCCACCGCCGGCAGACTTGTCAGCCACGCAGATGGGGTCATCCCGACCACAACAAGGTGCCGTCGGGACAATTCGCCCAGCGTCATCGCTGCCAGAGCGATGACTGCCGCACCCAGCCATGAGTAATAGTATCCCTGCGAGAGCAGCCCGGCCGCATAGAGGATGCCCCCGCCGGGCATGCCCAGACGGTCCAGCAGAAACGCCTGCCCCTTGGCGAACAAGGGGGCCTCCGGGAGGATCGTCCCGAAGCAATGGTAGATCAGATTGGGTTCGACGATGAGCCACAGATAGACAAAGCACAGCACAAAGAACAGCAGGTTGTGCGGAAGCGGTCTGGCTCTAAGCATCATGCTCTTGCGTTCCTTGTTTGTGTTGTCCTCGTCCCGGCGACTACTCCCGTTCCTGCCAGGGATCGGACGGCACGGTCTTCGGCGTTGCTCCCGTGATGGGCATTTCCGTGGCGATGGATGGCTCGGCCCGGGCCGCCTGCGCGAGCCGCCATCTGCTGGCGTCAACCGGCCCGTTGACCAGTTCCGGGACACTATACGTTTCCAGCAGCGAATCGTAGTAGGCCGGGTCTCGTTGCGGCACGACGAAAGGCTTGTGCGCGGCGCCGGTTTCGTCCACGTAGCTCAGATACGTGCGGGTGAACAGGCCGCCCGGCCGCTTGCTGCTGAACGCGATCCAGCGGCTGTTGCTCGACCAACTGTGCCATGATTCCGAATATTCGCTGTTGATCGCCAGCTTGCGGTACTGCCTGGTGGCCAGGTCCATAATGTAGAGGTCGCTGCTGGGCTGGTAAACGGGAAAACAACCATAGCGACACATGCAGAAGAGCAGAAACCGTCCGTCCGGCGAGACTCTCGGCAGAAGGATGCTCCGGCCTGTTTCCCGAGCCGACAGGAAGACTTCGGCCGTGCCCCAGCGGCCTGTCTCGACGTCGTACGGGATACGCCAAAGGTCGTATTTGAGGTCCTCGTAGTGGGCCGGTGGCACCCTGTCGCGATCTTCCCACAGGATCGGAGCGCTGCAGTAGTAGAGGAATTTGCCGTCTGGGGACCACGCGGGATAGGTTTCGAGCCGGTCTTTGTCGGCCAGTTCCGGTGGAGAGAAGGTCTTGCGACTCTCGACCTGATAGCACACCAGGGCCGAATCCAGGTCGGCCACGTCGCGGACCTCCAGAGCTCCTGCCCGGAAGAACTGGATCACCTTGTTCATGGAATACACCGCCAGCCGGCCGCTCGGGTGCCAGGCGGTGTAGCCCCACTTGGCGCCGATCTTGTCGACCTGGCCGTCTCGGGCCAGCAGCGTGTGGCTGCCGTAGGTTGCGCTACGCAGGCTGATGGACATGGCGTCGGCGTCGTTGCCCACGAAACTGTGGCAGTTCAGGCACCCGTGGCCGAACGATCGGCCGTGCAGGACCACGGATGTTCGGAAACTACCGAGATCTCGCTGGTAAATGCCGATGTCTGTCCACCAACTGTAGATGGGTTTCATGAACCGAAACACCAAAGTCCCGTCGATGTCTTCATTGGCGATAGAGTTGATGACCGGCTGGAAGTGTCTCCATTGGCCATCCGCGTCCTGGACGTAGACGTCGAAATGCAGGTCGTTGCCCCGGTTGGCACCGAGCAGGGCGCGCCAGGGGCGGACAGGGATGCGCATCCGTCCGGTCCTGCTGAAGACGGTGACGGGCTGTCCCCTCTCCGAATGGACTTGCAGAAGATACGCCCGGCCCTCTTCGAGAACCTGCACGTTCAGAGGGGCAATGTTGGCAGGGATCACCGTGCCCGCGTAATCGGGGCTCAGGTTGGGCTCGGCGGCGACCTCGCGGCTGCTCTGCGGGGTCCCGGGCCGGCAGGATGCTACAACGAGGAGGAGGCTGCAGAAGGCCGTGATCGCCGCCCATTGTTTTCCCATATCCCTTGCCACGCGAAGTTTCCTGTCTGAGCCTGCTCAATTGGTGAACACCATGGCTGGGATGACAGTGTCTCAGGTGCGCACGGAGAATTCAAGAGCCAGGAGTCCGCAGGCCGGACGCATTCCGGCGATGGGATGACCCGTCGCGTCCATGAACACGAAGGAGAAGCCCCCCCGCATTTGATGAGGGACAGGAGGCGAGACCATACGGGGCCCTGTGGACCTTCGTTTCGGTGCCAATCGCAATCGGATGAGGCAGATTCCTTCGAGGGCGGAATCGAGGTTCTTGTCAGATCGATAGACGGAGGCAAGGGACCCGCCCGAACGTGATCGTGCGACACGAGCCGCCGGGAGGGATCGCCCGCTGATGGACCGGGTCGCTCCGGGCAGAGAGCCGGGTAAGGGCGGGGCCTCTGACGCCCGTTTGGCCCACACTTCTTGACGGGTGGGTTCCCACGTCTTATATAGGGGGGCGTGAACCACAAGTCTGTTGGATATGAAGCCCAATGAAGGATGCTGGATGGCCAAAAAGAGCCAGTGTGACAGATGCACGGGATTGTGCTGCCGGTATTTTGCGCTGCCCATCGAGACGCCGCAAACAAAGGACGATTTCGACGACGTCCGGTGGTTTTTGTGCCACAAGGACGTCACGGTCTTCGTCGAAGACGGTGATTGGTACGTCAACATCAAGAACAAGTGCCGGCATCTTTCCGAGACCGATTACCGGTGCCGGATCTACCACAGGCGGCCGAATATCTGCCGCAAGTACAGGCATTCCGATTGCGATTTCGTCGAGGGGGAATATGACTACGAGCTCCATTTCACCAACGACAAGGAGATGGAAGAGTACATTCGGATCAAGTTCGACAACAATGTGACCGAGAAGCAGCGTGCGGCACGGCGCAAGGGGAAAGCCAGAAAGGCATGAAGATACCACCGGTAAAAGGGACGCGGGATTTCTATCCGCTGGAGATGGCCCGGCGAAACTGGATTATCGACGGATGGAAACGCGTTTCGATTCGGAACGGCTTCGAGGAATACGACGGCCCGATCTTCGAACACTTGATGATGTATCAGATCAAGAGCGGCCAGGAGATCGTCGAGCAGCTCTTCTCGTTCCAGGACCGTGGCGGTCGGGAGCTGGCGATCCGGCCGGAGATCACGCCCACCCTGGCGCGCATGGTCAATCAGCAGATCAACTCGCTGCCTCGACCGATCAAGTGGTTCTCCGTGCCGCGCTTGTGTCGGGCCGAACGGCCTCAGAAGGGGCGGCTGCGGGAGTTTTTCCAGTGGAACATCGATATCATCGGCATCGACCGTCCGGAGGCGGACGCCGAGGTGATCTTCGCGGCGCTGGATTATCTTCGTATGGTCGGTTTGACCAGCAAGGACGTGCGGGCCAAGATTTCCAGCCGTAAGCTGCTCGCCGCGGTCCTGCGGGGCATCGGCGTTGACGAGGGCAAGCTTGACGCCATGTATGCCCTGCTGGACAAGAAGGCCAAGCTTCCGCCCGACACGTTTGAAGCGATGCTGGCCGAGCAGGTTCCCGACAAGGAGCAGGCCCGGCGCATCTCGGATTTCCTCGCGTTGAACTCCGTCGGCGAGATTGAGCGCGTCGTTCCCCTGAATGACGAGATCCGCGCCGCCGTCGAGCAGATGCAGAACGTGTTCGCGACGCTGGAGCTGATGGGCGTGGCGGACTACTGTGTGTTCGATCCTTCGATCGTGCGAGGCCTGGCCTACTACACCGGCGTGGTGTTCGAGATCCACGACATCGTCGGCGAGTTGCGTGCCATCTGCGGCGGGGGGCGCTACGACAACCTCCTTCGCGATTTCGGCGGTCCGGCGATTCCCGCCACCGGGATGGGCATGGGCGACTGCGTGCTGGAGATCCTTCTCCACCAGAAAGGGCTTCTGGACAGTCAGGTCCCGCCGCGACGGCTCGAATATTTCGTAGCCTGCGCGGACGCCGCCTGCGCCAAGGCGATGTACTCAGTGGCCGCCAGGCTGCGCGCCGCCGGCCATTCCACCAACTTCAGCTACAAGCTGGGCGGGCTTTCCAAGCAGTTGAAGGAGGCCTCCTCCCAGAACGCCGCCCGGTGTGTTATCATCGGTCAGGAGTATCTCGAAAGCCAGGAGCTTGTCGTCAAGGACATGGCCAGCGGACAGCAGAGGCGGGTGCACCTGGATCAGTTGCTGTCGGTATAAGGTGGAACACCGTGCGTTCGCGCGGGCATCGGCGCGATCGGAACGCGTCCTGCCGCTTCGGCTTGATACGCAGAAGGCGCGTCAGGGCAGCGGGGATGACAACATCGGCGGCCTGGCCTGCGAGCAGAACACGGCAGTCACATGACAGACTCGGCGGCCAACCATTACGAGCGAGCGTTCGAAAGCTGGCTGATCGACCATGGCGTGGCGTACGTCCGCGCCGACGAGCACCATCGAATCGGCACAACCCGGCAGACGGTCAAGAACTTCGATTTCCTTCTTTACGCTCCTCTCGGCCGACGCATCGTGGTCGAGGTCAAAGGGCGCACGTTCGCCGGAACCAGCCTGGCCGGACTCAAAGGCCTGGACTGTTGGGTGACACGCGACGATGTGCGGGGGCTTGCCGCCTGGCCCAAGGCCCTCGGCCTCGGTCATGAGGCGGCTTTCGTCTTCGCCTACCGGGTCGCGAACATCGACGTGGATTTCGACGGCCGAGATGTGCTCTGCCTCGGTCAAGATCGATACGTCTTCTTCTGCATCCGTCTGGAAGACTACCGTCGGCACATGAAGCAGCGCAGCGTCCGCTGGCAGACGGTGACGCTCTCGGCCGACCATTTCCGGGCGTTCGCGATGGACCTTCGGGCCTTGCTCGAATAACAGATCACGCCGTCCCGGAGCCTGTGCCCACCTGCCTTCACCACGCCGCAGAGTCTTCGTGTCTTTGCAGAGGGACTTGATCGAAGCCTGCAAAGTGGATACACTGTGTTTCGAAACTGTGTAGTCGTCATTTCGAGTTCTCCTGGGAAGGCACGGACATGAAGGCGACAACGCAAGGCCCACCGGTTTCACCCATGCGTCGCAGGCTGGTCCTGCCTCTGTTCCTGGTTTCCGGTGCGACCGGTCTGATCTACGAGGTGACATGGATGCGGTCCCTCGGGACGGTCTTCGGCAATACGGTCTTTGCCGCCAGCACCATTCTGACGGCCTTCATGCTGGGTCTGGCCGTCGGAAGCTGGCTGCTCGGGCGGCACGCCGACCGCATGGGGCGACCGCTGCGATTGTACGCCTGGCTGGAACTGGGAATTGGCTTCTATGCCTTCGCCTTTCCGGCCATTCTGAACGCCGTGGACCGGTTTTACCTGTGGTTCTATCAGACGTACCAGCCGGGCCCTCACGCGCTGAATCTGGTTCGTTTCGTTGTCTCGATTCTGATTCTCCTGCTTCCGACTGTCTTGATGGGAGGGACCTTGCCGGTCCTCAGCGGGCTTTGGGCGATCGCGCCGGGCAAGAGCGAGTCGCGATTGCGGACCGGACAGGGCGTCGGTTTGCTCTACGCGGTCAACACGTTCGGCGCCGTCCTGGGAAGTCTTCTGTCGGGCTACTATCTGATTCGGCTGTTGGGCGTGAATTCGTCGATCTACGTTACCGCGACGTCCAACGTAGTCATCGGCGTTTTGGCCGGGCTGCTGTCCCGGGGGATCAAGCCGCGACCGGTGATTCCAGGCGCCTCTAAACGCAAACAGCAGGGCCTCGCCGCTCTGAGGGAACAGATTGCGCGGGCGCAGGAATCGCCCACCGTCTACTCCGAGCGTGTCCGGACGATTGCCCTGGTCGGCGTCTTCGTGGCGGGATTCTGCGCGATGGCGATGGAAGTGCTCTGGTCGCGGGTGCTGGTGTTTGTCCTGGGGACGTCCGCCTACGCCTTCGCCTGCATGCTGACGTGCTTCATACTGGGCCTTGCCCTGGGCAGCCTTCTGTCGAGCGTGGTGCTGGTGCCTCGCCTGAAGGACCCGATTCTCGCGTTTGGGGTGATCGAGTTCGTATTGGCGCTGTCGATCCTGGGATCGATCCTGATCCTGGGCTGGCTGTGGGCTCTCGATGCCTGGGTCCTGGCTCGCGTAGTCGACTGGAAGATATCGTTCGCCCACGACAGCATCGTCCATTTCATCGACACTTTGGCTGTGATCTTCGTTCCCACGGTCCTGATGGGAATGGTATTCCCCGTCGCGGTGAGGATCTGTGCGCCCGTCTGGGAGACCGTGGGGCGTCGCGTGGGTCAGGTGTATGCGTCCAATACGATCGGCTGTGTCCTGGGTTCCGCGGCGGCCGGGTTCCTGGTAATCCCGCTTCTGGGGTTGCGGAACAGCTTCCTGGTGGTCGTTGCGGCCTTCTTCGCCTTGGCGATTGTGTTGATTGCGCTCTCGGACAAGCGGCGGAGAAGGCTCGCGATGGCAGGGGCGGTGGTCTCCGTGCTGCTTGTGGCGGCCTGTGCCGTCTGGATTCCGCGCGACGTGTTCCTGCAAACGGTGAACACGTATCACCATCCCAGCCGGATCGTGTTCCTCGACGACGGCGTCACCGGAACGGTGACGGTCCACGACCTGCCCGATGGAGACCGCCTGATCGCTGTCGATGGGGTGGACGTCGCGGGCATGGACCTGATGCTGCGCACCACGCAGAAGCTCCAGGCGTATGCGCCGCTGCTGGTTCACGAAAACCCGCAGGACGTGGTGCAGATCGGCTACGGGAGCGGGGAAACCTGCGGAATCGGTCTGGATTTTGGGGTCGAGCGGTACACGATCGTCGATATCTGTCCGGGCGTGTTCAAGGCAGGCGTCTTTTTCGACGAGATCAACCGCCGCTCCTATGCGAATCCGAAGCTCCGCAAGATCATCATGGACGGGAAGAACTTCATCAAGATGACCGACGAGAAGTTCGACGTCATCATGAACGACTCGACCTATCCGGGCACGACCGGGAGTTCGGCTCTCTACACGTACGATCACTTCCAGGCCTGTCGCGATCGTCTCAAACCCAAGGGCGTGCTGTCCTGTTGGGTGCCGCTGGACCTGCGACCGGAGGATTTCCGCATCATCATGCGGAGCTTTCAGGCCGCGATGCCTCACAGCTCCTTGTGGGTGGTCAACAACTGCGTCAACAAGCACGCCGTGCTCCTCGGGACGGTCGAGCCGATGCAGTTGGACTTCCGCCGCATCAAGGCGATTGCCGAGCGTCCTGACATTGCCAAAGACCTGGAACAGATCAACGTGCACTCGGTCTACGACTTCCTGGACTGTCTGATCGTGGGCGAGGAGAACCTGCGCAAGCTCGCCGGGCAGGGACCTCTGCACACCGACGACAGGCCCTATCTGGAGTTCGGCGCCGCGATCAAGCGCGACGTCGAGGGTTCCTGGCTCGACATCCTTCGCTCCATGAGCGAGCATTGCACGCCGCTGTTGGATCATGTGACGAATGTCGGCCCGTTGCCGGGCGGGGAAGACCCGGCGGCGATACTGCGGCAGTACAGCCAGGCGACCCGGCACGTCCTGCAGGGCGTTGTGGGCGCGCTGATTGGCGATCCGGACATCATGAATGGGCAATTTGCAGCCGCCAAACGGGCAAATCCCCAGGACCGGGACGTGGACAGCATCCTCGAAGAGCTGCGGGGGGAGATTCGTGCTCTGGAGGAGGCGGTTGAGCGGACCCCCGGCGCCGCAGAGTTGCGTGGGCGTCTGGCGAAACGCTATGTGCTTTCGCAGGACTACGGGCGTGCCATCGAGCAATACGAGCGTTTTGTCAAGCTCCGGCCGGGCGGTGGGGCGGCCTGGAACAATCTGGGTATCTGTTACCGGCGTGTCAACGCACTCGATCGGGCGGTCGCGGCGTTTGAACGCGCGATCGAGCGCGCCCCAGGTCTTCTGGATGCGTATACGAACCTGGCGGAAACACGGGACGCCCAGGGCGACCTGCCCGGCGCGATGGCGGCTCTGGAACGCCTGCTGCCCTTGCTGCCGCGGGACGGGCAGGTCCGCACGCATGATCTGCTCGCTGCTTTGAGTATCCGACAGCACCAGAACGCCCTTGCGGTGCAGCATCTGGACCGGGCGATCGAGCTGGCGGCGCCCGACCACCAGATGCAGCAGACACTCATCGCACGGCGCGAGAAGATCCAACAGATGATCGACGCGGAATCACATTGAGGGACCGTGTGAAACCGCACCGGACCGTCTGTCACTGTTGAGGCAACGCCTTCTCAAGTTCCGCCAGCACCTCGGCGCTGACGGTCTGGACGTGCAGGTCGCCGAAGACGACGCGGTACTCGCTATCAGAGAGCTTCCACCGCAGCAGAACCTTGTCGGCGTCTTTGGGGGTGACGGTCTTGCCGTAGTAGGCCGGGTCCTTTTTTTCATTGGTGAGGTTCATGTAGAACAAGAGCAAGCGCCGCATGGGCAGGGCGGCATCTGCGAGTCGGTTGGCTCTCTCCAGTCCTGCAAGCCCGTTCAGTTCCTCTTTCAATCGTATAGCAGCCGGGTTGTTGCTCTTGTTCAGTTCCCCTTCCATGTCTACGGAAGGGCCGAAACCGGGGGTCTCCAGATACTTGCCGAACAATTCGGCACATTTCCTCAGACTCTCCGTCGCAGTCTGCTCATCAATAGCTCCCCAGGGCTTCTCCACCTGCACTGCGTAGCCATCAGGTACGGCTGGCGACTCGAATTCGGCCATGTCCACCGGGACATCCCACTGAAAATCGTACATCACGAATTGATGGCTCGCCTTGGCCCCGCTTTTGTCGAGCCCACTTGTGAGACTCTCGTATCGGACAGGCAAGCGTGTCTTGGCATCTATCCACACCTTCACGTCGACCTGTGAATCGTTGAATCCGGCTCCTCCATCGCGGCTGCAATTGGGATCGGTGGTGCGGAAACCCTCAACGTCAATGCCATCGATGGTTGATCGACCTATGCTCTGGTACTTGCAGGCTGCGATTTCCTTGAGAAGCGTCGCCGGTTTACTGTACCGATCGAGGAATTCCTTCTGCATCAGCGGGACAACCCAGTCGTCGAGTTCTGTACGAATATATCTCTTCTCTATGTGGTTGATATAAATGAGGATCTTCTTCGTGGGGACGAAGTAGGTCTCCGCAAAGCTGGTCCTTGCACCATTGGGATCGATCTCCTCATGGGTGGCTTTCGAGCCACATTCCTTCGATTCCAGATTGATAGAATGCACCTCCCACACGTGAGGTTTGCCCGCACGTGATTCACTCGTTCTTTTGATGATCCCTTTGCACTGGAAGGCTTTGACCTGCTCGACCCGGGCCAGGACATCCGCCAGGGCGATGCCGGACCCGGTGGTTCGCCAAAGAGACAGGCCGATCACGCAGGCGATCACAACGGCCGCCGCAGCGGCCAGCCTGGTTAATGGACTCTTCATGATGGATCTCCACATACTCGGCTCCTGTTGAGTCGATTTGTGCTGGACTGCTCTCGTGTACGTCGTCCTGACCTTCTCGAAGACGGCGTCATCGGGCGCGGCGTTGGTCTGCACCGCCCCTTCATCGAACAATCGCCTCATCCTGTCTGCGGAACTCATGTCTCTACCTCGCTGTCGAGTAGTGCCCGCAGCTTCTCCAAGCCGTACCGGTATCGGCCCTGCACCGTGTTGACCGGGGCATTCTGGATTCTCGCAATCTCTGGAAATCCCAGGCCCGCCTTGAATCGCAGCGTCACCACCTCCCGCTGCTCCGCGGGCAGTTCTGCCATCACCCGACTGATCCGCTGCATCTGCTCGTTCGCGACGGCCCACTGATCGGGAGGACTGACCGGGGCCGCCTGCATCGCCGCATCGTCGAGCGGGGCCATCTGGTGACGCTGTCCGTCGCGTCGGAGGGTACGAATCCGGTTCATCAGACACGTGATCAGGAAGTTCCTCAGATTCCCGTGGTCGTCGACCCTGTCGAAGGACTCGGCGAGCTTGAGGAATACGTCCTGCACGGCATCCTCCGAGCGATGAACGTCGCCCGTCAGAAGCATCGACAGCTTGAGCAGGTCGAGCTTGTACTTGTCGTAGATCAGGCGCAGGGCATCGACGTCGCCCCGTTGAAGTCTCCAGATCAGTCGCTTGTCTTGAAGCATGGCGCCCAACCTGCCTATGAATCGCGATTCTCTGCCTTATTACACTCCCCAATGGGGCTTCTGCGTATAGGCCAAGCAAGAGAATCTGCACAAATAGACAGGGCCGGGTCTGAATGGCCCGGCCCCGGAGGGATTTGCGAGCTTTGGGATCATCACTTGGGCAGGGCCTTTTCGAGCTCCGCCAGCTTCTCCGGAGAGACCGTCTCGGCATGCAGATCGCCGAAGATCACGCGGTACTCGCTGTCCGAGACCTTCCACCGCAGCAGGACCTTGTCCGCGTCCTGGGGCGTGACGGTCTTGCCGTAATACGCGGGGTCCTTCTTGTCGGCATTGAGCCCTACGAAGAACCTCTGGACGCGCCGCAAGGGCGTTCCGGCCTCCATAAGTCTGTTGATTCGGTCTTGCTCCGTCAGGCCTTTGAGCTCCTCCTTCAATCGCACCGCTGCAGGGCTGTCACTCCCGTCGAGTGCTGATTGTATGCCTTCGGGCAGTGCGATGCTGGCATCCCCCGGGTATTTACCCAGCCACTCGACGCACTGCCTCAAGCCCTGGATCGCGCCCTCTTCGGTAATGGACCCCGGCAGCTTGTCCACCACCACCAGATAGCCCTCCGGCACGGGCGGCGGTGCAAAGTCGGCTCCGGTGAGAGGCAGATCCCACTGGATATGGTCCAGCACGGCGTGGATACTCACCCTGCCTCCTGTCCTGGCAACCCCCTCTCCGTTCTGCTCCAAGCGCACTGGCAGGCGTGTCTTCACATCCACCCACACCTTCTCATCCACCTGCGGGTCTATGATCCCCGGGAATCCACCAATGTTGGGATCTGTCGTGCGAAAACCTTCCACTTCTACGCCATCCACGATGGATCGCCCCAAGCTCTCGTATTTGCATTTCATGATCATTCTGAGCCACCTGCCCGGGTCGGTGGCTTGAGACATAATCTCCTGTCCCTGTCGAAACACCGCATCGTCCAGTTCTGTGCGCGTGTATCTCTTCGACAGGTGGTCGATCTGAATGAGTGTCTTCTTCTGGAGTGAGAAATAGGTTTCTGCCACCGGTGTTTCTCCCCCATTGGGGTCGGTACTTCTCTCGACGATGGTGATGGTCTGGCCCCACTCCTGGGAAAACAAGTACGTGGCCTTTTGCCCAGAGTCGGCAGTCCTGCTGCCATCAATGCTGATCACGCCACTGATGTCCCACCGGACAGACTTCGCTTTCTCCACTTCGGTCAGGACGTCGGCCAGGGCGATACCGGAGCCCGTGGTTCTCCAGAGAGACAGGCCGATCAAGCAGGCGATCAAGACGGCCGCCGCCACGGCCAGTTTCGTCCATGGGCTTTTCATGATCATACTCCTCATCGCTGCAACGCGAGTCGACTTCAATGGGTTCGCAGACAGATTTGACACATGGCTTGTGAATTCCTGTGCTGAGTGTTCTCGCAACTGTTCTAGGATCTCGCGGTCAGGCGCCACGGCTTGTCTCTCCATCGCGGACAGCAACGAAGTGAGGTTTTCATCTGGGTTCGTGTTCTTGCGCCTTCTCATGATGCCACCTCTTGCATCCCGGATGCACGATGAGTCAGCCGCGCAAAAGCTTCTCGAAAGGCCTTTCTGGCACGAGCCAGTTTTGACCGTACTGCTATGCGGGAGCCCTTCACCTGGTCGGCGATCTGCTCTATGGCAACGCCGTCCATGTACTTTGCCATCAACAGGACCTGATATTCCGCCGGCAGTTCCTCAATGGCGGATCTGACCAGTTCCACCAGTTCGCGGGATTCGAGCACCTCAGCGGGCGGCCTTTCGTCGCCGCGCAGCCAATCGTCCTTCTGGCCGTTCAGAGACATCCACCACATTTGGGCCTGGACGAGTGCCGACCGCTGCTGACATTTTCGGTAGTGCAGGGCGACCTGGCATTTGGCGATCGTCCACAGCCAGACCCACACGCTGCCGCGTCGAGCGTCGAAGTTGCCGGCCGAACGTGCTGCCGCCAGAAATGTCTCCTGGACGATGTCGGCGATGGACGTCGGGTCGCCGCCCATCAGCCTGGCGACATGGCGCCAGACCTTTTCGGCATATAGATCGTACAGCGTCAACCAGGCATCGCGATTGCCTTGTCGCAGGCCCTCGGCTATCTCCGTCTCGGTCAGCCTGTTCATAGCTGTCAGCCTTCGGTCTCCGGTCTGAACCATCGATAGTTCGGTCTTCCTTATACAATTTGCGCGTCGGCGAGAAGATGTGTCGAGGAAAATGCAAATCAGAGCAGGAACGCAGAAAAAAGGGCGGGCTGTAGAGGCCCGGCCCTGATCGCAGAACCCACAGGTTGGTCAACCTACTTCGGTTGCGTCTTTTCAAGCTCCGCCAGCTTCTCAGGGGAGACCGTCTCAGCGTGCAGGTCGCCGAAGATGACTCGGTACTCGTTGTCTGAAACCTTATACCGCAGCAGGACCTTGTCCACGTCTTTGGGCGTGACGGTCTTGCCGTAGTAGGCGGGGTCCTTCTTGTCAAAGCGGAGTCCGGCGTA
Organism: Sedimentisphaerales bacterium; assembly: GCA_035448545.1. Classification (GTDB taxonomy): domain Bacteria; phylum Planctomycetota; class Phycisphaerae; order Sedimentisphaerales; family Anaerobacaceae; genus Anaerobaca. The sequence goes on along the minus strand of DAOTJE010000002.1, from coordinate 46,301 downwards.
GAACGCGGTGAAACAACGCATGGGCAGGAGAGCCTCTACTAGCCAGTTGGCCTTCTCGTCTTCCGTAAGGCCCTTGACCTCTTCCTTCAAGCGCAAGGCAGCCGGAGTGTCCAGAGTGACGAGGGTAGGCCATGAGGACGACCCGTGGCCGGGGAAGTCAGTCGTCTCCGGATACTTGCCGAGGAGCTCGAGACCTTGCTTCAGGCCCTGGACAGCGGTCTCCTCGGTGAGCGTGGGCCATTTGGTTACGAAGCCCGCCTTAGGTTTGTAGTCTATAGGTATGACGGGCTCAAAGTCGGCCGGCACCGCTGGGACATCCCACCGGTAGTCGTAGGTCGTCTTCCGGATGCGCATCTGGGGCAGTACCAGGTCTTCTTCCGAGCGGACGGGAAGTTCGGTCTTCACGTCCACCCAGATCTTTACGTCCACTTGCCTGGCCCCCATGCTGCTGGCGTACCGGGGATCGGTGGTCCGAAATCCTTCGACCTCGACCCCTTCGACACAGGAGCGTCCCAGACTCTCGTATTTGCAGGCCACGAGTTCCTTGAGGTTCTCGCGCGGATCCTCATTGCCAATCCGCCGGGCCGAGGCCGCATCGAACTCCATGCGCAAGTACTCCTTCTGCTGAGGCATGAGCGTGATGAGAGTTCTCTTCTGGGGGAGCCAATAGAACTCGTGGTGGGGGGTCGTCCTGCCATTGGGATCCCGTTCTTCCTCGACATCTTTCCTGCCATATTCTGACACCAGGACTCGGCCGTGCCTGGTGCTATGGTCACCGGACGCATTCGGGTCGGTCACACTGACATCCGTTTTGTAGCTGTAGGCCTTGATCTTCTCAACACGCGCCAGCACATCCGCCAAGACGATCCCAGACCCGGTGGTCTTCCAGAGCGATAGGCCAATCAGACACGCGATCACTACGACTGCCGCGGCAGCCAGTTTCGTTAGTGGACTTCTCATAATCTCTCTCCATGTGCTGTCCGGCGCAGCCGGCTGGTCTTCCAGAGAATGTCGCCGAGCCTGCGACACGTCCTCGAACATCCGCTCATCGGCGTCCGGATGGATGCGAAGCTCAGCCTTCTTGAACAACTGCTTTATGTCATCTGCGGATCTCATGTTCCACCTTGCCATTCAGCAGGGATCGCAGTCTTTCTATGCCATATCGATATCGGCCTTTGACCGTGTTAACCGAGGCACTCTGGAGTGTCGCAATCCGGCGAAATGGCATATCCATTTCCATGCGAAGGCTGATCACCTCCCGCTGCTCGTACGGCAATCCTTGCAGGGCCCGGCTCAGAAGCGTCAACTGTTCGTCGAGAATCGCCCACTGCGCCGGTTCCGGGCCGGCGGACGCAGGCAACGGAGCGTCTTCCAGGCTGATTCCCCCATGTCGGTGGTTGTTTCGCCTGTGGTTTCGCACGCGATTGACCACGCTGGTGGTCAGATAGCTGCGAAGGCTGCCGGTCAGTCTGATCCGCTCGGCCGAACCGGCGAACGCCACGAAGACATCGTGCACGATGTCCTCGGCGGTGTTCCTATCGCCCAGCAGCACCGTAGCCAGCTTGAGCATCTCCACCTTGTACTTGTCATAGATCTGGCGCAGGGCTTGCGGCGAGCCCCGCTTGAATCGAAAGATCAGCAGTCCTTCTTCTACCATCGCGCGCACCTGACGAGAAGCGATTGCTTTCGGCCCATTACACACCAATGGGCTGGGCTTGGGTATGGGAGATTCTCCGTCAGGTGCGATTCATCTCTCGGAGGGAAGGCTCGGCGGCTCTGCCCTGTAATCTGCTGGCGGATTGGCGGGCGGGTGTTACAATCGCCGGGCTTGGAGCCCGATAGAGATGATGTTGGTGCATCAGATAGAGAATTCGACCGGGACCGCTCGGAGCTGGCCATTGTACGGGGCGGCCTTTGCCACCGCGCTGAGCCTGGGCATCTGCTGGACCGCCATGCCCTTTGTCCTGACCGCCATCGGCGGCACCGAAACGCATGTGGGCTATGCGCTGGCGGGCAACAGCCTGGCGTACATGACGGCGTTGTTGATCACCGGCTCCTGGCTGGGACATCTCGACGTGAAGTGGGCCACACGTCTGGCGACCATCGTGGCCCTGGCCGCGGCGGGCGCAATGGCCGCGGCGGTGTTTGGCGCGGGCCGGCAGGGCCAGGTTGACGGGCCGGCCTGGATCTGGATGATCATCGCGGCCGGAGGGCTTGGCGGGGCCGCCATGGCGCTGTTCTGGCCCTTCCTGATGAGCTGGGTCTCTGCTCGGTATGAGGGAGTCCGGCTCAATCGCCGACTCGGACGCTACAATGGCTCCTGGTCGAGCGGCGCCCTGGTCGGGCCGATTATCGGGGCCTGGCTGGTCGAGCGCAATCCGCTCTGGCCGATGGTCGCGGCGGTGGGGTGTTTCGCGATGTCCTTGCTGCTGCTGGGTCTGACCCGCAACAGCACCGCCCATACGGACGAGACGCAGCTGTCGGGTGCGCCGGCCGAGCCATTCCATGATCCGTGCTCGCTGATGGCGTATCGCTGGATGTCGCGAGTCGCTCTGTTCTGCGCGTGGGCCTCGCAGGCGATCGTACGTTCGCAATTCGCGCTGCTCTTCGTGGCCTTGGGTTATTCCGAAGCCCAGTTCGGCATCTACTATGCGGTCTTTGCGTTGTGCAATTTCCTGTCGCTGACGGCGGCGGGCCGCTGGGCGTTCTGGCATTTCAAACTCGCGCCGCTTCTGGCGGGCCAGACGGTGCTCATGGTTGCGTTGCTGATGATGATCTTCGGACGGACGATGGGGGTCTTCGTCGTCTCGGCCATCGTGCTTGGACTGCCGTTCGGGTTCGCCTACAGTAGCCACCTCTATTACGGCGTCTCGGCCAGCCGCAACCGCTCAACTCGCATGGTGATTCACGAAATCGTGATCTCCGTAGGTATCATCACCGGCGCCGGGACGGGCGGCCATCTGGCCAGGCACATCGGTCCGTATGCACCGTACTGGTTCGCCGTCGCGCTGATCGGCCTGGGCCTGATTGTCCAACTGGCAATCTGGTTTGCCTGCCGCACACGGTCTGCGCGACCGGAGGCAGGCTGAAGTCTCCCGGCAAAAAAAGCGTCTCCCGCCCGGAAATTCCTTGCAAACCTCCTCCACGCAGACGTAGTATATGGGATATGAGACATAAAGGCGGGCAGAAGCACTTATCATAAAACTGTAGTTCGCCATCATATCATACTCTGGCATTCATAACCGCCTGCCTTTGTGACCCGGTGAGTTTCTCTGCTGCCCGGACGCTGCGCGTAGAGCGCCGTGGCGCACGAGGTGCAACATGCGCGGAGAATCTCCAATTCGGTCACGTTTCGACGCCTGCCTTGAGCGAGCGGGGGGCGGTCTGCGCAGAAACGGCATGGATCGGTGTCCATGCGGCCTCATATCTTCATAACATCAGATCAAAAGGAGCGGAACATGGACAGGTTAGCGAGCAAGCGAATCATAGTGGTCGCGTGCGCCCTGGTCGTGGGGCTTGCGCTGGCCGGATGGGGCAGCGTCATTTATGTCGATGACGATGCTGTCGGAGCCGATGACGGCGTTTCCTGGGCAGGTGCATTCATGCATCTCCAGGACGCCCTCGCTGCCGCCAAGAGCGGCGACGAAATCCGGGTGGCCGGGGGCGTCTACAAGCCGGACCAAGGCGCCGGCGTCACTGTCGGTGACCGCGAAGCGACGTTTCGCCTCGTCAGTGGCGTGACGCTGGCGGGTGGCTACGCCGGCTTGGCAGGTACCGACCCGAACGAACGCGACGTCGAGCGCCACGAAACGGTCCTCAGCGGCGACCTGAACGGCGACGACGGCGAGGTTGCGGAAGCGCATCACCTTGCCGAGTCTTCGAGGCGAGACGACAACAGCATCAGTGTCGTTGTGGCTGAAGGCGCAATTGCCTCTGTGCTCGATGGATTCACCATCCGAGACGGACACGTGCCCGAAATTACCGGCGGGCATGCCACCGACGGCGGTGGGGGTTTACGCATCACCGACAGCAGTCTGATCGTTCGACGTTGCACGTTCAGCCACAACTGGGCTCCGGAAGGCGGCGCCGCGTTCATCCGTCACACTCCGCCAGATACGGAGACCCTGACGGAGATCCAGGATAGCACGTTCCTCATGAATGCCTCGGGCAAGTGCGGCGGAGCCCTGTTCGCGCAAAGAGGTTGTCTCGTACTCGTGCATTGCGAATTAGCGGGAAACTGCTCCGCCAATGGCGGGGCGATGTACACCGAAGCGGTTGATCTATCCCTGTGCGGGTGTGCGATCCGCGAAAATGCGGCGGTCGAGGAGGGCGGAGGCCTGCTTCACGTCAATGGCAACCTGACTGTCACGGACTGCGTCTTTGTGGCGAATGATGTTCAACGAATGATGGCGCCGGTCGCCCGAAGTCGGGGCGGGGCTATGGCGATCAGTGTCACCTCCAGCGACCAGGTCTCTGTGGCCGACTGCCTGTTCCGAGGCAACCGAGCGGATAGAGGCGGAGCCATCGCGGGGAATCTGAGCAGACTCGTACGTTGTCGCTTCAGCGGCAACACCGCCTACCAAAGCGGAGCTGCTTTCTACGCCAACAGCGGACTGGCCAGCGAGCAATGCCTCTTTGTGGGCAACAGGGTGCTGGATGACGGCGCCGTGATCCAATCTCAGACTCCACTGCTGCTGACAAACACTACCTTCGCCGAGAATCAGGCGCCCAACGGTTCGCTTCTTCGTGTGGCAAGCCGAACACCCGCGAATGTGGTCCTCCTCAACAGTATCGTATGGGACGAGACGCCGGTGTTTGAGGATGAACGCGTCCGCTACATGGATCTGTCGGTGAGCTACTGCGATGTTCTGGGTGGCTGGCCGGGCGAGGGGAACCTTGACGTCGATCCGTTGTTTGCCGCACCGGGATACTGGGACCCGAACGGGACGCCGGAGGACCCGAACGACGACGTGTGGGTCGATGGCGATTATCATCTTCAGAGTCAGGGTGGACGCTGGGACCCGATCAATGAGAGTTGGGTCAGGGACGGTGTGACCAGTCCGTGCATTGACGCCGGCGATCCTCTTGCCCCGGTCGGCGATGAGCCTGTCCCCAACGGTGGCATCGTCAACCTCGGCGCCTATGGCGGGACTGCCGAAGCCAGCAAGACCCACTGCGAGCCGGGGCCCGATCCTCTGTTTGTCGATCCGCCTGGAGCCGATGGCGTGCTGGGCACCGAGGACGACGATTTCCGTCTGACGTCGGATTCCCCGGCGATTGACTCGGGATCGAACCGGACCGAGCCTCCACTGCCTTCTTCCGACCTGGACGGCCGTCCGCGAGTGGTCAATGGCATTGTGGACATGGGAGCCTACGAGTTCTCCGGCGCGATCCTGCCGGGTGAGACGCCTCGGCAGCCAGCGGCCTTATCGATATCGGCTGCGTACAGGCCCAACGCCTGCGAGAAAGCCCTTGAACGGCGAGGCTCGATTTGCGATAATTGAGCACGGTGTGGTGTTTCGGGCTGCTTGCCAGCTTGGAGGGTCGCGAAGGCAGGCGCCGCGCCCGGCTCGAAGCCGGACATTTGGACGAAGCGTTTGAGGGGCGCTTCCATCTTCTCTGAAGGAGGACAGCAATGCTCACGCGATTGACAATTCTGATCACGGGAATCCGGATACTGGCGTGTGGCGCGATGGCGTTCGGCGCGCAGCCTTTCCAGCAGGACACCGGTGCCGACGGCATCGTCTGCATGGAAGCGGAGAACTTCGATCTGAACACGCCCCGGCCGCCGCACACGTGGGAGTTGATCACACAGGTGTCCAATGGCTTTGCTCCGCCGGAAGGGTTCAGTGGGGGCTACGCCATGCAGTCGACGCCGACGACGCTCGCCGGTGGCTCCGGCATCACCAGCAACATCGCTACGACCAGTCCGCAGTTGGACTACGTGGTCAAGTTTGTGAAGCCGGGGACCTACTATGTCTGGATTCTCGGCTATGGCATGGACGGCAACTCCGATTCGCTCCACACGGGCTTGGATGGACAGGAGCCGGTTACGTCTGCGACGATGAGCGGCTTCAACGGCGTCTACAAGTGGAGCAGCCAGATCATGAACGGCGGGCGTCCGACCATCGAGGTGAAGACCGCCGGCGATCATACGGTGAATGTCTGGATGCGGGAAGACGGCCTGACCGTCGACAAGATCCTGCTGACGACGAACGCGGATTATACACCGACCGGTCAAGGCCCGCCGGAGAGTCCGCGCGGAGCGCTGGTGGTGGCATCCGGTCCGTATCCGGGCGACGGCGCCGTCGACGTCCCGCGTGACGTCGTCCTGAGCTGGATACCCAGCCCGCAGGCGGCGGCGCACGATGTGTATTTCGGCACCACGTTCGAAGAGGTGAACGCCGCTTCCCGGGCCCAGTCGCCCGGTGTGCTGCTCAGCCAGGGACAGGACGCCAACTCGTATGATCCCGAGGGCCTGCTGAGCTTCGGCCGGACCTATTACTGGCGTGTCGATGAGGTGAACGCGCCGCCGGACAGCACCATCTTCAGGGGGCCGGTCTGGAGCTTCACCGCCGAGCCGTTGGCCTACCCCGTGGAGAATATTGTCGCCACGGCCTCCGCCTCCGATGCAGGGTACGGTCCGGAAAACACCATCGACGGCTCCGGTCTCGATGCGGCGGACCTGCACTCGATCGATGCGGCGGACATGTGGCTGGCGACCTCCGACGGGGCGGCTCCGGTCTGGATTCAGTACGAGTTCGACAGGGTTCTCAAGCTCTACGAGCTGTGGGTCTGGAACTACAATGTCATGTTCGAGGCGGTTCTCGGGTATGGGCTCAAGGACGTCACACTGGAGTATTCTCTTGACGGCACGGAATGGACGGTTCTGGGGGACTTCGAGTTTGCCAAGGGAACGGCCAAGGCCGGCTATGCCCACAACACCACCATCGATCTGGCCGGGATCGCGGCCAAGTATGTCCGGCTTGTCGTCAACGACAACTGGGGTTTGCTGACGCAGTACGGGCTCAGCGAGGTGCGCTTCTATCATACGCCTGTGTATCCGCGAGAGCCGCAGCCGGCGGATGGTGCCATGGCGGTCGGGCCGGCGAGCGATCTGGCCTGGCGGCCCGGCCGCGAAGCGGCTTCGCACGAGGTCTACTTCGGAACGGACCCGGAGGCGCTGGCTCTGGCCGGCTCCGTCGAGACGAACCGTTACGATCCCGGCTCGCTGATTCTGGGCACGACGTACTACTGGCGGATCGCCGAGGTCAACGAGGCCGAGGCGGTCGCCTCGTGGGAAGGCGATCTGTGGAGTTTTGCTACACAGGAGTATTTCCTTATTGAGGACTTCGAACGCTACACCGACGACATGGACGCCGGTTTGGCGATCTTTGACACCTGGATCGACGGCTGGGTCAACGGTACCGGCGCGACCGTCGGCTACTTCGACGCGCCGTTTGCGGAGAAGACGATCGTCCACAGTGGCGCCCAGTCCATGCCTCTGCACTACAACAATGCGGTGTCACCGTGGTACTCCGAGACCGAGCGAGTCTTTGAGACGCCGCAGGACTGGACGGTCCACGGCGCCGATACCCTGATCGTCCACTTCCAGGGCCGCGCCGGGCCGTTCGCCGAACTGGCGTCCGGCCACATTGTCATGGGGGCGGCCGGCACGGACATCTGGAACACGACGGATGAGTTCCGTTTTGCCCATAAGCAGCTCAACGGAAACGGCGCCGTCATCGCTCGGGTCGAGACGGTCGCCAACACCAATGCCTGGGCGAAGGCCGGTGTGATGATCCGCGAGACGCTGAATGTGGGCTCGACGTTTGCGGCGGTCTACGCAACGCCGGGCAACGGTTGCCGCTATCAGGCTCGTCTGACGACCGACGTGGCCGCCGTCAGTGACACCTCCGTCGCGACGGCCGGCCAGATTGCCATGACGATGCCGTACTGGATCAAGATCGAGCGCGTCGGCAACGCGTTCAACGGGTACTACTCCGCCGACGGGCAGAGCTGGACCGCCTTGTCGTGGAATCCGCAGACGATCGCCATGGCCGCCAACGTCTACATCGGCTTGGCGGTGACCAGCCATTCGGCGGGTGTTCTGACCAGTGCGGAATTCTCCGACGTCACCACCACGGGGAACGTCAGCGGGCCCTGGCAGGTGACCACGATCGGTCCGGAGCAGCCCGCGGGCAATGCGGCCGACCGCCTGTATGTGGCCGTGGAAGACAGCAGCGGAAAGGTCAAGGCTGTGACGCATCCGGCCGGCGAGGCGGCCACGCTCCTGGGCGGCTGGAATCAATGGCGCATTGCGCTTGGCGACCTGAACGGAGTCAATCTGAGGCGTGTCGAGAAGGTGTACATTGGTGTGGGCGATCGAAGCACACCACGCGCCGGCGGCTCCGGGTTGATGTATGTCGATGATGTTCAATTCGGCCATCCGGCCGACGCGGAATGACACGCTGAGTGCACCGCGACGGTTTTCGGAAGACGGGTGGTAGCGATCGGCGCATGCCGGTCGGTGCCGCCCGTTTCCTTTTTGGGGCTGCGCTTCGAACAAATCCGTCGTGACGTCGTATGGCGCACTTTATCGTCGAGGGGCTGGCCCCCCGACCCAGGTCCGCAAGGCTCGCCCGGAACGAAAATATTCGGGGTGCACGTCTTGACGGCCAGCCGGTTTTTCGTCAACCTATGGATTTTATTTCTCAGGGGAGCCCGACTCCCCGAGGGCGGAATCGATGCCTGAGTTTTTGGAGACAGACATGATAGAGGCCAAAGAACTTCGGCGGCGTTTCGGGCCGGTGGTGGCCGTGGACGGGATCTCGTTCCGCGCCGCGAAGGGGCAGGTCGTGGGTCTGCTGGGGCCCAATGGAGCGGGCAAGACCACCACGATGCGCATGCTGACCTGTTACATCCGTCCCGATGGTGGTACCGCCAGTGTCTGCGGGCACGACATCCTGAAAGACCCGGTCGGGGCGCGGCGGTCGTTGGGCTATCTGGCCGAGAACTCTCCGGCCTATCCCGAGATGACGGTGGGGGGCTTCCTGAATTTCATCTGCGACGTGCGTCAGATCAAGGGACAGCGGCGCAAAGCGGCGCTCGATCGCGTCGTCCCCATGTGCGCCATCGAGTCGGTGTACCATCAAACCATCGAGACGCTTTCGAAGGGCTACAAGCGACGCGTGGGACTGGCCCAGGCGCTGATTCACGATCCCGACGTGCTGATCCTGGATGAGCCGACGGATGGACTCGATCCCAACCAGAAGCACGAGGTGCGCAAGCTGATCAGCGCTATGGCCAAGGACAAGTGCATCATCGTCTCCACCCATATTCTCGAAGAGGTCGAGGCCGTCTGTTCCCGGGCCATCATCGTCGCGCGAGGCAAGATCCTCGTGGACTCGACCCCGAAGGAGTTGAAAGAGAAGCACCACGCCAGTCTCGACGAGGTTTTCCGCAAGATCACCAGCACGAAGGTCGCGGCGGTGAATTGATGGGACATGAGCGGCGACGGCCGATCGTCAGGGCTCTGCAATCACTTGGATCTGGAGTGCCATATGAACAGTTTCTGGGCGGTATTCAAGAGGGAGCTGAAAAGCTACTTTGCGACGCCTCTCGCCTACGTTTTCCTCGTCATCTTTCTGTTCTTCGCGGGCTATCTGACCTTCAAGGAAGGATTCTACGAGGCCCGCCAAGCCGACCTGAGACCCTTCTTCACGAATCTTCCGCTGCTGTTCGTGTTCATGGTCCCGTCGACGGCGATGCGGCTCTGGGCGGAAGAACGCAAGATCGGGTCCGTCGAGTTGTTGTTCACGCTGCCGGTGACGATCGTGCAGGCCGTGCTGGCGAAGTTCTTCGCCGCCTGGCTATTCCTGGGAATCGCACTGGCGCTGACGTTCCCTCTGGTGGTGACCGTCTGTTACCTGGGCGATCCCGATATCGGGCTGATCGTGACCGGTTATCTGGGCGCATTCCTGATGGCGGGGGGGTTCCTCGCCATCGGTTGCTTCTTCTCGGCCCTGAGCAAGAACCAGGTGATTGCCTTCGTGCTCAGCGTGGTGGCCTGTGCCGTCCTGGTGTTCGCGGGGATGCCGACGACGCTGAATTACGTTTCGACGTTCCTGCCGCCAGGCATGGTTTCGGCAGTCGAAGGGATGAGCTTTCAGGTGCATTTTGACGCGATGCAGCGGGGCATCCTGCAATTCCAGGATATTGCCTATTTCCTCCTGCTGATTGTGGGATGGGTCGCGGCCTGTGCGATCGTTTTGGATGAAAGGAAGGCCAGCTAATGAATCGGACCATACGCGCGATTATCGGGGCCGTTCTGGTCCTGGTCATTGCCTTCAGCGGAATCAGCATCTGCCAGGATTTGGGCCGGCGGTGGAAAGTGGACGTCACCGACCAGCAGCTCTACACGCTTTCGGACGGGACCAAGGCGATCCTGGGTCGGCTCAATCAGCCGATCAAAGTCCGGCTCTTCTACGCCAAGACGGCGGCGATGAAGGGTCCCGATCAGATCCGCTACTTCAACAATTACTATGAGTTTGTGCGGGCGCTGCTGGAAGAGTATGTGGCGGCGTCCAAGGGCATGGTGCAGTTGGAAGTGATCGATCCACGGCCGTTCTCGGAGGAGGAAGAGCAGGCGTTGCGACTGGGCCTGCGGCGGTTCCCCATCACCGAAGAGGAGAGTTTCTTCTTCGGGCTGGGGGTGCAGACGCAGTTCGGCGTAGAGAAAACGATTCCTTTCTTCTCTCCAGACCGACAGAACTTCGTGGAGTATGATATCAGCTACCTGATCGATACCGCCATTACCCGGCAGAAAAAGCGGGTGGGGATTATGAGTTCGCTGGCGGTGATGGGCGACGATGTCACGGGCTACATGGCCCAGATGATGCGGATGCAGGGCCAGCAGCCCAAACCCCCCTGGACGATTGTCGAGCAACTCCGGCAGAAGTATGAAGTGACCGAAATCGCAACGGACGTGAACGACATCAACGACGTCGATATTCTTCTGGTGATCCACCCGAAGGACCTGCCGGAGAAGACCCAGTTCGCTATCGACCAGTTCATCCTGAAGGGGGGACGGGCGATCGTGTGCGTCGATCCGCACTGCATTGCGGACCGGCCGCAGCGAAACCCCATGCAGATGACCGCGGAGAAGCAGAGTTCGGACCTCGACCGTCTGATGCGAACGTGGGGGCTTCAGATGCCGGCCAACACCTTTGCCGGCGACCGCGCCCTCGTATTGGAGGCGCCTTTGGCCGCCAATCAGCGTCCGCAGCCGATCATGGGATTCCTCGGGCTCACGCCGCCGTGCTTCAGCAAGGAGAAGGTCATTACCGCCGATCTCAACGAGGTCCGGGTGCTGTTCGCCGGTGTGCTTCAGGAGATTCCGCGTGCCGGACAAGGCGGTAGTGGCGATGACCCCAACCAGGTCGCCGCGGCGAGCGAGCCGCCGATCACACGGACGCCTCTGATTATGACGACCGACAAGGGAAACAGTTGGAGCGTCAGCAGCTCGTTCGAGCTGATGTTTCCCGATCCGGACAAGCTCATGGCCAGGTTCATCGAGGGAAACAAGCCCGTTCCGATGGGCTATCTGATCACGGGGCGCTTCCGCAGCAGTTTTCCGGACGGCATCGAGATCGAGGTGTCCGCCGACAAAACCGAGGAGGACGACGAAGACGACCCGAACGAGCCGAAGAAGGTCACGAAGCGGATCACCGGGCTGAAGGAGGCCACCGCGGACTGTGCGGTGGCCGTGTTCAGTGACGTGGACTTCCTCAGCGACCAGATGGCCTATGCCCAGTCGCTGTTCGGCAAGATGGTCGTCGGCGACAACAGCGCCCTGCTGATCAATACGATCGAGGACCTGAGCGGTTCCGGCGACCTGATCTCCATCCGGTCCCGGGGTAACTACAAGCGGCCGTTCACGGTGGTGGACCGGATCGAGCAACAGGCCGAAAAGGAGACCGCCGACGAGGTTGCCTTGATCAATGCCCAGATCGAGGGATTCAACAAGGAACTGGAGAGTCTCGTCAACTCCGGTCAGGCGGAACAGGAAGAGGTGATCGGCAGCTCGATTCTCGAGAAGAAGCGGCAATTGGAGTTGAAGATCCGCGAGGCGCAGCGTCAGCTTCGCGAGGTCAACGCGCGTCGTCGAGAGCGCATCGAGCAGTTGGGTAACATGCTGCGGCGTTTCAACATGGGCCTTGTGCCGGGCGTGGTCATGCTGATCGCCCTGGTCCTGGGCCTCTGGCGCAGCGTGCGCAAGCGGCACTACATCAGCCATGCGAGCGATGCCTAGCGCGAACAGGAATGGCAGATCGGTCCGGAACGATCGTTCATCGTCGATAAAAGGATCTTGTAGATGAGCAACAGGAATCTTGGCATACTGGCCGTCGTGGCCGCGATTATGGTGGTGTGGGCCGTCGTTCAGTCGCGTCTGTCGAGTCAATCGGTCGTCAAACCCTCGGGGCCGTCCTATCTGATCCAAGGGCTGGACCCCTCTCAGATCGGCAGCATCGTTGTCGGTCACGGCGCGAATGCCGTGACGATTCAGAGGCGCGACCAGCAGTTCCGGGTGGTCAACAAGGCGGACTACCCCGCCGACCCGAAGCGCATCAACGACTTGATTACCAAGTGCCTCGATATCAAGACTCTCGATGCGTACACCAGCAATGCGAAGAACCATGAAGACCTTGAGGTGACCGAGGAGAAGGCCCACGGTGTGGTTAAGTTCCTCCGCGCGGATGGGTCGGTTCTGACCGGGGTGATCATCGGCAAGTCGGTGGAGAACGGGCAGAATACCTACGTCCGTCTGGCGTCTCAAGACACGGTGTATCTGGCCGAGAGCGCTCCCTACATACGCTCTACGGCGATCGACTATGTCAATCAGGAGATCGTCTCGGTGAAGCGAGAAGACGTCAACTCGGTCACGGTGACCACGCCGGACGGTTCGTATACCCTCAGGAGCGCCGAAGGCGATGCCGTCGTCATGGCGGATTTGCCCGACGACAAGAAACTCAAGGACAGCGATGCCAAGAGCGTTCTGGGGGCTCTCAACAGCCTGCGGTTCGACGACGTGAACACTCCTTCGGCCGCCGGCGAGTTGAGCTTCGACTACCGGTATGTCTGCCGTCTGGATGATTCCACCGAGTACCGATTTCAGATCGCCAGAAAGGACGGCAAGGCCTACGTGGTGTGCGACGCGGAGTTCACGGACAAGACCCCCGTCACCATGAAGCCCGGCCAGGTCGAATCACAGGAGGAGCTCAAGAAGAAGGAGGCGAAACTCCAGGCCCAGGAGCGGGCCCAGCGGTTTACGCTGCGGCACAAGGACTGGGTCTATCAGATTCCCGAGTGGAAAGCCAACTACCTGACCAAGCGACAGGCCGACCTGGTTGAAGACAGGGCGAAACCGGCGGCAGAGAAGCCGGCGGCGACGCCCGCCGAGAGCAGCCCGCCGGCCGCCGCAGCCCAGCCACCGGTTCCGGAACCTGCGACTGCCCCGGACCCTGCGCCGGCGCAATCGGCCGATCCGAACGCCGGCTGAGCCGAATCCACGGACCGGCGAGCCATGAAGATCGATCGGCTGATTCTCGGGGACTTCCAGACGAATTGTTACGTCGTACGCGCAGATGAGTCGGCCCGGGAATGCCTCGTGATCGATACGGGGCTCGACAGCCGCGACATGATCGCGTTTCTCACCCGGCAGGGACTGACGCCAAGGGCCGTAATCCTGACGCATGGGCATGTCGATCATATTGCGGGTCTGGCGGCGCTGCGGTCCAGGTTCCCGGGGTTGCGAGTCTACATCCACAAGCTGGACGGCCGTATGCTGGCCGACTCACAGGCTAACCTGTCCGAAATGGCCATGCTGCCCTTTGAGACGGAGGCGGCCGATGTGCTGCTGGAGGATGGCGACACGGTCCAGGAAGCGGGGATCGTTCTGAAGGTACTCCACACACCGGGCCACACGCCCGGAGGAATCTGTCTCTACGCCGAGACGGAAGGCGTTGTTTTTGCAGGGGATACGCTCTTTGCGGACGGGGTCGGCCGGACGGACTTCCCCGGCGGGGATTGGGATCAGTTGCTCCACGGTATCCGAACGAAGCTTCTCGCTCTGCCCGAGCAGACGGCAGTGTACCCTGGACACGGCATGAGGACGACGATTGGCCGAGAGAAAGCCTCCAACCCGTTTCTCAGATAGAATCCATGAAAAAACTGTGGCGATGGATTTGCGGTTTCGCTATACTCACATTATCGGTACCACCGGCCACTCGGCGCATGCCTTGGTTGGGTCCGCCAGGAAGGCTCTGTGATGACGGTCAACCTTCATCCCCACGCCCGTGACCGTTTGGCGGAGCGCGGCGCCACCGAGGCGGAGGTGAGGCTGGCGGTGGAAGCCGGTGAGCGGTTCGACGCGAAGTTTGGTCGGGTTGGTTTTCGCCGGAATGTGCCGTTCCAGAGGCGCTGGCGGGGAAAGCATTACAAGACCAAGCAGATTGAAGCCTATGCGATTCGCCGCTACGACGGCTGGCTGGTGATTTCGGTGGTCACGAGGTATTTCTGATGGATTGGAAAGGCTTGGCGGCATGAAGTTTACGTACGATCCCCGCTATAACGTCGGTTATATCCGCTTCAAGAACAAGAAGACCGATGCCGAGTCCATCAAGCTTAGCGAGGAACTGGTGATTGACCTGGCGCCTGACGGGACGGTGTATGGCATTGAGTTGCTGAACGCCAATGACCAGATGCAGCGGGATGATACCGGGCAGTTCGCCGTAATCAACGAGGAGACCGGCGAGGAGACCAAGTTCGCGTTGAAACTGAACAAGACCAGGAAGAAATCGCGCAAGACCCCGCCGTCCGCCCGGTCCAAACGCCGACCGAGCGGATCCTGAGTCTTTCCCAAAGCGTAGCCACCGATTGGGCGACAGGTCTGATGTCATCCAGATGCCTGCCGGTCCCCGACGACCCGCTCAATCGTGCATTCCCGGACCCACTCGTCAGACCCGCAGACACGGAGGCAGCGGGGCGACTGTTGGCCCCGGCATCTCAAAACGAACCGGCGGGGACAAAATCCTCTGGCGTTTCACCCCAGACCTTGGTAAAATAGGTGGACTGGCGCCGTCACGTACCGTTCGTTCGGTGATATATGGGGCGGAATGCAGAATATGGGGTGGATCGATTGAGGCCGAATTGAGCGACGATACGCCAAGAGGCGTAACCGCGGCGGGGACCGGATGGCCTCGCAGACCGGTGATCTGCCTGGTGCTCACGGACGGCACAGGGCGGAGGTTTTCGAGCTTGGAGAGAGGTCGGGATGAAGGGGTCGGTTGGATCGTGCGGGAGAGGCGCCATGGTCCTGGGGGTGGCCGTCTGTCTATGGGCTTCCGTAACTTTCGCAAGTACGGTGGAACTGGAAAATGGGGTCCCGGTCGTCGGTATCTCCGGGACGGCGGGGAGTGAGCAATGCTACACGATCCGGGTTCCCGAGGGACAGATCGATCTTGTCATTACCATCTCGGGCGGCTCGGGCGACTGTGATCTTTACGTGCGCCGAGGGGTCAGACCCACGACGACCGCCTATGACTATCGGCCCTACAAGATTGGCAACGAAGAGAGCGTGACTGTTACCAGCCCGCAGGCAGGAACCTGGTATGTCATGCTGCGGGGCTTCATGGACTTCGCGGGTCTGACCCTGAAATGCACCTACTCCGGCGGCGCAAACGCGACGGTTCTGACGAATGGCAATGCGCTCACGGACCTCTGCGGAGCGGTCGGCAGCGAGCACTTCTTTCAACTGGCGGTTCCCGCGAATCGGTCCAAGCTCCAGATCAGCATCTCTGGGGGTACCGGCGACTGTGATCTCTACGTCCGGAAGGAGGCATTGCCGACGACTGATGTCTATGATTATCGGCCGTTTCTGGTGGGCAATCGCGAATCGGTGATTGTGAACAATCCCGGCGCCGGGACCTGGTACATTCTGCTCAAAGGCTACAGCGCCTATGCAGGCGTGACGCTCCTGGCCCTGTCTGCGGATACGTCAAGCGGAGAACCGGCGCGCGCGGCTGTCACCATCGTCGGCAACGGCGACCTGGTTATCGACGGGTACGTTTCGCATTACTACCCGATGGACTTGAGCATTGCCACGGGGCGGTGGCCCGCTGTCGCCGCCGAAGGGCCGGCCGGCGGGGAGGAAGCAAGTGTCTCTGCCACGCACGAGATGGTCTGGACGACGCTGGACTACGCCACAGACCCCCAGGCGACGATCACCGCGAATTTCACCGTCAGTATGGATCTGTTCAGTGGGAACACCGGAAACAGGGCAAACGCCGAATACTGGGTCAAGCTGGAGCTGATCGGTCAATATGAAACCCTGATCGACTGCGGCGAGGTGCGCTCGGGGACGATCGCGGTGGTCGATGGAGCCAGTGTGACCGATTCGAAAACCGTCTCTGTCAGTGTGACGACTCCTCCGACGCTGGTCGACTACACCAACTGCGCCAGACTGCGTCTGGCCGCCGGCGCGACGGCGGAAGCATTGACCGTGAGTGCATCGGACGATGAACGTGATCAAGGGGTGAGCACCTTGATCAACGGCGTTCCCGTAGGCGGGTTGTCCGGAACGGCCCGCAGCGAAAGCTACTACCGCATCGACGTTCCTGCCGGACAGGCCAAGCTGGAGATTGCGACCTCCGGAGGAACCGGAGACGTCGATCTGTACGTCCGCAGGAATGCCAAGCCGACCACTACGGACTGGGACTACCGTCCCTATCGGATCGGCAACGACGAAACCGTGGCGATCAACCACCCCGCGTCCGGAACCTACTACATCCTGCTGCGAGGCGCCGAGTCCTATACCGGTGCGACGTTGCGTGCGTTCTTCGGGGACGCCAAGCCGCAAGCGCGCTGACGGACGAATCTGAGCCGCCGGCGGGCGTGACCGACGGGCAGAACGATCAGAAGTTGTTGAAGTATTCCGGTCGTCCGTCGTCGCTGTCGTATCGTGCATCCTCTTCGCTGTCGGCGTCGATACGGATGCGTTCGATGCGTTCGGCCTGGCGGGTGTTGCTGTCGACCGTGACGACGACCCCATTGATCCGAACACTTCCCGTGGCAATCTCGAACGGCACCGGCATCTGAGTCCGGAAGGACTTCAGAACGCAGTCGCTCTTGCGACCGAGCACGGAGTCATGGGCGCCGGTCATTCCGATATCGCTGATATACGCAGTGCCTTTGCGCAAGATCTGCTCGTCGGCGGTGACCACGTGCGTATGCGTTCCGAAACAGCAGCTCACCCGCCCATCGAGGTGGTAACCCATCGCGATCTTCTCGCTGGTGGCCTCTGCGTGGAAATCCACCACGACGATGTCGGCCTCTTTCTGGAGTCTTGGAATCCATCGGTCCGCGGCCGCGTATGGGCAGTCCGCCGGTTTCATGAACAAGCGGCCGATCAACGCCAGAACGCCCACGACGGGCCCTTTGCTCGTTTTGTAGAGCGCCGTGCCTCGGCCGGCCGCGTGCTCGGAAAAATTGGCCGGCCGGCAGATGTTGTCGTTCCGTTCAAGAGTCTCGATGATGTCATGCTTGCGAAACGCATGGTCGCCGAGGGTGATCAGATTCACCCCGTAGCGCAGCAGTTTGTCGTAGATCTGCGGTGTCAGACCCGATCCGCCGGCCGCATTCTCGGCATTGGCGATCACGCAATCGATGGATTGCTCACGGACAAGGGCCTTCAATTGGTCGGCCAGGATGCGTCGGCCCGGTCGCCCCACAATATCACCAATGCACAGTATGTTCAGCCTCATGGCTTCCTTCCGACAAGGACACGGGCGCTCCGCATGGTCTTGTTTACCGGGCGTATTCGATACAGCGGACCTCTCGTAGCAAGGTGATCTGGATCTCGCCGGGATAGGTCATCTCGTCTTCGACTTTCTTGGCGATGTCGCGTGCAATCTTCATCGCCGCTTCATCGTCCACCTCGTTGGCGTTGGCAATGACGCGAATCTCCCGCCCGGCCTGAATTGCGTAGGCGGTCTCGACGCCCTTGAAGCCCGTGGCGATCTCTTCGAGCTTCTCCAGACGTTTGATATAGCGTTCCAGCGTTTCCCGTCGGGCACCAGGCCGCGAGGCACTGATTGCATCGGCGGCCGCCACCAAGGGGGTATAGGGATTGTCAGGCGGCACGTCGCCGTGGTGGCCCGCTACCGCATTGAGCACAATCGGCGACTCGTTGAACCGCTTGAGATAGTTGGTTCCGATCGCGGGATGGCTTCCCTCGACATCGTGGTCGATGGCCTTGCCGATGTCGTGGAGCAGGCCGGCCCGGCGGGCAATCGAGCCGTCCAGGCCCAATTCGTCGGCCATAACCTGGCTCAGAAAGGCGACTTCCACGCTGTGGCGCAGCACATTCTGGCCGTAGCTGGTTCGGTAAGCCAGGGCGCCCAGGAGACTGATAATCTTGTTGGGCAGGCCGCGGACGTTGGTTTCGACGGCGGCGTCTTTGCCGAGCTGGAGCACCTTGGCGTTCACTTCGTTGCGGGTTTGCGCCACCAGCTCCTCGATGCGAGATGGGTGAATGCGTCCGTCCTGAATGAGACGCTCCATGGACAGACGGGCGACTTCACGTCGGACGGGGTTGAATCCACTGACCACCACCATGCCCGGCGTGTCGTCGACGATCACATCCACACCGGTGGCCTTCTCGAATGCCCGGATGTTGCGGCCTTCCCGGCCGATGATCCGGCCCTTCATGTCGTCATTCGGAATCTCCACCGTTGAGACCGTCACCTCGCAGGTCTGCTCGGCGGCATACCGCTGGATCGCAGTGCTCAGTATCTCGCGGCTCTTGCTGTCCGCGATCTCCTGGGCTTCCTCGACCTTCCGCTGGATCAGCGATGCCATTTCGTGCTCGCACTCGTCCTCCAGACGCTTGAGCAGGAGCTGGCGGGCCTCCTCGACGTCCATGGCCGTAATCTTGAGCAACTGGTTCTTCTGCTGGGCAATCAGGACCGAAAGCTGCTTATCCTTGAGCTCGGTGTTCCGCAGTCTCCGCTCGACGTCCTGCTCCTGTTTTTTGAGAGCCTGCTCCTGCTTCTGCAGCAGTTCGGTCTGGCGCTCCAGCGCATCCTCCCGCTTGGAGAGCCGCATCTCGTTCTCGCGCAGCTCGGCCCGGATCTGGTTGGCCTCCGCGGTGAACTGCTCTTTCTTCTTGATGGCTTCGGCGGCCGCTTCAATCTGGGCGGCTTTGATGATGTTCTCGGCCTCCCGGTTCGCCGCATCGATCTGTCTGGCCGCGTCCTCTGCCCTCTGCCGAGCACGGGCCCGCGAAATCACGCTGTAGACAAACACGGTCAAACAAATGCCGAGAATGAAGGAGAATACGCATGCGATCCCGGCCTGGAGCGTGACCTGCATCAGAATGGCGTCCATGTTCCCTACCTTTCCACACCATGGTGTTGACGGATAACATTCACTGCGGACGCCGGGCAGGCAGGTGGCAGGGAAGCTCCAAAGAAACGACAGTGAGTCGCGAAACCTTACCCACGGACACGCACGATCAGCGCGGCGAGACCCCAATCGCTCGCGGGCCACGCCTGTGGCGGCGTTGCAGACACCGCAAAACCGGGGTTTTCGCTGATGCTGTCCCCAAATCTCTCACTCCCTCGCGAAAAACGCGATTGATTGATGCGAGTCGATCTCGTTTCACTGGAAACTCACACTGGAGCGGTGTACTTGGCACCGATCAGACCGAGTGGATCTCGATCGGAATACGCCAGCCCCAGTGTGTCTTTGCAACTTAGACCACCATTCGGAACGAGCATCGCATCGCTCGTCCCCACCTGTTTCCGCCCCCTGCCGCGCGAGCGGATTGTCGCTCAAATGACTCCGGGGCGGTCCACAACTGTACTCGTCCACAGTTGCCTACATGATCGTCCAGGTTAGGGAATCGTTAAACCAGCGTCAAGAAAAAAACTCCAAAATTGGCACAAGGCGTTTGTCCGCTCCGGGTGGATCGGGAACCTCGGTCGTCCCTTTCGGGTTATGGGACGGTCGAGCGGGGCGACGGCAGGACTTCAGCGGGCACTTGGGGTGCGCGTACCTGGCGAACGGCGATGTCGCGGAATCGTATCCTGAGCTGATCGGCCTTGTGGATTTGAAGAGCGATATGGCCTCGGAGTCCGACGCTTCGCGCCCGATGGACAGGATCGTCCAGGACGCCGGAGCCGTCGTAGTCCGCGACCTGAATGGCGTTGAGCCAGACGGTGATTCGCGTTCCAACTGCCGCGATCACAAGGGTATTCCAGCCGGAGCCTTCGTCGGCATAATAGAAGACCAGGTCGGGGTTTGCCATCGCCTGATTGACCCACTGTCCCTGCGGAACGGCGGGATGGAGCCAGCGGGAGACGCCTCGGGTCTCGTCCCACATCATCCCTGTTCGCCAGGGCCCGGGAGGGTGGATGTCGATCTGGGGGCCGTCCAGCCATCCCGCCTCATCGTCGTAGCGGCTGCGAATCTGGACCCCGCTGTTGCCCGGACTATCGCGGTACGCCTGAAAACGCAGGCGCAGGACGAAGTCCGTATACTCCCGGTCCGTCACCAGCCAGACGTAGTCGTGACCTTTATGGCCCGTGGAGTCCGCCAGGATGCTGCCATGGTCGACGCTCCAGAACCCGTGACCGCGGTCGCCAGGCTTGCACTTGACGGTCCAGCCGGTCAGGTCGGTCCCATTGAACAGCGGTTCCCAGTCTGCTGGGGCGCCGCGGTGGCGGGCGGCGCAGCCGGACAGCCCCGCTCCGGCGAACAAGGCCAGAAGGCAGAAGGTCCGCCCATGCCTGCGTACAGTGCTGGATCGATCGATCATGGCGTCGGCTCCAATGGGTTTTCGTGTCGTCGACGGCGGCGTCATGGTAGCGTCGGTCCGCGGGTTGCACAAGAGATCCTCCGGTAGTCTGAACCTTGGGAGCACGGCCGGATCACGTGCAAGAGGCGTAGGTTTTTGGAAAAATCGCTATGAAAGGCCTGCGTGCAAATTATAATACAGGGTTTAGGTTAGCTTGTGATCGAGATGGAACCATTTTCGGTTGTTGAGGAGTCCGTATGTCAGGTCATTCACACTGGGCGGGGATCAAACACAAGAAGGCCGCAAACGATGCCAAACGCGGCAAGGTGTGGAGCAAGGTGGCCCGCATGATCATTGTCGCGGCCAAGAACGGCGGGGGCGATCCGGCGGCCAACCTGGCGCTGCGCTACGCGATCGACAAGGCGAAGTCCGTCAATATGCCGAAGGATACGATCGAGAAGGCGATCAAGAAAGGCACCGGCGATCTGGGAGGAGTTCACTACGAGGAAGTATTGTATGAGGGCTATGGGCCGAGCGGCGTGGCGATCATGGTCGAGGCCCTGACGGACAACCGCAGCCGGACCGGTCCGGAGATCAAGAGGATTTTCGAGAAGCATGGTGGATCGCTCGGCACGACCGGGTGCGTCAACTGGATGTTCGGAAAGAAGGGGCTCATTACGGTCGCAACATGCAACGCGAACGAGGATGATTTGCTGGAGCTGGCTCTGGGGGCCGGGGCCGACGACATGCAAAACACCGGCGAGGTCTTTGAAATCACCTGTGATCCGAGCGCCTATGAACAACTGAAGAAGGCCCTGGAGGCCAAGGGCATCCCCATCGAGGTGGCGGAGATCTCGATGGTGCCGCAGAACACCGTGGGGATCGACAATGAAGCGGTGGCCAAGAAGATCGTCTCGCTGATGGAAGCCTTCGACGACCACGACGACGTCCAGAATGCCTATGCGAATTTTGATATTCCCGACGAAGTCATGGCGAAGGTTTCGTAACCGCCAGATCAATGCCTCCGGTCAGTCGGCCAGTTCGGTCATACGCCGTTTGGCCATTTCGTAGTCCTGCTGGCCCAAGCGGCTGACCGGTTGTTCCCGCGTAGGATACATCTGCCTGAATTGCCGCTGGAAAGCGTCCTCGATTTCGACGGCTTGGCGGTAGTGTTGCCGGGCCGCCTCCATGTTTCCCTGTTGTTCGGCTGTCTGAGCGAGGCGTAACTGCAGGCGTCCGGAGCCGGGGTAAAGTGCGGCGGCCCTGGCATACCACGCGTATGCGTCTTCGAGCTTTCCCAACCGGCTCGCGATGTCGCCCGCCTTTTCATAATTCTTGTAGTCGGCTGGATCCCGATCGATGGCTGTACGCAGACACTGTGCGGCCTTTTCCAGCAGCACCGTGGGTCCATCGGAGGCGTGCTCAGCCTCCTGAAGGTAGAGTCTGCCGTTGAGGTAGGCGGCTGCCGGAGACAGCGGATCGGCGGCCGAAGCCGCATCGAGAAGGGCATGAGCCTGGTCAAACCGCCCCATGGAGGCCGCCTGCCGGCCTTGCTGCAATGCGGCGGTCGATTCATAGACCGGTCGCCAGACGAATTGAACATAGGTTCCCAACAACAGCAGGGCGACGAACGACGTAAGCAACTTCCGCGGCTTGCGAGGGGATGATCGCACAAGGGCGGGGACCTGTATGGGACGGCTCAGAGCGATAAAGCAGGCCATGACGGCCCACAGCGTATTCCAGACGCCGGGCTCGAAGATCGCGAAGTCGATCAGGTTGTGCAGGAGAACGCCCGCCACCGCGCAGCCCAGCGCCGCGATAGCGGCGGACCGACGCCCGATGTCGGCCTTTGCAGACTTGTGTTCCGCCCCGGCCGCCAGGAGCAAGAACCCGATCAGAAACGCCGCCACAGGGGCGATGTACAGCACAGTGACTTCATAGAGGACGACCTCGAAGTCGCCCTCGGACGTGCCGGGAATCAGCAGCGATCGCAGTAGCAGCAATGCCGCAGAGACGGTCAGCAGTACGGCTACGGCCAAGCGTTTTGCGCCCGGTTCGTCGCCGACACCTGGCGACAGGGGCTGCGTGGGACGCGACGTGCCTCGATAAATCGGGATGAGGAACATGGCCAGAAAACCCAGCAGGCCGAGCGGGCCGTACTGGGTCAGCACACTCAGCGGAAAGCAGTGCGGATCAGACACCGATTCCGGCGCGGAGGCCGGCTTGTAGCGGGTGTAATTCTGCGCAAAGTTGCCGGGCCCCACTCCGGTCAGCGCGTGGTCGCTATACATCTGCACGGAAGCCCGCCAGTATTGCCATCGGACCAGCATGGAATTGCCGCCGGGCAGTCGGTCATGCCGCAGGCCGTAGGAAACCGCCGCAGCGCCGACCGCCAGCGACGTGGCCAGAACAAGCGAGACGCCCACGACCCACGCCAGCCTGCGATGGGCCGCCAGCCGCCTGCGCAGGAGCAGGAAGATGGCGAAGAGACCTGCCGCGATGCAGAACGCCAGAATGCCGCCCTTGCTCTTGGTCAGCAGCAGTCCTGCCAGAACGAGTATCGCGGCGACCGGCGGGTAATAGCGATGCCGCGATGGAGGGCTGCTTTCCGCACGAGTCCAGGCTTGTTGGAGCAGCAGGGCCAGTGCGGCAAACGAAGCCAGCAGCAGGAACGAGGCGGCTGAGTTACTCGTTGTGAAGAACCCGCGGATGCCTCGCGAGTACAGCCGGTGCTCGAAGAGAAACTGCTGAAAGGTCCCCGGCTCGATACCGAGTGGCCGCAGCAGCGTCTCGGGGTCCTTTTCATACTGCTCGACCGTGATTTCGTTGCTTACGAGGAACTGCTCGGTGCACTGATAGGCGGTGACCACACCCAGCGCGCCGACGACCAGCAGCACGGCGCGGACTCTGGAGGCACGGTCGAGAATCTGGACCAGGAGAATGGCGGCGCAGACCGGAGCGGCGAGCATCACCATGTGATTGATTGCCATGCGTTTGTCGCTGGCGCCGAACGTCGAGATGACCCCGGCGGCAAGGAAGATCGCCAGTCCGATCTCGATGCCGCTGACGCGATAGGCCGGCCGGCCGGACCAGACCTGCCACAGCAGCCAGAGCACCAGACCGAAGATCAAGAAACTCGACACCGTGAGACTGTAGATCGCATCGCCCATGCTTTCCGGCAGCGTGACGGTCTGCGTGGTCGGGGCCTCCGTGTAGGTTACGCGCAACGCCAGAAGCGACAGGCAGAGCCCCAGGAGGACCAGTGCTACGATCGCGGACGGTCGTTTTTGGGTCGGTGGAGCTTTAGTCGATGTCCTTGCCATGTCGGACGGTGCTTTCGAAGATGGCAATGATGGCCAGGATCAGGAAGGTCTGTGCGAAGATCAGGACGGCGCCGATCAGGTTGACCTGGTAGAGAAACGTCGCGCCGAGACCGCAACAGAGAGTAGCCAGGTACAACATCAGCACTGTCTGGGTGTCAGTCAGGCCGCGTCGCCGCAGGCGATGCGAGAAGTGCTGCGTGTCGCCGACAAACGGGCTCCTGCCCTGGCGCAGGCGCAGCAGCGTGACGCTGGTCAGATCGTAGAGCGGCACGGCCATCACCACCAGCGGCATGAGTACCGGGTACCATGGCCCGCTCTGGTCCTGCTGGTAGTACGTGGTGCGCAGCGTCAGCAGGGCAACGAAGAAGCCGACCACGAGCGAACCCGCATCGCCCATGAAGATCGAGGCGGGCGGGAAGTTGAACGCGAGAAAGCCCAGCAGGGTCCCGACGAACACGATGGCCAGTCCTCCGACAAAGACTTGTTGGTTGAAGGCCGCCGCAACGAACAGAATAGCCCCGGCGATGGCGGCGATGCCGGCCGAAGCGCCGTCCATATTGTCGAGGAAGTTGAAAGAATTGATGATTGTGACGATCCAGAGGGCGGAGATGGCCGATGTGACGACGCGGTTGTGGATGAAGAACTCGGCGCGGATGTCCGCCGCCGTCGCAGCCAGTAGCGCCACGAGACACTGCACCGCGAGCTTCACGAAGGGTCCCAGCGGTTTCTTGTCATCCCGGAGCCCGACGGCAAAGAGGATGGCCGCGCAGACCAGCACGACCGCCAGTTCATCGCAGCGACGCAGGAAGTCGGCTGGCACGAAGTGCAGGCGGTCGGCCAGCGTGCCCAGGTATCCGGGGGCGATCAGGAATCGGACGATGCCCGCCGCCGCCAGGATGAAGATCGCCAGCGTGGCGAAGATCGCGATGCCTCCACCGAGCGGGACGACCTTGCGATGGTAGCGATCCGCCTGCGGATAGGCCAGGAGCCCCAGACGCGGCGCCAATCTCTTGGCGCCGGCGGTCAGCAAGGCCGAACAGGCACACGCAGCGGCAAGCAAGCCAACGGCCAGTAGGATCAGCATAGTCTCCTCAACGCCGCCCGTCCGGTTCGGTGTGGCGGTTCATTTCTCGTGTGTTTCCGATTTCCGCTGCTGCAAGAGCCGCCCTCGTACTTGGCTGAAGAAGTCGAAATAGGTCTGCTGGCGGTAGTCCGGATACGTGTATGGTAGAGGACACCACGCGCCTCTGTCAAAGACAAGCGTGACCTCGGCGTACATTTTCGCACCGATATAGACGCGGTGTGCGTAGTTCTTGGTTGTCGCCAGCACGAGCTTGGACGGCTCGATGATGCCCGGATCGAGGTTGACCGGTCGAGGATAGGGTCTGGCCAGCATCGCGGCCAATTCCTGCTCGATGCGGTTCGTTCGGTGCTTGACCCGGGCCAGATCGCCCGGATCGCCCAGGGGCTCGATCGAGACGAACTGCCGGAGAATAGCCGGACCGGTCTGATCCCGGTAGTAGTCGGTCTTGTCGAATGGCCAGATGTCACTGACCAGATCAAGGGGGCCGAGGTCGGACGCCACCGCGTCCCTGGCGGCCTGCAGGCTGCGCGCGTCGCAGGCGAGGATTCCGACGATGTACTTGACCGGGTTGGGCTCCTTGGGTTCCCACATTGGATGCGACGATCCCTCCGTTTCATCTGTCGTGCGTTAACTCCGCGTTGTCGAGGGTCTCGCCGGGATTGGACGCAGGGTGTGCTTCGTCACCGGGCGGTTGCGGTGTGCTGCCCACCGGCGAGTTCCCGGCGTGTGCCAAACGGGACGGAATCTCGTACTGGTCCGCACGCGGGCCATACCGCTCGATCGTCTCGGCCCGGATGGCCTCGATGATGGCTGCCAGATGCTTCGTCGGGTCGATCCAGCCCCGCCGGTCTTGAGGATTCGGGTACGCCTTCTTCAGGATCTGTTCCTTCTCCCATTCCCTCGGTTCGATCTCGACGGTCGCGCGGAAACCGTACTGTTCCACGGCCTTGAGGTTGGGGACCGGGCAGGGCTGCGGTGGCTCGTCCGGACATTCCGCCAGGCCGGGCACAACCCATGGGGTGATCCAACCGTCATCGAGCCCCGTGTCGAGATGCCTCTTGACCATGGTCACCACGACGTATCCGCCCTCGAACCACAATCCTCGGACCCTTTCCCCGGCCTGACGGGCCACCCGCCTGGGTTGGCCTCCGAGCCGGCGGATCTCCTGACCCAGGTGCCAAGTGACAGCCTGCTCGAATTGGCGGTCGGGATCGCGCAGCGCCCGGACGGCGATCAAGCTGCCCATGGCGTTGGAGTAGTTGTCCTCCCAGGAGAATGCCGAATGGTATTCCGGATAAATACCAGCGCCTTTGAAGCCGTGCCAGGTGAGGATCTCATGCCAGATGCTGGCTGTGTAGGCCAGATAGGAAGCCAGATCGATCGCCACTTCGCGGGCGATCGTGTCTCGACTCGTGGACGGGAGATACTTCCAGCCGCTGGGGTAATCCAGCCGGATATGGTGCTTCGAGGGTTCCCACATCTTGTACGACATTTCCATTCGGTTCTTCATCAGCATGTCATGGATGTGGTAGGCGAGGTAGCCTGTCCAGTCGACGACCTTGCGCAGGTGCGTGACGTCGATGTGCCCGCCGCGGCAGGTGTAGACGATGCCGTTTCGCTCCCACAGTGTGAATCCGTAGGAGTGCTTGCCGAGATCATCTGCGTCCAGGTAACGCGTGCCCATGGTGGGACTGGGCAGGCACGCAATCCGACCGCGCGGACAATGTCTGGCCTGCTTGCGGCTGAGGAACTCCGCCCTGGCCGGAGCGGATACACACCAAGCCGCAGCCAGGCACATCAGTGTCGTTCCCACAAGACCGGTGCGAACCATGGACTCTCTCGGACGAAAACAGCTCCAGACAGGCACCACCTATAACCTTATTCTACCAGATCGGGCTCGAACATGCAAAGGCCGTTGGCTTCGGTCGGTGCGGGCCGCCGAACAGGTTCGTTCCCGTGCGGCATCGGTCGAGGATCATGTGCCGAGGCGTATGGTGGTACCAGGCGTCCGCAGAGCGTCACACGTCGCAGATTCGCGTCGCGTAGGTCAGGGCTGCCAGCGGATCACCCTTCGGAACGAATTCGTGAGCGACATAGCCGTCGAAGCCGGTTTCGGCAATCGCCCGCATGATGGCCGGGTAGTACAACTCCTGCGTCTCGTCGATCTCGTTGCGTCCGGGATTGCCGCCGGTGTGGTAGTGTCCGATATAATCCTTGTTCTCGCGGATCGTTCGGATGATGTCGCCTTCCATGATCTGGGCGTGGTAGATGTCATAGAGGATCTTGACGCGGTCGGAGCCGACGCGTTTGCAGACCTCGACGCCCCAGGCGGTCCGGTCGAACATGTAATCCTTGTGGTTGATCTTGCTGTTGAGGTACTCCAGGACGATGGTGACTTTCTTCTGTTCGGCGTAGCCGGCGATCCTCTTCAGAGCCTCGACGGCGTTCTCCACGCCGACGTCGTCGGGAATGCCACGACGGTTGCCCGAGAAGGAGATCACGGTGGGAAAGCCCGCGGCGGCGGTCGCGTCGATGGTCTGCCGCAACTTCGCCAGGCATTGCTCGTGGAATTTCTTGTCGGCCAGGCCGTCGGTCAGAGAATGCGTATTGACGAGCGAACAGATCAGTCCGTGCTTCTTGACCGTCTCGAATTCCTCCGGGCCGAGCAGGTCGATCGCCTGGATGCCGAGCCGCTTCGAGACTTCGCACAACTCGTCGAGCGACCACTTGCCATAGCACCAGCGGCTGACCGATTGTCTGATGCGGCCCTTCGTCGCCACACGCTCGATCTTGCCCATTTCGATGGCACTGACCTTGCCGGTCAGATGAGCGGCGACCGCGCCGGCCGCCAGCAGGCTGGTCTTTTGCATGAGGCTCCTTCGCGAGAGGTTGTTCAGGTCCATGGGGCTTCTCCTGTTCTGTATGGTCTGTAGTGCCGCTGTGAGACGTTACCTTCTGTTATCGTTTGCCCTTGCAGACCTGCTCCGAACGGTCATACGCTCAGTTGTTTCTTGAGCGACTCGATCAATTCGACGACGGTCCGCAACGCGTCTTGAATCGGCGTCTTGCGGCTTTCTGTCTCCGCTCGCAGTTTCACCTCGACGTTGCCCTCGACGACGGACTTCTTGCCGACCGTGACGCGGATCGGGATGCCAATCAGATCCGCGTCCTTGAACTTGACGCCGCCGCGTAGGTCGCGGTCGTCGATCAGGACCTCGACGCCGGCGGCCTTCAGATCCGTGTAGATCTTCTCCGCGACCTCCGAAACAGCCGGATCGTCCTGGTTGACCGGTGTGATCAGCACCTCGAACGGCGCGATCGAGATCGGCCAGATGATGCCGTTCTCGTCGTGGTACAACTCGATCGCCGAGGCCATGATCCGGTTGATCCCGATCCCGTAACATCCCATCAGGCAAGGGGTCTCGACTCCGTTCTCATCGAGGAAGGTCGCGCCGAGCTTCTGACTGTATTTGGTACCGAGCTTGAAGACCTGCCCGACCTCGATGCCTTTCTTGAATCGCAGGGGCTTGCCCTGGTAGGTATCGCCGTCGACCGCGTTGCGGATGTCGGCGATGATGACGTTGTCGCCGACGAGCGGGAAGTCCCGCCCCGGCACGACGTTCCTGGTGTGGTAGTCGCTGCGGTTGGCCCCGGTGACACCGACCGGCATTGCGGCGACCGCGTGATCCACAATGAGCTTCGATACGCGTCCGGCCAGTCCCACGGGTCCGGCGAAACCCACCTTGGCGCCCGTGACCTTCTGGATGGTCGCCTCGTCTGCCAGTTCCGAGTGCGTTCCGCCGAGCACCTGCGTGAGCTTCTCGGCGTTCACCTCGTGGTCGCCGCGAACCAGCACAGCGATTGCATGGTCGCCGACGGAGTAGATCAGCGTCTTGATCATCTGTGCCGGCGTGGTCTGGAGGAACCCGCAGACCGCCTCGATCGTCCCGACGTTGGGTGTGTGGACGTCCTGCGGCGACGGCGTGTTCGGATCGGCCGGTTGCTTCGGCAGCGGATCGACCGCCGCTTTCTCAAGGTTGGCGGCATATGAGCCGTCTTCCGTATAAACGGTCGTGTCCTCGCCCGAGGCGCACGGGACAGTGAACTGGTGGGAGCCGGAGCCGCCCATCTCGCCCGTCTCCGCTTCGACGATCACGTACTCGACGCCGCAGCGTTTGAAAATGCGGCAGTAGGCGTCGTACATCGCCATGTACGATTTGTGCAGGCTCTCCGGATTGGCGTCGAAGCTGTACGCATCTTTCATCATGAATTCGCGCGACCGGAGCACGCCGAACCGGGGCCGGAACTCGTCGCGGAATTTCGGGCTGATCTGGTAGAGATTCATCGGCAGCTGCTTGTACGAGTTGATCTCGTGGACGGCGTGGAAGGTGAACACCTCTTCGGCGGTCGGGCCCAGGACGTTCCATCGGCCGTGCCGGTCCTGGAGTCGGCACATCGTCTCGCCGTAGTCGGCATCCCGGCCGGTCTGCTGCCACAGCTCGCGCGGTTGCAGGCAGGGCACCAGGATCTCCTGGGCGCCGGCCCGGTCCATCTCCTCCCGCACGATCTCGATGATCTTCTTCAGGGTCCGCCATCCGAGCGGGAGGTAAGTGTACGTCCCGCTGGCAACCTTGCGGATCAGACCCGCCCGGATCATCAGTTGGTGGCTGGGGATCTCCGCATCGGCCGGGACTTCCTTCACCGTCGGGATCAGCATCTGACTGTATCTCATGTATTTCACGCCTCAAACACGTCGTCGGTAGGGGCGAATCGTTATTCGCCCGTACAAGAAGGGCCTTTTATAGTGCAAGAGGGCCTCCAGTTCAAGGCTATTTCGCCGACACACCCGATCCTTCGAGTCCTCCCGATTCGTCAGATTCCCAAGCCCCCGAAAGATCTAAAGGACCAACAGGACTGCCCGTACGGCTGGACGGCCGGACGCGGTTCCTGGGCTTGTGGACACAAGCCCGTCTGCCTAAAATGGACAAGCTGTCGCGACGCATGGACTTCGTCGGGCGGCGGGAGTAACGCATTGGCCCAGACAGATGGACTATCTGTGAATCGTAAGAAGGCCCCGCTGGCCATTGGCCGACGTCTGGGCAAGTACCGCCTGGAGGCCCGTTTGGGCACCGGCGGCAGTTGCGAGGTCTGGCGGGCCCGCGATACCGTTGAGGACATCCGCGTGGCACTGAAGATCCCGCTGGTAGGGGTCAGGGGGGAGCGGGACAGCGAACAACTGCTTCGCGAGGTCCGGCTGGTTGCCAGGCTGCGGCACCCACACATCATGCCGATCAAGAATGCCGACGTCATCGACGGCTACGCGGTCCTGGCCACCGAACTGTCGGTCGGGACACTGGAGGATCGCTCCCGGCCGATGTCAGTCCGGCGCATTCTCTCTATTGTGCTCCAGGTGCTCGACGGGCTGGCGTATGCCCATCGGCATCGGGTGGTGCACTGCGACGTCACTCCCAACAACATCTTCCTGTTCCCCGACGGCCGGGTGGCGTTGGGCGATTTCGGGATCAGCCTGAAGGTCAAGGGCCGCATGGCCACTGTCGACGACTTCGGTACGCCGGGATACGTGGCGCCGGAGCAGGCGTACGGCAAGCCTACCTATCAGAGTGATTGCTTTGCAGTCGCGCTGATTCTGTACGAGTATCTTACGGGCGTGCTGCCGCGATGGCCCTTCCGCTGGCCGCCTCGCGGGTACCAGCGCCTGCGCGATCGGACCAGTCTGGCGATGCTGGCGTTTCTCAAACGCGCGCTGGCAATCGATCCGCAAAAGCGTTTCACCGACGCGGCGGAAATGCGAGCGGCCCTGATCGAGGTGATGCCCAAGGGCCTTCGGCTGAGCTTGGGCGCCAGGAGCCACGAGCGGCGTCAGGCCGACTGGCACAAGGTACGGCGGGGGGCCTTCCTGAAGCGATACGACAGGGTTTTGTCGGCGTCGTTTCGGTGCGTTGACTGCGGCGAGCCGATCTCTGAGAGCATGGTGGCCTGTCCCTGGTGCGGCAGCGAGCGGAACCGGTTTGAATCGAACACCGCGTTCAGTCACCTCTGCCCGCGGTGCCGCAAAGGGGTGCTGCCGGAATGGCGGTACTGTCCCTGGTGTTATGGTCCGGGTTTCAAGTCGCCGAGTGAAACACCCACCAAGGGCGTGCGTTATCACGCGCGCTGCACACACTGCGGCGGCGGGCTGATGCGATTCATGCGGTACTGCCCGTGGTGCCGGCGGAAGGTCCGCAGACCGTGGCGGGTCCGGCCGTTTGGCGAAGTCTGCGGGCGATGCAAGTGGTCGGTGGATTCGGAGTTCTGGAACTACTGCCCATGGTGCAAGCAGTGTCTGATCGAGTGAGTGATACATGGAGGTGACGATGATCGAGCGTTCGGGTGCTGCGGCGGGCGTGTCGGCCCGATTCGCGTGGGCGGCCGTTACCGATATCGGCAGACAGCGCGAGGACAATCAGGACGCCTTCGTGGCCGAGCCGGAAGCCGGCCTGTTCCTCGTGGTCGATGGAATGGGAGGGCATCGCGGCGGGGCGATCGCGGCCCGGACCGTCGCCCAGGACCTGCCCCCCGCCCTCGAGTTGGCCTTGGACCGTCTGAAGATCCGCAACGATCGGTCGATCCGTCGGCTGCTTCGAGACAGGATTCTCGATCAGAGCCATCACGTTCGGCGTGAGGGCGACAGTGAGAGCGGCTACGTCGGCATGGGGACGACGCTGGTCCTGCTTCTGTTCTCCGGGGACCGCGTCTATGCCGCCAACGTGGGCGACAGCCGGATCTACCGTCTGCGCAACGGGCGGCTCCAGCAGTTCAGCGAGGACCACTCGCTGGTGTCGGAGCTGATCGACGCCGGGCAGATCACGCCCGACGAAGCGGCCAACCACAGTGCCCAGGGCGTTGTCACGCAGTACATGGGCATGCCGGAGGCGGTCGAGCCCCACGTCCGGTCGGCGGCATTGCGGCCGGGGGACCGGTTCCTGCTCTGCACGGACGGCCTGACCGATATGGTCAGCGATGAGGCTATTGCGCACATCCTCGCGACGCATACGCAGCCGGAGATGGCGTCCAGAGCTCTTGTTGAGGCGGCCAATCGGGCCGGAGGCATCGATAATGTGACAGTGGTGGTCCTGGTCTGGACGGGCCGGAACCAGAAGTAGACCCCGCCGGGCCCGGAATGGGTGGCTATTGGAAGCGGGCTGCGTTTTCCGCGTGTTTATCGTTCGCTTCTTGCGAAATCGCTCCGCCCCCACTATCATGGCCCGAAATTCGAGAAGGGCAACCCCATTGGGAGTCGATCATGGCGCACAAGTTCATCAACGAGATCGGGCCGGCTGAGACGATCAACGACATCTATCTGGTTCGCGACCCGATCTTGCGGAGCACCACGAAGGGCGATCTGTATATTGCGATGTTCTTGTGCGATCGAACCGGCCAACTGAACGGGCGCATGTGGCAGGCCAGCGAGCTGGTCTATAAGTCGCTGCCCAAGCCCGGCTTCGTCCACGTCAAGGGACGCAGCGAGCTGTATCAGAACAACCTGCAAATCGTGATCAACACGATCACGCCGATCGACCCGAGCAAGGTCACCGTCGAGGATTTTCTGCCTCGCACGACAGGCGACGTGGCGAAGATGTTCGCCGAGGTTAAGCAGATTGTCGGAGAGATCCAGAACACGGACCTCCGGGCGCTGACCGAGGCGTTCCTGGCCGACCAGGAGATGATGGACAGCTTCTGCGCAGCGCCGGGCGGCATGAAGATGCACCACGGTTGTATCGGCGGCCTGCTGGAGCATACGCACAACATGCTGCGTGTGGCCCGCGCGATCCTGCCGTTCTATCCGCATGTCCAGCGCGATCTGGTCCTGGCCGGTGTCTTCCTGCACGACATGGGCAAGACCGAGGAGTTGTCGTACGACATGGCGTTCTCGTACACCGATTCAGGCCAGTTGATCGGGCATATCAACAAGACGCTGCTGATGATCCATCGCAAGGCGGACCAACTGCGAAGCCAGGGGGTGGTGATCAGTCCCCCGGTGCTCGACGCCCTGGGGCACATCATCCTGTCGCACCACGGCCAGTACGAATTCGGCTCGCCCAAGCTGCCTGCCACGGCTGAGGCCTTCATGGTTTACTATATTGACGACCTCGACGCGAAGATGGACCAAGTCCACGCCGCGATCGAAGGGGAAATCAGCGACGCCAACTGGACCGCGTTCCAGGGACCGCTCCAGACCCGCCTCTACCGCAAACGCATCGAGTAGGATCGGTTTCGGCCCATCCTATTGTTTCGCCCAGGTGCGGAGGGTTTCGATGCATTCGATCATGGCTCGTCCGTTGTGGTAGCCCGCCTTCCAGGCATTGGCCTTGTCGCCTCGGGCCGTTCCGTCCGGTGCGATGCTGCTGTGCCATTCGCCGTGCTCCCAGTCGACCATTTTGCTCTCGATCAGCTCGAACGTCTTCTCGAAGACGGCCAGGTACTTTGCGTCCTTGGTGAGGCGGTACATGCGCAGCGCGCTGACGATCGCCTCGGCCTGGACCCACCATGATTTGTCGCGGTCGTCGGCGGGGCGGTTGAAGTCCCCGGTGTAGTAGAACCCACCGTTGGTCTCGTCATAGCCGTGCTGGAGCGAATAGGCCCACAGTGTCTCGTACAGGTCCGCATAGGGTCCATTCGACAGCCCTGCGGCGTCGCAGGCCTCCATCAGCAGCCAGACGTTCTCGATGTCGTGCCCATACGAGACACGGGCGTAGTTGCCGTCCAGTCGCGGCGTCCAGTCCGCGTCGTACTTGTCGGTGCAGGCCCCGAGCGTCTTGCGAACGACCGCGTTGCTCTCGATGCCGATCAGTTCGAGCAACCGCTCTCGCGCCAGACGCAGCCGGCTGACCTGATAGAACGTGGTCATCGCTTCCATCAAATGCAGATGCGTGTTCATCAGTTTCAGGCCGGACGGCACGCCCATGTACGAGGCCTCGTCACCGGCGACGGGCTTCCAGTCGGGCTCGAATGACTCGAAGTAGCCGCCGTGAATGTCATCGTGGGCCTTCTCGTCAAGCAGCCGAAAGAACTCCATTGCGAACTCCAAGGCGTCTCTCTTGCCGCTGGCGAGGTAATACTCCGAGATTGCATAGAGGGCAAAAGACTGGCCGTAGAGGTGTTTGCGGGGCTTGAGTTGTCGCTCCCCGGTGGCGTCGACCTCCCAGTAGAACCCGCCGTGCTTGGCGTCCCACATCTTCTTGGTCAGGAACTTGTAACCGTGTTCGGCTGCCTCCAGATGTTCATCCCTCCGATAGCCGGCGCGGGCCAGACGCGAGAACAACCACACCGTGCGGGCCTGACTGACGATCATCTTCGTGCCGGACCCTCGCGACCGGCCGTCGGGACCGAAGCTGATGATGTACCCGCCGTTCTCGTGATCCAGGCTCTTGTCATACCAGAACGGTGCGATGTTCTCCATCAGGATCTTCTCGAGCCTCGGTATGTATTTCTCCGCCAATGCCGCGGCCTCGTCGTCGGCATGCAACGGGCCGCATGTTCCCAGGATGGCCAACATCGACAGCCCGAGGACCTGTCTGCGCGTATGGGTTTGCGTTCTCACCGCTGGCTACTCCTTACCTCGCGTGTGATCGTATGGAAGAGCCGTCAGTTCCTCGGTCGTTTGAACACGGCGACGCGGTCGGCGAAGCTGACCAGTTCCCAGCCCTCGGCGCCCAGCCGGTCGAACTCGCTGTCGAGGTTGCGTGCGGCGGTGATGCCGACCCGTTTGGCCTCGTCGATCTGTCCATCGGTCATCGCCGGATGGATGATCATGTCCTTCGTATCGAGCACGCGGTATTCCCACCGGCCGCTCGCCGACCCGCCGGACTGCGCCCGCAGCGTCAAGGCGTATCCGAGTAGTCCTGCGACCGCGATGATCAGAACCAGAGATGATGGCTTTCGTTCCTGCATGATGTGGTTGCTCCTTCCTCGTGTGGTCCGGGACACGATCTTATTTCGTGCCTTTGAAATGCATGTCGGCGAAATCCATGTACCGCTCCCAGTCGTAATTCGTGACGTCGTGCTGGCCGGGTCGGATGTGGTAGGCGATCGTCCCCATCACGGGATGACTGACCGGCGGCATCTCGTCGGCAGGCAGACCCTCCTTGCCCAGCAGTCTGTAAACCGGGTCAGCGCCTCGGGCGGCGAGGAATTCGCCTCGCGGGTCGGCCCAGCGGTCTTCTTCGGCGCTGGCGACGTAGACCGGCCGCGGCGCTATCAGTGCGATCAGCATATGCTGATCGACCGGGCAGGCGTTGACGTTGTCGTTGTACTTGACAAAGTTGTCGCAGAACCAGTGCGGGAAAACGGTGTTGATTCGCTTGACGGTTTCTCCAAACTCGCGCCGGGACAGCGCCGCGCCGCCACAGCCGGAGTTGTTGGAGATTACAATGGCAAACCGCTCGTCCGATGCGCCGGCCCAGAGCGAAGTCTTGCCGAGCCGGGAGTGGCCCATCACGGCCACGTGCTTGGAGTCGATATCGGGGTCGGTCTCGAAGTAGTCCATCGCCCGACTCAGGCCCCAGGCCCAGGCGCCGATGGAGCCCCATTCATCGGGCGCCGGCTGCGTCTGGCCCGGCTTGTAGAACAGAGGATGGACGCCGTTCTTGAAGCCGTCGTCGAAGTCGGGGTCTATGTCGCCGTAGTAGATGGTGGCCAGGCCGTAGCCCCGTTCGAGGATCCGCTCGACCGGCCAGCGGCTTGCCGCCTTGCCCCGTCCGGCCTCCGTGGCCTTGTGGTCGGAATCCTCGTCTCGCGTCCAGCTCCGGGTGATCGTGATGGCCGGATCGGCGTGGATCGTGTGGTTTCCGCCGAAATTCAACCCGACGAACAGCGGCGCCGGACCGCTCCGTCCGTTGGGCAGGTAGATCAGGATCGTCATGTTGGGGTCCTGCCGGTGGCCGTTGAAGAAGACCGTGACCTCCTTGCGGGTGGCCTTACCGTCCAGGGCGTTTTTGCTCAGGGACGTAGTCATGAACGTCATCTGCTCGGGCCGGCCGGGCGAGCGCCCGTAGACATGCTCCTCGAAGAGACGGAAGATCTCGGGTCGGCGCTTCTGCGACCAGGTCGCCGCATCAGTGACCTTCGTGCCGTCCAGGCAGACCAGCAGATCCGGCAATGTGTACTTCGGGACCTTGGCCTCGTCGTAGTTGACTTCCTGGGCGCCGGCGCAGCAGGCGAGTGTCAGCAGCGCAGCGAAGGTGGCAGCGTGAATCAGACGTTGACGAGCGAACATGTGTGTGCCTCCTTAACAGCGGCAGTCAGCAGGGGCGAATCATCGTTTGCCCTTACAGACCATCTCGACACAGGATGCCCGGCGGTGGGAGGTTTTTCAAGGGAAAAGTCGAATCCGCACCCGTGCGGCCGACCAACGTCAGATCGAGATTGATGCCGACGGCAGTGTACCCTATAATCGCGCTCATGCGATTGCTGAGCCGTCGTCAGACAACTCATCGTCAGGAGGAAACGCTCATGAAGGCATGTTCGGCGTCCATGTTGGTTCCGGCGTTACTCTATATATGTGTCGCCGGTCCCCTGGTGGCCGACGGGGCGATTGACATCTGCCCGGCCAACCCACGTTACTGGCAGTATGAGGGCAAGCCGATCCTGCTGATCGGGGGCAGCAAGGACGACAATCTCTTTCAGATTCCCGATCTGAAGGAGCATCTCGACCTGCTCCAGAGCGTCGGCGGCAACTACATTCGCAATACGATGAGCGCCCGGCTGGACAAGGGCTTCGAGGTGCAGGCGTTCGCCCAGCGGCCCGACGGCAAGTACGATCTGGACCGATGGAACGACGAGTATTGGCGGCGCTTCGAGAGCCTGCTGTCTCTGGCCGAAGAGCGCGACATCATCGTGCAGATCGAGGTCTGGGACCGTTTCGACTACTCGCAGCAGAACTGGGAGGCCAGCCCGTACAACCCGAAGAACAACGTCAATTACACCTACGAGGCGTCCGGTTTTGCCGAGC
The DNA here is from genome assembly GCA_035448545.1 of Sedimentisphaerales bacterium. Classification (GTDB taxonomy): domain Bacteria; phylum Planctomycetota; class Phycisphaerae; order Sedimentisphaerales; family Anaerobacaceae; genus Anaerobaca. The sequence continues at coordinate 9,027 of DAOTJE010000002.1, read as the reverse complement.
AGTATCCCAAGCACGCCGGCAGCAACGAGCAGCCGTTCTTCTTTACCACGCCGGAGCAGCGGAACAACACCGTCGTGCTGCCGTACCAGCAGCGATTCGTGGATAAGATGCTCTCCTACTCGCTGAAGCATGGCAACGTACTGTACTGCATGGACAACGAGACCTCCGGCGAGCCGGCCTGGGGCGCCTACTGGGCCCGGTACATCCAGGCCAGGGCGAAGGCCGCCGGCGTCAAGGTTCACACAACCGAGATGTGGGACGCCTGGGACCTTTCGCATGATTCGCACCGCGCCACCTTCGACCATCCGGAACTCTATTCCTTCGTCGACATTTCTCAGAACAACCATCAGAAGGGCCAGGCCCATTGGGACAATGCCCAGAAGCAGCGGGCGCGCATTGCCGACCGGCCTCGCCCGCTGAACAACACGAAGATCTATGGCGCCGACACCGGCCGCTACGGCAGTGACCGCGACGGCATGGAGCGGTTCTGGCGTAACATCTTCGGCGGGCTGGCCTCGGCCCGTTTCCACCGTCCCGATTCGGGGCTGGGACTGGGCGACAAGGCACAGGCCAACATTCGCAGCATGCGGATGGTGACCGACCGGATGGATGTGTTCACGTGTGAGCCGCATAACGATCTGCTGGGCGATCGCGAATCGAACGAAGCCTATTGCCTTGCCAACCCCGGGATTGGATACGCGGTTTATTTTCCCGACGGTGGCGCGGTGACGCTGGATACGGGTGCGCTGAAAGGTCCCGCGACCGTACAGTGGCTCCATGTTCTCAAGTGCGAGTGGTTGCCGCCTCGGATGGTGGACAAGCCCGGCGCGCTGACGCTGGAATGTCCCTCGAAGGACTACTGGGTTGTGCTGGTGCGCCCGCAGGGGTGAGGAATCATTCGCCCGCAGTCAGGGAGGATGGATGCCGACGAAGACATCGCCGAAAATCTACACGGTCAGCCAGGTCAACACCCTGGTCAAGGAGGTGCTGGAGGTGAGCCTGCCCGGCCGGGTCATGGTCAGGGGCGAGATCAGCGGCTGGAAGCAGCACGCCAGCGGCCACTGCTACTTCTCACTCAAGGACGAAGGCTCGGTTCTTCCCTGCGCGATGTGGAAACAGAACTTTGCGAGGGTGCGGTTCCGGCCGGAGAACGGGCTGGCGGTGATCGCGACCGGGTCCATCAGCGTCTACGTGCCGCAAGGGCGGTATTCGCTGATTGTCGAGGAGATGACCCCGGAGGGCGTCGGGTCGCTGCAACTGGCCTTCGAACAGTTGGTGCGGAAACTGCGGGCGGAGGGGCTCTTTTCCGACGAGCACAAGAAGCCGATCCCGATGTATCCCGAGCGGATCGGCATCCTGACGAGCGAGTCGGGAGCAGCGGTCCACGACATCGCCGACAGCGTACACCAGCGCTGGCCCTGCACGCGGCTGTATCTCTACCCGGTCCCGGTGCAGGGCGAGGGCGCCGCCCGGGAGATTGCCGCTGCGATTGCCGACGTCAACCGCCGCAACAAGCAGCTCCAGCTCGATCTGCTGATCGTCGGGCGTGGCGGCGGGTCGCTGGAAGACCTCTGGGCCTTCAACGAAGAGGTGCTGGCCCGAGCGATCTTCGCTTCGAAGATTCCGATCATCAGCGCCGTGGGACACGAGGTCGATACGACTATCGCCGACCTTGTCGCGGACCGACGGGCGTCGACACCGACCAAGGCGGGTGTGGTGGCGGTGCCCGACATGCACGATGTGCTGACCGATCTGGAACACCAGGCGAATCGATTGACGCGCAGCGTCCGCTCTCGCATCCAACTGGGCGGCGAATATCTGCAGACGATCCTGGCGAGCTCCGCGTTTCGCAATCCGCTGCTGGCTGTGCGCATGCGCGAGCAGTACATTGATGAGCTGGCATCGGCCCTGAGTGAGGCGATCCGGATTCTGCTGGCGGACAGGCGTGCCCTGGTGCAGGTCTGCCACGAGCACATTGCGCGGATCGAGCCTCATCGGCTGCTGGCGCTGATGACTCTTGACCTGAGCGGGCTGGCGAACCGGGCGCGGGCGGCGATCACTGCGGCGATGGCCGCCCGGACGGTCGATCTGGCCGCCTGTGAGGGCCGCCTGGCCGCGCTGGACCCTCGCAGCGTGCTGGCGCGGGGTTATACGATCACGACGAACAAGACGACCGGCCGGCTGGTGCGCACGCGTGCCGACGTACGGGTCGGGGATACGATGCTGACGGAACTGGCCGGCAAGAACGTCATTGAAAGCGAGGTTCGCAGTGTGCCGTAGGGGCGAACCATAATTCGACTTCTTGAACAACGACATCCAGGCGCGAGAGGAAATGACACCATGGCGCAGAAGAAGGCCGAAGAGGACATCACCAAGCTGAGTTTCGAGGACTCGATCAAGCGGCTCAGGACCATCGTGGACAAGATCGAGCAGGGCGAGATCCCGCTCCAGGACAGTCTGGAGCAGTACGAGCAGGGCATGGCTCTGATCCAGCACTGCCGGCAGATCCTTCAGAAGGCCGAGAAGCGGATCGAGAAGATCAACAAGGCCGGCGAGGAGACGCCGGAGCCCGCTGGAGAACCGCCCGCCTCCGAGCCTCCGCCGGAAGACGAGGGCCTCTTCTGACACCATTGAATTCGAGGCAGGCCGATGCTATAATGCTCGTGGCCCTGCGAAGGGACGCGGTCGTAAAACGCCGAGAAGCCCGATTGCGGAGGGCCCAAGCGAGTGCGGCTTTCATAGGAAGGGGAGAAGCTATGTTCGAGCGACGTAAGAGACGCAGCGGAATCATTATCGCATTGTTCGGCTTGTTGATTGTTGTGGCAGCGGAGGCCTTTGAGACGTTTCCCATCGCCCGTGAGGCGGGCCATCAGCAGTTCCCGGCCGTCGACGACTGTATCGTGGTCTGGCAGACCGATCGCAACGGCGACTGGGACATTGCCTTGGCCGATATTTCCTGCCCGGGCAGCATCGACCCGCTGACGCTCGCGGACATGCTGAGCGAATCGCAGTATCCGGCGGTGTCCGGCAACGTGATTGTCTGGCAGAGCAAGTTCTTCCTCTTTGAGGATTGCGACATTGTGGGCCTCGACCTTTCCACGGAGACGTTCTTCCCCGTCGTCGAGACCCCGGCAGACGAATGCAACCCCGCCGTTTCAGGCAATCTCGTGGTCGCGCAGAGTCGGATGACGGCATACGCCGGCTGGGACATTCTTGCCATCGACATCACGGACCGCGCGAACGCACAGCCGTTCTGGCTCGATCGAAACGCGGAAAATCAGTGGCGCCCCGACATCGATGGCGGCATCGTCGTTTACGAGGACGTTTTCGATGGGATCTCCTACATCAGCGGCTGGGACCTGTCCGATCTGGATGACGCCGCCTGGTTCCCGGTGCGCAGCGTGGTCGGGCCATGCCAGTCGCCGGCAATTGCCGGCAAGTGGGTTGTCTGGCAGGATCAGGGGGAGGGGACCGCTGTGACCGGAGGGGACAACGTTTTTGATCCTCGTCTGCCGGCGTTGCTCGATTGCGAGGGTGCGGTCGAGGCTTCGAATCCGGACGTCTACAACAACGTGGTAGTCTGGCAGGATCGGCGTAACGGGAACTGGGACATCTATGGCTTCAACCTGACCACAAAGACGGCGTTCCCGATCGTTTCACAGGGCGCCGATCAGACCCACCCGGCCATCACCTTCAGTCCCTCGCTGAAGGCCTATGTCGTCGTATGGCAGGACTACCGCAACGGCAACTGGGACATCTACGGCGCCATCCTCAACGGTCCGGAGGTGGCCGGATGCGTCTCGCCCTTGACGGGCGACGTCGATGCCGACAGCATCACGGACGACAAGGATATCGACGAGGTCGAGGCCCGTCTGGGCCAGCAGAACGGCATCCCGGTCGAGGCCGATTGAGCATGGACGGGGAGACTCTCAAGCGTGCCCCGGGCGAGGGTGGATTTCGGTTGATCGGCTCTCCTGACCGGTGCATAATAAGCGCGGTCCGTCGCGAGCGTGGCGGAATTGGCAGACGCGCCAGGTTTAGGTCCTGGTGTCCTTCGGACGTGGAGGTTCGACTCCTCTCGCTCGCAGTGGCCGTTTGTAGTGACGCTGTGAGGCGTCACGTTCCGGCATGTCGTCACGGGCATACTACGAGCTGACGAGGGGCGAAATGCTAAGGGACTATTTCGAGCTCGACAAGCGACGGACGAACCTGCGGATCGAGGCGGTCGCCGGGGCCACCACCTTCCTGACGATGGCCTACATCATCTTCACCCACCCCAACATCCTGGAGCCGACCGGGATGGACAAGACCGCTCTGATTGCGGTGACCTGCCTGATCTCGGCGGTTTCGACGATCGCGGCGGGCCTGGTCGGCAACGCGCCGATCGCGATGGCTCCCGGCCTGGGGCTCAACTCGATCTTCGCGTTGCTGGTGGTCTCGGGGAAGATGGACTGGCAGACGGCGCTGGGCGTGGTGTTCCTGTCGGGCCTGTTCTTCCTGCTGCTGACGCTGGTCGGACTCCGCAAGAAGATCGTCGAGGCGATCCCTATCTCGCTGATCTCGGCGATCGGGGTCGGCATTGGGCTGTTCATCACGTTCATCGGGCTGACCGACCTGGGCCTCGTCGTGGCCAACCCGATCACGATGGTTTCCGCCGGCCCGATCACCCCCAGGGTGCTCATTGGCCTGGCCGGACTGCTGACGATGATCTTTCTGGAGAGCCGCAACGTTCGCGGCTCACTGCTGATCGGCATCGCGGTCTCGACCCTGCTGGCGGCGGCGACCGGACAGGTGACGTTGCCGGAGCGGGTGGTCTCTCTCGACGTGAATATCCGTCCAGTCGCCTTCAAACTGAATGTCCTCGGCGCGCTGAAGTGGAGCTTCATGGGCAGCATTTTCATGCTGATGTTCCTTGATATGTTCGACAGTATCGGGACGCTGGTGGCTTGCTGCCACAAGGCGGACATGCTCGACGAGCAGGGCAAGATCCGGGGCCTGGACCGGCTGCTGGGAGTCGATGCGGCCGCGACGATGGTCGGGGCTCTGCTGGGGACCTCCACGACGACCTCGTTCGCCGAGTCGGCCTCGGGGATCGAGCAGGGTGGGCGCTCCGGGCTGACGGCGGTCGTGACCGGAGTCCTGTTCCTCGTGGCGCTGCTGTTCATTCCGCTGGTGGCCGTTGTGCCCAAGTACGCTACCGCACCGGCCCTGATCATGGTCGGGCTGTTCATGGTGAAAGAGGTCCGGCGGATCGAATTTGGCGACTTGGCGGAGGCGTTTCCGTCGTTCATCATCATCGTGATGATCGCGCTGAGCTACAGCATCAGCACGGGCCTGGCGTTTGGCTTTGTCTCGTTCGTGGTGATCAACCTGGTTTCGGGCCGGGTCCGACGGATCAAACCCGCCATGTGGGTAATCGCGGTGTTGTGCATCGTCTTTCTTACTCTGGACAGGTTGCCAGGTCTTATCGAGCGCCTTGGAGAGCTCATTTAAGGGACGGCAAACCAGCGAATTCCATGTGCATGGTGTCGTTAAGGGGACACCAGTGGCAGAGTCGCGTACGATCGGCCGGAGGCTTGCATTTCTGGCGATAATCGCAGCGTTGGTGGGCGGTGGCGTGTGGATCGTCTGGGCCATCGCGCAGTATCGTCCGGTATGTTATCCGGCGTACGTTCGCCTGATCTACAGCCTGGACGCCGACACCCACGGCAAAGGGAAACAAGTGGTTGCTGCCCTGCGTCGCTGTCTGTGGCATGAACCGCCGGATTGCCAGGTGAGAATGCGCCGGAGCGGGACGGTCGAGGTGTGCTTGGGGACGGACCCCAGGAAGTGGGACACTCTGTTGCGCCAACTTAGCAGCATGGGTCTGCGGCTAACCAGCATCATGGCGGAAATGGCGGATATCATGGAAGCCGCAGATCACAGAGCGGCCTCTGATCCTGCGACGCAGGCGGATGATAGCCGTGCCCAGTCGTTGGCTGACAAGTCGGATGCAATGACGCGGGAGATATCCAGGCGTTTGGTGGCGTCCCGCTTGCGCGGAGTAGATGATGTGCGTGCGATCATCGAACGCGGCAGTGGAATGGCGTTTTGTGTGTTGGCAGAGCGTTCATCGGTGGGCGACCAAGCCTCTATTCTCCTGAGCAGATTGGAGACCGACGGACCTCAGGCAGCCGGCGCATATGTCTGGTATGAACTGGCCGATCTGGAATTGATGGATCAGACGGATGTGGTGGTGGGCCAGTTTAAGGGACGGCCCTATGTGCTGGCCTGTGCGGCGGCGGAGCTGACGATGGTGCAAGATCGTGCCGGGGCGTCCTGGAGTGTGCGGGAGGCCAGCGTTGGGTTGGGATTCGACGAAAGACTCGTTGTCAACTTTGTGCTGGACCCGGCGGGGGGCAGCCAACTCGAAGCCCTGTCCGCTCGCGCCTATGAGCGTCGCCTGGCCATCGTGGTTGGGGGGCGGGTGTATGCGGCTCCTATGGTGAGAGGTACGCTGGGAGCGTCCGGCCAAATCAGCGGCCACCTCAACTACTCGGATTGTGTGCGTTTGGCCGGGTACTTGCTCGCGCCGCCGGAACCACTGGGACTGCAAAGCGGGCCGATGCGAGAACCGATGGTGAAGAAACCGTTGTGGGTATGGCGGGAGATTCCGGCGCATGCGGCGGGCGGACCTGTCCTGGTGCTCGGAGCGGCTGTGGCATGGTTCGGCTTGCGACGACGAGCAAGCCGCGCAGGCATTGGATCGTCGGGCTGTGACTCGTGTCCGGGGATTCCCGGCGGGCAGGCTGATACAACCGGTACAAGAGACATCACCGTTGGCTAAGGAGAATTACACATGGGTAAGGTAGGAATCGGCGTGAACATGGAGTTCATTCGTCACGCGGACAAGCCGTTCGAATGGGGCGTCGAAAAGGCGGCCGAACTGGGCTACGAATACATCGAGCCCTGGGTGCATCTGGGCCGGGAGCTGATGAGCGAAGCAGGCTACTACATGACGATCTCGATGTCGGAGGACCCCATTCGGATTCGCAAGATCTGCGAGAAAGCGGGCGTGAAGCTCTCAGGCCTGTCGTCGCACACGCCGCTGTGTCGCCCGGACGTCAGCGGCAACTACCTCAAGCAGGCGATTCGCTTCGCCGCCGAGTGCGGTGCGCCCGTGGTCAACACGGACGAGGGGCCCAAGCCCCGCTGGACCACGCGGCAGGAAGACCACGTGCTGATGAAGTACACGTTGACGGAGGCGGCGGGATTCGCCGAGAACCGTGGCATCCTGATCGGGATCGAGCCCCATCAGCAGTACAGCAAGACACCGGCCGGCCTCGACCGCATTGTGGGCCTCGTGGATTCGCCCGCCATCGGTGTCAATTTCGACACCGGCAACTCCTACCTGAGCGGCCACGATCCGATGGTCTGGCTGGAGCACGTCAGGGACCGGCTCGTCCACCTGCACGCCAAGGACATTTCCATCCAACACTCCAAGGCCGAGCGAGGCAAGGTCACCGGAACGCCGGCCGGTTGTGCGTGCGGCGACGGCGTGATTGATTGGAAGAAAGTGATCGCGGTCTGCCGGAAGGCCCCGCGTGACATCGTCCTGAGCGTCGAGTGCGGCACGGTCGAGCAGGCCGAACGCAGTATCAAGCACCTCAGGCAGTTTGTCTAAGAGCACCGGAGGAAAGTGACCATGCGCAGGGGGTATATTCCGTCTGCGATCGGGATCGTCCTGATCGTTGTCTCGATGGAGGCCAGCGGTGTGAGGGGCGCGCCGTTGTGGAGGGCAACCGTTGATGCCAATAGTCTCTGGGTGCGGGCGGGTGAGTCGCCCGTGCTCCAATATCGCTATGGCGATGTCCCGTTCAAGCCGTACGTCAAAGAGTTGTACACACCCAACGGTCTGAACGTGCTGCTCGATGCGCCACACGATCACCTTCACCACCACGCGCTGATGTTCGCGGTGGCCGTTGACGGTGTCAATTGCTGGGAGGAGACCCCGACCGCCGGACACCAGCGACACGATGCCTTTATTGAACGCGAACTTGGGAGCGGGCCTCGGTCCTGGGCAAGGTTCGGCGAGCGGATTCACTGGGTTGACGCGGCGGGTCGCCGGCTTCTGGATGAGCAGCGGACCGTCAACGTCCGCCACGCGGGTGAGCCGAAAGCGGTTCTGCTGACCTGGCAGAGCCAACTCTCCGTGCCGGAAGGCAAGGCGTCGGTGACCCTGAGCGGATCGCACTATTTCGGCCTGGGGCTCCGCTTCATTCGAGCGATGGATGTTCATGGGCAGTTCCGAAATGCCGACGGCCGCCCAGGTGTCGTGTTCCGAGGTGAGGAGCGACTGACGGACTCCGACTGGTGTGCGTACACATCCAAGGCAGGGGACACGGTCGTAACAATCGCGATGTTCGGCCATCCGGACAATCCTCGACATCCGACGACGTGGTTCACGATGGCCACACCGTTTGCATACCTGTCCGCGACGATGAGACTGCATGAGAAGCCTCTGGTCGTCCCGTCAGGTGAGCCTCTGATGCTGCGATATGGCGTCGCCGTGTGGGATGGGCAAATCGAGGTACCGCGAATCGAGGCGATGTATCAGGAATGGGTCTCTCAAGAGAGCGTGCTATCCGACTGACAAGGAGCGACGTGACATGAGCAGAAGTAAGGATCCCAGAGTGACGAGGCGGGGGTTTATGCGCGGGGCCGGCGTGCTGGCGGCTGCGGCGTTTGTCGGTGGCTCCCGGAAGTCCGCGACGGGGCAGGTTCGCGAGGCGAACAACCGCATTGGCGTGGGCTTCATCGGTTGCGGCGGTCGCAGCGCGGCGCACTTTCAGGCGGTGCACTGGCTCAAGACCCAGGGGAATGAGGCGGTGGAGATCGTGGCGGCCTGCGATGTCTATCGACCCCGGCTCCAACAACGGGTCGAGGGGTATGGCGGCAAGGCCTACATGGACTACCGCGAATTGCTGGCCGATCCGAACGTGGATGTGGTCTGCATCGCGACGCCGGACCATCTGCATGGGTACCAGG
>DAOTJE010000001.1:0-394475 GCA_035448545.1 Sedimentisphaerales bacterium | reverse complement strand
CCAACAGCGATGGCAACATGCAGATCGCGGAAGTGGAGTTCCTCGGCACCGTCGCGCCGTAGTGAACCCTTGCCAAGGTTCGCCACAGTCGAATGTCCATGATCAGGGGCCTGCGTCCCAGTGACGCCGGCCCCTTTGTTGTGCGCTCACATGGCAACGCACAGAAGCACAAAGACGCCGGCGAAAACGTGAGCGAACCGCTCGCCCCGCCATTGATGCCGCGACAGGATCGTGGTAGGATTCGGGGGCGGCCCGATCGTGGCTGCGGCAAACACGGGGCTCAGGCAACGGGAGGTGAACATGCGTTCGAGCGTAAGGCAGCGATGGATTCCGGTGTGTTCTCTGATCTGTCTCGGCGCGGTAGTCGCCTCGGGCGCAACGGTGCCGCTGGGCGAGCTGGACCTGACGAAGATGTCCACCGGGTGGGGCAAGCCCCAGGTCAACAAGAGCATCACCGCCCGAACGCTGTCGATCGGCGGGCGCTCGTTCGAAACGGGCGTGGCGACACACGCCGAATCGATCTGCTACATCGCCCTGGACGGCAAAACCGAGCGGTTCAGCGCCTGGGTGGGCGTCGACGACGCCACCGGGCCTCGCGGCTCGGTCCGGTTCAAGGTCTATGGCGACGGCAAGGTGCTGTTCGACAGCGGCCTGATGACCGGCAACGACGAAGCCAAGCGTGTCGACGTCTCGCTGGCTGGCGTGACGCAGATGATCCTGCTGGTCAGTTCCGGCGGCGACGGCATCGATTACGACCACGCCAACTGGGCGGGCGCCGAGTTCATCGTGGGGGGTGACAAGCCGACGACCGTCGACGCACCACGGCCCCCTGCCGAGGAGAAGGTGCTGCTGACGCCCAAGCCGGGCCCGGCGCCGCAGATCAATGGGCCGAAGGTCTACGGCTGCCGACCGGGACATCCGTTCCTCTACCGCATCCCCTGCACGGGGACGCGGCCGATCGCGTTTGGCGCCGCCGGGCTGCCCGAGACGCTGCGGCTCGACGCGAGCACGGGAATCATCACGGGGACCGTGCCCACGCCGCGAGGCGAGTACGTCGTGACACTCGAAGCGAAAAACGACCACGGCAGCGACCGCCGCACCTTCGCGATCATCGTCGGCGACACGCTCGCGCTGACGCCGCCGATGGGCTGGAACAGTTGGTACATCCACTATTATCACGTCACCGAAGAGCACATGCGAAACGCCGCCGACGTCATGATCAGCTCCGGCATGGCCGACTACGGGTACAGCTACGTCAACATCGACGACTGCTGGATGAAGAGGCGCGGCGATGAGCCCTACCGCGACGCGAAAGGCGCGATCCTGCCCAACGCCAAGTTCCCCGACATCAAGGGCATGGTCGATCACATCCACAGCAAAGGTCTCAAGGCAGGCCTCTACACAGGGCCGGGACCCTGGACGTGCGCCGGGTACGTCGCCAGCTACGAACACGAACGGGTGGACGCGGAGAAGTTCGCCGAGCGGGGTTTCGATTTCCTCAAGCACGACTGGTGCTCGTACAGTGAGGTCGCCGGCGGCACAGACCTGGAGCACCTGAAGCGCCCATATCAGTTGATGGGCGACATCCTCAAGAGTCTCGACCGGGACATCATCCTGAACCTGTGCCAGTACGGCATGGGCAACGTCTGGACCTGGGGTGGCGAGGTCGGCGGGCACTGCTGGCGCACCACGGGCGACCTGGGCCTCGAACAAGGCGGCCTGCTGCCCGGCTTCTACCGGATCGGCCTGAGCAACGCCCGGCACTTTGAGTACGCCCGGCCCGGACAGTGGAACGACCCCGACTACATCCTGATCGGGCACATCGGCAACGCCTATCAGCATGATGAGCCGCCCAAACCCACCCCACTGACGCCAAGCGAGCAGTACAGCTACATGTCGATGTGGTGCCTGATGGCCGCCCCGCTGTTCTACTCGGGCGACATGCGCTATCTCGACGAATTCACCCTCAACGTACTATGCAATGCCGAGGTGATCGACGTCGATCAGGACCCGCTGGGCATCCAGGCCAGGCCGCTGGTGCAGGACGACGAGACTCTGATTATGGCCAAGGCGATGGCCGACGGCTCGCTGGCGGTGGGCCTGTTCAACCTGGCCGAATTGCCTCGCGAGATGTCGGTCGACTGGCCGCTACTGGGCCTGTCGGGCAAGCGCCTCGTGCGGGACCTTTGGCGGCAGAAGGACCTGGGCACGTACGACAGCCGCTTCGCCGCCAACGTATCGCGTCACGGCGTGGCCCTCGTCCGCCTGATCCCCGCCCCATAGACGGATGATGGGCGGCCGGCGGATACCGATATCTCTTGCAGACGGCAACCTCTGTCGATAGAATGGTAAATGCCGCGATGCAACGCGATCAGGCACCCTGACTGGCATGCCCTGCCGGGTGCGCCCGGAGACGGGTGGGCCGAGACGATAGGTCTGGGTAAGCGCTTCCCGAGAACGTGGAGGACCATGTCATGCGGAAGTCGAAGGCATTCACACTGATCGAGCTGCTGGTCGTCATCGCCGTCATCGCCGTGCTCATGGGGATCCTGATACCGGCGCTAGGCAAGGCCCGTGAGCTGGCCCAGGGCGCCGCCTGCAAGGGCAACCTGAAGAACTATACCATCGCGATGGCGATGTACCTCGACGACAACGACCGCAGGTTCGCGGAACCACAGAGATGCTACTTCAGCCAACTAACACCCTACCCCGTCGAGGCAGGCATTTCCGAGTACCTGCATCTGCGCTGGTGCAACGGCGACATCGAGTTGAAGAGTCACCCGGAGTACGGAGGGATGATGGCCCGGTACCTCGGCGATGCCAGGGCATTCATCTGCCCAACCTTCAAGAACCTCGCAGTGCGCCACAGCGACGACCAGTTCTTCCTCGCCTATGGCAAGAACGTCAAGAACTACGAACCCTGGTACAACTACACGATGAACGCCTATCTGGGCAGCGCCCGCAGTGACGTTCAGGAGACCCGCGTTCTCAAGGACACGGACGTCAAGCATCCTGCGACGACGTTTTCGTTCGCAGAGGAGAGCGCGATCGTCGATACGGCCTACAACATGTCCGGGCTCAATGACACGTTCATGGCCCCCGGCAGCGATACGATGGTCAAGAGTTGGTTCAGCCAGACCGGAGGCGACCTGCGTCGCATCATCCCGGGTCCCGAGGGGGTCGGGCAATTCTGGGATGTGATCGCGGGTTTCCACCACGCCCCTTCGGGCGACAAGCTGGGCGGACGCGGCAACTGCGCGTTCCTCGACGGGCACGTCGAGGCCTTCTCCCGTGCCGAGACGTTTTACTACGCCTATCCGAAGAAGTGACGGCGTTGCGTTAAATCCGAAATCCGAAACACGAAATCCGAAATAGATCCGAAGGCACCAAACTGCGAATTCGAAACGGGGTTCGGCACAGCGTCAGCATTTCGTTCATTTTAGCTTGCGGATTTCGGGCTTGTTTCGGATTTCGTGTTTCGAGTCTCTGTTCAGTCATTGTAGCCGGGCGAGCCGCCGACCTCGGCGCTGGCACGCCAGGCGCCCTTCTTGTCGAGGGTGGCCGAATCGGCGGTCAGGGGGTCAATCACCGTCAGCGAGTAGCCAGCCCCATCGGTGAGGTCGTACCATCCGTCCTTGTACCGGAAGGCGAGGATCATCTGGCCGGCGGCATCCTGCAACTCGATGCTTTCCCCCGCATTGTTCAGGCTGCCGGCGTACTGGCCGACGACGGGCGACTGGTCCCCATACCGCGCCTCGAACGCCCCGATGTCTTTGACAACGAGGGCATATGCACCCGGGTCGAGAGTGACGTCGCCGAAGGTGAAGTCGATCCCATTCGTGAAGCGCACCAGATGGAGATTAACCGGCTGAGAGCCGATGTTGAGCAACTCGACGTATTCGGTGTTCGGATCGACAGGATGATACATGATCTCGCTGATCCGCAGGCTCTCGGCCACCGGACCGACGGCGTAGACCGCCTCGTTCAGCGCGCTCCAGGTGCTGCCGCTCTGGGCACGGGCGCGGACCATCGCGCTGGCATCGAGCCGGATCGGGCCGGCGTAGCGGACCGCCGTCGGCGCGACACCGGCTGGAACGTCCGCGCCCCCCTGCGACGCGACCAGCTCAACCGAGATCAGGAAGTCGGAACTGTTGGCACCTGCGTTGAGCCCCTGGATCGCCAGGAGGTTGCGTCCCAGGCGAAGCCGGCTGATATGGCCGGAGAGGTCGAACCGCTCGAACTCGACCGCGTCGAGGTCGGAGTGGTTGTCGGTGGCGCCGGAGTTCCAGGCGGGCGTCCCCTCGAACATGACGCGCTGGACTTCGACGCCGTTGAGGTAAGCGATGAAACCGTCGTCGTACCGCGCCTTGAGCGTCAGGCCGCCGGCGTATTGCAACCCCTCGGGTGTGACGTCGAACGGAATGCGGATGTAGCAGCTCTCGTTGCGGTTGTACATCTGGGCCTGGACGTCGATGTCGAAGAACGCCTCGTAGCCGGTGCTGCGTTCGTAGCCGACGCCGCCGGAGCCGGCGATCCAGGCGGAATCGTCGAAATCCACCTCGCTGCGCCAGGCGCTGCCGATATCCGTGGTGGGGACGAACGCGCGCTTGGCCGCCGCTTCCGGCACGAGGACCAGCTCAGCGCCCGTGCTGCCGCTGACGCCGGGGCGCCGCGGATCGCTGCCGTCGAGCGTGTACCAGACCGTTGCGGCGTTGGAAGTCATTGTGAGCCGTGAGCCCTCGGCGATGTGGCCGCCGTGCTGATAGACACCGTCGATATGGAAGACCGGCGCCTCCACGCTCGGGTAGAGCCCCAGGGCTTTGAACTGCGACAGTGCCACCTCGTTGCGGCGAGGGAAATAGTTGTCGAGCAGATTCTGACGTTCCACGATCCAGAAATCGTTGCGGGTGTACAGGTAATAGGGGCCCGAACTGTAGGAATGCACATCCCGGCGATAGTCGCCCCAGCGGGCCGACTCGGCGATGACAGCGGCGTCGATCTCGTCGGCCCGTCGGGTCCATCGCGCGATGTTGCGCTCGGTCGTCAGGGCGCCGCCGTTGAACAGATGCTTGTGCACGCGATCACCGAAGCGAACGCGGAATTCCTCGATTTGCGAAAGGGGGCGATACAGGCCGGTCGGGTCCAACGTATCCCTTATCACGGTCTCGGTCGCCTTCTCAAGAACTCGTTCGCCGTCCCAGCTATAGAAGCGCCAGGGCTTGTTGTCGGCGCCGCCTCCGGCGGCGCGCCAGTTTCCGTCGGTCTTGAGATCCTGGTTGCCGGCGAACAGGTTCAGGAGCGTGAAGTCGATGAAGTTGTCGATGTCGATGACCTGGCAGATCCGGGCCCAATCGCCGCCGGCGGCGATGCTCCTGGCCTGTTGCCAGGTCTGGGGGGTGACGTCGTGGGCGTCGCGTCCTCCGTTAATCGAATCGAGTCGATCCGGGTCGCCTCCGTTGTAGGCGGCGTAGTGCGAGGCGACCGGCCGCTCCTGGACCAGATACAGGCCCCAGTAAATCCCGTTGAGGTACAAGTGCACGTAGAACCCGCGTCCGGCGTCGGCCTGCCCCATCTCGAGCAACGAGTCGCGCATCCACTGGTCGCGAATGTACTGCGCCCGCTGGCGCTGGCCGGGATCCCAGTGCGTCCAGGCGTTGTTAAAGAAGCCGCGCAGTTGAAGCGAATCGAACGTTTCCACGGGGCTGCCGTCGAACAACGGGAACCGGAGCTTCGACGAGCCGTAGACGTCGCGAAAGCGGAGGCTGAAACTGTGCTTGGGACACTTGGGCGGGTTGCGGCTTTCGCCGCCCTGGATGCGCAGGCCGCAGTCGATCTGAAATTCCTTGGCGCCGTCGATGCTGAACAGCTCGGCGGACACGGGCCGTTCCCAATCCTGGCCGCCCGTGCTGCTGTGCCCGGTGTAGATGTAGATGCCGCCGGTCTGCGCATCATTGGTCTTGCTGAACAAATGGTCCCTGTCGGTCACCAGAGACAACGTCGGAATCGCCAGCAGCGCATCGTCCATGACGTCGGCATATGCGGGGCTGTTGTAGATCTCGGGGTCCATCTCGTAGTCGGCCGGGTAGGAGCCGAACCACGTGCTCGGATAGCCACGTGCCAGCACCTCGGACTGCGAGCGCCTCGCCGCATCGGCCAGGAAGATGTACGTGTGCGTGTCCGCGTTGCTGGGTACGCACTGCGGCTTGACCGCCTGGGCCCGCAGGCACGTGGTCCTGGTGATCCGGATCGGGCCGTTGTAGACACTGCCGGCAGGAACCTGCCGAGCCTGCGAATACGGCGCGCTGCCGTCGAGGGTGTAGTAGATGGTCGCGCCGGGCGTCTCGCACGTGATCGTCACGTCAAACGGCATATCGTAGAAACCGCGGTCATGGCTGAACTTCGTATCGGCGACGAGACCGTCGTACAGGCCGCTGTTGCGCGAGCCGGGCGTGGGCGTCAGCAGGAAGCCGTACGGCCCGGTGCCGTCGGGCGAGCGGCCATAGGAGATGTCGGTCCTCTGTTCTTCGAATGCAACGCTGTCGATGAGCGTGGTCCCATCGGGGGCAAACAGTGCCAGGGTGTCCCCGTCGGAATCGAGCGCAAACGACGCATGCAGCCCGCTGTCGCTTGTGGGGCCGTCGAGCCAGACGATGAGATATCCCCCCGCCGGAACGGTGGCCGGCTGCGAGGCACCGCCTGGGAACTGCCATTTTGTCGGTTCGCCCGGATCGTCCGTCAGGTACATGCGGGCCAGGTCGATCGGCGCATCGCTGTAATTATGGATCTCGACCCAGTCGTCGTACTGGCCTTGGGGGTCGGCCTTGACACTGCTGTTGGCCGCCATCAGCTCATTGATCGCCAGCGGCAGACCCGCCCCCCGGCCTGCCGGGGTCGCCGAGACAGGACCGACACTCAGAAGAAACGAAGCCAGCACAAGACGAGCGGCCCGACGGGATTCACGCGTCACACTCATTCCTCACTCCCGACAATCCAAGCGGTGACAGGCGTGCAAGTACGCTGGTGTTCCAGAATCCGGGACCGTCGTCGATCCCCAATGACCTCGCGACTCCGCCCGCCGTGAAGGCATATTCGCACATGCGCATCAGACTGTATTCTACCATTCGCGGCCTGAAAATCAACGTTATTTGCCCCGCCGGGCCGCCAAGTCTACACCGCCGACCTCGTCGAGATCGAGCCGACGCCTTGCCGGATACGATCCGACCGGTTACGATTCGCTATGCAATCGTGGCCTTGACGCCAAGGCCGCCGACAGAGTTCGGGAGAATGTCGCCATGGCAGCATTTCGCGATCCAGCCAATCCGATCCTCACCCCACAGGACGTAACGCCGTCGCGTGGCGATTTCGAGGTCCTCGGCGTCTTCAATCCCGCGGTGGCCCGCCTTGGCGAGGAAATCGTCCTGCTGGTGCGCGTAGCCGAGCGTCCGATCCAGACTGACCCGGAGGTGGTGCAGACCGCGTTTCTCGACCCGGCCTGCGGCCGGATCGTCACCAAGGCGTTCACTCGACCCGACCCGGCCAACGATTTCTCCGATCCTCGGTTGATCGTGCGCCGGGGCAGGACATACCTGACCTCAATATCGCATCTGCGCGTGGCGAGAAGCAAAGACGGTATCCGCTTCACCATCGATGAGCATCCCACCCTTGGTCCGGCCGACCCCTGGGAGAGCTTCGGTGTCGAGGACCCGCGCATCACGCGGATCGGCCAGACGTATTACATCAGCTACGTCGCGGTCTCGCCGCTGGGGGTGACCACGGCGCTGGCGTCGACGTGTGATTTCGCGACCTTCGAACGTCACGGCGTTATCTTCGGCCCGGAAAACAAGGACGTCGTCCTCTTCCCCGAGACGGTCGACGGACGATACTACGCATTGCATCGGCCGCACTCGCCGCTTTGTCACACCAACAACATGTGGATCGCCGAATCGCCCGATTTGCTCTGCTGGGGCCGCCATCGCCACTTGATGGGGCTGCGCGACGGATTCTGGGACGAGGCCCGCATCGGGGCCGGCGCACCGCCCGTCCGCCTCGACGAGGGGTGGCTGGAGATTTACCACGGCGCCGACCGCAACCATCGTTACTGCCTCGGCGCCGTCCTGCTCGACGCCCGCCAGCCCTGGATGGTGCGGGCCCGCTCAGCGCGGCCGATTCTCGAGCCGCAGACCGAATACGAGTGCTCCGGCTTCTTCGGCCCCGTGGTCTTCACCTGCGGCCTGCTCGTCGAACAGACGACTTTGAAGGTCTACTATGGCGCCTCCGACACAACGGTCTGCTGCGCCGCATTGTCACTCGAAGACGTGCTCGCGTCGATGCAGTCGTAAGTCGCTGGGTTTCTCTCAATTCTCCGCAACACCGTGCGCGCCGTGGTCGGCAACCTCTGTGAGTCCGGATCGGCCAGCCGGTCGGCCCGCTGGTCCACCCGACGCTGACCCGATCCTGTGCGGCGCCTCATCATCCGATGGGACACGGAATCTCGAAAAGAAACCAATGTCACCGACAGTCTTCCCATGTCCCCCAATCTTCCCACATCAAAATAAGCATTTTCCTCCGTGGAATTGCTTGCAGGGCGTCCCATATTGCGCGTATATTTAACCCGGATGGGGCGGTGATGAATACACGTGTGGTTCTGCTCACGCGGAATAGCTACACGCAGACGCTATGTGGACATAGAGAGTGTCTGGATGAGTAAAATCCGTGCGGGCGAGGTTTGTCCGGACGGAGTAAAGGGGAGATGTACGGATGGGTGGGAGAAACCCGGAGAAAGGAGGTGCCTGGGGGTTCCACGGATACAAGGTAAGCTGACGGTTTCCACAGAGTCACACACGGAGTGTAAGGAGACACAAGATGAGACGGTTACCTGCAATACTGCCGGCGCTGGCGCTGCTCGCCGTCGTCGGCACCGCCAGTGGTGCGCTGACGCTTTCCAGCGCCAGCGGCACCTGGAGCGATCCTGTACTTCAGTCCTTGGCCCCTGCCCCTGCCTACTGGTCTTCTTTGATGGGCGAACAGCTCATATCCTGGGGCACTCCGGCCTATCTGTTTGGTCTCAAGAGCAGCTTGGGCTTCACACCCGTCGCGACGCCCACCGACGTGGTGCTCGATACGCCCTTTGTCGTGGGCGCGCTGCGCCATTACAATACGCCCATAGTCGTCGGCACCGGCATCACGGCGGTCGATCTGGACCTGGCGATGGACTTTGAGGGGACGCCGGTCAACACGTCCCTGACGCTGGGCGTTACGGAAACGGTCGGCCCGGGTGGCCATCCTGCGGATGTCATCACGCTGCCGACGTCGTTCGATCCCATCGCGTTTGAGGTCGGGGGCGCGGACTACGAGTTGTGCGTGCTGGGTTTCGGCAGTTGCCCCAGCAGCATCATCTCGTCGCTTAGCACGGAAGAATGCCGTACCACCTGTCCTCCGCTCCCGCTCTGGGCGAAGATCTGCAGCACGACGCCACCAATTCCGGCGCCGGGAGCCCTGCTCTTGGCCGGCATCGGTGTCAGTGCGGTGAGCTGGCTGCGCCGACGCCGAACGCTCTAAAGCTCGGCACATGAGGGGCGATGCGATATTGTCCGCCCGGCATCGGGCCGGGTAGGGCCGCGAGCAACCCGCAGCAGTACGCCTGGACTTGACGCCACGGTCCTCGCTTACTGCTGCGGGGCCGGCTCGATGGTGATCTCATTGCCGCCAGCCTCGGCACGCACCTGTGGTTCGTAGTAGGAGTATGCCTGGCTGTCGGGAATTGTCGCGCGCACCGGGAAGCGGGCCTTGACTTGGAAGTGCAGGGTCCGTTGTTCGCCGCGTTCCAGGCCGTCGAGATAGAAGATCACCTTGCGTCCGGCCACCTCGTACCGCGTGACGAGATTGTCGGCAAGCAGCGCATCGAGCGACTCGGCGACAGCGGCGAAGCCTGTAGGCACACCGACATCCACGATCATCATTCCTGTCGAGTCCTTTGGCCCGAGGTACCGCACCGTCGCGGTGACGTTGACGATATCATCGACCTCCACGTGGTCGGCGTCGTACATCACCTCCAGGGTCATGTCCTTCTGGACCGGATCGTCACGCAGCAGAACGTTGAACCGTCGAACCAGTTGGAATCGCACCTGCCCCGAGCCGACAGCGCTGATTTCGACGGCCGATTCGAGCGGCAGCTCCGCCGTCTGAAGGACGTCGAAGTTGGTGCTGTTCACGGTGAACTGCGCCAGCGTTTCCCCGCCCCGCGCCTTGGCGGTCACCGTAAGGTCCACGTTGCGGCTCTGACTGCGGGCCGCCATCATCAGGGCCTTCAGCCCCATGACCGTATCCTGCGTACTGCCGTAGCCGCCCAGGCTGTTACGCTGGAGCGAAAGCCACTTGACCGCTTCGTTCGCCTGCGGCCATTCCTTCTCGATCATCGCCAGCGCCGCGTAGGCGGTTGTCTCCACCGGGTGAGGTTGCCAGTGCAGACCGTCGGCATCGGTGACGGCGATCGCCAGCAGCCGTTCGAGCGCCGCGTCGGCGGCCGGATCACCTACCCGCGCGAAGGCCAGCGCCGCAATTGCTAGGGCATACGCATCGTCCCGGACCGACGCGAGGTTGTCACGCAGATATTGCGTCGCCGCTCCCTGCACGTGCGGATCGGCCATACCGTAATCCGCCATCGCAATCGACACGAACGCGGTCAGCGCGTACGTCCCCTGCACCCCGCCGACCATTTCACTGTGGCATACGAACCCCACCGGCGGCCACGATCCGTCGGATGCCTGGTGCGAGGCGATCCACGCGGCCGCCTCGGCCAGAATCGTCTCGTCGATCGTCGTCACCTCACGCGCGGCGCTGAACGTGCCGAGCACGAATGCCGTCAGCCAGAGGCTGCCCTCGGCATCGCTCTGGCCGAAGGCGGAGAACGAACCGTCCTGATGGCGGAATGTCAGTTCTCGCTGGTAGCCCACCGTGATGAAGTGCTCGGCCTTGGCCCGCACCTCGGGCGTGAGCTGGCCGGTCGCGTTGAGATAGCGCAGAATCTCCACGTCCGGGGCGAAGAAGATCATGTTCTGCTCGCCGCAGCCGTAGGGCATTCCGAGCAGGTCATCCACACCGTTGATGCTCTGGGCAACCAGGCTGGGCGTGATGCTCAGGAGAATCTTCTGCGAATCGGGCACGGCGAATTCCGGCGTATTCGCGTCGAGGACCACCGTCTCGCCCGCTCGGATCGCGCCGTTGGTGACCAGCTCACGCCGGGTGCCTTCCGGCTCCACGAGCACTTCCTTGCGCACGGCATCGGCCCGCCGGACCGAACGCAGACGGACCTCCAGCGGATGATGTCCGAGCTTCGTCGGCTCAATGACAAACGAAACAGACGACACGGAATTTGCATTTACCTGCACCTGCTGTTCGCTGATGTCGAGCAGGTTGAACCAGTCGGCGTCCGCCATCTCCACATAGACCACCTGAGGTTCGTCGAGGTAGTTGAACACCTGGACCCGGACCGGGAATTGCTCGCCCCGCGTCACCGCATACGGCAGATCGGGCTCGCCAAAGAACTCCTGGAACACGCGGACTGACGACTCCGTCACGCCAAGCCCGTTGTCGCTCGTGGACACCGCATGAAGCCGCCACGTCGTGATGCTGTCCGGCGCCGTCAGGTCCAGCATCGCGGTCCCATTGGGCTCGGTGAGCAGATCCGGCATCCACACCCACGTCTCAGGGAAGAACTGGCGGACCCGATCGACCTCCGCCAACCCATCTCCTTTGCCGGCGTTCTCGGCAACATCGTCGGCGCCACCCCTTCGGACGACCGGACCAATCCACCACAGCCCGTTGATTCGCCGGCCCTCGGGAACATCCAGCCCGCGCGAAGTCACCACGGCAAGCCCGGCGTCCTCAAATATGTTGCGGGCGCCATAGCTGTACGGCTGGTCGTGCGTTTCCGCCTGCGGCTCCATGAACCGCTGTTCCAGCTCGCCGAACACCTCCTGCATGTTGAGCCGGCCTTCGTTCAGCGCATAGACCGACTCGTCGACGATGGCCAGGCCGACCATCGACTGACCCTCCGAACGAACCGAGACGCGAACCGGCTCACCCGGCCCGACCTCTTCGGCACTGACTCCCAGGGCCAGGCTGGCTGCGTGGTCCATCGTCACCTCGAACTCGATCGTGGCGGCGGAAATCTCGTTGTTCGGGTTGATCACGTACGCCACCACCCGGGCGGCCGGCACCATCTGCTGCGTCGCCTGGAACCGGATCGCCGAGCCGGTCACCGCGTCCGACCAGACGGTATGGCCGTTCGCAAAGACATCGTAGTAGATGGTTGCATCGTGCGTGCGAAACACATCGATCGTGACTGTGTCACCCATGCCGACGGCGCCGGTGGATTCGCGACTCAGATGAAGGAAGCTGTCGCTGGGCGAGTATGTCGCATAGACGTACAACTCCGCCTGCCCGCTTTCGCCATCGCCTCGAACCTCGCTCTTCAGTGTGGCCCAGGAAGCCTTCTGCGGCGCCCTCAGGGTGATCGAGGTCGAGCCTTCGAACGCCAGCGAATGGGCCTCCTTGGAGATCATCTCACCCGATTCGGCGTAGTACTCGCCGATCAACTGTCCTGTCACGGAGACGGGCACACCGTCGGGCGTCTCGGCCACCACCAAAACGTCATACGATTGCGCGGGCGTGAACGACCGAGACGAGGCGATCAGCCGGTGCTCGATTCCCGACGAGACGATCTTCAGCAGCTTGGTCGTCTTCTCCTGGTGATCCGACGTGTCGGTGACGGTCACGTCGAGCTGCACGCTGCCCGCACCGCCGGCTCCCGTGGTCCCGCTGACGTACTTGACCTCGGGCAGCGAGAACTCCGCCCGCCCTTCCGTCAGCGGCGCCGTGTAGCGAGCGTATTCCTCCCAGACACCGACGTAGCGACTGGCGCTGATCTGAACCTCGCCGTCGACGGGCTTGCCGAAGAAATACGTCGCCGTGACGGTCCCGGGGATTCTCTCGTCGGTGCGGAAGTAATCCCGTGGCGTGTCGAGCTTGACCTCGAATCGCGGCAGCACGTACTCCTCGACTCGCAGGTCGATGGTTCCCCGGCCGGCCCCCGATTCGGCGGTGATCTTCCACGTGCCGTAGTTCAGCTCGCTGGCCAGATCGAGGTTGAACGGCGCGACACCGAAGGCGTTCGTCGTGAGGTCCTTGCGGAAGATTTTGACGCCCTTGCCGTCGGTGATCTGCACGGTCACGTCGGAGGCGCTCGGACGAAGCTCGTTCGTCAGCACCAGCACGCGGCCCTGGATCGTCTGGCCCGGCTTGTAGATTGGCTTGTCCGTTTCGATCAACACCACGGGCATCCGCCGGATCATGATCTGAGTTGTCAGAGTCTCCTCGGCGCCATCGACGTGTGCCTCCAGGATATAGGAGCCATCCGCCAAGTTGGGCGTGTCGAATCGGGCGACGAACCGCCCTGCCTCATCGGTCTGCCCGGCGGCGAGGTCTACGTTCCCTTCATGGGCCTTGAGGCGCAGACTCACGCCGATCCCTGCCGACGACTGGCGTGCGCTGACCACCGTGATCGTCGCCGAGGTCGAGGCGCCACTGTACAACGTCTTGGGGACGACCATCATCACATCGACGGTCCCCGCCCGGGCGACTGCCGCCACCAGCCCCAGGACCAGAAACCCTGCAAACCTGATTCTCCGTGCCATTGTGCCGCTCCTTAGATTGGGATGAATGAATGGATAATAACCGTAAATCCAGCACCTGCCTTCTCTTCGACCAGACAGGGGGCGTACCTTTGGCTGATAGTGCGGGCGAATCATCGTTCGCCGCCATAGTTTGTGGAACCGCCGCCCGTGCCCCGAAAATCCCTCAAGCCACGCTGAGCTATCTCCGCAAGGTCTCCGAAGGTGCCGGTGCGATGATATGCGACAATAATATGATAGCGACAAGCACGGATATGATGGTCAATTCCGGCCGGCCTTCGAACCTTGATTCACTGCGGCCATTTTATCGGAACGTGCGTCTGGGTTCAAGCTTTTTCGCCCAGGCCCGCAAAGAGCCGGCGGACGTACTCGGTGCTTCTGGTGAACGCTTCCAGGGGCGGCATGGTGTTGGGCGAGCCGTTTTCGATCGCCTGTTCCAGGACGATGTGCGGGCGAACGCCCTCCTGGCGCAGGGCATCGGCCAGGGCGCGGTAATCGATATCGCCCTCGCCAAATGTCTCGGTCCAGACGCCGCCCTGGGACTGCCGCAGGTGCAGCTCGCGGATGCGCTTGCCGTAGAGCTTGACGATGTCGAACAGGGCGACCTGCGAGTTGCCCGCGCCGCGATAGACCCAGTGGGCGTCGAGGCAGAGTGTCACATCGGCCGGATCGGTGCCGAGCATCATGTGGTGGAACTCGCGTGCGGCCTGCCGCAGTTCCATGTTGTGATTGTGGTAGGCCAGCGTCAGGCCGAGCTTCCGCAGTTCGGCCCCGAGCCGGTTCAGTGCGGCCGCCTGGACCTTGAGCTGTTCGTCGTTCTTGTCCTGCGCGCCGCCCCAGGCGAGCGGATTGGGGTTGGTCACGACGATCCGCGCTCCAGCGTCCCGGGCCCTCGGAGCAATCGTGAGGATCTGCCGGATGCTCTCATCGGCCCGGCCGGCCTCATGCAGCAGGCTGTTGACGTAAAAAGACCGCATCCCGAGGCGGTGCTTCTTCAGCAGAGGCGCCAGACGCTCGACCTGTGCGACGTCGCCGAACGACGGCTCAAACCCGTCAAGACCGCTGGCAGCCACCTCGGCCAGACCTTCATCGAGCGACTGGTCGAAATTGCGCCCTTGACGCTGATAGAACACGGTCCAGGAGTACGAGTTGCAGGCGACGTGCATCCGCTCACCCTCGGAGCCCGCCGCCGGACGAACTTGAGCCGGCGAAAGTGCGATCGCCCCTGTCGCCAGAACCGCATCCGCAAGAAACGTCCGCCGCGTTGTCAATCGATCTGCCATAGTGCAAACCTCCGTCGCCCCAATCGGGGCTTGCCGCCTGCGTGCCATCCCCTCCGAACCCCGCACGCTGAGTATGCGGCCTTCGCCGGGCAAATGCAAGGGCGCTTCCTCGCACGGACGCGGCATGGTAGGCTGTGCCTCGTGAATGGTCAGGTCATAAGGAGAACATCGCATGCGATGCAGGATGGTTTTTACCCACGTGTTCGCGGGCTGTCTGGCGGCGTCCGGCAGCCTCCTTGCCGCACCGCGGCTGGTCGCCATCGGGCCTTGTCCGGCCCATGTCGGCAAGTATGACAAGCTCGAACTGACACTGACGCCGGAGCGGACGTACGACAATCCCTTCGACCCATGTGAGGTTGCGATCGATCTGCTGATCGATTGCCCGAGCGGGCGGGCGCTCGTTCTGCCGGCCTTTTTCGGCCAGGATTACCAACGGCGAGATTTCCCCAGCGATGGCAAAACCGTGGCCTGGTGCTACCCGATCGGTCAAGGGACGTGGAAAGCACGGTTCGCACCCACGGAGACGGGGACATACACGATCCGGGCTCGCCTGAACGACCGTGAGGGCCAATCGCTGTCGCAGACCATCCGGATCGAGTGCGTCCCTTCCACAAATAAGGGATTTTTGCGCGTCGGCCGCGAGGACCCGAGGTTTCTCGAATTCGCCGAAGGCCAGCCCTTCTTCGCCATCGGCCAGAACCTCGCCTTCATCGGCGAGAGCCAGTATGTCAACGTCCCGAAGGCCGAGGCGATCTTCGCGGAGATGGCGCGAAACGGCGCGAACTTCGCGCGCATTTGGACGTGTTGCCATGACTGGGCCCTCGCCGTCGAGGCTCCCAAGAGCGCGTGGACCCGTTCATGGAACCGGCAATCGCCCGTGGTTCCCCTGCCTGAAGCCGAGGGCAAGTGCGTACAACTGCAGGGCCAGGACGGCGCTTCGATCGAGGTTTCGCCCTCGCACCGGGTGGCGCTGCGGCCGGACACGCGGTACACACTCCGCGGAAGGTTCAAGGCCGACGGAGCGGACGGTTTGCGAATCCAGGTCGGCAGACACGATTGGCGGGTGCCGGCACACACCGCCACCTGGCAGGACTTCGCAGAAGAATTCACCACCGGCCCCGATGAGTACTGGCTGGGCCACACCACAGTTGCACTTTCGGGCGAAGGCACTGCGTGGCTGACCGGTCTGTCGCTGAAGGAAAGCGACGACAGCGCGGAGCTGCTATGGGAAGCGGATGTCAATCGTCCCGTGCGGGGTTACTACAATCCGCTCGACTGCTTCATGGTCGATCAGATCGTCCAGGCCGCCGAGAAACACGGCATCTATCTGATGCTTTGCCTGCTGACGCGGGATCTTTACATGAATGAGCTTGGCAATCCGAACAATGTGCCTTACGACCGAGCCATCGCGGATGCCAGAAAGTTCATGCGCTATGCCGTCGCCCGGTGGGGCTACTCGACCAGCGTCGGCGCGTGGGAGTACTTCAACGAGATCGACCCGGGCAAGCCAACGGACCACTTCTATGAGGAGGTGGGCGGCTACCTCGACGAAATCGACATCTACCGCCACCTGCGGACCACCAGCACATGGCATCCGTCGGCGCGCGACTGTGGCCTCGCAGCCCTCGACGTCGCCCAACTGCACCACTACTTGCGCCCTGGCGAAGCAGACTTCAAAGACGAAGTCCAGGCCATCCTCGAAAAGGCGGCCTTTCTGCGAGAGCACGCGCCGAACAAACCGGCGCTGATCGGCGAGTTCGGCCTGGCCACCGACAAGTGGGGCCTGAGCGAGCACATGAGACAAGACACCGATGGCGTGCACTTCCATAATGCTCTCTGGGCGTCGACCTTCGCCGGACCGTCGGGCACGGCCATGTTCTGGTGGTGGGAGCAATTGGACCAGCAGGACGCCTACCGTCACTATCGGCCGCTGGCGGCATACCTGCGGGACATCTCCTTCGAGGGATTGAGAGCGACAGGCGCAACTGTGTCCGACGCGCGTCTACGCGTGCTGGGCTATCAGGGAACGGATCGCACCTATCTGTGGCTGTCCAGCCGGGACGCCACGTGGTGGAAGGTCGTCGCGGGGCAGACACCTCAAGAGATCGAAGGTGCGACCCTCGAAATCCCAGACTTTTCGCCGGGCGAGTACGCCGTTCAGTGGTGGGATACAAGTCAGGGCACTTGCATCAAGACGCACCGCGTTCGACACGACCAGGACCGATTGAGTGTCGCCGTGCCGGTGGTGCGAAGTGACATCGCCTGTCAGATCGTGCGACTCTGATTCGAACGGTTCAGCGTCAGACGGCACCGGCCAAATCGTTCTCCAACTGGGTCAGGATCGTCTGAAGGCAGCGGTCGAGACCGGCGACCAGCCCTTCCGGCCCGGCGGTCGCCACGTCGGCCGTCGCGGCGTAGGACTTGGCCAGGATGATCTCCGGGTCTACGCCGCTTTCGGTCCGCAGCAGGAAGAAACGAATCTCCATGACCGCCTTCGGCGCGCGCCTGTCGCGAAAGTCACCGTAGAGAGCGGCAATATTGGCTTCGATTCGATGCGTGGGCTCGGCGCCGCTGCCCGAGCCGAGAACCTGCGCGAACAGACCCGACTGGGTCAACCAGTCGCGTGTCCTCTCCGTGATCATCACGGTCGGTGAAACAAGAAACTCGTTGTAAGCGTCGGATTCGTATCGATGTTCGTCGAGCCGGTAGACCAGCCCCCTGCCGGCGTACGCCGCATCGATGGTGAACCGTGGAACCGCCAGAACAGCCTTGCCTTCGCGAACGGCCGGGGACAACGAGCGAGACGTCTGAAGCAAGTAGAAGCGGCTGTTGGCCGACTGCGGCCTCGCGCAACCCGTCAGGACAAGCGCGAACATGGTCAGGGCCAGAAACAGGGCCGGCCGGGTCCCCTTACATATCATTTGTATGCCTCCGATTCACGTGGGGGTTTGCTGAAGATCAGCTCCGAAGGACGCTCCCTGAGACTGTCGGTCAGGTCGCGCAGATTGTCGGAAATCTCCCGGAAATTGCCGATGATGATTTCAATCTCTGGTTTCTCGGTCGTCACCAGCCGGTCGATGCTCGACAGCACCCGGTTCAGCCGCGCGACAACCTCCGGAAGGTTGGACCCGCCCGCGGTCCCCGTCGGCGACGCCAGCAGACGCCGAAGGCCGTCGTTCGTGATGCGGATTTCCTGAACAAACCGCGTCAGTTCGGCGCTCAGTTCCGGCACGTTGGCATCCGCGACGGTCCGCTCCAGCGAGGCCAGCAAACGCTGCGTCGCGTCGTTGATGCCCGCTACGTCGAGGGCCTGGACCTTCTCCCGTGTTTCCGCCAGCAGGCTCGTGGCTTCCTCGCTGATCCGGGCCAGATTCGCATCCCCCACCGCCCTCTCGGCGGCCACCAGGGTCCGCTCGAAAGAATCCACCAGCCCTTCGAAATCAATCTCCTCCAGCCGGGTGAAAATCTTTTCGAGCGAGTCTTTCAACGTCGTGATCTCACTGGGCGCCGACGGCATGTAGGTGTACACCGGCGTCCACGGCACCTCGAGGATCGGGAAGCGATTCGGATCGAGATAGTCGGCCTCCAGGTAGCCCTGGCCCGTCAGGATATTCGAATTGACGCGAACGCGCAGGCCGCGAGCAATCATCTTTTGAAGCATGGCACCGGCCTTTTCGACGCCGAGTTCGGGCATCGTCTCTCGCGGCACCGCGTAGACGACGCGGACGATAGGCTGGAAGACGGACAATCGTCCGCTGTCCGGCGGGATCGCATACACACTGCCGGCGAATGTGATGGTCTCGACCTGACCGATGCGCACACCACGAAACTCTACCGGTGACCCGACCGTCAGCCCTGTGATGGACTCGTCGAAATAGGTCTCGAATCTCAGCTTGTCCTTCGCAAACACGCCGGAACCGAACAGGATCACGGCCGTCAGCAGCAAGGCCGTTGCGAGAATCACAAAGACGCCGATCTTGAAGTAGCTTGGTTTCCTTCCCATCAGGCCGATCCGTCCCAATCTCTCTGTTGACCGGTTCCAAACATGCCTACCTCCTGATTCCTGCAGCCGACGACTCTCGATGGAAGAACTGCCGCACCCACGGATCGTCGCTGCGGTCACGAAGCTCTTCGGGCGAGCCCCTGGCAACGATCGTCTGCCGTTCCTTGTCGAGCATGATTACATGGTCGGCGACCGCGAAGATGCTCGCCAGCTCATGCGTCACGATAACGAACGTGATCTTCAGGGTCTGCGACAGTTCGACAATCAGGTCGTCGAGCTGCGCCGCAGTGATCGGGTCCAGTCCGGCCGAAGGTTCGTCCAGAAACAGAATCTTCGGGTCCAGGGCCAGCGCCCGCGCAATGGCCGCCCTCTTGCGCATGCCGCCGCTGAGTTCGGAGGGCAGTCGATCGCCGGCGTCCTGAAGCCCGACCACCTTCATCTTCATCCGGGCGATCGTCTGCATGGCCTGTCGCGGCAGGCTCGTGAACTCTTCCAGGACCAGGCAGATGTTCTCGATCAGGCTCATGGAGCCGAACAGCGCGCCGTTCTGGTACGCCACACCGATCCGGCCCAGCAGCGCACGCCGCTCCTCGCCTTCGGCGGTGACGATATCGGTCCCGTCGATGAGGATGCGCCCCGTCAGCGGCCGATGCAGTCCGATCATGTGCTTGAGCAGCGTGCTCTTGCCGCAGCCGGAACCGCCCAGGATACAGAAGACCTCGCCGGCGCCCACCTCGAAGGTCACGTCCTTCAGGACGATGTGATGATCGTAGCCCACGGTCACGTCGCTGACCTGAATGATCGGCGGTGCGTCGGACCCCATCGTCATACCCCCAAGTAGTAGTACAGCACGGCGAACACGCCGTCAGCAACCACGATGGCGACGATGCCGCTGACGACGGCGCGGGTCGCCGAATCGCCGACGGCGCTGGGGCTGTTGCCCGTCTGCAAACCGCGCAGACACCCAATGCCGGCGATCAGAGCGCCGAATACAAAGGTCTTGACCAGCCCGCCGAACAGGTCGCCCAGGCTGGCGGCCTCCTGAATCTGGTCGATGTAAGCCGCCACAGGGAAACCGAACGATCGCATGACCAGCCCGCAGCCGATCAGACCGAACAGCTCGTTGAACAGTGTCAGCAGCGGCATCACGCAGATCGCGGCAACCAGCCGGGGCAAGGCCAGGAACTGAACGGGGTCCACGCCCATCGTCACCAGCGCATCGACCTCCTCGTTGACCTTCATCGTGCCCAATTCGGCCGCAAAGGCTGATCCGCTGCGGCTGGTCAGGATGAACGCAGTGATTAAAGGTCCCAGCTCGCGAAACAGCACCAGCACAACGAGGTCGGCCACGTAGATCTCGGCGCCGAACTTGCGCATACCGATGGCCGACTGAAAGGCCAGGATCAGCCCGATCAGAAAACCCATCAATGCGACGATTCCGACCGCATTGGCTCCCGCCTTCTCGGCGATCAGGAATGTATCGGCCCAGCGCAGACGACGCGGGCGAACCAGAACACTCAGCAGGCGGACGAAAATCTCCCCCAGGAAAGCGACCTGCGTGTGAAAGCCCACAAGGGATCCATGCGAGATCTCACCGACACGATGGATCGCGCGGACCAGCCACGGCGGCGCTGGCTTAGGCGGCGCGGGCGGGCCCGGATCGAACCGCCTCATCAGTTCGGTCAGATCGTCCCGCAGGCCCTGAATCCGAAAACCTCGCTGCCGCTGCTCCTGTCCAGCCTTCAATTCGAGCAGAAGGGCCATGCCCGCCGTATCCAAGCTTTCCACACCTCCGGCATCGACTTCGATGGCGGAAGGGTCACACTGCGCCACCTTCTGCATAACCTGGGGCCAGAACCGCTGTGCGTCGGCGGCGTTCAACGTCCCCTTTAGGACAAGACGCAATCCGCGTTCTTCAAATTGCTCGTAGTCCAGACTTGCCGCACCCGAATCTACCACAGCTTTCCTTGCCCAGAACCCTTCTTCCCATCCATGTTCCAACGCGCCCAGGCGGCGCCGCACTCTCACGGCCCGCGCGGCGAGCCCACTTACATACATAGCTCCCACGGAGCAGCCGCGAGGACCTCTAACTATACCGTCGCCCCAGGGCCGAGGCAAGTTCCATAAACGGCTCTGGTCTGAGTACTTGGACGTGGGACCCATCGGCAAGCTGCCGCTGGCCCCTGCGACGAGATCGAATGCGGCAAGCGGCAGAACAAGAGGGGAAATCGGGGAGACAGGATTTGAACCCGATTCGTGGGGTAACAGAATCACCACAGGACCGCTCCAATTCCTGCACAGAATGCGACCGAAAGCCATTTGAAGGGGATTTCGAGGGACAGACTCTTGCACTTCCCGAACAGCGAAATGATACTCCCGAACACAGAATAGGTGCGCATTTGGTGCGCGAGATTGCGTCGGGTGACCCCGACTTGGCTCAGATCGTGGCGGCCTGGCCGGACCTGCCGGAGGATGTGAAGCGGAAGATCCTGCACCTGGTCAGGAGCCACAGGCCGACCCCTGAGGCGCCTGCATAGAACGTAACCCTGTGCCGGCCGGGCCTCTCGTGCGAGCAGCCGGCGGCGCGGAACCCCTTTTGACGGAGGCTGAGCGATGGAAAGTGAACGAGACACGATGACCCCGCAGAGGCAGCCGAAAGACCTGATCGCGACGTGGCTGGAGCAGCGGCCGCTGGAGACGATGCTGGCCGTGAGCCTGTCCTGGGCCCTGTCGGACGGCGACCACGGCGACCCGGACTTGCTCAATGCTGTGCTCGACAAGTACCACGAGGCCCTGATGGAGGCGGCCAAGCAGGGCGCTGCGGAGCTGGACGAGGAAAGCAGGATGATGCTCGGGGCATGGATGGCGGCGGAGGCACTGACGGGCGAGTAAGAAGGTATCCCGGGGATGTGCCGTTCCCTGGCTCTCGGAGCCAAGAAGTCTCGCGCCCGGGCGCGCGAGGAGGCAACGGGAAAAGACAACACGTTTTGTCGTGTTTCGGTCCCGGCCCGGCAACGGGCTTCACGATTGCGGCCCGGACCCCACCGGGGGGAGCCCCCCCGGCACCCCCGGCCCCACAGTACTATCTCTCGCTCTTGCGGTGCGGATCTGGTAATGCGCGGACGGTTTGTGAATCGCTGTGGTTGACGAACGGCCCGAGATCGGGCCTCAGAGAGGAGCCAACATGCCAAGAGACGAATGGAAGAATCTGGACGGTCAACGAATGAGGTTCCGTGCCATCTTCGAGCGGTATGGCCAGAAGAGTGCCTATCGAGGAGCGCCCCTCAAGACGCTTTTGTTTCGTGAGGTGTGCCCTGTGGATGGGGGCGTCCGTGTGACCGATCATCTCTGGTTCACGGAGACGAAGGGGTTCCGGGCCCTGGGCGTGCTGCACCAGGGGGACTGCGTGGAGTTCGATGCTCGTGTGACGACCTACCGGAAGGGCTACTACGGGCGCCGGGAAGATGTGTACAAGCCGAGCGGCCAAGACTGGCGTTTGAGCTTCCCTACGAGAATCAGGCGAAACCCTGCGCTGGACAGGCCTGTACCCGAGCCCCCGTCCAAGCCCCACGAGGACGCTGCCGCGAGCAGAAGCCAACCCGACCAAAGACCGGGGGCCTTCCCACGCGCGGAGCTTCTGATTCCGCCGGCGTGGCGCGAGGCCGCCAGCCGATGCGTCGGAATCGGGGCACTGCGGGTGTTTGGCTGGCTCTGTGAATGGACGGACGGCGGAAGACAACCGTGTGAAGCGCCGATCATGAGGCTGGCTCGGCTCTGCGCACCACCGGAGCAAGGGATGCTACGCACAAAGGCCATCAAACGCCATCTTCGAAAGCTGAGCGAAGCAGGCATGATTAGCCGGGTCCGGCGCCAGGGAGGGAAACGCCCCCAGTGGTACGTCCGGCCGCCCGAGATGTGGAATCAGGCCGGCGATGCCGCCGACGAGAGCCAGTGACATCAGCAAAGACGACGGACATGGGGCATCGGCCCCTTTTGACGGAACGGCCGAAGGAGATCCAACAGCATGACGGACAGAGATGTGCCAAGACGTTTTCAGAGGCTCTACCGGCTGGCCATGACCGGACGCAGCCAAAGTGCTGCCATCCGGTCGTTGTGTCTGGAGTGCATGGCTTACGTGGCGAACGCGGTTCGGGACTGCACCGACACGGGCTGCCCCTTGTTCGCCTACAGACTGACGGGGCGCAAGACGCCCACGGCCGTCGAGACGACTCACAGCGTCGCCCCAACTCGAATACGTGTGCGATTCGCGACGGAATTAGCCACGATCTGGCCCGGACCCGACCCAAGGGCCGTCTCTGTGAATTGGAACGCCCAGAAGGCCCGTGGCGAGCTCTGTGGGCCTCTGTGGAGCGGGTCCCATGCGGTACGGTATGTTTCGCACGGGGCGGGTTGGTTCTGCGAAGGGCAAGGCAAGGTAGGATTCACAGGCGGCGGTCGGGCCAGGACGCCGGCGAAAGGATGGTGGCTTCATGCGTGAGGTCAGTTTCGACAAGGACAGAGCGGAGGCATTGATGGCGGCCAAAGGGCGCCGCCAGCCGCTCGTGGGGGAAGGGCGGGATCTATTCCTGCTGGCGGGCGGGCTGAAAGGGGTGGCGTCCCCGCCGCAGGGAGAGCACATCGACCACCTGGAACTCGAAGTCGAACAAGGCTGCCAGGACCTGCTCGCCAGCGTGATGTTTGTGAGCACCTGGGTGCTCGATCTGCGGACCGATGAGTACGATGAGCACTTCAAGGCGAAGGTGGCGGCCGAGATCGAGCTGACGCAGAAGCCCCGATACTTGGTCCGGGACCTGTGGTGATTCCGTCCGTTTGGCCCGGAGGCGGGCTGACGCCCAGCGGCGTATGGTGGACGGGTCCCCTACGACGCGGGGTGTCTTGACAAATGCTGCCCCACGGAGATCAGATGGCCAAATTGCCCCGGATGAGGGAATCCTCATCCCTCACAGCATCCAGAGGCAACCTGTGTGTCGACGTGCCGTTCGAGGACATGCAGAATGGAGTGACGGGCTTTACGCAGGCCGAGTGGGAAGTCGAATTGCGGCTGTGCGAGGATACGAACAACTCCCCGGTTCACCCCCACGTGCGTGGGGACAATCCGCGGAGCCCTCCCAGTCCATGTTCATCTGGCGGTTCACCCCCACGTGCGTGGGGACAATGTCTCGCCGCCGGGAGCACGGCGGCGGCGGTCGGTTCACCCCCACGTGCGTGGGGACAATCCGTGTGCGACGTTCTCGTCGGCCGGGATCACCGGTTCACCCCCACGTGCGTGGGGAGAATTTTGTGGTGATTGCTTGGAGAAGCTGGCTGAGCGGTTCACCCCCACGTGCGTGGGGACAATCAAATCTCCCCTTATGGCCGCCCGGCCCACACCGGTTCACCCCCACGTGCGTGGGGACAATGACCGAAAACTCCCATCCAGCACACTCAGCACGCGGTTCACCCCCACGTGCGTGGGGACAATAGATACGGAGCACCCACAGGCAGAGAAACCGTCGGTTCACCCCCACGTGCGTGGGGACAATCTGTGGATCGGGCGGGTAATAACAGTCGTGGACGGTTCACCCCCACGTGCGTGGGGACAATAGCAGTCGCCGTGTGTACATCGCTTGCAGTGCCGGTTCACCCCCACGTGCGTGGGGACAATCTGTGTCTGCATTAAAAGAAGTATTGCCATATCGGTTCACCCCCACGTGCGTGGGGACAATACCACGGCATTGTATGCCGGGACTGGGCAGACCTCAAGATGTTGATACCTGGCTCGGCCTACGCTTGTCTTTGTAAGCCACCAAGGCAATGCCCTCGAAGTCTTGCAGTTGGCGAGACGATTCGCCTTCGGACCGGAAGCTGTAGCCCTGCGGGCTGGAATCAGACCATATCTGAAGGACGTAGCCGCCCTTGCGCTTCTTCAGGGCGTTCTGCCACAGCTTATCCCGTATTCTGGCCGTCGGACTTCCAAGGAAAACCCCAGCCTTGGGCTCGATCAGCCAGCGAGATAGCTCGCCCCTCAAGCTCATCGGCACGTTCTCCAACATCATCACGAGCATCGAGCACCTCCGCAATATCAGGCAAGATACGCCGTATCAGCTTGGCCTGTTTGAACATGTCTCGACAGGCCAGTCGGGTTCGTCTTTCAACGTCGTCCTTGGAGCCGGATACGGTCTGGAACGCCAGCGGAATCGTGATCTCCGTCTTGTACAGGTCGGCCACATCGTAGACGAAGCTCAGCACCTTGCCTGTGTGGATGAAGCCGATGGCGGGGCTGTAACCGGCGGACAGAATCGCGGCGTGGCACAAGCTGTAGAGGCAAGAATTGGCAGACGACAGCGCCCGATTCAGCGGGTCGGCGGTGTACCAACTGCTCTGATCGTAGTCGCGCCCTTCCCACTTCACGCCGCAGGTTGCCGCCATTTGCTCGTAGGTCTTGCGGACCCGCGCCCCTTCCATCCCCCTGAGCTGCTGGATGGTCACATCCGCCGAGACTGGAGACGGGAATCGCTTCAGGTACATCCGGCGTGCGACGAGTTCCCGCTGCTGCGGAGAGGCATACAATTCGGCCTGCCGGAGCAGTCGGTGGGCGCTGTGCGTTCCTCCCGTGCCGAAGGCGTACATCTTGACGCCCTCCTCACCGACGAAGCACATCAGGCAGTTGTTGGCCGCCAGCGCCTTGGCTGCTTGCTGGGTGATCGACGTGCCCGGCCCCAGCATGACCAGGGACAACTGGTCTATCGGAATGAGCGTTCGTCCTTCGCCCTGACGAAAGACCAGGCCTTCTTTGTCCTTGTCCAGGCCGCCGCGCTCCAGGTAGAGGTGCGTCCAGCGGTCCTCGAACTTCGGCAGTTCGTGCAGATCAGCCATAGGTTCTCCTAAGCGCGGGCAATGCTTAGCAGACCCATCCCCAGTCCCTTGGCCGGGCCAATGCCAGAGCAGAGCGTCTGAAAAAACTTCTGCGTATCCGTCATTTCCAGAATCCCTTCGTACTGGACAGCAAAGATCGCGATTCGATGGGCAGATACGCCATCCGCATTACACCCATCGGCTATTCGACCGGGAAACTCTACCTGACCGGCGCGATGGACAAGAGCCCGAAACCGAACGCCTTGGCTGGACCGATTCCGCATTCGAGCAACTGCTTCAGCACCTTCAGATTACCTACCCGGAAGCTCCCCTCAAACAGTACGGACCACCACTGCATGCGCTGGCTGGGCTGCGGTTCGTGCTTTGAACGCCATCCGTAAGCCCAACCGGTGACGAAGTTCTCCAAACAGACCGGGGAATCCGCCGCATCTCCCAACTTGCCTTTCAACCAGTCGGCGTGATCGACCAGCGTCGGGCAAATGCGTTTGCGGCTGCCGTTCGGCGATCCGTCCTGCACTTTCCGCGTTGGATTGGCGCGCAGGCGGAAACGCACCAGATCGCCGGGAGCGATTCGATGATTCTCCTTTGGGCTGCCAATTACAAACACATCGTCATTCTCAAGGCTCATGGTGATCCTTCTGGTCTGTGGTGGCGCGGCCAACAAGAATCCGGCATTGCCAATCGGGCGTCCGCCATCATCCACGGCATCTTCATTCAACCCGAAGGCATAGTGCCAATCCGGCGGCTCGTTCCCCGCCGACTGGACGATGATGAGGGGTCGTCGGACGCCCCGGCTGTGATCGACAGGGTAATCGATGCGGAAGAGGAATCCGGCCTGATCGCTACGGGAATGGTGCACGTCCGCTGTATCCGGCTCCCCGGGCAAGTTACGCAGATGGTCCAGTCCTGTGCCGCTGTAGGGTGCGCAGTACGCTGCAAGGCGTTCCTTATGTGACACCGGGACCTTCGACGGAAAGGCCATACACAAGCGCTGGTGAACTCGATACAGATTTCGCAGCCAGCGCCGGGTGATGCTCCAATCCGGGCGGTCAGGGTTGTCACCAACATTGATGAGCAGGTGGGAGTGGTACATGATTCAGATATCCTCTTCTTCCAAAGCCTCGCGGCGAATCTTCTCGGGAGCACTGCGCAGTGCTCGCCGCCGGGTTTCCTCGCTGCGGAAACGGATAATGTCGGCGCGGGTCCGGAGAATGTCATCGCGCCACCGCACGTCGCACGGGTCAATCCGGTCCAGGCCCATGCCCATGCCGTACTCGATCATGGTCACGGCATCGTGGCAGAGCCGGCAGAGAGACCGCAGGTCTTCCTGTGCCTCATTGCCCCCGGCGCGGCGATAGGTCACGTGCTGGACAGTCGTGGCCGGCGACTTGCAGAAGACGCAGAGGCCCTGATCGGATTGTAGACGCTCAGCACGATGCTTCTTGTACTGGTCGTTATTGTAGTCCGCGCGGGGACGAGGTGGTGGCGGCGTATGCTGCTGGAGCGCATCGCCGACCGTGACCGTGACCTGACCTCGTCTTACCAATCGCGGATGATGCACCGGCGGGTCGAACGAAAAGGGTGTGTCGTACCAGACCTCGGCGTCAGGCGGAGCTGTATCCTTGTCATTTCTTCTGCGCCACTCGATCAGGCAGGGCAACTCAATGTTCTCGTAGCGTTTCCCATGCTGATCGCGCGGGGCATCGTCGGCATATCGCGGATGCCACGGCATTATCTGGAGCGCAGCCTCGATATCACCATCGACCGCCATTGGGTTGGTCCATGTCTCATCCTTGCGCGGCTGGGCGAATACCGGCATGGACGGTGGACACGACTTGCGACCGAGGTACAACGGCCACTTCGGGGATCGCAACGCTTCTGCGACCGTGGCGATCAATATCGCATCGCCCTGCAAAGCGACCAGAAAACTGGCATCAGCCAGATATTCCAGTCGTTTGATGACCGTACCCTGCGCACCGGTCTTGAGCCCACCTGCCGCTGTCGTCAAGCCAATACCCGCCCCAACGGTGTGATAGTCCCACCAGCGAGCGCCGGGCCGGTCGATCCGTACACCCATCGTAAGCGTGTTCAAGGCTGGAAGCTTCTCGCGCGCCCCCGGTCGCGATAAACCCATGGCGCAGCAAATCAGCCCCAGCACACCCGATTTCGTCGGCGAGTCCATGCTTCGACGAATCACAAACTTGGATGTATCACCCCACGCCTGGAGCGGGCCTTCGAAACGCAGGAAGATCGTCCGAGAGTCTGTCATAGTCTCCCTCCCGCCGGCGCCGTGCTTCTTTTGCCGACCTCCTCCATGATAGCGGTCACGAAGTCCGGGAACTTTCCGAATTCCTTCTTCTCGTCCACAACGGACTGCTCTTGCTCAGGCTCCCTCTTGCTTTTGTCGATCCATGTCAGGCGATGGCGTGAGCTCGGGGAAAACCAGAAGCGTTCAGCCGAGAGGGCATAGCCGTCGATGAGATCATGTGCATACTGGCCAAGGCGCGCGATGCTCTCGCCGATCAGACCTCGCACAGACTTCTCCGGAACCGGGTCGGCAAAGGCATTTGCATAACTTACAGGGGTGGCGGTCTCGGCCTTGACCTCAACCAAGATGCCGTCAGGGTAGTTGAACGCGCCGTATGCGTGTTGCTTTCCAGAGGGGTTCGCCTTTGCGGCGCCTTCGAGGAAGCACCTGACGGTCGTCGTGGCAAGCTCCACATCGCCGCCAAGATTCTTGAGCAGCTGCTCCCAGTCGATGCAGAAATGCTTGTAGAAGCAGGCCGAATTGAACATCGCCTCGCTGACGTGTCCCGCCCCCGCGTCCTGGCCGGGAATGTCGTCTGCTGCCGTGAAGTAATCCACCTCGTTTACGACCGCGTGAGTGGAGATGGCGTGTGCTGCGGACAGTGCAGCTTCGACGGTAAATTTGCCCTTCAGACCTTCGAACGGGCCCTTCGCATCAAACTCCGTCATGCGTCCGCACAAGGCGATGTCCGGCGTCTTGACGAACTTGCCGATGACTTCGGCGAACTTCTTACCTAAATCACCGTTACCGGCGCTCACGGCGACCCCCATTTCTTTGATGGCTGATCGAGGCAGGAAGAAGAGGATGTCAAAAGTGTTCTCATCCTTCAGGCCGACACCGCCCTCTTTGAAGACTTCCCGGACGGCTTTGAGGTGTTCTTCTTTGGGCTCGTTGCCATCACGGCCGGCCGCTTTCGCAATCTCCTCAATCAGTCGGCGCGTGCGAACCCCGCCGTCTTTCTCCAGTGCCGCTGCGAATTCCGGGCTGCGTCGGATGCTTCGTTTGAGGCATTGGCTGGAAATGCGCGCGCGGGTGACGCCGCCGAAGATGCACGTCTTGGGGGCACCCAGATCGTCCCGGTTGAGGTTCGACGGACTGTGGTTCTGAATCATGTGGATTTCAATCAGCATAGTCGCCTCCTTGTGGTTGAACAGTTGCGTTCAGGTACTCGCACGCCCACAGGTCCTGCGGCGTGCGGTGAGTTTCACGGCAACGAGCGAGCCGTTGGTGAGCATTCAACCGGCTCTTCTGCCATGTGTCGTCCATGTTGAACTCCCTGTCCCAGAGCGACAGGTCGTCGAGCAGCAGCGCCCAGTCGATGCCGGTCACAGTCTCCGCGTGGACCACACGACCCGCAACTGCCTTGGCAACCTCGCGCAAGCCCCACTGTAGTCGTGGTTCGATGTCAGAAAGGCTTGAGCAAATCACGGCGTCGAATCGCCGGCGAAAGGTATTGCGGGCGCGGTAATCCGGCGGATCGCACGGTTCGCATCTGCCAAGCACCGCCGGGAGTGATACCCCAACATCCGATTCAGGCCGAACATACGGAACCGAGGATGCACAATACAGCTTGGCGATGAGCCATGAGATTTCACGCCGCGGAGTTCGCGCATTTGTCGCACGCAGCGGCCACCACAGGCCGGTGAACAGATCAAATCCCGAAAGCGTCTTGTCCAGCGGCTGGCCCGCCAGCCAACGCAGGCGAGAACGATCGCCTTCTTTGAGATTCTCCAGTCTGTTGATGAATTCAATGGTCGGGGTCATAGCGTAGCTCCCTTCTTGCGACACGCGCCTGACTTCCTTGCTCTTGTCTTCTTGTTGATGAGCTTCTCAAGTTCGGCGTACGCCTCGGTCATCGCCACGCGGCGCTGAAACGAAGAACCGCGAGCAGTGGACGCAATGATCTTCTGTACGACCGGCTTGAACGTTGAGCGGAGGAAGTCCCTGTCATCGCCCGCGACATTGCTTTTGTCCAAGATGGCGCGGATTCGGTCTTCTGTTTCTGGTGCGAGCAACGCCAAGGCAGCGCGGATTTCAGGATGCTCGCGTTTATGATTCGGTGTGAGCTGCTTCAACAGGTCTAGCAATTCGTCGCCAACATCGCCTGAAAGACGCACCTGTGACTCGGCAGACGTATCGGGAATGGAAAGCGTCGTTGCGTCTTGATACACAAACTGGTTGACCACGGGGCCTATCGCAATGCGCTTGCGTCCCTGCTTTCCTGCGGCGGCACGAAACGCCGACCTCCAGAACCTGGCGTGCGCTTCGGCATCGGCTTCCAAGCGGGGAAGCGCAAGCGCCTCATTCTTCGACACCAGAAGCTGGGGATCCGATCCCCAGAACTTCTTCTGCCGGAGGTCTTCTTGTCCGATTGCCGCTTCTTCCTTTTTGTTCGGCTTCTTAACGAGGTCCTGGAACATCTTCTCGTTTGTCTTCAAGACATCATCAAGGGCGTTCGCTATCGATTCCGCGAGTTGTTCTCTTGGTAAGCCTGCGTCAAGTGTTCCTCGCAGTTTGTCACTGCATGCCTTCTGCAACTCGGCCAGTCTGCAGTTGAGGATGATCCACGCGGCTTTCACCTCCTTCTTTGTCTTGGAATCCTTTGCATTATGCCCCAGGTTCTTGAGATGTTGCTCCACGCGTTTGGCGAACGCCTGACTTTCCGTTAGAGGTGTTGCCCAGCCCGCAGCAAACGCGAGCGTTGACCTGCCCTACGGATGGTGGGCGCGGGGCGAGCTTGATAGACTGGGCTGCCATAGACACGAAAGGAACCATCTATGGCAGACAAGAGTACACGACCGAAACGCTACAGTGAGGAGTTCCGGCTCCAGGCCGCCAAGCTCATCGTCGAGGGCGGGACCACCTACCACCAGGCCTCCCAGCAGCTCGGCGTCAGCGACTGGGCCCTGCGGTGCTGGGTCAAGGCCTTCCGCGCCAACGGCCACCTGCCGCCCAAAGGGCAGATGGTCCCGTTGGCCGAAGAACTCAAAGCGGCCCGGCGGGAATTGGCCCAACTGCGTCTGGAGAACGAAATCTTAAAAAAAGCGGCGGCGTACTTCGCCAAGGAGTCCCTGTGAGGTACGCCTGGATCCACACGCAACGGGACTGCTATCCGCTGAACCTCCTGTGCCGGGTCTTGCAGGTCTCGCGGAGCGGCTATTATGCCTGGTGTCGGCGTCCGCCCTCGGCGAGGGCGCAGCGGCGGCAGGAGATTGCCCGGGCGGCCCAACGCTCGCACGGCGATTCGCACGGGACCTATGGTTACCGGCGGGTGCACCGCGACCTGATCGAAGACCACCAGGTCGCCTGCTGCCGGGAGACCGTTCGTCACGTGATGGGCGATCTGGGCCTTTGTGGCCGGCATAAACGGCGTTTCGTCAAGACGACCGACTCGAATCACGACGAGCCGATCGCGACGAATCGGCTGCAACGCGACTTCGCCGCCACGCGTCCGAATCAGAAGTGGCTGGCGGATATCACGTATATTCGTCTGGTCGAGGGCTGGCTGTACCTGGCGGTGGTCCTGGATTGCTTCTCGCGGCGGATCGTGGGCTGGAGCCTGAGCCGGACCATCGATGCGTCCCTGGTCTGTGCGGCGTTGGAGATGGCGTTGCGTCGGCGTTGTCCGCAAGACGACCTGGTCCATCACTCGGACCGCGGCGTTCAGTACGCCTCGCAGGCGTTCCGCGATTTGTTGACACGCGAGGGTCTGACGATGAGCATGTCACGCAAGGGCGACCCGTGGGACAATGCGATGATGGAGAGCTTCTTCGGGTCCCTCAAGACCGAGTGGATCGACAGCGATTACGCCACGGAAGAACAAGCCCGCAGGGAGGTGTTCAAATACATCGAGATGTTCTATAATCCGACCCGACGTCACAGTGCCCTGGGCTATCTCAGTCCGGCCGAATACGAGCGTCGGTATGAAGCCGGACCGTTGACCCCTATGGACGAGGCAGCCTAGCCGTTAGCGGTTCCCGCGCCCACCGTCCGTAGGGCAGGTCACGTCTTGATTAGGCCGCGATGATCGCCACAGTTCGCGCACACCCCCTTCTCAGCAGCGTCACCAAGCCATAACCTGCGAGGCCTCCATGCAAGAACTGTCGCCGTTTCGAGGGGCAAGGAAGGCGGCGAATCCGACAACCAGGGCGGTTCCGACGTTTGGTGTGCGTTGTCCGGAAGACTTGCGGCAAGCGTCTGCGCCAGATTGTCGCCAGCGACGATTGCATAGACCGCTGATCCCGGATTCACGGATGCCGGATAATATCGATTGGCCGAGGCCCAGACCGAGAACCGGAGGATACCCGTTGCACAGCAGGCCGGGCAGAATCCATAGGAACCGTGCAGCACATGGCGTGTGTGATTTACTGAATCGGCTCCTGGAAACTCGACGAGCAAATCGCCGATGGGACGAAAATCGTTGTCGTCCAGCGATGTCGGATAAGGCTTTTTCGGAGCTTTCTGGGATCCTGCCTTCTTTCTCTGTTCGTCCCATTCCTTTTGCTTGGCTTTCAATAGCTCGGCGAGAATGGTCTTGTCCTGATAGAACCGCTCGCCATCGCCAAGTAGATTGAACTTCTTCTTATGCTCGGCCAGTTTGTTCAGCCACTCTGGCGGAATCCCATCCGCTCTACCTTCGAGCAGTGTGCGGTCATTCTCTGTCAGTTCGCCTTTGCACCATATCAGCACCGCCAGGAGGAACCGCAGCAGGGCCACGTTGTCCATCGGGTTGCTGGCCGCGATTTGCCTGATTTGACCGGCCTCTTCCAGGGCATTACGAATTCCGACGCGGTCGTACCTCCCATCGCGATAGAGAACCGGAATCCAGTGTTCGTCCAACAGATTGTAATTCGCTGTCATCTCGCCCTCATTTCAATGGTCCCCACGGGATCGGCACTCCGACCGCACTCCGTCCCCGTGGGGTGTCTGCCAATCTGCGGCCAGTCTTCCGGCCTGTCGGCGGCCATGAGTCTGGCCGTGAAAATGGCAACGCCCGCACGTGTCTTCAGCTCCGGGAATATCGCACCAAAGCCGAAACCATTCGCACTGAACGCCGCAAAAGTACATTCCCTCAGCCCGCCTCCGTCTTCCTTATCGTCACGAATCCGGCCCCCGATAAGTCCCAAATCGAAAAACTTTTCCCTCCGACACACTTCGCCCATCGCGACCCCCCCGCCTGCGTGCACAAGCGCCGCGCCCTCGCCCATGATGGGGCGGATGTGGACGCGAAAATTGGCAAAAAAAAGACCCCCGGCGGACCTGGGTGGGGCAGAGGAAGAGAGGGTGCAGGTGTGGGGGTTGTTAGGGTGGTGTTTGGTGGTACAATAGGGAGAGCCCGTGAATAGGAGAACAACATGAACCGCAGGAACGAAGGCGTGGTGGCCGAGATTTTGGACGCCTGTGACGAGGAGTTCGGGGCCCAGTTTCGCCGGGAGGCGGAAGCCTTGGCCGATGACATGGTCGCGAACTGCGAGACGGACAGCCCGCACACGCCGGTCGAGGGTCTTCGGCTGATGCGGAAGGCCTACGCGGAGGTGGCGGCGAGACACCGGGCCAAGGAGAAGGCCGTCCCCACCGACAGCGGCCCACGCGGACTGAGTGTGACGGATCTCGATGACTCGGATGAGTTCAGGTCCGGCACACTGGACCAGGTTGTCGCGGACGTCGCGCGCAAGCGGCGGGCCGGCACGTGGAGGCCCGGAGTTTTCGACAGCGAGCCCTGAGGGATGTTAGGCGATGATGTTTGACCATGACGGTTTGTTGGAACGGCTGCCGGCGGCGCGCGTGAAGGCGCTGATCGAACGATGGAAGTACCGGATGGAGATGGAGGAGCTGGTCCGGCCGCACGCGACCGACATGAACGCCGCCATGCGCCCCGTGGACCACGTGATGTCGCTGCTGCATGGAGGCGCGAATTGAGAGGGAGGAGATCGGTTATGACCAAGAAAACGTCCAAGGCCAAGGCCAAAAAAACGTCCGGAGCCAAGAAATCGTCCAAGGCCAAGGAAACGTGGGGCGCCAACAAGCTCCCGATGGAGGAGTTTTTTCTTCTGTGTCAGTTGCGACTGGCGGGCCAACTGCACGACGGCCAGGAGTTGTACAAGGCCTTGGTCAAGTGGGGACGCAAGCGGGGGCTCGATATGGAGAAGGTGCTTGAGGCCTACAACGAATGGCGGGTCGAGATCCGCAAGAAGTACCCGAACGGCATCCTGACGGGCGGCTGGCCGGAGGGCTTCTGATGGCGCCTCTCGGACCCTGGAAATGGACGCCCGAAGTCCTGGAGCAACTGGCTCGGGATTTACTGGAATGGGCCCAGGACCCCAACGTCCTCTTCCTCAAGGAGTTTTGCTGCGAACACAACATCCCCAGCGCGTATATTGCGCAACTGTCGGCGAGAAGCCCGGTGTTCGCCGAGGCCGTGGATCGCGTGAACGACATCCTCGAAGTCCGCGTTTTGCGCGGCGGACTCGAAGGAAAACTGGAACATCACATTGTCAAGCTCGTGGCCTCCGCGAAGTATGGGGTCTGCGAGAGGAACGACCTGGCCGTGTCCGCCACCCCCGGCCCGCCCGTCCTCGACAGCATCGAGGCCTGCGACAAGGCCATCGCTCAGGCGCAGGCGACGAAGGCCATGTTTTTGGAGATGATCGCCCAGGCCAACGCACTGCCCAGTGCCGTCATAGACGGGTAATTTACTAAAGCGTTTCGCGCGGGCTCCTGCCTTGGTTACACCGCTCACACCACTTGACGAACCGCCGGTGTTACCCCATACTGGCCGGCGATGGAACGGATAGTCACACCAGTTGCCGCAATTATCGCTGCCCGGGTCGGCCAGGCCGAAAGGCTGGCCTCGCGACTATCGGCGACATCAGCCCGGGCGTTTTTTTCCTGGAGGGGGTAACGTGGACTACCATCGCAGACTCGTGGATCTGTTGAAGGACTTGCGGGCGGCGCGGGCGAGAAACGACGGGCCGGCGGTCGAGGGAGCTTATGCGAAACTCGCCACGCACGCGAAGTCACCGGGGATGCTGGTCCATTTCCTGCACGGCTGCCGAAAAGAATGGGGGGCCAACCTGGAGATGGATGAGGTAGTCACTTGGCTGGCAGGTGAGTACAGGAGCGGGGTACGCACGCTGTGTCCAGCGGCTTGGGACCATCTGAGCACGGATCGTGTGT
Source organism: Sedimentisphaerales bacterium (assembly GCA_035448545.1). GTDB lineage: Bacteria > Planctomycetota > Phycisphaerae > Sedimentisphaerales > Anaerobacaceae > Anaerobaca. The sequence goes on along the minus strand of DAOTJE010000001.1, from coordinate 359,138 downwards.
TTGCCGAGTTGGAGAGATGGCTGGAGCGGGCCGGCGAGGCGGCGCCGAAAACCACTTGTTCGGCGACGCACTCACCCGACTTTCGCTCGGTATATTGGTATGGACAGACCTACACGTTCACGCCCAGTCAGGCTGCTTGCGTGAAGGTGTTGTGGGAGTCATGGGAGAGGAAGTGTCCCGACGTCGGTGACGCCACCCTGCTTGAAGCGGCGGAGTGCGACACAAAGCGACTCGACCATCTTTTCAGGGACCATCGGGCCTGGGGCGCCATGATTGTCAAGGGCAGAGGCAAAGGAACGCATCGTCTACGGGAGTTGCCTGCGAAGAGGTAGACGCGAGCCCCGAAAAAAATCTTCACTTCTCAAATTTTACACAGGTACATGCACAGGTAGCGCACATCCCTCCTGCTATGCTCGTGGTATGACGAAACACGATGAACTACTGAATGTGCATGGCGTTGCCCGTGTGTTCCGGCTCCCGGTTGCATGGGTGCAGGCCGAGGCGGATCGGGGAGCATTGCCGTGCCTACGCGTCGGCCGGCGACGCCTCTTCAGTCTCGCCGCCGTGCGGGCCGCGCTTGTGAAGCGAGCTGCCGAACGGAAGGAGGTCGCGCCGACATGATCCCCCATGCGCACAAAAAAGGCCGGGCTTGCGGGGCGCCGGCCAGGAGCAGGACTACGCCACGAGGCTACCACTTCCCCCCCGACGAGTCAACCCCCCGCCCTCAAAACGCCCTGCGCTGCGATCGGACGGCGCCCGCCGTATTGGCGGCACGCCAACAGGAGGCTCGCCCGTGAGCAAGGCCAAGAATACTCCACCCCTTTGGGTGCTCGCCCTGCATGCCACGGAGATGTCGGCCGTAGAGTTCCGCGTTTGGATGTACCTTTGGTGGCGCCAGGGCAAGAACAATTCAGGATGGCCGTCACAAGCGATGATCGCCGCCGATCTGGGGCTGACGGTGGAAAGCGTGCGCCGGATCACGAAGCGGCTTCGCGTGACCGGATGGCTCCTGGTTGAGTGGTCGAAGGGGCCGGGACGGGGCAAGGAGCACCGCAAGCAGTACACCGTGACACAGCCTCCGAAAACCCCAACCAGTATTGGGGTTTCAATACATGAGAAAACCCAACCGGCGATTGGGGTTTTGGCGACAGAAAACCCCACCAGCCGTACCGCGAAAACCCCACCGGCCGTACCAACCAAAAAAGTCGGTATAAGAAGGAAGAACACGTACAAGAACACGTTCATGGCGAATCAGGGGAAAAAGGTAGCATACGACTGGGCTGGATTTGCATTCGTCGGCATCTCTAAAGACCTCGTCCGCCAGTGGTCCGAAGCCTACCCTTTAATCGACGCTCGGGCCGAGATTCTCAAGGCAGCAGCATGGTGTCGAACCAACGAACGAAAAGCCAGGAAGCGAATTGATTGGATGCGATTTCTGGGGGGTTGGATGGCGCGAGCACAGGCTCGGGCCGAGGTGCCCGGGCAGAGTACGGCTCAAGGGCAGCAATGGTCCGACCCCGACGACATTCCGCTCGATGCTTTCAGGGCTGGGGTAGAGGCGATAGGGGGCGCATCATGACGCAAGTCGATGCCGAACGTCGGAGCAGGCCCGCGCTGATCACCGCGCTGAAGGCGGCCGGCGCAAGCGTAGAGGGCGAAGGGGGGAAGGTAAAGATCTGGTGCCCGTTCTGCATCGACATTTCCGGAAGCGTCGTCGTCTACGCGGCTCGCGATGGCATCGTCCGATTTAAGTGCCGGCGGTGCGGCGCCGGTGGTGACCTCCATGAGTTGCAGGAGCGAGTGAACCGAGAAATATGGGGACCATACTGGGTTGGCGGTGAGCCATCGCCTGCCCGGCCCGTTGCGGTGGCGGACCCGGCATCTGAGTTGGGCGCCCAGATCGAGGATCAGATCGCCGGGAGGTTTGTCAACATAGCGTGGCCGTGGCCTTGGCTCACCGGCCTGGTCCAAGGCCTGACGCCTGGCTCGCGACTTGGACTTGTCGGTGCCGGCGGTGCCTCCAAGAGCTTCGCTATTACCCAGTCACTTGCCGTTTGGATCGAACGGGGGATCAAAGTCGCCGTCCTGGAGCTTGAGCGCAGCCGGAGCTTCCATCTCAACCGGATACTGGCGCAGCGTACAAATATCGCCGATCTGACGCGGAGCGACTGGGTTCGAGAACATCCAGACACCGTTCGTCGCCTATTCGCGGAGCATCGTGAGTTCCTCAATCATATCGGGGAATCGATCTACACCGTCCCAAACCAGTTCACCATCTCACAGGGCGCCGAATGGGTCGAGCAACGAGCGGCCCAGGGGTTCCGGATCATCATAATCGACCCGACGACGGCCTTGATGCGCCAGGGCGATCCGTGGGTCGAGGACGAGAAGTTTCTGTCCCGCGTGGAGCAAGCGGTCAGGATGTCGGGCGCTTCGTTGATCGTTGTCACGCACCCCAAAAAGGGCGGTGGTCGCCTGCCCGATCTCGACAACGTTGCGGGGGGGGCCGCGTGGGCACGGTCGCTCGACAGCGTCATCTGGCTCGAAAGCCACGATGCCAAAGTCTCTCGGGTCAAGACGCCGTGCGGAACGGACGAACGGACGCACAACCGGACCATGTACCTCCTGAAAACGAGGTCTAGCGAAGGCGAGAACATGCGGCTGGCATATCATTTCGAAAATGGAAAAGAGCCAGGAGACACTGGCGCTTTGACGCTCCACGAACTGGGGGTCATTTTGAGGAGCAAAAAACGCGATGACTGAGATCCAACGACTGATCGAACTGGCCCTCCATCGCCTGTGGGTGGCCGAAGTGTCCGTCTACAACAATGAAATTTGCTTCAACATCGCGAGCCTCGACGAGTCCCTCAAATCGACATGTCGGCTCTCCGCAAAGGGCCGGCCAGTGACGTGGGCGCCGTTCGCGCTGTGCGCGAGCCCGGAAGACGCCAATACCGCGTGCGACATCCTGCTTGAAAATATCCGCCGCATTGCAAAGGAGAACGGGCGACGGGCGCCACACACAACCGAAGAAAAACTGGCCCGCCTGATGCGGAGGGCCGCTTGGCGATACACCCAGAAGCAGAAAAACGAACCGGCGCTTGTCGGCGCCGGCGACGAAGAACGTTGGGAACACTAAACAAAAGGAGAAATGGACATGGACAAGCGAGAATTGTTGACATCGACCCAACTGGCGGCCCGGCACGGACTCGACCGCGACCGGATGGAATTCTTACTCCACGAGTTGGGCCTGCGCCACGAGGCCGACGACGGGACCACAACATACGACGCGTCAGAAGTCGAACGACGGTTCGCCGCGCGGGACGAAGCCCTCATGCGCGCGGCGGCCGAGTTGCTCGATTTTGTCCCGGACATCCGGACGGCAGTGGAGATCCTCCACCGGGCCTTTTTCGAGCTGCGTCTGGCGTGGCTACAAAGCCGCGCGGCGGGTGATGTCATCGACATTCTGCGCCGTCAGATTGCTACGCGCCTTCCTTCGCTCCACGCCATCCAGCGCGCCCGGGCCGGGGCCGGCGACGTGACGGAGCTGGAGGTGCTCCGTTGCTTTGAACACGCCATCATCACCGGTCTGCGCGAACGGCGAGGACAGCGGCCACCCGGCCGGACAAAACAAGGAGCCAAGTCGTGACCAACGAAACAGGAATCATCCGCGATCTTGGCGACCTGTCGCCAGATACATTACTCAGCGAAAAAACGCTGGCCGCAATGTTCGGCCGGCATCGCGTGAGCATCAAACGCGCCGTCGAGCGGGGCGAGCTACCCCCGAGCGTTCGGCTGTTCGGTGAACCGACTTGGACTGTGCGGGCCTTGCGGGAGCACATCAGCAGACGGCTGGAGGCCGCCAGGAAGGAAGCCGAGCACTTGCAACGAAGAATCTCTCAAATCAGCGCTTGACTTAATTCGATTACGTAAAGTATAATGCTATCATGGCCAACAGAAAAAAGAAAATGGGCAGGCCGCCGAAGAAGGCCAGCGAGCGACTTTCCGAGATCGTCACCCTTCGAATGACGCGCGCCGAGCACAAAACACTCATGGAGGACGCGCGCAGGAGCGGTTTGTCCGTCTCGGCTTATCTTCAGGCATGTTGGCAAAAAGTGAGGCAGTAGCATGGCCGGAGTGAGGCACAAGCCAAGCACAAGCGGTCGATACCAGGGGTTTTTCATCGACCAGACGGGGAAGAAAAAATACTTCACGGGCACAACAAAGCGGTCCGAAACCCTCCGCATCGCGAGGAAGCTGGAGGACGACCATCGACAGATCCGGCTCGGCTATCGCGAGCCGTCGCAAACACACTTGAAGCACAGGGGTCGCCCGTTCATGGAGGCCGTGGCCGAATACCTCGCTTGGGGACGGGCGCAGGGTGGGCACAAAGGCAGGGCATGGGCAACGAAACACGCCTACTACAAGTCCCGTCACTTGACCTCATGGGCCCAGACATTGGAACTAAAAACGTTGGGCGACTTGGACGGCCTGCTGCCACGTGTTGAAGCAACGATCCGCGAACTGGCCGCCCGAGGCAAAACGGGCAAAACAATTGGCAATCTCGTCGAGGCCCTTCGCAGCTTGTGCAATTGGCTCGTCATTCGCGGCTATTTACAGGACAACCCACTGGCCAAATTGAGCAAGATCGACACGACACCACGATCCCAGTATCGCGCTTTGAGCCTGGACGAGACACAACGCCTCTTGAAGGTAGCGGCGCCGCACCTGAAGATTCTCTACGTCATCGCAATGGTGACCGGGCTTCGCGCCGGGGAACTCCGATCTCTGACCCGGCGGCACCTGGATACCGTCAACATGGGCCTGAAACTGGACCCCGCCTGGACCAAGAACCGCAAGGCCGGTTTTCAGCCACTGCCGCACCGCCTTGTGAAAGAGCTCGAAACCTTCGCGGGAAGCGGCCTCGTGCCAAGCCTCTACGCTCAGTTTTTTCGCCAGTACCTGTGCCCTCCCGACGCCCTGCTGTATGTGCCCTCCCATCCAGCCAGGGAACTGGACAAAGACCTGATTCGGGCGGGAATACCGAAGAAGACCGCCGAGGGGAAGATTGCCTTCCACGCCCTGCGCACGGCGTTCGTCACATTTACATACGAGGCAGGAGCCACGCACCGGGAGGCCCAAGAACTGGCCCGCCACAGTACCCCCCACCTGACCGCGAACATCTATGGTCGCGCTCGCAATGATCGCCTCGCGGGCATCACCGAGAAGGTGGCCGACGCGGTGCTTTCGGGTAATTTAGGTGCGAATATGGTGCATCAACTGCAATCGAATGTCACGCCTGCCCTTCATAAACCCTTGCTGTCAAATGGTCTTACGGGGGACGAGGGGAAATCGGGGAGACAGGATTTGAACCTGCGACCTCTGCGTCCCGAACGCAGCGCTCTAAGCCAAGCTGAGCTACTCCCCGGTCGTCGAAACATGCAGTATAGCACGCGTCGCGAAGGATTGCAAGCTATAACAAGTCGACCGGGTCGATGTCAACAGCAATTTTCACCGCCGGACGGATCGGTGGGGCGCTCCGCAGGCTGGTAAACAGCTTTCCCATGATCGCGGCGGTCGGCGCCTGGATTACGATCTGCAGGCGATGAAACCGCTGAATCCGACTGATGACCGCGGGCATCGGGCCGCGGACCTTCGCCTGAAGGCCGTGGTGGGCGATGATCTCATCGATCCGCACACGCATCTTATGGGCGGCGGTTTCGAGCCGGTCGTACGTCTCGTCACGCATCACAATCGTCGCCAAACGCCACAGCGGAGGCAGCGTGCAGACCTCGCGGTGCTTCATCTCCTCACGGACGAAGCCCTCGAAATCCTGCCGGAGGGCGAACTGGATCGTCGGCTGGTCGGGAAAATACGTCTGGACGAAGACGGTGCCATGCTTCTCCGAGCGTCCGGCCCGCCCGGCCACCTGCGAGATCAATTGAAACGTCCGCTCGTTGGACCGAAAGTCCGGTAAATACAGGCACGTATCGGCGCTGACAACGCCCACCAACGTGACGTTGGGAAAGTGCAGGCCCTTGGCGAGGATCTGGGTACCGGCCAGGATATCGATGCGGCCCTGGCCGAATTCCTTCAGGAGCCGGTAGTAGTCCTGGCTGGCCATGGAATCGCTGTCGACCCGCCGAACCCGAGCCTGCGGGAATCTCGCCGCCAACTCCTCTTCGAGCCGCTGCGAACCCAGGCCGATCATAGTCATCGCCTTGCCGCACACGGGACAGTCCCGCGGGACCAGCGTCTGGGCCAGACAATGGTGGCAGATCGCATAGCCGAAGTCCATATGCCGGCCGGTAACGGTTTTCATGGGCGCGGTCGAACGCGATGTCTTGTGGAAGGTCAGCGCTGCGTCGCAGTTGCGGCATTGCAGCATGTATTTGCAGGAAGGGCAGAAGACGAAGTTGCTGTAGCCTCGCCGGTTCAGCAAGAGGATCGCCTGCTCCTTCCGCGCCAGCGTCTCGGCCAGGTGCGCAGCCAGAGGCTGGCTGAGCAGGTCCCGCCGGTCGGCGACGGCATCGCGCGCCCGCATATCGACCAGCTTCATCTCGGGCATCGGCAGGTCCATCACGCGTCTGGGAAGACGGACGAGAGTGAAGCTGGACCTGGTGCGACTGTTGTGAAGGCTCTCCAGCGAAGGGGTGGCGCTACCCAAGATGCAGTGCGCGCCGGCCAGTTGGGCCCGTTTGATGGCCACGTCCCGGCCGTGGTAGCGCGGGGCGGTATCCTGTTTGTAGCTCGGCTCGTGTTCCTCGTCGACAACCACAATCCCCAAGTTGGGCAGTGGCGCAAAGACCGCCGAGCGGGCACCGATCACAACATCGGTCTGGCCGTCTCGAATCTTCTGCCATTGGACGTTGCGCTGGCCGGCGGTCAGGCCGGAGTGCATTACGGCGATCCGCGCGAACCGCGCGCTGAATCGCTGCACCGTCTGGGCGGTTAGCGCGATCTCCGGCAGCAGCACGATGGCCGCCTTGCCCTTCCGGAGAACCGCCTCGATCGCACGGATGTACAGTTCGGTCTTGCCGCTGTCGGTGACGCCATGCAGGAGGGTGACGCCGAAGCGACCGGACTCGATCTGACGCACGATCTGTTCGAGCCCGCGCTGCTGGTCGGCATTCAGCACGACCTCACGTTCGGGAAGAGCCATCGCCTCGGGCACCACCGGCAAGGCGTGCAGGACCTTCTTCACCGTGACCTTGACGATGCCCTTCTCAGCCAGTCGCTTGACCGCAGGCGCGCGGCAATCAACCGCCGCAACCAATTCGTCCATCTCGACCGCCGAGTCAACTGTCAGCGCCTTGCGCTCGCCCAGGAAACTGACGATCCGCTTCTGTGTGGCGCTGCGGAGATTCGCCGCGATCTCCTCGGCCCGTGCGCCAAGATATACGCAGCGCTGCTTCTTGACGCCGGCTGCCCGCTTGACCGCACCGGGCACCATCGCCGCCAGCACCTGGCCGAGCGGACAGACGTAATAGTCGCCGATCCACCGCGCCAGCTCCATCAGGTCGGGGCCAAGCAGCGGCTCGGCGTCGAGAACGCCGGCGACCCGCTTGAGACGGACCTGTCGGCCCACCCTGTCGAAAGCCCTCGCGGGCACAACGTCCGACTCGACGCAGAAACCGACCTCAGGTTTGTTGCCCCTGCCGAACGGCACCTCGACACGACGTCCGACTTCGATGGGCCAAAGCGCATCGGGCACGAGGTAGTCGAATTCCGTGTCCGCCGCCGAGGCCAGGGCCACGCGGATAATGTGCGTGCACGCCGGCTCGGGCGGTTCCTGGGAGGCGAACAGACTGGGCGTCGCGTGCTTCCTTGTCATGGTGTTCGACTCAGGACTGATATCGCCCCTCTCGTCTTCGCTTCTCGGCGGTCGCGCTGATGACGCTGGCATCGAGCACGTCGAGTTGGATTCGCGCGATCAGCGCCCGAAGGTAGTCCAGGTGGGGGCACGGCGGTGCGTGGAAGTTGTCGTTCGTGATACACGAGGACAGTTGCACCACGATCTGCTCTCTGGTGATTCCTTCCTGCTTGCCGATCGTCCGGAGCAGCAGCGTGAGTTTTCGATGCAGGGCGCGTCCACAGCAGCCGCCGCAGGTCATCGAGAGCATCCGGTATGCATGGTCTTTCGGATACGGCGCAAAGCCGCCGGTCCGCTCGTGGAAGGCCTTCTCACAAAGGTAGCCCGGGCAGCGTTCCTTGACGATATGACATTGCACCAGAACGATGTACCGCTTCGCCGCCAGGTCGATCATATCAGCTTCTCACAATTGAAATCGCTCCGTCGCGAGTCCGCAGATGTGATCGCCGATGGCCAGGCAGGCGGTTGCCGCCGGCGACGGTGCGTTCAGAACGTGAATCGCGTTCTGCGTCGCTTCGATCTTGAAATCATCCACCAACTCGCCTCTGGGGCCTAAGGCCTGCGCGCGGATGCCGGCGTTCCCGGGCCGAAGGTCTTCGACGGTCAGCGAGGGCACCAGCCGTTGGAGCTGCGCGACCAGCCGCTTCTTCGAGAACGTGCGGGCACACTCGCCCAGCCCGTAGCGCCAGTGGCGAAGGAACAGACGCCAGGTGCCCCGGTACGACAGGGCATCCCATGTGTCCTGAAGGCTGAAATCCGTCTTGCCGTAGCCTTCCCTCTTAAAGGAGAAGACCGCGCTGGGGCCGCACTCCACGCCGCCGGAGAGCATGCGTGTGAAGTGCACGCCCAGGAACGGGAAGGCCGGATCGGGTACGGGATAGACCAGATTCCTCACCTTTTGCGCCGCTTCCGGGCTCAAATCACAATAGTCCCCGCGAAATGGGACGATCCTGACGCCGGGATCAACACGGTCCATCCAGGCGATCCGGTCGGATTGGAGACCGGCGCAGTTGACGACGTAGCGCGTGCTGACCTGCCCGCGAGAGGTCCTGATGTTCAGGTAGAAATCGTGCCTGTCGAAGGACTCGACCCGATAGCCGGTGAGGACCTTGTTCTCCGGCCGGTGCTCGCAGATCAGTTCGGCCAACTGCTCGGCCACCGCGACGAAGTCGATGATCCCGGCGCTGGGGACGTGAAGGCCTCCGATGCCGGCGACGGATGGCTCGATCTGCTTGATTCGCCCGGGCCCGATCTTCTCCAGGCCTTCGACCCCGTTGGCCAGGCCGTTCTGGAAGATTCGCTCCATGGCGGGCAGCTCGCGCGGGTCGGTGGCAACGATGATCTTGCCGCAGATGTCGTGCGGAATTTTGTATTGCCGGGCGAAGGCGATCAATTCCTTGCGTCCGGCGGCGCAGGTCTTCGCTTTGGCGGAGCCGGGCTTGTAGTAGAGGCCCGAATGGATCACGCCGGAATTGCGGCCGCTCTGGTGGGTCGCCAGCCGGTCCTCCTTCTCCAGCACCGCCAGACGGACCTGCGGATGCCTCTGCACAAGCTTGTACGCCGAGGCCAATCCTACAATACCGCCTCCGATGATGACAATGTCGAAATCCGTTTCCGGTCGCATAGCCGCCCGTTCATGGTCTGCCGATCACAACGCCGCCCACACCATACCCGGACCGCCCCCACCCGTCAACGCGCAACGGCGGTGCAGCCGAGCAAGCGGAGACGAGCCGGTGCTACATGGCGGGGACATCTTCGACGTAGAGGTGGCCGGTGGGACCAATCTTGAAGACGTAGATCAGGCCCTCGCGGAGCTGGGAATAGATGACGTTGCCGTAGATGGCCTTGATGCCGTATTGCGACAGGGCCTCGGGGTCGTGGGCGAGGTCCCAGATGTGGGACCAGAATAGGTCGCGCTGGTCGGCGGGAAGAAGCTTGAGCAGGTCGGCGTAGCGTTTGGGCTCACTGCCCATCGTCTCGATGGGCAACCCTTCCTCGGGGGCCATCTTCTCGCCGTAGACACGGCGCCAGATATACAGGGCGCGGGCCTTGCCGTCCATAACCATCTGGTCCGTGAACTTGACGATCAGGGCATCGAAATGAATGACGTCCCCCTCGATCGTGTACTCCTTCTGAAGGATCGTCTGGGTCTTGTCCTCGCGGCTGGTCTCGACGAATCGCAGGGTCGTCAGCAGGCGCCCATCACTCTCGGTGCGTTGGGAGATCACCTTGGCATAGCCGATCTGATCCTCGGCAGTCAGATTGGTGATGGCGCTCTTGAGCTGCTGGTTCTCGGTGAGCAGATCGTGGATCGTCATCGCGCCTCGGAAGAACCCGCGGCCGAAGAACGCGGCTGCTCCCAGGGCCACCAGGACCACGCCGCCGGACAATACGCTCAGTCTTCTCAATGTCGTGCACCTCGAATCACCTGCTTCGAGCAGGATATGCGATTGACTTCCATTGATTGTCTCATCGGCTTGTGCCGGTCAATCTCTCCATTTTTCAGGCTCGATAAGCCACCTCGCGGCCGGAAACACGTTTGAAGCTACCATACGCCCGCCCCGGTAGCAACCTCAAGCGGCGGTCATTCTGAGGTATCCGACCGCGATATCCATCCGGATCGCTATGGATGCAAGGCGAACCAGCGTTTGACAGCGAAGTGAGAAAACCGATATAATGAATATTTTGCAGCTTGTTGACGATCACCAGGCACGACTTGAGGGACAACTGGAAACCCCGTATCGTGCCCTTGCCGCAACGACTATGTTAGCACAGAATCCGCTCTTGAAGTCAACTGCGCATCCATCGGTCCAGGTCGCCCACGGCCAGGGGCCGTACGCCAATACGCGCTCGGCCCTGGCGGGGCTGGACCTGTCGCCCGCGCGAGGCAAGCGCGTGCTGCTCAAACCCAACGTCGGCCGGGTGGCAACGCCGGGCGAGGGGATCACGACGCATCCGGACGTCGTCGCGGCCGCGATCGACGCGCTGGTCGAAGCGGGTGCGGATGTGGCCGTCGGCGAAAGCCCGATTACCGGTGTCGACGCCATGGAGGCGTTCGTCACATCCGGAATCGCCGACGTCGCCCGAAAACGCGGCTGCGGCCTGATCGACATGGACCGTCGCCCGCCCGTCGAGGTAGCCATTGAGCAGGGTGTGGCGCTCCACAAGCTGAAGCTCTGCGCCGACGTGTGCGACTACGATCTGGTCGTCTCGATCCCGGTGATGAAGATGCACATGCACACGGTGGTGACGCTGGCGGTCAAGAACATGAAGGGCTGCCTCTGGCGGCGGAGCAAGGTGCAACTGCACATGCTGGGGCCCGTCGAAGGCAGCGACGAGAAACCGATCGACATCGCGATCGCCGACATGGCGTCGGTGCTGCGTCCGCACCTGGCTATCATCGACGGTACGGTGGGCATGGAGGGTCTGGGGCCCAGCGCGGGCGAGGCCAAGGCGATGGATGCCGTGGTCGCCGGCGCCGATGCGTTTGCGGCCGACGCGGTGGCGTGCCGGCTCATGGGGACCACCGCCGAGACCGTTCCCCATCTGGCGATCGGGGCGGCGCGGGGCTACGGCGTCATCGACCTGGCCGCAATCTCCGTGACGCCCGATCATTGGGAGGACTGGATTACACCGTTTGCCACGCCGCCGGCCAACCTGACCATCGAGTTTCCCAATGTCACGGTCTTCGACAGGAACTCCTGCAGTGCGTGTCAGTCCACCGTGCTGTTGTTCCTGAAGGGCTATCGAGACCAGTTGTTCGACTACTTCCCGTCCTGGCGGCATCTGAATATCGCCATCGGCAAGGGGAATGCGAATCTGCCTGAGGGGACCCTTTGTATCGGCAACTGTGCCGCCCGGTCCGGGCAGGACGGGCAGTACGTGCCCGGATGCCCGCCGGTCACCAGTGAGATCCTCAAGACTCTCACCGGCAAGCCGTCCATCGACAGTCGGGACGGACGCAGTCCCAAAGCCGACCACATGGACAGGCCATAGGGCGCACAGAGAATCGCCCCGGAAAGAGTATGCAAAATCCCATCGCCCTACGACTTGGCAGCCTGACGCTGGACGTTCCATTCTTCCAGGCTTCGCTCAGCGGGTACAGCGACTACACCATGCGCTCGTTCGCACGGCGTTTCGGCTGTCCATTCGCGCTGGCCGATGTGATGCTGGCCAAGAGCATGGCCGAGCCGCGCGTCCTGCGGAAGGCCTGCTTTCGGCCGGGCATCGACGAGCATCCGGTGGGCGCCCAGATCATGGGTGAAAGCCCTGCGATCATGGCCAAGGCCGCCCGCGACCTGGTGGCGGTCGGGTACGACGTGATCGATCTGAATTTCGCCTGTCCGGTGCCCAAGGTCCTTCGGCGCGGGCGGGGCGGCGCCCTGCTGGCCCACCCCAGAACAGTCATCGACATCGTCAAGACGGTCCGCGAGACCATCGCCTGTCCGCTGCTGATCAAGCTTCGCATCGGCATCGATCACGACAGCGCCTCGCAGGACGACTTCTGGGAGATCGTGACGCGGTCCATCGAGGAAGGGGTGGATGCGCTGGTCATTCACGGGCGCACCGTCGAACAACGCTACCGTGGGAAAGCCGACTGGGACACCCTGGCTCAGGTCAAGGCCCGGTTCCCGTCGGCCACCGTCATCGGCAGCGGCGATGTCTTCGACCCGCGCGCGGCCGTCGAACGGATGAAGCGGACGGGTCTCGATGGGTTCGTCGTCGCCCGAGGCGCAATCGGCAATCCGTGGATCTTCCGCGACCTGCGCTGCGTGTGGGAGAATCGCCCGGTCCCGCCCCCGCCGGACCTCGCCGAGCAGCGGGCAATCATGCTCGAACACTTCCATCGTGTGCTGAACGGCTATCCTGAGAAACGGGCGATCGGTTATTTCCGCAAGTTCATCGTCCGCTACGCCCGCCTGCACCCCTGCCGCAAGCAGGTGACGATGACCCTGATGAAGGCGGAGTCACGGGCCGCCGTCGAGGCGGGAATCGATGCCTTGTACGGCGATGGCCAAGCCTATTGAGGACGCAACGACATTGGCGTCAGAGAGGTTTCGTGTAGAACAGCGAGCCGCCGGCGCCTTCATGGTATTGCGCCTGGGCGAATCCCGCCGCCTCGTACAGACGCCGCGCGCGATGGTTGTTCTCCTGCACCTCCAGGGTGAGTTTGCAGCAGCGCAATTGCCGCGCCTTGTCGGCGACCGCGTCGAGGAGCTGCCGGCCGATTCCCCGCCCCCGACAGTCCGCCACCACCGCCAGGTCATGGATGTTGAGCAGGGGTTTGGCGTGGAAGGTCGAGAATCCGAGGAAGCAGACCGCAATCCCAACCGCCTCACCGTCATGGAAGGCGAGGAAGATCAGCGTTGTGGGGTGCCGGCGCAGACCGTCGATGAGGTTGTCTCGTACCTGCGGCGCAAGAGGCCGGCCATTGCCCATCGGATCGGCGGCGTACGCATCAATCAGTTCGACCACCGCCCGCTGGTGCGCGACGCAATCCAAATCGGCCTCGACAACCTCCACCGTCGGCATTTCTGCACAGTCTTCCATCCCAATCCTCGCGACCATCGGCCTCCGAACATACCCGGCCGCTGCGGCGACTATACCCGGACCGCGACGGATCGGCAAGCGAGCCGCGCGATTCGTTGCCGCCCCTGCTCGACGGGGTGGATTTCCCGATTGCATTCGTCTGTCCGTCTGACTAAGATTGCCACTTCTTCTTTCGAACGGCAACGAAGATAGAGAGGCAGGTTTATGTCGGACAACGTGGTACAGACCGTACAGGCGTTGAAACGGGGCACCGTGGAGGTCTACACCGAGACGGACCTGGCCCAGCGACTGGTGGAGGCGGCCCAAGCCGGCCGGCCGATGCGGATCAAACTGGGACTGGACCCGACCAGCCCGGACATTCACCTGGGCCATACGGTCGTGCTCCGCAAGATGCGCCAGTTCCAGGACATGGGGCACAAGGCGGTCCTGATTATCGGCGACTACACCGCCCGGGTGGGCGACCCCACGGGCCAGAACACCACACGGCCCATGCTCTCGCCGGAGCAGATCGAACGAAACGCCCGCACCTACTTCAACCAGGCCGGACACATCCTCAACACCTCGCCCGACAAGCTCGAAGTCCGCTACAACAGCGAGTGGCTCGCCAAGCTCAATCTGGCCGACCTGATCAAGCTGGCCAGCAGCATGACGGTCGCCCGCATGCTCGAACGCGACACGTTTGAGCTGCGCTACAAGGCCGGCGACCCCATCGGCATTCATGAGTTCCTCTATCCGCTCATGCAGGGGTACGACTCGGTCATGGTCCGAAGCGACGTCGAACTGGGCGGCACCGACCAGACCTTCAACAACCTCGTCGGACGCGACCTTCAGCGGCTGAACAACCAGCCGCCGCAGATCGTCATCACCATGCCCATCCTCGTCGGCCTCGACGGCAAGGAGAAGATGAGCAAGTCCAAAGGCAACTACGTGGGCGTCACCGACTCGCCGAACGACATGTTCGGCAAGATCATGAGCATCAGCGACGAGATGATGGCCAACTATTACACGCTGCTGACCAGCCTTCCCGCCGAGCAGATCGCGACCCTGCTCGATCCGAACCAGACCCATCCGAAAGAGGCCAAGGTCACACTGGGCAAGACGATCGTCTCGCAGTTCTACGGTCCCGAGCTGGCGGAGATCGCGGCGGCAGAGTTCGACAAGGTCTTCGCGCAGGGGCAGTTGCCCGACGAGATTCCCGAGTTCCGGCTGCCGGCTGAGCCGATCAGCATCAAGCAGCTCCTGACGACCTGCAAGCTGGTCGAGACCGGTGGTGAAGCGAAACGCATGGTCATGCAGGGCGGCGTCAGCATCGACGGGCAGAAAGTTGCGGACCCCAACGCCGCGACCACACCGGCCGACGGCATGGTCATTCAGGTCGGCAAACGCCGCTTTGCGAGGATCCGCGTTTGACAACAGACCGTCCGTTGCGGAAGATCAAACGAACGTCACGGGAGAAGGAATGTTGTGTCGCCGTGGAATGTCGAATCTCCGATCGCAGGTGGTGATATGAAACAAAACAGAAGAGCAGTCATTGCATTCGTTCTGGCCATTGTGTCACTTCCGGCTCTGAGCGGCTGCCAAGCGCGATCGGTCCGCGCGCCGAGGCCGCGGACGCTTCGCGTGTTGACTTATAACATCCATCACGGCGAGGCGATGGACGAGCAGTTCGACTACAAGCGTCTGGCGAAGGTCATCAACGATCTGTCACCGGACCTCGTGGCTCTGCAGGAGGTCGACGACGGTACCGAGCGGGCTTCCGGCGTCAACCAGGCGGCGCTTCTCGGCAAGCTCTGCTGGATGCACCACGCCTTCGGCCAAGCGATGCCGCACCAGGGCGGCCGCTACGGTGAAGCCATTCTGTCGCGGTTTCCCATCCTCAAGACGACTGTGCACCCCCTTCCCTACTGGGGCGACCGCGAACCGCGAGCGGCCCTCGAGGCGTGGATCGAGCCGGAGGGCATCGGCCCGCTGCGGTTCGTCGGAACGCATTTGTGCCATCTGGATGAGGAGATCCGCACGCAGCAGACGATGCGGCTGGCCCAGTTGTTTGGCACCGAAGATGGCGCGCCCGTGATCCTGGCCGGCGACTTCAACGCCCGGCCCGGCAGTCGCCCAATGAACGTTCTGCTCGACGCCGGCTGGACCGACGTCCTCGCTCCCCGCTCGAAGATCGACTACATCCTGATCCGTTCCGCCGACTCGTGGAGTGTCGAGCAGGTGACTATTGTCGACGAGCCGGTTGTCTCCGATCACAACCCGGTCCTCGCGGTCCTGCGATGGCAAGGCGCAGGAGCGTCAACTGCTGAGAACTGAAGTCATGGTAGACGTGGGCCGAGAGTTCTGGCAAAGATCGAACCTCATAGAGCGCATTGTGCAGAAGGCAAACGGTAGAGAATTCGGGGCAGCAGCGGCTGGGACGGCAACGCGACTGATATGCGCCGGCCCGATCGCTATGATTGGAGACCACAGGAAGCTGCCCTGAGAATGCCTCGATCCCGCAACCACAGAAGCCTTCCAGAGCAGCCGGCTCCGGAAGGCTTCTTTCGTTGGGAGGCCTTCGCCATCCTTGCGACGCAGGCCCTATGCGTTTGGGGTTCCGTTGACAGCGGCCGGCGCAAACCCTAAGATACGCGATTCGATTTCCGAGATTTCAAGGACCTTGACGATGGCAGACAAGAACCAGAAGAACTACCGCGATACGTTGAACTTGCCGCAGACAAGCTTTGCGATGAAAGCCAACCTCGTGCAGCGCGAGCCCCAGATGCGCCAGCGCTGGGCGAAAGAGAACATCTACACGCAGATTCGTGAGGCCCGGCTGGGCGCCCCGCTCTACATCCTGCACGACGGCCCACCTTACGCCAACGGCGACATCCACATGGGCCACGTCATCAACAAGGTTCTCAAGGACTTCGTCGTCAAGTACAAGACGATGGCGGGCTTTGACGCGCCGTACGTTCCGGGCTGGGACTGCCACGGTCTGCCCATTGAGGCCAAGGTAATGACCGACCTGGGCGAGAAGGTCCGGCAGATGAGCAAGACGGAGATCCGCCGCGAGTGCATGAAGTACGCCAGCAAGTATGTCAAGCTCCAGAGCCGGCAGTTTCAGGACCTGGGCGTGTTCGGCGACTTCGAGAACCCCTACCTGACCTTCAAGCCCCAGTACGAGGCGGGAATCCTCGAAGTCTTTGCAACGCTGGTAGGCAAGGGGCTCGTCTATCGTCAGCTCAAGCCGATTCACTGGTCCGTCGGGTGCGAGACGGCGCTGGCGGAGGCGGAGCTGGAATATAGAGACATCGCTTCGCCGAGCATCTTCGTCAACTTCAGCGCCACGCCGGAGACCACCGCCCGGCTGATCGAGCTGGGAGTCGTCACAAACGACCAGGCCAAGGATTCCGAGGTCGCCCTGATGATCTGGACGACCACGCCCTGGACGCTGGCCGCCAACCTGGCGATCGCCGTACATCCGAATCTCGAATACGCCGCCATCTCGTACGAGAAGCATGGACGCAAGTACACCTCGCTCGTGGCCACCGATCGCATCGAGGCGGTCGTCGTGGCGGGCGGCCTGGTGCAAGGTCAATACACCGTCGGTCCCAAGACGGTCCGAGGCAGTGAACTCGAAGGGCTTCGCTACCGCCATCCCTTCATCGAGGACAACCCGACCGACAAGGACGCTTACATGGTGATCCTCGCCGAGTACGTGACCACGGAGGACGGCACGGGCCTGGTCCACACGGCGCCGGGGCACGGCCAGGAGGACTATCTCTCGGGCCAACGGTACAACTTGGCGGTGTATTCACCCGTCAAGGACAACGGGTGCTACGACGAGACGGTTCCTGACTGGCTGCGGGGCAAGAACGTGCTGACCGTGGACAAGGAGGTCAACGAGCACTTGGCGCAAACAGGCCGGCTGTTTGCCCAGCGAGAAATCACCCACAGCTACCCCCACTGTTGGCGCAGCAAAGGCCCGGTGATCTTCCGCGCGACGGAGCAGTGGTTCGTGGGCGTGGACAAGGACCTGCCCGACACCGGCCGCAACCTCCGCGCGATGGCGATGGACGCGGTCGAAAAGGTCCGCTGGATTCCCGCGTGGGGCCAGAAACGAATTGCAGGCATGCTCGAATCGCGGCCCGACTGGTGCATCAGCCGCCAGCGAAGCTGGGGCCTGCCCATCCCCGTCTTCACGATGCCCGATGGCCGAACGCTGCTGACGAAAGAGTCCGTGATGGCGGTCGCCCGACACATTGGCCGGCATGGCTCCAACAGTTGGTTCACCGACTCACCCCGCGAGATTCTGGGAGATGACTTCCCAATGCCCGCAGGGTTCGACCTCGACCAGCTCCGCAAGGAGGAGAACATCTTTGACGTGTGGTTCGAGTCGGGCTGTAGCTGGTACAGCGTCGCGGTGGCGGCCGGCTGGCCGGTGCCGGTGGACTTGTACCTCGAAGGGTCCGATCAGCATCGCGGCTGGTTCCAACTGTCCCTGCTGCCGGCGCTGGGCGCCACGGGCAAACCTCCCTTTAAGAGCGTTCTGACGCACGGTTTCACCGTCGATGAGAAAGGCATGAAGCAGTCCAAATCACTGGGCAACTACGTCAACGCCCAGGACGAGATCGCCAAGTACGGCGCCGACATCCTGAGGTTGTGGGTCGCCAGTGTCAACTACCAGGAGGATGTGCGCTGCAACGATGAGCTGATCGGCCGCACACAAGACGCGTACCGCAAGATCCGCAACACGCTGCGGTACCTGCTGGGCAACCTCGACGGCTTCGAGCCAGCCATCGACGCGATTCCTTACGACCACATGTTCGAGATCGACAAGTGGGCCATGTGCCAGTTGCAGAAGCTGATCGCCGACGTCACCGAAGCGTACGAGAACTTCGTGTTCCATCGCGTCTTCTCGCTGCTGTACAACTTCTGCACGGTGGAGATGAGCAGCATCTACATGGACGTCCTCAAGGACCGGATGTACTGCGACGCCGCTGACGGGCTGTCACGACGCAGTGGTCAAACGGTGATGTACGAGATCCTCAGTGCGCTCGTGCGGCTCTTGGCGCCGATCCTGGCCCACACCGCCGAGGAGGCGTGGGAGGCCATGCCGTTCAAGCCTCAGGATTGCACCAGCGTGCATCTGGCGAACCTGCCGACGGTCGATACGAGCATCGACTACGCCAGCCAGCAGGTCCGATGGCAGAAGATCATGGCCCTTCGCGACAACGTCCTGCGCGTTCTCGAAGGACTCCGGCAGGACAAGACCATCGCCAGCAACCAGGAGGCGTCGGTGACCATGCGATGCACCGACGAAGACGCCGGCGTGATCGAGGCATTCGGCGTCGACGCGTTCGCGGCGCTGTGCATCGTCAGCGAGGTGAGGCTCGAACGATCCGCCGAAACGACGACCGTTGTCGCCGCCAGGAGCCCCCACGCCAAGTGCCAGCGCTGCTGGAACTACTGGCCCAGCGTCGGCGCCAACGCCGACTATCCGGACCTCTGCCAGCGCTGCGCGACCGTCGTCGCCTCCGCATAGGCGGGAGGCCATAGGTTCGAGGAGGCCGTTATTGCTTGCGCAGCGAGAGGAGCGGAGCACTCAAGACCCTTGAGAGTTCCGTGCGCAGACCACGGAGCGACTCGTAGTCCTGTGGGCTGAGATATCCGAGGCAGGAAGCAAGCGACAAGTGATCCTCCACCTCTCGCGCTGAGCTGCAGGCCATGTCCAGGAAACGAAGATAGTCGGATTGCCAATGGCGTGTGCAGCGTTCGACGATGTCCGGAGCAACGCAGACGACCGCGCGGCGCAACTGCGCCGTCAGGCCGAACACCTCCTCCGTCGGAAACGTCTTCGTCATTTTGTGGAGACACAGAGCCACCGATTCGCCAACTCAAACGCCCGCAATTCTGTGTGATCGCGCATTTCCTGTCCCTCCGCCCCCACATGGCTATCGTCCAGCATGGAAATTACCCTCCCCACGTCGACACCATTCTATCAGATTCGGAGTGTCCCTGAGAGCGTGGTCAATCGTCGGTGCCTACAGTCTCTGGCCTACAGCCCACGGCCTGTGAGCTGCTGCGCAGCTCGCG
Source organism: Sedimentisphaerales bacterium (assembly GCA_035448545.1). Taxonomy (GTDB): domain Bacteria; phylum Planctomycetota; class Phycisphaerae; order Sedimentisphaerales; family Anaerobacaceae; genus Anaerobaca. The sequence goes on along the minus strand of DAOTJE010000001.1, from coordinate 339,637 downwards.
TGTAGACTTCGTCGAGGGTGATGTGCTGAATCGCGTGCTGGGGATCACGGCTCTTGATGGCCAGGCCCCGCGTGGCGATGTCACGACCGACGATGCACTCGGGCCGGCGGTAAGGGCCGACGCGCAGCGGGTTGGACCAACTGAACATCATCACCAGCGGCTTGCCCAGGGCGGCGGCGATGTGGCCCGGCCCCGTGTCGTTGCTGATGACGATCCGGGCGGAGCGCAGCACCTCGACCAGCTCGGGCAGCGAGGTGCGGCCGGCGAGATTCACGATCGGGCGCTTCGCGTGACTCTGAATCCGCTCGACCATCGCGCTCTCAGTACTGCTTCCGGTGGCGACGATGGCCAGCCCGTGCTCGCAGGCCAGCCGGTCGGCCAGCACGCCAAACCGCTCGGCGGGCCAGCATTTGCTGGTCTGGGCGGAACCGGGGATCAGCACCGCGTACCGTTCGCGAGCCAGATCATGCTGCGATAGCAGCGTGCCAACAGCTTCCGCAGCCGCCGGCTTCTCGGGCAGGACGAACTCGACGCCAAGGTCAGAGCCCCCCATCGCCTCGATGATCTTCATGTAGTAGTCGATCACATGGACCCAGTCGGCGTGCCGCGGCACGGTGGTCGTGTAGAACCAGTGCGCAAACTCCCGGCCCCAGTCCGGACCGAAGCGATGCTTGCAACCGGAAGCCCAAGCCAGCGACGCCGACCGCAGCAGTCCCTGGAGGTCCAGCACCGCGTCGAAGCGATGCCGACGCAGGTCCGCGATCAGAGACCCGAGGGCTTTCATCGCGAACGGGCAGTACCACGCCTTGCCCAGCGTCTTGCGGTCGAAGTGGATGATCTCGTCCAGGTGCGGATGGCCCTCGATCAGCGGGGCGAACGCCGGACGGATAAGCCAGGTGATCCGCGCCTGCGGAAAGCTGCGACGCAGCGCCGACAACGCCGGCAACGCCATCACGATGTCCCCCAGCGAACTGGGCTTGATCAGGAGAATGTTCTTCCATGCACTGGACATAAGTTGTGGATTGTATGTCAGCGCCGGTCTGCAAGCAACGGGCGATCCGCGATCGGCCGTTGAAATGTCCACGCAGGCCGATAGAATGACGTCCTGCGACGCGTTCGACATGAGTATGCACGCGGACTGTAGAGGATTTGACGCATGGCGAAAAAGGGCAGGTATGTGTACCAGTGGCCCCGGCCGATGGTAACGGTCGATGCGGCAGTGTTTTGTTTCTCGCGGGGCAAGGCGTGGCTACTGCTGGTTAAACGCAAGAAGGAACCATACAAAGGCCGGTGGGCGATCCCGGGCGGCTTCATCGAGATGGACGAGGAACTGGAGGACGCCGTCGCTCGGGAGTTGAAGGAAGAGACCGGACTGACGGGCATACGCCTGGAGCAGTTGCGGACCTTCGGCACGGTCGGTCGCGACCCTCGCGGCCGGCAGATCACTGTGGTCTTCACGGGTATCGCCGGCAAACGGCAAACGGGCGTGCATGGAGGCGACGACGCCGCCGAGGCCAAGTGGTTTCCCATCGACCGTTTGCCGGAGAACCTCGCCTTCGACCACGATCGCGTTGCCCGCGTGGCCATCAGCCGGCTCAAACGAACAAAGGCTTATCGCCAGCGCGTGATAAAGCGCAACGCGTCGTAGCATGATCACGTGCTCGGCCAAACCGTGTCACCATGCTCTTGATGGTTTCCACTGAAGACCGACCCGAACCATCGGAAATAACGACACGTTATACGTAGTCACCACAATTGCACGTGCCCGCGTCACCTGCTATAAGATACACGATATGCTTGAAGTGCCGGGGCGCCGCGTTGAAGGAAGACGATGCCGGTCGGAGCCTGGAGACCTGTGCAGACGAGGGCGCGGCACCCCAACCATCCTGGGCAATCCCGGCATTTCTGTCTGCCGGCGATGCTCTGCCCGCCGGTTTTTGCGACTCCCTGTTGGCGAGACCGTCGCGAGCAAGGTCGTTGCGTACACAAGAAGGAGAAGGTGACGAAATGCGGCGAGAGAAGAAGCGTGGCAGGCCGGGAGACAGCGGGCGTGCCGCCTGTCCCCCGGAGAACCTGCTCCGTCGAATCGGATGGAAGGGTCTTCTGCTCGTGGGATGGCACTCGACCCCCCTGCCGTTGCGGCTGGTCGCCCTGCCGTACACGCTTATCGTGTATCGCAGACTCCTGGCCGCCAGCGACAGCCTGACACATCTGCTGGTTTTGCACAGCGACAAGTATCAATCCTCGCTTCTGTTCCGGGCGCTGCGTCCCCGGTTTCGGAGGGTCCGCCGCGTGTTGGATTGCCTGGAACTCAAGAGCGGGCCAGCCACGGTGCATCGGGAGCCCGCCAGGCCGTACGCCCCTGTGGCCACCGCGCCGCGGACGTCGTCGCGGACCCCTGCCCGGCTGTTTGCGTCGCCGGCGAGGCTTGCAGATTGACACGTTGCGATGTCGACTCTACCATGGCCCTCATGTAACGCAGGCCATCCCAACGGTCCATGGCAGGAGCATCACCATGAGCGAAGGCACATCCGAAGACTTCATGCCCCCGGCTTACCTCAAGCAGGCGATGAAAGCGTTCAAAAAGCGTCTGAAGCTGACGCGTCTCGATGCAGAGTCCACATTAGGCGGAGGACCTTTCAGCGGAGGCCGCAGTTCCGGTATCGTGGCCATCCAGCCCCCGAATCAGTATCCGCGTCAAGTCTGGGACAAGCTCGTCGAAATGGGCAGGCTCCGCCATGCGGGCGGCGGACTTTACGAGATGTGTCAGGACCCGGAGACCCATTGACGAACAATACGCCAGCCAGCAGAGAGGGTTCGGTTACTCGTTCGATCCGGAAACGGCTTCCCGGACCTGTTGGTTGAACATCCGCAACTGAACGGTGATCGCGCCGAGAGCCCACTCGATGTAATGCAGGCGGTGTGCCGGCTTACGATGGCGCTCGATCATCAGTCCCTGCTGGGCGGCGTTCACAAACTGGGCGATCACCCGCGAGCTGATCTGCGTGGGCTTGGCCGCCCATCTTTTCAGTTGCTCGTATTGCCGCTGCAACGCCCGGTCGGACCGAAGCTGCTCGGCCGTGAGGTAGTCGCCGGGGTTCAAGGCCAGTTGCAGACCCTTGAGACACAGAATCAGCGGCTCGTAGTTGGCCCTCTTCTCCAACCGAATGAACTTGTACTGCTGGATATAGGTGGTCGCCTGGGCCGGCGCCTTGTCGCCGATCTCGTCGCCCCCCAGATACCAGTTGCGCCGGCTGCGTCGGGCGAACACCAGTTCTTCACCGAGTTTGTGCTGGGTGATCTCGTCATGGCCCATGCGCGAAACCCACAGGCCTCCGGGTCTTCGTTCGGGCCCCCCGCCCAAGGCCAGCAGGCATTTGACAAACCCCAGGGGCAGGATGGTCTGCTCCCTGACCCGGCTCTTGAGCAGTTGAAATGACAGGTGAAGACTGTGTGGCTCGACCTGGAAAAAGCTGACCAGCTCATGGATCAACTGGTTCAGCAGCCAGGGATCGGGGCTGGCGGGTCGCGACAGATCGCCGGCAATGCTGAGCCTTCCCGGCGCCAGTTCGAGAAATCCGGAGGTCCGCCTTCGCTGGCCGGAACCGGTGTGGTCGTCGATGTAGCCTCCCAGCTTCCAGCAGAGCACGTCGAGGTAGAAGTCGTAGAAGTACCGGAAGCCGTCGTAGGCCGGATCGACCGCTTTGCAGATGCTGCGTCTGGATTCGATCGCGTCCGGTCCCAGATTGCTCAGCTCCAACTCAAAGCCGAGTGGGATCAGCCCCGGCTGGAGATTGGAGCGAATCCGATGCAGGTGGGCCTCCGCCACGCGAGAATCGAAGATGCTCCGTGAAGCGCGTACGGCGTACTTGACATAATCGATCAGGTCCAGTTTCTCCGACGGCATCATGTTGAGGCCCCGCTCGATGATCAGGTCCACCACGCTGCGGCTGGCGTTGATCATCCGCAGAGCCGCCAGCAGACTGACCGACCGGGCGAAGTACCGCTCGCTGGTCCGCATGTGCTCCAGGTCGAAACGGTACCGGTTCTGGATTTGCTCGTCGAACTCGTTGAGAAGCACCTGCCGCAGAACCAGCGACAGGTAATTGCGCAGGTAGGGCTGCACCTCCGGATCGTTGAACAGATGGCGGATGCTCGGGCGGGGCCGGTCCAGCTCCCGTTCCAGCCAGTAGTCGCTGATGGCATCGGTATGGTAGTGGCTCATGACCAGGTCACGCTCGGTCGTGGCCAGCAACTCGCGTTCGGCCTGACGTTCCAGTTCGGCATCGACGGTCCGCTCGCCGGGACGCGTGTGCTTCTGGAGAAACCGGTTGATCCGCTTGCGGAGCCACAACTCGTGGATGAGATTGACGTGAAACCGGTCGCCGAAGCGTTTCCGCATCGATTCGGCGGTCACGAGATAGGCCTGGGCTTCAACCTTGCCGTGTGCGGTATAGACGTGGACCGTCTCCCTCTGGTAGCGTTTGCCCTCGTACCGGTCGATTTCGGCCAATGCCGAGAGAGGCACATCATGGATCACAAACCCTTCGATTCTCGCGTCGGGAGCCTTGACGGCGTAGAAATACACGTTATCCGGGCTGACCCGTCGATGACCCGGGAGAAAAGCCGGCTCGGCAAACAGCGTTTTGACGTCGATCTTCGAGGGCTTGCGCGTGAAGGCAAAACCGCTGACCGACTTGAAGATGCGACTGTCTCGAAGCGATCCGTAGATAAAGAGGTTGGCTTTTCGTCTGTGCATAGACTGCCTGGCCTGCGCCGGAGAGCCGCGTCATCCCCTCATGGTTCCTGTACGATGCGCCGACGCAGTTGCCAGAGTTCCTTGAAGGCTCTGAGAACCACACGGAGGCTGGCTCCGGTCTGCCGACCGGCCGTCCGCGGATAGTGATGTACTCCTCTCTGCGTAATCGTATACCCTTTCCGGGCGGCCCGTGCCAGAATCTCTGTGTCGATCAGCGCCCCGGTGCTTTCCATCTTGATCCGGTCGAAGAGGGAACGCCGATACAGCTTAAAGGCGCAATCCACATCGCGAACCTTCAGCGAGAATAACAGACCGGTGACCTTTGTCCAGAGCCACCCGTTGATTCTGCGGACGATGTTATCCTGACGGTTCATGCGGTAGCAACTGACGATATCGTACTCGTTCATCAGCGGCAGCAGCGCCGGCATCTCGCCGATGTCGAACTGGCCGTCGCCGTCCGTGTAGAAGACCAGCTTCTTGCGCGCGGCGCGGAACCCCGACTGAAGGGCGGCGCCGTAGCCGAGGTTACGCGGATGGTGGATGACACGAATCCGATCGTTGCCGGCGGCCATCTCGTCGGCAATGCGTCCGGTCTCGTCGACGCTGCCGTCGTCCACGATGATGATCTCGTAGTCGGCGCCCAGCCCTTCGAGCACACGAACCGCCTGCTCGGCCACCCGCGCCACGTTGGCCTGCTCGTTGTAGCAGGGAAAAAAGACCGAGATCGACACGGCCGACTGCGCCTGCTCACCCGACGACGTCCGCCTGTCCGCCTGGGCCATCGCTTACCACCTCTTCCTGTCGGAAATGAGGTCTCTTTCGATCAGATAGCGTTTCATCTGGTTCTCGCAGGTCTGGGCGACTTGGCGGTTGCCTTGGGCCTCGGCGACCTGCTTGAGCCGCACCATCGCCAGGCGCGCCGCTTCCAGCCGGAGATTGTAGCCATCGTGATTGGCGTAGCTGGACTTGTTCTTCTCGAATTGCGTGGTGTACTCGACGCAGATCTCGTTGACCCGCTGCTGGAGTTCGGGATAGCGCGCGGCAATCACCAGCAGGTCCAGCATGGGGCCCGGCGATGGATCGAGATGGAACGCCTTGATGACCATGTCCAGACCCTGCTGTCTCTGGCTGGCCTCGGCAGACAATAGAAGGTTGTGCCCGACGGAGAAGTTGGCGGTGAACTCGTCCGGATACGTGGTCCGGCCGGTAAACATGCCTCCGAACAACTCCTTGCCCCGCTCGGTCGTCACGTTGACAAACAGTTTCTGCTTGTTGTTGAGGAAGACCAGACGCCAGTTGGGATCGTATTCGAGGGCGCGGACGAAATCCTTGTCGAACTGGTTGGCCGGCATCAGGACCACCCAGACGTCAAACTTGTTGAGTTGCTCGGTCACCCACTGCCCGATCTCTCTCAGCTCGGCGGCGGTCGGGTCCCGTCCCTCGTACGCGGCCCTTCTGGCGGCCGGCCCGCCCGCCAGGATCTCCGTCCAGAGGTCGAACGTCCGGGTGTCGTAGGCGGCCTGGGCCCGGCCATCCATGAAGAGTTGCAGGGGCGTCCGTCCTGTGTTGGGATCGGGGTCCTGACCCCAGGCGATGAACCCGCCTTCGGTCCAGTAGTTGAACATGTTGCCCGAGAGCTTGTTCTCGCGGATGAATTGACAGGCATAGAACGGCTTGGCATCGGAGGCGGTCATCCGCATGAAGACCGACGTCAGCTTCGGGTCCGCCGGCCAGTAATCCAGGTAGATCAGCTTGAACCTCAGCCCTACCCACAGGCCAAAACCCATGACAGACGCCAAGACCATCAGGGCGGCAACCTGCCAGGCCCGCTTGAGGAACGCCAAGGCGCCCGCCTGTCTGGTACCTCCCGCGGATTTGTCAGTTCCGCAGAACACGGTAACCAGCGGAAATGACGAGAAGGCCAAGAGCGTTCCGAACGCCAGCAGCCAGAAACGCGGCTGAATCTGCGTGGGCGCACCCGGCACCGGGAAGAACAGCCAGCGCCAGAAGAGCAGACGCCACAACCCCAGGACGGCCAGCGCCCCCGCCAGCCCGAGCAGAAGCAGGCGTTCGACGAGCTCATCCCGAGCCGGATCGGGCAGCCGAGCGGCACCACGCAGGTCCGCCAGGGTCAGGATGGCGGCCACGATCCGCTGCACCAGCAACGCGATCACTGGACAGGCAGCAAAAGCGGCAATGGGGATGAATCGCCGGGACCGCAGCGCCATATAGACGGTCAGCGCAGCCACAATAATGAAAACGACGTCGATCGAGGCTTCGGCGGGCGCCTCGGCCTTCCCGCCGCGCTTCTTCGGGTATTGTTCGGCCAGCGCCATCCGCACCGACAGGACGGCCCAGACCAGCAGAGCGAGCCAGGCGAAAATGTACATTGTCAGAAACGGAATGGCGGTACCAACCGGGTTCGTCCAGTCCAGAGCCCGATGCCACTCGTGCACGTCGCGCCAACGTTCCGCGTGCTTGCTGACCGAGATCACAAAGGTGTGCGTCAGGTTCGTCAGGTGGAACGGATTGAACACGACCATCGCGACGAACGCGACCGCTCCGGCGCCGAGCGTGTGCAGAAGGGTCCGGCGATCCAACACGCGAATGCCCTTCTCTCTTACCGCCAGCACCGCCGCACCGAACGCCATGGACAGAACGAACATACCGACGCACGTCCAGCGTCCCCCGGCCGCGTGATCCGCAAAGATCTTCAGAATACGTTCGTTCATTGTGTTGGGCGGCGCCGGGAAGTACCGCACCAACACCAGAAGGAACACCACACACGTCGCTACGCCGTGCAAAGCCGTCAACGCGCGGTCGCCGATCTGCCGATGCGAAACCGCCGCAATGCTGCCACCGATGGCCAGCACCAGGAGGACAATCATCCAGTCGCCGATACCGACAGCGCCCGCGTTGCTCTGTGAGAAATACTCGGCCACCAGTTCAGCCCGACGACCGAGAAACTGATGGGTCAGGCCATAGAGAACCAGCCAGGTGAGAATGCTGTAGACCGCCACCAGCCAGCGCTTCGGAAGGTGCAGGATTATGTGCCAGCCCATGAACGGGACGAGTACGATGAAGGCGTAGATATAGCCGCCGTGCACGTTGGACCAGAAGACCACCACCGGCACGATCAGCCAGATGTAGAGCGCGTTCCTGTAACTGGTCAGTGCCAGAATCAGGATGAAGACCGCCACCAGCAGGTTCGAGAAGCCGGCCGGGCGGATGTCGAAGAAGGACCGTCCGACGAACAGCGCGAAACCGGAGGCGGCAGCGGCCAGGGCAGGGTCTACGCCCAGCAGCCGGGCGGTGACGTAGATTGCGGCAACCGCCAGGAAATACACAGCGAACTTCCAGAACACCAGCGCGTCGAAGTACGGCTCCTGCTCCGAACCGAACAGGGTGGTCAGGCGATAAAAGATGACGTGCGTCAGCCAGTTCTGGTTGATCCAGCCGGTCGGATGCCACTTGCGAACCGTTTCGAGGCCCACCTTCTCGGTGATCCAGCGGGCCCAGCCCGGCCAAGTCGCGACCTCGGCCTCGGTCGGGCCGGCGCGGTGGCTGTTGGCGCTGAAAGGCTCGACGGTATCGACGCCGTGATTAACAAAGTGCCGTCCGCACGCCATCGCCACCCAGGTGTCGCCGGCGGCCACCATGTGCGTACAGGCGTGAAAGGCGAAGACCAGCATCGCCAGCCAGCCGGCGACCGCCACGCACACGGACCATGCCGAGCGTCCTTCGGCCGTCAACAGTATGTCCCCCTCGCCGGTCTCATTTGCCGCCATTCGCGCACTTTCCAACAGGTTTCGGCTGATAGTATCGTAGAAGAATACTGCTTCTTCCGTATATCGTCAAGAACCCCCGCTGTCCTGTTGCGGTTTGCCGAAGACTGTATGCGAACAAGATTCACGTGCGCGCCCGCGCATGCCGTGCCGCCCAGCCGGCCGCTGCGCCGGTCGGCCTCGTACTGCCTGACGCTGTGCCGACTGCCTGTGTTACTGGCTCAGCCACTTTTCCAGGCGGTCGAGGCCCTTCTTGATGTGCTCCATCGAACAGGCGAAGCTCAGACGCACATTGTCGCCGCAGCCGAACGGCAGGCCCGGAACCAAGGCCACGTTGGCCTGCTCGAGGAGGGCCGAGGCGAATTGCATGCTGTCGCCGATCTTGACGCCGCCGATGGTCCGGCCGAAGTGCGCGGAAACGTCCGGGAAGCAGTAGAACGCGCCCGCCGGCTCGGCACATCGGACGCCCTTAATGGCATTGAGTCGCTCGGCCATGTACTTGCCGCGTTTGGCGAACTCGACCCGCATCTTCTCGATCGTTTCCTCCGCCTGCGGCCCGAAGGCAGCAATGGCCGCATACTGGGCGAACGTCACCGGGTTCGAGGTCATGTGGTCCTGGAGGCGGGACATCGCCTTGATGACGTCCAGCGGTCCGGCGGTGTAGCCCAGACGCCAGCCGGTCATGGAGAACGCCTTGCTCAGGCCGTTGAGGGTCAGCGTCCTTTGGAACGCGTCGTCGCTCAGGGCCGCGAAACTGACGAACTTCGAGTCGCCGTAGACGAGCTTCTCGTAGATTTCGTCGGACATCACGCAGATGTTGGTGCCTTCGAGCACCTTGGCCAACGCCCGCAGCTCATCGGGCGTGTACATGAACCCGCCGGGGTTGCTGGGCGAGTTGAGGATCAGCATCGCGGTCTTGGGCGTGATGGCCTTCCGGAGTTGCTGCGGCGTGATTTTGTAGCCGTTGGCTTTGTCCGTCTCGATGATCTTCGTCACCGCGCCGGCCAGCTTGATCGCCTCCGGATACGTCACCCAGTAGGGCCGGGGCAGCAGCACCTCGTCGCCCGGATCGAGCACCGCCTGCATCGCCTCGTAGACCGAGTGCTTGCCGCCGATGTTGACCACGATCTGCTCGGGAGTGTACTTGAGCCCGTTTTCCCGTTCGAGCTTCTTGGCGATCGTAGTCCGCAGCTCAATGATGCCCGCGGCGGGCGTGTACTTGGTCTTGCCTTCTTTCAGGGCCTTGATCGCGGCTTCTTTGATATACTCCGGCGTATCGAAATCCGGCTCGCCCGCCCCAAAACCGACCACATCGACCCCCTGGGCCTTCAGTTCCTTGGCCCGGGCCGTCACGGCGATCGTCGCCGAAGGGGGAACGCTCCTGGCTCTCTGGCTGATCTTCATCGTCAAAGCACCCTTTCTGATGGAGTTTCATTCTGAATAATCGGCGGCTCATTAGACCCAAAACCATCCCTGAGTCAAGCGAATTCCCGACCCGGTGATTGGCTGCCGCAGAGCCAATACGGTTGGCGTAAGGAGGCGAAAAAAGGACGCGCAGGTTGCGAACCCGCCCTGCCGGTCCGATGGAAGGAACGGCCCCTCCCGGCTGGGGTCGAGAGGGGCCACGGGATTCTGCCGTTACTTGGCCGGCGTCGGCTCGACCTTCATGACGCCGAGGTAGGTAAAGTGGTTGGAGTTGACGTTGTTGGCCGTCGGGGCCAGATCGATTCGAATTTCGCCGGCGTCATCCGGAGCGATCCCGGTCACCATCACGAACGCATTCTCGTTGCCCGACGGGTCCAGGGCGACAAAGCCCGCGTTGGCGCCGGCGACCGTGTAGCCGGTTTCGCGGTTGTCCCGAACGCCCATGCGTGAGGCATAGAACGTGAAATCATACGTCAGCAACCGGTCGAGTCCCGTCAGTTTGAAGCTCGGGAACACATCGGCCAGGCCGCTGAACGTCTCGGTGTTGCCGAACAATGAATCGCGCGTCGCGTTCGCGGGAAAGACCGCTGAGGCGAGCGTCCCGTTGGTGTTGGCCCCGTTGAACCGCCGGATGATGACCAGATCGACCTTTGTCGGAATGTGCTCGACAGTCACCAGAGCGGCCAGGCGACCGCCGTCCACGCACCCGACGCTCTGCGTCACGTTGTTCCACGCGTTGGTCGGATCGTCGTTCGTGGGAGTATCCGAGGCGCCGAAATCGACCAGAAGAACCTCCGGACGCACCTGCCCTGCCACCGTGGCCCCGCCGGCGATCTCATTGCCCGCCAGATCCCGCAAGCCGCCGACACTCACCGTGAAGCGGCCCAGAACGCGCTGCTCCAGCGTCAGGATGACGGTGCGGCCATCGGCAGCCTGTTCGGCGGCAAGGACCGCAACGGCCCCCTCGTTGACGCTGTAGTTCTGCGCCACGGCGGCCGTTTCCGGGTCAATCCGTTCGTCGAAGGACAGTGTAATCGTGTAGCCGTTGGTGCTCTGGGCCGACAGCAGAACCGGTGCGTTGACGTCGGGGATCACGCGAAGAACCGCGCCTTCGCTCAGGGCGCTGTAGACCATGTTGCTGACGCCCACCGTGAACACGGCGCCGTCCATGTCCGGCGTCACAATGTCGATCGTGTACGTGAACTCGTTGGCGTCGGCGATCGCGCCGCCGTTCTTGTACCACTGGACGACATAGGGCGGCGTGCTCTGGACTTCCACCTGGAACGTGGCGGACTGGTAGGCCACCACCGTCTGGCTGGCAGGCTGCCGGATGAAAACGATCGGCTGCTGCTCGGGGATTTCCTCGACCTTCATTACGCCGAGATAGACAAAGTGATATCCGTTATTGTTGTTCGCCGTCGGGGCCAGATGGATGGTGATCTCATGCATCGCGTCCGGCACAATGCCCAGCGCCGTCGCGACCTTGTCGACGTTGTTGGCGGGATCGAGCGTCACGAACGTGGTTCCTTCGCCTGCGACCGTATAGCTCGTCTCACGGACGTCGGTGACACCCAGACGCGACCCGTAGAAGGTGAAGTTGTACACCCGTTCGGGATTGAGGCCCGTCAACTTGAAGCGGGGCGTCACGTTGGCCAGCCCGCCCCAGGTCTCGGTGTTGCCATAGAGCGAATCGCATGTGGCGTTCGCCGGGAAGACGGTCGATTCGAGGGTCCCGTTGGTGTTCGGGCCGCTGCCGTTGAACGGACTGAGAATCTCCAGACCGATCGACGTCGGCATGTTCAGGGTATTGACCAGGCCGGAAAGATGCCCACCCGCCACACCGCCGACGGCTTCGGTCACATTGTTCCAGAAACTCAGCGGATCGTCCGGCGACGGACCGTTCTGTGTGGGCGTGCCCGACGCACCGAAATCGATGAGCAGGACCTGTACCTTGGGCATGGCCCACGCCGCCAGCACCGGCTCTATGATCGACCGCCACAGCTCGTAGCCGGCGGCGTTCATGTGGAGCATGTCGCTGCCGAACAGTTCCGGACGAGGCTGGCCCTTTTCGTTGAGCATCGGGGTGAACACATCGATGAACCACAGGCGCGCATCGGTCGCGGCCAGAGCCTCCAGACGCTCGTTCAACTGCCGCGTGACCTCCACATACTGGGCCCGGCTCGGGCTCGGCTTGGTGGCGATGAAGGCGACATCCGCCTGCGGCAACTGCGCCTCGACCCGCGCGACAAACTGCAGATACTCACCGTAGACCTGGTCCACGGACTTTCCGCCGGACAGGTCATTGTCGCCCTCATAGACCAGGATCAGAGCCGGGTCGTAGACAGCGACGACGCGGTCGAAATAGTACAATAGATCGCTCATGTACGAACCGCCGAAGCCGCGATTCATCACCGGGTAGTCGGGGAAGTCCGCCGTCAGCGTGGTCCACATCCGAATGCTCGAGGAACCGACGAACAGCACCGGCTTCTTCGGAGGAGGCGTGGTCGCGTCCATCCGCTCGAACGCCTGGATGTCGGCTTCGAAGCGGGTCGGGTCTTGCGCCCGGACCGCCGCGAGCGGCAGGAGCAGAAGCGATGCGCCGACCCATACCACAAACCGCGAGGTGCCACCAAGACTGCTGCTGTTCACATGATGTGTCTGTCTGGACATGACCGAACCTCCTCATGGCGCGTTGGAATCTGCTGCGTACATCTGGCCGTGACGTCTGCCCTGTGCTCGCATAGTATCCTATCAATCGGCAGCATGGAGGGTCAATCGAAATCCAGGGACGTTGACAAGGGGTGGCCGCACGGGTAGGCTACCCGCCATGCGTGCCCTGCGGATCATCCTGCTGGCGATTCTATCCTGGCTGAGTCTGGGCGGCTGCAAGGAGTCGTCCGAGCCGGTGGTGCCAATCTGGGAGCAGGTCAAGATCGGCGAACTGGCACCCCAGTCGCCCGATCCGTCGCGCCGGGCGCAATTCCTGGCGACGGTCAACCTCGACATCTATGCCCTGGACATGCCGGCCGAGAACATCCGCAAGCTCGACGATCTCTGGCAGACACTCTCGGCCAAGCCGATCCAGACCAACAGCTACAGTGCCTTTGCGGGCAACTCCTTCCGTGTGCGCATGGGACGCACGACGATGTGGGAGCAGGTTCGGGATCTGCTGGCGGCAGCCGGGGCCCAGGATGCCGGAACCACCTCACTGGTGATCGGCAACGACGAACCCGCCGACCTTCCCGTGGCCGGTGTTTCCCCGAACAGCCGGATTCACTTCGTCGGAACGGATTTGTCCGCTCAGACGGTGGAAGCTGGCCCCGGTCTGCTGGTGCTGCGGCTTCGCGAGCAGGCGATTCCCGGCGCACGCGGCGTGCGGAAAATCATCGCGTATCCCGTATATACGCTCGCCTTGACCAGCGCGATTCCGGAGCTGGAAGAACAGAATCGCCGACGGGAGTTCTACTTCGACTCGGCGGCATTCGCCGCCCAGATGACACCGGGCGACCTGCTCGTGCTGGCGCCCGACAGCTATTCGGGCGAGACCCTCACTCTGGGCGGGCGGTTCTTCAATCGACCGGAACCGGTGCTGTTCTTCCACGCGGAGGCGAAAGAGCCACCGAAACGCCGTCCGGCCTTTCGCGTATTCGTTCTGGTCTGTACGCGCATCAATGACTGATTGACCATGGCCGACAGGACTGTCGTTTCGCTGGTTCGATGCCGGGACTATGAACCCGAAAGGGTTGCCGAAGCCATCGAGCGTCATTTCCGGCTGCTCGGGGGCATTGAACGATTCGTTAAGCCCGGTGACAGGGTTCTACTCAAGCCGAACTTCATCGCCCCACGGTCGCATCGACAAGACGCGACACAGACCCATCCCGCGGTGATTCTGGCTGCCGCACGGTTTCTGAAGGACTTCGGGGCCAGGCCCTTTGTGGGGGATTCACCCGGATGGGGAGACGTGCAGAGTTGCGCCGAGGCGCTGCAGTTGGTCGAGCCGTTGAAGAGACTGGGTGTGCCTCTGCGACAACTGGACCGGCCGACTATGCGGCGTGTCCGCGAAGGCGGTCCGCGAGTCGGGCTCAGCGCGGTGGCGCTGGAGGCCGATGTCATTATCAACCTGCCGAAGCTCAAGGCCCACGGTCAGCTCCTCGTGACCCTGGCAGTCAAGAACATGTTCGGATGCGTCAGCGGCAAGCGCAAGGCACTGTGGCATTACCGATACGGAGGCGACTCTGCGAGATTCTGCAGACTGCTGATCGATATCTGCTACTTCCTCCGGCCGGCACTGACGCTCATCGATGGCATCGTCGCGATGGAGCGAACAGGTCCGTCGAGGGGCGTCAGCAAGCCCCTCGGCTGGCTGATCGGAGGCACCGATCCGCTCTCGTGCGAGACCGTGTGCTGTCGGCTGCTCGGCATCAATCCCGGGCAGGTCCCCCTCCTCCGCGCCGCGAGCCGGATGCAGTTTGACGGTCTGGATCTCGACCGGATCGAACTGGTGGGCGATCCACCGGGCGAACCATGCTCGGATTTCGAGCTGCCGACGCTGGCTCCGATCCGTTTCTCCCTGTGTCGTGTTCTGCGCAGCAAGCTGCGTCAGATGTGGCTTCTGGCGCGCAGGCCCAAGCTCACGTCGTCCACGTGACGAACAGACGGCGATGGTCTATCTCGGCGTGTCGTTGCGCCAGTAGTCGGCGTGATAGGTCGCGCCGTCCTTGTTCCATATCTTCGTGACGATGTCGATGTCCCCATCGCGGTCAACGTCGCCCAGCGTGGCGTCGTGCCAGCCGGGATTGTCGACGTGCAGCACGACAGGCGTAAACGTCGGACTCCATCCGCCGGAACTGAGCCAGATCACGCCGCGTTCCTTCAGACCCTTGGGCTTCATGGCCAGCTTGCCGCTGGATTCCATATAGGTGTCGGGATCTTCCTGCTCGCCGGCGAAGACGTCGAGATCGCCGTCGCCGTCGAAGTCCGCGACGCCGAGCGAGTGAAACGAGCCGGTCCCCGGCACATCGCCCGGCTGCGTGGGCGGGTCATCGAGAAGATGGCGTTGCCAGCGGGGTCGTTTGCCGGTGTCCTCGACCCAGTAGACGTGCGACCAGCCGGTGTCGCAGTCGCTGTACACGATGTCGTTGCGCCCGTCGCCGTTGAGATCGACGATCCAGGAGCGCATGCTGGTCCCGTAGGACGCGTTGGGCACCGCCAGATGGGGCCATTCGTATCGCCGCCAGGGGCGGGACGTGTTGCCGGGATTCTCGAACCAGTAGGCCGGGATGACGATATCGAGGTCGCCGTCGCCGTCGAGATCGCCGATGCCGTTGGGGGCGATACCACCGTGGTTCTCCTCGCCCTGTCCTACGTCGGTCTGCTTCATGCCGTCGGCCGGGTCGTACCACGAGACGACCGTGCCGTGATACGTGACGATGTCGAGCCGGCCGTCGCCGTTGATGTCGGCGGCGACGATATCGTGTCCCCCGCCGGCGAAGTCGTGGGCCGGCCAAGGCGTGTCAGGGTTCTCCAGCAGACCACCGGGGTTCTCAAACCATACGTTTGTCAGGACCACATCGAGCCAACCGTCGTCATTGATGTCCAGCGCCGCCGCGCCCAGGGTATTGGCCAGGCCCTCGGCCGAACCCATGACGTGGCGGACCCAGTTCGCGTCGTCCTTCCGCTCGAACCAGTAGGCGGTCTTCGGCTCGCGCCGCGAGATGACCACGTCCAGATCGCCGTCGCCGTCATAGTCGGCCAGCGGGCTGCCGCCCGTCCCCCACGCCGAGCCGGGCAACGGATCGGCAATCGTGAAATGCGTGAACACCAGGTCTGCCGCGCGCACCACCGCCACGGGTGCAACACTCATCACAAAGACGCACACGCACGTCACGGCCCTGTATCGACTCAGAATACGAGCCTGTCTGTTACGGCAACGGCTTGACATCCTCACACCTCGCTTTCACGCCATATCCTGATCCATACTTGCGGTTGCAATCCTCCGGACTTCACGAGTGCACACTTCTAACGCCATGCGGGCCAGTCGATAACACCGTTTCTCACCTGCGGCGGTGCGATGCGGAAGAACAGCTCTATCGGCCAGGCGCCCAGACGCTCGAAGCCGGCGGGAGCGGTCTGCTCGAACTGCAAATAGGCCTGTACGCGACCCTCCGTCTTGTAGGAAATCTTCTCGTCATGGCCGCCGGTGCCGAAGACCTGATAGCCGGCCAGAATGCAGTCCTTCAGATCGACGTGCAGTAATTGCGGATTCCGCTCGGAGCAGATGATTCCCGTCGAAGGACTGATCATCGGCTGAGAGAAGTTCAGTACGATCATCCGGCAGTCCTCGACCAGGACGGTGAAGCCCGCGCCGCTCTCGTGCGTCAGGTCCCAGAACAGGCCCGCGTCGATCACAACCCAACCCTGCGCGCCCGAACCGAGACGCCCATCGACATCGCCAATCAGGAGATTGTAGGCGCCCGGCGCGCCCTTGTGCGGCGTCTCGAGGTTGGGCTCCATGTAGTGGTCCGGCCGGACGATCACCCGATGGCCCCCGCCGTCGTCGGGCACGGCGTTCAACGCCGCCTGGATCGTGCGGAACGCACGCGCCCAGATCAGTCCATCGGAGTTGTCCCCCACCTCCGAGACATAGAGAGTCACACCCTGCCGGCCGGCATAGCCCACGTCACCCGGCACGGGAGAAGCCGCCACGATTCCACAGCCGAACAGAATCCAGATAAGACACCGCCGCACCCGATCCATAGGCCACTCCTTCGTGCTCGATCACGCCTGTATCATACAGGCGGCACACACCACATGTACAGCATCTGCCGGCGAAGACTCAGCCGAGAAGCCTTTCGCCGTAGACCAGGTACGCCGTCGCCAGGAATGCAGCCACGAAGGTCAACAGCAACGAGATGCCGTGCAGGAGCAGGATGCCCAGCCCTCTGAGCCGGCGCGCCCAGAGCAGGTAGATGGGTACGCCGGCCGGCCAGAACGCGAAGATGCCGACCCTGGCCAATGGCAGGAGTGGCTTACCCAGGAGCCTTGCATCGGCCGTGCAGTACCACATGAACCCGAGCGAGACCGCAATGGCAAACAGTAACTGGACACGAAGGGAAGCACCCTCGTCGGCCGAGAAACAGAGCAGTCCGCTCAGTGCACCCATGAGAAGAAAGGCCGCATACAGAAACACGAGCGCATTGCGACGCTGGCGTCGCCATCGATTCCCAGAAGCTGGTTCCATCGTTCACACTCCCTCTCGCAAAGTGCGTCCCCGCGAAACATTCCGCCGTCACAGGCGGCCTGCAAGCGCTTCCAGTGGGCCACACGGTGACGCCGACCGTCTTTATAGCACCCACGGTCAGAATCGTCCACTCCTTTGCGATGTGGGAGTCACGGCCCCGGCAAGTCCATGACCAGCCTGGTCACCGGCGGTTTCGCTCGCGGTACTTGTCGATGGCGACGCGGGTATAGTGCTCCACCGGCAATTCGCCGATCCGGTCGAGGTCGATCCAGATGAAGTCCTGCGCCTCGTCGTTGAGAATCACCTCCGCCGAATCGGTCCTGCAGGCGAAATCGAAGAAGATAAAGTGCCGGCGTCGCCAGAACCGGTCATCGTGAATGAACTCCTGGAAGCAGACGAACTCGATGTCGCGAATCTCCAGGTTGGTCTCCTCGCGGATCTCGCGGCGCAGGGCCTGTTCCATTGTCTCGCCCAGCTCGATGTGCCCGCCGGGAACGACCCACTTGCCCCGCCACTTGTGCGAGCGCATCAGAAAGAGCTGGCGCTGGGCGTTGAAGATCAACGCCCCGACCGTCGGTTCCGGATATCGCTGCTCGGCCATATCAAACCGTCTCCGCTCGTGCCTTGCGCAGGACCCAGACCATGAAGGGACTCGTCTGGGGCTCGAAGGGACCATAGAGTAGTCCCCGTATAGATGGACCGGGACGAAACCCGCTGCTTCCGCCAGCGATTGGAAGTCGTAGTGCGAGTGCAGACAGGAATGGAGGTCCACAGTCATGGCGGCCGGAAGAGAGCCATCCCAGCACCGAACGTCGTAGAACTGGCTGCCGCTCACCGATTTGGACACGGGATCGTAGTCCTCCACACACGTCAGGTCGGTCCCGGCCAACAGCAAGGGAATCGAGACACGTCCGGTGCCAGCCGTCAACTCCAGGACTGCACCGCCGGCCCTCTTCGCTTCCCGCAGGAAAAATGGGACATCCATGTCCGTCTGGACGTAGCTGTCGTAGAAGCGGGCGACCCGCTCATAGTCCATCGCAGGCATCGTTCCTCACTCCGGCCGGCCCGGCGGCGGGACCTTCGCGGCTTCGTCGTCGAGAACCAGGACCCAATCGCAGCCGCGTCCGGAAGTCGGCGGCACGAACGTCTGAAAGCCCACGTTGTCGCTGGTGTGCAACGGCTCGGCGATCCCATAGCGGGGATCGAACCACGTCGCCTTCACACGGGTGGCGCGGATGGCGCTCAGGTGCACCATGAACGGCTCGCCCCGTGGCGAATAGATGAAGGCGAATGACCCGTCGCAGGCGAGTGCCGCGCGGACCTTGGCGCCTCCCGTATCCGGAGCATTGACGAGGATCGACGGCGCCGGCCGGAGCTTGCGGAACGGACGCGATTCGAACAGCTTGCGAATCAGGCCCATCTGAAAGGCACCGGGATGGTCCAGTGATTCGAACCATGGGACGTTGGCCCAGAGGACGGGCGCGCGTCCGGGCTGCCACATCTGCCAGATACTGCTGTGTCCGTACGTGTGCCCGCACGCGCCGGCCAGCAGTGACCAATAGGCCGCCTGCCGCACATCGTATGCATCGAAACGAACGTTGCGCGCCTCATTGGCGTTGTAGAATCCCACCGATAGCATCTCGTATCGAGGCTCACCGTCGAGGGTGGGCTTGACCGGCTCCAGCAGGTAATCGTGATCCGTGAACAGGCCGTTGTCGTGGTCCCGTGCCGCGTGGGACGATTGGAACATGTTGAAGTCCAGCCAGTCGGCTCGGTGGAAGTAGTCCGAAGACAGACCCGGCCCGCGCGGGTGGTACGTGATCAGATGGGCTCCCCCGTCCCCCTCGCGAAGGCCCAGCGCCATCGCCTCGACGGTGGCTCGCTCGGTGTCGTTGCGAATGTTCTCGTCGCCACCGAGAATCCAGATGATCGACTTGTCTTTGTATCGCCGCCCGAGGAAGCGTCCATAGACCTTCGCGTTCTCGGCGTTGAAGATGCCCGATCCCACTTTCCAATAGCTGCCCCACGTCGGCAGCATCCCGACGACCAGACCCGCCTCGTTCGCCTTGTTGACGATGTAGTCGACGTGCTCGAAGTAGGCCTCGTTGGGCCGTGTCGGGTCTTTCTCCACCAGCGGCAGATCGCCATACGGATTCGGGTCCGTCAGACCACCCAACTGGGCGACGACTACCGCCTGAATGACTGTGAAGCCCTTGGCGGCGCGGTTGGCCAGGTAGCGATCCGCCTCTTCCCGGTTGAGACGATGGAACAACTCCCACGCGGTATCGCCAAGATAGAAGAACGGCCGGCCGTCGTCGTACTCGATGTAGCGCCCCCCTTCGGCAACGCGCAGACGCTGCGAAGCAGCGCTCGCGGACATGAGCATCGCCACCAGCAGAACCGCGACCGCCGCACGGCTGGCCTTCACATCCCCGGCATCTCTCATGGATCACTCCTTTCTGAAGAAACATGCGTGGCCGTACACTCGCAGGCATCGTCTTGTGACGACGGCCCGGTTCACCCCGCCGCATGACCCGCCTGAATGGACTCCATCACTCTGGCCAGATCGTCGAGGATCGCATCCTCAACATGCGGGTAGCCGTCGAATGCACCGGTCACCGTCTCGGTTCCGCCCGTGCCAAGGTGCACCAACTCATATCGGAGGGGTGCCTTTGACGTTTGCCGCACCTCCATCGTCAGCAGCGAACGCCCGATCCGGTCGGGCGGGGGCGATCCTTTCGGTCCCCAGAATCGCCACAGCAGGCGAACGCCAAGCGGAGTCGCGCTGAGGTGGGACAACTCGATCCGCACCGTCCCGGTCTGCTCCAGAGCGCCGGCCCAATCCGCCCCGGCATCGACCAGCAGGGTGTCAAGCATCTTGCGGACATCGTCACCCGGAGCGGTCTTGAACGTGGCTCCCGGCGAGGGACCCGGAAAACGGAGGGTCCACTCGTAGGTACCGTCGACGGACGGGGGTGCGTAAGCCAATTGACGAAGCACTCTCAGGCCTGCCAGACCGAGTAGCAGAGCGATCCCCCCGAACACCAGAAGCCGCCGGGGCCGATGGGCCGTCTGCCGCAAGTCAGGACGGTTCTGACCACCTCGTGTGCAATCCTCATGGATCGTGTTATCGTTCATTCCATTCCCAGTTCCTTGTTCTCCGCCGGCAGCCGAACCGCCTCATCGCCGCGTCTGCGATGTGTAGTTCCTCTGCCATCCCCCTACTCGCATGCCCCATGCAGACTGGCCTTGCGCCGTCCTGTCAACTGCGGCACGAGAGATTGGACCTCGCCCAGATTATCACAATCCACACCGATCGGAAAGCCACATAAAGACCGCCGGCCTGCACGTGCCGCCCTATACAAGCGAATTGTCGCATAGAACATCCAGATTTCTCTTGACAACCGCCCGCCGCCGGTGTAGAAACAGGACCAGTATCGGTTGGAGTCGATACGTGGGCACGGAGGCAGGGATGCTGAATGGGCCACATTTCTCCACCACTCCTGTTTTCGTACGCGTTTTGTCTCCACGCAAAAGGGTAGTCAGGAACGAATCGCATTCTATGCGCACCCGCATGGATGGTTCAGGTGCGTCCGGACGGAGCGACCTTCCGGAGAGGGTCGTGCTCTGATGAAAAGGAAAGTCAGTTTACAAGGAGGTAAAGGATGAAGAAGTGCGTATTGGTACTGGCGGTGCTCGCGATGAGCACCAGTGCGTGGGGATTTGGCATTGGAAACTGGAGCGGCAGTGCCAACGGCACACCGCTGTGCTGCCCGTCCCCCAGTCCGTGTCCGACGCCCTGTCCCAGTCCAGGGGCCGTCGTCATCGGCAACTTCGCGGGTCAGGCCGGCCTGCTCTACAGCAGCCCGATGACCCCGGTCCGCGTCATGGGTGTCGACAGCTACCAAGGGGCCTGGTCCAGGCAAGGCCAAGTCGGCTGCATCGATTGGAGTTGCTTTGGAAGTTTCGGCGACCACCACGTCTATGGCGGCCCGGTATGGGGCATTGTCACCTACACACCGAGGTGATCGTCGAGACGCTTTACGCAAGGGATATGGGCATTGGCGAGAGCATGGCATGCAGATTCGGCCCAGCCGTGGGCCCGTCGCATAGCCCACGGCTGGGATCCGCCGTCTGAGCGGCGTCTCTGGTAACCTGCTCGGGCCGCGACCCAATCCGTTGGACTGTCATGGTGTGGACTGGCCACCATTCTTCCTTCGCTCGATCAGGCCGGCGGCGTATCGTTGTCGGGACGGGCATGCTGTTCGGCGACTGGTCGGCGCTGGCGATCCATGAACCGCCACCACATGCACGAAATGTCTCCCGTTCGGAGCTTGCGTTCCGATCGGACTGATCGAGTGCGCAGGAATCGCACTCACCCGCGCCGGTCTACGGAGAGATTCGCGCGGCCAGGAACACCGTATTGTCACAAGGAGGTTTCCTATGAAGAAGTATGCCCTGTTGCTCCTGCTCGTTCTGGCATCCAGCACGCCGGCGTGGGGATATCATGTCGGCATGTATTACTCGAGCTCCTACATGAGCGTCTGCCACTGGTCGAACTGGGACCTGTGTCCAAACCCGTGCCCTAATCCTGACCCGTGTCCGTGCCCACAGCCGAATCCATGTCCGAACCCGAATCCATGTCCGAACCCGAATCCATGTCCGAACCTGAATCCATGTCCGAACCTGAATCCATGTCCGAACCTGAATCCATGTCCGAACCCGTGTCCGGACCCATGCCCGAACCCGTGTCCGAATCCCTGCCCCAATCCGTGTCTTAACCTGAACTGGTACTGGTCATGGCACTGGAATAACTGCGGCTGCGTGTCCTACTATCACTACAGTTGCGGCGCGGGGAGTTATCCCAACTGTTGGGCGCCGTAGCCTTCTGGCATGCATGACAAGGGCCGGTACCGGTCGGCAACCGTCAGAATCGCATCCGGCCCGGCGGCGGACCACTATCGAGTACACCCGCCGCCGGAGCCGGCCGCTTGGCTGGCTCCGGGACCCGTGCTGACGGAGGCAATCGCGCGCCGACACCCCAGACAATCACTCCTTCTCGCCAGATCCGAACACCCAGACGGTGTTCTTGCCCGATTGCTTGGCTCTGTAGAGAGCTCGGTCGGATCGACTGGTGATATCCTCCGGATTGGCGTCGGCGTCATACTGGCCGACACCAACGCTGATCGATAGCGGGATGCGAACACTTTGCCAGAACACACAAGAGGAAGCGACGGCATCGACGATGCGCTGTGAGACCAGGGTGGCCTCTTCCAGCGACGTATTCGGCAGGATGACCCCAAACTCGTCGCCCCCATATCGGGCTGCCAGATCAATCTGGCGGATGCACTCCTTGATCCTGCGGCTGATTTCGCGTATGACCTTGTCGCCTGCACGGTGGCCGTAGGTATCGTTGATAGCTTTGAGATTGTCGATGTCCGCCATGATCATCGAGATTGTACCGCCGTAGCGGCGCGAACGCCACAGCTCCCGTTCCAGAGCCTCATAGAAGGTCCGGTGGTTCATCAAGCCCGTCAGACCGTCCAACATGGCTTGTCGCTGCATCTTCTCGAACAGCTTGATGTTGCCGATCGAAGCGCCGATCAACTGCCCCAGCAACTCGATCAACGCGATGTCTTCCCGCGTGAAGGCGACAGGTGGTGCTTTGTCCGCCAGATTCAGGACGCCGACGACGCCGTCGTGACAGATCAAAGGCACGATCGCGCAGTTGGTCGTCGTGTAGTTCTCCGCAAAGGCCCGTTGCGACCGCTTGATGATCGGTCTGTTGTACGTGTCGATGTCACCGGTCAGGATCAGTTCCTTGCTCTTGACCGCCACGACCATGGGGGACGGTGGCGTCTGATTGAGGGACACGATCTTGTTGATGGGAAACGGATGGTTGCAGCGGACCAGATGCAGAATATGGTTCGACTCATCCAGGATATACAAAGACGCAAAGGTCGATCCGACGATCGCGGGGATCTTCGTGACACAGACATTGGCGATCCGGTCCATGTCCAGGCTGTTGATCTGTCGCGCCAGCGGTGTGACCCGCTCCAGCAGCGAGTGGTGAGCCGAGGGATCGTCTTTGTGGTCGTTCGATTGGTCGATTCGTTCGGTCATGGGCAGACAATAGCACCCCGATTCAGTAGAGATTATGGCTTTGGACTTACACCGCCTCTTATCGTCCAATTCTCCACGGCCTGTTTGCAGAAAACTATGAAAGGGCTCGTGGCAGGCTTCGGAGGTGAAACGGAGCCCGTCGTCGCAGTCTAAGAGTCCGCATTTCCTCATGTTATAGGGCCTTAGGATGGCAGCGGGCCCGGTATCCGCAAAGGCCCATCACGCCGGGATCGAGCCATCCGAAGATTTTTCCTGAAAAATCCCAAAACCAGTTGACAGGCCGATAAGGGACTTTTACATTTTGCAAAATGTAAAATGCGTTCTCTGTGGTCGCCACAGACGGGCGCAAGGCGTTCGGCTGTGACATGGGCAGGTTGTCAGGCGTGAAGTCGTCTGTGGCGGCAGGTGGCGCGATACCGTGGCTGGTATATCTGACGATGCTCCGGAGCGGGAGGCCACCTCGGAAGGATGGTTTGCCCGGTTCGTAATGCTCTTGTTTCTTTCGGGTGTGGTGTCATGCGTAGTTGTGCTGAACAAGATACCTGTATCATCCCTGCCGCACGATGGGCGGTCGCCTCGCCATTGTCGGACTTTGTCGAATCGCTCCGGCTCCCGTGCCGGCATCAGTTCAATCCCGGATCGCAACCATGAGTTGGCAGAAAGTGAGTCGAAGGCTGCAGATTCCCGCCAAACGCTATCGGATCGGCGAAGTGGTCCGATCCAGTCCCTTCTCCCGACAGACGATTCACAACTACACCATCATGGGGCTGATTCGCGAAGCGGAATGGACCGAAGGCGGACACCGCCTCTACGATGAATCGGTATTCGACCGTCTTTCGCGAATCATGGAACTGAGGGAGAACATGAGTCTCAGCGAGATCCGTCGCACGCTGAACGAAGAGGAGCGGACGCAGAGAGCGATACACTTCGACGACAGTCACCGGTCCGGGCAGATTGAGGCCGCCCCGCCGGGCAATGCCTCGTCCTCGGGAGGAAACTTTATGTCGCCCGAAGCAACATAGGGGCTTGTCATAGATCGCCGCGTTCCAAGCACGTGTCAACACCCCATGGAGGTTCGCCGCTTCATGGAGGTCCAAGGAAGACCGAAAGGATCAAGGATGAGACATCCGGCTTCAGTGCGAGTAATACCATTCCGTGTGCGTCCGCTCCGTGCACACGGGTTTATCTCCGTGAGTACCCCCCAATCGGCGCCAGACGAGGTCGACCCTCACCAGACTTGTCCATCCCAGTGCACCTCTTCTTTACAACACCACGCGGTGCGGACCGCCTGAGACCGCCTTCCCGAAGGAGTGCTCATGGATATGCAGTTTCCCATCCCCGACAACCTGACGGAGTTGCTCCTGAAGATTCTCCGCTTCACGGAGCTTCGTCGTGCCGTTTTGTACCAGAACATGCACAATACGCGGACGCCGGGATTCGTACCACAGGATATGCCCGTGCTGGAATTCGTGCATGCCCTCAACGGCGCGATTGCCGAGCACCTTCAGAATCAGCGTCTGCTGTTCTGTGATACGGAGAACATCCGATTCGGCCCGAACAGCACCATGGAGATTCGTCCGCAGCCGGATCTGCACGCCAAAGCGCTGCTCGAACAGAACCGCGACGAGTACATTGAGCTCCAGGTCGGCAAGCTTCTGGAAAACTCCCTGAATCGGAAGATCGCCAGAGAACTGCTGGCCCTCAAGTGTGGCACCCCTTGGAGCCCGACAGGACTGCCCATCGTGGAGATCGTGGCTCCCGACAGCCCTCTCGAAGACTCCTCGACGCCCCGTGAAACCACCGATTGACTCGAAGGCAATGCCCGCAATCATGGCGAATCAAGCCGTCAATCTGCAGCAGACGCCGGTCAGTGATCGGCCGGTGGCCCGTGTCCTCGCGGTCACCAGCGGAAAGGGCGGCGTCGGCAAGACAAACATCGCCACCAACCTTGCTCTCTGCATGGCCGCCTCCGAGAAGCGCGTCCTTCTTCTGGATGCGGACATCTCGCTGGGCAATCTGGACCTCCTGCTGAACATTCGCAGCAAGTACAACATCTCCCATGTGATCAACGGATCCAAACGCGTGGAAGACATCATCCAGGCCGGCCCCCAAGGTCTGCAGATCATCTGCGGCGCATCGGGTCTGGACCAGCTCGCCGATATCAGCGAGTCGGAACAGCGCCGCCTGCTTCAGCATCTGTCCGGACTGCAACATACCAGTGATACGATCGTGATCGACACCGCCGCGGGAATCTCGAATTCCGTCGTCAGTTTCTGCCTGGCGGCCGATCACGTGCTGGTGGTGACCACACCGGAGGTGACCGCCATGACGGACGCCTACGGCATGATCAAGGTCCTGGTCCGAAAACATTTCGACGGTCCGATAAGTGTGGTGGTCAATATGGCCCAGAGTATCGCCGAAGGCCGACAGATTTACCAGCGTCTGGCCGACGTGGCGGCCCGGTTCCTCAAGGCCGACCTCTATTACGCCGGGGTCCTTCTCAAAGACGAACGTCTGTGTGCGGCCGTACGGTCCCGTCAGCCCGTCGTACTGGCCTATCCGAAGTCCCAAATCGCCTGCTCGTTCAACATGCTGGCGGCTCGCCTCGGGGGCATCGATTGCCGCCGAGCCGATGGCGGGACGTTTTTCCGGAGAGTCTTTCAGTGGCTGACCTAAAGTCCCGGCCTCCAAGGCCGATAATGACAGGTGTGAGTGTGGGCGTTGTCGGAGCCGGCGGACCGTCCGGACCCGATGTCGGCCCACAGGCTTGTGAGCACGACGAAAACGGATTGCGGCTGCGACATGTAACGGAGACAACCTGTGAAGACACACTCAGCGACGAAGCCCGAGAAGAAGCTCGACATCGACAAGGTGTGGGAGCTGTTCCACGAGACTCGTCAGGATTGCTATCGCAACCTCCTCATGGAGCATTACCGAGATCTGGTCAAATACGCCGCCGAGCGGCTCCACAGCAAACTCCCGGACAAAGTCGAGCTCGATGATCTCATCAGCGCCGGCATCTTCGGCCTGATGGACGCCATCGACGCCTACGATCCCGCCCGGGGCGTAAAATTCGAGACCTATTGCGCCCCGCGCATCAAGGGATCGATTCTCGACGAGTTGCGCAGCATGGACTGGGTGCCTCGCCTGGTGCGCGCCAGGGCCCATCAATTGGCTCGGGCCACGCACACGCTGGAGATGCACCTGGGGCGGAAACCCGACGAGAACGAGTTGGCAGAGGAGCTGAACATGGACATGGATGAGTTCATTCGTCTCCAGCGGGATGCCAATGCCGCCAGTCTCGTATCCCTGAGCACGAAGTGCGGCGACGGGGACGGGGAGAAGGACGTCTACGAAATCGACGTCATCAAGGACAACCGCAGCGAAGACCCTCTGCTCGAAGCGCAGAAGCGCGACCTGAAGAACCTCCTGACGAAGGGACTGACTCGTGCCGAAAGACTCATCATCGTCCTGTATTACTACGAAGAGATGACGATGAAGGAGATCGGTGCGACGCTGGACCTGTCCGAGTCTCGTGTCTCGCAGATGCACTCGTCGATCGTTGCCAGGCTCAAGGCCCAGATGAACACCCGCAAGAAGGAGTTCGCGGTCGAGTAAAGCCGCATCCTCATCCGGAACACATCCGGTCTGATCTTGCTCACAGGGAACACTTCCAGGAGGAAGTGCCCGGGACTGGATTCGAACCAGCACGAGCCGAAGCCCACCAGCCCCTCAAGCTGGCGCGTCTGCCAAATTCCGCCACCCGGGCAACACAAACCGGATTATCATCGACGGCCGATCGCTTGTCAACTGCGATTCGCGCAGAATGGGAAAAAGGGGCTACGGTCCACGTCAGCAACGCGCTATACGCCGCGACGGTCACTCCACAGCAGCACCTGCAGGCGGTGTCCGAAGCGATACCCCGTCTCCACACACCAAGCGGCAATCGCCGGGGCCCTTGCCAGAAACTCCTGCCTGGTTCGAGCCTGAGGCATCAGCAGAATACGATCCGACGGAACGGACGGCAGCCGATCCACCAGCAAGCGAGCCTCCCGGACATCGTCGGCGGTCTCGACCACGAATTTGAGTTGGCTGGGATACGCCTGGATTAGAGCGGTCAGGGCTTCAACGTCCAGTCGCTGGCTTTCATGAGACGCGGCGTCAGCCAACTGCGACGGCACCGAATTGGCCATCTTGGGGCTGATGCTCATCAAGTCACATGCCAGGTCGGGCACGAACAGCCCCCCCGCCGTCTCGATGGTCACATGCATCCCCTCGCTTCGCAGGCGCTGCGTCAACTCCGCCAGTCCTTCCCTGGCGGCGAGGTCAGCGCCGACCATCGGCTCACCTCCTGTGATCACCACGTGGCCGCAGGAATGCCGCCGGATCGTCTCGACCAGATCGGTCGGAGCACACTCCTGGCCGGTTGAGAAGTCCCACGCATACTTTGTATCGCACCAGCGACATCGCAAGGGACAGCCGGCCAGCCGGATGAACACACTCGGCGTCCCGCAGAGGATCCCTTCGCCCTGCAACGAATGGAATGTCTCGGTCACGCGCATCAGAGACTCTGTTGCCGGTCAGGAGAAACGTAAACGGCCGGATCGCTCAGCCCCGCCTCGGCGAAGCCTTTCAGCCGCAGCCGGCAGGCGTCGCATCGACCACAGCTTCGCCCCTGGGCGTCCGGATCGTAGCAACTATGCGTCAGGGCGTAATCCACACCCAGCCGCATTCCCGTGCGGATGATCTGGGCCTTGGTCATCTCGATGATGGGCGTATGAATTCGGTACCGGCCCTTTCCTTCAACCGCTGCGGCGGTGGCCAGGTTGGCCATCGCTTCGTAGGCGGCCACGAACGCGGCCCGGCAGTCGGGATATCCGCTGTAATCGGTCGAGTTGACTCCGATGAACAGGTCGAACGCGCCGAGCACTTCCGCCCAGGCCAGAGCGTAGCTGAGGAAGATCGTGTTTCTCGCCGGCACATATGTCACGGGGATGTCCGTGGCTTCCCCAAGAGAGCCTCGATCCTTGGGCACCTCAATGCCGCTGTCGGTCAGAGCCGAGCCGCCAAAGGCCGCCAGGTCGATTCTCACGATGCGATGCTCAACGACTCCGAGCAAGCCGCAGACCTTCCTGGCCGCCTCGGTCTCTCGTCGGTGACGCTGTCCGTACAGGAACGTCAGGGCGTAGCAGGCGTACCCCTCGTGCCGGGCGATCGCCAGCGTCGTGGCCGAATCCAATCCCCCGCTCAACAGTACAACAGCCTTGTCCTTTCCCACGACCTGCACTCCTGAGAACACGACTCAGACGTCTTGCTCCGATCAATCGACCGGTCATGGTATCGCGTCGGACCGGCCCTGTCAAAGGGTGCCGCGCGTGCCGTCGAGAGGCCGTTTTCCCGTATCCGGGCCGATTCCCGCTTGTCACATTCGCACCGATGCGCTATACTGACTGGCAGACATGCGACAAGGATCAGGACATGGGTGAACCCGGCACAATCGAGATGTTCGACAATCCGCGTCCCGGACGCGAGTACCGGATTACCATTCGCTGCCCGGAGTTTACCAGCGTCTGCCCAAAGACGGGCCAGCCGGACTTCGGGGAGATCGTCGTGGAATACTGCCCTGACCGGTACTGCATCGAATTGAAGAGTCTCAAGTTCTACTTGCAGGGCTACCGGAACCGTGGCATCTTCTACGAGTCTTTGACAAACGACATCCTGGACGATCTGAGCGGCGCGTGCAAACCGCGATGGATGAAGGTGACGGCCCGCTTCACGCCGCGGGGCGGCATCACCACCGATGTCGTGGCCGAGTACCGCGCGCAGGGTTAATCGCTTCGTGTGAGGTCTGAACATGTCCATCAAATTCCACTGCGAGCACTGCGGAAAGAAGATCGATGCCCCGGACACCGCCGGCGGCAAGTGGGGCAAGTGTCCCGCCTGCCACAACAAGGTCTACGTCCCCCAGTTGGAAAGCGACGAGGAGGAGCTGAAGCTGGCGCCGATCGATGAGACGGAAGAGGAGCGTAAGCGGCGGCTTCTGGCCGAGACGTTCCAGCTCACCCAGAGCATTCTCCAGGAAAAGGAGATTCCCGACGCCGCCATACATGCCCAGCCGACGCAGAACGTCACCAGCGAGAAGATGACGGAAGCTATCGTCCGCTATCTGCGTCAGATGGCCGACGGCGACCTGGACAGCGCGCAGCGGACCGCCGAGACCATCGCCAGCAACCGTCGCAAGGCCAAGGAAATCCTGGATCAGATGTCCACCAGCGATCCCCCCGACCCGGGCCTTCAGGGGATCCCGCCACAGGTCCTCTCCGGCTTGATTCGCAACCTGCGGACCCGCCTCAGTTAGGCTACCCTGGGACCCTCTCATACGTCCGGAAAAGAGGTCTGCCGACCGGAGAACCCCTCGCCTTTTTCCGGGCCCTGTTCCTGCCTGCCTCGCACGGACGGTGCCGTTTGGCACGTCCCCGACCGTGGCGTACATTTTAAATGTGGATTCGTACACTCGGATCGACGTACGCTAACGCTTGGGGAGACCTCACGTGGCCGAAGAGAGCATCGCGGTGCATGTCACGCACGAAGCCGTGGGAAAGATCGGCGGAATCGGCGCCGTCCTGCAGGGCTTTTTCACCTGTCCTTCCTATCTGAACGCCATCGGTCGTTCCATGCTCATCAGCCCGCTGTTTACCACGGACGGCTCGGTCCAGGACCGGTTGGGGGAGGACGGAGAGGTGCTGTACTCCTCGATCGACGGCCTGATCCACCCCAGCTACAGCCATGCCTTCGGTCGGATTGAGAGTCTTTACAACGTGGGTATCGTATACGGACGTCGCACCTTTATCGACAAGCAAACCGGGGTTCGGAGCACCCCCGAGGTATTGTTGATCGACGTGCGGTACATGGATCGCGGCATGCTCAACGAATTCAAGCGACGTCTCTTCGAGGAATTCGGCATCCAGAGTCATCTGCACGAGCATCTATGGGAGTATGAGCAGTACGTGCGTCTGGCGCTGCCGGCCATCGCGGTGCTCAAAGCGCTGGGAGCCGCAGACGGCCGGACCACCATCATCTCGCATGAGTTCATGGGAATGCCGACCGTGCTTGCGGCCCGTCTGGAGCCGTACTGTAACTTCCGAACGGTGTTCTACGCCCACGAGGTCGCCACGATGCGCCGCATCGTGGAAGAGCATCCCGGTCACGACACGATGTTCTACAACGTCATGGAGCGCGCCCATCGTGACCGGCTTTACGTCAGCGATGTCTTCGGCAATCAGGCCACGTATTTCAAGCACTCGCTGGTCGAGGCCTCGAAGTACTGCGACCATATCTACGCGGTCGGGGACTACGTGGCCGACGAACTGCGTTTCCTGGCACCGGAGTTCGAGACAGCCGACATCGACATCGTCTACAACGGCATTCCCGCCCACGAGATCCGCGTGGGCGAGAAGCTGGCCTCCAAAGACAAGCTCCAGCGGTACTGCGAGAACCTTCTGGGGTACCGGCCGGACTACGTTTTCACGCACGTGACACGTCTGGTCCGCAGCAAGGGGCTCTGGCGCGACCTGCGCGTGCTGTCCGAGATGGATGCAGCGCTGAGGCAGCAGGGGCAGACAGCCGTCTATCTCCTGCTGGGCACGGACGTGTCACGACGGCGCAGTTGTGACATCCACCGCATGGAATCAACCTACGGGTGGCCCGTCGCCCATCGTGAAGGCTGGCCGGACCTGTCCGGCGGGGAAGCCGACTTTCATACGGCGATCCAGCAGTTCAATGCCCGCAGCAGAAACGTCAAGGCGATCTTCATCAACCAATTCGGCTTCGATCCCAGATCCTGCGGCAGCCGCATGCCGGCCGACATGGAGTTCCTCGACATCCGAAAAGGCAGCGACGTCGAGTTCGGCCAGAGCATCTACGAGCCCTTCGGCATCGCCCAGCTCGAACCGCTCACCTACGGCAGTCTCTGCGTGCTCACAGGCGTCTGCGGCTGTGCCGGCTTCGTCCGCGACGTAACCGGCGGACAACCCGTCAGAAATGTCCTCCTGGCCGACTACACCGCCTTGGGCAACCACCCGTATCATGACATCGAAGACCTGCTCCAGATCAACCGGCAGGTGCGCGATCGCATTGAAGCCACCGAAGGGGCCCGGCTCGCGAGGGAGATATTGGAGCGCTTGCCCCGGAATGAAGCCGAACTCGACGCGATGATCCGCGAGGGCTACCGTCTGGCCTATAACATGAGCTGGGACGTGGTGGTCCGCAAGTACCTGCTCAACGACCTGTCGCGAGCGTCCCAGAAGCAACTCGCCTGCCATAACTGACCGACGTCTGCGCCGCCGAGCGGATCCTGCTCTATCATCGCAGGGCCCCCACCTGAGCAAAGACGTCGTAGCCTTCGCCGTCGGCAGTCTCTGCGATCCAGACCACCACGTAGCGACCGTCAGCCGCCATCGCCGCATCGGGATACCAGTTGCGAGAGGCGTCCTCAACCTTCAGAGTCGATTCGCCATTCACCAGTTCGCCCGCGCCGGTGCAGAGCTGGCTGCGTATAGTGCAGCCGTTGCCGCTTGGATCATGGCAGTCCCAGAGAATCAGAAACCGGTCGCTCCCGTCCGACACGACGCAGGGACGTCCCTGGTTGCCTTCGACGCAGGTGTTGACGAGATAAGGCGGCGTCACCGGTTCGGCGTCCGCGTCGAACGGCTGCGCGCAGATGTCGTAGGGGAAGGGACCGATAGCCCAGGTCACAACGAACCCGCCATCGCGGCCGGTGGCGACCGCTGGACCGTACCACCGGCTGTTCAGGTCGTCTGTCAACGACTTCTCCGGTCCCAACGGTGTCCCATCCGCGTCGAACCGGCGAATCCGGATGTACTCGCCGTAGGGGCGATTGTACGTGTCGCCCATCCGAATCCAGGTGACAACGAATCGTCCCGCCTCGTCAATCGCCACATCAGGCCATTTCTGCTGTGGCTCGTCGCTGACCCTAAACGGTTCGACCAGAGGTAACCCGTCGGGTCCGTAAAGACGGACCGTCGCATAGCTCCTGCCGGTGTACGAATCCCCGTACCAGTTGGTCCAAACAACGACGAAGGTCCCTGCCGAATTCATCGCGATCTGGGGGTCGGATTCAGCGACATCCGCAGCATCCGCCACCGCCACCTCCTCCGTCAGGGCCTCTCCCTCGGCATCGAATCGGCGCAGCACCACGTTGCGGTCGCCTTCCCGTGCCGCGACCCATGCGACGACGAACTCACCCGAAGGGGCCATCGCCACCGCCGGCGTCCAGTTGTCCACGTCCACCTCGGAGAGGTTTATCCTGAACTCGTCGTCCAGGGCGTCCCCGTCGGCGCCGAACCGCCGACCGAATACCCCCCCTCCTCGGCCGTCGGAGGCGTGACTGCGCCAAACCACCACAAACTGGCCGTTGTCGTTCATGGCCACCGCCGGATGCGTCTGGTGTTGTAAGCCGTAGCCGTTTACCTGGATTTGCGCAAAGGCGCCTGCCGCCAACGCCAGGACCGTCCCGATGGATGCGCAGATTCTCCGCCTGTACATGGTCGTACTCCCGCTGGCTTCCCCGTGTCAATGGAATCTCGTCTGAGACTACACGCGTGTCACATCCCACACCTCGCCGTGGGCGTCTATGGTATAAGACGCAATCGAACGCACTTTGTTACAGGAAAAGAAGCAGAAAAACGAGCCCGTGGTCTGCGGGCAATCCGACACGATTCTGTCGACTCGCTGCCGGCGATCGGAGGTTTCTCTGTCGGACATCTCCGGCCAACGCTGCCGGACAAGATACAGTGCCGATTCGGAATCGGTTCTGTTGACGGGCGCGAGGTGGCGTACTCATGCCCAATCGACAAGGTCAGCGTTTCGGTGGGAATCCACTGGCGTGAGGACTAATCGCGGTGTGGCGGTGCGGCGCCGGCGTCCTTCTTCTTTTCGGCCTTCCGAAGCGAGACGTATGACAGCACAATGCCCAATTCGTAGAGAGCGTACAGCGGAATGGCCAGCGCGATCTGGGAAATCACGTCCGGAGGAGTGACCACCGCCGCAACGATGACTGTCACCAGAATGACGTACTTGCGCACCTCGCGAAGAGTCTTCAGCGCGACCAGGCCCGTACGCACCAGGATGAAGATTGCAATGGGCGTCTGAAAAGCCAGCCCGAAGACAAGCATCAGAATCGTCACAAAGGAAATGTACTTCTCCAGGGTCCAGTTGGCCGCCACCCCGACGATATCGTTGAACGCCAGGAAGAATCGCAGCGTCAGCGGCGCGACAACAAACAGGAAGAACAACGCTCCGATGATGAACAGCGCGGCGGAGAAAGGCACCGCCTGGCGCACGTACCGCCGCTCGTGTTCATAGAGCCCCGCCGCGACAAACATCCAGAGCTGGTAGAACACCCATGGGCAGGTCAGGATCAGCCCCGAAATGAATGCGATCTTCATGTAGGCCGTGAAGGCTTCCGGGATCCCCAAGACCCGGAGGCGCGCATCCAGCGGAAGCGCTTTGCCCTCGGCGGCGCTGCACTTCTGCTCCGTCCAGGCCTTGACAGCCTTCACAGAGACGTCCCGGATGAAAGCAACGCGGTTCGGATCGATCGGGGGCGCATTCGGGTCCGACGCCAGGCGCTCCGTCAGCGTCGCGAAGAACTGATCAAGCAAGGCGAGGCTTTCCGACTGCACCCGAGGCACTTCCGTTTCCTTGAGCCGACCACGCATGGCGTCATAATAGGGCCTCTCGATGAACCGCAGGATATGCGTGCCGAAGATCAGGGCAATAACCGAGCCGATCACCAGGCCGAGAAGGGCCAGGATCAGCCGCGCGCGGAGCTCTTCGAGGTGATCGCCTAAACTCATTGTGCAGCTTAGGGGATCCTGGTTCTTCATGGCAGCGCCCATCTCGGTCGAGAGCAGGAGGGGGCCCGGTCGGGCGGCGGTCAGCTTTTCAGGTCGGCGTCGTTCAGGCCCGAAGCGTTCTTGGCGTCCTTCACAACATCGTCTTTGACCTTGCGGACGTCATCGACCAGATCGTCGGAGGACTCCTTCGCTTCGTTGATGCCCTTCTTGAACTCGGTGAGACTCTTTCCGACGCTGCGTGCGATTTCCGGCAGGCGCCTGCCGAAGATCAGAAGTGCAACGACGAGAATGACCAGCCACTCCCACTGGCCGGGCATCCAAGCCAAGACGTTTTCCGTCGAATCAATCATGGTCATCTCCTAAGTGCGTTGCTGCGTGCTCCTATGTGTGAAATAGGGCATAGCATCCTAACGTTGGTTCTTGAGTCATTCTTTGCCCTCCGCAGCAGTTTCGGTACTTCGCGTACCTAGGGGAGGCGACAACGCCATAGTTGCCACTCTAATCGCATGGCAGCATCGGGTCAAACAAAATATACGACAGCCGTCTACACACGGTTCTGGGGACTGCCGGGGTCTGCCCTGCGAACAGCCTGGGGGCGAGTTTTCGGATCATATCGGCAGTCTCCCGCTCGGCGTGATATGGGACGTTTCGAGACGGTTCAGCACATCTACGCATCGTAACCGTTGCGGAGAAAGGATAGAACGCAAAACCATTTTCTCTAAAGACTTAAGAACGATCTCGGCCTTTTTTTCTTGCCCTGGTACCCCGGTTTCGGCTATAATACGGTCGTTGAGATTGATGGATTCTTGGGGGGCAGAAACGAACCATGAGCAGGTTTTATTACGAAACTTGGCTTCCGTTCATCATCAGCAAGAGACGCATCCTCATTCTGGCCATTGCCAGCTATATCGCCCTGTGCTGAGGTTTGCTTGCTCTGTCCACGATCAACCTGTCTGAAGACCGGCTTCCCCGCGCATGCTTTCACCCTGCGTGTTTGATCGCCCCCTGCTTGGAGCCTGCCGCTCCGCATTCCTGAACCGCTCGCACGACCCTGAGCACGTCCTGCATCGCCGCAACATCGTGTACTCGAACGATTGACACCCCTGCCGCGGCACAAAGGGCCACCGTCGCCGCTGTGCCCAAAACACGATCGGCGGGCTTCTCCCGACCCGTGATTGTCCCGATGAATCGCTTGCGGCTCGGACCCACCAGCACACGGTAGCCCGTCGCCACAAAACGTCCAATCTGCTTGAGCAAGAGCAGGTTGTGCTCCAGAGTCTTGCCGAATCCGATTCCCGGATCGATCCAGATCCGCTCGCTCGGGATGCCGAACGCCTCGGCCCGCCTCGCCCGACCGACCAGGAAATCCAGGACCTCCCCCACCACCTCTTCGTACTGCGGGTTGGTCTGCATCGTTCTGGGGGTTCCCTGCATATGCATCAGCACCACAAGGACCTGCGACTCGTCCGCCAGCCGGGCCATATTGTCATCCGCGAGGGCCGTGATATCGTTGAGAATGGTGGCTCCGGCCGCCAGGGACGCCCGCGCCACTTCCACATCGCAGGTATCGATGCTGATCGGGACCTTGGTCTGACGCACCAGAGATTCAATCACCGGGATTACGCGACGAATCTGCTCGGCCGACGGCACCGACGCGGCGCCCGGCCGGGTCGATTCGCCACCGACGTCGATGATAGCCGCTCCTTGGGAGGCCATCTCCAGGCCATGCGCAACCGCCCTCTCGGCATCCAGAAACTGTCCGCCGTCGCTGAACGAATCGGGGGTGACATTGAGCACGCCCATGATCAAACAGCCACCGGAGAAATCCAAAGAGCCGCCCGGCCACCGAAGCAGACCGTCAGTCGTCGCCTTCACGCCGCCGCCCTTTCACCTTAAAACCGATCCCCAGCAGCTTGCGAATCAGCACGCCGGCCGGCTCCGGCACAACGACCGTGGTGTTGTGGAACTCGCGGCGCACCGGGTAGTTCTTGCGCAGGGCATCGAAAAACCGTCCTCGGGCCTCGGGTGGTTCGTTGGCGATCTGGCGGAGGTTGGCGTCGTCCCGCACGATGCTGTAGACCTTCTCCACAGCAAGCGCAATGGCCGCCTGGTCGTCGGTGACATCGCCAGGCAGCTCGATCGTGGGGACCTCGGGAGCCGGCAGGAAATCGCCCGCATCGAATCTCGTCGGGAGGCCGAAGTGCTCGCAAAGAGCCTGATAGATCATGATCAGACCGGCGATCTTCCCGTCCAGGGAATACCCGGCGATGTGTGGCGAGCCCAGATCCACCTTTTCAAGCAGGCGCACGTCGATATTCGGCTCGTTCTCCCAGACGTCCAAGGCGACCGCCGTCAGACGCTGCGAGTCGATCGCCGTCGCCAGGGCCTGTGAATCCACCACCGCGCCGCGTGAGGCGTTCAGGAAGACCGCCCCCTGCTTGAGCCGGGAGAAGAACCTGCCGTCGGCCAGATGGTAGGTCTTATCGGGACCCTCCCGCGTCAGGGGCGTGTGCAACGTGACGAAATCGCAGTCGCTGATCGCCTCGATGGGAACATACTTCGGATCGCCGGTTCGTCGCTGGAGGGGCGGATCGTTGCGCCGCACATGCATGCCCAGGGCCTCGCACTTGGCGGCGACGCGCCCGCCGACGTTGCCGACGCCGATGACGCCGATGGACCGGCCATCGAGCCGGATCGCGTGCCGGCGGGCGATCTCGAGCAACGCCGCGACGATGTACTCGGCAGCGGAATTGGCATTGGAGCCCGGCGCCGAGGCAAAGCCGATGTTGTGCGCATCAAGGTAGCCGAGATCGACGTGATCGAAGCCGATCGTCGCGGTGGCGACGAACTTGACCGAACTGCCGGAGAGAAGTCGCTCGTTGACCTGCGTAATGCTCCGCACGAGCAACGCATCGGCGTCCGCAACCGTCTCCGGCGTCATGTCACGGCCCCCCAGGACCTCTACGTCACCCACCGACGAAAAACACTCTCGAACGAAAGGGATATTCCCATCTGCAACGATCTTCATGAAACCTCAAAGCTCAAAACCTGCTATCTCCGTGCCGCACTGCGGACACCTGGAATCCTGAATCTCATTGGCCACGATCCGATAGCCCATGCGTTCGATCAGCAGGCGTCCGCACCTGTAGCAGAAGGTGCTCTCCGAACGCGTTCCCGGAACGTTGCCCAGGTAAACATAGCGAAGCCCCGCGTCTTTGCCGATGCGCTCCGCCCGCTGAAGGCTTTCCATCGGTGTGACGTTCGCCTCGGTGTACTTGTACTGGGGGTAGAACCGGCTGATGTGCCAGGGGACATCCGGGCCCGCCTGGCGAACCAGGAAATCCGCCAGCTGCTTCAGTTCCTCCTCCGAGTCGTTCGCGCCCGGGATCAGCAGGGTCGTAACCTCAATCCAAATATCGGTGTCCCGCGCGATATAGGCGATCGTGTCCAGCACCGGCTGCAACCGGGCCTTGCACAGCCGGCGATAGTAATCGTCGCTGAAGGCCTTTAGATCGACGTTGATCGCATCGAGCCAATCCCGCGCGAAGTCGATTGCCTCGCGCGTCATATAGCCATTGCTGACGAAGACGTTCGCCAGACCCTTTTCCTTGGCGAGCCGGCCGCAATCGGCGCACAGTTCCATGAACACGGTCGGCTCGGTGTATGTGTAGGCAATGCTCCTGCAACCGCTGCGGAGTGCCCCGGCGACGATCTGCTGGGCGGTCAGGGGCTGGCCGTCAATTTCGCCGCCTCCGAGCGCCGCCTGGCTGATCTGCCAGTTCTGACAGAACTCGCACTGGAAGTTGCACCCCATCGTGGCGATGGAATAGCTCCTCGAGCCCGGCTGGAAATGGAACAGAGGCTTCTTCTCGATCGGGTCGGGATTGGCCGCACAGACCTTGTCGTAGTTCAGGGAATACAGCGTGCCGCCCACATTCCGCCGTACACAGCAGTGCCCCAACCGGCCGTCGCCGATCAGGCACCGAAATGCGCAGAGATGGCAGCGAACCTTCCTGTCCTCGACAGGTTCCCACAGCACGGCTTCCTTCAGTTTGCCTTCCTTTTCCATGGCCAATTCCCAGGAATTGCGTTTGCCGGCAGCGGACCCACTATAAGGAATGCCCCGGCCGAAATCAACGACCACCGGTCCTCGGCAAGGGAAAGGTCGTCTTTGACAACAAGGACGCGGGGTCCTCGTGCGCTGTTCAGATCGTGCGCATCGGGTCCATTTGTTTGAGGAGCGTCTCGTCGGGGCCACCGCCGAACTGCCGCCAGTAGCGTTCCTTGAACGGACTGCCCTTCATCGATCGCATGCCGGCGTTGTAGAGATTGCCCCGCGCGTGGCCGTTGTCGGTCATGAAGATCAGCAGCGTTCGCTCGCTGAGCCTCCACTCGTCGAGTCTGGCAAGCAGGCGACCGAAGTTATCGTCAATGTTGGTGATCATTCCATAATACGCCGCATAGGCCGCAGCCAGACCCACATCGAGATATGGCTTCTGGTATGACTCCGGACAAACGTAGGGACTGTGTGGAGCGTTCCACAATGTAGGCGAAGAAGGGCTCGAGCGCCTGCGACTGCCGACGGATCCAGTCGAACGCGCGCTCAAAAAGACGTCGGCGCAGAAGCCCCCGGTCTTGACGAACGTGCCGTTGTGCAGGATCGCCGGGTCGAAGTACGTGTTGCCCGGAGCGTCACCGCAACTGCCGGGGTAGGTCTGGCCGATCCCGCCGGACCCGTGGATGAAGACCTCGTCGAAGCCGCGTTTCTCGGGCTGACCTGGAAATCGGTGAATCGAACGCTCTGGGCGTGCAGTCGGTCCAGGTTGGGCGTTTGGATGATCGGGTTTCCGTGGCAGGCCAGCTCGCCATAGCCCTGGTCGTCGGTCATAACCAGGATGATGTTCGGCCTGCTCGCGGCCAATCCCATCGTCCGGGCACATGCGAATGGAGACGTCCGTGCTGCCACGCCCGCCAGACCGGCGGCCTTGACGAAATCGCGTCGGGTCATCGCCTTCATGCCTCTTGCCTTTCTGCTCTTCGGATCTGAGCTGATCCACGTTACCCGACCAGGCCCATTCGGTCCAGCACGACACTGATCGTATTGACGAAGTATCGAAGGCAAAGGTATGATCCGCCCGATATGGCAGCCTGGTCGTACAGGAGTGTTCGCAGACGCGTGCAGGAGATCGTGGCGGTCGCCCGGCCGGGCGACACCGTCAGCCGGGTGTTCGATGTCGCGATCGTCGTGTTGATCCTGCTGAACGTCGCGGCAATGGTCTTCGAGTCTGTCGCCTCGATCCGCGAAGCGATGGATGGCGCTTTCACGGCGTTCGAGTACGTCTCTGTGATCGTCTTCTCGTTGGAGTACCTGCTCCGGATCTGGTCGTGCGTCGAGGAGCCACGGTATGCTCATCCGGTATTCGGGCGGCTTCGGTTCGCGCGCAGTCCGCTGGCGTTGGTCGACCTGTTGGCGGTCCTGCCCTTCTATCTTCCGTTCGTCAACATCGATCTGCGGATGCTGAGAATCCTGCGCATCATGCGGATCGCGCGGCTGGCGAAGCTCGGACGCTACTCGGATTCGCTACAGACCCTCGGCCGCGTCGTCGCGACCAAGAAGGAACAGCTCATCAGCACCGTGTTCATCCTGCTGATCCTGCTGGTCATTTCTTCGTGCCTGATGTATTACGCGGAGAACGAGACGCAGCCCGACCACTTCTCGAGCATCCCTATGGCCATGTGGTGGGCCGTCACTACGCTGACCACCGTCGGCTACGGCGATGTCCTTCCCGTAACCGTCATCGGTCGACTCATGGCCGCGATCATCGCCGTCCTCGGGATCGGCATGTTCGCCCTTCCCACCGGCATCCTCGGGGCCGGCTTCGTCGAAGAGATGGAACGCCGCAAACAACCGCGATGCTGTCCTCACTGCGGCAAAGAACTGCCGAAATAGACTGGACTCGGCGGGCAGTCCCCGCCTTCGGTTCTGGCTGGAATCGGGGCAGACGAGACGATACCATCCTGGGACCGGGCGGACAGCGGTCGGCGCGGGTGAATCGTTCACACAGTTGCGATGTCAACAGGATCAAGGACACGGAATGCGACAGATCGG
Source organism: Sedimentisphaerales bacterium (assembly GCA_035448545.1). Lineage (GTDB taxonomy): Bacteria > Planctomycetota > Phycisphaerae > Sedimentisphaerales > Anaerobacaceae > Anaerobaca. The sequence continues at coordinate 299,319 of DAOTJE010000001.1, read as the reverse complement.
CCGGCTGGAAAGCGAGACGCAGGCAAGGCAGTTCGGGGACTTCCTCTACAGCCGCCGGATCGAGAATCAGGTCGACCCGGCCTCCGACGGCGGCTGGGACATCTGGGTCCTCGACGAATCCCGCCTCGAAGAGGCGGCGGCGCTGTTCGAGCGTTTCGTCCAGCAACCAGATGACTCGATGTTTGTCCTCGGAGCCGGCGAGGGCGCGCGGCAGCAACACCGTGACAGGCAGGCGAGCGCCCCGAGGCGGGCGCGCCTTGTGGAAGGCCGAACCGCCTTCTACAGACCTCCCGTCGGCTACGGGATTCTGACGATGACGCTGGCCGCTGTCAGTGTGGCCGTGACGCTGGCGACCAATCTGGGCCACAACGACCGCCTCGTTGCGTATTTGTCCATCGCGCACTACTCCGCGGATGGAGATTACGTGCAATGGGACTCCAGCCTGTCCGAGGTCCGGCACGGTCAGGTCTGGCGGCTGTTCACTCCCATATTCGTCCACTTCGACCTGCTGCACATCTTCTTCAACATGCTGTGGCTCTGGGACCTCGGCAGCATGGTTGAGACCCGCAAGGGCACGTGGCGGCTGCTCGCGCTGGTGCTGGTCGTTTCCGCGCTGTCCAATGTCGGGCAATACCTCTACAGCGGACCGACGTTCGGCGGCATGTCGGGCGTGGTCTACGGACTGCTCGGCTACATCTGGATGCAGGGCAAATTCGATCCCGCCTCCAATCTCGAACTGCACCCCCAGACCGTCACGCTGATGATCGTCTGGTTCTTCCTGTGCCTGACGGGCCTGCTCGGCAGCGTCGCGAATGTGGGCCACGCGGTCGGCGCCGTCATAGGGATTGGCTGGGGCTTTCTGGAGGCCCAGTGGGCTGCCTGGCGCCGCCACCATCGATGAAAGGACCTTCACATGAGAAACAGAGTGCTCGTTGGTTGGTGTCTGTCGGCTCTACTGTGCGGCGTGTGCGACGCCGCAACCGAGCGAATGTTCGACCTGGCCAATGCCCCAGCCCCGCTGTTCAGCGACCCGATCTGGGATGGGGCCGCCGATCCCGCTCCCGTCTGGAACCAGCAGGCGGGCGAATGGTGGGTCTACTACACCCAGCGGCGCGCGACCCTTCAACCGAACGAGGGCGTCGAGTTCTGCCACGGCTCGGCCATTGGGATTGCGGCGTCGAAGGATGGGCGGCAGTGGCGCTACCTCGGCACGTGTCAGGGCGATCAGGGCCTTGGCGACCCTATCGCCAACAACTGCAGCTGGTGGGCGCCCGGCATCCTGTATTACAACGGTCTATACCACATGTACGTCTCCTGGGTCGACGGCATCTACAAGGACTGGATCGGCAAGCGGTTCATCAAGCACTTCACCAGCGCTGACGGCAGAGCCTGGACCTTTCAGTCCACGCTCGACCTGTCCTCGGACCGGTGCATCGACGCCTGCGTCTATCGGGCGGGTGACAATTGGTGCATGCTCTACAAGGATGAGGTCCACGGATCCTATTCCTACCTCGCCCAAAGCGACGACCTTTACCATTGGACGGTCGTGGGACCGGCGGTCACCGACGTCAGCCACGAAGCACCGTTCGTCTGGCCGTGGCAGGACGCCTACTGGCTGGTGGTGGATGCGGGGCAGCGCGGCATACGGGCCTATCGCTCGCAGGACGGCCTGACCGATTGGCAGTTCGACAACGGTCTGCTCTTCGATCCGGGCAAACGTGTCAAGGACGATGCCAAGGGAGGCCACCCCGGCGTGATCCTGCTCGGCGACCGACCCATTATCCTTTACCACGTGCACTACCCGCCGGATCATCCGCTCTACCGCACCAACCGCACCGTGCTGCAAGCGGCCGAGCTCGAATACCACGACGGCACGATCACCTGCAACCGCGACAAATACGCCAAGCCGTAAACGCAGAGAACGCCGGCCAACTACGGTCGGACGGCGGTGCCGTCGGGGCGGCGGACGGGTTCCCAGTAGCCGGGATGCTCGGGCAAGGGGAACTTGGCGGCGAGGGTCTCGTCGATGTCCACGCCCCATCCGGGAGCATCGTTGATGTACATGTAGCCCTTCTCGACCGTGGGAGCGCCGGGAAAAACCTCGCGCGTCTTGTCGTTGAAGCTGACCGCTTCCTGAATTCCGAAGTTCCAGATCGCCAGGTCGAGATGCGCGTTGGCGGCGTGCCCGACCGGCGAGACGTCGCCGGGCCCGTGCCAGGCACTGCGGACGTTGAACCACTCGCCCAGCGCCGCGATTTTGCGCGCCACGCTGAAACCGCCGATCTGCGAGATGTGGACGCGGATGAAGTCGATCAGCCGCTCGCTCATCAGCCCGACCCACTCGTGTGGGTTGTTGTACAGTTCGCCCATCGCGATGGGAACACAGGTCTGCTGACGCAGCAGTCTGAAATAGCCGATGTCCTCCGGCGCGAACGGGTCCTCGATGAAGAACGGCCGATACGCTTCCAGCCGCTTGACCAGATTGATCGCCTCGATCGGAGGGATGCGCTCATGGATGTCGTGCAGCAGCTCGACGTCGTCGCCGCACGTCTTGCGGATATGTTCGAACATCTCCAGCGTGCCCTTGACGTAGGGCCGGACCTCCATGTTCGAATCGACCGGCGCGCCGAAACCGGCCTCCTTGAAATCGGCCTGCTTCGACAGATGCGGCGAGCCGTAGCCGCCGCGCTGGATGCGGATGTGACGGAACCCCCGCTCCATCGCCCGACGGACGCTCTCCTCGATCTGGGCCAGCGTGCCCCCGCCGCAATGCGTGTAGCAATCGACCGCGAACCGGCACTTGCCACCCAGCAACTGATACACGGGCATGTTCGCCCGCTTGCCCTTGATGTCCCACAGGGCCTGATCGAGCCCACTCAGCGCATTGTTGAGCACCGGGCCGTTCCGCCAGTACGAGCTGGTGTAGGCATTCTGCCAAAGGTCCTCGATGTTCTCAGCGTCACGTCCCTTTGCGAACGGTCGGAGGTACTCGTCGACCGCCGTCACGACCGTCAGCGGCCGCTGGTTGAACGTGGCACAGCCAAGTCCGTACAGGCCCGGTTCGCTCGTCTCGACCTTCACCACGCACAGGCGAATTCCCTGCGGCGCGGTGAGGATCGCCCGGACGTCGGTGATCTTCAGCGGGGGCAAGCCCTTTGTCGCTCTGGCGTACTCTGCGGCCGAGGCGTCCTGCCGCCGGCCCGCCAGTCCGAGCAGCCCCGCAGCGCCAAATCCAAGAGCCCCCAGCATCTCCCGTCGGTCCATCCGTACCTCCTTGTCCTGATTCGTCTGCCTGCCGGGCCCCAACTACCAGCGGATGGGATGGCCGGTCTCGCCCTGGCCGCGATCGACCTCGTCGATCTTCTGCGGGCCGTACACCGTGACACGCATCCGCTCGCCCACCTTCTTGTAGTGCAACAGCGCGCTGTCTCTGTCCTTGAAGTCCTTGTCGATGAACAGCAGCGTCGTCAGTCCGATCAGGATTACGTCTCCGTCGACCAGAGGTGTCTCGCCGGAGATCCGCTGGTTGTTGATGTACACCCCGTTGCGGCTCTTCATGTCGTAGGCGTAGTATCGGCCCGTCTTCTCGTCGAAGCGGATTTGCAGGTGTTTGCGGGACACCATGTTGTCCAGGATCTGAATCAGCAGGGCTTCGTCCCGACCGATCACGCTGGTCCGATGCCCGAGTGGATAGTAGTCCCCTTCCTGCCTGCCTGATGTGACAATGAGCGATGCCATGGCTGCGACCCCGACCTTCTGCCCGTAGAACCGACCTGCCCAGTACCCCAATCGTAGAGACCCGATCCGGCCCTGTCAACCCTCGACCGAGCGCAACCGTTCCAAGGCCCGCCTTGACGCCTCCAGACTGATCCGGTAATCTCAGACAGGCATATGTCGGCTGGGGCACTCCTGGTGGTTTCTGGAGAATCGATGGAACAGTTGAGAAGCAAACGCGGTTTCGTCTGCGACATGGACGGGGTCATTTACCACGGTTCGCGTCTGCTGGAAGGCTCGAAGGCCTTCGTGGACTGGCTCAAGGCCGAGGGCAAGCGGTTCCTCTTCCTGACCAACAGTTCCGCTCGCTCGCCCCGAGAGCTTCACCAGAAGCTGCTGCACATGGGCATCGAGGTGGGCGAAGACCATTTCATCACCTCCGGGATGGCGACGGCCCATTTTATCGCCTCGCAATGTCCCGGCGGACGGGTCTTCGCCATCGGCGACTCGGGACTCTACCAGGCCCTGTACGAGGCCGGGCTCTCCGTCGATGAGAACAGCCCGGATTATGTCGTGGTGGGCGAGACGCGAAGCTACAGCTACGAGAAGATCGAGACCGCCATCCAACTGGTGCTGGGCGGCGCGCGGCTGGTGGGGACCAATCCTGACGTGACAGGGCCCACCGAGAAGGGGATCGCTCCGGCGTGCCGGGCCCTGATCGCGCCGATCGAGATGGCCACCGGACGGCAGGCGTATTTCATCGGCAAGCCCAATCCGCTCATCATGCGACACGCCCGGACCCTGCTCCAGTGCGAACGCGACGAGACGGTCATCATCGGCGACCGGATGGACACGGACATCATCGCCGGCATCGAGTCGGGCATCGACACGGTTCTGGTCCTCAGCGGGATCACCAAGGAGTCCGACCTGGACCGCTACGCCTACCGGCCGCACCACATCCTCAAAGACGTCAGCGAGCTGACAAAGTAGGGTGCGTACCGCACTCCACTGCTTCGGCACACCCCAGTCTACCCATCAGTCCGGTATTCCAACGCTCCCCGGTTGTCTGTACAATCCGTCGTCATGGACATCTACAATCTCGTCAGCTTCACGGGTATCTTCGTCCCGATGGGCGTCGCGTGGGTCTTTTCGGCCGAGCGACGCAACATGAACCGGCGGCTGATCGCCTGGGGCGTCGTGCTGCAACTGGCCGTCGCGGCGTTCATCTTCCTGGTGCCGGCCGGAGCGAAGGTCTTCCTGCTCGTCAACGACGGGGTCGTCCGCGTGATTGACTCGGCCGGCGCCGGCGCACGCTTCGTCTTCGGCCGCCTGGCCCTCGGACCCGGCCAGACTGGAGACGATGGCGAAACCTCGCTCGGCTTCATCCTGGCGTTCCAGGGCTTTCCGACGATCATCTTCTTCTCCGCGCTGATCGCGATCCTTTATTACCTGCGGGTCATGCCGCTGTTGATCAAGGCCTTCGCCCGGGTCTTTACCCGCCTGATGCGGATCTCCGGCGCCGAATCGCTGGTGGCCGCCAGCAACATCTTCGTGGGCGTCGAGTCCATGCTCACCGTCAAGCCACATCTTGCCCGCCTGACGCGGTCGGAGACCTGCACGATCCTGACTGCGGGAATGGCCACGGTCTCATCCAATGTACTGGCGTTGTACGTCTTCAGCCTGCGGGAGCAGTTTCCGATGATCGCCGGACACCTGGTCTCGGCGTCCCTGCTCTCGGCGCCGGCGGCCTTGGTCATGTCGAAAATCCTCCTGCCGGAAAGCGAGCAGCCCCAGACGCTCGGTGTTCGCGTCGAGCCTTACTACGAGAAAGACAGCGGACTGTTCGAGGCGATCGTCAACGGCGCCAACGCCGGAGTGCGCATGATCGTCGGCATCGCCGCCCTGCTGATCGCCGTCCTGGGCCTCGTGGCGCTGGCGGACCTGCTCCTCGGCGGGCTCGGAGCATGGATCAACCCCGCGTTCGGCTGGCAGGGACAGTGGTCGCTCCGGGCCCTGTTCGGATACCTGTTCTACCCCCTAACGCTGATCCTGGGCGTGCCGCTGGCGGACGTTCGAGAGATTTCGCGAATCGTTGGAGAACGCCTGATCGTCACCGAGGTGGCCGCCTACAACGATCTGGCGGCCGCAATGAAGAACGGCCTCTTGCAGCACTCTCGCTCGGCGGTCATCGCCACGTACGCCCTGTGCGGATTCGCCCACATTGCGTCGATGGCGATCTTCGTCGGCAGCCTCTGCGCCCTGGCGCCGCAGCAGACGCGGAACATCGGGCCGGTCGCGGTTCGAGCCTTGATCGCTGCAACGCTGGCCTGCCTGATGACCGCCTGCGTCGCCGGAACGTTCTTCACGGAAGGGTCGATTCTGTTGGGAGGATCGTAATGCTCGTACGGTCGTTGAGCGATTGCGAGGAGTTTGTTGCCGGGGACGGCTCGCTGCTGCGTGAGTTGTTGCATCCGGACAAGATGGAAGCGGAGATTCGCTACAGCCTGGCACACGCGAGAGTGGCGCGGGAGAGGCGACGAGGCCGCATCGCCTGGCCTCCTCGGAGGTCTATTACGTCATCGGCGGCTGCGGCCGGATGTTTATCGGCAACGAATCGCAGGTTGTCGGCGCCGGCTGCGCCGTCTACATCCCGCCGAATGCCACCCAGTTCATCGAAAACACCGGCGATGATGATCTCGTCTTCCTCTGTATCGTCGATCCCGCCTGGCGAGAGCAGGACGAAAAAATCGTCGCGGACTGAAGAATATGGCCCGGATTCCGGTTTTTTTTGTTGACGCCGAAAGCCACCAGTTGTATGATATCCACATAACTCAATAGTCCATCGGTGACCGTCAGCACCAGGGACGCACTCATGGCCATCCAAACACCAGTTCCAAGCAATCGAGACCACCGTCTCGGGTGGCTGTGGGCCGGGATCGCCCCTCCACCGGCCCCCCAACGTGCAAAACAAACCCAATTATCGGCCGTTTCAGCCCAAGAACAGCGATTCGACCGAGGAAACGAACCCGATCGAACCCAATCTGAGCCAGGCTCCAGACCACCGGCCGCAGGCCCGAGGGATGCATCGTCCGACAGATCGGAGGGACCACAATGCGCCAAACAAAGCCAATTTCCGCGTTTTTGGCCCAAAAACGCGGTTTACCGCCCAAGAACAAAGCCAATCTCAGCCGAGGCCAGACCGACTATGAACCCGAAACGCCGTATTGAGGGATGATGCGATGGCAAGGCCAGACGAGGGAGAGAACCAGCGGCAACCCCGCTTCAGCCAGGGGCAGTACGACATGCTCAAACGCTGCTCCGACAGACAGGACATGACCGAGTGGAACGACTGGCGAAGACAGCACCCCGAACAGGATGTCCTTCTGGAAAACATCACACTACAGAACGGCTTCATGAGAGGGGCCATGCTTGGTGCCTTTCCGAATTCTGGGTTCAGCGGCAAGGTTCATCTCGAAGGAGTCAAGCTTCACGGAACTTACCTCGAGCAGGCCGATTTGAGTTGTTCTCATCTGGAGCATTCGAAGCTTATCGCTGCATTCCTCGGCGGAGCGGATTTGCGGTATGCATGCCTCCAAGATGCCGATTTCTCCCGGTTTGTCGTGGACGGGACAACCTTGCTCTACCGCTGTGAAGTGAACAGGAACACGAAGTTTGAGGGTGTCGCTCTTGCTGTAACGCGAATCTACCCAGACACAAGCCAACTCCTGGAATACAACATCCGCCGGATGAATTGGGAGCAATGGTACAAGGAACACCGATGCCTGCGATGGCCGGTGCGACTGTTCTGGCTGGCATCTGATTACGGTTTGTCCACGTGGCGCGTCATTGTCAGTTTCGGGCTTCTCGCATCAGTCTTTGTGATTGTCTACCGGTTGTGGCCGGGCTGTCTTGCGGTCGATGGGGAGGCCGGTGACATTCGTGGCTTCGTGCACGCGCTGTACTTCTCGGTCGTGACGATGACGACGCTGGGGTTCGGTGACATCGCCGCCAATCCGGACAGCACGTGCGGGCAGGTGCTTCTGATGTTGCAGGTGATTCTCGGATATGTACTGCTGGGGGCGCTGGTGACGCGATTCGCGGTGCTGTTCACGGCCGGCGGTCCGGCGTCGCCCATGAGAAAGGGTTCATGGAGCGCATGTGCGGATGGGTGAAGAAGTTGCTCACGCGAAAGAAAATGAAATGAAGTACTTGGCAACGATCAATGTGTCACCCCGAGCCTGCCGAGGGGTCTACCCGAGGACAAGAGGCGCGCATGGCCTTTGGCCAGATGCTTCGACTTCGCTGCGCTCCGCTCAGCATGACAAGAGAAGAGAGGCGGCTCTCGGACGGATAAAGAGGGAGTCCCTTGTGCCGCGATGCTGGCTGCGTTGTGGGCGCGGTCATGCGGTATGAGCGGCGGATGGTGGACTATATGATGACGACCGAGACGATGGTCACGTTTGTTGTTTACTTCGTCGTCCTGCTGGCGATCGGGTTCTACTTCTACCGGCGCAACGAGAGCATCGAGGAGTACCTGCTGGGCGGGCGCGGGATGGGTGCGTGGGTCACGGCGTTGTCGGCCCAGGCCAGCGACATGAGCGGCTGGCTGCTGATGGGCCTGCCCGGGGCAATCTACGTCGGCGGCCTGACGAACGCGTGGATCGCGGTCGGCCTGTTCATCGGCACAGGCTTGAACTGGCTGCTGGTCTCGCGGCGGCTGCGGCTCTATACTCAGAAGACCAATTCCATCACGCTGCCTTGTTTCTTCGAGGCGCGCTTCGGTGACCCTACCGGCCTGCTGCGGACCGTCTCGGCGATCGTCATCCTGATCTTCTTCACGATCTACGCCTCCAGCGGCCTGGTTGCGGCGGGCAAGCTCTTCGAGTCCACCTTCGGCGTCTCGTATCCGGTCGCGGTCGTCATCGGCGGCGCCGTCATCATCGCGTACACGTTCATGGGAGGGTTCCTGGCCGTTTGCTGGACGGACGTGTTCCAGGGTTCACTGATGGTCATCGCGCTGGTCGTCGTGCCGGTGCTGGCCTACGGGCGGGCCGGGGGCTCCGCCGGCATCCAGGACGGCATGGCGGTGAAGGACATCGCACGGAGCCTCAGCCCCGCCGGCGGACCGGCCGCCTCTCTCGCGGTCGTCTCGGCGATGGCCTGGGGACTCGGCTATTTCGGCCAACCCCACATCCTCGTGCGGTTCATGAGCGTCAAATCGCTCGCCAGACTCTCCCGGTCGATGGTGATCGCGATGGTCTGGGTATTCATCTCGCTGGCCGGGGCCGTCGCGATCGGCTTGATCGGCATCGGGCTGTTTCGGACCGTGCCGGGCGGAGACCCCGAGAAGGTGTTCATCTACATGATCGCCGAAGTCACCCGTCCGTGGCTGGGCGGCATCATGCTGGCCGCGATCCTCTCGGCGATCATGTCCACGATCGATTCGCAACTGCTCGTCTCGTCATCGGCGTTGACCGAGGACTTCTACCGCCGGGCGATCCACCGCGACGCCACTCCGCGCGAAGTCGTCCTCGTGGGGCGCCTGTGCGTCCTCGTCATCTCGCTGATGGCTCTGATCCTGGCCCTGGGCGTGAAGACGGAGACTATCCTGGAGATCGTCGCCTACGCCTGGGGCGGATTCGGCGCAGCCTTCGGACCCCTCGTGCTGTTTGCGCTCTTCTCAAAGCGAACAAGCTGGCCGGCGGCGCTGGCGGGCATGGTCTGCGGCACCGTCACGCTGGTCCTCTGGAAGCAGGTGGGTATGAGCGAACGGATGTACGAGATCGTCCCGGGGTTTGTCGCCAACTGTGTGGCCATCGCCATCGTCACTCGATTCATCGAACAGACCGATGAGATGGTGTTGCGGCAATTCGATGAGGTCGTTGCACAGATGCAAGAAAGGACACGATGAGCCAGATCGCCGTCGATATCGTGCTCTTGCCTGAGGCGAAGATCGCGCAATTGGCGATCGAGACGAACCGCAAGCTGATCGGCAGCCATTGTCGCGAGATCGTGCTCGCCGAGACCACGTGCCTGCCGCACATCTCGCTGGCGATGGGTTGCATCGAGTCCGATCAGGTCGATGCGATCCAGAAGAGGCTCGATGGGATCGCGAAGGCCTGCCCCGTTGGCAAGCTCACGGTCACGGGGGTCGTGACGGTGCTGAATGCGCGGAACGAGCCGAACTCGCTCTTTGCCGTGGCCAAAACTGCGGCCCTCCAGAGGCTGCACGAGCAGATCCTGGAGATCCGGGAGCCCCCCCTGAGCGGCAACGTAACCGCCGAGATGCTCTGCGGCGACGACGAGGCAGCGCCGAGTACGCTGGCGTGGATTCGGGACTACCGCCGCAAGGCCGCGTTTGAGGCGTTCTTCCCGCACATCACGATCGGGTACGGCGTGGTGACCGAGCCCATGACATTCCCGATCGATTTTGTCGCACCACAGTTGGCGCTTTGCCACCTGGGCAACCACTGCACGTGCCGCAAGGTGCTTGCCTCCGTGGCCATGCCCGATCAGTGAGCAATCACGCTGGAGACGCGGAAGACCGGCAGCAGAAGCGCAATGGCGATGGTTCCAATGATCGCCCCGAGAAGGGTGATCATCAGCGGCTCGATCACTGTCATCACGCTCTGAATGGAGGCCGCCAGCCTCTTCTCGTAGAAGACGGAGATCTTGTCGCACACCTCGCCCAGCCGACCGGCCTTCTCGCCAGCCCGCAGCATCTGGATGATGCCGGGCGCAATCAGCTTGGCACGCTCGGAGATGAGAATGGCCTCGGAAAGCTGGTACCCATCCTGAATCTTGTCGTCCACTTCCTCCCAGAGTTGCTGGAAGTAGTAATTGTCCACACAGCCCTGGATCACGCGGATCGCGTCCAGCAGGCGAACCCCCGTGTTGACCATCGTGGCCATGATCCGCATGCTCCGCGTGACGACCATGTCCACGAACATGGTCCCAATGACCGGGGTCCGGATTTTCATCCCGTCCAGGACGCGCCGTCCCGAAACGGTGTGCGACCAGCCGTACAGGCCCGTGCCCAGCAGGATGGCGGTGGTCACCAGCACGGCCATCATCTCGCCGTTGCCCAGAACATGACTGATATGAACGAGTACCTGGGTGAGCTTGGGCAGCGCCGCTTCCCGGGTCTCATAGATCCGCATGAAACGCGGCAGCACGAAGAACATCAGCGTGCCGGTGGCGGCGATTGCCATCAGTACCATGATCAGAGGATAGGTCAGCGCGCCGAGGATGCGTTTGCGTGTGTCGGCCTCGAAGTTGAGGTATCCGGTCAGGACCGACAGCATCTCGACCATTCGCCCCGAAGCCTCCGAGGCTTTCACCATGCTGACGAACATCTTGTTGAACGTGTTCGGGTAGCAGGTCAGGGCGCGGGAAAACGTCTCGCCGCCCTTGACACGATCCGAGAGGTCCAGAATAACGGCTTTGAATCGCGGGTCCGCGGCCTGTTCCCCGATCGCGTCGAGGGCGTCACTGAGAATGACACCGCTGTCGAGCATGACCGCCAACTGCGTCGTGAAGAGAATCAGGTCGCCGCTCTTGGCGCGCACCTTTCCCATCGGTCCCGGGTCCGCCGCACCCGGCGCGGCACCGCCGGAGCCCGGCTTCGGTTCCGGGGCCCCCGCCGCCGACGTATCGCCGTCGGGGCCGGTCTTTCGCATCTCTGTCATCAAGGTCGCCATAGGCCCACTTCGCTATTCCATCGGTCTCAGGATTCGCCCATCCCCGTCGTATCCAGAGCCGTGATTCGCAATATCTCTTCAATCGACACGATCCCCGCCTTGACCTTTTCGATGCCGTCAAAGTGCAGCGGCGTCATGCCCTTGGCCAAGGCCGCGGCCCGGAGCTTCTTGGCGCTGACGCGTTCATTGATCATCTCCATGATTTCGTCGTCCGGCACCAGCAGTTCGTGGATGGCGATGCGCCCGGCATACCCGGTGTTCCGGCACTTCTTGCACCCCACCCCTCGATAGAACTTGCAGGTTTCGCCACCCTGGGCCTGTACGGCCTTCTTCAGACTGGGCGGCGGGTCGTATTCGGTCTTGCAGTTCGAGCAGATTTTGCGGACCAGTCGCTGCGCCAGAACGCCCTTGAGCGAAGCGCTGACCAGATAGGGGGCTACTCCCAGATCGAGCAGACGGGTCACCGCACCCGGGGCATCATTCGTATGCAGTGTCGAGAGCACAAGGTGTCCGGTCAGCGCGGCCTGGACGGCGATATTGGCCGTGGCCTGATCGCGGATTTCGCCGACCATGATAATGTCGGGGTCCTGTCGCAACAGGCTTCGCAAAGCCGTCGAGAACTCGAAACCGACCGCGGCATTGACCTGGAACTGATTGATGCCGGAGATGTTGCATTCCACGGGGTCTTCCACCGTGCAGATGTTCACCTCTTCGCTGTTCAGCTCGGACAACGCGGCATACAACGTCGTGTTCTTGCCGGAGCCCGTCGGGCCGGTAACGAGAACGATGCCGTTGGGCACCTGAATGACCTGGCGAAAACGCAGGAGATTGTCGTAGGTGAAACCGAGCGATTCCAGGTTGTAGAGGATCTTCTGAGGATCGATGACACGAATGACGACCTTCTCCCCGTGATTGCCCGGCATGACGGAGACGCGCAGATCGATCGGACGACCTTCGACCAGGACGTGAATGCCTCCGTCCTGGGGAAGACGGCGCTGCGCGATGTCCAGTTCGGCCATGATCTTGATTCGGGAGACGATCGCGGCGTGCATCTGATACGGCGGACGCATCTTCTCGTAGAGCTTGCCGTCGACGCGATACCGGACGCGCAGCCGCTTCTCATCGCACTCAATGTGGATGTCGCTGGCATTCTCGCGCACCGCGTTGTACAGCAGGTAGTTGACCAGTTTGACCACGGGGGATTGGCCGGCCACCTCTTCGAGATTGCTGATGTCCTGCGTGATGCTCTCGATGAGCGTAAACTCTTCGAGCCCCTCGTCGTCAATAATATCGTCGATCACAAACACGTTGGCGGCCGGCAGGTAGGACTGAAGCGTCGCCCGGATGTCTTTGGTGGTCGAGCAGACGACCCGGACGCGGCACCCGCTGATCCGCTCGATCTCGTCGATCAGAAAGACATTGGTCGGCTCGTTGACGGCCACAGTCAGAACATCGTGGACCTTGAACAGCGGCAAAACGACGTGTGCCTCGAGAAACTCACGCGGCAGCAGCTCCACCGCCTTGGGATCGCACAACTTCGGGCTGACCTGCGCGTAGGGAACCCCATAGGCCTCGGCCAGGGCCGCCGCGATCTGGTTCTCGCTGCAATAGCCCATCTCGACGAGCAATTCGCCCAGCAGTTTGTGATGGCCCTTCTCCTGCTGTTCGGCCAGAGCCCGGTCGATCTGCTCCTGACTGACGACGCCTCGTGCCAGCAGAAGCTGGCCGAGCTGCATCTTGTTCTCAAGCAGAATCTGACTCATACCCTACGGTCCCCATGCCCTCGGCGATCAGGCAAAGCTGCGGACGGCCTCGGCCAACTCGACGTGACGGTCGAATTCGGTCTGGAGGCCGGTAATCTCGAGGATCTTCTCGATGGTCTCATCGAGTCCGGCCAGCCGGAGCTGCACGCGGTTCTGCCGGCAGTATTGCCGCACCCACAGCAACAGCTCCAGTCCCTGACTATCCACGGCGCTGACGTTGCTCATATCGACCACGATCCGTTTGCGGCCCGCGGCCACGGTCTGGGTCATCGTGTCCTTCATCGATTCCTCGATGTCTCCATCGAGTTCACCCTGCAACTCGATGACCGTGACGTCGTTGTAGTTCTGCAGGTTGATCTTCATCGCAACAAAGTCCCTATCGCCGTCGTCCCATAATCAGCAAAATGGCCCGCACCGTACATCGCCGGGCCGTTTTCCTGTAACATGTCCCACAGATGGTAGATATCGCTCTCCAGGAAGATGCGGCCGATCCTCTCGTCGAACTGTGTTCCCAGGCCCTTCCGAATCTCCTCGAGCGCCCGATCCAGGGTCATGGCATCGCGGTAGACCCGTTTGGACGTCATCGCGTCGAAGCTGTCCGCCAGTCCGAGGATCTTGGCGGTCAGCGAAATCTGGTCGCCCACCAAGCCGTCCGGATAGCCCTTTCCATCCACGCGTTCGTGGTGCTGGAGCACCCCGGGAACGATGTCGCGCATCTGCTTGATGCCGCGAAGGATCCCGGCCCCGATGGACGGATGACGCTGGATGATCTCGCGCTCTTCGGACGTCAGTCTGCCGTTCTTGCGGAGCACGTTCTCGTCCACGCCGATCTTGCCGATATCGTGCAGGAGACCCGCCAGGTAGATCCGGTGAATCTGCTCGTCCTCCAGAGGCTCCTGTTCCGCGACGCGTTCCGCCAGCCACCGTGAGATGACCGCGACGCGCTCGGAATGCCCCCGGGTATACTGGTCCTTGGCATCGATGCTGTCCGTCAGGGCCTTCAACGAACCGAGGAACAGTTCCTTGAGATCGTTGAACAGGCGTCCGTTCTCGATGAACACGGCGCAGCCACTGGCAACGGAGCCGAAGAGCTTCATGTCCGTGCTGTCGAAATCGGGCTTGTCGATGCGGTTGACGGCGACCATGTATCCGATGATCGCCACCGCATTCGAGGCACGAACCGTTCGACGCGAATGCTGCGGCTCCTTCGCGCACAGCGGCACCGCAATGATGTTCCGGATGCTCGCAGGCCATTCATACCGGAATGGCCTGTCGATCGCGCTGTCCAGCAGAGCCTCCTGGCCTCGACGAATCTCTTCCGTGAGGCGACTGTGCAGCAGAGCGGCCGTGCGGGTGTCCAGATCGATGAGCCCCGACCCGGCGGCCACCATGAACCGCTTCTCTCCGTCGATGACCCGCTCCAGCACGACGGCGATTCCCTCGACCAGAACGATGTCCGTCAGGCTGTCGCAGGCCAGTTGAAGGAAGGTGCTGTCCGACTCGGTGACTTTCATGTGCGTGCTGATCTTGTGCAGCAGCACCAGTTCCTCGTACACCTGGGCCAGTTCCGTACCCATCTTTTCCATCTGCCCGTCGCTGCGCGCGGAGAGCTGGAAATTCTGCGCCATGAGCTGGAGCATTTCGCGCAGGCAGGCCGAGAACCGGAACGAATCGCTCGTCCGGCTCTCTCGCATCCCGTCGCCTGGCCACGCGCCGGCCTCCGGCGGGCCCTCATCGGCGACGATCACGCCCGCCAGGATATGGTCGGCGGTCGCCGCACAAGGCAGGCACAACGGAACCGCCAGCAGCTTCCGACGGTCGCAGAACTCCCAGACGCGGCCCTCACAACGTTCGGCCGGATGTCTGGCCATGGCTTGCGAGACGGCGCGCGCCGCCTCCTCCATCGCCTCCGGATCGCTGTCGAATTGCCCCCCATTGCGCAGGACCACCATGCGGCCGTCCGGGTCAACCACGGAGACATTCACACCAAACTGCACAATGCGCTCTCCGAACCGCTCCAGATCGCGTCGTTGCAGACAGGTCAGTCCTGGTGTCGTTCTGGTCAGCATGGCCCTCTCAGGGTTCCTCACCGTATGCCGTGCGTCGTCCATCGTCGCGGCCGTGGAATCAGTTCTTCACCGCAACCGCACGCTGATAGAGAATGTCCTCGATTGTCTTAAGCAGTTCCTTGGGGCTGAACGGCTTGCTCAGGCACTCCTGCACGCCGAGCGCCTCCTGCATCTCCTGACTGATCGCGAAGCTGCGTGCGGTTAACAGGATCACCGGAATGTGCGTCGTGGCCTCGTTCTTCCGCAGCTTCTCGATCAGTTCGAGCCCTGTGACGAACGGCATCTGGTAATCCGTCACCACGATGTCAGGGTTCTCGCGGCATGCGAGTTCATACGCCTCGGCTCCGTTGTTGGCCGCAATCACCTCGTATCCGTTGTTGCGTAACTTGATCGCCACGACATGAATAATGTGGATCTCATCATCCGCAATCAGCACCTTCTTGCCTGTCATTTTCATCCACTCCAAAACTGGGTTTCGGGAATCCCCTCTCCGTGAAGAGGCGTAAACTCCGCCGTTATCGGGTCGTGCCGGCCAGTTCGGCGGCCGCCAGAGGCAGCTCGAATCCGAAGGTGCTTCCAACACCCACCTGGCTGGTGACGAACACACGACCGTCGTGTACTTTCTCGACGATCTGCTTGACGAGGTTCAGGCCGAGACCGGTCCCTTTGGCCTGCTTGTTGTTGGCGCTCACCCGATAGAACTTGTCGAACACGTGAGCGATCTCGTCGGCGGGAATGCCGACGCCGGTATCCGTAACGGTGACGCGGACCACCTCCTCGATCTCGTTCACCTCCGTCTGGATCCGCACGGTCCCGCCGGGGGGAGTGTACTTGACCGCGTTGCTCAGCAGGTTCACGATCACCTGCGAGATCATATCCTTGTCAGCCAGAACCTGGTCGTACACGATGGGTTTCTGCCCCGTGACTGTGATTCCCTTCTCCTCGGCGAATCCCTTGATCATCTGCATCTGCTGTTCAATCAGAATCGTCAGACTGACCGGTTCTTTCTGGACCTTGATCAGTCCCGACTCGATTCGTGAGACATTGAGAATATCCTCGATCAGCCGGTTGAGCCGCTGCGCCTGAGTCTGAATAACCTGGTAGAACTCCTTGCGCGTCCGCTCATCGTCGGCCTCCCCGTCGGCCAGCATCTCCGAATACGCCATGATGGAAGCCAGCGGCGTCTTCAATTCGTGCGAGACGTGACTGACGAAGTCGTTCTTCATCTGAGAGACTTCCTTTTCTCGCGTGATATCATGCAGCACCGCGACCACCCCCAAGACCCGGTCCCGCTCGAGAACGCATGAGACGATCGTGTCGAACGTATGGGGACCATCGGGCCGGACGAACTGCATCTCGCGACGCGTCGCCTCCGTGGCGCTTTCCCGGCAACGCTGAATCAACTGAACGAAATCCTTGTGCGCCGGCTCGATGCTCTGCTCAAGCGGCTGGTAGCGCGCCTGCTCCGGGTCGAACCCGAAGAGCTGGGCGGCGGCCGCGTTTGCCATCAGCAGCCGGTCGGACTCATCCACCACGAGCACGGCGTCGCGCAGGCTATAAATGATCGCCTCGGTGTGCTGCTTCTGTCGATCGGCAAGTTGAGATCGAATGCGGAGGTCGCCCAGTTCGGCTTCCAGCGTGCGAAGGGCTTTCTGGCCTTCCTGGAGGCGTGTCTGAACCGTCGCGGCCGCCCGCTCGACGGCTTGGAGATCCATCGAGCCGGCCGCGTCGCAGGAAAGCTGCCGGGCTATGGACGCAATCGCCCCGGCCAGCCGATGGTAGGCCAGACCCAGGATGATCACGCCCACAGCCCCGCTGCAGCAGGCGATAAGACGCCACGCAACGAGATGGTTGCGCCACCCTACTCCGATGCCAGAATGGAAAGGCCCGGTCAGGGCCGCGATGCACAGCGAGGCCATCACCATGGCAATCGCGGCCCAGACTAAGCGTCTTTGGCGTCTCACAACAACTCCTCCGAACCCGTAGACTACGGGCATGACCTTCGATCAGGGAAGACGCGTCAGCGTCTCTTCCAGTTCCGGGCCTCTTGCTGATCAATCGCCTGTTGGACGATGCTGTCGATCCGCTCGAGTTCCTCGGGATCGGTTTCTACGATAATCCGTTCCCTCAGCCGCAGCGCCTCCAGATACGTCGGACGCATCATCAGCGCGACCTTGACGTTGTACACGGCGCTGTCGACATCACCTTCGAGATAGTACTTGGCCGCTCGGGCGTAGGCATCCTCCGCCATGCGGGCGCGATCGAGGCCCTGCAGGTTGTGCTTGGCGCCGTCCATCTTCAGCCGGATATCGTCGGCACGGTCCGCGCCGCCGACCTCCGAAGGCTCTTCGATGATGTGAGGCGTCAGCAGGATGATCACTTCTTCCCGCAGCGAGGTGTCGTCGGTGCCCCGGAAAACGGCTCCGATGATCGGCAGACTCCCCAGCAAGGGAACCTGCGCGCGCGTAGCCGTGATGCTGTCACGGAACAGACCGCCCAGAATCACGGTTTCCCCGTCTTTGACGATGACGTTGGTCCGCAACTCCGTGGTGGTTTCGTCCGGAATCCCCTGGGCGTTCAGACTGCCGTCGCTGTCTTTCGGATAGATGTCCATCCGGATGTAGCCGTCGCTGCCGATGTACGGCCGGAAGATCAACTGGGTACCGGTATTCAAGAAGGCCACCGACTGCGTGGTCGAGGTCTGGGTCTGGGTCGTCTGATCCAGATAGCCCAGCTTCTTACCGATCAGCACCGAGCCTTCCTGCTTGTTGACCGCCAGGATCTTCGGGTTGGCCAGCAGCGTCGTATCCGTGACTTCTTCCAGGGCCGTGATGATGGCCTGGACGTTGTCGGACGAGAATCCGACACGCAGACCGCCGGCCGCGTTGGGAACCCGGAAACCGCTGGTTTCCCAGGGCGTACCCTGGCCTCCGACAATGTTCGCCGGAAAACCGGTGACAGCCACGCCGCTCAGAAGGTTCCAGTCCACACCGAACTGTGTCTGTTCGGTCAGCCGGGCGGCCAGAATGGTCGCTTCGACCAGGACCTGCTTCGGCCGAATGTCGATCTGCGCAATGACCGACTCGGCCTTCTCGATGTTCTCCGGGAAGTCGAAGATCACGATCATGTCGTTGGTGGCCGTGTTGTCACCGCCGCCGCCGCCACTGAGAGACCCTCCACCCGAACCCGTGCTGCTGGCGGAGGAGATCTTCTCTTCGGCGGCCTGTGTCTTGGTGATCTGCGCGCTGGCGCTGAGCACCGGGCGGATCAGCTTCTCGGCCTCTTCCGCCGTCGTGTAGTACAGCGTGATCACCTTGTGGATCATCCGTTCGGGGTCTTCCTTGATCTTCTTGTGTTCCTCCTTGGTGCGAATATGAATCAGGTTGCCGTCCTGCACCGGGACGAACTTGTCGCCCAGCATGGCCGCCAGCGCCTGTTCAAACGTCACATCCCGCAGTTCCGGACAATTCAAGGGCCCTGTCACACTGGCCGAAGGGACGATGTTTTTCCGGCACAGCTTGGCCAGCAGACGCAGCCCGTCCCGCACATCGCCGTCCTTCTTGAACGCGATGAACTTGATGACGACTCCGTCGCCGGAGAAGTCCACCTGGGCCTGATCGGGTTCAATGGCCAGCGTATCGAGCGTCGTTTCGGACGTCGGTGCCACCGGATCGCTCTCGGCGGCCGTCAGGGGTCCGGCCAACAGGGCCAGCACCGCCAGCACGCAAAGCCGTCGGCCCCACCGGGCCTGGCAAGATTTCACAGTTGTTCTGTCGTAATGCATAACCTTACTCCTGTTCTTCCACATCCTGCTTGGTTGTACTGATTTCATTATCGTTCTAAGACCAATGCGTCACTTTCTTACGTCGGTGGGCGACGACAGCTTCAGCGTCCACTGTCGGTCGCGGCAGGTCACAAGCACGGCATTTTCTTGAATCTGTACTACTTCGAATGCGTAGGTCTCGGAGCCGTCTCGAAGAGTGATGGTATCCCCGAGGCGTACCAATCGATCGTCGACGAACGCCTGCGGGTCCGCACTCCATAACACGGCCTCCAGCCTGAGGGTCTTGGCCAATTTGTCGATCACGTCATTGGTTCGAGTGGGTGTCACTGGCTGTACTTCTGGAACAGGACCCGTGCTCTGTGAATGGGATACCGTGGCAAAGCCGCTCCAGTCTTGTGTCGTGAAGAAGTCTCTGTGAATGCGGTCATGCCGCCCGGGCTCCACGGGCAAGTGGACGAGGCGCACCTGCGGCTCCTGTTTCGACGGTTGGTCCGTCTGCGACGCGGGATTCGGACCGGCTTCCACCCCGCGCGGTCTCTGGCCGGTCAGGACGCGGAACCACATCCCGGCCATCACGACCACCAGCGCCATCGCCAGGCCCGTCTTCCTGCCACCTCGGATCAGGTGGCTCGTCATCCGGGAAACCGAGCCCAATGGATTGGCGGCATTACGCTTCATCGTTCACGGCGTCCGTTCATTTCTGGTTCGCGGACAGGCTCGCGTCCTGCGTCTTCCGCGCCCGATAGAAGATAACCGCGTCCGCCTCCATGGCGACGCTGCCGTTGAAGGCCTTCGTGTTGGCCAGGGTGGTCTTCTCCATGCGGACCAGCCGACCGAGGTTCTGAAGGTCCTGGAAGAATCCGAAGATTCCGTTCAGGTTCCCCACACACTTCATGTGGACCGGTATACAGATCAGGTCACCCGAGACCTGTTCCTGACCGAGCACCACATCCTGGTCCGACAGGTTGTTTTCCGTCATGATCCGGGCGATCTGTCCCAGGAATTGCCCCAGGGCACTTTCATTGGGAATCCAATCCTCATAGTTCCGGGCATACCGATCGGTCTCTCTCAGTCGCGCGGTCAGGGACGGCAGCACGTGGCTGTGCGCCTCGGCGGTGGAGATCAACTGCAGGTGACGCGTTTTCGCTTGCCCCAGAGACTGGAGCCTTTCGCGTAACGGCAGATACCCGTACAGGACGAAGTCCGCCAGGAACAGGCCGCCGATGGCGAACACCCACAACTGCTGCCGACTCAGCCAGGAATTGGATCGTCTCTCGCTCATCACGTGTCCCGCTCCTCATAGTTGGCCAGATAGCACGTGATCTCAAACTCCGTGACACTGATCGAGCGCGTCTCCACACGTCGGGCCTCGTTCTCACTCGTACGCGAACCCGACGATTCGCCAGTACCAATCTGAATCGTGTTGTCGCGATACAGCGGATGGACCAGTTGGAAGTACGGGGACTCTTCGAACCGACGGACCAGCGCCCCCACTTCGGCCGAATCGACCGCGATTCCCGCCAGGGCCACCCGAAACCGCACCCTCCCCAGAGAGGCCGTCTTGGCGGTCGCACGCGAGGGGCTGGCGCTACGCACCGCGGTCTTGTCCCGTTCCGAGGTCTTTTCCGCAGCGGCCAGGGGCTCCGACGTGAACTCCAGACGGCTCAAGAGCACCCGGTCGCCGATGATGTAACTGATCTCTGCCAGCACCGCCGCCAGGTCGATGCGCGCATCGACCTGCTCCATCAACGCGACCTTGGCCTGGCGGGCGGCCAACTGCTGTGTGACCATGTTGTACTCATGCACCAGACCTTCCGCCCAGAATCGTCGGTCCTCCAGCCTGGCCAGATCCGCGTTGGCGCGCGCGATCCTGTGCGTGGCTACCGCGTTGTATGTCACCAAGGCCAGAAACAAGACGATCAGCGCGGCATATTGCCGCCTCATGTGAAGGCGGCGACGTCTGCCTTCTCTATGCCATTCTGGAAGAAAATCGATCTCTTTCACTAGGATGCACCTTCCAGTATGGATTCCAGTCCGACATCCGATTTCACCAGGGACACGGTGGAAGCGCCCCATCCCTTGAGGCACAGCCCGACCGCCAGCGAGAAGTCCGCCGCCGGATACAGGTCTTCCATCGCGACCCCGACCGACGTCAGATCAAACCCGCGCAGCGGTTCGGCGATGTCCGTTTCAATGGCCAGGTGGTGCCTCATCACGCTGAGCAAGGCCTCCTCGTGGACACCACCTCCCGCCATCAGAGCCCGCTCGACTCGTTTGCCCCGGAACGTCACCGTGTAATACCGAAGACACAACGAGATCTCTCCGGCCAGTTGCTCCGCGGTGCCGTGCAGCGTGTCAACGACGAGCCGGCGCGTCGCCGCATCGACCGAGTCGTCGGACATCATCTGGCGGCGCAAGGCCTCCGCATCGGTCACCGAGATCGACAGCTTGGCCGCGATGTCTTCTGCGAACCGGGCGGCCCCGAACGCCATCTGCTTGACGAAGCAAATCTCGCCGGCCCGCCCCAGGACGATCGTGGTGTACCGATGCCCGACATCCAGGAACATGATGGTGCGTTCCTTGTCCTCCTGGCGCCGCATCACCCGCTCAAAACAACGAAACAGCGCGCAGGGCGATGCGTCGATGCCCGTCGGTTGCAGGCCGACCTCTTCCAGAAGGGCAATATGACCGCGGATCGCCTCATCGTCGCTGGCGAACAGGATGTATTCGTTCTTGAGTTCGTCACCCTGTCGCACGTTCCCCGCCAGCACATAGCTGATGGCGTCGATCTTCGGGTTCAGCGCGAATCGATGGGCCGCCTCTTTGCGAAGCGTCTGCTCCACCTCCTCATTCGGCATCTCGGGCAGCCTCACCGAGGTGATTCTCAGCTTGTCTGCCGGCAAGGCTGTGACGACATCCCTTCCCTT
Source organism: Sedimentisphaerales bacterium (assembly GCA_035448545.1). Lineage (GTDB taxonomy): Bacteria > Planctomycetota > Phycisphaerae > Sedimentisphaerales > Anaerobacaceae > Anaerobaca. The sequence goes on along the minus strand of DAOTJE010000001.1, from coordinate 277,362 downwards.
GAAGGCGCCCTCGGCCAGCAGACGCCGAATGGCCGGCGCCACCCGCTGTCGCCATGCGTTATCGTCGCTCATATCATTCAGACCGACGACCGCTCTGCCGGCAGCAAGCACCCGAACCCCATCGTCGGACACCGCCAACTGGATCATCTTGACGACACTGTGTCCGATGTCCAGCCCGATGGGCAGGATCTTCTCTTTCCTGTTTATCCAGTGGGACAGTCGCATATCAAAATCACTCATTCGGAAACGGAGATGAATCCCGTCACAGGTTCGACCGTCACGGTCCGGGTGAAATCCCCGGCATGTAGAGTCACCACACCTTCAGCAAGCAAACCTACCGGGCTGCCGAGCGGATCGAACGTCACGGCATCGCCGGTGAACGTCGTACTGTCGATCTCCACCCGATCCAGCCTTCCATCGGTGGCGAAATTGACCACGTACTGGCTCTTCTTCGTGATCGGGTGCTTGACCGCCTCATCGACCGCGTCCACAACCTTGCGGATTTCGTAGCTGTCGTTGCCCACGTTGAACACCACCTTGTGCCGCTGGCCCGTGGTGATGGCCAGACTCTTGGCGTATTCGAGGTCGGCCGCCACAATGCCGGCGGCGGCGCGTATCTGCATGCTCGCCGCGGAAGACATCATGGGCACCGCGATCGCCGCAGAGATTCCCAGAATCACGATGACGATCAACAGCTCGATCAGCGTGAATCCGGCACAAGACCCTGCGGCCTGCCCAACAGATTGTGCTGTCGTATTCCTACCCATGGTCAACTTTACCTCCGTTTCTCTTTCGACCTGCCGGCAAGTCGGCTTAACCTGCGATCGGACCGGTCCGCCGAGATATGCGAGGATTCGCACGGCCGCCGCAAGATCACCGGCGCGACCGCCGTCTGCTATCCGGCGGCGAGATCCCAGGCAGTCCCTACAGGCGTCAGAAGCGCCTTGCGACGCGGTCAACGTCCTGAAAAAAGCCCTCTCAACCGCTACGTGTTGTCGCGTCAAACAGGCGGCCTGGGCAAAGCCTTTGACGCACGCGCGTCCGCCGCAGGCTGCTGCAACTCGGGCTTTTTTCCCGTCGGCCTCCAGTGGACCGATAAACCGTTTTGTGTTCTGGGACCTGATCATCCGCTGTGCCATTTCACTCTTGCCGGGAATCGATGCTTCGGAAAAAAGCCCCTCCCGCCGGGCTCCAGTCTTCCCGCTTCCCCGAAGCCCACGTGCTGATTGCTGCCCTTGTGGGCGATGCAACCACATTCAGCTCGGAGCCGCTCGAATAGAAGGTCCAGCGCCCGATCAGGGACGCACCGTTGTACACACTTACGTCGTCCAATTGTCCCTTGAAGACATTATCACCCGTGCGGTCGGCGCCGATGTTCAGGTGCCCCTTTCCAATCCCAGGCGACGTCGACAGGGTGCCCGAGGCACGTTCGACCCAATCGAGATAAGACTTCATATCGTTTCCCCGGCGGATCACACTGACACCGTGCCCCCCGTCGGCAAAATCAGCCAACGTGATTCCCGTGTCCCACCTGGTTGCGGTTGTCCCGTGCAGGACAATGAGTCTGGAAGCAGATTCGTCGAACTGAAGCACCCAGTGGTTCACGCTTCCGGTTGGATCAGTCTTGCAGAGGACTCCGGCCCACGGATTCTGAACGAGCTCGGGCTTGAGCCACACCATCAGTGTGTAGTCGCCGGTCAGTTGCAGAGTCGTTTCATCGTCCAGCGTCTGAACGTACTGGTCCTCGCCATCGAGTTCCAGCAAGCCGTTGCCGGGCCACGTCGGTATGTTCCGCAAAATAGCCTCGTTGGGGAACCCGGCGGAATCAATCGCGGCCTCGGAGATCTCGCCAGCGGCGAATAGCGCGCCGCGGATCTGAGCCTTGGTGCCATGTCCCACGAGAACGTCGCCGTCCACACAGACAAGGCCCTCGATCTGAAGGCTGGTGGCGCCGTGAAGGATGAGGTTCCCGGTCACATACACCGCCGGCAGGTTCTTGGCGGCGGTGAGCCTTGCTCCACTGCCTTTGATGACGAGATCGCCCTCTACCAGCAACATGCCGTTGACGACAACCGCCCCGCTGAGGGTCAAATCCCCGTCGCACCGCCAGATCTTTGGCGAGCTGTAGCTTCCGGCGCTGACCGTGCCGGGTCCAATGGAGGAGGTCACGTAGTCCGGATGGCTGTAGCTCGCCGTCACGGGGGGCCACGTCAGTGCCAGACTCCCGGCACCCTTATACGTTCCGACAATGCCTCCGCTCAGGGCGCCGGCGAAGAGGTCACCGTCTACGGCCCCGGCAGCACCCAGATTGGTGAACGTCCCAGGCGTGTACACGTCGCCGATCATGCTCCAGGTTGCGCGAAAGGACAGATCGGTTCCGCTCCAGATGCCGATGGCGGGGTCCAGGCGAACGACGGCGGCCAGGGCGCGGGTGGCCACCTTCTCGCCTCCGCAGAGCCGATACGCCTCACACGTGACATCGAAGGTACATTCGTCGCTCGGATCGGCGGCAACGGTCACGTCATAGAAATCGTTCGTGTTCGGGTCGAGTTGGCGCATCGTGCCCCCGGTCCAGAACGGACCTTCGGCGTCCTGTGGATTCAGGAGCAATCCGCGGGCGTGTTCCAGGGCTGAGACCGCCACCTGATCCAACTCGGTGCGAACGGCCATGTTGTGCCCGGAGGCCAACTCCATGTCACAGCGGGCGATGAACCCCAGCGACAACAGGGTGATCGCCATGATGATGCCCAGGACCAGCAGCAGCGCCACGCCTTTGCGGGAAGATCGAGTTGTCCGGGGTCGCTTACTCATCATCGTCCTCGGTTACCAGCCCGTCGGCCGTGTTGTTCAGCAGGTGGCCGGCCCAGGCCCGCAGGGCCGCCTCGATCTCGTACTTGTGAACGCCGTCGTTCTGGGTCAGCTCAAACGCGATCGTCACCCGCCGGGTCGACGGAGGAGCAACATCCCAGCCAAACTGCACGCTGTTGCACTCAGACAGGAGCGGCTGGGAAACGCCCGCATAACTGTTCATCACATCGGCCTGACTGACCGAAAGGACACCTCCACTGAAGGTCACCTCCGGATTGCTGGCGGAAGAAGAACGCACCAGGCAAAGCGCATCGTGCGTCGCGGCGCAGTCGAGGAAGACCAGCTCGTTGACGTTGATGCGCCCGTCGGCGTTGTAGTCGCTGCGCCAGATCGCCAGTTCGGTGTCGGATGCGGTCAGGACCATCCGGCAGTTTTGAACCACGTCGAGAATGCGCAACGTCGCCAGGCGAAGCTGGCCCTGCGACAGCGCCGCATCGCCGCCGGCCCTGGCCGCACTGCTCATCGCGTAGGCCAGCGTCGCGACGGCCGACAGGATGATCCCGGTGATGACTAGGGTCACCAGCAACTCGACGAGCGTAAACGCCTTGATGTTCCCGTTTCGGTTCATGCGATCTTTGTCCGGCACGTGCCGTTCTACCCTCGGACGCCTTGGCCGCCCTGCCGGGCCTCGACATGACAAGAGGGCGCGGATGTCAATCCGCTCCCCCCGTGAATCGCCGCCCGCAATCGGATAGGAGTCCGCCTCAATTCAAATCACTGGACTCACTTACTGATCAGACGATAGATCGTCGCCACATTTCGCCCCCGATACGCCACGCAGACCCTGGCGAGGATGAATCTCGGCGCAGCGTCGTCGCTCTGGCCGGGCACACGGACGGATTTGCACGAGGCCTGCCGGCTGTACTCGGCATACATCGGATCGGTGCCGTCGCCTACCTGCCCCTCGGATTCGAGGTGGGTGGCGTACAGGCCCAGGATGTCGTCGAACGGGGTACTCACGATCCGCTCGATCAGGTCGTTGGCCAGCCTCGTGCCGAGCGTGCGGCGCACGCCTTCCGCCTGGACGGTCGCACCGCCCGCAAACGGCAGCAGCACACCCGTGGCGGCGATCCCCAGCAGCACGATCGCGAACGTCGCCTCGGCCAGCGTAAAACCGCGCCGAACCGCGATGCCTCGTCGATTGGGATCAATAGTCATAGTATGCTCTTCCCGCGTCGTCCGTACCGGAGTTGTCGGGTCGGATTTCGCCCGTCTGCGCCTTGTAGATCCAGCCATGGCTGTTGTCGGCGGCGGCCGGGAAATCCTGTCCATCGGCCAGCATCTGGATCGTCGCCAGGCCGTTGAACGGGTTTGTCGGAATCTTCGACAGATACGGTCCGTATTTGAAGCCGATGGTCCCTCGCGGGGCGGTCTGTCCCTCGGCGTTGCTCGACAGCAGCGCCTGATCGGCAAAGACCGCGGCATCCACCGCCGAGCCGGGACCGGCCGTATAGCCCGGCGCCACCTCCAGATGATGGCTGGTGTACACCAACACGAACCGCCGCAGCATGTTGAGGCTGGTTGCCAGCGTCGTGGCCCGCGCCGAGGTGCCGCTGTTCGCAACCGCCGGAATGACCACGGCCGCCACGATACCCAGCAGAACGACCACGACCAGAATCTCCACCAGCGTGAAGGCTCTCCCTCTACACATGGTCTTCCTTTCGATTCACACAGCACACCGCCGTGTATGGGTAAACCGAATGGGCACGGAGCCCTTCGGAGAATGTTCTTCGTTTCGACGCATCACAAGCCCGCATGGTGAACGCTGTCGTTGGCAAAGATCTCGCCGGTCTCGGGCACATAGGCCCAGCCGGCGTTTCCCGGAACGGGAACGTCCTTCCGGTCACGCACCACAACGATGGTCCCGCTGCCGTTGAACGGATTGGCGGGAACCTCTTCGAGATACGGACCATAGCGGAACACCTCGTCCCGCCGGGTCCGTGGCCGGTCTGTCTTCACGGTCCCGTCGGCGTCGGTGCAATAGAGCATCTGATCGAATCCCAGATCGCAAACGATCGAGCCGTCGGCCGATCGCATCGGCGGCCTGTCGCCGTGCTGCACCTTGTAAAGTTCGATCTGCGAACGCAGCAACTGGAGGTGGTTGCACAGATCGTCCATCCGATTCTCGGCGATGCCCGCCCGGCTGAACCGGGGTACGACAACCGCCGCTACGACCGCCAGCACCATCACCACGATCGTCGCTTCGATCAGCGTGAACGCCCTTCGGCAAACCATCCCGTCCCTCCTCTTTCCTCATGTGGCCGCAGGCATGCAGCCCTTCGGCATCGGTGGTACGAAGAAGGCTGACCGGCTTTCGGCAACGGCCTTGGCCCGGTCAGCCTGATTCATCAAACCTCTATGTCAACCAGCTATCAGATTGTTGCTGGCGATGACACAGATATTCTGGCGGTGTTACAGCGAGGCGTGCGGCGTGCCGCTCGCGGTGGATCCATCGTCGTTGGGGTAGATCTCGCCGGTATCCTCAAAATACTGCCAACCGGTGGTATTGTCTCCGACCGCAGCAGGCGTTCCGGAGGCAGCCATCGCCGCAAGGGTGTTCAGGTCGTTGAACGGATTGGCAGGAACTCTTTCCAGATACGGGCCATAGATAAAGCCGTTGGTGGCATCACGCACCTTGCTGCCTGCGCCCTGGATGTTCCCATCGATGTCGGTGCAGAACGTCATCTGCTGCTCAAAGGTGGCCAAGGCCGGTGCATTATCGTTGTGCTGAACCTTGTACAACTCGATCTGCGAACGCAGCGACTGGAGGTTGCTGCACAGACTGTTCTCTTTGGCCTCGGTGCTGGCCTGGGTGAACTGAGGAACCACGATCGCGGCCAGAATGCCCAGAATGACCACGACGATCAGGATTTCCACCAACGTAAAGCCTCTGTTTGCCTTCATTTTGTTGTCCTCCTCGTTGTGCGTAAGAAAAAGAAACATGGAAAACGATGGGTTGATTCGACGTTGTTCGTCGCTTGTTCCGTGAACCTTATCGACCGAATCGCAAGGTCACTTGATTTGCCACTTTTCTTTTGAGCCGCAGACCCTTTCAAAAAACATGACCGTGTGAATTCCCTGTCTCCGAATTACATCCAACCCCTGTTCCGTTTCCTTATGGATTTCGGAGCCTTTAACTTTGTCGCCCGAAAACAGGTCGGGCGGCGTTATCTGCGGCCCCTCTCAGTCCATCCAAACCATAGAAAACACCCCCCGCACGTGCAAAACTACAGACGAAAAAAAAAGCGTAGGGCGAGCGTCCCCACTCGCCTTCTCCCGACTTGTCATGCCAACCGAGACCCTCGGCCCCCTTCTTGTCTTTCCCGCCGCAACGTCCCCTCTCCTTGTCATTTCGACCGCAGTGGAGAAATCTGGCATCGCATGGCCACATGCAGTACGATGGTGTCATGCCGATGGGGAAAGTCTACTACGTCTATATCGCATCGAACCAATCTCGGACGCTGTATGTGGGCGTGACGAACAATATCCGACGGCGGATCGCCGAGCACAAGGCAGGCGAAATCGAGGGCTTCACCCGTCGGTACCACATCGGCACGCTTGTGTACTTCGAGCCGTTCGGCGACGTTCACGCGGCCATCCGACGCGAGAAACAGATCAAACACTGGCGACGGGAGAAGAAACTGGCGCTCGTCGCCACCGAGAATCCCGACTGGCACGACCTGAGCGAGGGATGGTTCTGAACTGCGGCGCCTGCACGAGGAGGAACAGGCCGCGTCAAAGTGGCCCTCAAGAGACCCAGCGTACACCGCGTTCATGGCCAGACCCCTCGACTGCGCTCGGGGTGACAAAGAGAGCCGTGGCCGCAGGGTCCCTTTCCCTTGCCGTTTCGACCGGAGCATCCCCCCTCTTTGTCATTTCGACCGCGATGCCTCTCCTTTTGTCATTTCGACCGCAGCATCCCCCCTCTTTGTCATTTCGACCGGAGCGAAGCGGAGCGGAGAAATCCGTCCATAGACCAGGCCCAGGCACAATCTACAGGCAAATGGTGGGCACGCCCCACCCTGCGGTGTCACAGCATGGCATTAACAGACGTGGAGATACTCGGGGGCATCGGTGATGTGGATGGTGCGGGCGCGCGGTCCGGCGTGCGCCAGGGTGATGCGCACAGGGTTTGTAGCGGCAATCGCCGGCTCGACCCGGTCCGCCCATTCAATCAGCACGACCGATTCCGGATAGCACAGGTCGTCAAACCCGAGCCTCTCGAACTCGGCGATCGAATCCAGGCGATAGGCGTCGATGTGATAGAGGTCCAGGCGGCCGGCATAGTGGTTGACCAGGACGAACGTCGGGCTGCTCACCTCCCGGCGGTCGGCGGCGCCGGCGCCCTCGGCAATGCCCTTGATCAGATGCGTCTTGCCGCTGCCGAGCGGACCGACGATCGCGATCACCTCGCCTCCGGCGAGCTGGCGACCCAGGGCCCGGCCCAGCGCGATCGTCTGTTCCGGCGAATTCGATGTGATGGTGACTTCCCTCATGAGTACAAGCTCGCCCGTCGTGGCGAAAGTCCGAAGCACGAAACTCGAAATCCGAGACAAATTCGAAACCCAAAGCACGAAGGCCCCAAACGCCGGCGGCGGTCAGACGTTCGTTTCGGATTTTCCGTCCTGGACATTCGGATTTGTCTCGGATTTCGTGCTTCGGATTTCGGATTTCAGAATTCGGTCGCCAGTTGTGCGGGATAGTAATACCCCATCGTCTGCGCGACGACACCCATGCGATACTGATGATCGGTCAGCAGACAGGGACGCCTCTCGTGCGTCGGAATCGTCGTCGTATAGATGCGCAGCTCGCCCGGAACGCTCGTGACGACCTCCTCGCGGTGGTCGCCCAGGCAGTCCATCACGACGATCACCTGTCCTTCAATCGGCTGGATGGTGGGACCATTCCACTTCCCGATCGCGCGGCCGAAGATGACCTCTTTCTGCGGGTCGGCGTCCCACCAGAGCGGCCGCGGCGTCAGGGGCCGCTCGCCGTTCGCTTCGATCAACTCGCCCGAGGCGCTGTAGAGCCAGCGCTTCGGATAGTCGCGTTCCCCCGCGAGCACCTCCATCCCGGGATGCTCGGCGAGCACGTCAGCGGCCATGCCCTGGCCGTGCAGATGGAACGTCGGCTCCTTGTGCGCCCAGAGTTTGCGCCCCGTCCGGGCGTCCACCACGCACATCCCATCGGTCTGCTGGCGCGTCTCGAAGCCATAGAAGATCTCCAGGCCGGGATTGGACGGATGAATATCCGCGACGTAACAGACATCAGGATGGCCCATCGCCAGCGACCAAAGCCCTTTGCCGTTGTCGTCGAGAACAGCGGCGCCAAGGACCAGCTCATCCCGCCCATCCCGATCCACGTCGGCCGCAATCAGGCCGTGCGAACCCTGCCCGGAATACTTCGTCTGCTCCTGCGTCGAGTCCCAATACCACAGCCGCTGGAGGTCCTTGTCCAGGGCTTGAACCTTGATCAGGTTATACGTGCCCCGCTGCATAACCAGCGAGGCCGTCCGTCCGTCCAGATACGCGACGGCCAGGAAGTTGCGACAGTAATAGTTATAGTCGGGGTACCCGTCCCGGCTGAGCCAGTCGGTCCGGGCCACGATGCGTCCGGTCTGGCCATCGAGCTTGACCAAGTATTCAGGACCGGTCTGCACGAGGCCTTTCTCGTCACGCGGGTCGCCTTCGCCCGCCTTGCAGTACACCTCCGCCCTGCCGTCCCCGTCCACGTCATAGACCACCCAGGGCGAGTACCAGATGCCCGCCTCGATCGACCAGCCCATGTCATGCCGCCACAGGAGCGTGCCATCCCGACGGTAGGCCTCGATCTTATAGGTAGTCGTGCTGGGCTTCCAGTAGCCGGGCCGCTGATAGGGGTCGGTATTGAAATTCGGCTGCTTGATGAGGAATTCGAGCGAGCCGTCCCCATCGAGGTCACCGATCCCCACCTTCTGGAAGTCGTAATCGCCCGCCAGCGGAATGCGGATGTACGACGGCGCGTCCTTGCCGATCGTGACGTGCGCGGTCTCCTTGACAGGCAAGCCTTCCTGCGCGTGGACGCGAAGCTCGTAGCGTCGCTCGGACGCCGCCGGATCCCACGCACCCTTGTCGATGAAATTCGTCAATCGCTGCGGCGTCCCGGTGAGTCGGACTTCGGACGCCGAGTCGTCCGTGCGAATGAGCGCAAAGCACGTCTGGTCGGTGTCCGTCGCCAGCATCCGCCAACTGAGAAAAACCGATCCATCCGCGCGCGGTACGGCCACCAGCCCCCGATCCAGATGTTCCGCCCCGCCGCAAACAAGGCACAACAACAGGACAATGGGTGCCGCGACAACCGCTCGATGCGTTCCTTGTGCGTGCTTCATATTGGTCTTTCCATTCTGCGCCCTCATTCGGGCCCGCTCAAATGGTCGTATCCACCGGGCAACAGCTCGATGAGCTTCCCATCCGGCATGCGAAGCTGCATCCCCGTGCCTTCGACGATCCGGCCGATTCGGACAAGCGGCGTCGGGTCGTCCCACGTCTGCAACAGCCGGGTGAAATCGTCGGGCGCCAGAGTGAAAAGCAGTTCGAAATCCTCCCCATCGTGCAGCGCCGCCCGGAGCGGATCGGCCAGGGTCCTGGCATCCTCGGAAATCGGAATGCTCGCCACGTCAATGATCGCCCCGACGCCGCTCTGCTCGCAGATGCGATTGAGGTCCGTGCTCAGGCCGTCGCTGATGTCCATCATCGAGTGCAGAGTCACCGTCTGCGCCATGCGCAGGGCCTCACGGACCCGAGGTTCAAACTCCAGATGCTTTCGCAGGAGCGAGCCGCCGAGCGAGCCGGTCACGCAGACGGTATCGCCGACTCTGGCGCCGTTTCGCCGCACCGGGGCGTTCGTCGACCGCCTGCTCAGCATGGCGACATTGACCGCGAAGGGATGATCGTGGCGCCACGACGTGATGTCCCCTCCGATGAGCGGACAGTCGTATTTCTCGGCCGCCCGCGTAATCCCGGCGTGAAGCTCCTTGAGCTGGCGCGCCCCGAACGGCGGCGGCAGCGCCACCGCCACGACCGCCGCCAGCGGCACGGTCGCCATCGCCGCGCAGTCGCTCAAACTGGCGGCCATGGCCTTGTAGCCCACCTGTTCGAGCGTCGCGGTCTTCAGATCGAAATGCGAGCCGTCGAGGAGCATGTCGGTGGTGATCAGCACCGACGCGGTCTCATTGAGGCGCACCTCCGCCATGTCGTCCCCGATCCCGATGGGAAACGCGGCCGGATCGATGCGGCTCTGCTGCCGGAACCATGCCGTGATATCGTCTTCGCGAGGTCTCATCGTTCAGCAAGATGTTTCTTCCAGTAGGCGATCCGGCCCTTGACTTGTTCGGGCCCGGCCGCACCCGCCGACGCATAACGCTGGACCACATGCCGCGCCCCGAGATACTCGTACACATCGCAGCCGACTTGCGGGCAGTGTTCCTGGAACGTCTCCAACGGCACATCCGACAAGGAGCGCCCGTCTTTCTCGCACAGCGACACCAGCGCCCCGACGATGCCGTGCGCCTGGCGGAACGGGACCCCCTTGCCCACCAGATACTCGGCCAGCGCCGTGGCGTCGAGGAACCCGGCGTCCAGGCCGGCGGCGATCCGGGCGGTCTTGAACTGCGTGTGCGCCACCACCGCCCGGGCCATCTCCAGCGAGGCACGGACCGTATCGGCGGCGGCGAACAGGTGAATCTTGTCCTCCTGCAAATCGCGGTTGTAGCCCGATGGCTGGCCTTTGAGGATCGTGAGCATACCGATCAGCGCGCCGTACAGCGAGCCGGTCTTGCCTCGCATCAGTTCGAGCACGTCGGGATTGCGCTTCTGCGGCATCATGCTCGACGACGTGCAGAAGGCATCGTCGATCCGGATGAAATCAAACTCGTTCGAGGAAAACAGGATCCAATCCTCCGCGAATCGGGACAGATGCGCGCCGATCAGAGCACAATCGAAAATGAACTCGGCGCAGAAGTCGCGGTCGCTGATCCCGTCAATGCTGCTGTAGGCGATGTCGGCGAAGCCCAACTGCCGGGCGGTGCTGACCCGGTCGATGGCCAGCGTCGAGCCGGCGATGGCCCCGCTGCCGAGCGGCGAGACGTTCAGCAGGTTGCGGCAGTTGGTCAGGCGAGTGAAATCCCGTTCGAGCTGCTCGACGAAACTGAGCAGATAGGCGCCGATGACAATCGGTTGTGCCCGTTGCAGGTGGGTGTAGGCGGGCATCAGGTCGTTGTCATGCTTGGCGGCCAACTGGACGAACGCCTGCTGAAGCTGCACAATCGCCGCCTGCTGGCCCTCGATCTCGTCGCGCAGCCACAGCCGAATGTCGGTGGCCACCTGATCGTTGCGGCTGCGCGCGGTGTGGAGCTTCTTGCCCGGCTCGCCGATTCGCTCGATCAGGGCGGCCTCGATCGCCATGTGGATGTCTTCGGTGGTCTTGTCGAACCGGAATCGCCCTGCTTCGATCTCCTCGCTGATCTCGATCAGGCCGCTCTTGATGGCCTTCAGCTCGGTCGGTGTGATCAGCCTTCGCTCGGCCAGCATCGTGGCGTGCGCGATCGAGCCGACGATGTCGTATTTGTAGAGCCGCGTGTCGTACGACAGCGACTCGACATAGTTGATCGTCAGCTCATCGGGCTTGGCGGCCAGCCGCTTTTCCCAGCTTCGTTGCCTGTCTGTCATCGTAACCACTCCAGCACGAGAGGCTCTTGCCGGCCGCGTCTCATGCCCTCGTTGTGCCGAGACGCTCGACCATTCTCCGACCCAGTTCGTGACATTGCTCGATTTGCTCGGGCGTTCCTGCGAATTTAACGTCCACAGTCGGCTCGATCAGATCGAGGCCGTTGTCCTTGACAAAACCAGCCATCGCCTGAACCGCGCCCCCGGCCCATCCGTGACTGCCGAACAGACCGACGATGCGTTTGGCGATCCGCTTGGTGCTCAGCAGCCTCAGCAACGCATCCATCGGCGGGAAGACGCTCGCATCGTACGTCGGACAGCCGAGGAGCAGACCTCGGTAACGCCAGATGTCCTGGATGAGATAGGAAACGTGGGTCGTCGAGACGTTGTGCATCCGGACCGACTTGAGCCCCGCGTCGGACAGGCCGCGGGCCACTGCCTCGGCCATGATCTGCGTGTTGCCGTACATCGAACCGAAGACCAGCACGACGCCCGGCTCGGCCTCGTAACGGCTCCACCGGTCGTAGAGGCTGATGATGTGGCCGGGCCGGCTCCGCCAGATCGGGCCGTGCGTGGCCGCAATCACCTTCACATTCAGACTGCTCAGTCTTTGGATGGCCTTCTGCACCATGGGCGAGTATTTGCCGACGATGTTCGAGAAGTAACGGAGGATCTCGTCCTCGAAGTACTCCAGGTGAACCTGGTCGTCGAAGATGCCGCCCTCCAGACAACCGAAGCCGCCGAAGGCGTCTCCCGAGAACAGAATCGCGCCGGTGATCTCGTAGGTCATCATGGTCTCCGGCCAGTGCACCATCGGCGTCATGTAGAACCGCAGCTTGCGCCGCCCCAGGCTCAGCTCGTCGCCGTCGTTGACGATCCGGACGTTGTCCTTGATCCCGTAAAGGTCCTGGAGGAATTCGGCGGTCTTCTTGCTGCCGAGGATCGTCATGGCGGGGAAGATCCGCCGCAGCACAGGCACGCTGCCGGAGTGGTCAGGCTCCATATGGTTGATCGCCAGATAATCGATCCGCCGGTCCGGACCCAGAAGACTCTTCAGTCGCACCAGATACTCGTTCACCGAGAGGTCCTTGACGGTATCGACCAGCAGGGTCTTTTCGTCCATCAGGAGATAGGAATTGTACGAGACCCCCCGTGGGAGGGGCCAGATGGATTCGAACAGGTTCGTCTTCCGGTCGTTCATGCCGACCCAGTAGACGCCGTCTGCAATGGGTATTCCGTGTCGCACGGCATTGCCTCCAGTCTAAAGAACACGGATTTGCCGTCGTCATCGCGCGACCCGTGCACGCGCACGTCACCGCCGGACTTTGCGCGCGTCACGATAGCGGAAACAGGCGACACGGTCAAACAAAACCGCCCTCCGGCGGAGCCGGCGGCTGTTATGGGGTTGCAGACAGGTGTTCTTCGTCGTATTCTGGCGTTCCGCTCGCGGGCTGCGAGCGGCAGTCGCGCAGGCCAGAAGAGAATAGACGAGGCAGTCATGGCATCACTTCTGATAAGAGGCTGCAAGCGATACGACGACGCCCGGGCCGATGGGCGCAGCAATATCCTCATACAGGACGGCTGCATCGCCTGGATCGGCGCCGGCGAGCCCCCTGCCGCGGCCGAACAGGTGCTCGACGCCGGCGGCCGGCTTCTGGCGCCCGGATTCATCGACGTGCACATCCAGGGTGCCGGCGGCGCCGACGTCCTGGACGCCACGCCCGAGGCACTGGCAACGATCGCCAAGGCGTGCGCCCGTTGCGGCGTTACCTCCTACCTGGCGACGACGATCTACAAGCCGGGGCAGAAGAATCGCCACCTGGAGGTCGCCGCCGAGTGCATCGGCCGCGACCTTGGCGGCGCCCGCCTGCTCGGCATCCACCTCGAAGGGCCTTTCATCTCCCAACGCAAGAGGGGCATGATCCAGCCCGACTGTCTGACAGACCCAAGCCCCTCGGCCCTGGAGGCGATTCTGGCCAAAACCGGCGACGGCCTTGCCATGATGACGGTCGCCCCGGAGCTGCCCGGTGGGCTCGAAATGGCCAGGGCCCTGGCCGATCGCGGCGTCATCGCTTCGCTGGGTCACACCCACGCGACCTACGACGAGACGCTTGCCGGTTTCGACGCAGGGATCAACCACGTTACCCATCTGTTCAATGCGATGCCCTCTCTGCATCACCGGGACCCCGGGCCCTTGGGGGCGATCTTCGAGCGGTCGGACGTGACGGTTCAGGCGATCACCGACGGCGTGCACATCCACCCGTCGGTCCTGCGGCTGGCCTTTGCAGCATTGGGACCAAGCCGGTTCGTCACCATCACGGACGGCATGCAGGCGCTCGGCCTGCCCGATGGGCGATACACGTACAACGGAATTCCCTACGAGACCCGCAACGGGGCGGCCCGATACAAAGACGGCACGTTGATCGGGACCGCCGTGGGGCTCAATCAGATGCTGGCCCGCCTCGTGAGTATCACTGGATGTTCGGTGGCAACGGCGATCCGTACGGCAACCGAGAACCCGGCATCCATCCTGGGGCTTGCCAGAAAGACCGGATCGATCCAGACGGGATACGATGCGGACCTGGTGCTCCTCGAAGAGGACCTGTCGGTCTACGCGACAGTCGTGGGCGGGCGGATCGTCTACCGGCGGGACAGCGATTGAACTTCAGGGTGTAACGACGACGTCGGCCAGCGCCGCAAGCGCCTCGTCGATGTCGCTCCGCTCGATGCCGTAGTGCGTGACAGCTCGAATCCGGCCCGGCGCCGAGCAGAGCATCTTGACTCCTCGTTCCGCCAGCCGCGATACGAGCACCTCGGCCGACAGCCCTTCACGCACCACGTCGAAGTACACAATATTGGTCTGCACAGCGGTGAGATCCACGTTCAGGCCGCTCAGCCCAGCGATACCCCGAGCCAGGCAGGCAGCGTTATCGTGGTCGTCCCGAATTCTGTCGATCATCGTATCCAGCGCCACAATGCCCGCCGCTGCAATGATTCCCGCCTGGCGCATGCCGCCGCCGAGGATCTTGCGGGTGCGCCGCGCCTCCTCGATGAACCGCTTCGAGCCACAGACGACCGAGCCGACCGGCGCAGCCAGTCCTTTTGACAGGCAGACGCTCACGGAATCCACGGGCTGCGTAAGGGCTTTGACATCAACGCCCAGCGCAACAGCCGCGTTGAAGATCCGCGCCCCATCGAGATGAACCGCCAGGCCATGTTCATGCGCAAAGCCCGCAACAGCTTTGGTGTATTCCACCGACAGGACCGCCCCGCCGCATCGATTGTGAGTGTTCTCCAGGCAAACCAGACGCGTTCGCGGAAAGTGCACGTTGTCCGGGCGGATCGCCGCTGCCATGTCTTCCAGACGCAACGTTCCATCCCGCTGATTGGGAACCGTGTGCGGGTGGATGCCCCCAAGGGCGCTGATCCCCCCGGCTTCGTAATAGAACGTGTGCGACTGGTCCCCGAGGATCACTTCGTCGCCCCGGCCGCAGTGCGTCAGAACGCAAACGAGGTTGCCCATCGTTCCGCTGGCGACCAGCAGAGCGGCCTCCTTGCCGACGAGATCCGCCAATCTTCGTTCCAATCGCTGCACCGTCGGGTCTTCGCCGAACACATCGTCCCCCAGTTCGGCCTCATAGATTGCCTGCCTCATCTGGGGCGACGGCAGTGTCACAGTGTCGCTTCGCAGGTCGATTGTCTTCATATCCCGGCTGCCCGTCATCAGGTGGAAAGCACTATGCCTTCCTGGGAACACGGACGATAGCAGTCGCCAGTCACCCTGTCAATCCGCACCTCCGGCCGGAGGCGCCGGACCGGGCAATGGCCCTTTTTTTGCTTTGGGCCGGGCCGGACACGGCGTAGGATGGTGGCATGCTGATTGTGGCACGGACCATGTACATCCTCGGCGGATTCCTCATCCTCGGATCGCTGGCTGCCCATCTCTACGCCCGGATATGGCTGCGCCCCCGCAACGACTCCGAGCTGGACGAGATCTACTACGAGTTCGAGGACGAGGACCCCGGATACGCCAGATACTCTCGCTGGCTCAGAATGACCATAGCCGCCGGCGCTCTGGGCATGCTGCTGATGTTCGTGGCGGTCGCTCTTTAGTCCGGCGGACCGGCATTCTCATCTCGATGGAGGGTATGGCGAGCGCCGATTGCCTGAAACGGAAGAGGCAGACTCTCCGCGAGAAGCGTCCGCCTCGTGTTTTTTCATTGCCCCGTGACGACGAATCAGCCGATCCGGATCACCGACATCCTGCCGGCAACGTCCGGCCGGCTCTATTCGAAGGCAATACCCAGACCGATGACTGCGTCTTCGAGCGTGCCCTTGCGGTCGACTCGAACGACACGACCTCTCTTGATCCGGGCATACTGCCCCTTCTTTTCGGCCAGCTCATCCGTCCGCGGGAAGTTCAATTCCACCACAGAGCCCCGCCGAATCGGCGTGGTCATCGGAACCGTGATAAAGACTCCCACTTTACTGATGTTGGCACTGCGGCCGTTGAAGAATCGGCCCGCATCGGGAAGCCACACACTGACCGGCCACGACAGGTCGGTCCGAGTCTCCCTGCGTTGTTCCACTGACGTCTCCATTGTCTGTGTCTCCTTTCTGAGTGGCTAATCCAACACAGGGCATTATCGCCAGCGTGAATATGGGGTGTTTAATTCAAATAGAAAGATTTCTGACACTTGCGATGGATTGTTCAGTATAAATGGCATGGCGTGGGGGGCTGGCCCGTATTATCGGGCAAGAACAGGACGGCGCAGTGTGCCGGGTTCTTGATGATATCGGACGTTTTCATGTCCTTTCTCAGGCAACGAGCGACCTCCGCCTCGATTCGAAACGCGTTGGAGACGATTTGACGACTGTATGGAGAATGCCGGTTAAGACACCCTGCACAGAGGCCGACATAGCGTGCGGGCCGGATGTCCCGTACGGGTCCGGCCCGGGAACGGAATGGCCGATGGATCGACAACAGATCAAGGCCCAGTGGAAGGAGCATCCGGCATGGCCCAGGCATGTGGAATCAGCAGCGCAACGGACCTCAGCAAGACCAGCGAGACGTCCTGCCCCGACCTTCTGCACACCCTCGTGTGGAACGCCATCATGGACAATGCCACCGACGTGCACCTGCACTGCGTGGACGAAGGCGTGCGTGTGATCCACCGGGTCGACGGAGTCATCGTTCCCAAGGCGGTACTGCCGCCGACGGAAGGCCGACGCCTGCTCAACCAGCTCAAGAGCGCCGCGGGTTTGACCGTCGTACGTTCGTTCACACCTCTCGAAGGCCAGATCGACTGGCACGACGAGGATACGACCTGGGAGATTCGCGTGACGCTGACGCCCGTTCGGGAACGCGAATCGGCCCACCTGCGACTGCTGAGCCTGCCCAAAGACAACTGGGACCTCTCCGGCCTGGGTTTCTGCGTCGCCGACCGCGACAGGATTGCCTCGACCGTCCGTTCGCTCAGTGGCCTGGTCCTGGTGACCGGCCCGACCGGATCCGGCAAGACCACCACCATGTACGGCCTGGCGTCGCTGATGGACCTGCAAACCACGACCACCTACTCCATCGAGGACCCGGTAGAATTCAAGCTGCCCTACGCCCAGCAGATCGAGGTGGACGAGCAACATGGCCTGACCATGCACGGGGGTCTGCGCACGATCCTGCGCATGGACCCCGACCTGATCCTGATCGGCGAGATTCGCGATAAGGACTCGGCGATCGTGGCGGCCCGGGCGGCATTGTCGGGCCGGCTCGTGCTGGCGACAATTCACGCCCGCGATGCGGCCGGAGCGGTCGATGCCCTGCACTACCTGGGCGTTCCTCATCACATCATAGGCAGTTCTCTGCGGCTGGTGATCGCCCAGAACCTCCTGCGGCAGGTCTGCGGCCAATGCGCCCAGCCGCGAGAGCTGGACGAAACCGAGACAGACGTCTTCGCGCGGTTCGGCATGGATGCTCCGAAGCAACTGCTGCACCCGGGAAGTTGCGCCGAATGCGGCTGGTATGGCTACAAGGGACGGACCGGAATCTTCGAAGTCGCACCGATTGACGATGAGCTGGGCGCCGTGATTAGCGCGGGTGCTCGACATCGTGAACTCGTCGAAAGACTCCGCGCCAAAGGCATCCGGTCGATGACCCGGGACGGACTGGCCAAAGTCGCCTCCGGAATCACCACGATGGAAGAAATCTTCCGTATCAACGCCTGCACGCGAGGCGAAGAACCCGCCGGGCAGAAGGACAATGCCGAACCGGTCGAAGCGTCGGTGGGTTAGACCCGCCTTCGACCAGCGGTGCAATCCTTGAGCAAACCCCCTCAACGGTCCAAGCGTATGGACCAAGGGCATGACTGCCCGTGGGGGTTGGTACATGGACGTTCCCAGGAAACGTGGCTTCACGTTGATCGAGCTGCTGGTCGTCGTCGCGATCATCGCCCTGCTGATCGCCATTCTCCTGCCGGCTCTGCACAGGGCCAAAGAACAAGCCCGGGCCGTCATCTGCCTGCACAACCTGCGCCAGTGGGGCCTGGCCACCTCGCAATACGCTACCGAATTCGACGGCATCCTGTGGCTGGAATCCTATCCGCTCGGTGGCGACGTGCAGACCATCCCCGGCGACTGGATGGCGATGTTGCGCCCCTATTATAAGGATGTGGACAAGGCCCGCGTTTGCCCCTCGGCCAACCGGCCTTCCGTCGACTATCAGAGCACGGAGATGCGCGGGGGCATCCATCATGCTTGGGGCCGGCCCCGCCAGGCGTCCGAGCCAAGTTCGCGTGACTTCATCTCCAAGGCCGATTTCTGGGGCAGTTACGGCATGAACCGCTGGATCACCGATCCGGTGGAGAAGGACCAGCGGTACTGGAAATACGCCTTTGAGCGGAACACCGAGGGGATTCCGGTCTTTGTCGACTGCATCCACTGGCACCTGCGGCCCCAGGATACCGACCGGCTGCCGAGCCAGCCGCTGGTGGTCTTCAGTGATTTCCCCGAGAATGGCCAGAACGGCACTCAGATCTGGCGCACCTTCCTCGAACGCCACAATCACGCCACACAGGCCTGCTTCCTCGACGGCTCCGCGCGCAAAATCCCTCTGTGGGAACTCTGGAATCAGCGATGGCACCGCCAGTTCCGCCGACAGGAATACCACCGGTCCGACTTCCCGTTCCTGCAGTGATCGACCGCGCCGGTGCCTCGAAGCCAGGCATCAGCCCCGGCCAACGCTGCGATTCAATGTCGGGCGTCTTCCAGGTGCTCTAAGGCCTGAATCCCACGGTCTTCGTCAACACGCTTGACGCGGATGTACTGCCCTTTTGGGTGGTGCCACAGGATTCGGGCGGCCTCGTCCAGGCTGTGATGCGTCACGAGTTTACGCGGGTCGGACCGGTGCGAATCGCCGCAGTCGCACTGGCCGCGCTGCCGGTCATACCACCAGAGTTGGAACCCGCCGAAACCGCAAAACTGGTCCCCCTTGATACCGAAGACGCGTTGGGGATAGAGCAACTGCTTGATGGGTGTTTTGTCTGCGACCTCGATCGGCTTCATCGCTCTGGCCCGCCCAAGCAACGCTCCCCTCAGACAGCCCAGGAATCGAAGCAGGATCACATCGAAGTTCGGCAGGCATCGTATGCCCGAGAGTCAATCCTGTCTCATCCTGGTGGCCTCAGGCCAGACGCAGATTACTTGTGGACTTGTGCCGTTTCGGCTTGCTTCTCAGCGGGACGGACTGGATAATGGGAGCAGTTGGAGGCCAAAGGTGAAGCAGCGGAACAACTATGATGAACAGAGCTATTGTGCGCATCACGATCGTCGGGGTAATCCACCTGCTGATGTTTGAGGCCCTCTGCCAGTGGTCCGTCCACTGGCGCGAGAGTAGCGAGGAGTTGGTGGGTCTGCTGCTGCAGCTGCTCTTGCTCGTCGGCCTGGTCTGGGCGGCGTCTGCTGCATTCGGCAAGGCGAGCGGACGAATAAGACGAGTCCTGTGCCGAGCCGTCCTCGTCGTGGGGCTTTTCGCCGGCCTCTATACCGTGGACTATTTCTACTTCTGGCACATCCGCCCGAATCTCGGGCTGTACGAAGAGCCTGATTGGGTAGCCCAGCACCCGGGCTTCCAGAGATCGCTGCAAGCGAGGATCGAAGCCAATCTGTGGAGTTCCGCGAAGAAGGCCGGCACATCCCCGTAGGTGCACGTTTCGCCTGCGCGGGTTTGCTCTCGTCATCGAAATCAGTCTGGACAAGAGTTGCGCTTCCGGGAAGGCGTGCGGGCCAGTTGAACGAGGTAGCCGTAGATCGCATTGGTGTGGTTCGGGTCTTTCTCCATCATGGCTTCCGGATGCCACTGGACGAACAGACCCAGACCGCCGTCGGTCCGTTCGAGGGCCTCGACCACACCATCGTCGGCGAGGGCGACGGGCTTGAGCCCTTCACCGATCCGGTCGACCGCCTGGTGGTGCGAAGAGTAGACCATCGCGGTCTCGGCGCCGAGGAGTCGCGCCAGCGTGCTATCCGGCGCGATCGTCACACGATGATAGACCTTCTTGTGGTTCACATCGGTCCCGACCAGCGAGGGGATATCCTGAATCATGCTGCCGCCCAGAACGACGTTGGTGAATTGCATGCCCAAACAGACTCCCAGGACCGGCTTGCCGCTGGCCATCCAGCGGGCAATCAGCGTGCTGTCGAACCGGGTCCGTCGCTCGGGCAGCACCTCGGTGGTCTCGTGGGGCGTCTGGCCGTACATCGAAGGTGGAATGTCGCGCCCGCCGACCAGCACCAGGCCGTCCAGCTCCTGCACGTAACGATCCACCGCCTCTTCGCTGTCGATCGGCGGCAGGACCAGCGGGATGCCCCCATTGCGAAGCACCGCTTCCACATAGGATATGTCGACCTCGCTGACCTGGCGCTTCTCGTCATAGGCCGTCGTGATACCGATCAACGGCTTGCCCGAGACTTGGGTACGCGGGCTCTGACAGCCGGGGACGCATATCCATGCGACCAACAGCAATAAGACAGCGACTTTTTTCATAGACTTGCCTCAAACGCATCCTCTGGGATCATCGTTGCAGCGACTTGGCGACGGCCTCGACACAGCGCCACAGACGCAGCAGATTGCCGCCCCAGATTTTGCGGATGTCGTCGTCCGAGTATCCGCGGCGGACCAGTTCCACCGTGACGTTCAGCGCCTCGGCGTGGTTGGCGAATCCGCTGACGGCGCCGCCGCCGTCGAAATCCGTGCCGATGCCGACGTGGTCGATGCCGGCGATGCGAACCGCATGGTCGATGTGATCGACGTAGTCCTGAACGGTCGCGATCGGAACCGTCTCGGCCAACTCCTCGTAGCGACGGTAGTACTCCTTCAGCCGGGGCCTCATCATTGCACGGCGTTCCGTGGACCACTTCTGTCGTTCGGCATAAGAGGGGATGCCCAACTCGTCGCGGAGTCGGCGAACGGCTTCTTTGCGTTCAGGCGTCTCCGGCTTCAGGTAGGCGTCGAGAGCCACGATCTGAATCACGCCGCCGTTGTCACGCAAGGCCCGAAGCTGCTCATCGGTCAGATTGCGATCGTGCGGATGGACCGCCGAACAGCCCGAGTGCGACACCAGGATCGGGGCTCGCGTCGCTGCCAGCAGATCGAAGAAGGCCTTCTCGGAGACATGCGAGGCATCGCACATCATGCCCAGCTCATTCATGCGTCGGACCACGCGTTTGCCGAACGCCGACAGGCCGTTGTGAACGGGGTTCGGTTCGCTCGACGAATCGCAGATCTGGTTGTGCTCCGTATGGCATAGGGTAACGTACCGAGCGCCCCGTGCGTAGTACTGGTTCAGCAGGTCAAGGTCTTCGCCGATGGGGAAGCCGTTCTCGACGCCGATCATCACAGCCTTCTTGCTGGTGTGAATGACCCGCTCCACGTCGTCGGGACACAGCGCCAGGGCGCAGCGGTCCGGATACATGCGCTGCGTCAGTCGCTCGATCGCCTCGAACTTGCTCTCGGCCATCCGCTGCGCTTCAGCATACGTCTGGGCGCTCCATTCGGGTGCTTGCCGGACGTAAACCGCCAGGAAGACGCCGTCGACGCCTCCCTTGGCCATCTTGACCAAATCACATCTGAGCTGAGGATGGTCGACGCCCGGGTCGAGATCAGCCGTCGCGTAGGACTCGTCGGCGATGTCCACGTGCGAATCCAGGGTAATCGCGGTCTCGTGGATCGCCCTGGCCCGGGTGACAATCTGCTCGTCAGTCATTGGTTGCTTGAGCGCTGCGTCCATCCCTTCCAGGGCCGAAAGATAGAGCCCATAGGAGAAATTGGTGAGCAGTTCACGTGCGCCGATCGGGTCGGTCTCGTAGAGCCACCGCACCGCGTCCTCCAGAGGCTTCTGCATCGCAACCGCCCGGCTTTCGATGCGTCGGGCCTGCATTCTGGCAGCGGCGACGACGGCCCGCCCCTGCCGCTCTGCCTTCTCGCGGAAGTTCAAGAACACCCAGAAGGCTTCGCGCGGATCGGGGACGAACGACGCGCCGACCTTGCGGTCGTAAACATCGCTGGTCGGCTGTTCCGGCTGGGTGCGAAAGCCGGCCGGGAAGTCCGTGATGCCGAAGTGAAACGGCAGATAGATCGAGGTTCGAGGCTCCGCGAGACATACCCAATACACGAGGCCAATATCGCGGGGCGGTTCACGGCGTAATTGCGCGACGAAGCTGGTCTGCGTCGCGCCGCTGCACAGCGCACAGCCGAAGCCCGAGGCCGGCG
The DNA here is from genome assembly GCA_035448545.1 of Sedimentisphaerales bacterium. GTDB lineage: Bacteria > Planctomycetota > Phycisphaerae > Sedimentisphaerales > Anaerobacaceae > Anaerobaca. The sequence continues at coordinate 255,030 of DAOTJE010000001.1, read as the reverse complement.
ATGATTCCGGCTGGTTTCCCTCATCGTGGCGAAGGATCTCCATGATGTCCGTCACGCCGAGCTTGCGCTTCGGGACCACGGAGAACGGCAGGTCGAAACCCGGTGCAATCTCCTGGCTGGCGACATACCTCAGTCCGGCCCACTGCCGGCCCGCATTGTTCGGATGAGAGGCCGAGGCGGGATCGGCATAGACCGCGGCAAAGTCAAATGGCCCGTCGCTCTGCGGGTCGTACCACCCGCGTTCGACGGCGTACGTAACGATGTCCGTCGAAGCCAGAACGTTGTCTTCGTCCGAAAGATCAACCTGGCGGATCGTGTACGTGTTAGCGACCATCGCCACCTCGTCATCGGCGACCCGCCGGGCCAGCCAGTGCTTGCCCTGGACGACGCAGAACAGCCAGCCCTCGTTGGGGTCGGCAATGACGTATGTCCGTCCTGAAGCGACATAACCGAACCGCTCCACCAGCCGGCCTGCCAGCAACACGCCTTCGCGCGCCGTTCTCGCCCGCTGCGCGATCAGCCTTCGCAGCATCCAGCCGATGCCGCCGGCGGTGATCTCGGGCCGGTCCTCGCGCGAGGGGCAGCCGTCCGAAGTGACGGTCAGGCCCCATTCGTTGACACAAGTGTCGGAGTAGAGCATGCCGGGCATCTCCGACCAGAGATAGGCCCAGGTCCGCTCGACCTGCTCCAACACACCACCGTTGCGGAGCACCACCGTGGCCCCCGGTCCATGCGTCTGCCTGGGCACCTTGTAGTGGTTGACCACCTGCGGCGGGTAGTCGTCCTCATTGTGACCTACCAGAACGCAGCCGTCGGTCGAAGCGTCCTTGCCTACGACGATGGAAAAACACGCGCCGCACGGGGCCGCCCACAATATCAGCAGCGCCAAGGCGATCAGGATAAGGCCTCTGCTCTTCTCGACCATGTTCACAACCTCCCGTTGTTCATGGGACCGATAGGATTCACTCTCCTGCCGGCGCACGGCGAACCGGATTCTCCGTCGAGGCCACCACAACGGCACAGACAGCATCCCCGGTGACGTTCACCACGGTACGGCACATATCCAGGATGCGATCCACGCCCAGGATGATCCCGATCCCCTCCAAAGGCACGCCGATACTGCCCAGCACGACCGCCAGGGTCACGATACCGGCGCCGGGGGTGCCCGCCGTGCCGATCGACGCCAACGTGGCCGTCAGCACGATCGTCAACTGCTGGGCCAGACTCAGGTCCATCCCGTAGAGTTGGGCCAGAAAGACGGCCGCGACGCCCTGGTAGAGGGAGGTGCCGTCCATGTTGACCGTCGCCCCCAGAGGCAGGGTGAAGCTGCAAATGTGCCGGGAGACCCCGAGGTTCTCCACGGCGCACTCGATGGTCACGGGCAGCGTGGCCGAGCTGGAAGCGGAGCTAAAGGCGATCAACTGAGCCGGACGAATGCCTCGAAAGAACCGGCCCGCCCCCACCTTGCTGAACAACCTCAGGGCCAGGGAGTACACCAGCAGCATGTGCACCAGAAGCCCGGCCAGGACCACAGCGCTGTACCTGGCGAGCACCGCCAGGATGTGCAGGCCGAAGTCGGCGACGACTGCCGCGAGCAGGGCGAAGACGCCGAGTGGCGCGGCCTTCATGATCAGGTGCACCATCATCACCATGGCGTCATTGACGGCCTCGAAGAAGCGAATCGCCGGCCCGCCCCGCTCGGCACCGATCAGCGTCAGGCAGACACCGGTCAGCAGCGAGAAGAAGATGATCTGGAGCATCTGTCCTTCTGCAAAGGCCCGGATCGGATTCGTCGGGATGATGTTCAGCAGAACGTCCTTGATCGAGGCCGATTCACGAGGCGCCTCGCCGGTGGCGTTCTGCTGTGCAGCACCTTCGATCAGCCTGCTCTTGGCGTTCTCCGCCAGGCCCGAGCCCGGCTGCACGACGTTGGCCAGCAGCAGCCCGATGGTGATGGCAACGACGGTCGTGCAGAGATAGAAACCGATGGTCTTGGCGCCGATGCGTCCCAGACTGCGGATATCACCCAGGCTCGTGGTCCCGACCAGAAGCGAGGCAAACACCAGCGGGACGATCACCATGCCGATCAGCCGCACGAAGGCCGTTCCCAGCGGTTCGATATACGTCGCGACGAATAAACCCCAAGCCAGACGGTTCGCCAACAGGCCGAATGCGGCCCCGACGACAATCGCCAGCAGGATCTTCGTATGCAGTTGTAGCTTGGGTATCGCCATCCGAGCTTTCCGCCAGAAGTTCCGGCATCTGCCCGGATCATAGCCCCGCCTGCCGCCCCCGTCAAAGAAGAACCTTCGTCACAGGCACATCGCGCCTCCGCCGACCAAGGTACCGCTATCCAGCCGCAGTAAGGGTCCGCCGGTGTCGCGATCCCTGTGTCCACCAGGGAAGTTGTCACATGGCACTGTCCCGCCGGACGGCCTGCGATGGATTCCCTTTGGGACACCGGATGGGGGCATGGTAGAATATGGACCACAACGGAAGGACGCCGGGCAGGTTTGGAGCCTGCGCGACAGCCTGGCCCATGACAGAAAAGAGGACGAGAAGGAGGTGGAGAATGCGGTGCGGTAGAGATTCCGGCAGGTTTGTGGGTGGCTTGATGTGCGCGTTGGCCCTGGTCCTGATCGCGGGCGCCGCGCGTGTGGAAGCGGCCGGGCCGGACGATCTGGCCAAGACGATTGAGCAAACGCTCTCCGGCGTTCAGCGAAGGATCACAACCGAGCCGGCTCGGGCGGAGAAGGAACTGCTCGAAGCCCGCAACCTGCTGGCCCAACTGAAGGAGGCGGCACCGGACCATGCCAAACTCGCTGCCCTGGTCAAACAGGCCGAAGATCTGACGACGAAACTGGAAAGGCGGCTCGGACGGCCCGTCGGCGGCAGTGCGGAGAAGAAGGAAGAGGCCAAGCCGGCCGAAACGCCAAATCCGGTGCCATCAGACCTGCCCAATGCGGTCGTCTCACAACTCAAGAGACTCGAAGACACGCTCAATGCAGTGGTCGCGGCCCTGGAGAAGAACCAGTTGCAGACCGCCGGCACGAAACTCGGCCAGGCGCAGAAGCTAATGGACGAGATCCAGAGCCGATATGGGCAGAAGATCCCAGCCGGCAACGCGGAGTTCAAGGCCGCCACCGACCGGCTGATCGCCGTCGGGACGCAGTACGACCAAGCCAAATCGACGGCGGATGCCGCGGCCGCGGCGGCGGCCGAAGCCGCGCAGCAGAAGGAGACTCAATCCAAGGAATGGCTGGCCAAGTTCGCTCCCTTCTTCGATCCCAAAGGCGACCAGTATCTGCTCATCGGGTCGTCCTTCAACACCGCCTCGCAGGCCGATCAGGAAAAGTGCCGTCAAGCCTACGCCAAGGCCAACGAGCTGATGGCCGCCTACAAGAAGACCGAGTTCCCCCACGGCAAGACGCAGGAACTGCTTTACCAGGAGCAGTCACTGGCCGGAAAGCTCGTTATCTACAACGAGGGCGCCGCTCGCGCCCGCCAGGAACAGGCCTGCCGACCGTGGGTCGAGAGGCTGCGTCCTTATGTCGACGTCGGCGCGGGCAGTCCGAAGTACCTGATCGACGGCGTCACGCTCAGCGAATCCGACATCCAGGAGCGAACCACCCTGCTCGCCGAGGCGCAGGCGCTTTGGCCCGAGTACGAGAAGGCCGAATTCCCACACGGCAAGACAGCGGAACTGCTGTCCCTCGAAGAGACGATGAAGCAGCGTCTGCGGGACATGCCCGAAGTGCTCCGGCGAAGCCGGGCCCTGCTTTCGGCCGATATGGAGAAGGAATTCGACCGCATCCTCGCCTGGCTGAACCAGGACACCGGCTGGCAAAGCGATCCGACCAAGAAGCCCAATCTCGTGATGGAGCGCGACGTAACGCCTCTGCAACAGGCGATCGACCGCTATGCCGGCACCGTCGGACCCGACGACGCCAAGCTTTCCACCCTCAAGCAGAAACTCGGCCAGATCAAAGAGCAGGACCAGAAGAACCGTGCCGTGCGAGCCGAGCGGACCTATATGAACGCCGACCGTTCCCAAGGCGAGGGAATCGACGAACTGCATCGGAAGGCCGAGGACATCGTCAAGGAGAAATCCGCCTCGGGAAAGGCCCTCCGCATCACCCTGCCGGCGGAAAACTGGCAGGAGGAAAGCGTGCTCGAATGGACGGATACCACGCGCACGGAGTTGCGGTACCGCATCACGCGATTCATGACCGCCCAGGCAGCCACTGAGGGGGCCGATGGTAAGGTCTACCTGCACGGCGTACATCTGGCCAACGATCGGAACTCCGATGGAAGCTGGGGCCCTCTGTACGGCCACATCATGTGGTCGGATTGGATGGCCGAGGCGAACGTGAACAAAGAGGCTCCCACCGCTCGATAGCGGCATCGGCGTGGGATCTGATCGCGTCCAGGCATTTTCCTTATGGGCTTCCGCCGTTCGTGCTCTATAATGGGGTAGATGGAATGGAGGTAAGATGGTCCGGCACCGCCGGGTGGCCCGAACCACATCGGCGACGGGACTCCATAGGTCTTCGGCACACTGACACAAGCAGAGTTGGAAGGAGGTCCCACCATGAGTACGTCGCGATTGATCATTCTGTTGACCGTGGGCCTGGTGGCCGCACAGGCTTGGGCTGTGGACAAATCCCTGGTCTTGTACCTGCCCTTCGACGACGGCGCCGGCACCACCGCCAAGGACGCCTCCAGTTACAACAACCCCGGCACCGTCGTAGGCAATGCCGCATGGGTCGCCGGCCAGAAGGGCACGGCCCTGGAGTTCGTCAGCGGCTCGCACGTGACGGTGCCGGAGATCCCGGAGTACGACGTAACCGCCGAGGTCAGTCTGCTGGCCTGGGTCAAGGCCACCACGGTGCCGAACTGGGGCCGTGTGATCGACAAGTCGCAGTGGCAGACCACCGGCTTCGACTTGGTCCTGACTCAGAATGTCGGCCTGGCCCGCCTGGAGTTTTTCGTCAACAACACCACCTCGTTGGCGGATGGGCGGACCGTGGTGATCGACAATGAATGGCACTTCATCGCAGGAACCTTCGGCAACAAGACGATTCGCGTCTACGTCGATGGCGAGATGGAGGGCCAGGCCCAGTCCGTCGGGCAGGTGGACATCAATCCGAACGACTGGCCGATCATGATCGGCGCGGAAACCAGCTCGAACGGCGGCCAGCAATTCTTCGGCACGATCGACGAGGTCGCGATGTACAGCCGCGAGTTGTCGGCGGAGGAGATCGCGGACATCTTCGAAAACGGCATGCCTCAGGCGGAGACCGCAGGCAATCCTCGGCCGAAGAACGGCGCTGTCGATGTGCCCCGCGACGTCGTGCTGGGCTGGACGCCAGGGGCACTCGCGGCATCGCACGATGTCTACTTCGGCACTTCACCGGCCGACGTCGAGAGCGCCAGCCGGACCAATCCGATGGGCGTACTGGCCAGTCAGGGGCAGTCGGGCGCCACGTATGACCCCGCTGGACCGCTCGCCTTCGGGCAGACGTACTTTTGGCGCGTCGATGAGGTCAACGCCGCACCCGACAATACAATCTTCAAAGGCGAGGTCTGGAGCTTCACCACCGAGCCGTTCGCCTACGCGATCACGAACATCGTCGCAACCAGCAACGGCACCTCGGAACCGGATTCCGGTCCAGAGAAGACCATCGACGGATCCGGCCTCAACGCCGCCGACCAGCACTCCGCCCTCAACACCGACATGTGGGCCGCCACCACCGGTGGCGCCGAGCCCGTGTGGATTCAGTACGAATTTGATCAGGTCTACAAGCTCTACGAGCTTTGGGTGTGGAACTACAACGTCGTCTTCGAGATGATGCTGGGCTTCGGCTTCAAGGACGTCACAGTGGAGTACTCCACCAACGGGACGGACTGGACCGTGCTCACCGACGTTCGGTTTGCCCAGGCGACGGGCAAGACGACCTACACACACAACACCACGGTGGACCTCCAGGGAGTCCCGGCCAAATACGTCCGACTGACAGCCAAGAGCGGCTATGGCCTCACCGGCCAGTTCGGGCTCAGCGAGGTCCGCTTCTACTACCTGCCCGTGCAGCCGAGAGAGCCGCAACCCGCTTCCGGGGCAACGGATGTCGCCATCGACACGGTCCTGGATTGGCGCGGTGGCCGCGAAGCAGTATTGCACGAGGTTTACCTCGGCACCGATCAAGCCGCCGTCGTTGACGGAACGGCCCTGGCCGGCACCACAAGCCAGAGCAGCTACGATCCCGGCACGTTGGACCTGGCCACCGAGTACTTCTGGAAGGTCGTCGAAGTCAACGAGGCCGAAGCCATCCGTTCGTGGGAAGGCGCGGTCTGGAGCTTCTCCACCCAGGAATTCCTCGTGGTGGACGATTTCGAGAGCTACACAGACGACGTCGAGGCACACACGACCATCTACGATGCATGGATCGACGGCTACACCAACGGGACCGGCTCGACGGTCGGCTACTTCGACGCCCCGTTCGCCGAACAGGACCTCGTTCACAGCGGGCGGCAATCGATGCCGCTATTCTATGAGGGCAATTCGCGGGCCGACTTCACGATCGACGGCGCACAGGACTGGACCGCAGGCGGTATCACAACGTTCGTGCTGTACTTCCGTGGCGACATGGCCAACGCCCCCGCTCAGCTCTACGTGACAATCAACGGGACCAAGATCGGGTACGACGGCGCCGCCGGCAGCCTCGCAACCGCGTTGTGGAAGCAGTGGAACATCGATTTGGCCTCGACGGGCGTTAACCTGCGAAATGTCACAGAACTGAGCATCGGCATCGACGGCGCCGGCTCAGGGGTGGTGTACATCGATGACATCCGCCTGTACCGCGTGGCTCCGGCGGCGGTGACGCCCCAGGACCCGGGCGCTGCATCGCTGGTGGCGCTGTATGCGATGGAGAATAACGTCCAGGACAGTTCCGGCAACGGCTACCACGGCACGGCGTTCAACGACCCCACCTACGGGCCGTCGCTGGCCGGGCAGGGCCAGGCGCTGCAGTTCGACGGATTTGCCGATTACGTCGCATTGCCCATTGGTCCGGTTCTGAGTGCGCTGACCGATTCGACGTTCGCCACGTGGGTGAACTTCTCCAATACCGGAGGCGATTGGCAGCGGATCTTTGACTTCGGCACCAGCAGCACGGCCGGCTATATGTTCCTGTGCCCGCGTATTCCGGCCGGCCCGATCCGGTTTGCCATCGCGCGGGCCGGCGGCAGCGAGTCGGTCATCCAGACGACCACCTTGCTGCAAACCGGCTGGCATCATCTGGCGGTCGTCATCGACGGTGCCAATATGCAGGTGCAACTCTACCTGGACGGCGACGTGGCCGCCAGCGGCCCGACGGCGACTCTGCCGAAGGACCTCGGCAACACGACGCAGAACTGGTTGGGCCGCTCGCAGTACACCGCCGACGCGTACTTCTCCGGTTCGCTCGATGAATTCCGCATCTACAACCGGGCCCTCTCGGCCGGCGAAGTCCGCTACCTGGTCGGGGATCGGTAGACATTCGCGTCCGTGTCGAGGACGCGACAACGTGGATCATCAAGGGGCCTGCGCCGCTGGGGCGCGGGCCCCCTGCTGTTTCCGCTGCGGGCGGATCGTCCGGTCTTCGTCGAGCAAAGACGCGTTGCCAGCAAGACCCACACAAGGTATCCTATGACCGTGACCAATGTCCGGAGACCGTCAACCGAGTCCTGTCCGGGAGATCGCGATGCGCAGAGTTGCTCTCATACTGCTCGCTGTTCTGGCCGCCTGTTCACGTGCCACTGCCCAGGAACTGGCAGCGTCTCGCCTCAGTCCATCCGTGCGTCTGCTGCCCGGGCCGGTCAACGGCGTCTGCATCGAACGCAATGGACACACCCTGGTCATCTATGGCGACCCATCCGGGACGCTTCAGCAGGCGGACATGGTCCTGTTCACACATAGCCGGCGCGACGTGGTCTGGGCAGGACGGGACCTCGTCCAGCGCGGTGCCAAGGCTATCGTGCCTGCCGCCGAAGCGGCCGCATTCGCAGGACCGGAGGAGTTCTGGAACACCTTTGCACGCGGGCGATTCCATGACTACCGTCAGCAGACAACCAAGGTTCCCGTAGTCCCGTTACGAGTGGACCGTACGGTGGGTGACGGCGAAGCCCTGGCGTGGCAGGACCTCTCCGTGCGCGTGATGGGCACGCCGGGCTACACGCGGGGCGCCGTCAGCTACCTGTTGGACGTCGATGGCATCCGCTACGCCTTCGTCGGCGACCTGATCTACGGCGATGGGCAAGTCCTGGATCTCTACAGCCTTCAGGACGAGGTCCCCGACCTGCGGATCGGCGGCTATCATGGGTACGCAGCCCGCGTGGTTCAACTGATCGCGAGCTTGCGGGCAATCGCCTCGGAGAAGCCGGACGTGCTCGTTCCGGCCCGCGGACCGGTCGTTCGAGCCCCCCAGGCGGCCATCGCGCATCTGATCGATCGGCTTCAGGCGGTCTATCGCAACTACCTGGCTATCAGCGCCGGGCGATACTATTTCAGCCGTAGCTATGACGGTCTTGCGGAGCGCGTTCTCGGGACGCCGCACGGTGTGCCATGGATGCGACTGGCGACCATCGACGAGGACCCACCCGGCTGGATGTTGTGCATCGGCAACTCCCGGCTTCTGCTCTCGCAGAGCGGCGCCGGCTGGCTGATCGACTGCGGCTCGCAGGCCATCATCGATGAGATCGGCAGGCGGCGCGATGCCGGACAACTGACATCCCTGGAAGGCGTGTTCCTCACCCATTACCACGACGACCACACCGAGAAGATCAACACCCTCCTGAAGACCTTTTCCTGTCCGGTGTTCGTCACGCCACTGGTCGCCGACATCGCGCGCCGCCCCCAGGCCTATCGCCTGCCCTGCCTGACGACGGAATCAATCGCGGACGTGACCGTGGTCCCCGACCGGCACACGAGACGTTGGCGCGAGTTTCAGTTGACCTTCTACGACTATCCGGGGCAGACCCTCTACCACAGCGCCCTGCTTGTAGAGCATGACAACGGCGAGAAGCTTTTCTTTCTCGGTGATTCGTTCACGCCATCCGGAATTGACGATTATTGTCTCCTGAACCGCAACCTCATGCACGAAGGAGACGGGTATCTGCGCTGCCTGGACATCCTGGGTACCCTTCCAGACAACTGCATGCTCGTCAACGAGCACGTTGCGCCGGTCTTTCAATTCGACGGGCCACAATTGGCGTTCATGCGTCAGACGCTGGTCGAACGCAAGGCTCTCCTGGCCAGTCTGTTTCCCTGGGACGACGCCAACTACGGCATCGATGAGCAGTGGGCCCGGATTTACCCCTATGGACAAACCGCTCGCCCCGGTCAGACGGCGGAGGCCGAGATACGCCTGTTGAACCACTCGGATCGCGCCCACAAGTACACCGTGACGCCACACTTGCCCGATGGGTTTACCGCCGAACCGGAATCCGCCCATCTAACGGTCGAGCCCCGGACGGAAGGTGCCATCACCATACGAATTGCCGTTCCCACCTCATTGGTCCCGTCGGTGTACGTGGTCACCGCCGACGTCGCGTTCGACCGCTGGGACCTTCGCCACTGGTGCGAGGCGCTCCTCGAAGTCCAGCCGTAGCGGCAGCCCAAGGCCCCAAACCGATGGCAGACAAGGGCACCCGGCTCCCATGCCGCCACCAAACCCCCGCCGATTGGGTGAGACCGTGCGGCCATCGTGCGCGGAATACAGTTTGACATTCGACGCGGCAAGCCGTATACTGGATGCCCGCAGAGAAGGGAGGTTTCTGCGGCATTCTACCGCACCCGTGCGGCGAGTGCTTCCTTTCCTCAGTTTTCCCATGGATGTGGTAGTGATGGCGACAGTTCGTCGGTCCCCCGCGACTGGAAGGCGGTCGCCCGATGTGCAAGGAGTGGGGTATGCGAAGCGAAAAAAGAAAAGCCACAATCAACCGATACGGCATTATTCTGAGCAGTCTGTTTCTGGCGATGGCCGCAGCCGGCCCGACGATGGTGCAAGCCCGCTCGGCTTACGTGATCGCGGAGATCACGAACTCCGCCGAACCGCTGCCTGTTCTGGCGTATGACATCGGTCCGGACGGTTCGCTGACATTTCAGGCCCGCCAGACGATTCCGTTTCGAGCCGGCGGCGCCGTCGGCATGGCGATCGACTGGGAATCGGGGTACATCTTCATCACGTATGAGTTTTCCAACGCCCTCGAGATCCTGGATGCGCGAACCATGGCGGACGTGGGCACGGTCGTCGCGCCGGGCGCGGAAAACCTCGCCGGGGTGGTCTACGACGAGACAAGAAATCTCCTGTATACCGTCGACCGAGCCACCAACAAACTCTATGTCTACACGTGGAACGCCAGCACAGGAAGACTCGCCCTGTTCCCGGGCGCGCCGTTTGCCCTGGAGGGATCCACCGCATACGGAATCGATCTCGACGAGGCCAGAGGTCTGCTCTACACCGCCAGCGGCAACCGGACGATTCGCGTCTACGAAACCTCCACATGGTCCCTTGTTCGAGAGTACGAGCTCAATCGATCGGCGGTCAGCATCGCCCTGGACTTGTACAACGAGCTGATCTATACGGGCGCGGGATACTTCGGCGACACCTCGTTGAACCAGTACAACATGATTACGGGCAAGAGCAAGGCGGTTTCGGTGGATGAGACCGCCGGAGTCATGGGCATTGCCGTCGACCCGGTCAGCAATCTGGTTTACGTGACCACGGGCCTGAGCAACCTGCCCGGGGGGGACGATTTGCTCTGCTACGACCCGAATCTGGTTCTGGTCTCGTCGATCCTTGACATCGGTAATCCGACGGACATCGTCATTCCGGCCAGGGACATCGGCTACAATCCACTCGGTTTCGTCAAGCGCATCGCCACGGACGCCGAGCCGGACGAGGAGGAAGAAATCTACGTCAGTGCGGGCGAGACGATCACGTACCAGCTCAGTTTCGCAAACCTGAGCCTCATACGGGAAGTGTCCATCGTCGACACGCTGCCGAGCGAAGTGACTTTTGTAGAGGCCGACGGTGATGGTGATACCGGACGCTACGACGCGGCGACGCACACCTACACATGGCTGCTGCCGTCGGTGGAAGCGGGGTCTCAAACCTGCCTTGAACTCCGGGCAAAGGTTGACCCGCGTGTTCCGGCCGGAACGCGGATTCGCAACCGGGCCACGATACGAACGCGGGTCATCCCGCCTACGTCCGTCAGCGTCGACGCACTGGTTCGGGGCGGTGACTGGAAGCCCCTGACACTGAGCAAGAGTGTGATCGGAGACAGCCGGCGAGAAGATGGGGTCGCCTACGCCAACGCGGGCGAAACCGTTTCCTATGCCATCGCTTTCTCGAACGAGAACAACAACTATCCTGTGACCAAGGTCTCGATCGTCGACACCCTGCCGCCGGAGATGACGTTTGTAAACGCCGAAAGCACCTCGGGTACCGCTTCGTATGATCCGGTGAATCACACTTACACGTGCTCTTATGCCTCTCTGGCGGCCGGCGCAACGGGACAGATCACCCTGACGGCGCAAATCCGGGACGATGTTCCGGCCGGAACCGTCCTGACCAACTCGGTGGTCCTCACTACGAACGAGACCCAACCGACCACCGCCACCGCCGACGTCACCGTATGGCCGAGCCGGTTGCAGCCGCTCGGCCTGACCAAAACCATCACTGCCGGGGGGACCGAGCCGAAAGAAGATGGCACGCGCTACGTCGGGATCGGGGAGAACATCACGTTCCGCATCTGCTGTGACAACCGGGACAACACGGTGCCCGTGGAGGATATCACGATCCTCGATTTCCTGCCGCCCCAATTGGCATTTGTCAGCGCCGAAGGAGACGGTCAGTTCGGCCACTACGACGCCCAGACCCACACGTATGCCTGGTCCATCGCCTCTCTGGCGGCGGGCGAGAGCATCTGTCTGGAGATCGTGACCCAGGTCAAGGCCGGGACGCCGGCCGGAACCGTAATCGTCAACCGAGCCACCGTCGACAACGATCAGATCGAAGCGACCACGGACCAGATTGAGGTGACGGTCAAACCGATCGATCGAGTCCTCAACGTCGCCAAGCGGATCAGCGACGGGGCGACCATGGACGACAGCAAAACGCAATACGTGGGAATCGGAACCGAGATCACCTACGAAATCTGCTTCGACAGCAACGGCAGCAGCCATCGCATACAGGGTCTGTCTCTGGTGGACGTCCTGCCGCCCGAAGTCACGTTCGTTTCCGCAGACGGGGACGGCATTTACGGGTCCTACGATCGGGATAAGCATACCTACACGTGGTCGTATCCCTCCCTGCTACCCGATTCCTCGGCCTGTGTGGAGATCGTCGTGGGAGTTCGCGAAGAAACCAAGCCGGGTACGGTCATTGAGAACTCGGTGACGATCGACAGTGACGAAGCCGAGCCGCAAACCGCCCGCGTGACGGCCATTGCCACGCAGGCGAAGCCCAAGCCGTTGCTGTTGACCAAAACCGTTACCGGCGGCGTCCAGGGGATGAACGATCAAGGGACGATGTACGTCGCAGCGGGCCAGGAGGTCACCTACACGGTGTGCGTACAAAACGACAACCATCAGCGCGTCAGCAACGTGACCATCGTGGACACGCTTCCGGCTGAGGTGACCTTCGTCACGGCCGGCGGGGACGGGGACTCCGGATCGTATGACCGCGCCAATCACACCTACACGTGGCGGTATGCCACACTGGAAGCCGGAGAGAAGGTCTGTGCGGACATAGTCGTCCGAGTCAACGACGACGCACGTCCGGGATCGACGGTCACCAACCACGTCCGAGCGGCATGCGATGAGGTCCTACCGGCCGAGACGGACACGGAAGTCACAGTGGAGTTGGAGCCGCCCATCGTGACCAAGACGGTAATGGCGTCTGCGGACGGCAAAGTCTCCGCGGGGTGCGTCCATCCCGGCGGCGAAGTCACGTACGAAATCTGTATCGAGAACACAAACGACGCTGTCCTCACCGGCGTGTTCGTGGTCGACCACCTTCCCGACGGCGTGACGTTCGTCCGCGTCGAAGGCGACGGTGGCTCCGGATACTACGACCCGCCGTCTCACACCTTCACATGGGCGTACCCGGTGCTGCGGCCCGGGGCGGTGCAGTGCGTGCGGTTGACGGTCCGGCTGGACTATGACCTCACACCCGGCCAGATCGTGGTCAACTCCGTGAGTCTCGACGCGGCGGAGACTCCGGTCGTGACCGCGAGCGTGGAAGTCTGCGTGGGTGACGCGCCGTTGCCGGTCGCGCTGACGTTCAGCCCGCTGATCCTCGGCCGCACCGGCTACAACCCCTCGGACTGCCTCACTGCCCTGCTCGTGTTCCCGGCCGACATCAAGCAGAGCGATATCCGACTGGAAACGCTGTCGCTTGATCCCGGCAACATCGCCGCCGGTGCGCGATCCGTGACGGTGGCCAAGGGAAAGGTGCAGATCCGTGCCACCTTTGATCTGATCGAAGTCCTCGATGCGATTCCCGACAACGGAATCACGACCTTGTACGTCGGCGGCACGTTGCAGTCCGGACTCCCCTTCGTCGGACAAGGGACAGTGCTCGTGGTGGCCGAGAGGCCTTTCTAGTACGGCGTCCGCAGAAATCCCGCTTCGTAATGAAAGGAGCTTGGAATGAGACCGAGAACGACATTCGTTAGCCTCTGCATCTGCCTGGCCGTCGGGGTTCCGTCGGCTCTGGCGGGCGCCCCGCTGGGACCGGCGTTGCCCGTCATGCAGAAGGGACAATGGGCCTTCGGAATCGAGTACGCGTACGAGAAGATCGACGCCGAAGCCGACGGAAGCTGCACCGAAAGCATCATCGGCGGACTGTCCGAGAAGTATCACCAGGAATTCATGATCGATGGCATGAAGACCAACATGCTGTTCGCACGCATCGAATACGCTCTGTGCCGGGACTGGGACGTGTTCGTCCGTCTGGGTGCGTCCGATGCCGATGCAGACATCAAGGCGTCCGGCCCCGGCGTCGTCCTTGGGGGTCGGGGTGGCCAAGTCGGCTTCGACGGCAGTTTCGGCTTCGGCGCCGGCGTGGGCACCCGCGCGACACTCTATCGGTGCGGGTCCTGGCGCGTCGACGGCCTGGCCCAGGTGACGTGGCTGGACCCGGACGACAGCGATTTCCGGATTGCCAATCCCGAGGACCCCGGCGAAATCGCCACAGGTACCGCGAAGCTCGACTATCTTCAGACCCAGATCGGACTGACCGCCGTCTATCGAGGCGACGCCTGGAGCGTATGGGCCGGCCCCTTCCTCCAGATCATCGACGGCGACCTCGATATGGACGCGCGGTTTGTCTTCGACGGCGTGACCCAAGGTCGGATCTGTTGCTCCGGCGATGTCGAGGAGGACTCGCAGTTCGGCCTGAGCCTTGGCGCCAATTGCGAGGTGAATAAGAACTTCATCGCCTGGATCGAAGGCCAGTTCACGGGTGATTCCTGGCTGGTGGGCATCGGCGGGATGATCCGCCCCGACCAGTTTTTCGGCGAGTGGTGACAAAGACCGTAAGGGCGAATAATCGTTCGCCCCCGCAAATGGTCAGTCGTCCTTGAATCTCTTCATCCACTGCGGCCAGTCGTCGGGCCGCACGCCGCCGGCCTTCGTCCAGGGTCCGGCCGTGTCGTACTCTCGATGCCACTTCAGCGCCCATAGCTGTTTGAGCCCCACCTTGCGGACCGACCAGTCCATGAACACCGCGTGGATTCCGCCCCGGTGCCGGTCCATGCAGACGTTGCTGCTCTCATACAAGAGCGGGTCCGCATCCTCATGGGGCGGCGGCCCGTCCAGCGTCCCGCTGTAGATCGAGCGGCAACAGTCGAAGACGAGCGGCGCGTTGGAGGCCTCCTTCACGTCGGGCGTGGTCCAGCAGGCGGAATTGGGCCTGGCTTCGTCCGGCTGCCGGCCGAGGCCCACCCAACTGTTGACGCCATAGCTGCCCAGAAACTCCCGCTCCACCTCGCCCCAGCCCCCTTCCGGGAGGCGTTCGGCCCCCCGCACACCCCGCCACGCTCGGAATCTCGCGCCCGTCATGCCATTGGACGAGGGCGTCCTGGCCATCGGACACAGCCAGATATCCCGATAGTTGCCGAACTCTGTGAGGAAGATATACCACCAGCTCTTGACCCAGACGGTGGCCGGCTCCGGCTTGGCCCATCGGTCGACGAATGTCAGTTCGTTGAAGAACTTCCCGTCGTTCGCTGTGACGTAGGTGTTGAGCAGGATGCCCCACTGCCGCAGGTTGGACTGGCAGGTCATGGCCGCTGCCTGCTTGCGAGCGCGGTGCGTCATCGGCAGCAGAATCGCCAGCAGCAGCGCCAGAATCGCGATCACCACCAGCAGTTCGGTCAGCGTGAACCCCCAGCGCTCGCCCTTCCCTGGCCCTTTGCGTCGAGGCGAATCCGCCCCCGCCCGTGATGTGCGTCCAATGCGCATCGCATGCGTCCATCCGAAACGCCCCGATCCTACCGGCGCCGGAACCGACGCGTCAAGGACCGTGGATAGACTTGACCGGCCGAGACGGCGGATATAGCATGCTTCTGCTGGCGAGGACAACGTGAATGGATCGCACCGTACCCGTCTGCTCGACGTAAAAACTGGAGTCGGCGCCAAACGTTAATCTCTGCACGGAGGTCTGTTATGGTGTCAAGAACACTGTCGCAGCGTGTGGGTCTGGGTTTATGGCTCGCCTCGATGCTGATCGCTACAACCGCCCAGGCACAGTACAACTACTATGGGCCCGGCGTGATTGTGATTCACCGGTATCGGCCCGGGGGATGGCTGTACTACGGTCCGAACACCTACACGTATGTCCAGACAAACCCCTATGTATATGGACCGCTGGTCAGTACGCGTTCGCGGCCATCCTACCGTCGGCCCATTCAGATGCCGATCCCGACGGATATCGGGGTTGGAGCCGTGGCGCCCAACCCGTACCAGGAGTATTACAGCCCGCACATCCCGCGCTATTACAGGCAGCAGGATCAGATTGGGCAGACCGAAACCCCGCTCGCACCCGCTCCCCAGAGCGACCCGGCGCCGGGTCCCGCGATCCGCGAACGGACACCGGCAGCAAACGAATCCGAGCCTGTCGTGCCAGGAAGCGTAGCGGAATCCTCTCCGGCCGCGCCTGAACAGGTCGGGCCGGCAAGAAAGGACCCGCTCCAACCGGGCCCGCCGCCGCCCAGCGAGCAAATCCGGAAACCTGCAAGTCGAAAGCCGATCCGCTACCGTTGAAGATCGCCCGGGGCTCAGGTTTCGGACAGCAGATTCGCTTCTGGCTGCGAATCCGAAATCGGCAATCCGCAGTCCGTGACCGGGTGGTGGGGCCAGGAAAGTTCGTGCAAGAATCTCTGTGGCCTCATATAATCACTGATTATGAAACTGCCAGAACTTGAGAAACCCGAGAGGTACACAGGGCTGTACATCTTCGATTTCGGCGACCAGGCCGGGGTCGGGTTTACAGCCGAGGAAGTGGCCGAGCTGCTCGAAAGCGAACGCTATCGTGATGGCAAGGTCTACAAGATCCACCGGGCTTACCCGGACGGCCGACTGGAGATCAGAGGTGTCCCCGCCCAGATGTTTCAGTTGGAGTCTGGAATGCTCTTCTTCTCCACGACGCAGGAGCAGGCGACAAGCGATTTCAAGCGTCTGGTCGGTGCGGCGGTTGCCGCCGCGCCCCCCTGCCGGGCCAAGGTGCACATGGCTCGGTACGCCGATGACAAATTCGCAGTGGCCCTGATCTATCCGGCGGAATATGAAGAAGAGATCAGCGCATGGCTGCTGGCGCGCGCCTACCGGACTGCGGGCGCGGCCGAAGGGGGAACCGGGGCCGTCGAGCGGTACTATCGTGACGCGCCGGAGGTTCTCGAACGGCACCAGCTCTTCGGCGTCAGTGAGGCTGTCAGCCGCACCGGCGATGAGCTGCTCCTTTCACTCCAGCGGGCGGTGCAGAGGTGATGGCCCCCAACGTGCTGGGGTTTCGACCCGGAACCGGCAGACCCGCCAAGCGGTCCGTCCGCCCGTGGCGGATCGGCCGCCTTGCTGCGGCTATTGCTGCGCTGTTTCGGCATGAACCTCCTCGCGTCGGACCGGAGGACCTCAGGAAGTACGACTTCCCGACAGCCACGCAACGGATGGGCGTGCGTTTCAGTGAGCGCATCCGCGACGTATTTCGATTACGGTGGCTGAAGAGGCGGTTCTGAGGTTTGCCTCGCTCGCCACGGCGCTCGTCCCTCTCTCATGCGCACAGCGGGACCTCGCTGAGCGTCCAGTACTGCCCGATCGCTCGGACGGCTTCCACGAACCGATCACGGGCCGGCGATTTGACCATATACCCCGCCACCCCCAGTGCAAAACTCTCGTTGACGATCTGTCCATCTCCCGAAGGGGCCACCACAATCACAGGGATCGTCTTAAGATTCTGGTCGGACTTAAGCACCCGGAGGAACTCCAGAACGTCGCGTCCCCCGGCAAGGCCGTCGAAAACAATGACCGCCGGCTCCAGAGCCTGCCCTGCGGCCAGACGCTTCAGTGCCTCTTGGGTGTCGTGAACCTGCACCACCTGACGGGTCATTCCCAACTCGTCCATCGCCTCCTTCACAGTCGGCGAGCGGGCCTCGGGACTCTCGATCAGCAGTATGGGCTTGGCACACTGCAACGTCTCTCTCGCCCCCATGGAACTCATACAGACAACTCCTCACCATCATCTTGTGACCCAATGCCTGCACCCATCACTGTACAGAATCGGCTCAATCCGAGACCCAATGAACGGGAAAGTCGGCCGGAGCGTTCTGAGATTGCCTGGTCGGCCAAGCCTTCTACCAATCCGTTTTCCGGGCAATCCCAGCCTTTTCCCTGGTCCCGCTCGCCTCGTGAGCCAATCGGACCAGTTCCACCACAGAGGAGGCGGCGGTCTTGGATAATACATTCGTTCGGTGAAAATCGACCGTCTTGGGGCTGATGCCGAGTTCGAAGGCGATCGCCTTGTTCGATTTGCCCAGGACCAACAGGTCCATCACCTGACGCTCCCGACGGGTCAGATCCTCCATCCGCGACTGAAAGCTCTCCGACCGCTGCCTGGCGGCGCGGATGCGCCGATCCAGTTCCACCGCCCTCTGAATGCTGTCGAGCAATACCTGGTCGCGGAAGGGTTTCTCGATGAAGTCCATCGCGCCGGCCTTCATGGCTTCCACTGCCATGGGGACGTCGCCGTGGCCGGTGATGATGACGATCGGAATCTCCATGTTCAACTCCCGGAGCTTCGCCTGCAGTTCCAGGCCGCTCATTCCCGACATCCGCACATCCAGGACCAGGCAGCCCGGCTGCGATGGTTCGTACTGGGCCAGGAATTCTCGTGCCCCGCTGAACGTCTGGACGTTCAGACCGATATCCTCGATCAGAAGGCACAGAGATCGACAGATTGCCTCGTCATCATCGACGACAAACACCGTGGGCTTCGCGCTGCTCATGCTCAACTCCTTCCGCCGGTAACGTAAATCGGAAAACGGCTCCTGAGCCCGGGTCCGACCGGACCCACAGCCGACCGCCGTGGGCTTCGATAATCCGTCGGCTCAAGGACAAACCAATACCCAATCCCTTGTTCTTTGTGGTGAAAAAGGAATCAAAGACCCGCTCAATCAACTGCGACGAAAGCCCTTGGCCGGTGTCGGCGACCGCCACCTCGACTTCCTCGCCATTCTTGACGGCGCGTGCCGAGAGGGTCAGCCTCCGCAGCGGAACCCGGTTGCCGCTCATCGCGTCCATCGCGTTCCGCACAAGGTTGAGCACGACCTGCTGCACACCCACCGCGTCCGCCCGCACGATGGGCAAGTCCTCGGCCAGATCGCGCACAACCGTAATCCCGAGCCGGGCGATTTCGGTCTCCACCGTGCTCATCGCCTCGTTCAACGCATCGCGCAGATCGAGGCTGGTTCGCCGGGGCTCGCGTTTCGCCACCAAGCCGCGGATGCGTTTGATGATGCCGGCCGCCCGTTCGGCCTGTTCGGCGATCTGCGCGATGGAGTCGCACAGGGTCTTCCTGTCAAAGGGCTCCCGTCCGGCCAGCCGCAGGCACCCCCCAGCGTAGTTGACGATCGCACAGAGCGGCTGATTGAGTTCGTGCGCGAGACCCGAAGCCATTTCGCCAAGCGTATTGGCGTGCCAGGCACGGGTCAGTTCCACGCGGTGGTTTTCGGCCGCACGGGCCGCCTGCACGCGTTCACTGATGTCCCTCGCCACCGCCAGGATGCGATCGCAACCTCCGATTCTGGCCTGCTTCAGATTCACCTCGGCCCAGAAGCAGCTTCTGTCCTTCCTCCGGCACAACCACTCCACCACCTGGGGCCCTTCCTGTACCGCCTTGGTGAACCATTTTCGCGTTGTGCCCGCCCGGTCGAACAGCGGTTCGGCACGCAGGTCCCCCACGTTCATGCGCTGCAATTCCTCATAGGAATAGCCGAACATGTCGAGCCCGCTGCGGTTCACATCGAGGATGGTACCGGCATCGGGGTCCTGGACGAAGATCGCCTCGTTCGCCGCGTTGAAGATCTCCCGGTAGTTGCGCTCTGAGGCGATCAACGCCTCTTCGGCGCGCAGCCGGGCAAGGGTCGTACCCATCTGCGCTGCAATGGTCTCCAGTGCCGGACGCGCCTGTCGAGGCACGGCATCGCAGCGGTTCGAGGCAACCACCAGAACACCGACCAGAGCATGTTCGTTGCGGATCGGCAGCGCCGCGTACGAGGAGAGCTCCGCCTTCCTCTGGGCCGGACTGAGTGGCATGTGTCGCTCATCGGCCCCGTAGTAGACCGGTTTGCCTTGTGCCAGCAGACGCATCTGGGCTGAACTGGAGCCTATGCTCAGCACGTTCGGCGTCAGGCGGTCCGACGTGCCACAGTGCGTCAGGAGCTTCATCGCGCCGGAGGTGTCCTCGACGAGGTAGACCCCGCCGCAGTCTGCCTGCGAGGCCTCGATCGCCGCTTCGAGACACAAACGAGCGCCCTTACGGACCTCCCCCACCGTATTCAACCGCACGGCCAGATCATGCGTGATTCTGGACAGATGCTCTGCCCGCTTGCGGACACTGATATCGCGTACGATCGCAATCACTTCGTGCGGGCCGCATGCCACCAGCCTGCATTCTTCATCGCAGATCCCCATCGGCGTCTGCAACTGGTATTCGAGCGTCTGGATTTGCCCGGTCTCGAGGGTCCGCTCGATCAGCTCCGTCAGTGACCGCGAGACCGGCTCCGGAAGCACCTCGGCGACGGTCTTGCCAACTAATTCGTCGGGCGGGAAGAACAGAACCTGACGTTTCGCCGCCCGGCAATCGCGCACCACACCATCTCGGCCAAGCCGGAAGATCAGGTCAGGGATTGCATCCAGCAGCGCGTGTGTCTGCGACTCGCTCTGCATGAGGGCTCTCTGAGCCAGCACACGCTCGGTCACATCGGCGCACGCGGCATGGATCGCGGGACGGCCTCGGTACTCAATGCGGCAGGCATGCAGCTCCACCCAACGGACCGTCCCGTCTTTACGGACGATCTGGAACTCGTAGTTCTCCGGAAGGGGTTCTCCGTCCAGACGCGCGTGATAATTGGCCACCACGCGCTGGCGGTCTTCGGGGTGGATGAAGTCCCACACTTCTGCCGGTGATTTCGCCAGGATCTCCTCGACGGTGTAGCCGCTGATTCGGCTCATGGCCCGGTTGGCAAACACGATCCGCTCGTCCTGGATGACGACCAGTCCCTGGAGCGAGTGGTCCACGAGGGTCCGATAGGCCTCCTCGGCGCGTCTTCGATCGGTGATGTCCCGCCCGATCCCCACCAAACCGATGATTTCCCCCTGCTCGTTCCTCAGCGGCACCTTCGTCGTCAGGTACCAGCTCTTTGTCCCGCAGCTCGCGTCGAGCACACATCGTTCGTGGTTCATGATGGGTCGGCTGCCGGACATGAGCTCCTGCTCGTCCCGAGCGGCCCGTTCGGCCACATCCTTCGGATCGAAGTCGTAATCCGTCTTGCCCACGATCCCCTCGACGCTGGTCACACCCTTCTGGCGAAGGGCCGGCGGATTGCCCAGAACGAAGCGGCCCTGCCGATCTTTCACGTAGATCGCATCGGGCAGGTTGTCGATGAGGGTGCGCAGCAGGTTCCATCCGGTGTTGTTCTCGGAATCGATACGGACCGCGTCCGTGGGCCGGAACGCAGGGAAGCACTTGCTCGCCCCGGCGGCATCGCCTGCATCCGGCCGTTCCATCGGACAGTCTCTGCTCGGTCTGGAGCGAAGCTGTCGGAGATCTCGCTGCGCGCGAAGGTGTCCTTCCTTGAGCCCTGCCACCACCGCACTGACGAGCACCAGGATCAGTGAGCGAAGCACGTCCGATGGGATAGCCGCATCCACCGTCCCCCCGGTAAAATGCGTAGTAGCCACGCAGGCCGCCGCTACCGCCGCCACGGCGAACCCTCGCCAGCCGAACCACAGGCACGCCAACACGGCGGGAACGTAGAGCACGTGGGTCCCGTCAACGACGCCCACCGGCAGGCAACGACCGCACCAGACAAGCACGCACGCGCTGGCCAGACCCACGCCCGCAAGCACAGGCCGGTACCATCCGTGCCCATCCCCGACCCCGTTCGGCCTCCGCTCATCCATGCTGAAGACAACCTGCTCGTGGGCCCCCAGGCCCGTCCATGCACTCACCGCCCAGCCGAAGGCATTCCTCTGGCGACTGGAGTATCCTCCTCCACGCTGTTATTGTCGAGACAAAACCGGCGGACTTGAACCGGCCCGCTGAGGAATTTCCAGCCTGCCCGCTCCCACCCATATTCGCGGGAGAGAATTTCGCGCCAGATCCCGAACTATCTTGAACGTCTCGCGTAATCTTTATTGGACGTTGCGACAAAAAACCCGTACAATGCCCGAATCGGCTTGTATGGTTGCTGATACGAGAAAGTAGAACTACAATTTTTCTCCCCTCCGGAAAACATCGGGTAGCGCCTTGCTGCTCGATGTTTTCTTTTTGCGGACCTCCGTCATTTTGCCCGGCCTTCCCGATCTACCTCGCTTCCGCCATCAGGCGTCTTTGCCATGGCACTTCTTGTATTTCTTTCCACTGCCACAAGGACAGGGATCGTTACGTCCGATCTTCGGTTGCTCCAAACGAATCTGCTTGACCTTCTGCTCGCCCTGCGGCGCCTGGGCGGCCGCACGCTGCCTTTCCGCCATCGCAAACTGCCCCACTTCGTCGTGCGTCGTCTGGCTGACGTTCCAGACGCTGCGCGCCCGCGTTCCGGCTTCGAGATGGACGCGGAATACGATGTCCGTCACCCGATCCTCGATCGACTCGAGCATCTCGTTGAACATCCGGTACCCTTCGCGTTTGTACTCGACCTTCGGATCTTTCTCCGCGAAAGAGCGCGTCCAGATACTGTCTTTCAGGTGGTCCATCGCGTACAGATGGTCCTTCCAGGTGCTGTCATACACCTGCAACAGAACGTATCGTTCCAGGTCTGCCAGTTCGCGACGCATAAACTGGCGCCCGACTTCAGTCAGGCGCGTCTTCACGTCCGCACCCTCATCGAGGTCGTCGGGCGTCAAGGAGGCCTCGAACCGGGCATTGGCCCATTCGATCAACTGCTCGCGGGTCAGGCCACGGACCTTGTCGGTCAGTTCCTCCTCCAGCTTTCCGTCGCTATAGCTGGCACTGAGACGCATCAACCGCTCGTGTACGTCTCGCGGCTTGGCGCTCTGCAACCACTCGACGGACAGATCCGCGTTGTACTTCTTGTTCGCCCACTGCGCCAGCGACTCGAAGCCGTAGACGTTGGCTCCTTGTGCACCGTAGGCCATGCTCATCGCGAATTCGACGGGGTATTCAATCTCGCGTCGGCGGTACTTCTCCGCCGTTTCGGCGAGCATCAGTTCGCGGACCTCCCTGGCGTTTAGACCCTTCAGACGCTCGATGTCCAGCTTGAGATCGAACTTGGCCCGCGCCCATTCGGTCAGGCGCCGAAGAGCGAAATCGGCACGGAGAAAATCCGCCAAGGGCGAGCAATCCCTCCGATCGATCTGCTCACCGGCCGCGGCAACAAGCTGTTCCTCGATCTCCTCCGGCGACTGGTTCTTGACCTTGCCGGCGCTGAGATTGACCTTGAATGCCGACATCGCCCACTTCGTCAGGCCCGCCACGTCCCACGTACCGGGGTCGGAGTAGTCTTCCAGATACTCCCCCAGAGACAACGCGATGTTGCTTCGCGCCGCATCTTTGGCACGATCCTTGATCAGGGCTTCGATCTCTTTCGGCTCGACCTCGATCACGTCGGAGAGCTTCAGCTCGATATCGAAGTTCGTCCGCACCCACTCGAGCATGCACCTGTACGCGTATTCCTTATCGAGCATGGATTCGCAGTGGCTGGTGATCGTATGGTCGATCATCTCCTCGATCATCGTCCGGAGATTGCGACCTTCAAGGACCTGTCGCCGGCGCGCGTAGAAGATCTTCCGCTGGTGGTCCATCACCTCGTCGTATTCGAGCAGGCTCTTGCGAATCTCGAAGTTGCGCTCCTCCACCTTCTTCTGAGCTTTCTCGATCCCCTTGCTGATCCGGCTGTGGTAGATGGGTTCGCCCTCTTCCCATCCGATCCAGCTCAGGGCCTTGACGGTCCACTCCGGGGCGAAGATGCGCATCAGGTCGTCGTCAAAGCTGAGGAAGAACTGGCTCGACCCGGCGTCGCCCTGCCGGCCGGCGCGTCCGCGGAGCTGGTTGTCGATCCGCCGGGCCTCATGCCGCTCGGTGCCGAGGATGTGCAAACCGCCGATATCGGCCACCCCCGGACCGAGCTTGATATCGGTCCCTCGGCCGGCCATGTTCGTCGCGATGGTCACGTTGCCGCGCATCTGGCCGTTGCGGGCCTGGTGCTGCTGGCCCGCCTTCAGAACAATCTGTGCCTCGCGGGCGTGCTGCTTGGCGTTGAGGACCTCGTGATCGAGCCCGTGCCGCTTCGTCAGCGCCGTCGAGAGCAACTCGCTCTTCTCGATGCTGATCGTGCCGACCAAGACCGGTCGCCCGGCCGCGCTGATCTCGTTGATCTCCTCGACGATCGCGTTGAACTTCTCCGGCATCGACTTGTAGATCACGTCCTGGCGGTCGTCTCGGATGCAAGGCTTGTTCGTCGGAATCACCACGACGTCCAGCTTGTAGATCTTCATGAACTCGTCGGCCTCGGTCGCCGCCGTACCGGTCATGCCGGCAATGTCGTCGTACAACTTGAAGAAATTCTGAAGCGTGATCGTCGCGAGGGTCTGCGTCTCCTCCTTGACCGTGACCCCCTCCTTCGCCTCGACCGCCTGGTGCAGCCCGTCGGACCACTGTCGGCCGTGCATCAATCGGCCGGTGAACTCGTCAACGATGACGACCTTGCCGTCCATCACCACGTAGTCCCTCTCCTTTTCGAAGACCACGTGCGCGCGGAGGCTCTGCTGCAAGAGGTGCGGCCAGTCGATGTTGGTCCCTGTGTAGAACGACCCCATGCCCGCGATGTCCTGCGCCGCCTTCTCGCCTTCGTCGGTCAGGCGCACCTGCTTGCGGTCGAATTCGACCTCGTAGTACTGGGTCGCCTGCGCCAGGCGGGACTGGGCCGCCTCGATCTCCTCCTGGGCCTTGTCGATGGCCTGCTGGGCCTTGTCGATCCGCTTGCTGTCCTTATCCTTCTTGGCCTCGGAAAGCTCGCCCTGTGCATTGGCAATCCTTCGTTCGGCGGCCTCGATCTGCGACTTGATCCGGTCGTAGCCGCTCTGGAGCGAGATCAACTGCCGGGCAATCTGGTCGGCCTTCCTGTAGCGCGTGACATCGTCGAAGGCCGGGCCTGAGATGATCAGAGGTGTCCGTGCCTCATCGATCAGGATGGAGTCCACTTCGTCGATAATGGCGTACTGGAGGGGCCCCTGCACCATCTGCTCCAGCGAGGTCTTCATGTTGTCGCGGAGGTAGTCGAAACCGAATTCGTTGTTGGTTCCGTACGTGATGTCGCAGAGGTACATTTCTTTGCGTTCGCGGCCGGCGGTGTCCATGTCGGCCTGGATCGCACCGACCGTCAGACCCAGCGCATGATAGACCGGCCCCATCCACTCGGCGTCGCGTTTGGCCAGGTAGTCGTTGACCGTGACGATATGCACGTGTCGTCCCGTCAGGTGCACGAGATAAGCCGCCAGCGTCGCCACCAGGGTCTTGCCCTCTCCCGTAGCCATTTCGGCGATCTTGCCCTCGAACAGCACGTTGCCGCCGATGAGCTGGACGTCAAAGTGGCGCATCTGGACGGTCCGGCGGGCCACCTCTCGCACGACGGCGAACGCCTCCGGCAGGATCTCTTCCGGACTCCTTCCGGCCGCCAGGGCGGCCTTGAACTCAGCCGTTTTGGCCCTCAGCGCCGCGTCGTCGAGCTGCCGCATCCGCTCCTCGAACGCACCCGTCTGCTCCACCATACCCGTGTACGACTTGACCAGACGCTCGTTCCGCGAGCCGAAGATCTTCAGGAGAATCTTGCTTACTTTCTCGAAAGCCATTTCGTTAACTCGATCCTCTCGGCAAAGGCGCCGTTACCGCCGTCCGACGCGGTTCAGTTTTTGACCCTCGTGACGTACAAACCCGTGCGGGTGTCCACGCGGATGGTCTCGCCCACCTTGATGAACGGGGGCACCGTCACCACCAGCCCCGTTTCCAGGGTGGCCGGCTTCGTCTGGCTCGTAGCCGTGGCGCCCTTGATCTCGGGCGGGGTGTCGGTCACCTCCAGGTCCACCGTATTGGGAAGGGTGATGATAATGGGTTTGCCCTCGTACATGCTGACCTGGAGCGGCGTATTGGGCTTGAGGTACTTCGGGCCGTCGCCAAAGGCATCGTCGTCGAGAGTAATCTGATCGAACGTCTGCAAATCCATGAGGACATGCCCTTCGTTCGAGGAATACAGGTATTCGTAGTTGCGTTTGTCGAGCTCGACCTCCTCGACCACTTCCTCGCTGCGAATCCGCGCGTTCTGAATCGAACCGTCCGTCAGACTCTTGAGCTTGGTCTGATAGACGGCGCCACCCTTGCCCAATTTGACGTGATCGAAATCGACGATCGCGTAGAGCTTTCCGTCGATCTTGACGGTCTGGCCCTTCTGCATTTCCGATGCCTTCATATTCGGCTCCAACAGCCACCCGGGTGGATGTTCTCAAGACTTCGAACGCAAAGCACTTACAGCCGGGTCAGTATGCCAGAATCGCCGGGGCCTGTCAAGAAACCTGAATTGGGCCCTTCCAGACGCCAGCGGGATGACAGAATCAGGCCGGAAGAGTATGCTATCGGCTCAGCGAGCGGTTGTGGCGGCCGCGGGCAGACAAGACGGTCCTTGCGTGGGATTGGCACAATGCTCGGTGCAATCGCAGGCGACATTGCGGGCTCGGTGTACGAGAATCTGCGGACCAAACACAAGGACGTCCGGTTGTTCGGACCGCAGTTTACCTTTACCGACGACACGGTCCTGACGGTCGCCGTCGCCGATGCCCTTCTGGGTGACCGCGACTACGGACGCGCGATCAGATCTTACGCCCGCCGGCATCCGCGACGCGGCTACGGACCGGGTTTCCTCCGGTGGATGCTGACGGAGGGCAGCGAACCATACGGCAGCTTTGGCAACGGCTCGGCCATGCGCGTCAGTCCGGTGGCATGGGCCTTCGATTCGCAGGACGACGTGCTGCGCGAGGCGGCCAGGACCGCCGAGTGCACGCACAATCATCCCGAGGGCATCAAGGGGGCCCAGGCAGTGGCACTGGCGGTCTACCTTGCCCGGATGGGCGAGGACAAGGAGTCGATTCGCAGGCACGTCAGCGAACAATTCGGCTACGATCTTTCCCGCACGGTCGATGCGATCCGACCCGACTACGCGTTCGACGTAACCTGCCAGGGCTCCGTGCCCGAGGCGATCATCGCGTTTCTCGACTCCTGCTCGTATGAAGACGCCGTGCGCAACGCCATTTCCCTGGGCGGTGACAGCGACACCCAGGCCTGTATCGCCGGGGCTATCGCCGAAGCGCACTATCGCGAAATCCCAGAGGAGTTCCTAAGGCAGGTCAGGAGACAGTTGACCGACGATCTCTGGGGCACGGTGCGGCACTTCTACAGGCGCTACGGCATCCCACAGATCGCCGAGCGCATCGAAGCGTCCGGCCTGCCATAGCCTCCTCTCTCTGCCAAAGGGGTTTTCGGTTGATAATCCGTGCCGCCCAAGGTATCACAGCGTCATGAATTGACACTCGGCCGATCCGACCTCGATCCACCTCGATGTACAGGAGAGCCTTTATGGACAAGCATATGAATCGACGGGAATGTCTCACGGCGATCGGGCTGTCGGGACTGACCGCGGGACTCGGATTGACCGGCGCGCCGGCGTCTCATGCCCAGGGCGTCGGGGAATCGAGTGGATTCCAGAGTTCGGTCATCGACGCTCATAACGTTCAGGACACGCGCACGGCCGCGACGATCGTCGACGGCAAAGTGATCCAACCGCAGCGAGAGCTGCCAATCCTCCATCAAACCGACGTGCTTGTAGTCGGAGGAGGCTCGGCCGGGGTGGTGGCCGCCATTGCCGCCCGGCGTGCCGGCGCCAGCGTCACACTGGTCGAGCGTTACGGCCACTTCGGAGGGCTCTGGACCGGCGGGCTTGTCGTGCTGATCATCGGGCACATCGTCAAAGGCGGAAAGCAGGTCTGCCAGGGAATCGGCGAGGAGATGATGCGACGGCTGGACAAGCTGGACGGCGCGATCATCGACCGCCGTCCCGGCGTTAACCCCACCGTCGATGCCGAGGCTGCCAAGTACATGATGGTCGAGATGATCGAGGAGGCAGGCATCGACGTGTTCCTTCACTGCTGGGGCGTCGATGCCATCGTCACCGAGAACACCGTGCGTGGCGTCGTCTTCGAAAGCAAATCGGGCCGCCAGGCGATCCTGGCCCGGACCGTGGTCGACGCCACGGGCGATGGCGACCTGTTCGCGGCGGCCGGCGCCGAGTTTGAGCATCGCTCTCACAACGTCGGTCTCGTCTCACGGATCGGCAACCTCGACCGGGTCGATGCCGAGAAGGCCAGGCAGGCTCCGAAACCGAAGCATTTGGGCTCGGCCACCCCTGTGCCCGGCGTCAACTGGGTCAACCTGACGGGTCCGGAAGTGGACGGGCTGGACATCGCGACCCTGACACGGATGGAGATGAATCACCGCAAGTTCATCTGGAACAACGTCCAGAGGACCCGCCAGACGCCCGGATACGAAAAGGTCTATCTGGTGGAGACCGCGCCGCAACTCGGCGTGCGCATCACCCGCGTCCTCAACGGCCTGAATCGCGTCCGGCTGTCCGACCTGAGAAATGCGACGAAGTTCCCCGACGTGGTCGGCGTGGGCGGCTCTTCGGCCGCGACCCACGGCGAATGGCAGATTCCCTACGGGGCCCTGGTCCCGACGAAGGTGGACAACATTCTGGCGGCCGGCCGCTGCATCAGCGTCGACATGGGCATGGCCGACCTGGTGCGTCTGGTGCCCAACTGCTTCGTCACCGGCCACGCCGCAGGCGTCGCGGCCGCCGTAGCTGTCAAGGACAACTGTCGGCCCCGCGACGTGGACATCGCGAAGGTCCAGAAAATCCTCCGGCAGCAGGAGGCCTACCTCGGGTGAGTCACTTTGCGGACCTCAACGGGCAATCAGACCGGACGGATACCGCAGGGCTTCGCCACATCCGATGGCTGGTCCGCTGCCTGTCCCTGGTTGCGGCCATTCTTGTTCTGCTGGCAGCCAGGCAGTCCCGATGGCCGGTGCTGGTCCCGGCGTTGAGTCCCTTTATCGCTGTGGGGTCGCTCTTGGCGACACGCGTGGTAGTGGCCACAGCGTGCCTCGGATTGGGGGTGGGCTTCATCGCGATGCTGCGGCCCCGCTGGTTCTGCCGATGGATTTGTCCCCTGGGCCTTTGCGTCGACACAGCAAGCCGATTGGGCCGGCGGTGCGGCCGAAATCCTGCGAAGCGGTTCTCACCCGGCCGGTGGATCGTGCTGCTGACCTTGGCAGGCGCGTGCCTCGGCTATCCCCTTCTGCTATGGTTGGACCCTTTGGCGGTATTCTCGGGGGCGTTTGGGATCACAGGATCGCGGACAGGCTGGCTGATGGCCCTGCCCCTGTTTCTGGTTCTGACGACGAGCTTCGTATGGCCGCAAATCTGGTGCGGCAGGGCCTGCCCTCTGGGGACGTTTCAAGACGTACTGAGCCATCTGGCCAGGTACGCACGCACAAAGCGCGAAGGGCCTTCGCCCGAACGGTGGAATCCGGCGCTGGCCCGGCGAACGGTGCTGGGAGTAGCCGCCGGTGCCACGCTCGCGGCGATTACGCGGTCCAGCCAAAGCTCCGGACCGCGTCCGCTTCGTCCGCCCGGCGCGATCGACGAGCCGGAGTTTCGCGGCCTCTGCGTCCGCTGTGGCAACTGCATCCGGGCATGCCCAACCCACATCATTGAGCCGTCTCTCGGTCATCACGGACTGGCAGCTCTCTTGACGCCCGTCCTTCACTTCAAAGAGAATTACTGCCTGGTCGATTGCACCAAGTGCATGGCGGTCTGCCCCAGCGGTGCTCTTGTGCGGCTGTCCCCTCAAGACAAAGGTCTGAAACCGATAGGTCTGCCCAGAGTGGATATGAGTTCATGCCTGCTGGCGGAGGGTCGAGAGTGCACCGAGTGCCGCAGGTGGTGTCCGCACGCAGCGATCCGCTATGCGTGGTCCGAAACCGAATACACGCTGATCCCCGAGATCGATAGCCGGAAATGCACAGGTTGCGGCGCCTGCGAGGCGGCCTGCCCCACGAAACCAAACAAAGCCATTCTCATAGCCGCGATGGAAAAGAAGGCCGGCGGATAAGCTTTCGCAAACGGCGTCACTTGTGCCTCTTTTTCTTCGCCTGGAGTTTTCGCGTGAGCTTGCGGGCGTTGCGGCGAGGCTTGCGGTCCGATTCGCGCCGCGACTTGCCTCGGCCTTCGCCCAACGGCGCAACGGGCGCGAGGTTCAACTGGCGTCCAGGAACGTTGACCGAAATGATGCGGACGTGCATGGGCTGGCCTAAATGGATTTCCTGGCTACTGCGCTCGCCGACGACACACTGGGCGGCCTTGTTGAGCAGCCACTCGTCAGGCCCCAGGTCCTCGAATTTGATGAGACCTTCAATTCCGAACTTCCGCGACTGGACGAACAGCCCGAATCCGGCCAGACCGGTCACGACACAATCGAGCTCTTCACCGATCCGCTTGCTGAGCATTTGCAGGGTCAGCACGGCGACGAGGTCGCGCTCGGCATCCTCAGCCCGTTGCTCGGTGAAGGTAAGGTGCTTGCCGATAGCCGCAAGGTCCTGACCGGCGGCCACCTGCTTGGCGACGTCGATCCGATCCTCAAGATAGTACTGCAATTGCCGATGCACCAACAGGTCGGCATACCGCCGGATCGGGCTGGTGAAATGGCAGTAGTGCGTCGAGGCCAGGGCATAATGGCCGATGTGCAGCGGCGCGTACTGGGCCTTCTCGAAGCTCCTCAGGACGACCAGGTTGACCGCCAACGAACGTTCGGCGTCCTTGACAGAATCCAGCAGGTCCTGGATCGCCCGGCGGTCCGGGTTGCGGGGCATGGGAAAGCCCATCGTGCGGAGCAGCCTGGAGAGATTCCTGATGCTCAGCGCATCGGGCTCGGGGTGAATGCGACGCATGAACGGCACATCGAGCCGGTCCAGCAGCGACGCCACGGCGTCGTTGGCCTCAACCATGAACATCTCGATGATCGTGTGCGGATAGCTGTTGTCGGCGGGATGGGCATCGACGACCTGGCCCGACTCGTCGAAGTCCAGCTCGGGCTCGGGCAAATCGAGGTGGAGCATGCCGTTGTCCACCCGGCGTTTCTCGATCCGTCGGGCGAGTGCCTCCATCTTGCCAAGCAACGTGATGACTTCGGGCTTGGTGTCTTTGGTGTGGCCCTTGAGGATCCGATCAGCCAGTTCGTAGGTCAGGCGGGCCTTGGAGCGGATGATGCTGTTGGCGAAGCGGCGATACAGAATCCGGGCGGCGTCGTCGTAGGTGATGTAAACGCTCTTGGCAAACCGGGGCTGGTCGGGCTGGAGACTGCAAATGCCGTTGCTGAGGACCTCCGGCAACATGGGTATCGTCTTGCCCGGCAGGTAGACGCTGTTGCCTCGAAGGCGGGCTTCCTCGTCGAGCGGCGAACCGGCCGGGATGAAGTGGCTGACGTCGGCGATGTGCACGCCGAGCACCCAGTTCCCGTCGGCGTCGGTCTCCAGACTGATCGCGTCGTCGAAATCCTTGGCGTCGGGCGGGTCGATTGTCACAATCACTTTGTCGCTGACATCTTCCCGCTCGGCGCCCGGTTCGGCGCCGAAGGCGGCCGCGGCGCTGCGCGCCTGCTCCAGGCACTCCTCGTCGAACGCGCCGGGCAGGTGGAACTGCCGCAGAACCGCTTGAATCTCTGTCTCGTATCGCCCGGCGCGGCCGAGCACCTCGACGATCACGCCCCGAGCCAGGTACTGCTCATTCGGGTACGACAGGATCTCGACGACAACCTTGTCCTTCTCCCTGGCGTTCTTGGCCGTAACATCCTCGACGACGATCGGCTCGATGAACCGGCTCCCATCCGGCTGAACGATCCACGCCTCCGGATGCCTGGTCAGGGTCCCGATGAACTGATTGTCGGCACGTTCGAGCACCTCGATGATCTCGCCGGTATACCGGGTCTCGCCCCCCCCGTGTGCCTTTGCGCGTTGCCTTGGCGATGACGGTGTCGCCTGTCATGGCATCGCCCGTGCTGTCGGGAGGGATAAACAGGTCGCCGTGCGCGTTTGCTTCGAGCGGCACGACAAAGCCGAACCCTTTGGCGTTCTTGCGGAAGGTGCCGACGATCTGGCCCGCCATGGAGGGCAAAGTCACAAGGTTGCCGCCTCCGATGACGACATGCCCGGCGCGGCGCAGCTCTTCGAAGGCCGCCTTGAACTCCGGATAGGCATCCGCCTGCACCCCGAGCGCCCTGGCCAATTGGGCGACCTTAACCGGGGTGTAATCGGCATGCTGAAGCAACTTGACAATCCGGTCTCGATACACATTGGGCATAGGCCACTCCAACGAAAGCAGCACCCAATCGATCTCGTTCTCGACTGGGTGCTGGCACTTTCCTGCAGCGCTACCGAATTGGCAGGCTACGGGGCCGGAGGTCGGACCGGCCGCAGCCCTACGGCTGACTGGTCTGCCGACCGGCCTTCAACGCGTTAAGTTTCTTGGCCAGCCGGGATTTCTTCCGCGCCGCCGTCTTCTTGTGCATCGTGCTGGTGGAAGCCACTTTGTCGAGCTTCTTGACTGTGGCCCGGAATTCCGCTGTCGCCTTCTCGACGTTCCCCTCGCTCAAAGCGGCTTCGAAGCGCTTGACCTGCGTCTTGACCTGGCTCCTGCGGGCCCGATTGATGACTCGCCTTTTGGCGTTCTGCCTGACTCTCTTCTTCGCTGATAACGAATGTGCCACGTTGTTCTCCTGGTCGTTTCCAAAACGCGATTACAAAACTCACTGAGAGGTTGATTCTCTCGATCCGGCGTCGCCCGGGCCGTCCGTCCGAGCCGATTTCAACTCCGCCCGAAGCCGATCTACCCGTTCACTGACATCCTTGTACCCAAAGTCGAGCTGGGCGATCCTGCGGTACAGCTCCAGTGCCTGGTCCAGGTTGCCCTGCGCCTCGTGCGCTCGGGCCAGATTATACCGCAACTCCTTGGCGGTTGCATCATCTTTTATCTCGTAGGAGTCGATTGCCTGTGAAAAGACATCGATGGCGTCGGCGTACCAGCCCTTCATAAAGAAGCAGTAGCCGATCTTGTCCATGGCGGCAATCCGTCGGCGCGGGTCTTTCTGGGCGTCCTGGAAAAACGGAATCGCCTCATTGTACCGCTCGCCGCGCATCAGCCGCAGGCCATATTCGTACTTGGCCGACAGGTCGGTGGGGTAGTTCTCCACGCAGAGCCGGTAATGCTCCAGCTCTGTGCGGCTGAGGGCCTCCGTCAGTTCCCTGACGGCGGCTTGGACCGCGGCATCGGATGGCTCCGCCTTCAGTTGCTTCCTGGCGTCCCGGAGCCTGCGGCGGCCCTGCCGGATGCGGAGCAGACCTGCCCGTTCCTGGAACCGGAAGTCCTTGTGGCGCTCGGCCGCCTCGCTGAGCAATTGGATCGCCTCATTTTCCGCGTCCTCCTGCTCCAGATCCGCCAGGGCATCGGCCAGATTGAACACGTTCTGGGCGACGTCCGGCTCCTTGGCGTAGGCCCGCCGGGCCTCCTCGACGGCGCTGAGCCGGTAGTCCTCCGTCTTGACCATCCGGTCCTGGGAATACAGCTTGGCCTGGGTCTCGGGGTCCCGGATCGACTGGCGGAAGTCGCCCTCGACCCCGTATTTGCCCTTGGACATCGTCAATTCGGCCGAGAGGTTCTTGAACTCGTCGGCCAGCTCTTTGTCGTCGGGCTTCATCCGCACGGCCCGCTGGCAGGCCGCCACCGCTTTGTCGTACTGCCCCATCGCTTTGTAGCAGTCCTTCAACAGGATGTAGGTCTGCACAGACGGCTTCTCGATGGCGTTGTTCGTCTGGAAGATCAGGTTGGCGATCCAGTGGGCGGTGCGGTGGTATCCGCCTTCCACCGCCGCCTTGAGCATCGCCTCGGCGTAGGGCGTGTGGTCGGGGTCTTTCGCGAACAGGTACTCGGCATTGAGCATCTGTTCGAGCGGAGTCCTGCCCCTCAGACGCCTGACCCGCTCCACCACGGAGGGTTTCTTGCCGCCGCGCCCCCGCCGCTGAAGACCCAGCTCACACAGGGGCAGGTGTCCCTCCTCGAGCGCATCGGGGGCCCGTTGAAGACCCTCGAGGTACATCTCGATCGCGTAGTCGTAGTTCTTGCTCTCCGCGGCGCTGCGGGCCTTCTCGAAAAACGCCCTGGCGGCGGCCAGATCACTCGGGTCCGACGGAGCGGCCGCAACGGGCTTCTCCGGACCGGCTCCGGTTGGCTCCTGCGTCCGGGGCCGCTGGGCCGCATTAACGCGGGTCCGCTGGGGTCGCGGCCGGGCGGCAGGAGAGACGGTGAGCGGCGCCCCGGTTCCGCCGCGTCTGGAAGCACCGAGCTTGCCCGCCAGACGTTTCAGGTCCTCCACCAGCATCGGATCCTCGGGTTTGAGCCGTGCGGCACGCTGGCACGCGGCCACGGCGCGCTCGACTTGTCCGATCGCCTCGTAGGAATCCTTCAGCAGGATGTAGACCGCAGCCGAAGGCTTGCGGGCATTGTTGTTGGCCAGGAACATCAGGTCCGCCATCCACTTGACCGTCTCGGTGTATCGACCCGCGACAGCAGCGCGAAGCACCGCTTCTCCATAGGCCAGATTCTGAGGGTCTTTGGCGAGAAGATACTCGGCGTTGAGCATCTTCTCCAGCGGCGTGTCACCCTCCGAGAGCCTTTGCTCGACCTCCTCGGGTGAAGGCTTGGCCCCGCCCCGCTCCTCGCGTCGCAGAGCCAGCACGCGCAGATCTATGTGGCCGCCCTCGACCCTGTCGGGACTGTGGCGCAGTCCCGCCAGATATGCATCAATAGCCCGGTCGAAATCGCCCGCCTCAACAGCCTGGCGGGCTCGTTCGAAGTGGGCTTCGGCCTGCGCTTGTGCTTGAGCATCCGGTTCGGGCATAGCGGCAAGTAGATTATCACCTCACAGGGTATACAATGGACCCACTGTAGTAGTCGGCCTGGTTTTGTCAACGATAAATACTTGCGTGGGCTGCGACGCCGCGTTATAAGTACCGGCTTGCCGGTTACCTGACCTTGCGGGGTCGTGACCGCCATGATCGACACGTCATTTAGGAAGAATTCGGTATGCAAACGGCTCTTGAACAGTACGACCCTCAGATCTACGAGCTGATCCGGCAGGAAGAAGCCAGGCAGAGCGGCTCGATTCGGCTGATCCCTTCCGAGAACTATGTCTCGCGCGCCGTGATGATGGCCAGCGCGAGCTGTCTGACAAACAAGTACGCCGAAGGCTATCCCGGCAAACGCTACTACGAAGGCCAGCAGGTCACGGACCTGATCGAGAAACTGGCCCAGGATCGGGCCAAAGCGTTGTTCAAAGCCGATCACGCCAACGTCCAGCCTTACTCGGGCTCGGTCGCGAACCTGGCCGCCTATGCGGCGCTGATCGAGCCGGGTGACACGATTATGGGGATGTCCCTGTCCCACGGCGGACACCTCACGCACGGCTGGAAGGTCTCCCTGACGAGCAAGTTCTACAATTCCGTCCCCTACTACGTGAACACCGAGACCGGCCTGCTCGATTACGACGCCATTCGAGACCTCGCCAAAAAGCACCGTCCCAAGATCATCATCTCGGGGGCCACCGCTTATCCGAGGATCATCGACTTCGAGATCTTCGGCCAGATCGCCAGGGAAGTCGGGGCATACCTCGTCAGCGACATCGCCCACATCGCAGGTCTCGTGGTCGCGGGCATTCACAAGAGCCCGGTTCCGTATGCAGACATCGTCTCGACGACCACGCACAAGACCCTCCGTGGCCCGCGTGGGGGCCTGCTGTTGTGCAAGGCTGAGCACGCCGCCAAAGTGGACAAGGCGGTCTTTCCCGGCCTCCAGGGCGGCCCGCACATGCACACGCTGACCGCGATCGCCGTGGCCATGGCCGAGGCCAATACGCCGGAGTTCGTCGCTTATGCCACGCAGGTAGCCAAAAATGCCAAGGCGATGGCGAACAAGCTGCTCGAATACGGCTTCAAGCTGGTCACCGGAGGGACGGACAACCATCTGATTCTCATCGATCTGCGGAACAAGGGGATCCCGGGCAAGAAGCTGGCCAAGGCCCTGGACCGGGCCCGAATCGTCAGCAATTACAATACCGTCCCAGGTGATCCGGCCCCTCCGTTCAATCCGAGCGGCTTGAGGATCGGAACGCCGGCGATCACCACCCGGGGGATGAAGGAGCCGGAGGCCGAGCAGATCGCCACCTTCATTCACCAGGTGGCCGAGAACATCGACAACGAATCGGTCATCGAGCAGATCGGCAAAGAGGTCCTGCTGTTGTGCTCTCAGTTCCCGGTGCCCGAGCACTTCATCATACCGCCGAAAAATGGACATCGGTAGGGGCTTGCCGCACACGGACGGGGCAATGAGAATGGCAATCGGCGAGTGATGTCGCGGGACCCGAGGCCCTGTTGGTATGCGCGTGGATCGCGGTCCACGGCAAACAGAGCTGTCCATCCCACGTAGCATAACGTATGACAGAGCCAACATTGACAGCGGGCGTCCTCGGCTTGGGCAGCGCCGGCCATCTTCTTCTGGAGGCGGCGCGTCGGACCGGCCAATTCCTCATCAAGGCCGTCGCGGATCAGGACCCGCAGCAGGCGGAGAGAACCGCCGCCGAGCTTCAGGCCGAGCCCTATACCGACTACCGGCAGATGGTCGTCCAGAACCAACTCGACTGCCTTCTCGTCGCCGCCGACACCCATCTCTGCGACGAGCACCTCAAGACGGCGATCCGCAAGAAATTCCACGTGCTCAAACTCGCCCCGCCGGCCCGAAACTACGAAGAGACGCTCGAGTACGTCCAGATGGCGGAGTATGAGAAGGTCCGATTCGCGATCGCCAATCCGGCGAGGTTTCGGTCCAGTTACAGCACCGCCCACGACTTGATCGTCCGGGGACAGGTCAAGGGCGCGTTTCTCGTCACCGCGTACAGCGAGACTCCCGACGCCGATCGGCCCGCCTGGCATGCCGATCCCCGATTGGCCGGAGGAGGGGTCCTGTTGCACGACTGTCATCAGATCGTCGATCAGATCCTCTGGAACTTCTCCCTCCCGCAACAGGTCTATGTCCTGACCACCAATCAAGCCCCCGACAAGCAACAGCGGTTGTACCTGACGGAGGACACGGCGGTGGTCTCCATGAAGTTCACCGATGCTCTGACCGCCAGCATCGTCGCCACACGACGCAGCGGCCAGGGTCCCACGCGCAGGGGTCTGCAGATTTACGCCAAGGAAGCCCGTCTGACGATCACGGACAATCGTGTCATCCTCAACACCGACTCCGGTCTGGAGGACCAAGTCTGGCAATTTGAGGAAACCGAACTGGATACGATGCAACGACTGCTGTCCAGCTTTGCGCAGAGCGTCCGGAACCCGGCCGAGCATCCGCTGATCAGCAGCGCCGCCGAGAACCTCAGGAATATGGCCGTATTCGAATCCGCTTACCTGTCGGCGCGAACGGGTTTCCCCGAAGAGCCTCTGCGGATTCTCCAGATCACGCGGAACACCCCCGGCGCCACTGGCTTGTCCGGCCCGAACATCGCCGCGTACATCCGAGACACCGCATTGTGAGGCCTTCCCGAGGGCCGTTGAGATCAAGAAGGATGCACGACAGGGGAACGATGGACGGTCCGTCACACGCGACACCTCCTTGTTCGGGTACACTTGATGTTTGTAGGTACACCTTCACGGGGGTTGCAATCGACTTTGTCATTCCGACCGGAGCGCAGCGGAGTGGAGGAATCTGGCTGCGAACGGGCTATTGCCTTATCCTCGGCCAGATTTCTCCGTGCGGGCTTCGCCCTTAGTCGAAATGACATCCGCCACGCGCTTCGAGATGACAGCCCCCCTTCCTGGCCTCCCCAGGAACCTACCTACAAACACACAGTGCACCCTCCTTGTTCCGGGGCCCCAACAGGCATTTGACAAGGGTTGCACGGCGGAGTATCTTCCGCGTCGGTGGTGTCGATAAGACGGCCACAATCAGCAGAACCGTGTCGGCAGAGTTACAGAAGGCGCCAATTCCAGTCGGGAGGTTTGAGCCATGAAGAACTTGATTTACGGCGGGATCATCGCGTTGTGTCTGATCATAGCGGTAGTCGTGGTCGTCGTGACTCGCTCCAGCGGTCCCGGCGGCGTCGAAAGCCTCTCTGACGATACACAGGTGTGGGTCCTATGCACAGCCTGCAACGCCTCCTACCAGATGGGAGAGAAAACTTACTACACGCAATTGCAGGAGAGAACCACACAAATGGCCAATCCGATGGCCAGGGTTCTGTTGACCTGCCAGAAATGCGGCAAGGACAGGGTCGTGAAGGCAGTCAAATGCGCCAAGTGCGGCGAAGTCTTCCCCGAAGGCATCGTACCGAACGACTTCCCGGACCGATGCCCCAAGTGCAAGTTCAGCGCCACCGAGGAGAAACGAAAAGCCCGCAAGGCAGAGGCAGAGCAAGGTTGAGCGCCGGGCACATCGCTCAACGCGACAGGTGGCCGCTCTACGGAGTGTTCGGTTCCGCAACCTCGCCGTGGCTGTGGCGTGTGGTCAGAACGTCGAGCACATTCTGCCGGTACTCGTCTGTGCCCTTCTTCAATTCGCTGAACATGGCATAGCGCCCACCGATGCGATCTTCCAGGTACGCGATGCGGCTCTCGGGGTTGGGGTGCGTGGAGAAAAACTCGATCGGTCGAACTTCCTGCAATTCCTGCAGGATCCGCATGGTCTCGACCATTCCGCTGGGATCGTAGCCCGCCTGAACCATGTAAGACAGTCCTGCCAGGTCGGCATCTTTCTCATCGTCTCGGCTGTATTGCAGGGACAGGACGCCGCTGATGAAACTTGCCGCCCGCGTCACGTCGCCCGGCGCATCGCCAACAGCCGCGGCGGCCACCAGCGCCGTCATGCCGATCTGTCGGCTCATGGCCACCAGTGTGTCACGCGCGACCACGTGGCCCACTTCATGGCCCAGGATCGCGGCCAACTGGGCCTCGGACTCGAGCTTTTCCAGAAGCCCGCTGGTGATATAGATGTAGCCCCCCGGAACAGCAAAGGCGTTAATCCCCTTCTGACGGACGACGGTAAAGTGGTAGGCGATGTCCGGGCGGTGGCACACCCGCGCGATCCGCTGGCCGACGCGGTTGACATAGCTCTGGAGATTCTCGTCGGCCAATCGTCCGCCCAAGGCCCTCTCGATCTGTGGCGCGTACTTGCGGCCCAGTTCGACATCCTTTTCCGGGCCGAAAAACATCAGTTCCTCCTCCCCTGTGACTGGATTGACCGCGCAGCCGATCAGCACAGCCGTCAGCACGACGCCCAGCAGCGCCAATCCCGTTCTCATGCCCATGACCTCTGGAAATCGCGAAGTTACCGTTGAAAAGCCTAGTGGAGGCATTATACTTTTGGTTTTCTCTTTTGGTAGTGGCAACCATGAAGCAAACGGAGCCTTGCAGCGGCTGCAGTCAGGCACACGACTGCGTCAAGGTCTATGAGCGACTCGGCCACGCCGGGGGGCCCTCGGTGGCGTGGAAGGCGGTCGTCGCCTTCGTGCTGCCGGTCGGCGCGTTCATCGCTGCCTTGGCGATATTCGACCGCCTGCTGGAAGCGGTGGTGGCAGAACGGCACCGAACGCCTGTAGCCGCCGCCATGGCTTTCGTGTTTGCCGTTGGCTTGACTGTCACGACCAGTCTCCTTCTCCGGCGTTACGAAAAGAAGCGTTAGCACTTGGATTGCATCAATATGGCAACCGATTCGCATGGCAGATCCACCTTTGCTCGCGGGGTGCATCCTCCCGAGAGCAAGCATCTGACCCAAGACAAGCCGATCGAGCCGGGACCGCCCGTCGGAGAGTTGTCGATCCTGCTCAGCCAGCACATCGGCGCCCCCTGCCAGCCGGCCGTCCAGAAAGGCGATCTCGTGGAGGCCGCCCAGAAGGTCGGTGAGTGCCAGGCATTCGTCTGTGCGCCCGTTCATGCTCCGGTGGCCGGCAAGGTCAAAGAGGTGGCTTTGAGGTCACACCCGGTGCTCGGACGCTGTCAGGCCATCGTCCTCGAGCCTGGGGAGCTGGCGCCGCCGGCTTTGCCTTCGTTCAGCCTGCCGGCCGGGTTCGATCCGGCTCGGTACAGCCCTCAGGAGATCTGCGAGGCCGTCCGGGATGCCGGTCTGGTCGGCATGGGTGGAGCAGGGTTTCCCACCAGCGTCAAGATTCAGCCGGACGCGAAACCCCCAAAGCACACCCTGCTCGTCAACGGTTGCGAGTGCGAGCCCTACATCACTTGTGATTACCGCTTGATGCTCGAATGGACCGACCAGGTCCTCGCCGGGATTCGGCTCGCTCAGCGGGCCTGCGGTGCGTCGAAGGTCTTCGTCGGTATCGAGGACAACAAACCAAGAGCCATCGAAGTGATCGGCGACGCGATCAAGAGGGCTGGATTGAGCTCGGACATCCGCGTGGTGTCGCTGCAAACCAAGTACCCGCAGGGAGGCGAGCGGCAGCTTATCAATGCCGTGCTCGGCCAAACGGTTCCGACCGGGGGCATTCCTCCCATGATCGGGGTCGTCGTGGTCAACGTGGCCACCGCAGCCGCCATCGCCGATGCCGTCATCTACCGCCGACCGCTGACTCACCGCGTCGTGACCGTCACGGGCGAAGCCGTCGCCAAACCGGGCAACTACTACGTCGCCATTGGCACTCCTGTGGAAGCTCTCCTCGAGTTCTGCGGGGGCGTGACCGAGAAATCTGCCAAGGTCGTCATGGGTGGGCCGATGATGGGACTGGCCATCGCCGATCTGAGCACACCGATCACGAAGACCAGCGGCGCGGTGACCGTCCTGACCCGGCACCAGATCGGCCAGGCCAAGTTCGAACGGCGACAGACCGCCTGCATTCGCTGCGGCCGGTGCCTGGAGGTGTGCCCGGAGAATCTCAACCCCACGCGAATCGCTCATGCGGTCAAGGCTAACCTGCTGGATGTCGCGGAGCGCCACTTCATCAGCGCCTGCATCGAGTGCGGCTGCTGCAGCTACGTTTGCCCCGCCAACATCGAACTGACCGGCTACATCAAGACAGGAAAGATCTTCCTGGCCAGGCAGAGAAAGAAGATGCCGGCCTGACGGGCAGGGGGCGGCACGGCAAAGGATAACAAGGATTCGATAGATGCTCCGAGATATCACGGTTTCATTCGCACCGCACATCAGCAAGCGGCTCTCGACGCAGCGGGTCATGCTGGACGTGCTCATCGGGCTGGTCCCGCTGGTGGCGGCGGCGGGTTTCTACTTCCGGGTTCGCGCCCTGGTGCTCATCGGCCTGTGCGTCCTCTGGTGCGTGGGCATCGAGTGGGTCTGCAACCTGATTCGCAGGAAGCCCAACTCGCTCTGG
This sequence comes from Sedimentisphaerales bacterium, assembly GCA_035448545.1. Lineage (GTDB taxonomy): Bacteria > Planctomycetota > Phycisphaerae > Sedimentisphaerales > Anaerobacaceae > Anaerobaca. The sequence continues at coordinate 213,704 of DAOTJE010000001.1, read as the reverse complement.
GATCTCAGCGCGGTCGTCACCGGCGTCATCCTGGCTCTGTCGTTGCCACCGGCCCTGCCCTTCTGGACGGCCGCGGTCGGCTCGGCGATCGCCATCGGAGTCGGCAAGATGGCCTTCGGCGGCCTGGGGGCCAATGTTTTCAACCCGGCCATGGTCGGACGCGCCTTTTTGACCGCCTCATTCGGCATGCTGATGACGACGTGGACCGTGCCGGCGTCGATCGACAGCACCATGCCGAAGCTCTCTCCGGCCGACGCGGTGGATGCTCGGACACAAGCCACCCCGCTGGCCTGGAGCAAAACAGCCATCAAAAACCAGGCCGAAGCGAAGACGTACAGCCGCCGGCTGCTTCTGTCGACGATCACCGGGGAGGTGGCCGGCAGCCTCGGCGAGACCAGCGCGATTGCCGCCCTGCTCGGCGGCGCCTATCTGCTCTGGCGTCGGACCATCGGTTTTCACATCCCCGTCGCCGTGCTCCTGGCGGCATTCGTGTTCGGTGGAATCGCCTACCTGATCGATCCGGATACCTACGTGCAGCCGTTCTACCACCTCACGAGCGGCGCCCTGCTGTTCGGCGCGTTCTTCATCGCGACGGACCCGGTGACCGCTCCGCTGACGCGCCGCGGGATGTGGCTCTTCGGCGCGGGCGTCGGGACCATCACGCTGCTGATTCGCATCGTCGGCACTTACCCGGAGGGCTTCATGTTCGCGGTCCTGGTAATGAACGGCCTGACCCCTCTGATCGACCGACTGTGCCGGCGGGTGCCGGTGGGAGGATTGCCTCGTGTTGGATAGCTTGAAGCACTTCGTACGGGAAAGCTGGTTGCTGGTGGTCGCCTCCGTGCTGTGCGGGCTGCTGCTGGCCGCGACGAATGCCGCGCTCGGCCCGCGGATCGAGGTGAACAAGGCTCTGAAGCTGACCAGTCTGGCGGGCGGTCTGCTGCCTGCGGCACAGGCTTTTGTACCTCTGTCCAGCCCGGTGGAAGTCAAAGGCCTCGACGGGAAGACGGAGTCGGCCGTCGTATTCAAGGCCACCGCCGGCAATGCCGTCGTAGGATGGGTCTTCAAGGTCGTAGGGTCGGGGTTTGCCGACAGAATTGAGCTGGTTGTCGCAACCGATGCCTCGTTCAGCAGGCTTGCCGGCTACGACGTGGTCAGCAGCAGCGAAACCCCGGGATTCGGCGACCAGATCAAAGACGCGTATTACCGCAACCAGTTTGCCGGGGCGCCGGTCGGGCCATTCTCGCTCGTCGGGCTCGGCGCCGCCAACGAGCGGGACATCGATTCGACCATCGTCGCCATCAGCGGCGCGACGATCAGCAGCACCGCCGTCGTCCAGGCCATGAACCACTACCTGCCGCAACTGAAGGACCAACTCCAGCAGAAAGGGCTGATCGGCCATGGCAGCAACCCCTGACGGACAGAACCTGTATGCAGAGGCCGTCGCCACAGGTTTGTGGCGTGAGATCCCGGTCTTTCGCATGCTCCTGGGCACGTGCCCGACCCTGGCGGTGACCGCCGCGATCAAGCCGGCGCTGACCATGGGTCTGTGCGTGATCTTCGTGCTCGTGTGCAGCAACATCATGGTCAGCTTGATGCGAAAGGGCCTGCGTCCGCACGTCCGCATCCTGCTGTTCACGCTGACGATCGCCACCTTCGTGACCATTGCGGACCTCTTCCTGAGGGCCTATCAGCCGGTGATGAGCGAGGCCCTGGGCCCGTACGTCCCGCTGATCATCGTCAACTGCGTGATCATATGGCGGGCTGAAGCCCGGGCCAGCCACAGCGGCGTCCTGCTGAGCATCGTGGACGGCCTGGCGATGGGCGTGGGGTTCACCATCGCCTTGTGCGTTCTGGCCACGATCCGCGAGCTCCTCGGCACCGGCCGCCTCTTCGAGATCCAGGTCCTGCCCAAGGCCTTCCCCGCATGGGCGGCGATGGGCATGCCGGTGGGCGCGTTTCTCACGTTCGGGTTCGTGCTCGGGTTCATCAACTACGTCAGCCGGAAACGGAGCTAAGGGAGTCGCACGATGGATTTGCTGTACGTTCTGCTCACAGGCTTCATCTCCGTGGTCCTGATCAATAACCTTGTGTTCACGAAGTTCCTGGGGATCTGCCCGTACATCGGAGTATCCGGACGGATCGATATGGCCTTCGGTATGGGCCTGGCGGTCACGTTCGTCATGACACTCAGCGGCACCCTCACCTGGATGATCGACCACTGGCTGCTGATGCCCCTGAACCTGGAGGTGGCCCGGTATGTGGCCTTCATCATGGTGATCGCCGCCGCCGTGCAACTGGTGGAGATGTACCTGAAGAAGTTCTTCCCGTCCTTGTATGAGAGCTTCGGTATCTTTCTGCCTTTGATCACGACCAACTGCGCGATTCTGGGCCTGTGCCTTTTTCTCGTCGTCTGGGGCACCGGTACCCTGATTGAGGCGGTGGTTCTGAGCTTCGGCGGCGGCATTGGCTTCACCATCGCGATTTGCATCATGGCCGGGATTCGCGAGAACATGCAGATGGTCGACGTACCCGAATCCCTGCGTGGCGCTCCAATCACGTTAATCACGGCGGGACTTCTGGCTCTGGCCTTCATGGGATTTGCAGGGATCATATGATCGTGTTGACAAGTCTTCTGGGAGCGATGAGTGGCGTGTGGCTGGCCGGTCTGATCATGCTCGGCCTGGGCCTGGTCTTTGCAGTGGTCCTGCTCGTCGCCAGTGAACGACTCAAGGTTCCCGTCGACCCACGGGTCACCCAGGTCTATGAGGTCCTGCCCCACCTTGATTGCGGAGCCTGCGGCTATCCCGGTTGCAGTGGATACGCCAAGGCGGTGATCGCCAACCCCGAACTGCTTGGTCAGTGCGCGCCGGGCGGGGCCGACGCCGCCGGCAGAATCGCCGCCATCTTAAACCTGGCAATCAGCGAGTCGGGGCCGGCCAAACGACCGATCGTCCATTGCCGGGCCCACACGGCCGACCGGACCTACTACGCCCAGTACCAGGGCATTCCGAGCTGCACCGCCGCCAACGCGCTGGCCAACGCCCAGGCGTGCAAGTTCGGATGCCTCGGGTTCGGAGACTGCGTCCGCGCCTGCAAGTTCGACGCGCTCCACGTAATCGATGGTCTGGCCACGGTGGACTACAACAAATGCACCGGCTGCGGCGCTTGTTCGAAGGCCTGCCCGCGGAGCCTGATCGAGATGGTCCCCTTCAGCCACGAGAACATGATGACGGTCGCGTGCAGAAGCCGGGAGAACGGCAGAAGCACGCGGGCCTTCTGCCAGGTTGGCTGTATCGGTTGCGGCCTGTGCGCCAAGCAGAGCGAGGCCTTCACCGTCGCCGACAACCTCGCCCGCATGGACTACACCAAATATGCTCCCTGCGGCGAGAATGAGGCCGCCTACAAAAAATGCCCCACCGGCGTCATCGTCTACCGCGGCAAGACCGCCCCGCCCCCGCGCGAGCCCAAAGCCAGACAGACCGAGACAGTTGAACGCTCACAATGACGTCCTGGCGGTGCCATGTCCGGCGCGCTACCGGACGTAGGCTTTCGCTCCGCTGCTGAAGATCGGCTGAGCGCCTTGGCCGACGGGAACGAGGATCGCCTCCACCTCAGGGATACTCTCGATCAAGGTGAGGCCCGCCTCCGGCCCCAGAACATTCACAGCCGTTGAGAGTGCATCGGCAGTGATCGCATCGGGAGCAATGATCGTGTCGCTGACCAGCTTGCGCGCGCCTTTGCCGGTTCCGGTATCGATGATGTGGCTCTCCTTGTTTCCCTGGACCTTGACGAATCGGCGGTAGTCTCCACTGGTAGCCACACTCTCGTCCGTTATCATGAGAACCAACAGGAGCTTCGAGTCGCCCAGTTCGTCCGGCGCCACGTTCGGGTCCTGCAGTCCGACCCGCCAACACTCCTGTCCTTTCGGGGGCAATCCGAAGCAGCGGATGTTGCCACCCAAGTCCACCATTCCCCCGACCGCCCCTCGCTTCTTCATCGCCTCGACCGACTGGTCGACCGCATAGCCTTTCGCGATCCCGCCGAGATCGATTCTCATCCCTTCGACCGCAAAGCGGACCGTCCGCGTATTCGGATCGAGCAGCACCTTGTCGTAACCCACCTTGCGTTGGGCCTCGGCGATTTCAACCTCCGTGGGCGTGGTGTCGGTGGCGGCGGCGCGACGCCACAGATCGCCCAGAGCACCGATCGTGACATCAAACGCACCACCCGAAAGCTCGCTGAATCGCCTGGCGCTCTCCAGGACCTCAAAGGTCGCTTTATCAACCTCGACCGCCCTGTGGTAAGCCTCGCGATTGATCGTGTTGAGCTCGGAGTCGGGATTGTGGTAGCTCATCAGCTCCTCGACGCGCCTTTGCTCTTCAAATGCGGCGGCGATACAGGCGCGTGCCACCTTCTCGCTCGGCGCGATGGCCACGGCACGGGAGAATGTCCCCATGACGACCTTGTAGCCGCTGTCGACCTGAACCGTCTGTGGCGTCCGGAGGCTGACGCACAGGGCACCTGCGAGCAACAGACACAAGACTCCGACAACGATTCCACGACCGGTTTTATTCATGGCAGCCCCATGCGTCTGTCGGCGGGACATACCCCGCCCCATCTATCAAGACCACGCCAGACTCGTTATAATAACCACATGACAGACAGAAAGATAGAGATACTGGCCGACCGGGTCGAGCGCGAGTTCCTTCCTTTCGTACGGCGACCGGCGCGTTATATTGGCGGGGAAGTCAACCAGGTCTGCAAGGCCATCGAGCGGTGCGAACTGACGGTAGCGTTGTGCTTTCCCGACGTGTATGAAGTAGCCATGTCCAACACGGGCCTGGCCCTGATCTATCACGTCCTCAACGGCCTGGCGAATGTCGCGGCCGAACGCGTCTTTGCGCCCTGGGTGGACGCCGAGGCGGTCCTGCGCGAGAAGAACATACCCCTGTTCAGCCTGGAATCGAAGGCGTCATTGGCTGGCTTCGACGTGATCGGCTTCAGTCTCACCAACGAGCTTTGCTACACGAATGTGCTGAACATGCTCGACCTGGCCGGCCTGCCCGTCCGAAGCGAACATCGCAGCGAGGACAATCCGCTGGTCATCGCAGGCGGCGGGATGGCCAACTGCTGCGAACCGATCGCCGACTTCATCGATCTGTTCGTCCTCGGCGAGGCGGAAGAAGCCGTCGTCGAACTGGCGAATCTTCTGATCGCCGCGAAGAAGGAGGGTCGAGCCAGGGATGCGGTCTTGTTCGAGATCGCACAGCGGTTCGACTGGGCCTATGTCCCCCGCTTCTATGAGTTCCGATACGAGGATTCCTACATCACCTCCTTCCAGGCTCGAAACGAAGCGCTCCCGACTCGATTCCACAATGCCGTCGTCAGCGACTTCGAGAACGCACCGGTCTCGACGCGTCCCATCGTCCCTTTCGTGGAAGCGGTTCACGAGCGGGTCAGCATCGAGATCATGCGAGGCTGCCCGGGCCGGTGCCGGTTCTGCCAAGCGAGCTTCTGCCGACGACCGATCCGCTATCGCAGCGCTGCGAAGGTCTTCGAACTGGCCAAGGCCTCGCAGGAGACGACGGGGTTCGACACCGTGAGCCTGCTGAGTCTGTCGAGCGCCGACTACCCGCCTCTCGAAGAGCTGATCGCCCGGTTGAAAGAATACTTCGAAGACAAGAAAGTGGGCCTGTCGGTTCCGAGTCTTCGTGTAGATCAGCAGCTTCACATGCTGCCGAAGTACTTCACGTCGGTACGAAAGAGCGGCCTGACCATCGCGGTAGAGGCGGCCAGCGAGAAGCTCCGGCAGATCGTCAACAAGCCGCTGAAAGACAAGGACCTGTTTGCTGCCGTCGAGGCGGCATATCAGTCGGGCTGGCAGAAGCTGAAGCTGTACTTCATGATCGGGCTGCCCGGCGAGACGCTCGACGACGTCAAGGCGATCGTCGATCTGTCCGACCGGTTGGCGAGACTCCGTAAGAGCGTCGACCACCACATCGCCCAACTGAATATCACCGTCAGTTGGTTCGTGCCGAAGCCTCACACTCCCCTCGCCTGGTTTGGCCAGAGACCGGCAGAATACTTCCAGCAGGCAAGGGAGCTGGTCCTTGACGAGAAGCAGCGGCGTCGTGCGAATCACCTGCATTTCAAGTTCCACGACATCCACCGGAGCCTGCTCGAATCGGCCATCGGCCGGGGCGACCGGCGTTGCGGCCAAGTCATCGAGGCCGCGTGGCGTGACGGCGCACGTTTCGATCTGTGGGACGAATGCTTCGACCACGAGCGGTGGCGGACCGCCTTCGCCGCCGCAGGCATGGAACTGGAGACTGCCGCACAGAGAGCATTCGAACCCGACCAGAGACTGCCCTGGGACCACCTCGGAGGTCCCGACAAAGAATACCTCCTGAGGCACTACTACGACGCCACGAGTTTGTTGTGAGCAAGGGGCTCTTGCGTCCGAGAACTCCGCAGGTCCGCATTCGCCCGCCCGAATCTGTCCATCAAGCCGGTATTCGCACGGTTGCTGACATGCGCCGGCGCCCTCATAGGCAGCCAGCAAACCGCCTCGCCTTAAAATCCTGTGAAAACAGGAATTACGAAGAGACGCGCATTCAGAACGCCACCAAGCGTAGCGGCGATTGTCCCCGCTCGATCATGGCTGGGACCGGTCGGATGGTTGCGCGGCGCGAATGCGTTGGAACCCGACACCCGATGTGCCGATGAATGCTGTATCAGCAAGAGGAGATGTGATCCGCAAGACCTCCCATGCTGAAATCGCATCAACATGGCTTCTCAGAATGTGGCCTGTGAAGCACAGCGCGCCCGGGAGCAGGTGCACTGGGCCGGAAGACGTCGATGGCAATCGCACAAGAACAGTGGTCACTACCGAGAAACTCACAACCTGCTCTGCGGGTAGAGACACAAGAGGAAGCCGGTCATGCGCAACTGTAAGCCGATTCTGCTGGTGGAAGACGACACGATTGACGCCATGACGGTCAAGCGGGCGTTCAAGGAATTGAAGGTCATCAACCCCTTGGCGCACGCCTTGAACGGAGAGGACGCCTTGGCCTATCTGCGGCAGCAAGGCGGCGAGCATCCCTGCGTCATCCTGCTCGATCTGAACATGCCGAAGATGAACGGCGTCGAATTCCTCCGGATCGCCAAAGACGATCCCTTGCTCAAGAAGATCCCCGTGGTGGTTCTGACGACGTCGAATGAAGAGCGCGATATCATCGAGAGCTTCAAGCTGGGCGTGGCCGGCTACATCGTCAAGCCGGTGGATTACGGCAAGTTCGTCGAGGCCATCCGGACGATCGACCTCTACTGGACGCTGAGCGAGTTGCCCGACACCGACGTCGTGGCGCAACCCTCGTGTGACCAGCGCCCTCTTCTCGCGGAACGGCCGTAGTCCGGACACCGGAGTCCGTCATGGCCGACGAGACTGCCTGCTCAACAACGGCATGACGCTGCCGGCACAGCGCGTCCGAGGGGCAAGACCTCCACCCCTGTTTCGGCAGCATCGGTCAGGGGGTGCAAGCCATTGGCCCGGCCGCAACCAAGTTACCTTGACTGTCGCCTCCAAGATCTGAATTTTCCTTTGACATCCGCCTTGCCTGGCATTATAAAGACATTTTTACATTGCGCTCGCATTCGCACTCGCAATCGATGCGATGTCGCCCGGATTTGACATCGCCGGCACGGAGCGGAATGGGAAGCCTTCAAGACAAACAATTGATCACGCAAAAGGAGAACGCAATGACGCAAGAGAAAGCCATCAATTCTCTGATGACCGAGAATCGGACGTTTCCGCCGCCCGAGGCCGTCCGGAAGAACGCCCACGTCTCCAGCATGGAGCAGTACACGAAGATGTGGGAAAGATCCATCAAGGACCCGGACGGATTCTGGCTGGAGCAGGCGCAATCGCTGTCGTGGTTTAAGAAGCCGACCAAGAGCCTGGAGTACACCTGGGACACCAAGAGTCGCAAGATCGAGCACACCTGGTTTGCCGACGGCCAGTTGAACGTCTCTTACAACTGCCTCGACCGGCATCTCGGCACACCGACCGCCCGGAAAACGGCACTCATCTGGCAGGGAGAGATCGATTCGAATGTCAGGAAATACACGTACGAGCAGTTGCACAGAGAGGTCTGCAAGTTTGCCAACGTTCTGAAGTCCAAGGGAATCAAGAAGGGCGACCGCGTGGCGATCTACATGCCCATGGTCCCGGAACTTCCCATCGCGATGCTCGCGTGCACTCGCATCGGAGCGATCCACTCGATCATCTTCGGCGGTTTCAGCGCCGACGCCCTCGAAGGACGCATCAATGACTCTCAGTGCCGGATGCTGATCACCTCCAACGTGTCGCTGCGCGCGGGCAAGCATATCCCGCTGAAGAACATCGCCGACGAAGCCTTGAAGAAGACTCCATCGATCGAGTGCGTCATCGTGACCAAGGAGACGGACGATCCCTGCCACATGCAGCCGGGACGCGATGTGTGGTACCATGAGGAGATAGCCAGGGCCGGCGAACACTGTGAGCCCGAGAAGATGAACGCCGAGGATCCGCTGTTCATTCTCTACACCTCCGGTTCCACCGGTAAACCCAAGGGTGTGGTCCACACCACCGCCGGCTACCTGCTGCATGTGTCGTTGAGTCACAAGCTCATTTTCGACATCCATGACAACGACGTTTACTGGTGCACGGCCGACATCGGCTGGGTGACCGGACACAGCTACATCGTGTATGGTCCGCTGGCCAACGGGGCCACCACGCTGATGTTCGAGGGTGTTCCGACCTATCCGGACGCCGGTCGCTTCTGGCAGGTCTGCGACAAGTTCGGCGTCACGGTGTTCTACACCGCCCCGACCGCGATTCGCGCGCTGATGCGCCTGGGCGAAGAATGGCCCGCCAAGTACAAGTTGAACACGCTGCGCATCCTGGGCACGGTCGGGGAACCGATCAATCCGGAGGCATGGATCTGGTACTACAAGCACATCGGCCACGAACGATGCCCCATCGTGGACACCTGGTGGCAGACCGAGACGGGCGGCATTCTGATCACGCCGCTGCCGGGGGCCTTCACGCTGAAACCGGGCAGCGCGACCAGACCGTTCTTCGGCGTGGACCCGGTGGTCCTGCGGGATGACGGCACCGAGTGCGGTCCCAACGAGGGAGGCAAGCTCTGCATCCGCAAGCCGTGGCCGGGCATGATGCGGACCATGTGGGGCGACCACGACCGGTTCGTCGACACCTACTTCACCATGTTTGCCGATCAGTACTTCACGGGCGACGGGTGCCGGGTCGATCCGGACGGCGACTACTGGCTGATGGGACGCATCGATGACGTGGTCAACGTCTCGGGTCACCGGATCGGCACCGCCGAGGTCGAGAGCGCCCTGGTCAGCCATGCCAAGGTCGCCGAGGCCGCGGTCACCCCCATGCCGCACGAAATCAAAGGACAGGCCCTGTATGCCTTCGTCACCCTCAAGGAGGGCATCCATGAGAGCGACGACTTGAAGAAGGAACTCGTCGCGCACGTCCGCAAGGAGATCGGCCCGATCGCCGCGCCGGACGTGATCCAGTTTGCACCGGCGCTGCCGAAGACTCGTTCCGGCAAGATCATGCGGCGCATCCTCCGCAAGATCGCCGAGAACAACACCGACAATCTCGGTGACATCACAACCCTGGCGGATCCGCACGTGGTGGAAGTCCTGGTCAAGGGCCGGGGCAAATAGCCCCATCATGCCATACAAGTGACTCGGGTGCGCAACCTGTTGCGCACCCGGCCTTTTTCCACACAAGGAGAGAGCATGCCGGAAAAAAAGGTCATGAATCGTTGGCTGGTCGTGGTGGGAGGAATCCTCATTCAACTCTGTCTCGGCGCGATCTATGCGTGGTCGGCGTTCACCAACAAGCTCACGGCAGAGCCCTTCAACTTTGCCACCGACAAGACCCAATGGCCGTTCTCCATCGGCTTGGTCTGCTTCGCCGTGGTCATGGCGCTGATCGCCGGAAAATGGCAGAAGAAAGCCGGCCCGCGCATCGTCGCGCTCACCGGCGGCATCGTGCTGGGCCTGGGATACCTGCTTGCGGGGTTTGCAGGAACCAGTTTCTGGGGCGTTCTCATCGGCGTCGGGCTGTTGGGAGGTGCAGGGATCGGCTTGGCCTATGTCTGTCCGATCGCGGCACTGGCAAAATGGTTCCCGGACAAGAAAGGCTTGATTATGGGCTTGGCCGTGGCAGGCTTCGGGTTTGGCGCCCTGATATGGGTCAAGCTCACCCAAGGATTCAAATTCGGGCCCATCGATCTGACGCCCGGCTGGGCGGGCCTGTATGGTGCAGGCTGGGGCGTCAGCGACGTATTCAAGCTCTATGGGGTGCTCTTCGCCGTCCTGGTCGCCCTGGGCTCCCTGGTGTTAGTCAACCCTCCGGCCGGCTGGCTCCCGAAAGGCTGGACGCCGCCGACCTCAGGCAAGGGCAGCGAAGGTGGCATCGACCTTCCGCCCGGGCGCATGGCAAAAACCTATCAATTCTGGGTCCTGTTTGCGAATTTCACCTTCGGCGCCGGGGCGGGATTGATGGTCATCGGCATCATCGCTCTCTTCGGAAAAGAAGCCCTTGGCAAGGCGGGCGTCGAGCCGGCGCAGGCCACCATCATCGCCGGCACAGCGATGGGGTTGTTCTATGCCCTGCTCAATGGCCTCGGGAGAATCATCTGGGGAGCCGCCTCTGACAAGCTCGGAAGAAAGATGTCGATCGTCCTGATGAACTTCCTCCAGGGCATCATGATGATCGTCTTCTACTTCATCGGAGGGAAAGAGGTGGGCCTTTATCTCGGCGCTGCCGTGATCGGTTTCAACTTCGGCGGCAATTTTGCGCTCTTCCCCGCAGCGACTGCAGATCTGTTCGGCAACAAGAATGTCGGCGAGAACTACCCCTGGGTGTTCATGGCCTACGGCGTGGGCGGGTTGGCCGGTCCGCGACTCGGCGGCGTGATGGGAAACGCGCACGCCTGGATGTGGGCCTTCCTTCCTGCCGGTATTGCCTGCCTTGCGGCCGCGGCCGTCGCGATGACATTGAAGCCCGTTACCATTTCGGAACCAGCCATCCAGGCGGAGATCGAAGGCGAACTCGACGGGACTTTCAAGAAGCGATGATCTTCGATCCTTCAGGGGATCCCAAGACCCGGCCTGACGCCGGGTCTTTTTATTTCGCTGTCACAGACCCGGTCACAGTCCGTGGATGGGGAAGACCTTCGCCTTGACAATGTCGATCGAGGCCATCAGTGCGGGCAGGACCGCCTGTCTCTGTTCTTCCGTGACGACCAGTTCGCGGTCGCGCAGGCCCCCCTGCCAATCCGTGCTCTGCATCATGACGCCGCCCATCAGAGGGCCGAGGTCCGGGCCGTCGTCCTCCCCGGTGAAGACGGTCCAGGCCAGGGCCCACGCACGGACGGAATTCTCGACGTTGTAGCCGCCGCCGCCGGTGGCGAGGATCGGTTTGCCGAAGTTCAGCAAGTGCCTGATAATCTCCACGTATGTGTTGTTGGTCAGGTGCAGATGGGCCAGCGGATCGCCCGCCAGCGCATCGACACCCAGCTCGAAGACAATCACATCGGGATCGAAGACGCCGATCAGAGGAAGGACCACGGATTCGAAAGCATCGAGGTAGGCACGGTCGTAGGTCCCGACGGGCAACGGGAGATTGACACAATACCCCTTGCCCGGGCCCTCGCCGATCTCATCCTCGAATCCCGTTCCCGGAAAGAGCATCTTGGGATTCTCGTGCATGGAGATGGTCATGACGTCCGAACGGTCGTAGAAGGCATGGGCAACACCATCACCGTTGTGTACGTCCACGTCCAGATAGAGGACTCTCCTGCCGGCCTCGGCCAGGACCGAACAGGCGATCGCGTTGTCGTTGATGTAGCAAAACCCGGCCGCCTTCTCAGGAAACGCGTGATGATAGCCCCCCGACGGATTGAAGGCGACGTCTACCTGTCCCGAGAGGATCAGGTCCGCCCCTACGAGCGTCGCGCCGGTCGCGAGCACCGCGTAGTCGTACATGCCCCGGAAGACGGGGACGTCGTCGGTGCCGATGCCCATCTGCAGGGCCTGGATGTCCCATTGTCCCTGGTCCGCTTTCTTCAGCACATGCAGATAACGAGCGGAATGGAAAAGCTTCAGTGCCCGTCGATCGGCAGCGACGGGAGCCACTTCGCTGACGCCCGGCCCGGAGAGCAGTCCCATCGAGAGGAGCACCCGGCGGAGTCTCCCCGCCCGTTCGGGTCGAAAAGGACAACCCTCCGGGTAGCGGTACTGCTCGATCTGGTCCGAGTGAATGAAAGCAGCTCTTCGTCCGGACAAGGTCAATCCTACGAGTGCTCTTTGGTCAGGTCGTAGGAGACGTTATAGACGTCTCCGTCAAACTCCACATTCACTTTGTACCCGGAGTTCTGGAAGACCGCCAGCATGGGCTTGTTGTCCGGCAGCACCTTCGCATAGAAACGTTTGACGCCGCGTTGCCGGGCTACCTGCGTGATGTAGTCAAGCAGGAAGGTGCCCATGCCCTTCTGCTGCCACTCGTCCTGCACGAGGAACGCCACTTCGGCCGCCTGGGTCTTGGGGTCGAGGTAGTATTGGGCGATCGCGACGATGTCGTCTCCGCCGACGCCGGGTACGATGCCGACGATGGCAATGTCGCTCTTGTAATCGATATTCGTCAACCGCTGGAGGTCTTTGTGCGGAAAGGCGACCGTCCGGGTCATGTAGCGCGTCCGAACCGACTCCTCGCTGAGCGAATAGAGCATCTCGGACAAGGCCGGCTCATCCACCGGCTTGATCGGGCGGAAGAAGATCTCCGTCCCGTCACGCAGAGTGGCGTAATGCTCCAGCTCTTCGGGATAGTTCACCTGGTCCCACGACAACTCGATCTGGTCCTGGTAGATGTAGTTCTTGGCCTTGGCCGCCTGGATCAGGCCCTTGCGGAACTTCGGATGGGCAATGTTGATCAGGTCGAGCACCCGCTGCCGAATGCTCTTGCCGTGCAGATAGGCAATCCCGTACTCCGTCACGACGTAGTGGACATCGGCACGCGTGGTCACCACGCCGGCGCCCTCCGTCAGATGAGGCACGATGCGCGAGATCTGGCCATTCTTGGCCGTTGAGGGCATTGCAATCACCGCCTTGCCCCCACGGCTGCGCGCCGATCCGCGAATGAAGTCCACCTGGCCGCCGATGCCGCTGTAGAACTTGTGGCCCAGCGAATCGGCACAGACCTGTCCGGTCAGGTCGATTTCCAGACCGGTGTTGATCCCGACCATTTTGTCATGCTGGCTGATGACGTTGATGTCGTTGACGTACTCGGTGGGATAGAACTCAAAAAACGGATTGTTGTCAATGTAGTCGTAGAGTTTCTTGGAGCCCATGCAGAAGCTGGCGACGATCTTGCCGCGATTGAGCGACTTCTTCGCGCAGGTGATCGCGCCGCAGTCGATCAGGTCCATGATCCAGTCGCTGAACATCTCCGTATGAACGCCGAGATCCTTCTTGTAGACGAGGTATTCGGCCAGGGCCTGCGGAATGCGTCCGATACCACACTCGATGGTGCTGCCGTCCTCGACAAGCTGGGCGACGTTCTGTCCGATCCGGCGGAGCGTCTCGTCGGGCTCGTCGACGGGGACCTCGATGATCGGCTCATCGTACGGGACCAGCACATCGATGGTATTGACGTGCAGGAAGCTGTTGCCATGCGTTCGCGGCATGTGGCTGTTGACCTGCGCGATGACATAGCGGGCGTTGGCGGCCGCCGACTGCACGATGTCCACGGAGACGCCGAGACTGCACAAACCGTTAGCATCCGGCGGAGCCACCGAGATCAGCGCCACGTCGATGGGAATGCGTCCGCTTTCGAACTCGCCGGGAATCTCTGACAGAAAAATCGGCGTGTAGTCCCCGACCCCCCGATCCAGCGCATGCCGGACGTTGTCGGCGATGAAGAAGCTGTTCATCTTGAACTTCTCGCGGAATCGGTCGTCCACATACGGAGCCTCGCCCATCGTCAGCAGGTGCACAATGTGCGCATCGTAGATGTGATCGGAGTACTCCACTAGGGAGCGCACCAGATGCTGCGGCTGCGCGCAGCCGGTCCCGATGAAGATGCTGTTGCCGGACTTGATCAGTTTCATCGCCGCCGAAGCGGGTTTGACTTTGTCTTTGTACTTCGCTTGCCAATCAATCGCTTGCATGTCACTTCTCTACACTAATTCTGGCGTCTACTGCAATGGGCGTGGTCCCCGGAAGGCCCACAACATATGGATTGATGTCCATCTCCTGAATCTGAGGGAACTCCGTCACCAACTGGCTGAGCCGCTGGAGCCCCTCGGCAATCACTTCAATGTCCACACCCTCCTGGCCTCGCACTCCTTTGAGGAGCTGATACGTCTTGGTGTTCATCAGCATCTGCTTGGCCTCGTCCTCCGTCAGAGGAGCGAGGTAGAATGCCACATCCTTGAGAACCTCGACCATGATTCCGCCCATGCCGAACATCATGAGCGGGCCGAAATGCGGATCCCGATGCATGCCCAGGATGACTTCGCGGCCGCTGGAGCACATCTCCTGGACCAGTACACCCAGGATGTGGGCCTGGGGCGCCTTCTTCGGAATACGGTACATCATCAGGTCGAACGCGTCCTTGACCTCCTGCGCGCTCTTGAGCCCGACCTTGACGCCGCCGACGTCGGACTTGTGCACGATGTCCGGCGACCAGATCTTCAGCACGACCGGATAGCCGAGTTGCTCGGCGATGTTGGCCGCCTGTTCGGGCGTCGTGGCAATCGAGCCGTTCGGAGTCGCAAAGCCGTACGCCTCCAGGATTTCTTTGGATTCCGCCTCGCCAATCTCGCGGGCGCCTTGCCGCAGATGCCTCTCGATGATGCTCTCGACCTTGCGCCGATTGACCGGGAACAGCCGCACCACCCGTTTCGGTCGCGCACGCCACCGGACGTAGTCTGCCATCGCTTTGATCGTGGCCACGGCCGCTTCCGGCGAATCATACTGCGGGATTTTCGCCTGTCGAAACACCTTAACCCCCTCCGCCACCTTGCTGGCCCCCATGAAGCACGCGAGAATCGGCTTGTCGGGCTTGCGTCGGGACATCCGAACGATCGCTTCGGCCGTCTCTTTGGCTTCGGTCATGGCCTGTGGCGTCAGAAGGACCAATACGGTCTCCACATTCGGATCGTCGAGGAGCACATCGAGCGCGAACTCATAACGATCTGCCAATGCGTCGCCGAGGACGTCCACCGGATTGTGGAAGTTTGCGGCGGGCGGCAGCTTGGTCTTCAGCTTCTCGATCGTCTCCGGACTGAGCTTGGCGAAGGTCAACCCCTCCCGTTCGATCGCGTCGGCGGCCATGATGCCGGCCCCGCCGGCGTTCGTTAGGATCACCACGCTGGGTCCCTGGGGCAGCGGCTGGTTGGCAAACGCCTGGGCAAAATCGAATTGTTGCGTGATGGAATCGCAACGAATGATCCCGGCCCGGGCGAACATGGCCTCGTAGGCCACCTCGCTGCCGGCCAGGGAACCGGTATGGGACGACGCCGCTCGGGCGCCCGCCGCAGTCCCCCCGGACTTCATCAGGAGAATCGGCTTCTCATGGGAGATCTTCTCGGCGGCATGGACGAACGCGTTTCCATCCTTGATGTTCTCCAGATAGCCGGCAATAACCGTCGTGTTGGGGTCTTCTGCCAGCGCTTCGACCAGATCCAACTCATCGACGTCCGCCTTGTTGCCGATACTGAACAGGCTGCTGAAGCCGATACCGTTGGCCTTGGCGATGTCCAGGATGGCCGCCAGCAGCGCACCCGACTGAGACAAGTAGCCGATGCCACCGACTTCCGGAAGATCCCCTCCGAAACTGGCGTTCAGCTTCGAAGCGGTCACAGTCACGCCCAGGCAGTTCGGCCCGATGATCCGAATGCCCGCCCGACGTGCGACGCGCACGATCTCGTCCTCGAGCTTCTTGCCCTCTTCTCCAACCTCCTTGAACCCGGCCGTGATGATGATCACCGCCTTCGTGCCGATCTTGGCACATTCCTCAATGACTCCCAGCACGGACTTGGCCGGGACAATAACAATCACCAATTCCGGCGTCTGGCCGATCGACGTCAGGTCCGGATAGCATGTGAGACCTTCGATTGAGTCCGTGCTCCGGTTGACAGGCCATATCTTCCCTTCGAAACCCGACGAGATCATGTTGACCAGAATCTCGTACCCGACCTTGCCTTTCTGCCGCGACGCTCCTACGATAGCGACGGATTTCGGAGCGAAGAAACTCTGAAGACTCATCTGATGAAATGTCCTTTCTTGAGCTACGTGGTTCCCTGCAAAAAAGATTGATTGTATGGCGTAGCACCCCGGCCTGCAATAGTTTTCCGCCGCACCGAGATGGAAAACCGCGCCGCCGTCTCGGTGTTCCGCCGGGCCTAAACCTGCTTGCGGAAGGCAGGCAGATCAGGTTCGATGTGGACCGTCAGATTGACCGGGCAAGCCATTTCTCGGTCCAGAGTCTCCTCCAGTCTCTCGGAGATTTCATGGGCCGTCGCCACATTCAACGCCGGGTCAACGAGGATGTGAACGTCCAGAAACAGTTCCCGCCCCACCGTGCGACTCCGCAGCCGGTGCCACTGGCGGACCCCTTTGTGGCCGTCGATCACCTTCATAACCTGTTCGATTGTCCGCGGATCGACCACCCCCTCGGTCAGCTCCCGCAGCGCGTCGCCGACGACCTTGACGCCCACGAAGATAATCATCAGTCCGACGGCAATGGCCGCCACCTGATCGCCATGATCGAATCCGACGTACAGCGCCGCGTAGCCGATCAGCACGGCAACCGAACTGAGCGCGTCGCTGCGATGATGCCAGGCATTGGCATAAAGTGCGGTGCTGTGGGACTTTACAGCAACATGCCGCGTGACCCGATAGAGAGCCTCTTTCGCCAGGATCGACAGCACCGCTGCGGCGAGAACAGGCCAGCGCGGCACGACCACGGCATTCCTGGTGATCGCCAGCGTGGCATAGTAGATCATGGCTCCGCCGACGACGATCAACACAACCGCAACAAGAACAGCGGAAAACGTCTCCAGCCGGCCGTGTCCGTACGGGTGTGTCTTGTCCGGCTTCCTGGCCCCCAGATACAGCCCGAGCAGGACTGCCAGATCGGTCACCAAGTCGCTGAGCGAGTGAATCCCGTCGGCAACCATAGCAAGAGAGGAGAAGACCAGTCCGACCGCGACCTTGACGACCGAGAGGGCAACGTTCACTGCCATGCCCACATAGGTGATCCGTTGAATCCGTCGGACGGCCATGTCGTTCTTGCATCTGATTGCCACCAGCCTACCCCCGTGCGGACTCGCGAATCTCCGAGACCGCCTCAATATACCGTCGCGCCGCCGCTTCGTCCTTGGCCTCAACGATGATGCGCATGACCGGTTCGGTGTTGCTCGTTCGCAGATGCACCCAGCCGTCGTCGAAGTCGAAACGGCAGCCGTCGGACGTGTTCAGCACCGCACCGGCAAACCGCTGCTTCGTCCGATCGATGATCCAGGCGGCCTGGTGCGCATCGGCCGAGAACTTGTCCTTGTACATATAGTAGCCACCGATCTGGCGCACCAACTGACTTACCGTCTGGCCCGTCTGGGCCATCAGTTGAAGCACCAATGCCATTGCCACCAGACTGTCGCGAATCGGCCCCACGCGAAGGTCGATAACGCCGCCGTTTCCCTCGCCGCCGATGATACAGTTGTTTGCCAGCATGGCGCTGGCGACGTGGGCCTCTCCCACCGGCGTACGTATGACGCGGCCGCCGGCGGCTTTGGCCACGTCGTCGATCATTCGGGAGGTAGACAGATTGGCCGCCGCCGCACCCGTGCGGGAGGAATAGACATACTTGGCCGCCAGCGCCAGAGTGTACTCCTCGCCGATGTAAACGCCGTTTTCGTCGACGATCGCCAGCCGGTCGGCATCCGGGTCCTGGGCGAAACCGACGTCGGCTTTGGCCCGCCTGACGGCTTCGCAAAGGCCACCCAAGTTGGCAGCCGTCGGCTCGGGCTCATGCGCAAACAGCCCCGTCGGCTCATCGTTCAATGCCACCACTTCGCAGCCCAATTCCGCCAGCAGCCGCTTCGCCACAGGCGCGCCGGCCCCGTTGACACTGTCCAGCACGACTTTGTACCTGCGGCGCGCAATCTGCTGTGACTGCACAACCGCTAATACCTTCCCTGCATGAATCTGATCGGTCTCGGAATTGACGGCCACCCGTCCGCACTGTGGCGAACCGACGAACGCAAACTGTCTGTCGAAGAAGCGCCGGCGAATCTGTGCTGCCGTATCCGGCGGCGGCGCCATACCATTGTCCAGAAGCAGCTTGATCCCATTGTAAGGAAGCGGGTTGTGCGACGCCGTGATGATAACACCGCCGCGGCAACCGAGATGGCGCAGCATAATGCCCACCCCGGGCGTCGTCACCAGGCCCAGATCAATCGCGTCAACGCCGACCGAACACAGGCCGGCCACAACCGCCGAGGCAAGCATCTGGCCGCTGACACGGGAATCCCGCCCGACGCAGACACAAGGCCGCTGCTGCCCAGTATCTCCGTTGGCCCTGAGAAAACTGCCAAAGGCACAACCGTACTCGGCCGCAATGACCGGGGTCAGATTCTCACCGACGATGCCACGCATCCCACTGACGCTGATGATGAGTTCCTCGGCCATGATCTCCATTCCCCCTGGCCGCACCGTCCACATGCCGCGTACAGTCGAAGGGGCGTTGCGGCATCCGTACCTGCAGGTCGCCGGCGGCGGGTGTTTACAGCGTACAGACGTAGATCTCGTTGACGAAGTCCAGCTTCTGCAGTTCTTCCACGGCGTCGGCACTCGGCTCTTTGTCCAGGCTGACCGCCAGGACGGCCTTGTGCTCCTCCAGCTTCTGGCCCACGCCCATGGTGCCGATGTTGATGCCGTGCTTGCCGCAGATCGTACCCACCGCCCCGATGACGCCCGGCTTGTCGTCGTTGAAGATGACCAGCACCGCTCCTTGCGGCGTCATTTCGATATTGAACCCGTCAATCTCGATAATCCGCAGCAGCCGCTCACCGAACACGGAGCCGGTCACTGTGCGAGTGACTTTTGTTGTGACAACCTTCGCACTGAAGCTGGATGCAACATCCTTGGCCTCGCTATTCTTGGTCTCGTCGATGCTGATGCCGCGTTCCCTGGCCAGCACGGGCGTGTTGACCATATTCAGAGGCATGTCAAAATGCTTCTGAAGCAGCCCCATCAGGAAGCCGAGTGTCATCGGCTGGGTGTCCATTTCCGCGACCGTCCCGCGATACTGGACTTCGATCCCCTTGATGTTGCCCGGAGCGATCGTACTGAGCAGCGCCCCAACGCGGCGGGCCAGTTCGGCATAGCGCCGGACCATCGGCGGTACGGCACCTGATGTCGAGGGCGCATTGATCGCATTCTTGATCGGACCGCCCCGGATGGCATCGAGCAGGATTTCCGCCGCCTCGACCGCCACCTCTATCTGAGCTTCCTCCGTGCTGGCGCCCAAGTGCGGGGTCACCAGACAGTTGTCCAGTTCCGCGAAGCGAATGTTCACAGGAGGCTCGCTCGAGAACACGTCGAGGGCCGCTCCGGCGATCCGCTTGGCCGCCAAGGCATCATACAGGGCTTCTTCGTTGATGATGCCGCCGCGGGCGCAGTTGACCAGACGCACAGTCGGCTTCATCATCTCGATTTGCCGCGCACCGATCATATTGAGGGTCTGCTCATTCTTGGGCACATGAACACTGATGAAGTCGGATTCCCTGAAGATCCGTTCGATATCATCCGTGACCTCGACCCCCTTCTGCTGCGCGTCCTTCGGCGCCGCCAGCGGATCGTATCCGAGTACCTTCATGTTGAATCCCTGGGCCATATGCGCCACCGCCATACCGATGCGTCCCAAGCCGATCAGGCCCAAGACCTTGCGGTTCAGCTGATTTCCGGTGTATTTCTTGCGGTCCCAGGCTCCCGCCTTCAGACTGTTGCAGGCCGGCACCACGTTTCGGCTCATGGCCAACATCAGCGCCATGGTGTGTTCGGCCGCGCTGAGGGTATTGCCCCCGGGCGTATTCATCACGAGAATCCCCTTGCGGGTCGCCTCCTTGACGTCGATGTTGTCCACTCCCACACCGGCGCGGGCGACGGCTTTCAGCTTGCCCGGATTGGCCAGGACCTTCGCCGTGACCTTGGAGTCGCTGCGAACGATCAATCCGTCATACTCGCCGATGACAGAAGCCAGTTCATCCTCACTCATCCCTGTCTTGACGACGGCTTCAACACCGTCGGCCGCGTTGATGATGTCGATTCCTTCCCGGGCCAGTTTGTCTGCAATCAGAACTTTCATCATGCACAGCACTCCCGCAACTCCCCATTGTCCATACGGCTAACCAGTCCTCTGCACCGCGAAGGCCCGGGCCAGCATCACCGCCCAGCCGGCAGCCAGAATCACGAGCAAAACCACGATCCAGTACGTTGCTTTCGTCTCGTACAAGAGACGATCGAAGACTTTGAAATATATCCCAAGGACCCCCGTGAGCAAAGCCAAAAATGCCGTCAGCACGAGGACGCAGCACAGAAACGCGGCGGCGGGTTGAATGTAAAAGGCGTCCAACAATCTCCCTCGCGCAAAGGCGAGCACGGAGGTCGTCATGCCGCAGGCCGGACAGGGCCATCCTGTTCGCTGCTTGAAGCCGCACGGGTGAAAGAGCAACCCGAAGTCAAAACCCACGCGCTGCAGAATCCACAGCCCTGCGAACAGCGAGAAGATCAACACCGATACCACCAGGGCGACACGGCGTTCCGAAGCCGTTGCGCGACGAGTGAGTCTGGCGGCATTTGCCGATTGGCGTCTCAACATAACGCCGGTAGAATAGAATGGACTGATGCTCGTGTCAACAACAGCAGAGAGGTAGTTTGGTATGTGCTTGGAACAGCAGGCGTTAAGCCAGATTCTCGAGACAGCCATTGTCGCCGCCCGTCTGGCGGGGCAGCGCGCGATGGAGGAAATGAACTACGTCAAGGCCACCTTGAAGAGCCCGACGGAACTGGTCACGGATACCGATCGGCATTGCCAGCAGCTTATCATCGACCGCATCAAAGAGAGCTTCCCCGACCACGGCTTCATCGCCGAAGAAGGCGAGCCAGGAAGGATCTTCAAGCGTGCGCCTCGGGGCGAGCCGGCCATCTGGTGGGTGATCGACCCGATCGACGGGACGAACAACTTCGCCCATGCGATTCCGATCTTCACGGTCAGCATCGGCGTTCTCTACGAGGGCCGGCCGATTGCCGGCGTCGTTTTCGATCCCGGCACGGACTCGATGTACACCACGGTCCACGGAGGAGAACCCCAGCTCAACGGCCGACGCATCGAAACCAGCCAGGACGACATCACGCCGGTGAACAGCGTGGGGCTCGACAGCCACTTGGCCGACCCCCTGCCGTCCTGGGTCGCCCGCATCCTCCGCCAGTCGCGATTCCGCAACTTCGGGACGACCGCGCTGCAACTGGCGTACGTGGCGGCGGGAGGATTGGTGGGCACAGTAGCCTGCACGCCCAGGCTGTGGGATATCGCCGCCGGAGTCATGATCGCGGAAAGCGCCGGAGCGATCGCCACCGACTGGAGAGGCAGATCGCTTTTCCCTGTGGACCCGGAGAACTACCAGGGTCACGCCTTCGAGGTGCTCGTGGCCAACAAGAGAGCGCATCCCAAGCTCGTCGAGTGGATCGGCGCGTAAGCCCTATCGCGGATCAGGAATCGGATACAGCGAAACGAGCCTCACCCTGGGATTCGCTTGGCTCGTCTGACTGCGGTCGAGAATGGCCATCATCCGTTTCTGCGGCCCGTTGACACCGATGCGAACCAGAATATAGGCGGTGAAGACGTCACTCCGCACCGTCACCAGATCGCTGACTCGCGTGAAGAGCAGGTCGCGCTCCTCCAGGTCATCGCGGACATTGTCCGGGGTGATATCGGGGCCCGGCGGGTTGTCCGCGTGCCGATTGTCAACGCCGTCGCTGTTCAGTTGCCGCATCTCCGGAACCTGCAACAATCCGGCGGCGCTTCGGAAGGGACCGTGCTGCTCGCGATACTCCACGATTGCCTGGGCCCGCGCGAAGGTGGGCTGTCCACTGGGCTGATACTGCATCCACGGCAGTTGTGCGATCACGAACGCGGGCGCGGTGTTGATGTTGATTCGTCCCATGACACGCGTCTCATCGGCAGACCGGCCGTGCTCGGCCGGATCGAGGACGGTCAGGTAGTTCAGCAATTCCGCGTAATCCGGCCTGGCAAGGTCCAGCAGCACGCCGGCTGCCGTATCGTTGGGGGTAACCCCGGAGGCACTGGTGGCAAAGAGCATTCCCAGCTCGCCGATGTTCTTCAGCGGCCGGTTCGCCGGATGCGCCTGAATAACGCCTTCATCAGGATCGACGTAGTTGCCTGTCGCATGCCCCAGTCCAGGGGCGTTGGTCGCCGCATCGCTCCAGAGCTTGCGAACACACTTACCCGGCGAGACATCGCGCTGGCGACTGCGGGCTCCCTGGTTGGGCACCATCCAACCGGTCCTCACCGGCACGTGATCGACCGTCGTCCAGGTATCCGTCTGCACCACGTACCGCTCGAGCGAAATCCGGGCTCCCTCTGCGAAGCCGTTGGGATCGGCCTGTGCCGTCGGATTCGCATACGCACTGGGGCGGTACCCATATCGCTGCGGCGCGTCTGCCGACTCCTCGGGATCGGAGAACACGCTGTCATCAAACAACTCCGCCAGCGGGTCCTCGTTCAGAATGACGTGAAAACGCCGCGTCCCCGACCACATGATCGGCACGTGTCTGGATCCGCGGGCGTCCGCAATCGTCAGACGCCATTGGCCGGGCTGTGGGTCTCTGTCTTCGAAGTACGGCTTGAAGAGTTCGATGGCCGTCGAAGTGTGAACCACACCCGCCGCGTCCGTCACCCCACGGTAGGCGATTTCGGAGATATAGATGCAGGGCTGCTCGAAACCGTAGTAGTGCGCACCGGAACTGCCGGGACCGGCGATCGCCGTAACGACATCATCGTCGTCAATGTAGTCGCGCAGGTTGGCCGCCAGCTGGGCCGAATCGCCGCTGAGCACATCCGCCAGGCGTCCCCCGCCGCTCAGTGCGGCGACAATGGCGTCGCGAATGGCGTTCTCGTCGGCGCTGTTGACGTTCACTTTCTTGCGCAGCGTCACCGAGCCGACCGCGATCGGTCTGGGCGTGATAATCCGGTCCATGTTGTAGGTCGTGGCCACATGCCGGCAGGAGTAGTTGGGGTCGAGCATCCCGTCGTCGCGGGCCCGGACAAACCACCGGTCGAGCGTCTGGCCCGCCGCATCCACCGGCGTGGAGATCGTGTTCGCTTTGAATCGCCCCCAATTCTCAACGCGCGCGTCGATGGCGGCGTGATTCAACAGAAACCGATAGCGCAGCTCCAGCTCATCCGACAGATCAAACGTCCGGTAGGGGTTGTTCGGGTCCAACCGCCCGTACTGCCAGATCACCCACTGTTCATAGCCCGTCAAACCGTCGGCAGGATCGATTCGGCGCTCCGCCAGGAGGGCCGCCGCATGCGCCTGCTGGTCCGCCGGTGTGCTGTCCCGGTTCCCCGCCAGGGCAATCACATTGATCTGCTGAACGCTGCTTCCATCGACGCTGGCGGAGTCGGGCCGGGTCGGATCGAACCAGTAGCCCGTATTGACGTTCAGCATAGCGGAATTGTCCACAATCCGAACGGCCGCATAGACCGGTTTGCCTCTGCTCGACATGATATCGGGCACCTCGAACCACCGCGCATCTCCCACGCCATCTCCGTCGGCGTCGGCATTGGTCCCGCTCATGTTGACGTCGATGACGTCTCGGTCGCCGAGGACACGGATCCGCACGTCCCTGGCGTCGGCCGCGTTCATATCGGCGATACGGCTGATCTGCCGCCAGTAGTAGTTGGGCCCCGACCGGTAGGGCTCCAAGTCCGCCAGCCAGGGGTCATTGACATCCGGGAAATCCCAGTACTCCGCATCGTCTGAGACACCGGGCGTGTCGGCCGTCAGCATCTCGCCGATCCGGGCCACGAGCGTCTCGACCGCCAGGTTAAGTTGCTGGTTCTCCGTCGTCGCCGACGTGGCCATCCGCTCGATCCGCGCCGTCATGATGAACAGCACCCCCACGATCGCCAGCAGGCTGGTGAGAACCACCGTAAGGATCAGCGCCGAACCCGGACGAGAGTCCGCCGAAGATTGTCTAACCCATGCCGCCATCCGTTACCCCGTCAGTCGTCCAAATAGACTATATGTGTGAATGTCCTGCCGCCCGCCAGAAGCCCTTTCGAGTCGTACAGGGTGAAGGTGAACTTCAGGGCGCGTCCCAGTCCGGGGATTTCACGCAGATGCGCCTCGTCGATCCGCGAGGCCTCGTACGTGACGTTTCGCAGCGTCACTGCGCCGCGCGGATACCAGATTCCGGGATTGTCGTTCGGATCGAGATCGTCGCCGTCCAGGAGAAAATCGGAATCGTCGTCCAGCTCTTCGTCGCCGTCCGGATTGACCTCTGGCATCCAGCGCTGCTCCGTATCGTTCCAGCCCTGGACGGCGAATTGCCCCACGCCATCGCACAGCAGCGCGTGCACGGGGTCCGGTTGAGACAGATCAATCACCACGCCGCGTGCAGCCTCGCTCGTCGTGCTGGCAACGGCGCCGGCTATCGTGACGTCGCCCACTACCGAGAGAATGTCGATCTTCTCGGCCCTGGGAATCTGCATCCACTCCTGCAACGAGATGTTGTCGTATTCGAGGGTGCTGTTCCATTCCCGCCACTGCTCGTCGGTAAATGAACCGGTGTCGAGCTTGTCGTCGGGGTCCGCCGTGGGCACCAGGATGTGCACCGTTCGCGCCAGCATCCGCTCGGCCGGCTTCTGCTCCTGAGGCCGCAGGCGTTTGGCGGCATTGTCGGCCGGTCTGCTCACGAGGGTATAGCAGACGCGCGCCACGTTGCCCCGGATGGGAGGATCGGCCTTGTACGTCTGGAAGTCCCCCGCCGTGAAAAACATGATCCGGTCGAATCGCTCGAACGCCAGTGGATCGTTCGGATTCGGACCGCGGTAGTCGCTCTTGCGCTCGGCATCCCAGATGATGAACAGGTCTCCGTCCTTGCGCCATCCCTGGAAGTCGGCGTCGAGCTGTTCGGTAATCACGCGGAGCTTCTGCATGATCTCGGCGTTGGCCAGGGCGACGCGGTGCGAGTCGATGCTCACCCGGAAGATCACGCTGGCGAACGACATGACCACCGCCAGAATACCCAGCGCCACGATCAGTTCGATCAATGTAAAGGCTCTTCGCATTCGATCGCTCTAAAACCGCAACACTTCCTGATAGACCGCCACCAGGGGACTTCGCCCGCCGGCAACCGGTCGCGGAACCACCCAGACCCATGCTTCCCCGCGTGCGTCGGCATCACCGTCTCGCCAGGGACGGTCCAGCCGGATTCGTTCGGGCGACTCCCGGTACCGCTGAAGCACCCGATAGATCTGCCCGGTCCGGTCGTCAAGAAGCGTAGCCCCGTCGTTGAGGAACGTGCTTTCGTCGACCTGGTCCGAGGTCACTGAATCAACAATCGACACTTCATCGGCCGCCGCGCCGGCGTTCCGGGTGATCCGGACACGCAGGGGTCGAGGCAAGTCGCTCTGCTCAAGATTCGGGAAACCCTCATCGGAGGCGCGCACCCAATACCGAGCATCGGTCCCGGCATGGCGACAGACAAACACGGTGACCTGGACCAGACGGCTGTCCGCCGTGCGTTTGCACAGCGCCATCCAGGAGTACTGCCGCGCCGCCGCATCCGCATGCGACGGGTACAGGAACTCGTCGGCCGGGATCGTCGTCAGCTCGTCGTAGGGGACAAACTCGTCGGTCTTCAGATTCGGATCGGACACATCGAGACCGTACAGGCGAATCTTGGCCAGCGCCTCGTCGCTCGCCACCGCAGCGATGGTTCGTTCCGTCGAGAGCGACGTGAAGTAAATTCCCGCCATGAACGTGCCGGCGACAAACACCATACCGACCGCCAGCGTGCTGACCGCCAGCAGCGTCTCCAGCAAAGAAAAACCGTGTTGTCGCAGTGGCTTGTCCATATCGCCCAATCACTCGGAGGAAATCAAGGTCCCGGTATAGGGGCTCACATAGACCACGTTGTCGCCCGACAACTGGGACAGATACTCCGACCACAGAACCTTCCGGCGGAACAGTTCCACCAGCCGCGGGTGATCGCAGAGGACGAAGCTCGTACGACTCATCTCGCGGCCGAGCCCGTAGTCAACTCCGTTGCCCGGAGCGGGATTCCGCACGGAGTAGTCATCCTGAATGAACATGCCCCGACCGTACGTCGTGATGTTCAGGGCGGAGTTGAACACCTCGTCCAGCGACACCTTGTTCGAACCGCTCTCATTGCTCGGCAGGCTGTATCCGTCCCGATTGCGAACGCGAACCTCGTGCACCACCAGCTTGCCCGACGGCGAGAAGACAACCGAAAACGCCAAGGCGTCGTTCAGCTCACGGTCTTCGTCGATATCGCTGTTGGCCGCGAGCTGGCTGATGTCCAGGACTCTCACGGTGTCGGGCAGCTTCACCGGCTCCAGACCCTCTACCGCCCTGAAACCGACAGCCAGCCCACCCATATTCTTCGGCTCTTCATGCACGATGAAGATCATGTACTGCGGCGCATCGACCATGCCAGTCAGCGGGTTCTGCGGGTCCCTCGATCGGCACAGCGTCTGAAATCGTACACCGGTGTATTTCTGATTCCTCACGGCCATGGCCCGCGCGGAACTCAGGGCGGCATTGATCATGCTGCGTGTGCCGCTCTGCGATTCGAACGAATGGACCAGCGACCGCAACGCCGGAAGCCCGAACCCCACCAACAGCGCGATGGTCGCGATCACCAGCGTCATCTCGACCAGCGTCACACCGCTCTTGTTGTGTGCTCGGCAATCCATGAGTATCCATTTCCTCTCGCGCCGTTGTTCTCCCGCCCCGGGCAAACACCTGTCGCGACACGGCCACGCCAACAAACCCTTGGCGTCATGCGTTTCTTCGTCAGCCGGTCCTGCTGCTGATGTCGTCGGGGGTGCCAAACTCCTTGTCCGGTCCCGCCGAAAGCAGTTCTGGAAAATCGTCGTCCGGCCCATAGCGATAGTCCAGCACCGTTCCCCAGGGATCGCGGACCTCCGCTATATTCGCACCGGGCTGGTCGCCCGGCCTGGAGAGGTTCGACAGATGCGTCAGAACCTGCCGCGAGGCCGGCTCCGCCATCAGCCGCTCGTACAATCCCCGGATGTGCACCGCGGCATTGGCATGGTTCTGTTCCGGCTGAGGCGGAAACTCGCCCGTTTCCTCCCGATACTCCTGCAGGGCGCTCCTGAACAGCGCAAACGCACCGGCCAAATCGCGCTCTTTGGCCTGATTGCTCATCCGCAGCGTCAGCATCACCACCATGCCGGCCACGACCGCGACGATGGCCACCACGACCAGCATCTCCACGAGGCTCAGTCCAACATGTCGTCTTGCATTCGTCATGGTCGCAGACCGTCGCCGAAACCGGCGTCGGACTTACCGCTGGAAGTTGCAGATGTCGTCATCCGTGCCGTAAAACCCGTCGTATCCCGCCGAGATCAAAATGTACGAATCGCCCTTGTGCGGGACCGGAAAACTCTGCGTCGAGGCCCGCCAGTCGGTGATGAACTCGTAGAACGTGGCCACCGCACCGGCCAGAGGATTCCAGAACCGCCCGGAAGCTCTCAGCGGAGCCATGCCCCGCTGTGCCAGATCGATCTGCTCCTTGGCGACGATGAGATAGTCGTTGTCCTGAGCGTTGTAGATGTCCTCCCGGACTTTTTCCGAGGGGTTGGCACGATAATAAAGCACGGGTAGGCCGGACTTGCGACGCGATCCGTCCAGCAGCGTCACTTCCTTACCCTTGCCGAAGACGTCGCCTATGACAAAAGTGTCGGCCGCCAGCGGCACACCGACCGCTCCCAGATCGAACAATCCATCATGGTTGGCGGTCACACCCAGCCGCACGGCGTTGGCCGTGTCCAGATCCAGGTAGCGGGACTTCCTCTTGTTCATGTCGTACTCGACCGTCCGGTCGTAGAGGAAATAGGTCCCCTCCGCATGGGTCGTCGTCCCGACGCGATAGGGCCAGCGGTTCATCCCGTCGGCGCGCCAGCCCGAATCCGGGTGGAAGCCCAACAGATCCCAGCCAAGCAGGGCCTCCGCCAGTTTCTGAGCGCCCGAGGAGTTCTCCGCCTGCTGCGTGTCACGCAGCCATGTGTAGCGGTCGGAGGGCGGCAGGCTCCCGTAGTCGTTCTTGAAGGTGGCCAGGGCCAGATCGATGGCCGTGAACTGCACCTTCTGCTTGGCCTCCCGGGCCGTCTTCCTGACCATGCCGATGGCCGGCAGGAGCATTCCCGTGAGGATGGCGATGATCCCCACCACCACCAGAATCTCCACCAGTGTCAAACCTGACCTTTTCGGTTTCACGATCGTCCTCTTTCAATCCCGACGGTTCCCGTCAGACGCCCTTCTCGACCCGCGTCTGTGCACAGATCAAAGAACTGCTCGTCACGGCAAGCCCAAGGATGGCGCCCGATAGAACGCTATTCCCGGTACTTCCACTCGAAATTGCAGATGTCGTCGGCGGTGCCGTACTCCCCGTCCCAGCCGGCCGAGATCAGGATGTACGAATCGGGCCTGTAGGGCCGGTCCGTCGTGCTGATCTTGTCGCTTCGCGTGTTGCGGAAGAACCGCAGCGGGTCGGCCAGATTGTGAGGCGTCTGGGTGGAGCCTCGTGCCTCCCAGGGCTTGCCCAACCCGATAAGCGCCTGATTATCATGGTAGTTGTAGATATTGCCCCGGCTGTCCGTGATGGTCATGGCCGACGCCACATTCGGATCATGCAGACTGTTTGCGGTATTCGCCTTGTAGTACAGAATCGGCATGCCCGTCTTCTCCCCCGAGGCCATCTGGCGATCGTACACGTCGCACAGCACAAACGTGTCGGGCAGGAATGCGCCGACCCCGCTGTCGCCATAGATCTGTCGGAGGCGGTAGGCATTGGCGTTCTCCGCTTGCAGGTAGGGCCCTTTCCGCGCCGACAGATTCGCCGCCGTCGGATTGGGCGGATACAACAGAACGCCGCCGGCCCCCAGACCATCGCGACGGAACAGGGTGTTCGCATGGCAGCCGAGCAGGTCTTTGCCCATGATGGCTTCCGCCAGTTTCATCGCGCCGCAATACGGAGCGCCGGTCGGGTCGAGCGCGCCGGAATCCGGGTAGCCGCCGAATTCGTTGCTGAACAACTCGATGGCCGCGTCGATGCTGCGCAGTTGCGCCATCTGCTTGACATTCGTAGCGAACTTCTTGGCCTTGTTCAAGGCCGGCACGAGCAGGCCGATCAGGATGACGATGATGCTCATCACGGTCAGCAGCTCGACGATCGTGAACGCTCTCGGCGTTCGGGCTGGGTTGGCGACGGGTTTCATACTGTTCTCCTTTTAAGATACATGATTGCCTGAATCGGGGTATCGGGCCGATTAACCACCGGCGGCGCTCAAGCTCGTAATGACCTGGATCATCGGGAGGAACACCGCCAGCACGATCACCATGACGACGCTGCCGAGCACAATGATCATGAGCGGCTCCAGCATGGACATCAGACCCCCGACGAGCACGTCAACCTGCTCGTCGTAGTTGTCGGCCACCTTCAGCAACATCTTGTCCAGATCGCCGGTTTCCTCGCCGACCGCGACCATGTTGCTGACGAGCAGGTCGATGGTCTTGGACTGGCGGAGCGGCGCCGCAAAGGTGTCGCCTTGGCGGATCGAGTTGTGGATGTTGCCGAGCAGTTTCGCATAGACCTCGTTGCCGGCGGTCTCGCGCGTCACGTTGATGGCGTCGAGAATCGGCACGCCGGCGCTGATCAGCGTTCCGAGGGTCCGGGTCCATCGCGTGATGGAGACCTTGCTGGACAACTGCCCGACCACCGGCAGCCGGAGATTGATGGCATCGAGCGCCATGCGTCCCGGCTGGAATTTCCGGATGATCCGTATGACGACGATCAGGCCGATCGGGATCGCGATCATCACCGCCCAGCCATAGTCGTAGGCGATCCACCCGCTGATGCCCAGCACGGTCGTCGTGATGGGGTTCAGTTTGCCGCCGACCATTTCTTCCAGCACCGTTTTGAACTGCGGAATCACGAACGCCATCAGGCCCAGCAGGATCAGGAACGCCGCCGAGAGCACCACGATGGGGTAGATCATGGCGCTCTTGACGCGGCCTTTGAGCCGGATGGCCTTCTCCTTGAAGTCGGCGATCCGCGCCAGAATCAGGTCGAGCACGCCGCCGGCCTCCCCCGCCGCCACCATGTTCACAAAAAGACGGTCAAAGCACCGCGGATACTTCGCCATCGCCTCCGAAAGCGTCGAGCCACCCTCGATGTCGTCGGCCACATACCCGATGATCCGCTTGAAGGCGCCCGATTTCTGCTGCTCTTCCAGGATGCGGAGAGACCGCAGGATCGGCAAACCGGCATCCTGAAGCGTGGAAAGCTGGCGCGCGAATTCCGTGACATACTTGACCTTGACCTTCGCCTTGGCCCCGCGACGGGCCCGTGTCTTCGCGGCGGTCTTGCCCACCTGTTTCGTCGCCGTCTTCGAGCGGACCTTCGTGGGGAAGTACCCCATGTTGCGGATCTTGCTGATGGCTTCCTTCTCGCTGAGGGCCTCGATCTCGTCCTTGATCTCGACCCCCTGAGAATCCAACGCTACATATTGGAAGACAGGCATGTTCCTACCTCACTCGAACGCTACGATCCCCGGTTCCACACGGTCAGCGCCTTAGCCTTCCGTGATCGTTTCCTTGGCAATCTCATCGATCGTGGTGATGCCGTCGAACACCGCGATCAAACCATTGTGGCGCAGCGGTCTCATGCCCGCCTTCTGCGCCGCCACACGCAGCACGTTGGTCGAGGCACGATTCATAATCAGGTCGCGGATTTCATCATTGAAGATCATGATTTCGTAGATGCCGGTTCGCCCCTTGTAGCCGGTCCCGTTGCACTTGCTGCACCCTTTGCCGTAGTAGAATTTCCTGCCGGCGATTTCCTCTTCCGTCAGATTCAGTTCCTTCAACTGGGCCTCGTCCGGCTCGTACGGGGTCTTGCACTTCGTGCAGATCCGCCGGACCAGACGCTGAGCGATCACGCCTTCGATCGTGGCCGTGATCAGGAATGGCTCCACCCCCAGATCGAGCAGACGGGCAACGGAGCTCGGTGCATCGTTCGTGTGCAGTGTGGTGAACACCAAGTGACCGGTCAGCGATGCCTGCGCGGCGATTTCGGCGGTCTCGTGGTCACGAATCTCGCCGACCAGCACGATGTCCGGGTCCTGTCGCAGGATCGAACGCAGGCATCGCGCGAAGGTCAGCCCGATGTCCGGCTTCATCTGAACCTGGATGAGGCCGTCAAGATCATACTCCACCGGGTCTTCCGTCGTGATGATCTTGCTGTCGATCGTGTTCAGTTCGCTCAGAGCCGAATAGAGGGTGGTGGTCTTTCCGGAACCGGTCGGGCCCGTCACAATAATGATCCCGTTGGGCTTGTTAATGAGCTGCCGCACCAGCTTGAGGTCGTCCGGCTGGAAACCCAGTTTCTCCAGATCGAAGCTCACCTGACTGCGATCCAGAACACGGAGCACGACGCTCTCGCCAAACATCGTCGGAAGCACGCTGACGCGCAGATCAATCGGATTACCCTGGACCGTAAGCGAGATGCGACCATCCTGCGGCAGTCGCCGCTCGGCGATGTCCAGGTTCGCCATAACCTTGATTCGGGAGCTCAAGGCCGCCGCAATATACTTCGGCGGCGGGATCATCTCGTACAGAACACCGTCGATACGATACCGCATCTTGTACTCGTTCTCGAACGGCTCGAAGTGGATGTCGGACGCCTTGTCTCGAATCGCCTGCAGGAGCACCAGGTTCAGCAGCTTCTTGACGGGATTCGACTCCGACAGTTCCTTCAACTCATCCAGGTCGATGCTCTGATTGCGGCCATCGAACTCGGCCAGAAAAGCATCCGACTGGATCTCGTCGATCAGTTCCGTGATGTTGTCATCCTCCGACGAGTAGTACTTCGTCAGCGCGGCCTCCAACGCGTCCCGATCCGTCATCTTCGCCGTGACCATAAACCCCATCAGGGTCCGCAGATCGTCCGTCGCACGGAAGTTGTCCACGTTGTCAAGCGCAACAACCAGTTCATTCTTGGCCTTGTTGTACTCAATAGGAACAATATGGTAACTCGTGGCCGTCTGAGCAGGAACTTTGTCGATCACATCCTGAGGGATATCAAGGCCATCGATATTCACGTACTCCATCCCCCGCTGGGCCGCCAAAGCTACCTGCAACTGGGTCTCGTCAATCACCCCAAGTTCGAGGAAGATCTCGCCGATTCGAACGCCTCCACCGCGCTGCTTTTGGATAGTGAGGCACTCGTGGACCTTCTCACGGCTCAGAACGCCCATTTTCATCAGGATTCGACCGAGGGGCCGACCGCGCAACTGCTCAACCGGAGGGAGCTTGATAGCGATTCTGCTCTTGCCCATAGCTCAAAGCCCTTAAAGCCTCTCTATCTCTCTCTACGTCCCGATTATAGCAAAGTAAACATTTAATTCTACAAAAATTAGCAATAGGACACCTGGTTAACAAGGCGCAACAAGACCTATAAGAGCACGCTGCGTTGCGTGCTACCTGGAAGCCTGTGTCATTAGACGTGTCTGTAACCGCCCCGTTACACGTGGCAATCGCCGAGCGTATCGGACCCTTACGTCTTGAGAATCGGCCCGATGTCTTCCATCTCCTGGGCAGCCTCGGCGGCTTTCTTCTTCATCTTGCCCTTGGCTCCGGCGATCTTGGCCAGCGCCTTCTCCTGCAAAGCGCCCGGCTGGCGACCCTTGTCAAGCATCTCCTCGAGCGTGATCTTGCCTGTATCGTAGAGGTTCCAGAGATGCTCATCGAGCAACTGCATCCCCAGTTTCTTGCCCGTCTGGATACTGGAATCAATACGGTAGGTCTTGTTCTCGCGGATGAGGTTGGCAATGGCCGGCGTCACAACAAGAAACTCGTACGCAGCAATTCGGCCTCGCCCGCTGGCCAGCGGGCACAGGGCCTGGCTGAGCACCGCCAGCAGGTTGCCGGAAAGCTGGATTCGAATCTGCTCCTGCTGGTCCACCGGGAACACGTCGATGATACGGTTGATCGTGCCGGCGGCACTGGTGGTATGGACGGTGCTGAACACCAAGTGGCCCGTTTCCGCAGCCCGGACGGCCGCTTCGATGGTCTCAAGGTCGCGCAATTCGCCGACGAGGATCACGTCCGGGTCCTGACGGAGCACGCGTCGCAAGGCTTCCCCGAAGCTGGGAACGTCCACACCCACTTCGCGCTGGTTGATGACCGACTTCTTGTGGGGCTGGTAGTATTCGATCGGGTCCTCGATGGTTACAATGTGCCGGTCAAAGTTCTCGTTGATGTAGTTGATCATCGTGGCCAGCGTAGTGGTCTTGCCGCTTCCGGTCGGACCGGTAACGAGGAAGAGCCCTCGCGGACGACGGCACAGCGCCGCGCAGATTTTGGGCAGGCCCAGTTGTTCAAACGTCAGAATCTTGTTGGGAATCTGCCGTAGAACAATAGAGATATTGCCCTTCTGTTTGAACACGGAAACGCGGAATCTCGCCACATCGCCGAAGGCAAAACCGAAGTCCGTCCCCCCTTCCTCCTGGAGTTCCTGTTCACAGCGTTCCGGCGTGATGCTCTTCATCAGGGCCACCGTATCATCGGGCTCCAGAACCTTCGTCTCAAGCGAGCGAAGATGCCCGTCGATCCGCAGCACCGGGGGCCGTCCGACCGTAATGTGAATGTCCGAGGCGCCCTGCGTCACGCACGCCTGGAGCAGCCTATCCATGTTCACTGTCGCCATCTGGTGATCCTTTGCCTGAAAGTACGATTACTCTTCTACCACGCCTTCGGTCTGAGCGATGCGAGAGACCTCTTCGGCTGTGGTGATCCCTTTGAATATCTTCAGTTTCCCGTCCTCTGCCAGCCCGCGCATTCCGGCGTTCTTTGCTGCCCTCCGCAGCTCCGTCGTCGTGGCGCGCTTGAATGCCAGTTCGCGCAATTCCGAGTTCATTTCGAGCATTTCGAAGATGCCGAGCCGGCCCTTGTAGCCGGTGTTGTGGCACGCCGGACAACCCAGTCCCTTATAAACAGGACGCTTCTTCACCTCCTCCGGATCGATCCCCACCAGCCGCAGGAAATGCGGATTGGGATGCTCGTCCACCACCTTACACTTCTTGCAGATCACGCGGACCAGCCGCTGGGCCATAATGGCCTGAATCGAGCTGGCCACCAGGAACGGCTTGACCCCCATGTCGATCAAACGCGTAATCGCCCCGCACGCATCGTTGGTGTGCAGAGTGCTGAACACCAAGTGGCCTGTCAGGGCGGCCTGGATGGCGATATCAGCCACCTCGCTATCGCGGATTTCGCCGACGAGGATGATGTTCGGCGCCTGACGCAGCATCGATCGAAGGATCCGGTCGAAGGTCAGGCCGATCTCCTCCTTGACTTGGCACTGATTCATCCCGGTGAACATGTATTCGACCGGGTCTTCAGCCGTGATGATCTTCTTGTCGGGCTTGTTCAACTCTTGCAGAGCGGCATACAGCGTGGTGGTCTTGCCGCTCCCGGTCGGACCGGTCACCAGGAAAATGCCGTTGGGTCGTTTGATGATTCTCTGGAATGTCTCGTAGTTGTCCTGCTCAAACCCGAGCGATTCGATGCCGATATTCACCGCGTCCGGCCTGAGAATACGAAGAACCACACTGGGCCCGTGGTTTCCCGGCAGAGAAGAGACGCGGAAATCGATGTCCTGGCCGGCGATATTCCGCTTGATACGACCGTCCTGAGGCAGCCGTTTCTCAGCAATATCCATGCCGGAGAGAATCTTCAGACGCGTGATCAGCGGCGCCTGCATGTTTTTCGGGATGTTGTCTTTTTCGAGACAAACACCGTCGACGCGATACCGGATGCGGACACGGTCCGCCATCGGCTCGACGTGAATATCGCTGGCCCGCATATGGTAGGCCGTGTCAATGATGAGGTTCACCAGTCGGATGATCGGTCCCTCGTCGTCGGCATCGGCCGCCTGGGCCCGTTGTGCCTCGGCCGCCAATTCCCGTCCCATTTCTGCCAGCTCGGCGGCGGTGGTGTCGATGCTGTGGACGAGCCGATCATCCTCCGGCTTGTCCACCTCCTGTTCGAGCGAGTTTTCGATATAGGCACGGATCTTCTTCGGACTGGCGAGATAGCACTCCAACTCGGTGTTCAAACGCAGTCGGACCGAGTCCATCATGTCCAGGTCCATCGGATCGCCGATGATTAGTTTCAGACGGCCGTTGGCCACACTCAGGGGCAGAATGCTGTGGCGACGGATCAAGTCTTCCGGGATGATCTTCACCGCATCCGGAGGGATCGTGACCTTGTCCAGATCGACATACTGGAGATCGAACTGCTTGGCCAAGGCCTTGGTAAGGGTCTCCTCGTCGATCAGCTTCAAGTCAAGCAGGACCTGGCCAAGCCGCTTGTTATTGGACCTGCCGGTCTTGATTGCCTCGATGAGGGCCTCCCTCTTGACAAGTCCCGCCTTGTAGAGGATTTCCCCTAAGTGCCTGCGTTTCTTGGTCATACAAACCTCATGTGCAGCACCAATCCATCCCTGTCTATTCTACCACTTCCAACCGGGCAAGTCAACGGGCCAATCCGCGCCGCAGGATATCCAGCGCCGTCTGCGCGGCGTGAAGACGTACATACCCGCGTTCCCAGGGGAACACATAGCGTCGGGTTTGCACCTGGCCCTCGCAGTCGACACTGATGAATACCAAGCCGACGGGCTTCTGTTCGGTCCCGCCGTCTGGGCCGGCGATGCCGGTTATGCCAATCGCATAGTCGGCGCCGGCTCGAGCCCGTGCCCCCCGTGCCATGGCCTCCGCCACCTGCCCACTGACGGCGCCGTGCTTTTCGATCAACTCCTGCGGCACTCCCAGTTCGTCCGTCTTGGCATCGTTGCTGTACGTCACCCACCCGCGTGTGAAATACCGGCTGGCCCCCGGAACATCCGTGATCAGCTTGGCGAGAAGCCCCCCGGTACAGGATTCGGCCAGCGCCAGAGTCTTCCCGAGGCACTTCAACTGCCGCCCGACGACCTCCGCCAAGGTCTCTTCACCCGTGCCATAAACCAGCGGCCCCAGAACCTCGCGCAGGGCGACCTCCTCCCGTTCGGCCAACCGTTCGGCCTCGGCGACGGTGTCCGCCGTAGCGACAATCTCCAGCGTGATGACCCCCGAATGAGCTGTGCAATTGACCAGCGGGTTGCGGTCCCGCCGCATCGCCTCGCCGATCATTTCGGCAATCGCCGACTCGCCGGCCCCGAAGCACCTGAGCCTTCTGACTGCCACCGCCTGGGACGACGCCCACGCCCGCAACCTCGGAAGCACCCAGGCCGCCAGCATGCGCTCCATCTCTCGTGGGACGCCGGGAAGAGCAAAAAAGACCTTGCCCTCCTTCTCGGCGACGATGCCGGGAGCGGTTCCCCACTCGTTGGGCACAACATCCGCCCCTTTCGGGAGGCGGGCCTGGTTCGCGTTTTTGCGCACCATCGGCACCCCGCGCCTCCGGAACATCTCACTTATTCTGACAAGCAGGTCCTCCCGAAGTTCCAGTTCCACCCCGAGGAATTCGGCGAAGCCTTCGCGGGTCAGATCATCGTCGGTCGGACCGAGCCCCCCGGTGGCGATAACGATGTCGGCCTCCTCGGCGGCCAGTTTCAGAGCGCGGACGATTGCCGGCTGGAGATCAACTACCGTATGCGAACTGACTGTCGGGACACCGATCATCCGCAACTGTCGTTCGATATGTGCCGCATTCGTGTCGACGGTATGGCCACTGAGGACTTCGTTGCCGATGCTGATGACGGATGCCTGCTTGATCCGACCGACCATCAAATCTCCAAACGCACCATAGACCTGGAAACCCCCACACCTACCCCCGTACACCACCCCCGTTCCAACCTGTCGTCGGGCTGCCGCTCCGTCGTGGGGCGATCACATCTCGATCATCGCCTTGACGACACCGTCCCGGTATCCCGCCACCAACTCAAAGGCCTCCTGAACCTGCTCGAGCGCAAAGCGGTGCGTCACCATGAAATCGACCCTGGCCGCACCGGACGCAATCAGATCCATCGCCTCGTGGGTACACTTGTTCTGACGGCGCACGTTGATGATCGTTACCTCCTTGCGCCGGATT
The DNA here is from genome assembly GCA_035448545.1 of Sedimentisphaerales bacterium. GTDB lineage: Bacteria > Planctomycetota > Phycisphaerae > Sedimentisphaerales > Anaerobacaceae > Anaerobaca. The sequence continues at coordinate 176,169 of DAOTJE010000001.1, read as the reverse complement.
TTATCGATGGACAGCGAGATGCGGTCTTCCCGCGGAATGCCGATGAGCAGAAGCGTGCCGCCCGGCTTGAGCAGATCGACCGCCTGGTCGATCGTCTCCTGCTGGCCTGCGCACTCATACACGATATCCATTCCAAGCGGCCGGCGTTGGAGAATCGCCGCGACCACATCCTCCCGAAGCGGATTGCCGACCCAAGCGGCCCCTGCCTTTCTGGCGATCTCCACTCGCTCGTCGATCTTCTCGGTCATGTAGCAGGCGCCGACACCGGCGGCCCTGGCACTGACCAGGCAGCACAGACCGATCGGCCCGGCGCCCAGCACCGCCACGTCCTTCCCCCTGGCCAGACGCGACTGCTTGACCGCGTAGACCGCGATCGCCAGAGGTTCACAGAGCACCCCCTGCTCGATGGAAATCCTGCCGTACGTCGGCAGACAGCATTCCTCCGGCATCACGATGTACTGCGACAGGCACCCGTTGCCCTGCCCCGGCGTGCCCAGAAAACGCAGGTTGAAGCAGGTATTCTCGCGCCCCGCCTTGCACTGCGGGCACGCGTGACAGGACACCGCCGGCTCGACCACGACTTCCTGGCCCACCTGGAGGCTCCTCACGTCCGGACCGACCTTCGCGACCGTCGCGGCGCACTCATGGCCGACGATGAACGGGAACTGCACCACCTGCGAACCGATCCGTCCGGTCTCGAAATAATGGACATCCGAGCCACAGACCCCGACCTTCCCAATCTTCAGCAGGACATCGGTCCCCTTCTCGATCTTCGGATCGGGAACCTCCCTCACCTCCATCCGGCGAACGCCCGTCAACACCGCTGCCTTCATTCCGTGCTCGACTCCCGTCTGCCCTGAGTATGCCTACACATTGAATCGGAAATTGATGATGTCGCCGTCTTTGACGACATACTCCTTGCCTTCCAGTCGCATCTTCCCGGCCGCCCGGACGGCCTTCTCATCGCCCAGTGCCTTCAGGTCGGCGTAGGCCATGGTTTCGGCGCGGATGAATCCCCGTTTGATGTCGCTGTGAATCTTCCCAGCCGCATCCACCGCCACCGTGCCGTCCTTGATCGGCCAGGCCCGCACCTCGTCGGACCCCGCCGTCAGAAAACTCACCAATCCGAGTGTGGAGTAGCACATCTGAACGAACTTCTCGGCTGCCGACTCGGTGATCCCCAGATCGGCCATGAAGGTCTTGCGGGTCTCGGCATCCAACTGCGCCAGCTCGTATTCGAGCTTGGCGCACATCGTCACCGCCGAGATCGGCCCGTCCACGGCGATCGTCTGGCCCGCCTGGTCCTCCCCCACGTTGATGACAGCCGCCATGGGCTTGAGCGTCAGAAAACCGAGCGATTTGACAATGGCCCGTTCCTCCTCGGTCTGGATCACGGAACTGATCGGCTTTTCCGCCTCGATAGCCTCCTGCAACCTCAGTTGAACCGCCAGTTCCGCCTTGTCCTGCGCCTGCGTCTTGGTGGGCTTGTGGACCTGCTTTTCCAGCTTCTCGACCCTCGTGGTGACCAGTTCCAGATCGCTCAGGAGCAGTTCGGTTTTCAGCTCGGCCAGGTCGCGTTTCCAATCGACGCTGTTGCGGTATGCGGCAACGGTGGGGTTTTCGAACGCCCGCACGACCAGGACCAGCATATCGGCCGTGCGGATCTGGCCGATCAGCCGCCTGGCCGCGGCGCGACCGTGTTCGTCGGTGAAACTGAAGCCCGGCAGATCCAGCACGTCGATGGTCGCCAGGGTCTTCTTCTTCGGCTTGTAAAGCGTGTTGAGCCAATCCAGGCGCTGGTCCGGAACCGGGACAATCGCCTCCTCGATCGCGGTAGCTCCGATCGGCGGAATGGCCTTGCCGCTGATGGCCGCGAAGATCGTACTCTTGCCGGACTGCATCAGCCCCAGCAACGCTGTTTTCATCTCATTGTGCTCCGGACATCCTGCGAACCCTGTCGTACACACTGCCCCCGGCAGCATCATACGCCACCACTGCCGGGAAATCAATCACCTCCAGCCGTCGGATGGCCTCGGGGCCCAGATCTTCGTACGCAACGACGTCGGCGCGGACGATGTGCTTGCTCAGCAGTGCACCGGCTCCTCCGAGCGTCGAGAGGTGGACGGCTCCATACCGCTGTAACGCCCGGCGGACGTCGTCGTTGCGATAGCCCTTGCCCATCGTCGCCCGCAGACCATGAGCAATCAGCCTGGGACTGAACGGGTCCATCCGTGCCGACGTGGTCGGGCCGGCTGCGCCGATGACCGCTCCCGGTCGTGCCGGCGTCGGACCGACGAAGTAGAGAATCGCCCTGTTCAGATCGATCGGGAGCGTCTCTCCGGCCTCGAGTGCGGCGCAGAGCCGCTTGTGGGCCATATCGCGGGCGGTGTACACGAGACCGCGAAGGATTACCTCATCACCCGCTCTCAGCCGACGGACATCCTCTTCCGCCAAAGGCGCAGACAGTTGTATCACAAAACCGGACCTCCCGGGCCCGCTCCGCAGGAAGCCTGCCCGACCATGCTATTGGACCAGCGACGCCGCAGGGGGTGAGTGTAACACATCGCTCCATCCTTGCGAACGGAAAAACCGGCCCAATGGGATTTGTTGGGAAAGACACCGAAAATTCGTGTCGAATCAAATCAGCGACTGGTATAATCCACGGCGCTATGCCGAAGTACCCGATATTCCTGGATCTGACCAACCGGAGGGTAGTGCTGGTTGGTGGCGGTACCGTCGCCGTCCGGAAGGCGCACGTCCTTCTCGATGCCGGTGCGCGTCTGGTGATCGTAGCGGACCGCGCGAGCGACGTCCTGACCAGCTTGTGCGCGGAGCGGTCGGCCGAACTGATCCGGGCCAAGTACGCCAAGGAGTATATTGCCGAGGCCGTGCTCGTCATAGCCGCGACCGACGACGAGAAGGTCAATCGGCAGGTGTATAGCGACTGCCAGGAACTGGGCATCCTGTGCAACGTGGTCGATAATCCGGCATTGTGCGACTTCTTCGTTCCGGCGGTCGTCCGACGAGGCGACCTTCAAATCGCCATCGGGACCGAGGGCTACTGCCCCGCTTATGCCGGTCATCTGCGTAATAAGCTCGAAGCGATCTTCACCGAGCAGCACGGCCTGTTCCTGGCCGAGCTCGAATGGGCCCGGAAACAGATCATCGGGGAGATTTCGAACTCGGCCGACCGCAAGGCTCTGCTGGGTGAGCTGGTCGAGGATGCCTCGTTCGAGTACTTCACCGCCAACGGCTCCGCTGCCTGGCGAGAGAGGACCCGCCGGCGAATCGAGTCGCACAAGACAGGAAGCTGACCGCCGGTCCCCTTCGCGAATAGAGTCCCCATGTGTAATCGTCGCATCACCGCTCCCGTCTCGCCGATCTTCCGGCCGAGACGCCATCGCCAACGACCATGACCGCCGCAATCGAACTATTAGCCCCCGCCCGAGATGTCCAGGTGGCAAAGGCCGCGATTCGGTGCGGGGCCGACGCCGTCTACGTCGGTGCACCGCGGTTCGGCGCCCGGGAAGCGGCGGGCAACACGATCGCGGCGATCCAACAGATCGTGGACTTCGCTCATCCGTATTACGCCCGGGTGTACGTCGCCCTGAACACGCTGCTGCGCGACGACGAGCTGGCGCAGGCCGAGAGGATGATCGGCGAACTGCATCGCGTCGGGATCGACGGCCTGATCGTCCAGGACGTCGGCCTGCTCGAGCTGGACCTGCCACCCGTGCCGTTGATCGCCAGTACACAGATGCACAACGCCACGGTCGAGAAAGTCAGATTCCTCGAAGCGGTGGGCTTCTCGCGGGTGATCCTGGCCCGCGAGCTAAACCTGGGTCAAATCCGCGAAATCCGCCGGGCCACCACCATCGAACTGGAGTGCTTCGTTCATGGCGCCCTGTGTGTCGGTGCCAGCGGCCAGTGCTACATGAGCTACGCCATCGGCGGACGCAGCGGCAACCGGGGCCAATGCGCCCAGCCCTGCCGGCGGCGATACACTCTCAAGGACCGACGCGGCAGGATCCTGGCCCGCGACCGCCACCTGCTGTCCCTGAAGGACCTGAATCTGGCCGACCATCTGGCGGAGCTGATCGACGCCGGGGTCAGTTCATTCAAGATCGAGGGGCGGCTGAAGGATGTTGCCTACGTCGCCAATACCGTGGGCTTCTACCGCCGCAAGCTCGACACGCTCCTGGCGGACAGAGGTTTTGCGCGAACCTCCTCGGGGTCATCCGAGCTCGCTTTCGAGCCCAATCCCAACAAGACGTTCAGTCGCGGATTCACCGATTACGGCCTGACCGGACCCCTGTCGGGCGTTGGCGCCATCGACAGCCCCAAGTCCAGAGGAGAGTTCATCGGGACGGTGGCGAACGTAGAGAAGTTGTGTTTCGTCCTTGGCGACGATCATGACCTGCACAGTGGCGACGGGATCTGCTTCTTCAATGGAAAACGGGAGTTGTCCGGCACACTGGTCAACCGCGTCGAGGGCCGCAGAGTCTATCCACAAAAGATGCACGGCATCCGCGCCGGCCAGAAAATCTATCGCAACTACGACCGCGTGTTCTCCGGCAAACTGACCGGCAAGGCCGCCCGGCGGAAGATCCAGCTCGCCATGAGCCTTGTGGAGAAGTCCCAGGAACTGACTCTGATTGGCCGCGACGAAGACGGAAACGAGGCGGCCGTCGTGATCGCGGGCGACAAACAACCCGCCCTGAACGAGGAGGCGGCCCGGAAGACAATCCACACCCAACTGACCAAGCTCGGCAAAACCCTGTTCGCCTGCCACGAGATGCGGATGGAAACCACGTCCACGTACTTTCTGTCCGTCTCGCAGCTGAACGCCGCCAGAAGGAGACTCGTGGAGCGATTGATGCAGGTGCGCCAGGCCCATCGTCCCCGTCCGGCCGGCGTGGTCCGCAAGAACGCCGTCGCCTATCCTGAGAAACACCTGTCCTATCTGGGCAACGTGCTGAACCGCAAGGCCGAGGCATTTTACCGCCGCCACGGGGTCGAGACCATCGAACCAGCGGCCGAATCGGGCCTGGACCTGTCGGGTCGCCTTGTCATGACCACCAAGTACTGCCTGCGGCAGGAGATGAGTCTGTGCGAGGGTCTCCGGTCCGGGGGGACAGCCGAGCCGCTGATTCTCGAGGATGAGGATGGACGACGATTCGAGGTCCGCTTTCGCTGCGGGCCATGCGGCATGGAGATCCTGGCGCCGTAAGACAACCGTGCCGCCGGAGGGCCAAATAGAACGGCTCGACCCAAGGATGCGGCCGAGCCGGTGGAATTGCGCAACGGTGGTCTTCGCCCGTGTCAGGCCTCAATCTTGTCGATCGTGACCTGGAGATACTTCTGGCGGTGTCCAATACGGCGTTTGCTGTTCTTGCGCCGGCGGAAGTGCGTGACATAGAGTTTGTCGCCCTTGACCAATGCGTCTTCGGCCGTGCTCTCGAAAGAGGCGATAACCTTCGCTCCTTCCACATACGGGGTCCCGAGCCGGCTGGTCGCCCCGTCCCCCACGAAAAGGACCTTGTCCAACTCGATCTGTCTGGCTTTGGGGTCCACATCCACCAACTCGATGGTCAGGCGGTCGCCCTCGGCCACCTTGTGCTGTTTTCCGCCCTGTTCGATTACTGCGTACATTTCAAAAACTCCAGGTCAAGGACTGCAATCTTGGAAAAACAGGTATACTACGGCGCGCGGCCATTTTTGTAAAGACATTTCTGCTGGTTTTTCGTATTCTGTCAGCCGCAGGCGTTGCTCGAACCTGAACGGATGCATTCTCGGGAGTGCCTTGATGAAACTGGCGATGCTCAATGACAGGATCGTCCCTGTCGACTCTCTCGATCCGATCTACTTCGATCGGGGAATCTACTTCGGCGATGGGGTCTATGAGGTCCTTCGCAGCTATCACGGCAAGCTCTTCGCCCTGGACGACCACATGGCGCGGTTCGCCCGGAGCCTGGCGGAGGTCCGCATCACCAGTGTGGACATTGGCCAGATTCGCAGCCGGGTCGAGCGGGCCTTTGCCGCCAGCGGCCTGCCCGACGCCAAGATTTATTTCCACGTTACGAGAGGCTCGGCGCCCCGCAACCACGTCTGGAACGCCGATCTGGAGCCCAACTTCTTCCTGACAGTCAGCGAGGTGCCCGACGACACCCGCGACAAGGCGGAAGGGATCACCGTCTCGACCCACCCCGACTGGCGGTGGAAACGGTGCGATATCAAGTCGCTGAACCTGCTGGCCAACGTCCTGGCCCGCCAGAATGCCGCCGAGAAGGGCTGCGGCGAGGCAATTCTCGTGGATGAAGCCGGCCTGATTACGGAGGGCGCCGGTTCGGGCTTCTTCGCCATCCTGGGCCGAACCCTGTGGACCGCCCCCCTCTCGGCCAACATCCTGCCGTCGATTACGCGAAAATTCGTGCTCCAGGCGGCCCGGAACCTGGGGATGGAGGTCGTGGAGAAATGTCTGACGCCACAGCAGGCGGCCTCGGCCACCGAGCTGTTCATTGTGGTCACCACCAAGGATATCGTACCGGTGGTCAAATTCGACGATGCCGTCATTGGCAACGGTAAACCCGGCCCCCAGACCGCCGCCCTGATCGCCGAGTTCCGCAAGTTCACGGTCTGAGACTCGCCCAGCGGAAAACAACAAGGGGGCTTGCACCAGAAGCAGCCCCCTTTTTGTTCGAAGCCCAACCAGTGCCGTCAAATCAACGGCACCGTCCCTTTGTAGAAGAGCACCAGGGCAATCACGCAGACCAGCATGATGACCGCCGGGACCATCCATACCTTCTGCCACTGGAACTGACCGCCCACCTTGAACTTGTCCATCACTACACCCGCCAGCTGGGTGCCACCGAACAAGGCCACGCCACTCTGGGCCGTGAAGATCAGGGCCTGCATGGAGCCGCCCGCCCCTTCCGGCGCCACCGCTCCGGCATATTGCTGCCCGGCAATGATGAAGAACACATAGGCCAACCCGTGAAAGGCCTGGGACCCCACAATTATGGCCGCTGGACGCGGAATGATGTAGATCACGAACAGAACCAGCCAGGAAGCAGCCCCTGCCACCAGCGTCCACTTGTAGCCCAATCCGATCATCTCCGGATTCAGAAAACGCTCCAAGAGCAGCAACGTCGCCGCTGCCTGCACCGCCTGGGCGATGGCCATCGAGGCCGGCACGTTCTTGGCCGCGATCTTGTTGTCCTGCATGAACTGTGCGGTCCCGAGGAAGTAGAACTGCATCATCCCCGGCGCAACCATCGAAATCAGTAGGAACACCAGGAACGTCGGGATTTTCAGCATGCCCAGTGCGGAGCTTCCTGCCGCGCCGGCCGGCGGCGTGTTCGGCATGAAGCCGCCACAGATGACCGCCATGACCACCGACAAAACCGCCGCCAGGATCAGGCAATCCCTCCCTTCTTCACCGGTCTTGAAGATCCAGCGCCAGCCGGTCAGGAAGTAACCGGCCACAGCCCAGGCAATCGGCGCCCACATGAAGATGTAGGCGGATTTCGCCGTATCGACGTTGTTCTTGGCCAGGTGATAAAACATCAGCGAGTTGACCAAAGGCAACGTCGCCGCATAACACAGCGCGTAGAGCAGGATCACCGGAAACAGCGACTTGAAGTCTTTGCGATAGCTGGCGACAAACAGCAGCACCATGCCGCTAAGATGGGCCACCGCCAGAATGTACTCCGTGTTGAAGTACCTATCCGCCAGATACCCAGCCAGCAGCGGCATGAAGATGCAGGCCAGAGGCAAGGCCGAATAGACCCAGCCGGTCTGCTTGCCGCTGAACTTCAGCGGACCCAGCAGCCGCGCCGCCAATACCGGATACCACGCCCCCCAGACCGCGAACTCCAAAGCCATCAACGCGCTGAGCTTCCAATACAGGGTCGAATCCATCCCGAAAGTCATGTCATTCTCCTTGAATCGCCGCGCCGCCGCTGGTCCGGTCAACTCGCCGCCGCCAACCGCTGGACTGCCTTCTGGATATCGCCGAAACGATCATCGCCCGCCTCGCGCTCGATGGCCAGCGCCCCGTCGTATCCCACCTCTTCCAGGGCCCGGAGGAACTCGGCGACGCCGACCTGTCCGTCACCCCAGGGCACCTCGGTCCCCCACGTGCCGGGCTCGCTGGTGCGCAGCGCGTCCTTGATGTGGATGTGCCGAATCCACGGTGCCAGGGTGTGAACCGCCTTGATGGGGTTACCTTTGTCGTAGAGGATCATGTTGGCCGGATCAAAGTTGACGCCGACGGAGTTGTGGTCCAGTCTCTCGAGGAAATGGCGCAGCTCTCCGGCCGTCTCCTGCCCGGTCTCCAGCAGCAAAATCACGCCGTTCTCTTCGGCTATGTCGGCCAGCGTGCGGATTCGCTCGGTGATCTTGGCGGCGTGGGCCTTGTCGGTTTCGTCGATGAAGCCGGCGTGCATCGAGAGGTACTTGACCCCCAGGGCGGCGGTGATCTCCGCCGCCTGGATGAACAGGTCGCGATCCCCCTGCCAATACTCGTCGGGGACGATACCGCCGGTGATCTTGATGGTGTCCAGCGTCGAGTAGTCCTCGTGCGCAAAGTTCAGCATGGTCGAGGTGATCGTCCAGTTCTGTGCCTTGATCGCATCAAGGTACTGTCTGCCGCCGGATCCGATCGCACCGGCGATCGCCAGGTGCACGTGCTGCAAACCCAGCTTCTTCATCGCCTTGGCCACGCCGGGGACGTCCGTCTGGAGCGACCAACTGCACACGCCTACGGGCCAGTTCCTGCATTTCATGTCCGTCTCCTGTTCTTTCCCCCGGTTATCGAATGGCGACTCGCTCGCGTCTGCGGATCGACTCCTTCTCCGCTTCCACGATCTTCACCGAGTCACGGGACTGCTCCAGAGTGATGACCGGCGGCACCGTCTGGCCCTGGACCGCCCTGGCAAAGTGGTCGATCTGGCGGACGTAGCCATCCTGCGGCAGCACCACGGGCGTAAAAACCTCGCCCTCGGCCGGACAGACGCGCAACGCCGGCTGCCGGGTCAGGTCATAGACGATCGTGGCCTTTTCCATGATCAGATTGAAGCTCATCTCAAAGCCGAAGCTGGGCATCATCCCCCAACCGCCCTCGGCGGTGATGACCTGGTCGTCGCCATAGACGTACTGCGTGACGATGTGGATCAGTTGCCCCCGCGCGCTCATGGCGCCGTGACTGCAAACCGCCTGGGGCATGCCGAGAAGGTATTGTACGAAGTCCGTGTCGTGAATATGCAGGTCCAGCGCGACTCCCCCGCTGCGGCTCTCGTCGACGAACCAGTTGTCGAGGCTCCAGCCGGGAGGCGAACCCAGCCGCTGGAACATGGCCGCGACGACCCTGCCGTACTGGCCGCTGTCAACCAGTTCCTTGGCCTTGACATACTCCGGCCAGAACCGCAGGCAATGGCCGATCTGGAGGACCTTGCCGCTGTTGCGGGCGGCCCTGATCATGCGTTCACAGTCGCTCACGGTCAGCGCCATCGGCTTTTCGCACAGCACGTGGACACCTCGTGACAGGGCTCGCTCGGAGAACTCGGCGTGAAGATAGGTAGGCAGGGTCAGCGAGATCGCATCGAGCCCCGCCTTCGCAATCATCCGGTCGAAGTCGGCAAACACCTCAATTCCCGAAAAATCGATGTCGCCGGCGGCTCCGTCGATATTGCCCACCGCCCGGTGCGTGTCCTCCTTGATGTTGGGGTTCGCATCGCAGACGGCGACGACCTGCGCATCTTCCCGCGCCTTCCAGCAGCGAAAATGCATGCGTCCCATGAATCCGAACCCGACGATTCCCACTCTCAACATCGCAACGAACCTCCCTATCGTGTGGGCGCGGCGCCTGCAGGTGTTCGGTCAGGCAGCCCTCGAAGTGATCTTTCTTCCCCTGGCCCAATCGTGCATCTCATAGCGCCAAGATTCTCCAATCGGCACATTCAAGACGACGGATTTTATCAAACCCGGCCGAGGCCCGCCAAGCGATTTTCTCACATTCGCCTCACAAATCCCACAGCCTCGGAAAGGCGGTGGACATTGTCCGCCGGATCGCTATCATGCGAGAAGTGCGCACACCGGCAAACGAGCCGGCGAGCCGGGGTCACCCGAGAACTGGAGCAATCCGTGGAGACCGCGATGACACCGAAAGAGCGAATCTATGCGACCTTGCGAGGCCAACCGGTGGATCGGCTGGCCGTGACACCGATCTTCATGGCCTGGGCCGCCCACTTCATCGGACGCACCTACCGGGACTACTACCTCGACGGCGATGTCCTGGTCGCGTCGCAGTTGGCGGTGACCCATGCGTTCGGCCTCGACCAGGCCAGCGCGATCAGCGATCCTTGGCGCGAAGCGTCCGCCTATGGGATGGAATTCGACTACCCGCCCGACGGCGTCGGCAAACCCAAGAGAATGCTGATTCAGACCCCCGAGGACGTCACCCGGCTTGCGCCGTTCGAGATCGAGAAGGCCGAGCGTCCCAGGCAACGTGTCGAGAGCGTTGCGAAGATGGCCCAGGCCGTCGGCGCGACCCACAGCGTCCTCGGCTGGGTCGAGGGTCCCATCGCCGAGTACGCCGACCTGCGGGGAGTCGAGAACACCTTCATGGACCTGATCGACAAACCGGAGATGTACCTCCAGGCGGCCGAGGTCATCATCGACAACGAGATTCGCTTCGCGCGGGCCCAGATCGATGCCGGCGCGGACATGATCGGCATCGGCGACGCGGTCGCCAGCCTCATCAATCCCGCGATGTACGAGCAGTACGTGCTGCCGTTCGAGAAGCGACTGATCGACGCCATCCACGAAGCCGGCGCGACGGTCAAGCTTCACATCTGCGGCAATATCGCCAACAACATCGCCCTGATGGCTCGGACCGGCGCCGACATCATCGACGTGGATTGGATGGTCTCGCTGGCCGCGGCACGCGAAGCGGTCGGTCCCGATGTCACGCTGGCCGGCAATTTCGACCCGAGCGCCGTGTTGCTTCAGGGCACGCCCGAAGACGTCGCCTGTGCGGCCCGCAAATGCATCGGCTCGGCAGGCGCGAGATTCATCCTCCAGCCCGGCTGCGAAGTCCCGCCCGGCACGGCCGAGGCGAACCTGCGTGCCTTCTGCCCCTGCGAAGGCTGCCTGATCGCCGACGACCTGCGTCGCCGTTCGTAGGAATCCCGATGCGCATCGGGTCACCCCGCGCATTCTGTCATCCTGACGCGCAGCGGAAGGATCTGGCTCTCGACCGAGATGTCGGCTTCGCTATGATGCAGACCCCGCATGCGCAGGCCAGATGGTTCGCTGCGCTCACCATGACAGAGCGGGACACCCGACCGACAGTCACGGCTCCCCACCTCAGTCACTCACAGCGTCCAGCCATCACGATAGGGAGGACGGAGATGCCGATTCGCCTCGTCGGAATTGACGAAGCGCATGTTCGGCCCGTCCCATTCGAGTTTCTCGCCCAGCATCTTCGTCGCGATGATGCCCAGCAGCGCGATCTCCGTCAGCGGCCCGCCGCAGTCGAAATGCGAGCCGGCCGGCCGACCTTCCCTGATCGCATCGAGCCAGTCGACGAAGTGGTCCTTCACACGCGGCAGCGTCCTGGCCGGTTGCTTGTATGCCCTCATCTTCTCCTCGGGGAAGATTCGCAGGCTGCCGGCTCCGTGTGAACCATACATGATCTTGCCTTTGTCCCCGATGACAATCGCCCCTGTGCCGGGCACCTCGCGTCCGGCTTCCAGATCGTCCGGCCGCGGGATTGTCTCGACGCCGTCGTGCCAGACAAGCCTGACCGGTCCGCGATTGCCCTTGGCTTCGAACTCATAGACCACGACGGTGCCTTTGGGGAACGTGTCGCCATGAGCCTTGGGGTCGTAATCCCTGGCCCGGGCCTGGACCGTCTTGGGAGCACCCAGATCGAGCGCCCAGAAGACCGGATCGACCACGTGACAGACCCAGTCGCCGATGACGCCGCAGCCGAACGGCGTCCAGCGCCGCCACGTGCCCGGCACGTACATCGGATGATACGGACGATACTTCGCGGGTCCCAGCCACAGGTCCCAGTCCAGTTCGACCGGGACCTCGTGTCTCTCCTGGAGTCTGGGAAGATCGTCAATCGCGCTGTAGACCGAACCACACGCGGCGTGGACCTCCGTGACGTTGCCGATGGCCCCATCCCAGACCCACTCGCAGAACATCCGGATCGTGTCATACGAATGGCCCTGATTGCCAAGCTGCGTCACCACCTTGTGCTCGCGCGCCGCCTCCATCAGGGCGCGGACCTCGTGAATCGAATGAGCCAAAGGTTTCTCGCAGTAAACGTGCTTGCCCCGCCGAATCGCTTCCATGGCGATCACCGCATGCGTGTGGTCGGGCGTGGCAACGGTCACCGCATCGATCCGGTCGCCCATCTCATCGAACAGCGTGCGGTAATCGCGGAACTTCCGGGCCCTGGGAAAACCCGCGAACGCGTCCACGGCCCGCCGGCTGTCGACGTCGCACATCGCCACGATGTTCTCGCCCTTGGTCCCGTCGACGCTGGCGCCGCCTCGACCGCCGACTCCGATACAGGCGACGTTGAGCTTCTCGCTCGGCGGCGTCGGCCCCTGGCCCAGCACATGACGAGGAACGATAGTGAAAGCGGCAATCGCGCCGGTGGCCGATTGGACGAACCGACGCCTCGATGTCTTTCTGTCGCTGCCCATGCTGCACACTCCAGTCATTGAATCCGGATGTCGGTCCATCAATCCGAAGCTGTCGTGGCATCGAACCACCGTAACAGTGTACCACCGCACAGACCAAAACCCAAGCCGAATCGTTCGCACGGTGGTTCTGCTGGCCAGAGACGTGACGGCCCCCTATAATCCCCTCATCGAGGGCTTTGTGCGAACCTCTCCTTGGCAAGAAAGAAGACGACACATGACAAAGACGGCAAAGACAGCAGGAGGCACGTTTCCAGTTCACCCGGGATCGCCCGTCAAGAAGACCATCCCTCGTCGCCGGTTCCTCAAGAGCGGCGCCGCCCTCGGCGCGGCCTTGGGATTCCCCTGCTTCGTACCGGGCCGCGTGTTGGCAAGCCAAGGCGCCACCCCACCCAGCGAGAAGATCGTCATGGGCTGCATCGGCGTCGGCAGCATGGGCGGCGGCCACCTTCGCGCCTTCCTCGGCCAGGAAGACGTACGCGTCGTCGCGGCCTGCGACCTCCGTGAGGCATTCCGTCAGAAAGCCAAGCGGCAGATTGACGAGCGGTACGGAAGCCAGGATGCCCGGACCTACCACGACTTCCGCGAGCTGCTGGCCCGCCGGGATATCGACGCGGTCTGCGTCGCGACACCCGACCACTGGCACGCGTTGATCGGCATCGAGGCCGCCCGGAACGGCAAGGACATGTATCTGGAGAAGCCGGCCGATGTGCATGTTGCCGCCGCCCAGGCCCTGCGCCGAGCGGTGAACGAATACGGTGTCGTCTTCCAGTTCGGCACGCAGCAGCGCTCCGGCCGGGACTTCCGCTTCGCCTGCGAACTCGTGCGGAACAGGAGAATCGGCAGATTGCAGACCATCGTGGTCGGCTCCGTGCAGGGCCTGTCGCTGCCCAATCAGCCGACCCAGCCGGAACCCGACCCGCATCAGTTCGATTACGACATGTGGCTGGGCCCGGCCCCATGGGCTCCTTATTCCTTCCAACGGGCCGCCTCACGAGCCGAAGGCAGCGAGGGCTACTGGATGCATATCCACGATTACGGTCTCGGCTGTCTCAGCGGCGCCTGGGGCATCCACCACATCGACATCGCCCAGTGGGGCAACGGCACGGACGACACCGGCCCGCTGGAGATCGAAGGCACCGGCGTGATCCCCGAGGATGGGCTCTGTGATACGCCGCTCTTCTGGCGCGTCGAACACCTCTACGCCAACGGCGTCCGTATGATCCACATGGACGTGAAGCAAGACGGTCAGTCCCATCGAGGCCGCTATCCGGTCGGATACGATCTGTCACCTGGATGACATCGCCATCCGCCTGGGACGCAAGCTGCACTGGGACCCCCGGAAGGAGCGGTTCGTCGCAGACGACCAGGCCAACCGGATGCTCCGCCGCCCGATGCGCAGTCCCTGGAGCCTGTGAACCGCATCGGCTCTCAGCACCGCTTGCTCTTCAGCAGACGATAGATTCGAAGGAGTTCACCGACGCTCCAGGCCTGTGCCGGACAGCCTTTGGGCTCGTGCGGTTCGTCACCGTCGAAGATCTCGGAGACGCTGCCGAGGCAGCCGGTCGTGGTCAGGTGCCTCAGGAGCGGCTCGATCATCTCACCCGCCCTGCGGAGGGCGGCCGGCTTGAAATCGTTGACCTTCAGATACGCCTCGACGAACGGCCCCATCAGATAGGGCCAGACCGTCCCCTGATGGTAGGCCGCATCTCGATTTCGCTGCGGCCCCTCATACCGGCCCTGATAGCAGGGATCGCGCCGGCTCAGCGTGCGAAGCCCATACGGCGTCAGAAGCTCCCGCTCGACGGCCGCGACGATCGCCTTCTGTCGGGCCCCACTCAACGGTGGACCGAACGGAAGCGAAACCGCGAAGATCTGGTTCGGTCGAAGACTCGCATCGACCCGCCCGTCGGGCATCACCGTGTCGTTGAGATATCCGACCGATTCGTTCCAGAACCGCTCGCAGAAGCTGTCGCCCGCCTGCTGCGCCATCTTGGCGTACCGCCTGGCGTCCGAGATCAGGTCCGCGCGAAGGCAAAACTCGTGCATGCGGCACAGTGCGTTGTGCCACAGTGCGTTGACCTCAACCGGTTTGCCCCATCGCGGCGTAAACGCCACGCCGTCGTACTTGGCGTCCATCCACGTCAACTGCGTATCTTTGTCGCCCGCCTGGACCAACCCGTCCGTGTCGGTGTGGATCCCGAACCGTGTACCGTTCTGATAGGAATCGATGATCCACCGAATCACCGGCAGCAGTTCCTCGCTGAAGGTGCTCTTGTCCTCCGTTGCTTCAAGATATTCAAACGCGGCATGGATGAACCACAGCGACGCATCCACGCTGTTGAAATGGGCCGGCCCATTGCGGTCGTCAAAACGGTTCGGAATCAGGCCGCCATCCGCAGCGGACGCAAACGTACACAGCACCGACCGGGCCTCGTCGAACCGCCCCGTCACCAGCAGCAACCCGGGCAGGGCGATGAACGTGTCGCGCCCCCAGTCGGCAAACCAGGGATATCCGGCTACGATGGTCGTCCCCTCGACGTCGCCGTATCGGCGATTGACGACGAACTGATCGGCCGCCAGGACGAGCTTGCGGTCCACCTCGTCCGAAACCCGCGCCTCACGAAGAACCTCCCGCTGGTGCGCCATCCATCGGTTCTTCACCATCCCGACCTCCACCATCACCGGCCGGTCCGGACGATAGCGCTCGTCGAGACGCGCCCAGAAGACGATGCGTCCGTCCTCTTCGAGGACCCCCCTCCAGAAGCCGGGCGTCCAGAGGTCTTCGCTCGCCTGCTGGCCCCGCTGCCGGTTGACGCGGTAACTGAAATCGAACCACCACTGGCCGTCGTCCTCGAAGCGCATCGCCGGACAGTCCATCCGCAGCACACCACGGCCCGGTACATCCTGGCGGACGAGCAGCCCCGGCTGCAGGTGCTCGCAGCGCATCGGTACGTCATTCTGCTGCATGTGGTGAAAGTCTCTCAGGCCCACGAAGGGACGCACGATGAACTCCACAGGCTCCATGAGGCCTTCGAAGGCGTATTCCACCACGACCGTGTCGCTGTCGGGCGCAAGGTAGACCGCCTTGTCCAGTTCGATGGATTCGAACTCGTAGCGGAAGTGCGCTCCGCTATCCCGGCGGAATTCGCGCAGGTAGGGACACGCCGCCAGAACCGGCTCGCCGGAGAACTCGAACGTGGACAGATGAAACGCCTGCCCGCCGCACGTGACGATCTCCAGGCAGTTCGACAAGGCCATGACGCGATTGACCGGCGGGGTCAACGAACCGATGAGCAAACCGTGATATCCGCTCGTGTTGCAACCGATCACGGTGCCCGAAGCATAGCTGCCACGCTCGTTGGTCAGGAGCCATTCCCGGTCCAGCAGGCTTGTGATCTCGTTCCCCTCGATGGCCAGCCGGACGATCTCGTCGGCACCGACCTTCGGATGCGTCAACACAGCAATACTCCCCGTGCACTGGTGATTTCGATGCCGGACCTCGCGGGTATCTTCCTGCGCCGTTCGTCCGCCCGCGTCAGTTGGTCACCGACATGTTCGCTGCGCCGGCGGGCGAGGATCCGGCCACCGCCTGGATGCTCGATCGGGCACAGCGCCTTTGAAGATGATCCAGCACATTCATGAAGTTGATGTAGGAATCGTAGGGCGAATCGTACGGGTTGAAGTACTTGTGCACATCGCCATCGCTGAAGTATTTCGTGCACATGTAATAGAAATGATCGGAGACCTGCAATCGGCGCCAGTCCGCGAGGATCTGCTCGTCGTTGGCTCGCTTGACCTGCTTCTCGATGCGGTACAGCTCATGGATGGCGTTCGATTGCATGGGGTTGCCCAGCCAGGCCGACAGGTCCCGTTCGGTGTCGGCCCAACTGATCATATGCCGCACATCCACCTCGCCGATCGGCTCGTACGCGGCGGCCACCTCGCTGGGCGTCTTGAAGTTGTTGTCCGGATGCCTGAGAATCTCCTCCGGCAGGTGCCGCATGAACTCAAAAATGCCGGTGTCTTCCCACTGGTGCTCGCCCAGGGTCTCGTAGTCCATGAACAGGTTGACCACATGACCGTTCCCATTGACGGCGTTGACCCACTGGCTGAACTTCGCTGCCGTCAGGGGCCATTCGACCCAATGACGGTTCGAGAAGCGGAAGGCGATGTCGTCGCTGAGTGAGTAGTTCTTCAGCAGCAGCTTGAGGTGCCTGCACCCCGTGGGGCGATAGACGAAATTCGGACTGCGGTAGCCGAGAATGTGGTCGGCCCCTTCTGTGATGACGGCATCGAAGCATCCCATCGCTTCGATCAGGAGAGCCAGCTCATTGTTGTAGATCAGTTCGGTGTTGCGGAACACCTTGGGCCTCTGACCGAAGAGGTCCTCGATGGTGTCGGCGTGCTTCTTGACCTGCTCGACAAACTCATGGCGGGAATAGAGGAAGCTCAGACTGTGGTAGTACGTTTCCGCCAGGAACTCGACACATCCGGTCCGGGCCAGCGCGTGGAACGTGCTGAGCACCTCCGGGCTGTACATCTGAAGCTGTTCCAACAGAACGCCCGTCAGACTGTAGGAGATTCGGAAGCGTCCCTGGTACTTCTCGATGAGCTTCAGGAGAAGTCGGTTGGCCGGCAGGTAGCACTTGTTGGCGACTTTTCGACAGATCGCGGCGTTCTTGTGGTCGTCGAAGTAGCGTGGATCGTTGTCGAACACCGTGTAGTGACGCAGCCGCATCGGCTGGTGGACCTGGAAGTAGAAACAAACCGAAGGCATACCGAAAATCCTTTTCTTAACCGACGCCCTTCCCCGAGCGACATCCCCTTCGTCAGGCAGTGACGAGCAGTTGCTCGTAGATGCTCGCACACTGTCTGGCGGCGTCCTTCCATCGCAGCTTGCGAACCTCGAAGTTGCCGTGGTTGCGCAGCGTCATCCGGAGCGGCGGGTACCGCAGCACCGCCACGATCTTGTTGGCCATCTCATTGACGTCCCAGAAATCGACCTTCAGGGCATGCCGAAGGACTTCGGAGACGCCGCTCTGCTTGCTGATAATCACGGGCACGTCGTTGTCGAGCGCCTCCAGCGGCGCGATGCCGAAGGGCTCCGACACCGACGGCATGACGTACAGATCCGCCATCTGGTAGATCTTACGGACATCATCACCTCGCAGGAACCCGGTGAACAGCACCTTATGCCCGATTCCGAGTTGCGCCGCCAGCTCGACCGAGCGATACATCAGGTCGCCCGAGCCGGCCATGACGAACTTGACGTTGTCCATGACCTCCAGCACCTTCTTGGCCGCATGCAGAAAGTACTCGGGTCCTTTTTGCATGGTGATCCGGCCCAGAAACAGGACCAGCTTCTCCTCCCGTTTGATGCAGGTCTCACCCACCGACCAGGAGCCGTTGCGCTCCACGCCGTTGTACACAACCTCGACCTTCTCCGGACTGATCCCATAGCGACTGATCACGATGCTCCGCGTGTAATGGCTGACCGCGATCACCTTCTGAGCCCGCTCCATGCCCTCCCGTTCGATGTCGTAGACGACCTGGTTGACGTGCTCGCCGCTCCGGTCGAACTCCGTCGAGTGCACATGCACCACCAGGGGCTTGCCGGTAACCGCCGCAACCGCCACGCCGGCCGGATAAGTCATCCAGTCGTGGGCGTGGATCACGTCGAACTGTTCCCCCCGGGCAAGGCGGACGGCCATCGTGGCATACCGCTGGATCTCCCGGTACATATCGCCGCCGTAGTCACCACCGTGGTCCCAATCTTCGCCCGTCTGCTTCTCGCCCAGCTCGGCTCGAAGCCGCAGACTTTCTTCCAGCCGTGCATCGTAGCTTTCCGGGGTCGCGTACGCTTGGAGGGGAGAGGCGATCGTTTTGAAGATCACGTTCGTCAGGTCATAATCCGCCGCCCGGCAAGAAGCGGCCGTCTGGAGGGAACGCGGCGACAGGAGCTTGACGTGTGTGACGTATTCGCTCTCGACCATCTTGGGAAGCACAAAGGTCACCTTCACACCGAGCTGATCCATCGCTCGCGTCAGACCGTAGCAGGCCGTGCCGAGCCCTCCACTGATGAAGGGCGGGAACTCCCAACCCAGCATGAAAACTCGAATGTGCTCCCCCTCTTCGTTCCGTCCCATAAATCCTCACTTCTTTCCCGGGCTCGATGGAATCTGGCCGCTGTTGCGCCTTCCACCGAACAATCGCCTGGCGAACGCCGCTGAAAGGAAAGGCCCCTGTGGCGCTTTCCTATATATGCCTAACGTATCGGCCGCGGCGTCCACCCGCTTGATCCCTGTGCGCAAAAAATTTTCCAATCGTCACAGGAATATCAATGTATTCATCGGCTGTTACCCCTCCAGGAGTACAGCAATTCTTGTAAAAAACCGTTCCTGAGGCCCTGCCGCCCCCAATTTTATAGGCTGTTGGCACCTTCTCGTACCTCCCCCCCTCGGGTATGCCCGGCGTCGCACCCCAGCGTCCTCAAGCCCCCCGCCCGAGGCCGCCCTGAAGCCTACCCCCGAAACGCCATCGGAATTCACGCCACCGGACTACGGGTCATGCGCCGTGGCTGTGCTCCGCCCGTTCTCTTTGGCCCCAACAACCACCATAGCCCTCCCCTCTCTGGCCGAGAGAACCGGAAACCGCGCGGTCTTCGGCACCCCATCCTCCGGCCCCGCACGCGGTTTGACGAACATATCGCCCAGGACCCGTCCCAATGCAACAAAAAAAACGCCAAACCCCCTAAATCTCCTCCTCTCTGAGGCCGATAGGCTCCATTGAGCTTGGCGCCGGCAGGTGTGCTTTGTGGCCGTCGCTGCCCGCGATCCAGGCGAAGACGAACCAGGAGAGAGGGTACCATGTCGCCCGTTTCGGCCCGTGGGCCTGCAACAGCGGACTCCTGGATGGTGAAAAGCACGTGGTTCTCTTACGGAGCGCGAAGATGAAAAAGCCGATGGACAAGAAAAACAACGGGCAGGCAAAACTCAAAGACCTGGTGGTGGTCACCCTCCTGAGCGATATCGATCAGGCCAAGGAGTACCAGACCCTCCTGAAGCTCAACGACATCCCCGCCACAATCAAGGAGCAGCTCGACCCGAGTGGCGAGCACAAAGGGGTAGCCCTCATGGTGCCCGAGGATTTCCTGGACGAGGCCCACGTCGTGATCGAGTCGCAGGATGCGTATGATGACTTCTACGACTATGCGATGGAGGACGAGGAAGAAGTCGATTTCGACGCCGATCTGCTGGACGACGAGTTCTGATTGACTCGTGCGAAGGCGTATCCCGGGAATGTAACCAGCGGTCTCCCCGTCCGGGTGGCAGCAGACGCGGAGCAATCGTACAAGAGAGAAGGCCGATCCCCTATGGCAGAGGCAGACAAGAAACACACGGACAAATGCGGTTGCCGAGAAGGGCGATGTGAGCGCCGCAGCGACGACAGACGGCAAACGGAAGCGGACACCACCAGCCCGGACTTCGTGGAGCGGCGTAGCGGAGTGGAACGCCGGCAGAATGTGGTGGACCGGCGGCTGGGACTGGATCGGCGCCGCGGGCCCGGCCGGCGCCGCAGCGAGGATCGCAAGGCCGCCGAGGAAGGCCAGATGTCGGACGAACAATTCGAGTTCGTGATGGCAATCGACGAATACAAGCGGGCCAATGCACGGCCATTCCCGACCTGGACAGAAGTCCTCGAAGTCATCAAGGCCTTGGGGTATCGTCGCGTGGCGGAACCCCAGCCATTGTGTAGGTCGCAGGACGAGGTGCGGGTCACAGAAAAGGCCGGCATGAGCCGCCGTCGCGCCCGGAGACCTCAGTTGACAAAACAGTGAAGTCTTGAGGGCGACGGACGCCTTGGGACCAGCCGGGTTCGGGCACGCGCAACTCGTCGGCCCTCCTCCGGGGCCCGGCATGCGGCCAGCCCGTCCTGTCCCGGAACCTGCGCGTTTCCACCCGTTTCTTCGTTCCGGCCGGCAAGACCCGACCGATCGGGTGTATTTTTTCTCCTGAAGCGGCACATTTCTCTTGCCTGGGCGTAATCCATCGGGTAAACTGTTGGATTCTTCGCTCTGCTGAGAGGGAGGGTAGGTACCCGCCGGTCGATGCAACCCAGAAAACGGTGGCAAGGGCGAAGAATCACCAGCGACAGGACGGATTTATAGCTCCTCCTGCCGATAAGGCGGGCGATTGATTGTGGTTTGTCAGAGAGTGGTTTCGGAAACAGATGGAAAAGATCAGCAGGATTCGGAACATTGGGATTTCGGCGCACATCGACTCGGGCAAGACGACCTTGAGCGAGCGCATTCTGTTTTATGCCGGGCGTATTCACCGCATGCAGGAGGTCCACGCCGGGGAGGGCGGAGCAACAATGGATTTCATGGACCTCGAAAGAGAGCGAGGGATTACCATCACCTCGGCGGCGACGCAGGTGGCCTGGAGAAACATGAGCATCAATCTGATCGACACGCCGGGGCACGTGGACTTCACCGTCGAGGTCGAGCGGTCGCTGCGCGTCCTGGACGGGGCAATCATGGTCCTGTGCGCCGTCGGCGGCGTTCAAAGTCAGTCGATCACCGTCGATCAGCAAATGAAACGCTACCGCGTGCCGCGAATCGCGTTCGTCAACAAGATGGACCGGACGGGCGCCGATCCCGATCGTGTCCGGCAGGAAATGACAGAGAAGCTCGGGTTGAATGTCGTGCCGATCCAATTGCCCATGGGCTGCGGCGACAGCTTTACAGGGGTCATCGACCTGGTGACCATGCAGGCAATCCGCTTCGAAGGCAAGGACGGCGAGAAGGTTATCCGCAGTCCGATCCCGACCGCGTACGAGGACGCTGCCAGCAAGGCCCGCCACGCGATGCTCGAAGCACTGAGCATGTACAACGATGGCCTGATGGAGATGCTGCTGGAAGACCAGCCGGTCGAAGAGAGCCTGATTCGCCGAGTTATTCGCGAAGCCACGATCAACCGCGACATCGTCCCGATGATGATGGGCTCGGCCTTCAAGAACAAAGGGGTCCAGCCGCTGATGGATGCCGTCTGCGACTTCCTGCCCAGCCCGATGGATCGCTCCTATTTCGCGCGCGACCACGACAACGCAGGGACGGAAACCCCCCTGGCCAGCGATCCGGACGCCCCGCTGGTGGCCATGGTCTTCAAGATCACCGATGAATCGTTCGGGCAACTGAGCTACGTCCGCGTGTACCAGGGCCGGATCGTCAAGGGCCAGCAGTACCGCAATGCCCGCACCAACCGCGTGCTGCGCGTGGGGCGCATCGTGCGGATGCATGCGAACGACCGGACCGACATCAATGACGCCGGTCCGGGCGACATCATCGCGTTGCTGGCGGTCGAGTGCGCCAGCGGCGATACCCTGTGCGGGGAAGGAATCAATTACTCGCTCGAGAGCATCTTCATAGCCGACCCGGTCATCAGCCTGTCCATCACGCCGGTCACCTCGGCCGACCAGGAGCGCATGGCCAAGGCGCTGAGCCGGTTCATGAAAGAAGACCCGACGTTTCGCGTCTCGACGGACCCGGAGACGGGCGAGACGGTCATCGCCGGAATGGGCGAACTCCATCTGGACATCTACGTCGAGCGGATGCGGCGGGAGTACAAGGCCAATGTAACGGTCGGTGCCCCGAACGTCAGCTACCGGGAAGCGCCCACCGTCGCGGCCGAGTTCAACTATCGCCACAAGAAACAGACCGGCGGGTCGGGCCAGTATGCCCACGTCGTCGGCCGACTGATCCCGCTGGGGCCGGACGCTGAGGCCCCGTACGAGTTCGAGGACAATATCACCTCCGGACACATTCCCAGCGAGTACATCCCCGCCGTTAACAAGGGATTCCAGGCGGCAATGAAGAAAGGGCCGCTGGCCGGATACGAAATCGTCGGCTGCAAGATGTGCCTCGACGATGGGTCTTTCCACGCGGTCGATTCCAGTGAGATGGCGTTCCGCATCGCCGCCAGGGACGCCTTCATCGAGGCCTTCAAACGGTCCAGACCGTGCCTGCAGGAACCGATCATGACCGTGGAGGTCGAGACACCGACCGAGTTCCAGGGCCCGATCGTGGGCGATCTCAACAGCCGCCGCGGAATCATCATGGAAACCACGGTGCGGGACACGTATACCGTGATCCGGGCCGAGGTGCCGTTGGCCAATATGTTTGGCTATGCCACCATCGTACGAGGCCTGAGCCGGGGCATGGCGACGTTCTCGATGGAAATGTGCCGTTATGCCCAGGTCCCGACACGCCTGGCCGAAGAAATCATTAACCGACGTCGTGAGAAGAACCAGCAGCCGGTCCGGAAGTAAGGATCTCCGGTCCAGTGCGATAGCCCCCGGCCGTGGCGCTGCCACGCCGGAGAGCCGAGTATGCCGCCAGAACGGACCTTATGTTGATAAGGTCTGTCAGTCCGGCGGGCATCGGTAGGGTTCTTAGTGGAGTCTCACGCCGTTCGCTACACCGCGTCAGAACCTCACTCCACACCTGTCGTCCCACGGAGGGTTGGCCGTGCCATCCCCCGGGGACTGTCATTTTTGTCACCAGGCCGGACGCTGGTACGTCCGTCCTACTTTCAGGATTGTCTCATGCCATTCAAGACGTTTGGTCTTTCCGACCCGCTGGTGCAAGGGATTCTTGCCACCGGCTACACCACACCCACAGAAATCCAATCCCAGGCGATCCCGGTCGCACTCGAAGGCCATGATCTCATCGGCTGCGCCCAAACCGGGACCGGCAAGACGGCCGCGTTCGTCCTGCCGATCCTGAACCGGCTCGCTCACGGGAGAAACCGACACAAGAAAGGGGTCAGGTCGCTGATCCTGACACCGACGCGCGAGCTGGCGGTGCAAGTCGAACAATCGATCCTCTGCTACGGCCGGTTCCTCCATCTGAAATCGCTCGCCATCTACGGTGGCGTCAGCATCGAGAACCAACTGCGCGCCCTGCGACGCGGTGTCGACATCGTCGTCTCGACGCCGGGCCGGCTGCTCGACCACATGCAGCGAGGCTCGATCCGCTTCGAAGCGATCGAGGTGCTCGTCCTCGACGAGGCCGATCGCATGCTGGATATGGGCTTCATCCGGGACGTGCGAAGGATCGTCGACGCCCTGCCCACCAAGCGGCAGACGATGCTCTTCTCGGCCACGATCAGCCCCGAAATCACGGGGTTGTCGGCCGGCATGCAAAAGTCGCCGAGGATGATTCAGATCGGCCGCCCGCACAATCCGGTCCAGACCGTCACGCAGCACGTCTATCCCGTCGAGAAATCACAGAAGATCGACCTTCTGCTGCACATGCTGAAGAACCGCTCCATGTACAGTGTGCTGGTCTTCTCGCGAACCAAGCACGGGGCCGACAAGATCACGCGCCGGCTGGAGCGATCCGGCATCGTCTCGGTCGCGATCCACTCGGGACGCAGCCAAGGTCAGCGGCAACGGGCCCTCGACGGCTTCAAGAGCGGCAAGTACCAGGTCATGGTGGCCACAGACATCGCCGCCCGCGGCATCGACGTTGCCGGCATCTCGCACGTCGTCAATTTCGATGTCCCGGCGTTCGCGGAAGATTATATCCACCGGATCGGGCGCACCGGGCGCGCCAGCGCCACCGGGGACGCGATCACGTTCGTCTCACAGGACGAAAAGAAGTACCTCCGACAGATCGAGAAGTTCACCGGGCGACGCTTCCGCCCGCAAGAGTGTCCGGGGTTTGCCTGTGTCCCCGCGGAACCGGTGCCGGAGCAGCCAAAGAAGAGCCCCTCGTCAGACCACCGCACCAGAGCATTCGTCGCTTCCCGGCCGACAGCGGTCCATGCCAAGAGAGGGCCGGCCTGGCGCCGTCGCAGGAACGCGAGGCCCCACTCTGCATAGACGACCGACCACCCCAACGGAACGAACCGCCGAGGGCACGATCTCCTGCTCGCGAACGGCGGTCGTTTCCGGTCGGGTTTTCCTCTCGCTTTTGCGGCGTTTCTATAGTTCAATGCTGGCCATGACAGAACCACACAATAAGACAACCTCGACAGACTCGTCACCGTCGACCGAATTGGTCGAAGAGGCACCGCCATCGGGCGAGCCGTGCATCAACGACGCGGCGACGCCTCCGCCACCCGACACCAAACCCCGCGCGAAACGGTCCCGCCGACGACGAGGCGGCAGAAAGAAACCGTCGTGGAGTCTCGATCAGTTCCAGGTCCCCGAGAAGCCGGGACAGGTGCGGTTCCACGACCTGGGGCTGCCGGACCCGATCATGCATGCGATCGCCGATCTGGGATTCCAGTATTGCACGCCGATCCAGGCCAAAGTCCTGATCCACGCACACGCCGGACAGAACATCTCCGGCCGGGCCCAGACCGGAACCGGAAAGACCGCCGCGTTCCTCATCACGATCTTCAGCCGGTTCCTCCAGGAACCCAGCCACGGTGAACGACCGCTTGGATCGCCGCGCGCCCTGGTGCTGGCCCCCACGCGCGAGCTCGCCATCCAGATCGTCAAGGACGCCCAGGACCTCGGCAAATACTGCCATTTCAACTGCCTGGCCATCTACGGAGGGTTGGAGGTCAAGCGGCAGCAACGACGGCTTGACAAGGGGCCCGTCGATCTGATTGTCGCTACCCCCGGACGCCTGCTCGACTTCGTCAAGCGAGGCAGCATCAAACTCAAAGACGTCGAGATCCTGGTCATCGACGAGGCCGACCGGATGCTGGACATGGGCTTCATCCCCGAAGTCAAACGCATCATCCGCGAGACACCGCCGAAGAACCACCGCCGCACGATGCTCTTCAGCGCCACCCTGACGGAGGATGTTTTGCGCTTGGCATCGCAGTGGATGCCCGACCCGGTGATCTGCGAAGTCGAGCCCGAACACGTGGCCGTCGAGACGGTCAACCAGATCGTGTACATCGTCACGTCGCGAGACAAGTTCAAGCTGCTCTACAACATCCTCAAGAAGCGGGGCGACGATCGCACGCTGATCTTCTGCAATCGTCGGGATCACACCCAGGCCCTGGCCAACAAACTGAAGAAGCACGGCATCGCGTGCGAGCTGCTCTCCGGGGCGGTGCCCCAGAACAAGCGGCTGCGTATCCTCGAAGACTTCCGCACGGGCACGGTGAAGGTGGTCGTGGCCACGGACGTCGCCGGACGGGGCCTGCATGTCAAGGACATCGGCCTGGTGGTCAACTACGAGTTCCCCTACGAGCCGGAGGATTACGTGCATCGCATCGGGCGGACGGGCCGGGCCGGCGTGGCCGGGACCTCCATTTCGTTCGCCTGCGAGGACGAGTCGTTCACGATCCCGGCCATCGAGGAATACATCGGAAATCCGCTGCGCTGTATCATGCCGGAAGAGGAGCTGCTCGCCAAAGTCCCCCCGCCGACCTGACGCCATGCAACGCCCGATAACCCAAAATGCTTCCGGGCCGTCTGGTGCACTGGTCCGATCCGTCCAATCTGGCCGATAAGTGTATGGAACGCCGCCCGGTGATGGCCGCAGGCGGTGGCGAATCAGGTTCGACGGAATGATACAGTCCAGGGTGCTTCAGTTATGCCAAGACCAGCGGAACCGACCCATCTGACCCAGCGGCTCCGGCACCGCACGAAACCTTGTCCCTATTGTGCCGAAGAGATTCGTTACGAGGCGATCAAGTGTCGCTTCTGCGGTGAGTTCCTCGAAGGCAAGCGCGCCGAGACCCGCATGAGGCTGGGCGCAACCGATTCGGATCCCGATCCCGAAGAGGATGAGGATAGTTCAGACACGCCGGAGCAGGACGACGACGTTCTCTGGTACGGCCGTCCGAGTGTGTTTGCCCTCACGGGCACTGCCATCAAGATGGGTATTCTGGTCGCCCTCTGCTGGGCGGTCCTGAAGTACCGTGTGGCCCAGGTGGTCGCATACGTGGACGCCTACCTGCCGAAGGTGGAGATCCCGGCCCAGCGATTGACTCAGGTCGAGGCCTGGATCGACCTCGGCGCGCTGGCCTGCATCGCCGGGGCTCTGCTGGTGCTGCTCTGGAAGGCGATCGTCCTGAAGAGCATCTACTACGAGGTCACGCCGGACCGGATCGAATGGTCGCGCGGGGTCTTCGACCGCCGCGTCGATAATATCGACATGTTCCGCGTAATCGACCTGAAGCTGCGCCGCTCCCTCTGGGAGTGCCTGCTCGGCATCGGCACGGTTCAACTGACCACAAAGGACGAATCGGATCCCCACTTCGACTTCGTCAAGGTGCATGGCTGTCGCGACCTGTACGACGTCATCAAGGAAGCCGGACTCGAAGCGGACCGCACCCGCAACGTTATCCACATGGAGTAGGTTCGTCCGTCGGGTTCCCCACGCGCACACCGGTCGGTATCAGTGCAGGCGGGCGTGCTCCCGTTCGAAGAGCCTCACGAAGGCTCCCTTGTTCGACCGGAGCCAGGTCTCGAACGTCTGCATCTTCGGGTTCAGGGCCCGGCACATCTCCACATCCGCCCGTCGGTTGGGAATGTAAAAGCGGTTGAACTCGAACATGTTGGCCAGGTCCTCGGCTCCGGGGAACCCCAACGCGGCGAACTCCTCGCGAGGCACATGGTGATAAACGACCCTGGTTCCCAGGATGCGCGTCATCGCCTCCGCGTATTGATCGCCCGTCAGGTCGTCGCCGACGATGCCGACCACCTTGCCCAGATAGTCCTGTGGCCTCTCGAAGAGGATCGAGACGATACTGCCGACGTCCTCGACCGCGACGGCGGCCAGCGGAGTGTCTGCCTGGGGGAATCCGAAGGCGAAGGAGCCGTCCTCCTGCTCGTGCGGCGGCAAAAACGCCAGGAAATTCTCGTAGTAGAACGCCACGTGGACGAACGTGGCCTTCAGACCCAGACGGCGTGTGTACTCCTCGAGCTGCGCCTTCATGTCGAAGTGCGGCACTTCGAGTTTTCCTCCGCTGATCTTCTTGCAGTGGGGCAGCGTGCTGAACACGAAATGCTCGACGCCGGACCGCCGGACCGCATCGACCAGGTTCCTGCCCTGGCCGTACTCCTTCTCGAAGTGCTCCCAGAAACTGGTCACACCGAAGCAGCCGTAACAGCCCTTCAGGGCCGCTCGGATGCTCCCGGCGTCTTCGAGGTCGCCCGGGACGACTTCTGCGCCTGCCTGCCGCAATGCGTTCGCCTTCTCGGAATCCGGATGCCGGGTCAGACCGCGAACCTTGAACGTGTTGCCGGCCAACAAATGGCGAGCGACGCTGCCACCCTGGGCACCCGTCGCGCCGATGACGAGAATGGTCTTCTTGGCTTCCATTGCCTTATCCTCCAGCAAAACCTGGATAGTCATTCTTCATGTCGCATGCAGCCGATGCTGCATGCCTCTGACTCCATACGACCGCAGACGCGGCAGCGGTTCATGGATTCGCGTCGGCCGCGGGAGATTATGTCAGATGAGTCTGGTTCTCCCGACGTTGCGGCCAGCGTCGCGACATGGTATCCTGCTTTGCACGATCGCAGACTCTGTGGTGCGATGCCGCCCGAGTGGATGGAGAACCATGTATGACAGCGATGACAGCGATGGTCTTTGCCACCGTCACCTTTCTGCAAACCACCGGCAGCGCCGGCGTGGAGCGACGAATCGTGCCGGCCCTATCAACGCGAAAGACGGTGGAAGCGACGGTCATGCAGCGCATCTACGAGGAGGCCAGGACGCCGTTCAAGTACGGCGTAATCCTCAGGGACGAAGACGGCAAGAAGCTCGACTGCCCCAGCGTCTTTCGCTGCGACGCGAAATGGTACATGATCTACATCCTCTTCGACGGCAACGGGTACGAGACGGCGATCGCCGACAGCAACGACCTGCTGAACTGGCGGCCGCTGGGCCGGATTCTGCCGTTCCGCAACGAGGGGTGGGACGCGGTGCAGGCGGCCGGCTACGTCGCCCTCCAGGATACGACGTGGGCAGGCTCGTATGAGCTGGAACGTTACGACGGCAGATACTGGATGTCGTACCTCGGCGGCGCGCTGAAGGGCTACGAGACCGACCCGCTGGCGATCGGCATCGCCTGGACGCAGGAGCCGACCCGGCCGGTTCCGTGGCATCGCCTCGACAAGCCGGTGCTGTCACGCGACCAAGCGGACGTGCGGCCCTGGGAGAGCCTGACGCAGTACAAGAGCAACATCATCCACGACAGAGAGCAGACGCTCGGCTACCCGTTCGTGATGTTCTACAACGGCAAGGCCCAGGGCAGTCCCGAGCGGATCGGCATGGCGGTCTCCCATGACATGCGCCGATGGCTGCGCTACGGCACCGAACCGGTGATCGACAACGGAACCGGCATCTCGGGCGATCCGCAGGTGGTGCGGATGGGCGACGTCTGGGTGATGTTCTATTTCGGAGCGTTCTGGCGACCCAAGGCCTTCGACACGTTCGCCGGCTCCTACGATCTGGTGCACTGGACCAGGTGGGACGGGCCCGACCTGGTGGCGCCCTCCGAGCCGTACGACCAGACCTACGCCCACAAACCCTGGCTTCTCAAGCACGAAGGAGTCGTCTACCACTTCTACTGCGCCGTCGGCGACCAGGGGCGTGTCATCGCCCTGGCCACGTCGCGCGACCTTCGATCCAAGCCGCAGCCACGTTAGGCCGCTACGGCCAGAGCTGGCTTTCGAGCCACTCGTCGGCCAGGATCGCAAAGTCGCCGAAGTCCACGTTCGAGCTGCCGTCCAGATCAGCAGCCAGACCGGAATCCCAGGGCAGCCGGCCCGTCCCGTCACTGGCCAGATAGGCGACCTCCGCCTCGGACAAAGCGTAGTCGTAGATCTGGAAGTCGTCGATCAGGCCGTCATAGTGGCCATACCATCCCGACCCGATCTGGAACGATTTGATCCGTTCGATCGGCGAGCTGGTCCCCGAGCGGCTGTCGTAGAGAACGCCGTTGAGGTACACGCACATCAGGCCTTTGCCACCCGGCCCGGCCGCAGTATCCTTGGTGAAGGCCCAGTGGTTCCAGCGTCCGGTCCATTCGTACCGGCAATGGTGACGACCCGCCAGACGGTTGGCAAACGACCACGGCGTGCCGCAATCCCACCGATACTGCCCCGCGTCCCTCCAGCAGCCCAGGTGCACGGCAATCGACGGGTTGGTTTGGCCGTAGGCGTAGTCGGAGCAGCACAACGTATCGTTGCGATGGCCCGAATCGTCGCCCCGCTGCCAGAACGCGATCGTGATCGCTTCCCGAATCCCCTCGAACACGGCCGATGCGTTGGAAACCACCACTGCGTCACCCCGGTTGACCATGTGAATGGCGCGTCCGTGCACGCCGATCTCGAACGTCGGACGCCCCTGGATCAGTCCCTGCGTCCGTCCGGCGCTGTCTTGGGTGTTGCCGTCGAATGCATACCACAGCACCGGCTCGCCCGGCGCGACCACATCCACGACCGGGCCGCGTGCCTGGAGCCACTGCGTCGCCATCTGCCCCAGGTCGCGGTAGTCAACGCGGCAGTCCGCCGTCAGGTCGGCCGCCGAACGGTGCTCCTCAAGGCACAGCGAGGAATAGAGGCAGATGTCGTCCACATAGATGGTTCCGCTGCCGTACTGACCCGACTGAGCGGAGGGGAAGACGAATCCCAGCGTCAGACGGCAGACCGCGCTGAGGTCCACTCCGTTGAAATCCGCCAGCGGGATTCTCCAGATATTCCACTCCGGGCTCGTGAGGATTCCCTTGTCGCCGTCGTAGGTCACCCGACTATCGGCAGTCCCGTCACTCAACACGGCGTACATCCGGCCCTGCATATCGTTGCCCGGCATCCCGTACAGCCAGAACGCGAGGCTCTGGGCCCCGGCCTGCGTCCAGTCCTGCGCCGGACACAAATCGCGATACGTCTCGGAGAGATGAACGTTGTCATAGTAGTAGGCAAACCGCATGCACTGAGGGCAACTGCGTCGGGCCTGAAACGACTCTTCTCCGACGCGGGCCTTGCCGCGTGTGTGCCAGGTCTCGTAGAGATAACCGCCGGAGATGCCATAGGAGTCGAAGTCTTCGATCACGATATGGTCCACGGTAGTGAAGGACCAGACTTCGCCGGTTCCGGCCCCGTTGGCATCCACGCGCCAATAGTAGGTCGTGTTCAGCGCCAGTCCGTTGGGCTCGAAGCAGTTGACATCGGACGGAAGAAGCGCGAGCCGGACCGATGGATCGGCCGATTCGACCAGCCGGCGGCTGTCGCCCAGGTACAGGCTCTGGTCGATCGCATCGCACGCAGGCGTCCAGGCCAACGTCACGTCGCGTGCCACGTTCGCGGCGCCGTCGATCGGGACAGGGTCGTCGGCCCGCGAACCGCACGCCCGCAGGACACGGGCCTGCACCGACGCCACATCGAAACCCGGGGCCCCCCCTCCGCTGTCCACCGCCACCAGACGCAATCCGCGAGGGGCAAACGGCGTGAACACGTCCGGCAGGTCGAGGTAGATGTAGCTGACCGCCTGCATCGCCAGGTCCGCCTTCGCCAAGGCGATGGGGAACTCCTGGTCGGCCCCGTCGGTGAGAAACACGATTGTCTCTTCGCCGGCCTTGCCCCACTCCCGGATCAGGACATCGTTGCCGTCGGCATCCACGATCCGGCCACGGTACAGCAGTTCCACCCAGTGATCCGTCGGCATCGTGACCGCCGACATCTCGGACGGTGGAGGCCCCACCAGCCACTGTTCGGGTATGACCGGGACGGGATACTCTCCGCTGAGGCTCATGCCGACCCAGCAACTGTCATCCGCGTCATAGGCATCGCGCAGGGCGCACGGATACTCCAGATCCGCGGCACCGGCGGCCGGCGCCCCCAGCCCACAGAGCAACACCGTCCAGGCAGCGAACCACCCTGCCGTTCGCATGAGGCGATCTCCCATTTTACCCTGATCCGTGCCCGGCCGGACCGCCGGACCATGTGGCGACTTGCCACCCTGGCATTATACCAGTTTCGCCTCTGTGACGCAAAACCCATGCCGCCCTGTGCGGACGCCGGCGGGGTGGCCGAACGGGCGGAAAAACCTTGCCTTGCGTGGGTTAATGACTAAGCTCATGTCATGTGTGCCGCCGATGTGCAGATCCTGACGCTCGTCCGGGTCAACGGCCATGCAGCCAGGGATTGGTGACTTTGAGAGGAACTCGAACATGAGTCAGTATTCTGCAAGTCCGACCGGGGAGAAGTTCGAACTGCCGACGCCCGAGCAGTACGCCGGGGAATTCGAGCGCCTCCGGGCCCTCGCCGAGGCCGCCCGAACCGAAGGCAAGGAAGTCGTCGTGGTCATGGGCGTCGGCTTCGTCGGTGCGGTGATGGCCGCCATCATCGCCGACACGGTGGACAAGCAGACCGGCCGACCGAACAAGTTCGTCATCGGCTGCCAGCGTCCCAGCCCGCGCAGCTACTGGAAGATCCCCCTGCTCAATCGCGGCCAGTCCCCCGTCAAGGCCGAGGACCCCGAGGTGGACCCGATGATCGCCCGCTGTGTCCTCGACAAGAAGACCCTGGTCGCCACGTACAACAGCGAATGTCTGACGCTGGCCGACTGCGTGGTCGTGGACGTCCAGTGCGACTACACCAAGCACGAGCTGGGAAACATGCGCAACGGCCAGGCCGAGATGAGCGCCCTGGAGGCGACCATGCGGACGATCGGCGAGAAGGTCCGGCCGCACTGTCTGGTGCTCATCGAGACGACCGTCGCCCCGGGCACCACCGAGTTCGTCGCCTGGCCGATCATGAAAAAGGCGTTCGCCACACGAGGAATTCACTCGGAGCCGCTGCTGGCGCACAGCTTCGAACGCGTCATGCCGGGGCGGCACTACGTCTCGTCGATCCGCGACTTCTGGCGCGTCTGCGCGGGCTGCAACGCCGAGGCCCGCGCCCGCGTCGAGAAATTCCTCCGCGAGGTCCTCAACACCGAGCAGTTCCCGCTGACCGTGATGGATCGCCCCATCGAGTCCGAGACCACCAAGATCGTCGAGAACTCCTACCGCGCCACGATCCTGGCGTTCCTGAACGAGTGGAGCCTGTTCGCCGAGCGCAACGGCGTGGACCTCATCAAGGTCATCCACGCCATCCGGATGCGTCCGACGCACAACAACATGATCTTCCCCGGCCCGGGCATCGGCGGCTACTGCCTGCCCAAGGACGGTGGCCTGGGCTACTGGGCCTACAAGCATATCCTCGGCTTCGAGGACGGCGAGCAGGTTTTCAAACTCACTCCCACCGCGATCGACATCAACGACACCCGCGGACTGCACGTGGCGCAGTTGACCCGCGACGCCCTGCGGAACATGGGCCGCTACATCGCCGGCGCCGAGGTCCTGCTCTGCGGCGCCAGCTATCGCCAGGACGTCGGCGACACCCGCTACAGCGGCAGCGAGATGGTCGCGCGCAAGCTGGCCGAGATGGGCGCCGACATCCGCGTGCACGATCCCTACGTCGAGCACTGGTACGAGCTGGAGTCGCAGGACACCTACCCGGCGCCGGGACAGTCCTGGGCCCGCTTCTTCCGCAACCAGGAGCACCTGACACACACCGTCGTCCAGAAGGACCTGGCCAGGGCGATCGCGGGGGCCGAGGCCCTGATCCTGGCGGTCCCGCATGAGGCGTACCTGAAGCTCGACCCCGATCAGGTGGTCGGCTGGGCGGGCGAACCGCTGGCGGTGATCGACTGCTTCGGCATTCTCGACGACGCGCGGATCCGTCGGTACTTCGAGCTCGGCTGCGAGGTCAAGGCCCTCGGTCGGGGCCACATCCAGCGGATCAAGAAGGAGGTCAAAGGCACACGATGAGTGAACAGAGAATCTATCAAATCAAGATCACGCTCGACGACATTCGCCCGCCCATCTGGCGGCGCGTGCAGGTCCCCGGCGCGATCACCCTGGCCGACCTGCACGACGTCATCCAGGTGGTGATGGGCTGGGAGAACTGCCATCTGCACGAGTTTCGGATCGGCAGCGGCCGGTATGCGCCCTCGGTCAACGAGGAATTCGATATGGAGATGACCGCCGGCGACACCGAGGTGAGGCTCTGCGACGTCGTCACGCGTCCGAAGGCCAAGCTCCGCTACATCTACGATTTCGGCGACGACTGGCGTCACACGCTGACGGTGGAGAAGATCCTCGAACCCGAGGCCGGCGGCAAGTATCCCATCTGTCTGGCGGGCGAACGGGCCTGTCCGCCCGAGGATTGCGGCGGGCCCTGGGGCTACAGCGACATCCTCGAAGCAAGGAAACACCCGGATGATCCGCAACTGGCCGAACTGCTCGAATGGGCCGGCCGTTACGACCCCGAGGCCTTCGACCTCAAAGCCGTCAACGCCCGCCTCCGCCGGCTCCACTGAGCGGCCCGTCCCCAACGGCGAATCGTCCCGCCACCGGCGGATCGCCCCTGCCGCCCAAGTGACGCCCTGCCCGCATCGACCCGCGTGACAGCGTGACAGCGTGCCTGTGTGTCTGTCGCTTGGCACTTGGCACGCTCGGGGGCAGGTCCGCCGTTCCTCATAGTGTGCCCATCAGAGTCTGCCCGGACCTTGCCAAAGAACACACAGAAACACAGATGCAGGAAGATCCTGTAATGTGACAATATGCACAATAACCACATAGGCCTTCACTGCCGGCGCGCGTGACCGCGTGACAGCATGACAGCGTGCCAACGACGCAGGCCCTTGTCAGCCTTTGTCACCCTTCGTGTCGGGCAGATGCCACCGGTGGCGACCTTCCGCAGCGTCGCGAATCGAAGAGACATGAAGATCGGCCCTTGCCCGCTGGACGGTCCGCCAGGTGAAGCCGGCGTCCTCGGCCTGCCGACGGACTTCGGCGGCCGCCATGGGGCCGTCGGCCAGCAGCGCCCGCAGCCAGGCGGCGGCTTCCTTTCGAACGGTTCGGTCGGCGTTGCTCTCGCCGGCGGCGGTTTCGGCGGCGAGGGCATCGGTGGCGGTCATGTCGACCGCCTCGGTCTGCCAGCAGACGGCCGGTGGGTCGCCGGCGATGATGAAGGCCAAGCCCTGACCCTCGGCGGCCAGGTTGTTCTTGCCGGGCAGCAGCAGGCGCCGGTCGCGGTTCTTCGGGTCCCGGATCAGATGCCAGACGGAGCGGGCCACGCCGGTGAAGGCCCGGCTGCCCAGGGCCAGGTCGTCGGCGTGGGCGACGGCAGCGTTCTTGCGTCGGTGGGCCACGAGCAGGACCGCCGGACCGTACAGGTCCGCCACCCGGGCCACCGGGTCCAGCAGCAGCCGCACGTCGCTGTCGCGGTAGGAGTCAGTCCCGCTGCCCAGGTACGAGCCGATCGGGTCCACCACGACCAGCCGGCAGTCCGGGTGCATCTGGAGACACCGCTCCAGCGGCTCGATGTCGTTCAGAGTGAACGCCGCGTCGTAGGTGCGACCCTCGGCTGTGGTCTTGCGGACCATCGACAGCAGATGCGTGCGACGCACATCCGCCCCGTGGGCATCCAGACGCGGCCGCAGCGTGTCGGACGGGTCGTCCTCGGCGCAGATGAAGATCACCGAGCCGCTGACGCCCTCGCTGCCGTCGGGCCAGGGTCGGCCCGTCGAGACCCGCGCCGCCAGATCGGTCGTCAGGAAGCTCTTGCCTTCGCCCGGCCGGCCCACCAGCAGCGTCAGGCGGCCCATGGCGATCCGTCCCGGCCACAGCCACCGCACCGACGTCGGCACCACGTCGGCGAAGCACTGAAGGATCGGCACGCTCCGAGCGGAGATTGCGGATGTCGGATGTCGGATTTCGGATTGACGCGTGGAGTTGAATCCGCAATCGGCAATCCGCAATCCGCAATCCGCAACGGGCGCGCCGCAAACTTCCGCCGCCTCGACCAGGGCCGCCAGCGTGTTCTGTCGTTCCTCCATGCCCCCACCGGCGTGGACCCAGTCGAACAGATCGCCCTTGGGCTCCAGGCCGGGCAGCTCGACGATCCGCACGCGGGCCGGTGGATCGAGACTTTGCAGGATCTCCGCGACGGTCTGCACGTAGCGGCGGCCGGCCTCGTCGTTGTCCGGCAGCAGCACGACGTCGCGTCCGGCCAGAGGACGCCAGTCGGCCTTGGCGGCGCTGTGGCTGCCGTGCGGACTGGTCGTGCCCAGCAGCCCCAGCCAGCCGGCGGCATCGGCCGCCTTCTCGCCCTCGGCCACGTAGACCGTCTCATCCGTCCGGGCCAGCAAAGCCGGCAGATTGTACAGGGGACGCGGCAGAGGCATTCCGCCGATCCGCCAGCGTCCATCCGGCCCGCGATGGACCGGCCGAATCTCTTTGCCCACCGCCCGGTCCCACCGCAGGATCAGGCCCACCGGATCGCCGGCGGCGTCGAAGTACGCCCACTGCTGCGACCGGCGGCCATACTGCCGTTCCAGGTCCTCCACCGCCTCGTGTGCCGCCTCGAACGACGCGGCCTGCCACCAGCCGTCCGCCCGACCCGAAGCCCTGGCCGGCCCCTGCCGCAGGCGGTTCTCCAGGTGATACAGCTCGCGCCGGGCGTTGGCCTGCCTCGGGTCCAGTCTCGTCGTCATATGCTGTCTCCCAACCGGGTCCGACCCGCCCGGGCGGCCACACCGCCGCCCCGCCGCGTCCGGATCGTACCCGCCGCTGTGCGGTATTGTCTAATCACCATATCGTGGCTTCATTGTATGGGCAGACCAATACCTGTCCAGCCTTTTGTTGTATATTTGGTGATCTTTTTTGTGCCCAGCCACTTAAACCAAACACACAGCGGAGGTTATGAGGCCCGATGGAAAACAAATAATTGCCGATTTCCGATTGCGGATTCGCTCCCCCGCGTCCCTTCCCCCTCCGCCGGCGTCCCTACGGGCGGCGGTACTTGCGGTCCATCAGGATGAGGACCTTGTCGTGAATCGCGGGCGGCAACGTCTTCTGGAGCATCCGGCGGACCTCGCCCATGGGCGTGCGGGCCGTCAGGTGGGAGAGGATGACGTGTTCGTTGTCGAGGCGGCCGAGCAGGCCGGCGAGCTCGTCGACGTGCATATGCCGCCCGGCGTTGGCCCGGCCGATGTGCTCGTCCTCGTAGAACGTGCACTCGGCGATCAGGACGCGGCTGTGGACGACGTAGTCGAGCCGGGCGAAATCGACGTACTGCGTGTCGCCCAGGTAGGTGACGAGGGGGATCTCCACGGGATTGTCGATGGCGATCCCCTGCTTCTTGAGCGCGACAATCTGGGGCCCGGTCAG
The DNA here is from genome assembly GCA_035448545.1 of Sedimentisphaerales bacterium. Taxonomy (GTDB): domain Bacteria; phylum Planctomycetota; class Phycisphaerae; order Sedimentisphaerales; family Anaerobacaceae; genus Anaerobaca. The sequence goes on along the minus strand of DAOTJE010000001.1, from coordinate 139,256 downwards.
TCCGACGTATTCGGGTTTGAGCTTCTTGCGCTTCTCCAGGATGGTGAAGCCCACCGAGCCGGCGGTGTGCCGGGTGGGAAAGGCCCGGGCGAAGAGGTTGGGCTTGATGGCGTATTCATCGCCCGGCCGCACGCCGACGAGCCGGGCGGGGATGCGGTTGCCGTCGAGCCGGCCCCAGGAGTCGAGGATCTCCTGCATCGTGCGGATCAGGTTGGCCGGCGCCAGGACCGTGCCGGGCGCCATCCCGCAGAAGTTGCGCTGCGAGAGGTAATAGGCGAACCCCGCCGCATGGTCCATATGCCCGTGCGTCAGCAGGACGTGGCCGATGGGGATGATCTGGTCCGGCGCCTTGCCCACGTCGAAGCACACATCGAGCTGGGGCACGGCGATCACCGTCTCCTCGCCGGCCACCGAGTAGCCGAGGACCGTGAGATCGCCGAGTTGTATCTCTGACAGGTTGTGACTGGACATTCGGATTTACGATTCTGGATTTCTGATTTACGATTGAGTCGCGTTTGAGACGCACGAGGCAGATAGTAAATTGTAAATCGTGAATCGTAAATCCCAAAGTGCCTGACAAACGAGAACATCGAGGGCGGCATCCGGCCGACGCCGCGCTGTTTGCGGCCGACAAGCTGCCGGCGCTGCGCGAGGCGCTGGCCGACTTTTCCCTGCTGCTGAGCAAGGGCTACGCGGACAAGAGCGCCCTGAAGCTCGTGGGCGACCGCTTTGGCCTGACGCAGAGGCAGCGGCTGGCGGTGATGCGGTCGGCCTGCTCCGATGCGCAGAGGCAGTCGCGGCTGGCGCGTCGCGTCGCGATCGGCGCGCTGCCCGGCCGGACCCTGGCCATCGATGGGTACAACCTGCTGATCACGATCGAGGCGGCCCTCAGCGGAGGCCTGATCTTCCGCGGCCGGGATGGCTGCTTCCGTGACCTGGCCAGCATTCACGGGACGTACCGCAAGGTCGAAGAAACAGTCCCTGCCCTCGCTCGGATCGGCGCGTTTCTGGCCGAGATCGGCATCGCGGAGGCCCGGTGGCTGCTCGACAGCCCCGTCTCCAACAGCGGCCGTCTCAAAACGCTCCTCACCGACCTGGCCCAAGAGCGCCACTGGCCCTGGACCGTCCGCCTGTCGCTGAACCCCGACGCGGAACTGCGTGGTCAGTGGACAGTTGACAGTTCTCCGTCCCCAGCCCACGGCCAGCCGCCAACCGACAACTGCCAACTGACGACCGAGAACCGTCCACGGCCCCCCATCGTCGTCACCACCGACAGCGTCGTCCTCGACGCCTGCGGCCACTGGACCAACCTCGCCGCCGAGATCATCACCCGCCACCTGCCCGACGCCACCGTTATCGACCTGGCCCCCTCGTAGTATGCTCGTACGAGCACACTACGAGCGCCGGGTTCTGTCGCCGACGCCAAGGAGCAGGGCAGGAACCGAGATATCTTCATCGAGATCGTCCCAATGAAGACCCGTTCCCCCGCCGCTCACCACATATTTCATCCGTTCCGAGGGCGACGCGTTGAGCAGACGCGGAAAATACGCAAGCGGAATCCCCAGTGTACGCCCGTCGGCAAAATCGACCCACATGGTGTCGTCCTCGAACCTGACCTGTTTTGCCAGAGCATTAGACACCAAAGTGCTCATTCCAGTACCTCCGAATCAATTCACGGTTCTCCACGGCAACGCCCAGCAGCTCGCGCAGTTCACCCGCAGTCAATCCGTAAGCACGGGCAACCCCGGGCTCCGGCTCCAACCAGAACTTCGCGACGCGCTCCGCCTTTCGCACGTGGACGTGCAATGGCTCCAACGGATCGCCCTCGTTCGAGTAAAAGAAGAACCTGAACCCCTTATATCTGAATACAACAGGCATTAGACCACCCTAAGGTTCGGGCACGACGATAGCCTGTTCAAGAGTTCACCACCGGCCATCGTCTCGCTCGGCCGGCTTCGCCCATGGGGTCCAGCGGCCCACCTTCGACAACGATCCTGCCTTCAATTACCTTCCCGCTGACGATCTTCATGCTTGTATGGTAGCAATTGGGGCCGTCGGGATCAAGCGATTGGGCGACGCGATTACTGACTTGCCGGCGGGGGTGAAACGAGACCTGCTCGTAGTATGCTCGTGAGAGCAGGAAGGCCACAGCGTCTGACAACGCCGCTGCGAACAGGGCCTCTCGCATGTCCGCAAGCGTCGTCATACACTTTCATCGGTTCGACCCTTCCCCGCACCGGTCCGGTGTAAGGCATGGTCACGCCGGCCTCTTCTGCCTTCGGATGATTTCCGCCAGTGACCTCAAGGCCTGGTTCACCGAATCATGGTCCGGGAAAACCTCCGCCACATCGGGGTCGATGACCACGACATTCGTTCCTTCGGCATAGCGTTGTGCGTACTTGCCCTGGACACCTTTGCTGAAATCATACTCTTCAAGCATGTCCGGATCTTCTTGCGTTCTCTTCATATTGCGCTCTTTCTTTCTTGGATGCCTTCCGTGCGCTGATCAGCCGGACGTGGTCGCCCCGATCGGTGTGAACAACGACCAGAAGACGATCCTTGTGAGAGTTTCCGATCAAGACGAACCTGTCCTCCTCTTCGGAATGCAGCGGATCATAGATCACCAGGGACAGGGGATCTCGAAAGGCCGTGCTGGCCTCATCAAAAGAGATGTCATGGAGTTCAACATTCTGCTTCGCCTTGTTCGGGTCCCACACAAAACAGAGCATTCACGGCCTCCAAGCCAGCCGCCGGTGCCACTGCTCGTTCTTCCTGAGCAGGTGGACCGCAGCCTCTTTGCCTCTGCAAGAACCATATCCGAGAGGGCAGTATACCTCCTGGGGTAGAGAAGAGCCAGCCTTTTGCCCCGACGCCACGGTCATCGACCTGGCCCCCTCGTAGTATGCTCGTACGAGCAGGAAGACCACAGCATCTGACAACGCCACTGCGAACCGGGCCTCTCGCATGTCCGCAAAGGCGAGGGCGTGCCACGTGCCAACACACAGCCCTGTTGTTGGCACGTGGCACGGTCAGTCCTGCGACAGGTATTCGCGGATGAGGGTAGCGGCCGTGGTGTCGGTGGCTTTTTCGGCGACGGGACCGCCGGCATTGGTGCAGACAACGACGGCGAAGTCCTTCTTCGGCGCGATCCAGATGACGGCGTAGAACATCGTGTTGGAGCCGGCGTGCGTCAGGACGGTGCCACCGCCCCAGGAACGCGACGTCGCGACCCATCCGAAGGCGTATTCGCTGTCGGAGGCAAACGGCACGTGCAGTCTCTCGAATGTCTCGGGATGCAGCCATGTACCTTCGCCTCGGGCACCCGCCAGTTGCCACGCCGCGTATCTGGCGAAGTCGGCGATGCTGCAATGCACCGTCCCGCCCGGGCCGATTGCGGCCGGATTGTCCGCGTGCAGGCCCGGCGCAACCGGCTCGAAAGCCCCGTCTTCGCCGGCCTTGTGTCCCCAGGGCTGGTCCACCTTGCCAACGTTCGCGGGCGCGCCGAACCCCGCCGAGGTCATGCCAAGGGGCGCAAAGAGCCGCTCCCGCAGCACCTCTTCCCACGGACGATCCAGCGCCTCTTCGATGGCGTGACCGATGAGGGCATAGCCGGCATTCGAATAGATGTACTTCGTGCCGGGAGGCGCGACGGGCTTGTGCTTTGTCAGCAGTTCACGCGCGAGGTACTCGCGCTGCGCACGCGGCGGCCGGTCGGCGCGCTGCCAGAGCCGACCCCACAAGCCGCTCTCGTCCAACTCGTGGGGGGCGCCGCCCCGGTGAGCCAGAAGCTGCTCCAAGGTCACATCCCGCCACTCGGCCTGCATCTGCGATTCCAGTTCGGGGAACATCTCGGCCAGCGTCATGTCCCATCGCAGCGTGCCGTCCTCGACGAGCATGGCGGCCAGCGTCGCGGTCATCGACTTGGTGCACGAGCCGATGTGCCATTTGTCGTCGGCCGTCACACGCTCGGGCGAGTCCGCCTTGCGAAGACCGACCGCGCCGACGGCAACCGTGTCGCGACCTTTCACCACCGCCGCCGCCAGGGCCGGCAGCCTGTTCGCCTCGCGGATCGGTTCGAGCAATACGTCCAACGAAGCGGACGCCGCGGCCGCCCTGCTCGAAGCCAGCAGAAGGAGCATCGCACAGATTGGATATGCCCGGCGTCCTGCCACCATGTCAGGTCAGTCCACAAGTTCGCGAAGCGAGTTCAGATCGATCTCTTCGAGTGAATCGCAGATTCGATCTGCGTCGGCCAGCTCTGCGGCGGGTACGGTGTTGGTCACGGCGACGCAACGGGCGCCGGCGGCCCGGGCGGCCTGCACGCCGCTGGGAGCATCCTCGAACACGATGCAGCGGGCCGCCTCGATGCCCAGACGCCGAATGGCGATCAGGAAGATCTGCGGATCGGGCTTCTTCCTGGTGACCTCGCTGCCGCTGACGTAAACCATCTTCTGGTGCGGCACCTTGACTGCATCAAGAATCGCCTCGGAAAGCTCGCGGGTCGCCGACGTGGCGATGGCCAGCCGGAAGTCGTCCTCCGTCAGGGCCGCATGGATCAGGTCCAGAACGCCCGGAAAGGCCGGCAGCCCTTCCGCCCGCACCGCCTCGGTCAGGTACCGCTCGCGCAGCTCGGCCCCGGCATGGGCCTGCTCGTCGCTCAGCTCCAGGCCATGAACCCTGGCGCCGGCCTTGACGAACGCCTCCGCCCCTTTGCCGTACCCTGCGGCGAAATCCTCCGGCCGCACGCCCGCAAGCCCGAACATCTCCGCCAGGACGCGGATGGTCACCCGCGCATTCAGCGGCTCGGTATCGGCGATCAGCCCATCGACATCGAAGATCAGACCATACCCCTGCTTCATCCATCGACCCCTTACGCCAGACTCGAAAGGGTCTTATCATAGCATTCCAGCGTATGGTCGCCAGCCTTTTGTCCCCCTGTCCCCGAGGCCCGCTGCTTGATCTCGTTCGCGACCAGGCGTTGAGACTGCCGCACCCGGCAGATGCCGCACGGACGAGGCCTATCCCGCAGGCTGCGAACCGCGGTGATAAGGGTTCGGACAAAGGAGGTGCAGGGCTTTCGATGGGCTCGGATGGTGCGTGCAGGCCGCGGGTCGTTCGGACCCGCGGCCTACGGACACTTGCGATTCCCCCCTGGGCTGCGGCTAAGCCCCCCTGGCCGCAGTCGCGTGTGTTTTCCTCGGCGAGATTTCTTGTCGGGAGTGTTCAGCCCTTGGACTTGGCCTGGGCTTCGTCGATCTTCTCGCGGATCATCTCGGCGGCCTTTGTCGCGGCTTCCTTCCCGAACGCGATCGCCTTGTGCATCCCGGAGTTGAGCGACTGGGTGAATTCTTCAGATTTGAGTTTGGCCAGAATACGGCCTTTGCCGTTGAGCTGTCCCGGCTTCAGATCGGGAGCCGGCGACAGACAATAGACGGCGGTCGCAAAGCCGGCACTGTAGACGATGAGCAGCAAGACGAATTTTGCCCTCCAACCCATATCTGTGGTGTTCCCCCCTTCTTCACTGGATCCTGATATGCCAGCCCCGGCATTGTTGCGTGCATCCGTCTCTACGTAAAGCTTCCGATATAAAGCCGCAGATGCAAACAGAAAAACACGAAATGAAGCGGTCCGATACGACGGCCGATCTGGCGATAGAATCAGCGAAGAGCGGTGTCGAGAATGCCGCGCAGGGCGCCGCACACAAAGGCCACGTCCTCCTCGGTCAGGTGGGCGTGAAAAGGCAGGGCCACCGTCCGCCGAGCGGCGTTTTCGCAGACGGGAAAGTCGCCCGGACTGTGTCCGTATCGCTCGGCGATGAACGGCTGCAAATGGATCGAGGGAAAGTAGTTGCTCACCTGGATCTTCTGGCGGCGCATCTCCTCCAGCAGACGGTCGCGATGCTTCCACTCGACGGAATCCGCCAAGCGAACGACGAAGACGAACCAGCTTACGTCCCCGCCGACCGGCGCGGCGGGCACGAGGAGCCGTTCGTCGCCGGCCAGCATCTGCTGGTACCATCGGGCCACGCGGCCGCGTTTGGCCCTGATCTCGTCAATCCGCATCAGCTGCGCCAAGCCCAGCGCGCAGTTGATGTCACTGAGCCGGAAGTTGTAGCCCAGGCGCTCGTGGAGCAACCACTGATCGCCGCCGCTGCGGCCCTGGTTGCGAAGCGAAACGCAAAGGTCCGCCAGGGCCTCGTCGTCGGTCAGGATGGCCCCGCCTTCGCCCGTGGTGATTTGCTTGTTCGGGTAGAAGCCGAAGACGCTGAGCGCGCCGAAGGTACCGGCCTTCTTGCCGTGCAGAGCCGATCCGAGAGCCTCGCAACTGTCCTCGACAACGGGCAGGTGATTCCGCTCGGCGATCCGACAGATCCGGTCGAATCCGGCGGGGTTTCCGAATACCTCTACGGGGAGAATCGCGCGCGTGCGCGGCGTGATCGCCGCTTCGACTCGATCCGCACACAGGTTCAGGCTCACCGGGTCGATGTCGACGAAGACCGGCTTGGCGCCCGTCATCATGATCGACGTCGCCGAAGCGACGAACGAGAACGGCGTCGTGATCACTTCATCGCCCTCGCCGATCCCCAAGGCCAGCAGGCTCAGGAACAGTCCGCTCGTGCCGCTGTTGACCGCCACCGCCCGGCGACGGCCAAGATAGCGCGCCAGTGCCTGCTCGAACTCGGCCAGCTTGGGACCGAGCGACAGGTTCGGGCTGCGAAGCACCTCGACCACGCTGGCGATTTCCTTCTCCGTAATGTCCGGTCGGGACAAGAATATCCGCATCATGCACTCCTGCACCGTGACGTCGGTCAATCCTGACCGGACATTCTAATCGCGCCATGCCCCCAATCCAACCCGATTCCCGCCCCCCGCTCGACGCGCGACCGGCGTGTGCTTATGGGACCCTCCGGCGCCGGAACCTGCTACGGCCACGTCGCAGGGCGGTTTTGTCTGCTCTCGATTAAGGCCCGCCGTCGCCCGGGTCGAAGAACAGGTCGGCACAACGACCTTGTTTCAGGAATCGCAACGATGGCAAAAGGCAAGAACGTGCTGACGACCGGAGACGTGGCGAAGATCTGCAACGTCGCGCCGCGAACGGTTTCCAAATGGTTCGACTCCGGACAGCTCAAGGGCTACCGCATCCCCGGCAGCAAGGACCGGCGCATCCCGGTCAACGAACTGATCCGCTTCATGAAGGCCCACAACATGCCCACCGAGGCGCTGTCCGTCGGCAGGCTCAGGGTCCTGGTGATCGACAACGACGCCAACGTCGGGGCCGCGGTGGTCAACGCACTGAAGGCCAGAGACAGCTACGAAGTCCATACCGCAAGCACGAGCTTCGAAACGGGAGCCGCCATCCAGAGGTTCGCGCCCCACGTGGTCCTGATCAACCTGCTGGCCAACGGCATCGACGCCGGCGGTATCTGCCGGAGCATCCGCGAGAATGAGGAGTACGCGACAATCAAGCTGATCGCCCTGGCCAACCATCTGAGCCAGGCGGAAGCGGCGGCACTCCTTCAGAGGGGCTTCGATGGGTATGTCTCCAACCCCTCCGACGCAGGCGAAGTGATTCGCAAGATCGAGGAAGTCACCGCGATCATCTACTGACTCCGACGGTCAGTATTCCTTGTACTTGCTCAGCCAGGCAGGCCAGTCCGACGGCTGCATCCCGCCGGCCCGTGTGTAGGGCCCATTCACGTCGAACGCCTTGTGCCATTTCAGAATCCAGAGCTCCTTGAGCCCCACGTGGCGGACCGACCAGTCCATGAACAGGAAGTTCGTCCAGCCGTTATGCCGGTCGATGCAGAAATGGTTAATCTCTCCGGTCGTGCCGGTGTCACCACCTCCGAAATCCCACGGCAGTTGGATGGGGGCATCGGTATGTCGCGGCCAGGCATCATGCCAGGTCGAATCGGCAAACACGGGAATGTTGTACTGGCCGCTGTGCGCTGTGGTCTTCCAGAACCACTCCAGCTTTCGTTCGCCGCGGTCTGCCGTCATGTGGTTGGTCCAACTGTTGATCCCATAGCTGAAAGCGAACGTGTGCGATCCTCCCCCCGGCGTCGCCAAGGTTCGCGTCATGGCCATGAAGGTGCCCTCCCGGCCGGATTCATCGATCCGCGTGGCCGTCGGGCACAGCAGCATCTCCCAATCGTCCCGATAGTAGGGACGCAGGGCATTCGGCCACAGCGTCGTCTCACCGACACCCCATCCGGGATTGAATTTCCCGTCGTACTCGTCGGTGTAGAACTTGAACATCAGGCCCCAGCTCTTGAGCCGGGCCATGCAGGCGACCGATTGGGCCTGCTTCTTGACCCGCGACAACGCCGGCATGAGAATCGCCATCAGCAGGGCCAGAATCGCGATGACCACCAGCAGCTCGATCAGCGTGAATCCCCGGCGTCTGTGCATGACCTGCCCCTTCCCAAAAGCGAGCCTAATCCCCCTGCAACGTGGACTTGATTCTACCAACCCCGGCGTCAGAAAGCAACACCCAACGGCCCCCCCGCCGGACTTACTTGCGCTGTTCTTTGAGCATGTAGGCCTGGAGGCGGATCAGCGTCTTGGCGCTGACTGTCCGGGCCGACAGATCGCCCAGGATCACTCCGTATCGGTCTTCGTCGAGCTTCCAGTGCATCAGAACCACGTGGGGATCTCTGAGGTGCGCCCGGTCGCCATAGAAGACCACCTCCCGCCCCTGAGCCAGAAGGCTGTCGCGCAGGTTGAGGAGCCCTTCGAGAACCTGTCCTCGGTAGGCGTCTTCTCCAGCGAAGGTGTACTTGAGGAAGGTCTTGCCATCCTGGTACGTCCGCCTGCTGAGTGCCTCGCGCCCACCGAAAATCGCTCCGGCGATGACCAAGGCCACCAGAATAGCCGCAGCGGCGGCGATCCGGCTGATGCGCAGGTCCACGATGATGTTGATCGTGTCCATCCGATGGACGATCAGTCGGGCAGGGATGCGGTTCTTGAGCTCCTGGAGCAGGCCGGGACGGACCGGCTCCAGCCCCCGCTTGGGAAACGCCCTGAGCAACTCCTCGATTCTCTCTTTGTCCACCATCATGTGCTACCCCGCCATCGTCCTCGCGTCGATGCGTGTGCCCGGGACTACTCTTTGACGACTTCCTTCCGCAAGGCCTCCAGCGCCCTGTTCAGACGGCTCTTCAGCGTTCCTTCGCGTACCTGGGCCGCCTGGGCCGCCTCGGCGATGCTCAACTGATCCATGTAGTGCAGCACGACGGCCTGACGGAGCTTCCACGGCAGCCGCCCGACGGCCTGGTGCAGCCCGGCGAACAGCTCCCGGTCTGCGGCCCGCCGGGCCGAGTCGACCTCATCAGGCGCCGGCTCCGCCTCGCTCAACTCGACCGGATCAGGATGCCGGTGCTTTCGCCGGTGCAGACGCGAGACGTTGCCGGCAATCCGGAACAGCCAGGCGCTGAGGGCCTTGCCCTCCCGCAACTGGCCGATGTGATACCAGGCCCGCATGAACGTCTCCTGGGTCAGGTCCTCGCTGGTCTGGCGATCATGGCCCATGGACCGCATAAACACATAAATCCGCTCATGGTACCGCTCGACCAGGGCCTCGGCCGCCGCCCGGTCTCCATGCCGAAGACGCTGCGCAAGCAAGGACTCGTCCTGATCGCCGGTCCGCTCACCATGCAGAGCAACCACCTTCTGGCAAGCCAGATGCGCCGAGCTGTCCTGCTGTTCTATGGCCTGTGTGTTTTTCTGCATGATTTCCACGTCGCAAGACCCGCCTGCAATATACCGCTTCGGGGTCCGCCCTACAATATGGAGCGATCCGGCCTTTCCGTCAAAACGGCTCTTGTCGCCGCGGGTCTCGTGCTATAGTAAACGGACAACAGACGTCTGTTCACGCCATGGAATCTCGGACAACGCGTAGCAGGACTTGCGGCAATGGATCTCGCCCGGTTCAGCAGCAACGTCAGGCGGCTCGGGGAGAAGACCGACCCCTGCACCCTGTGTCCGCGCCGGTGCGGCGCCCGCCGCAACGCCGGACAGGTCGGGTTCTGCGGAATCGGCTCTGACGCCGTCGTCAGTTCGATGGGCCCTCACTTCGGCGAAGAGAGCGTCCTTGTTGGCGCGGGTGGATCGGGGACGATCTTCTTCGCCGGCTGCAATCTGGGCTGCATCTTCTGCCAGAATTACGATATCAGTCACCTCCGTCAGGGCCGGCGGATCGACGTCGAGCAGCTGGCCGATGCCATGCTCGGCCTTCAGCAGATCGGCTGCGTGAATGTCAACCTCGTCACACCTACGCACATCGCGGCGCCTGTCGCCGCAGCCATCGAGACAGCGCGGAACAAAGGCTTGCGGATCCCGACGGTCTACAATACCGGCGGCTACGACGCCGTCGAAACACTCCATCTGCTCGAAGGACTGATTGATATCTACATGCCCGACGTGAAGTATGCGGATGCCTCCGTCGCCGCGGAGCTTTCTGCTGCCGCCGACTATCCGCAGGTCTGCTTTGCGGCCGTCCAGGAGATGCACCGCCAGGTCGGCGATCTGCAAATCGAACGAGGCATCGCCACCCGGGGTTTGCTCGTCCGCCACCTTGTTCTTCCGGAGAATCTGGCCGGCAGCGTCGAAGTCATCGATTTCCTCGCAGACCGAATCAGTCCGCATACGACGATCAACGTGATGGGCCAGTACCGACCGTGCTACCAGGCGCCTGCCCACCCGAAGATCGCCCGCCGGCCCACTCCCGACGAGATCGCCGCCGCACGTGGGTACGCGCGGGCGAGAGGCCTGACCGTCCTGGACTGACACAGCCTCAGCCTGTCAGGAGACTCCGCAAGGTCCGCGCGTTGTGGACGGCGTGGCCCTCAACGTCGTTATTGAAGTAGGCATAAACAGCGCAAACGTTCTTCTGCTGGTCCTTGAGCCAGCCGGCCCATTCTGCGAGCAGGGCATCGGGGTAGTTGCCGGCATAGCGGCCGGTCGTGCCGTGAAAGCGAACATAGACCATTTCGCCCGTCACGACGCGAGGCGATGGATTGCCCGCCATGTCGTGTACGCAAAAGGCGACGCGACGCCGATTCAGCAGATCGAACGTCGCGTCATCGTACCAACTGGAATGGCGAAACTCGAAGACCGCGCGCCTTCGCTCGGGAAGATAATGGATGAACGCATCCAGCCTTTCGAGGTCTCTGTGCAGGCTGGGCGGCACCTGGTACAGCACCGCGCCCAGCCTGTCCTCGAACCGATCGATCACCTCGAAGAACCGCCCGACCTCCTCGGCGACCTCGGCGAGCTTCTTGATGTGCGTGATGTACCGATTGGCCTTGACAACGTACGTGAACCCTTCGGGGGCCTGCCGGCGCCACTTTTCCACGGTGCCGGCCCTGGGCAGATGGTAGAAAGTGCTGTTGACCTCCACGGTGTCGAAATGTCGGGCGTAGTGTTCGAACCATCGGCTCTTGGGGAGCTTGTCGGGATAGAACCGTCCCCGCCAGTGGTCGTATTGCCAGCCGGAGGTGCCGATCCAGATGTCACCGTCGGGCGTATACACCTGCAGGCTCCTTGAACGGACCGCAACAGGACCATTATAATCTTTCGGTCAGCGCACACCAGTTGGGCACAGGATGGATCGTGCAGAACATGGATTGGGGACCTCAGCAATTTGGCAGGTGGCTGGTGGCCGTCGGCGTCGGGATCGTCGCGGTCGGCCTGTTGTGGATGCTCCTCGGACGCAGCGGCCTGTCCCGCCTGCCGGGCGATCTCGAATTCGGGGGCAGAAACTGGCGGGTCTATTTCCCGCTGGGCACGTGCATCCTGCTGTCGCTGATCCTGACGCTGGTGCTCTGGCTGATCCGCTACCTGCGCCGCTGAGAATCGCAGGGATTGCCGCTTCGCTTTGGCGGCCTTCCGCGTATAATCGAGCCCATGAGAAACGCGATACTCAGCGCGATCTTCGACCAGATGGCCGACATCATGGAGATTCTGGGGGAGGACCCCTTCCGGATCAACAGCTACCGCAAGGTCTCGCGTGCCATTGCCGAACTGCCCGTGGATGTGGGCGTGCTGCTGAACGACGGCCGGCTGGCTCAGATACCGGGGATCGGCAAGTCAAGTCTGGCCAAGATTCAGGAATTTGTCGCCGGCAATCGAGTCGCGGCACACGAGGAACTTCTGGAGCGCATCCCGCCCTCGCTGCTGGAGTTGCTCCACATCCCGGGCATGGGCCCCAAGGGCGTCAAGGCCGTGTATGAAGGCCTGGGTGTCAGAGGCATGGACGATCTCAAGAGGGTCGTCGCGGATGGGTCGCTGGCAACGCTGCCCGGCTTCGGCCAGAAGAAGGCGGCAGCCATCCAGCGAGGGATCGAGTTTCTGGAGAAGTCGACGGGCCGCATCCGGCTGGACCAGGCCATGGAGGCCGCCGAGATGGTCTGTGCCTGCCTGCGGGACCTGCCTGGGGTGAAACGAGTCGAGGCAGCCGGGTCACTGCGCCGGCGGGCCGAGACCATCGGCGACGTGGACATCCTGGTGGCCATGGGCACCGGCAAGACGACATCCAAGGCGAATCCTCAGCAGATCATCCAGTCATTCACGCAGGCACCCTTCGTCGAACGCGTCCTCGCCTCGGGCGACACGAAAGGCTCGGCCATCATCCAGACCGAGACGACACCGGTGCAGGTGGACGTGCGTGTCGTACCGACCGAGAGTTTCGGCGCCGCCCTTCAGTACTTTACTGGCTCCAAACAACACAACGTGCGTCTTCGCGAGATCGCCATCAAGGGCAAGCTCAAGCTCAATGAGTACGGCTTGTTCGACGGGGACAAACAGGTCGCCGGAGCCACAGAAGAGGAAATCTACAAGAGACTGGGGCTGGACCCGGTCGTCCCCCTGCTGCGCGAGGACCGCGGCGAAGTCGAGGCCGCCCGTTCGCACACCCTGCCCCAACTCGTCCAGATCGAGGACATCCGGGGCGACTTTCACATGCACACGGTGGCCTCGGACGGTCGGAACGACATTGAGCAGATGGTCGAGGCCGCCCGCAAGTTGGGCTACCAGTTTCTCTGCATCACCGACCACTCCGAGTCCTCCGCCATCGCCAACGGCCAAAGCCCCGACCGCCTGGCCAAGCAGATCGAGCAGATTCACAGGATCGGCGCCAAGCTCAAAGGGATCACGCTGCTGGCCGGCGCCGAGGTGGATATCCTCGCGGACGGTTCGCTCGACTTCGACGACAACCTGCTGGCCGATCTGGACTACGTGGTCGCCTCGATCCATTCGGGCATGAACAGCCCCCGCGAGAAGGTCACCATGCGAACGCTCAGGGCGATGGAGAACCCTTATGTCAGTTGCATCGGTCATCCGACGGGCCGGCTGCTCGGCCAGCGGGAAGCGATGGACCTGGACATCGCGGCGGTGATCGAGCAGGCCGCTCGGACCCACACCGCTCTGGAGATCAACGCCAATCCGTACCGCCTCGACCTCAAAGACCTGCACTGCAAGATGGCGATCGAGGCGGGCGTCAAGCTCGCCATCGGGACCGATGCCCACAGCACCGAGGGCCTGGGCTTGATGCCGTTCGGGGTCGCGACCGCCGGCCGCGGCTGGGCCACCAAAAACGACATTCTCAACAGCCTCACACCCGCCAAGCTCAAGAGTTGGCTGCGCACCAAACGCCCCCGATAGGCGCCGTCCCGGCCAGAGCGGCAGACCCGCTGGACGATCTCATGACAATCCTGCTATAATCCATTCAGACCAGCAGACTTAGCGGCCGATAGCATTGCCGGGTCGGCCGAAACGACAAAACACTGCACCCCGCAAGAGAGAAGGCCAATGACCAAGAAAGAAGGTACGGCAGGGAAGACCAAGGCTCGACACGCGTTCGGGTTGCCCCTGTCAGTGGTCTTCTTCGTCGCGTACTACCTGTACTTTGCCCTGGAAATCGAGCCGCATCTGATCTACCACGGCGCCGGCCTGATAGACAACTTCCCGGTTTTCTACTGGGGATGGGACTTCTTTGCGGGATTCACCACCTACCCAGGGGGCATTCTCGAATACCTGTGTGCCTTCTTGTCGCAGTTGTTCTACTACTCCTGGGCCGGGGCGGCGGTCGTCACAGCCCAAGCATGGCTGCTGTGCCTGTCCACCGACATTGCGATTCGCACGCTGGGCCTGGCGCGATGGCGGGGAGTGCGGTTCCTCGCTCCGCTGGTTCTGCTGGCCATCTACTCGCAGTACACATTCCATCTGCCCGAGACGATGGGGCCTCTGGCGGCGATCGCGGCCTTCTGCCTCTACCTGGGGCTGGCACCCAAACAGGAGGTCCGCGCCGGCCTGTGGTTCGTGGCCTTTTCGGTCGCCTTCTACGTACCCGCAGGAGGCCCGTATCTGCTGTTGGCCCTGCTGTGCGGACTGGCCGAGATCCTCTTCCGAGGCCGGTTCCGGCTCGGCACAGCGCAGTTCGCCATAGGTGCTGCCATACCTTTGGTCCTGGGGGTCGGTTTCTTTGGGCAGCGTCCGCACGATGCCTATCTTCAGTTGCTTCCGCTGTCCTGGAAGATCAGGACTCTTACGTCCTCGGAGCTGATGCGAGAAGCCGTCTGGGCCGTAATTCTCTTCCTTCCCTTCACCTTGCTCGTACTGGGGACTGCTCGGGTGCTCTTTGGAGCGGTGGGGTCGCAGCGATCGAGCAGGAAGGCAAGACCTTCTCCAGGACTGGAAGCAGTCCGAGGAGCGGTCGAGAAGCTGTTCGGCGATCCGTTGCGGAGCACCTTCGGACTGAACCTCCGCACAGCAGTGTTGGCTCTTGCGACCGCTGCGACGCTGCTGCTGTACCGTGACCCCAAGGTCAAGACTCTCTTCGAGGTCGATTACCTCTCACATCAGCAGCAGTGGTCGAAGATCATCGAAATCGGCCGCCAGACCCCCTATCACTACCTTGTCTGCCATGCAGTCAACCGGGCACTGTTCCACCTGGGCAGACTCGGGGACGAGATGTTCGCCTTTCCGCAGCGACCCGAGGCCCTTCTCCTGACGCGAGCCGAGGCCTATTGGCAGAAGTTCGACACGTGCGTGGACATGGGACTGACCAATCAGGCGCAAGACGCACTGATGGTCTGTATTGAGACCTATGGCGAGAGACCCCTGTTGCTCCAGCGTTTGGCCCGAGTTAACATGATCAAGGGCAACCTCAGCACGGCCCGTGTCTTCCTGCATGCTCTGGCAAAGGTTCCATTCTGGGGTCGAGCCGCCCGGACCACCTTGGCGCGGCTCGACACCGATCCCGGCCTGTCTCAAGACGCCATGATTCAGCATTGGCGTTCTGTCAAGCTCGCCCACGATTTCGTCCGGGATACCGACACGCTGACATTGCTGCTGACGGAAAACCCGGGCAATCGAATGGCCTACGAATATGGCATGGCCAGTCTGCTCTTGTCCAGGAACCTCGACCAGTTCGTTCAGAGCGTCGAGAGGTGGCGTCCTGCCGCCATTTCGCAGGACGCCAGGCACTACGTCGAGGCCATTCTGCTGCACAGGACGCTCAAGAGGCAACCGATCGACGTACCCGGTCGGACCATCCCCAGAGAGGCGAAGATCAGGCTCCACGAGTTCTTCCAGCTTCTCCAGCAGCACGGCAAGGACAAGGCCGAAGCCCGTGAGGCGCTCCGAGGACGGTTCGGCGACACGTACTACTATTACTATTTCCTCGACGGTTAGGGGGCGGGTTGTGCATAAACCCTTTGTAATCAGCGCGTTACTTCTGGTTTTCACAGCCGCGGTCGTCACCGGCTTTGCCTGGCTGTCGAACCGACCGGAACCTGTCGGAAGCCCGTACGAGATCGACCGCCGGCCCCGAATCGAGCCGGACTACGCCGACGCGGTCATACCACCCAACATTGCCCCGTTGAATTTCGTGATTCGGGAACCGGGGAATGCATACCGCGTCAAGGTCTCATCGGCACAAGGTAAGGCGGTCGAGCTCTTCAGCAGGAAGCCCACCATCCAGATTCGCGAGAGACCCTGGCACGCCCTGCTGGAGCAGAACCGCGGTCGAGAGCTGCGGATCGACATCTGGGCGAAGGGTCAAAACGGCCAATGGGACCACTTCCAGTCCATCGCCAATCAGATCGCCGAAGAGGACATCGACCGCTTCCTGGTGTATCGAAAGATGCACCCAACACACCTGCGGGTCAAGGGCGATATCTCCATCCACTTCCGCGACCTGACCAGCTTCCGCGAGTCGCTGCTGCTGGGCGGTAAGAGTACGGAGAATGGCTGTATCAACTGCCATTCGTTTGCCGCCAATCGCAGCGACAGGATGCTCGTGGGTGTGCGATCGCCCACGTTTGGCGTGGGAACCCTCCTGGTCGACGGCACGGTGGTGCGCGAGATTGGTGCCAAGTTCGGCTACACCTCCTGGCACCCGAGCGGGCGGATGGCGGTCTATTCCGTCAACAACCTGCCCATGTTCTACCACTCCAGCCGCAACGAGGTACGCGACACCGTCGATCTTGATTCCTTCCTCGCTTGTTACTTCAATGACAGCAAGAAGATAGGAGTCGAGCCAAACCTCGCCCGCAAGGAACGTCTGGAGAACTGGCCGGCTTGGTCGGGTGACGGCAAGTACCTCTATTTCTGCAGCGCGCCGCTGCTGTGGCCCAAGGACACGCCGACCCCCCCGCTTCTTTACGACCAGGTCAAGTACAGCCTGATGCGCGTCTCGTACGACCTCGACACCAACCAATGGGGAGGATTGGAAACCGTGCTCTCCGCAGAAGATACGGGCCGAAGCATCGCGATGCCCCGGTGCAGCCCGGACGGCCGATGGCTGTCGTTCTGCATGTGCGATTACGGGTATTTCCCCGCCTGGCAGGACAACAGCGACCTGTACCTGCTCGACCTGGCGGCCGGCGACGAAGCCGGCAGGCATCCGTACCGCAGGCTCGAAATCAACAGCAATCTGAGCGAATCATGGCAGACCTGGTCCAGCAACAGCCGATGGCTTGTCTTCAGCAGCAAGCGGCTTCACGGGGTCTTTACCCGGCTCTTCATCAGCTACGTCGGGCAGGACGGGACCGTCCACAAACCGATCGTACTACCCCAAAGAGACCCGGCTTTTTACGAATCCTGCCTCCTGACGTTCAACACACCCGAGTTGGTCACCGAGCGACCCGCCGCGACCGGCGAGGTGCTCGCCCGAACCTTCCGGAAACGGCAGGAGCTGGCGGTCCAGATGCCTGTTACGATGGCCACGCCCAAGGCCGGCCAAGCCTCCCCCACGCAGGCCTGGCAGGCGCAAGGGCAACGCGAATGACCGCCATCGCACGACCGGGTGAACGGCAAATCGGCCCCCCAACAGGTCGGCCCGGCAGGACCGCCACGCGGCAGGACCCCCGTCAAACACAAAGACCCGACGTTTTTCGAAGGTTTTTTGCTTGAACAGGTCTTGCCTGTGCGTTAGAATCTGGTTATTCGACCTGTGATAGAGCAATGCTTATAGGTCCTCGCATCTCTTCGGTGCGGCAGGAGTGGTGTTGTTTTAGCTCACTTGGGAGCATACCTGATCGGCGCCGGAACCATACAGGCGCGCGTTTGCAGAATGCCCCGCCACCCTTTGCCCCTGATGAGAAGACCATCTGAAGGACCGAGACACGTGTTCTCCAGCCACCTCTGTGAGAACGCGCTCGTGGTAGTGGCGGCGGTGCCGTCGCTGACCTGGTCGCAGCAACGCATGGGTCAGGGAGGTTCGAGAGAGAGTGAGTGATTCAGACCTGTCTGCAACCAGCTTCACACCATCGAGATCGGTTGGCCGGACCTTAAGCATGGCGGTTCCCATAGAGGCACCTGGACCCATCCCAACCATGGACGGTCTCTTGTGACTGAGAGCCTTGGCTCCCAGTCGTGACATGACAGAGGAGTTGCCGGGCGACAGCGACCCGGACGTTGGCAGGAAGGAGGTGGCCATCGAACGAAGGGAAGTGAGGACAGTCCGAAGGAGTGTGTGGTAATCAAATCCCAAATGTTTTGAGTCCGAGGAGGACGTGCTATGAAGAAGTTAGCATTGTTGGCACTGTTGGTGTGTCTGCTGCTGTCGAGCGTTTCGACGGCGGGCCTGTTGCGCGAGATGTGGTATCAGAACCTCGGTATCGATGATGCCATTGCGCTGGTCAACAGCGGAACGCCGCCGGACCAGGTCGACATCCTGGCCGAGCCGACGTGGGTGAACATCCGCGACAACTATGTCGCGAAGATGAGCGGCTGGTTAACCATTCCGGCCACCGGCGAGTACACGTTCTATGTCGCCGGAGACGATTACAACCGCATGTACGTCAGCCAGGACGATGATCCGGCCAACGCCGTGGTCGTCTGCCAGGTGGACGGCTGGACCAGCTCGCAGGAGTGGACCAAGTACGCCGGTCAGAAATCGGCGCCGATGTCCCTGACCGAGGGCCAGGTGCTGGCTGTTTACGGCATCATGCAGGAAGGCGGCGGTGGCGATGGTATGGACTTCGGCTGGACCGGTCCTGGATTCGAGACCATCACCCTGATCCCCGGCGAGTACTGGAGCCATCCGTATGAGACGATGGCGATGGGCCCGTCGCCCGTATCGGGAGCCACAGGGGTCATTGATGCCATCCTGAGCTGGAACGCACCCGCCGTGGGCGAGGACTTCGTTTACGACGTGTATTTCGGCACCGATCCGGCCGCCCTGGCACCGATCGCCGAAGGCATCATTGAGACCACCGTGGACGCCGGCACCGCCGGGATCGACCTGGACTTCGCCACAACCTACTACTGGCGTGTGGATGCCAGCGGTGTCGAGGGTCAGGTATGGAGTTTCACCACCGAACCGATGACCTTCGCGGTGCAGAATATCGTTGCCACGAGCAACGGCACTGCCCAGGAAGGGTCCGGCCCCGAGAAGACGCTGGACGGGAAAGTCTCGATGGAGAGCACCGATCAGTGGCTGGCCGCTCCGCCGGAAGGCACGGGCGAGGCCCTGTGGATTCAGTTCGCGTTCCCGCGCGTCTACAAGATGTACGACATGAAGGTCTTCAACTCCAACACACAGTTTGAGGCACTGCTCGGCTACGGCGCCAAGAGCGTCACCATTGAAACGTCGGTCGACGGCGCCGAATGGGTCGCCTTCGGGGATGTCGAGCTGGCTCGCGCCGCCGAGACGGTCGTCGACTTGGCCGGCGTCGGCGCCAAGTTCGTCCGCCTGACAATCAACAGCACATGGGGCGGCCTGTTCCCGGATTCGGGTCTGGCCGAGGTGGCGTTCACCTATGTTCCGGCGCACGCCCGTCTGACGGCGCCGGCCAATGGCGCCACGGGTGTGAACCCGGCCACAGCGCTCGATTGGTATGCCGGTCGCGGCGCGGTTTCCAGTGACGTGACCGTCAACGGCGTGGTGACCACGGTGGAAGGCAGCCGCTTTGACGCCGGCCTGGTCTACGGTATGCCGTACACCTGGAGCGTGGATGAGAACGACGGCACCGCCGTCTGGGAAGGCGACGAGTGGAGCTTCACCACGGCCGAGTTCGTGTCTGTCGGCAGCGGGACCCTTGTGTATGACGAGACCGGCAACACGCTGGAAATCGCCATGGACGGGGCGGACCTGACGGCCTATGCCCCCGACACACTGCGCGTGGCCTACAAGGGCAAGCCGGTCGACTTCGTCGATGAAGACGGCGCGATCACCATGAGCGCCTCCGGCGCCGACATCTGGGGTAACTCCGATCAGTTCCGCTACGCCTACAAGACGCTCAACGGCGACGGCTCGATCATCGCCCGCGTCGACAGCATCAGCAACATCACCAACAACTGGACCAAGGCGGGCGTCATGATCCGCCAGAGCACCGATCCGAGCGCAGCGCATTCGATGACGGTGATCACGGGCAACTTCTGGTCCGCTGGCTCCGGCAACGGCGCCTCGTTCCAGGGTCGTCCGACGGCTGGCGGAAGCTCGGTCAACAACGATTCGGCCAGCGTGGTCGCACCGCCGTACTACGTCAAGGTCGTGCGCGCGGGCAACATCATCACTGGGTTTGTTTCCGCCGACGCGGAGAACTGGACGCAGCTCGGTGGCGACCGTGAAGTGGTGATGGAAGATCCGGTTCTCATCGGCCTGTGCGTGACCAGCCACGATGCGGGCAACACGGTCATCGCCAAGCTCTCGGAGGTCAGTACGACCGGTGACGTCACAGGGGACTGGACCGTTGAAGCGATCGGCATGGCCATGCCGTCCAATGATGCGGCGGGTCTGTATGTCGCGATCGAAGACGCAGCCGGCGGGGTTGCCACGGTGGTGAATGCCGATCCGGCTGCCACACAGGCCGTCAGCACGCAGAACTGGAACATCCCGCTGGCCGGGATTGAAGGCGCGGACCTGTCGAACGTCGTCAAGATCATCGTCGGCGCCGGCGCTCCCGATGCTCCGGCAGCCGGCAGTGGTTCGGTTAACGTCACGCTGAGCCTCGGTACGCCGCTGAGCCACAATGTGCTCGCCGACGTCACCAGCCCGGCGGATGTGATCGAGGGCGTTCCGAATGACGGCGATTGGCCCGGTGCCGAGCATCCGGCCCTGTCGATCGACAACAACGTCTCGACCAAGTACCTGCACTTCAAGGGCGATTTCGTCCCCGATGCAGGGCCGACCGGCATTCGCGTTACGCCGACCGTCGGTGCTACTGTTGTCACAGGGCTGACGTTCACCACGGCCAATGACGTGCCGGGTCGCGACCCGATCGCGTTCGAACTCTATGGTTCGAATGACGGCATCGACGGGCCGTACACGCTGATCGCCAGCGGCGACATCGTGGACTTTGCCGGTGCGACCGAGTGGCCTCGCTTCACCAAGAACGCCACCCCCATCACGTTTGAGAACGAGGTGGCGTACACCAGCTACCAACTGCTCTTCACGGCCATTCGTGGTCCGGTGGGCGGTTCGGTCAACAGCATGCAGATCGCCGAGATTGAGCTGATCGGCGTGTCGAGCTGGTAGCAGCAGTAAGGCAGTACGGTTTTGCGGTATTCGGGGGCTCATACCGGGCGGTATGGGCCCCCTTTTTTGTCTCGGGCACTCCCTTGGCAGACGGCGGTAGGTCCCGGCCACACTGCATGCCCGGCTGCGCCGGTCGAGTTTTGTGTAAAGTCATGGCCGCCGCCAACCGATGGAGATGGAGGTTGCGGCGCGCCCCTCCGTCGAAGGAAGGTCCCAGAAAACCGCAATCCAGGCGACCAGAGACGCGAATGATTGGAACGCCGACGTCGACGCCGACACATTTTGGGGCTTGAACGGGAAAGTCGCTTATGTTAGACTTGCTTCGTTCGACCTGCGGTACGATTGTACGCAACGGTTTTTCTGCATGTCTTCTGCTGTGGCGACGTGCGTCTGTCTGGGATCTGAGGAGCTGGCCCGACCAGGAACGCAATGACACCTAATCGCTTACAGTCACCAGATTTAGCTGCATCACTCAGGTGGGCAAACCTCACGAAGGTGTCCGGACGCGTGCGCGTCAGCCGTCGGAGAAGTCCGCTGGACAGAAGTGATTGCTTGTCGTCGGTCCTCCCGCCAAGCCCGCGCCGTGGCGACCGGATTGGCGGCTGAACCATCGGAATTATCCCGATCAAGGAGGATGTCGTTGACCCGGGAACAGTCGTTCCCGGCGTGGCCCAGATGAATGCTTGTCGGGGTGTGGTCAGCCCACGACACGTGGGAAGGAGGTGGCAATCGAGCGACGGTGAACAGGGAAGATGCGGTGGATTGTTGACAGGACTGTAACGTATCCGACACAGAACGTGAAAATGTACGGGGAGGACCCAAAAATGAGAAAAGCAACGTTAGTGGCAGCGGTAGTCAGTCTGATGTTGTCGGCGGTGACCTCCGCCGACGTCCTGCGGGAGATCTGGTGGGGTGCCGCGAGTATCGATCAGGCTATCGCCAAGGTCAACAGCGGCGTTCCAGCCGACCAGGTCGACATCCTCACTCTGCCGACATGGGCTAACATCGCCGACAACTACGTGGCCAGGATGAGTGCCTACATCCTCGTACCGGCCACCGGCGAGTACACCTTCTACATCGCCGGCGACGACTACCAGAGGCTGTACGTCAGCCAGAATGACAACATGGCCGATGCGGTTCAGGTCGCCTACGTCGATGGCTGGACCGCCTCGCAGGAATGGGGCAAGTACCCGAGCCAGAAGGCGGCGCCGATGTCGCTGACCGAAGGCCAGCTCATCGCCGTCTGGGGCGTCATGCAGGAAGGCGGCGGCGGCGATGGCCAGGACTGGGGCTGGACCGGTCCGGGGTTTGACACCATTACCGTGATCCCGGATTCGGTGACCTATGCCACCCATCCGAGCAAGGCCAACAAGCCCAGCCCGGCCGACGGCGCTACCGCTGTCGTGAACGCAATGCTGAGCTGGGGCGCTCCAGCCACGATCGAGTCGCCGGTTTATACCGTGTACTTTGGCACCGACCCCGCCGCGTTATCCGCAATTGCCGAAGGTATCACCGACACGTCGGTCGATGCCGGCAGTCTGGCGGCGGGCCTCGAATTTGAGACCACTTACTACTGGCGTGTGGACACCAACGGAGAGGCAGGCAGTGTCTGGAGCTTCACCACGCAACACGGGCGGCCGATTATCACCTCGATCAAGGGTGATGCCGTCGCTCCCGGCGGCAATGCCCAGTTGGTCTGCGAGGCCACCAGCGTCGTCCCGTCGGAACTGAGCTACCAGTGGTACCGAGAGAAGGTCGTCATGATGGGCTTCGAGCTGTATGACGTTCCGCTGCCCGAGGGCGTCGAGGCGACGCTCAATGTCGCCGGCGCCACGATCGACGACCAGGGTTACTACTACTGCGTCGTGACCAACGAGAACGGCTCGACCACCTCCGCGATGGCCTTTCTCGACATCCAGACGGGTCTGATTCACCGCTGGACCTTCGACGAGAGCCCCGATGGCGTCACGATTCCGGACGTCGTTGGTGGCGCCGATGCCATGCTGAAGAACGGCACCGGCAATGCGACCATCGCCGGCGGCCAGGCAACCCTGGCCAACACCGGTTCGCAGAACTCCTCCAGCGCCGCAGCCGGTGACTACATCGACCTGCCCAACGGGCTGATCTCGCCGCTGACCCAGTTGACCATCGAGTGCTGGACCACCTGGAGAGGCACCGACGCGATCTGGCAGCGCGTCTACGATTTCGGCACCTCCAATGGCGGCGAGGACAGTTCCAGTGGTGGCGACGCCACGACCTGGTTCTGCGTCTGCCCGGACAACAACGCTCGCGTCGTCCAGACGGAGTACCGCCGGCTTGGCGTGGCCTTCAACCTGCCGATCAACGACAACGGTCCGCTGCCTGCCGGCGAAGAGGTGCTGGTCACGCAGGTCCATGATGACGTCGCCGGGATCGTCAAGCTGTACATCAACGGTACCATCGTGGGCGCCTACAAGGCTCCGGCCATGTTGAACGAGTTTATCGACAACAACCTCTGGCTGGGACGTTCGCAGTGGGGCGACCCGCTGTACTGCGGCTCGTACAACGAACTGCGGTTCTATGACACCGCTCTGTCGGCGGCCCAGATCGCGGCCAACTACCTGGCCGGTCCCGATGTCATCGCGGAAGCTGCCGCTCCGTGCGCCGTGCACGTGATCGGCGACCGCAACGATGACTGCGTCGTCGATTTCGTCGATGCCGCCGTCACCGCCGATGAGTGGCTCGTCCAGTCGCTGGCCGACTGACCGGTCGACTTTCGAACCACCCGCTGCGTCCGGATGATCGAAGGACGCAGGACAGAAACCAAGGGCCTGTACCCCGTGGGGTACAGGCCCTTCTTCGTGCCTAGCCCCCACCATCCCCACCGACAATCACTACCCGCCTCTGCCCCGCCAGGTACCGTGCCATATGTCGGCATGTACCGATACGCCTGTTTGCCAGTGGGTTTTTCATTCTCCATGGACATGCGATCATCGTGCGCATTCGTGAAGTGGTGGAAATAAAACGCAATAGGGTGTTGTTCGACACCCTGTCTTCGTGGCATAATACTGAGGTGACCTGCGGTTTGATACTGTCCCATCTGGCCCATGTGCATGATGCAGGGGATGACGGGGGCGGGGAGGGTATTGCCTCCTGCGCCGCGCCTTCGGGTGCAACCCGAGCAAGGTGCTCGGCAGAACCGGCAAGCCACTTTGCGGCACCCTGTCTCAAATCGGTGGAGGGCTTCGTGTCCGGGAACAGAGGGTTCGCTGAAGTGCATCTTCGCAGTCGGCCGTGTCGTCCGTTCGACCCGAGACAATCGCGATGCACTCGGCGGCCCTGACGCTCCTGTGGCGCGTCTGCCTTACCCCATCGCAACAGTGTCTTCGGTGTGTCGAGGGGCCGACACGCTGAGGGATGGTCGAGCGTTTCCTGATCGAAACGCCGAGTGGATTCTGTCAATGTTCGATGAAGGAGGTCACGCATGTGTAGAAAGCAAATGTATCTAATATCCTTTCTGCTGGTGCTCGGATGGGCCGCCGGCGGACCGGCAGCCGAACTGGCTCACCGCTGGAGTTTTAACGGCGACCTGACAGACTCGGTGGCCGGACAGGACGCTGTCGTCGTGGACTTGGGGGCAAGCAATGCCATCCTGTCGGACAGCGAGATCACCTTGACGGGAGGGGGCAAAGACACGTCCGATTACATCGATCTGCCCGACAACATCCTGAGGGGCTTGGGCGATTCCGTGACCATCGAGTGCTGGGCCACGCAATTGTCCGTCCAGAACTGGTCCCGCATTTTCGATTTCGGCACCAGCACGTCGGAGTATCTCTACATGGGCTGGTCCGTCGGGACGAATCTGAACAACGATCGGGTGGAGTGGAACGGTCCGGCCGGCGGCAGACTGGTCGACGGGAGCAACGCCCCCTACACGCTGGGAACGGAATACCACATCGTCATGGTAATCGAGCCCGGTTTGGTGACCTGGTACACCGCGCCGGCCGGTGCAGACGATCTGGGACCGGCCCAGGGTTCGTTTACCACGGGCAACCGGGTCTCGACTTTGAACCATAACAACGCCTGGATCGGTCGTTCGCAATGGGGCGACAACACCGCCAATGCCAGCTATAACGAATTCCGCATCTGGCAAGGTGCCCTGTCGCCGGCCGAACTGGAAGAGTCGCATGACGCGGGCCCGGGTGAGCCCATCGCCAACCGGGCGTACAATCCCTCCCCGGCCGACGGCGCCACAGGGGTCTCCTCTCGGGGTCTGGTCGTGAGCTGGACCCCGACCGCAGGCGCGGTGGCTTTCAATGTTTCCGGGGGCGAGGATCCGTCTGCCCTCCAGCCGTTCTCGCAAGGGCAGGCAGAGACCACGTTCTCCGTAGCCGACCTCATCGGCGATCTGGAGTTGTCCACGGTTTACTACTGGCGCATCGACGAAGTCGCGGCCGACGGCACGGTGACGCAGGGCAACGTCTGGAGCTTCACGACGGAGGACGGCCTGCCGATCATCACCAAGATCGAAGGCGCCGTTGTCACTCCTGGCGGCGATGCCCAGTTGGTCTGCGAGGCCATCGGCACCGTGGCACCGGAACTGAGCTATCAGTGGTACCGAGAGAAGGTCGTCATGATGGGCTTTGAGCTGTATGACGTTCCGCTGCCCGAGGGCGTAGAAGCAACGCTTCGCATCACAGGAGCCACGCCCGACGACCAGGGCTACTACTACTGCGTCGTAACCAACGAGATCGGCTCGGTCACTTCCGCCATGGCCTTCCTCGATGTCCAGACAGGTCTGATTCACCGCTGGACCTTCGACAGCAGTCCCGATGGTGTCACGATTCCGGATGTCGTCGGCGGCGCCGATGCCACGCTGAAGAACGGTACCGGCAATGCAACCATCGCCGGCGGCCAGGCGGATCTGGGCAACACCGGCTCGCAGAACTCCAACAATGCGGCGGCCGGCGACTACATCGATCTGCCCAATGGTCTCATCTCGCCGCTGACGCAGATGACCATCGAGTGCTGGACCACCTGGGACGGCACCGACGCGGTCTGGCAGCGCATCTACGACATGGGTACCGCCAACGGTGGCGAAGACGTCTCGAACGGCGGCGATCAGGTGAGCTACTTCTATGTTACCCCGGACAGCGGTTCGCGGTCGCTTCTGCTGGAGTACCGTCGGCTCGGCGTGCAGTACAACATGCCCATGGTCGACAGCGGCAAGATGACCGCCGGGCAAGAGGTTCTGATTACCCAGGTGCATGATGACTTGGCCGGCATCGTCAAGCTTTTCATCAACGGCACGATCATTGGCGCCTACAAGGCCCCGGTGATGCTCAATGAGATCATCGACAACAACCTCTGGCTCGGGCGTTCGCAGTGGGGCGACCCGCTGTACTGCGGTTCCTACAACGAACTGCGCATCTACGACACCGCCCTGTCGGCGGCCGAGATCGCGGCCAACTATCTGGCCGGCCCTGACGTGATCGCCGAACCCGCCGCTCCGTGCGATGTGCACGTGATCGGCGATCGGAACGGTGACTGCATGGTCGATTTTGTCGACGCCGCCGTCACCGCGGATGAGTGGCTCGTGCAGTCGCTGGCCGACTGACCGGCAACCGTTCGAACCATGAAGCTGTGTCCTAAGCCAAGGGCACAGGAAGACCTCAGGGGCCTGCACCGTTTGGTGCAGGCCCTTTTTCTTCATGCCGGGTCCACAGCCGCGGCAGCAACCGCCGCAGGCTGTTGGCGGCCTGTTGCCCCTTCTTTGCCGTTCTGTCGTTCTTTTTTTTCTTACCTTTTGCCTCCGTACGGGTATGATATTCGGTCCGGCGGTGCGGCAGCACAGGCTGCCGGAGACATTCGACGCCGGGGGCATGGCCCAAATGGAGCTGGCGGCATGGAAACCATGTTGAAACACCGGACTCTGATCGACCTCTTCCAAAAATCCATGGCGGCAGTCACCTGCCCCGACAAGACCTGTGCCGAGATTATCAACGCCGACCGTCGTGAAACGTTGACTTTCGGGCAACTTCAGAGCCGATCCGAAGCCTTTGCCCGGAGGCTGGCCGGCTGTGAGTACATCGGTCCGCAGGACCGGGTGGCTCTGGTGTCGAAGAACCGAACGGACTGGGATGTCGCTCTGTGGGGCATTCTGCGGGCCGGTGCAGTCCCCGTGCTGATCGACCCGGACCGCGGACCTCAGGGCGTGATCGCGCACCTCGAAGCCACCGATGCACGTGCCCTGATCGTGGCCGACGATTATGCGAACCCCGCAGATCGGGACGAACTGACGACCCACGCCAAGGCCAGGGGATTGCGCGTGATTCTCATGACCGACCAGCCTCTGGGAGAAGGCGATTACGTGCAGCCGGGAGACCTCGACGCGATTCACAGAACGATCCGCCCCAACGACACGGCCGTGGTGCTGTGCACCTCGGGGACCACGGGCGATCCCCGCGAGGTGGAATTGACTCACACCAACCTCATCGCCAACCTCGAAGGCTCGATCCGCCGGGTGGACCTCGGTCCGCAGGACATCCTGGGGCATATTCTGCCGCCCCACCATTCGTTCGGCCTGACCGTGGGCAAACTCCTGCCCCTGTTGGCGGCGGCAACCAGCATCTACACCAACCGTTACCGCGAAGTCGCCGACCTGATCCGCGACAGGAAGATCACAATCTTCATTGCCATTCCGGCGCTCTTCACGACCCTGGCCCGCAAGCTCGAAGACAATCTCGACCGCCAGAAACAGAAGAGCCGGATCCTGCGGCTCCTCGACCGGTTCGCGCCGCGGTACGTCGGCAGGCAGATCCGCAAGAGACAAGGCTGGACCCGCCTTCGGTTCTTTCTGTCCGGGGCCGCACCGATGCCTCGCTGGGTCCTCGACACCCTGTGGAAGCGAGGCTTCCACATGTATGAGGGATACGGCACCACAGAGAACTCCCCCGTCTATGGCTTCAACGAGCGTCTCGACAAACTCGGCTCGGTCGGAAAGCCGATCGACACCCTGTCGGTCAAGATCGTGGACGAGAAGAACCGCACACAGGCCCCTTTTCAGAAGGGAGAGATCTGCCTTGGCGGTCCCTGTATCATGAAGGGCTACTACCGGAATGACCAAGCCACGCAGGCCGTGATCCACACCGACTCCCAAGGCGTCCGCTGGCTCCACACCGGCGATCTCGGCTATCTCGACGAGGACGGCTACCTCTACATCACCGGCCGCAAGAAGTACCTCATCATCCTGCCCGGCGGCAAGAACGTTAATCCCGAACGAGTGGAAACCGCCCTGTCACAGGCGCGCTTTGTCAAAGAGGTCCTGGTCGTTCCCACCCGGCGGACCGATCCGAACGGTGTCATGGAGGAGACCATGCGTGCCCTCGTGCAGCCGGCGTGGGAGACTCTGGAGGACTATACCCATCGTCCGAGGCAGGAACTGCTGTCTGAGCTTCACACGGTCAAGAGCCTCGTCTGGGAGAGCATCCGAGACTGCCAGCAAAACAACAAACACCTTTCCGGATTCGAACGAATCGCCGCACACCAGCTTGAGATCCATACAGGCGAATTCGCCAAGACCTCGACGGGAAAAATCCGACGCGAGAACTACATGGACCTGGAACACCTCGAGGCCAAACACACTCCCGTCGTCGGATACGTCCGCGCGCCCATTCGTTCTCGCGGCCAGGACACCGCAACCGTGTGACAGGCGGGAAACGCGTTGCACGGCGTGCATCGGACGGTATAATCGCAGCCATAGAATCCGGCGATGGGTTCTCCACCCCATCTGGGTCCAGGTCCCATCGAACACCGTGGTGTCGTCCAGGCAAATTGAAAGGAGGACCGCACAATGCCACAGATGCAGAACCCCACTCCACTGGACCCTGTTTCCCAAAGGATGAGCCGACGCCGGTTCATGACCGGCGCGGCCGCGGCGTCCCTGGCTGCAGTGGCCCCTGGCGCCGTTCGCACGTTTGCGGCCAACTCCAAGATCAATCTGGGCGTCATCGGCTGCGGCGGGCGCGGCACGTGGATCGGCAAGCTCTTCAAAGAGCACGGCGGATACAACGTCGTCGCGGCCGCGGATTACTTCCAGGATCGCACCGACCATCTTGGCAACGAAGTCGGTGTGCCTGCGGCCAATCGCTACACCGGACTCAAGGGCTATCTCAAGCTCCTGGACAAGGTGGACGCCGTGGCGATCATCAGCCCGCCCTATTTCCACCCCGAGCAGGCCGCCGCCGCTGTCGACGCGGGCAAGCATGTCTACCTCGCCAAACCCATCGCGGTCGACGTCCCCGGATGCCTGAGCATCGAGAACAGCGGCAAGACCGCCCGACAAAAGAAATGCTGCTTCCTGGTCGATTTCCAGACGCGGGCGGACCCGTTTTACAGGGAGGCGCTGCGGCGTGTGCACGAGGAGAAAGCCCTGGGCCGTCTTGCCTTCGGGGAATGCACCTACCACGCGGGCGACCCCTTCACAGGCTACTATGAAACCTGGAAGTCCGACCCGGACAACCCTGAGAATCGTCTGCGGGCCTGGGGCCTGGACAAGGTCCTGTCCGGCGACATTATCACCGAGCAGAACATCCACACGCTGGACGTGATGAACTGGATCATGGAGGAACCGCCGCTGTGGGCGGTCGGCAGCGGCGGACGCAAGTTCCGTCCCGTGGGCACCTGCTACGACACCTTCAGCGTACTGTTCCAGTATCCCAACGACGTCGCCATCACGTTCAGTTCCCGTCAGTCGAACGGATACGGCACACAGCCGGAAGGCATCCGCAACCGCATGTTCGGCACCGAGGGCATTCTGGAGACCGAGTACGGCGGGCAAGTCCTCATCCGCGGCGACCACTTCTATCGCGGCGGCAGCTCGCCCGGAATCTACCAGGACGGCGCGGTCGCCAATATCAAAACCTTCTACGACAGCGTTACCGGCGGCCATTTCGAAAACCCGACCGTCGAATGCAGCGTGCGCAGCAACCTGATCACGATACTCGGCCGCATCGCCGCCTATGAGAAACGCATGGTCACCTGGAACGAGCTGATGAGCAGCCAGGAGAAGCTCGACGCCAATCTCAAGGGCGTGAAGGCATAGAGTTCTGGACACCTCGTGCGTGTGGTCTGGCGGAATCGCCGGGGCATGCGCACGACCATTCATGGAGATCGACGCGTGAACGGACGAACGCTGAACCGCCGCGAGATGTTGACCGGCACCGCCCTGACTCTGGCGGGATTGTCACTGACGACCTCATGCGCCTCGTCGGGCGCAAAGATCGGCGCCCGCAAGAAATCCGCCGGCTTCAAACTGGGGGTCTGCGACTGGACGATCGGGCGAACCACCCAGCCGGAGGCTTTCGACGTCGCCAAGCGAATCGGGCTCGACGGAGTACAGGTCGATTTCGGCCGGGCCGCGGAAGAGCTGCCCCTGTTCAACCCCACACTGCAACAGAGCATTCTCGACCGTGCGGCGCAGAACCAGCTCGAAGTGGCCTCGCTGGCCCTGGGCAGGCTCAACGACATCCCGTACAAGAGCGACCTGCGCGCCGAACGGTGGGTCGAGCGGGCCATCGACGTCTGCCAGGCGATGAAGACGGACATCATCCTGCTGGCCTTCTTCGGCAATGGAGACCTCCTCGACGACCCGATCGGAGTCGATGCCACCGTCGAACGTCTCAAGAAGGTCGCGCCCAAGGCGGAAAAGGCCGGCGTGGCTCTTGCCATCGAGTCGTGGCTCAGCGCCCCGCGTCATCTGGAGATCATCGAGCGCGTCGGCTCGCCGGCGATCAAGGTCTACTATGACGTCGGCAACTCCAATCTGAAGGGCTATGACATCTACCAGGAAATCCGTGCGCTGGGCAAGCACATCGTCCAATTCCACGCGAAGGACTACGACAACCTCTACGGCCGGGGCTCGATCGACTTCGTCCGCGTCCGGGAAGCGATGGACGACATCGGCTACCGTGGCTGGCTCGTCATGGAAGGCACGAAGATGCCGCTCGGCGTCGAAGAGAGCTGCCGGTACGATGCGGAGTACCTTCGAACAATCTTTCCGCCCAAGGCCTGAGAAGACCACCGCGAACCCCGAAGGGGAGAAAGGCAAATCGGACTATGAAAGCATGCAACGGCACCATCCCGCTGACTCTGTTCGTCGTCTCTCTGGCTGTCGCGACGCCGCTGGACGACTACGTCGCCAAACCCGATCCCAGCTACAGCTACAGTCTCGTGCGCACGATCGATCACCCGCAGGGCAAGATCCATATCCTCGATCTGAAGTCACAGACCTGGCGCAGCAAGAACGAGGTCAACCGGACCGTCTGGCAACACTGGCTGACGATCGTCGTACCCAACGACGTCGCGTTCGACACCGCCCTGCTGTGGATCACGGGGGGCAGCAACGACCGTCCGGCGCCGACCATGCCCGACGACATGCTCGCCAATATCGCTCTGCGCAGCAAATCGGTCGTCGCGGAACTGCGCATGGTGCCCAACCAGCCGCTCGTGTTTCCGGACGACCCGGGCAACCCGCGTTACGAAGACGAGATCATCGCGTACACATTCGACCGGTTTCTCCGCACCGAGGACCCGACCTGGCCGCTGCTGCTGCCGATGGTCAAGAGCGCCGTCCGGGCGATGGACACGATTCAGGATCATCTGGCGAAAGCCACCGGCGGCAAGCTGACCATCAAGAGCTTCGTTGTCTCCGGCGCGTCCAAACGAGGCTGGACCACCTGGCTGACGGCTGCCGTGGACAAACGCGTCCGGGCCATTGCGCCGGTCGTGATCGACGTGCTCAATATGAACGAGCAGATGCGCCACCACTTCGCGGCGTACGGCTTTTATTCGCCCGCCATCGGTGACTACGAACAGATGAAGATCTTCGACCGGCTCGACTCGCAGGGCGGCACGGAAATCCGCAACTTCGTCGATCCCTACGAGTACCGCGACCGGTATACGATGCCCAAGTTTCTCATCAACTCCTCGGGCGACCAGTTCTTCCTGCCCGATTCGGCCCAGTTCTATTTCGGCGACCTGCCCGAAGACAAGTACCTGCTCTATTGCGCCAACACCGACCACGGCCTGGACGGCTCGGAGGCCGACAAGGCCCTGCTGGTGTGGTATCAGTCGATCCTCACCGGCCGCGAGCGGCCGCAGTTCTCCTGGGACAAGCCCGAAGAAGGACGCCTTGTCGTCACCACACGGACCCGGCCCCAACAGGTTCGGCTCTGGACAGCAACCAACGCCGAAGCTCGCGATTTCCGGCTGGAGAAGATCGGCAAGGCGTGGACCAGCAGTCCGCTGACCGCGACCGGCTCCGGCACGTATGACGTCCGCGTCCCTGCACCGGACAAAGGCTGGACTGCGTACTTCGTCGAGATGCTGTTCGACTCCGGCACGCCGATTCCCTACCGTTTCACGACCGAGGTGCGCGTCGTGCCGGACACGCTGCCCTACGCGGACAAGCTCAAGGGCAACTGACAAATCCAAGCGTCAGAGAAAGCACGGTCGACCGGGTCTCGGCCGACCGTGCCCGTTGCGGTCTATTTCTCGTTGCCCCACAACTGGGCGCCGTTGCCGTGGTTCTTGCGCCACTCGTCGCGCCAGCGATGGATATCGCTGACGCCGATGAACGACTTGGGCTGCCGTGATTCCTTGCCGGGTATCGGCGCGAGTCTCTGAAGAGGCGGCGCCTGGTACCAGTACGCCACGCTGGCCATGTCGAGCGTCAGGTTGTTGTCGTGCCCGTGCTCGATCGTGAACCTCAGTGACGTATTGAAATAGATCGGATCGCTGATGTGGAAGCGGTACGCATGGGTCCGGCCCAGCCACCCGATGTCATCGTTGACGCGGGCGTATCCGAAATACGGATGCGTGTAGATCGTCTTCGGACACCAGGAGCCGTTGAAGTAATCCTCTGTCCCGGTCCCGTGGAGCGTGGGCCTGGTGTCTCCGTCGATGAAGACCATGTCGTCGCCTTCGCCGTACCACATCGGCGTCGGGCAATGCACGTAGTAGTTGACTCCGACGAAGTGTCCCTTGCCCTTGACATCGACAATCAGGTAATTGTCCTTGCCGTCGGGGTTGTTCCCCTGCGGGCCGGTCACGCCCCACTCGGTTTCCCCTTCGGGCGGCGCCTCGGTCAGCTCATGATTGTACCAGGCGCAGAACCGGCCCATGTCGTCGGGCAGCGCATCGACCTCGACGTAGTCCACGAAGTAGTAGAATGCACTGATCTCTCGTCCCGTCTGGTTCTCGATCTCGATCCGGGCGCCTTTGTCAAACGGCATGGCGAAGTACGACACCATCGCCCGGCCTTCCACCGGACCGACCGCCAGCGGCAGGCTCACGAACGGATAGCTCTCGTTCCACCCCTGCCCGAAGAACGGCCCAATCGGGGACTCCACCGACGGGAACTCGTTTCCGTCCCAGTACATGCGAAGGATGATGTCGTTACGGTTCAGTTGCTCCGGCGGCGGCGCGATTGTAATCCAGATGTGATTGATGATCCCGGCCCCCTGGACATTGAACAGTTCGCGTTTCTGCCCGTCCGCGATGTGCTCGAAGCGGTCGTTGTTGCCTCCCGAGCGGTCATAGCTGCTGACCCGCCGGGTCCGCATGCCGCTCTGCACGCGGGCGAGCCCGAACAGATCGCTGCCGTGCCCCACCGCAGCCGGCGAAGGCGACTGCGAAGCCAACAGGACCGCGACGAGTGCCACAGAAAGGTGCTTGCTCATCTTCGTGACCTCCTTCTCAATTGAGATGCCCTGTGCCGGACCGATACGCGTCCCATACCCGCGCCAGTGCGCCGCAGCGTATGGAACGGACCCTGGGCAGTATAATGCCCGTGTCGTTCCTCCGCCAAATACCGTTCCGGAAATCTATGGACAGCCCAGCCGCAGGTCACTACGCTGTCGTCCACGATCCGAGGCCCGGACAGACCGCTTCAGAACCGGACGCAGCCTATGGCACAGGACGACAGGCAGGCGAGTGACTTGAACATTCCGACCGCTCCGAAGGGACTGGGCATCCTGCTCGTGGTGGGCCCGAGTATGGTCTGGGCGGCCGAGTACATCGGCTCAGGCGAGGTGATCATCGCCACCCGCACGGGCGCCATCCTCGGCACGGCGGTCCTTTGGGCGGTAATCCTCGGAGTGTTCCTGAAGTTCTGGATCGGCGTGGCCGGCGCACGCTATACCGTCTGCACGGGCGAAGGGATGGTCGATATGTTCGACCGCATGCCGGGCCCGCGTCACTGGGTCGTCTGGATCGTCCTGGTGGTTCAACTCTTCTGCGCGGTCATGTCAACAGGAGCGTTGGCGACGTCGTCCGGCACGTTCATGCACAGCCTCCTGCCGCGTATTGACATGCGGCTTTGCGGGCTGTTCGCCGCCCTGTTCGCCGTGGCGGTAGCCTGGTCCGGCGTCTTCGACGTGCTCAAGATCTTCATGAGCTTGTTCGTGCTCATCATCGTCATCGGGGCGATGTACATCGCCTGCCACGTGTTCCCGAGCTTTGCCGAACTGGCCGCCGGGCTGACCGGCCGGCTTCCCGCCGTACCCGAATGGGCTCGTGCCACGGAGAGCGTTGAGAACAGCGCCTGGCAGGAAATCCTGCCCGTCCTGGGTTGGGGCGCCGGCGGGTTCGCCTCCCAGGTCTGGTACACCTACTGGGTGATCGGGGCTGAATATGGGGCCACCGCCGGGCGAGGCTATGGCAAACCCGCCGACCTCGCCGGCCTCCGCGCGATGTCCCGTCAGACGGCGCAGCGCATCAAGGGCTGGTGCCAGACCCTTTATGTGGACTCGAGTCTCGCCATGGTCCTCGGCATCCTGGTCACCGGCGCGTTCCTCGTCGCCGGCGCGGGCATCCTGGGCGCCGAACACATGGTCCCTCGGAACGACAACATGGCCGAGGTGCTCTCCGAAATCTTCGCCCGGCGATGGGACAAGACCGGCGGCTTTCTGTTCAAACTCTGCGGCGCCGTCGCCATGGTCTCGACCCTGATGGGCCAGTTGGCGGGCTGGCCTCGTCTGCTGGCCGATTCCTGCCGTCTCTGCATTCCGGGTTTCAACAGAAGGTTCGCCTGGAAGCGACAGTTCCATATCTTCCTGGTCTTGTTCTTCTGTACGAGCACGCTGATTGTCTGCGTGTTAGGTGAACAGCCGATCTCCCTGTTGAAAATCGCGTCGATTCTGGAAGGGGTCCTGCTGATTGCCCTTCAGGCGGCAGCGGTCGCATTCGGACTGTTCGTCGTCATGCCCAAGATGCTCTCGAACGAGGCGTGTCGTATACTCAAGCCCGGCTGGATCTTTGCGGTCGGACTGCTCGGCACGCTCGTGTTTTACGGCTATCTCTGTGTGACCCAGGTCCCGCAAGTCCTGCTGGAAATTCTTGGCCTGGCCGGCTAAGCTATGACGTTGGCGACGGGCACCAGCTCGTTCGCGAACCCCCGTTGACCCATGGAGGGCAGAATTTTGAACGGACTGGATCTCTCGACCGTTTTGGCGGCGCAGGCCTCCGGCGGTACCGGCGCAGCTGGCCCCCTGCTCATTCTGTTCGTCGGCATCGCGATCGTCATCGGCATGATCGTGGTGCTTCGCGTCAACGCCTTCCTGGCGCTGATCGCGGCGGCCACGGTCGTCAGCCTGTTGGCGCCGGGCGAATTCAGCACCAAGATCAGCCGCGTCGCCGGCGAGTTCGGCGCCATGGCAGGAAAGGTCGGCGTGGTCATCGCACTGGCGGCGATCATTGGGGACTGCCTGATCGCCTCGGGAGCCGCCGACCGCATCGTGCGCATGTTTGTCCGCCTGTTCGGCCAGGAGCGATGCGAGGTGTCACTCATGGCCAGCGGCTTTGTGCTGTCGGTCCCGGTCTTCTTCGACACCGTGTTCTACCTGTTGCTGCCGCTGGCCCGCTCCATGCATCGGCAGACCCGGAAGAGCTACCTGCTCCTGATCCTGGCGATGGGCGCGGGCGCCTCGATCACGCACTCCATGGTCCCGCCGACGCCCGGCCCGCTGATCATCGCCGAGACACTGGGTATCGACCTGGGCACGATGATCGGCATAGGCCTGCTTGTCTCCATTCCGACCGCGGTCGTGGTCCTGCTGCTCGTCCGCTTCCTGGCGAGACGGATCGAGATTCCCATGCGTGCCCTCGACGGGTCGCGGACCGAGTCTGATCCATTGCCGGACGACACATTGCCCGGCCTGCTTCTGTCCGTGCTGCCCATCGTTCTGCCGGTCCTGCTGATCACCCTGCACACGGTCGTTTCGTCGCTGGCAAAAAAAGCACCGCCGGACTCGGTCCTCATGGAGATCGAGAGCTACACCGCCGTACTCGGCAACCCGAATCTGGCCATGATGTTCTCAGCGGCGGTCGCTCTGTACATTCTCTGGCGTCAGCGCAAACCCGGCCGCGAAGGTCTCGCCCGGATGATCGAGACTTCGCTGATGAGTGCCGGCGTCATCATCCTGATCACCTCGGCCGGCGGCGCCTTCGGCGCCATGCTCAAGGAGGCACAGATCGGTCCGGCTATCCAGAACCTGTCCCTCCACGGCGGTGCGCAACTGAGCGGCCTGAAGCTGATCTTCATGGGCTTCTTTGTCGCCTTCCTCATCAAATTCGCCCAGGGAAGCAGCACCGTCTCGATGATGACGACCTCGGCCATGATGGCGGCGCTGATTCCATCGGCCAACGTGTTGGGATATCATCCGGTCTATCTGGCCGCCGCCATCGGCTTCGGCGCCCAGTGCGGCAACTGGATGAATGATTCGGGCTTCTGGGTCTTCGCCAAGATGGGCGGTCTGACAGAGATCGAGACGCTCAAGACCTGGACGGTCACGGTCAGCAGTACCGCCGTGATCGGCCTGTTCTTCGTGACCTTGTTTGCCATGTGCCTGCCGTTGACATGAGGTGACAGATTGAAGGCATTGCTCTATACCGAGCCGTACACGTTCTCCTATACGGATGTCCCGGACCCCGTGGTGGGCGACGACGACGTCCTGGTCCGGGTCAAGGCGTGCGGCATCTGTGGGTCCGACGTGGCCGGCCACACCGGCAAGACGGGCCGGCGACTGCCCCCGCTGATCATGGGCCATGAGGCCGCAGGCGTCGTGGAGCAAACCGGCAGGAACGTCACGGACTTCGCCCCCGGCGACCGGGTCTGTTTCGATTCGACGGTCTACTGCAACAAGTGCCCTGCGTGCCGGCAAGGCCTGTTCAACCGCTGCGTCCATCGGCAGGTGCTGGGCGTCTCGGTCCCTGAGTTCAAGCGAAACGGGGCTTTTGCCGAGTTCGTAGCCGTGCCGCACTGGATCGTCGCGAAGCTGCCGGATGACATGTCCTTCGTTCAGGCGGCCCTCCTGGAACCCGCCTCGATCGGCTTGCACGCCGCCGGTCGAAGGCCGATCGGCGACAGCGACACCGCTGTGGTCATCGGCGCCGGCACCATCGGCCTGTTCATCCTCCAGGCGGCCAAGCTCCGCGGCGCCAAGCGCGCCATCGCCTGTGACATCAGCGAGTTCCGGCTGGACCTGGCCCGGCAGGTCGGCGCCGATGAGTGCATCAATTCCCAAAGCAGGCCCCTGAGGCAGGCCATCGCCGAGCTGACAGACGGCCGCGGCGCCGACATCGTATTTGAGGCCGTCGGGCTTGCCGAGACGTTTGGCGAGGCCATTGCGATCACCAGAACCGGAGGCAGCATCGTAGCCGTCGGCAATCTGGCCAAAGAGACGCCGTTCAACCTCCAGGAACTCGTCAGCCGGGAACTGACCTTCACCGGGTCGTACGCCAGTAGCGGTGAGTTCCGTACGTGCATTAATCTGATCGCTTCGGGCCGGATCGACGTCGGCCCCCTCATCAGTGAGGTCCTGCCGCTGAAAGACGGGCCTTCGGCCTTCAAACGCTTGCTCGAAGGCAGAGAAAACCTGCTGAAAATCGTCCTGGAACCTTAGCCACGGAGCATGAGCGAATGGAAAACCTTTTCGATCTTTCCGGAAAAGTCGCGGTCGTCACGGGAGCCAGCCGGGGTCTGGGCCAGTACTTCGGCCGGGCGCTGGCGCAGGCCGGCGCGGACCTGGTCATCACCAGCCGCGACACGTCGCGACTTTCGGAATTCCAAGCGGAAATCGAGAGGCTGGGCCGCAGAGCCCTGCCCGTCAAGCTCGACGTACTCAATGAGAGCGATATCCAGGGCATGGTGCGTGCGGCCATCGCCGAGTACGGCAAGATCGACATCCTGGTCAACAACGCCGGGCTGAACATCCGCAGGCCTGCCGCCGAGTTCACCTGGAAGGACTGGGACACCGTCCTGGACACAAACCTCAAGGGGGCGTTCTTCGTCGCCCAGGCGGTCGGCAGGGAGATGATCAAACGCCGATACGGACGGATCATCAACATCGGTTCCTGCACGTGCGTCTTCGGCATGGAGGGCATCGGGCCCTACTGTGCCAGTCGCGGCGGGATTCTGCAGGTCAGCCGCAGCTTGGCTGCCGAGTGGGGCCGGCATGGGATCACCGTTAATGTGCTGGCACCCGGCTGGTTCAAGACCGCCCAGAACAAGGTCCTCTACGACAACAAGCCCTGGGTCGAGTACATCACCGACCGCATCCCCCTCGGTCGGCCCGGGCAGCCCAAGGACCTCGACGGAACCGTCATCTTCCTGGCCTCGGACGCCTCGGCCTACGTCACCGGCCAGATCATCCTCGTCGACGGGGGCTTCACCACCGGCGCGACCAAGGCCATCGTATGAATGAAATCGAGCGGCCGGTGATAGAAAGCCGGCACTTGTGCGTCTGTAAGGATAGGACTTTCCCAGACCCACGCATCGACTGGGAACCGGCCCCGCGCGGAAAGGAACGGCCATGTGGACATCGAACAAAATGATCGCGTTGTACATCCTCCTCGCCCTGCTCGGCGTCGGGGTGGGCGCGTGGTTGCTGTTGCGTCACACGCTGCGCAGCCGGCTGCGTATGAAGAAGCTCCTCGAGGCCGATCCCGACATGAACGACTGGCTCATCGTCTTCGGCTGGACGCCTAAGGTCCTCTACGTCCCCACCATGGCCGCTTCCCTGCTGGCCTCGGTCCTGATGTTCCTGAAGGAGACCGAATGGAGCGTGCTGGCCTCGATCAATCCGCGGGTCATCGGCGGCGTCTGGTTCGCGATCTTCATCATCAATCTGATCATCGAAGAGTATGACGTCAGCATCAAACTGCTGATCATCGGCGTCATCGGGCTGGGCTTTCTGTTCCTCTGGCTCCATCTGGTCGGCTGGGTGGGCGGATTCCTGCGGATCTTCCGCCACCTGGGCTTCTCGATCAGCGGGACCGGCTATCTCCTGGTCGCCCTCATCGGACTGCTGACGATCTTCATCTCCTGGGTACGAGGCCTGTTCTACTATGTCGCCATCACGCCCAACTACATGAACCTCCAGGAGGGACCGACCGAAACGGGCGAGCAGATCAGCCGGGAAGACTACAACACGCGAATCGACACCGGCGACTTCGTCGAACGGCTCTTTGGCTTCGGACGCATCGTCATCACGTTCAAGGAGAAATCTCGCCTGCCGCTGACTCTGCTGACCTGGAACATCCAGGGCAAGGCCCAGATGCTCGAACGCGTGCGGGCCAAATATGCGGTCGACCTTCCTCAACACCATCCGGGGCCTGTGTTTCCGCCGGCCGGCCCCCCGCCGATCCCGCCGGCGAATCCCCCGCAGCCATAGGACGCATCGGTATGCCCATCGGCATGCCCGAGCCGGTTGGATTCTTTGCACGCGACGCGCCAATCCACATGACGGCAATGGGCGATGCAAGGGCCATCGCCAGATCGATGTGCCCGGTCCCCCGTGGAGGTGGATTGCGAACGGATCGATGCCATCAACGCAGGCGATGCGGACGCCTTCGAGCGGCTCTACCATCGCTGCCGTGGTCGGGTCTACTGCCTTGCCTGGCTCTTCACAGCCAACCACAAGGACGCACTCAACGTCTTGCCGGAGACGTGCATCACGCCCGCCGATGAGCTTTTTCGGACCTGCAAAAAAACAAGCCGTTTCACCACCCCATCTGCGTTACCGCCGAGCGTCCAGCGGCCTCTTGGAAATGGAGAGCCGAGAAGGCATTCTCCCGCTGCAAAGCAGCACAGGCAACTATGTACGGGGGTGATCCGATGCTTGAGAGATATCGCGAAGCACACGATCTGGTGATCGATTACGGCGAGGCGCTGCGGGAAGGCAGCCTGCCGACGTTCCTGAAATCGCTCTCGCGGTTCGAAGGTCGGGAAGTGCTGACGACCCCGAGCTTCTGGCACGGGGCCGAGATGATGCGGATCGTCAACAGCATCGCCTTTGCCGACGACGCCACCATCCCGAACCTGGATATTTTCCTCGCTCGCGTTCACGCGAGAATCAGCTCACGGGCCCGAAAGGCCGAAACCGCCAAGCAGGTCCGACGCAGGTCGAACGTGCCCGATCAGAACACGCGCCAGTAGAACGAACAAAAGAGGGCTGCCAGTCCCCCGGATATGGGACCGGCAGCCCTGTGAATGACCAACGAGAATCGAGTCTCTTACAGCGCCTTGCGTCGACGGAACCAGCCGACCATACCCAGCCCCAGGCTTCCAAGCAGTGCGGCGCCGGGAGCCGGAACAACCATCGTCAACTGATCCTGTCTGAAGTAATCGGCCTCGCCGACGTGGCCGGGAACATACATGTTCAGTACCCGCACGTTGCCGATGTCGGTCCAGCCGGCTTCCACTGCCGCCGCGTAGAACTGATCCTGCAACGAGCCGTCGCCGTCGGTCCACGTCTTGGCGGCCTCGTCTTCGATATACCAGATCACGTCCTGAAGCGCCCCGGCCGAGGCGGCGCGACCACCCAGAGGATTATAGTCGTACCCGACCAGCGTACCGGCACGGAACTGCGTGTACAGATAGGCGGTCATCGGGTCCAGCAGGTCTCCTCCCTGTGGGCCGGTCGCCCCATAGTTCGTCCCGCCGTACAGCGCCTCCGTGGCTACCACCACATCATACGCCGTTCCGATAGACACATGCTCGCTCTTTTCCAGACAGAACGAGGAGTACGGGGCGACTTCCGCCGTGATGCTCTGGAGGTCCGCATTGGGATACAACAGGAACTCGCCCCCGCTGCCGCTGTAGTAGCCCGAAACACGCGTCAAGTGAACCGACGGGCCCGCCAAAGCCGAACCAGTGACGAGCAGACAAACAACCGATGCCAATGCCAGTTTCTTCACCATTTCATCACCCCCCAAGTACTATGTGTTTTTCGATACCCGGTGTCACAGGGTCATTGTAGTGACAGGAGGGCTGATCGGATCGGCTTTGCACATCCGGAGAAACCGGCAGCACAGAATTGCAAAGCAGGATCAATGAACACCCCCCAGTGTCATTCCCCACACCGTTGCTTATTCAGCATGTAGTGTATCGTGTTTCTTCGTTAATGTCAACGGCGGGATCGGCACAGAGCAGGCTTTTCGCTCGCAGGCACCTTCCGAAACTGAGACCACCGTGATTATGGGAGCCCATGCGGTCGTTTCTTCGATTTTTTTCTGCGCGGATGCGTAAGACGCGTCGCCGCAAGAGGTGGTTATAGGACGGCGTCGCCTGTAGTCGTCGCGACGACACGCGTCAGTTCAGCGCTCCGGGGGAGGGGGTTGCGGCCTGCCAATGGGCCGGGTCGTTGCCGTACGAGGCCACAGGGGTCCGGTGCAGCGACAGGCCTCGCCCGTCCGCCTCAGCCGGCCACGAATCAACCCCCTCGCCCAAGGCCCCCGGATGCGAACCGTCGCCGTACACCACCCGATCCACCCGAATCCAGATCACCGTGCCGTCGTCGGCCACCGCGCCGGGCTTGCTCAGCTCCATCCTACCGCCATCGTCAGGCAGCCTGCCCGGCCCCCAGGGCAACAGCGGAACCCCCGACACCTCGCCGTAGGCGATGGCAAAGTTCAGCCGGTCCTTCACCAGCAGCAGATGCCCGCCGGACGCCAACGTGATCGGCGGATCGGACGGGAAACGCAGATCGATCCTCGGATCATCCGGGTCGTCGGTGAACCGCCACGGAATACCCAGCGCTGCATCGTACAGCGTCACGGGGCCCTCGCTGATGTTCAGCAGCTCAACGTACTCGGCCACCGGCGTCTCGGCCGGATGGTACATGATCTCGCTGATCACCACCGGACCGACCCGCGGCTCGGCGTTCGCCGCTCCCGGCGTCGGGACGCTCAGCGATACGAAGTGGTACCCTCCCGTGCTCTGGCGATGCCGGCCCAGCGGGACGCCCCGCTCCGAGGCGTCGAACTGCTCCTGCACGCTGTAGCCCGTCAGCACCCCGTCGACGCCCGAGTGCAGGTACAGCGTCTCACCGTTCCGGCTCAGTCCGAACGGAACCCGACAGCCCGGATCCTCGCCGTTGTCAAACGTCGCATCGGCCTCGAACACCAGATAGCCGCCGGCGCCGAGCACCGTACCCGAGGCGATCTCGTACCGCCTCCGGTCGTCGGCATCGTCGCTGAGAAACCAGCCGCCCACGTCGATCGCCTCGCTCGTCGTGTTGTGCAGCTCGATCCAGTCACAGGCCCCGCCGGCGGGATTGGCCAGGATCTCGTTGATCACCACCGCCCCCAACTCCGGAACAAGCCCCGCATCGTCATAGCCGGGCGAGCCGCCCGCTTCGGCGCTGGGACGCCAGAGACTCTTCTCGTCCAGCCTCTCAGTTCCGGCCGTCCGAGGGTCTCGCACCGTCAGTGAGAAGCCCGCCCCATCGGTCAGATCGTACCAGTCGTCCTGGTAACGGAAGTGCTGGATGACCTGTCCGGCCGCATCGCGCAACTCGATTCGCTCGCCCGCGTTGTCCAGACTGCCGGCATACTGTCCGGCGATATTCCCTCCGTCGCCGTACGCCGCTTCGTAAGCAGACAGGTCACGAACCACCAGCACGTATGCCCCTGCCGCCAGCGCGACGTCCGGAAAAACAAAGTCCACGCCGTCGGTGAACGCGACGAGATTCAGGTTGATCGCCTCGCGGCCGACGTTGACCAGCTCGATGTACTCGGCGTTCGGATCGAGCGGATGGTACATGACCTCGCTGATCCGCAGACTCTCGGCCACCAGCCCGACACTGAACGTCGCCTCATTCAACGCACTCCACACACCACCCTGCAACGAGCGCGCCATGACGTGCACGCTCCGACTCGGCGTCAGCGGCTCCGTGTAGCGGACCGCCGCCGGCGAGATCCCGCTCGGAACCGCCCCGCCGCCGCCGATGGTCGAGGTCAATTCCACAGAGATCAGGAAATCGGAACTGGTAATGCCCTGATTGAGCCCGTGGATCGCCAGCACGTTCCGGCCCAGACGAAGCTCGGCAATCGCCGAGGAGATGTCGAACGTCTCGAATTCGATGGCATCGAGGTCGGAGTGGCTTCCGGCAGCGCCCGAGTTCCACGACGGCGTGCCGTCAAACATAGCCCGCTGTACTTCGACACCGTTGAGGTACGCGACGAACCCGTCATCGTAGCGCACGCGCAATCGCAGACCGTGGGCCTCGATCAGGACCTCCGGCGT
The DNA here is from genome assembly GCA_035448545.1 of Sedimentisphaerales bacterium. GTDB lineage: Bacteria > Planctomycetota > Phycisphaerae > Sedimentisphaerales > Anaerobacaceae > Anaerobaca. The sequence continues at coordinate 95,710 of DAOTJE010000001.1, read as the reverse complement.
CACCTCAAACGGAATGCGGATGTAACAGCTCGCGTTATGCCCGTACATGGCTTCCTGCACATCGATGTCAAACAACTGCTCATAGCCCGAGCTGCGCTCATAGCCGACACCTCCGGTGCCGTGGGTCCAGGTCGAATCGTCGAAATCCACGCTGCGCCAGGCGTCGCCGGTCGAAGCCACAGGGACCAGAACCGCCTTCGGCGCATCTTCTGTCACGAAGGCGAACTCGTCACCCGTCTGCCCGCCGGAACCGGGCGTTCGGGGATCAGTCCCATCCATGGTGTACCAGATCGTGCCGAAGTCGCCCACCAGCGACACGGACTGGCCGGAGGCGACAGGCCCCCCGTGCTGAGGCACGCCGCCGACATGAAACTCGGGCGGTTCAATGTTTGGGTAGAGACCTGCGCTCCGAAGCCAACTCAAGACCTGGTTCGCACGATTCGGAAAGTAACCGCTCAGCTTGCTCTCCTGCGTCTTGAGCCAGTCCTGTTGCGTGTAAGGACGGGACTGCCGGTTGTCGCCCCAGCGGGCCGACTCGCCCACGATAGCACGCTCGACCTGCTTCATTCTGGCGAGAAACCGGTCGGCCGATGCGGGGTAGCTCAGCGGACCATCGTGAAAGAAGTGACGGTAGATCTGATCGGCGAAGCGAAGGCGGTATTCCGCATTCTGCGCAAGCTTGCGGTGAATATCCGACGGGCTTTCCCCGACGTCGTTTCCACCTTCAAGCACGTGCTCGGCGTCCCAGGAGTGGAAGCGCCACTTGCCGCCGGGAGCGTTGCGGTGCGTGGCATACCAGTTCTTGTGCGGCCAGTCATGGTTGCCCGTATACCAGTTCGCCAGCAGATAGGTGATGAAATCGTCTATGTCGAGTTGTCCGCACAGAGCATCGTATGCCCCCAGGTTGTCTGGATCGGCGGCCAACGCGTTTGCCGCCGCCAGCATGGCGTTGTAGTTGGCCGAAGCGCTACCGTCCGCGCCGCTGTTGATGACGCTGCTGCCGCTATGCTTGATCGCGTCGTACTCGTCCTCGTCGCCGCCGAACACCTGGGCCGCCCAGGCGTGGTCGGGACGCTCGTGGATATAGTACAAGCCCCAGTAGAGGCCGTTGATGTACAGGTGGGCGTATGCGCCGTGGGGCGAATGCCCACCCATGGCGTTGTGCAGATCGGCGATGTACTGATCCTGAATGTAGATGGCGGTGTCGCGCTGGCCGCTGTCCGGATGCAGCCAGGAATGATTCAGCACGCTGTCGAGAACCACGGTGTTGTAGCATTCGAGAGGCGAGTCGGGAAACAGCCGGAAGTCGAGCTTGCCGGGGCCGCCGGTGGGTATGCCGTCGTCGGTCCGCGCCTTGAATCGCGGGCGCATGGAGAGCTTGAACGTCTTCCACCGGCTGAGGCTGGTCCCGCCGCCACTGACGCCGCCCTGCATGGCGATCGCGCAGTTGATCTGGAAGCCTTGGGCGCCGTTCGGATCGATGAACTCCATCGACGCAACGCGTTCGGTGCCGTCCTGCGACTGGTTGATGTAGATTCCCTTGTTGCCGAACCAGTCGTCCTTGTTCATGACCAGGGAAATGGTCGGGACCGCCTTGAGGTCGTCCCGGATGGAATCGGCGTAGAGACCGCCGAAGATGTCCTTGCCGCCCTGGCCCACCACGTCCGGGTCCATCTGGTAGTCGCCTGTCACCGAACCCCACGAGGTAGGATACCCTTCAGGTGTTACCTGGGCCCCTGTGGAAGGATGCGTTGCCTGACCTATGACGCTTTCCAGAAAGACGTAGGTGTGCGTCTCAACGTCAGTAGCCTTCCAGCCGGGCCGAAATGCCATGGCCCTTAAACACGTTGTGGACTGAATCAGGATGGGCCCGTTGTAGACGCTCCCATAGGTCGGCGTGGGCGTGCTGCCATCGAGCGTGAAACGAATCGTAGCCTGTGGCGTGGCCGTCGTGATGACGACCTCGATCGGATGATCGTAGAAGCCGCGATCGTGGTTGAACACCAAATCCTCAACCACGGGCAGGCCCTTTCCGTCGTTCGACGCGCCGGGCGTGGGCGTCAGAGTAACCCAGTCGTTCGAGCCGTCGGGGTCGCGGCCGAACGAGACGTCGGCCCGCTGCCGGCCGAAGCGGACACTGTCAATCAGAGTCCCTCCATCGCGGTCAAACAGGGCAATCCGGTCTCCACTTGCGTTAAGGGCCAGATCGGCGTGCAAACCCGCATCGCCGACGTCGCCGTCGGCCCAGACCACCAAGTACCCCTTTGCAGGGATGACGGTGCCGGCCGGCAACCGCCATTTCGTCGGGTCGTCCAGGTCGTCCGTCAGGTACAGGCCTCCGATGCCGGCCGGCACATCGGCGGGGTTGAACAGCTCGATCCAGTCATCGTAGCCGCCCTGAGGGTCTCTGACGGCCAGATCGTTGGCGGCCATGATCTCATTGATGCACACATCGGATTGGGCCCCGCCACAGACCGCCCCCAGGAACGCCGTAAGGATTACCAGACACACAAATCGTATGCGCAAGAGCATGACTTACCGTCCTCAACTGAGGGTAGTCACCCGCCGTCCATCAGTCCGGACACCCCGCAATCAGCAGGAGGTTCACTTCACGTATTGTACGAAAATGGTGCCTCCGGGTCAATTTCACCCTCGCGACGGTGACTGTCAAAGCCAAGATTTGACAAATGCCACACAGGAGTTGATGGTGTCAATCTCCGGCTGGCGGTCTGTTCGCCGGGCCGGCTGCAGGAGTTGTCCAATTCCCGCGGAACCAGCGCCGTTCCGATCTTGCTCCGCGTCGAAACGAACCCTCCTGGAAGCCTTCCATGAAGCCGGGGAGAAAACGAAATACGTTGTCACGCGATAACGTGCACGGAGTGACTACCTGCCGACGCAGGCTCATCGATGATCCGGCGCGCGGGTCTTAACCTCTGGCCCCGGACCTTCGAGAACCGTAGATCGTCCAGGGAAACCGAACTGACCGAGGCATTCCCGCTTCACGTCGTCAGCACGTGGACCGCCAATTCGGCTTTGATCGCGGCGAAGCACTACCTGCAAGTGACAAACGAACACTTTGAGCGGGCCATTCAAGACACTCGGAAGCCGGAATTGACCACCCCAGAAGCGGCGCAAAATCCAACGCACAGGATGCACGCGACGCAAATTCCGACGTCGCCAACTGCCGCCGCACGTCGCCACATGCCGCACGGAAACCGCACTGGCGCCCCTAAAAACGATGACAGGCGACTTCTCGCGATATATGGCGATAACCCGTGAGAATCACCTATTAGCCCCAAGGGGATTCGAACCCCTGTCGCCGGGTTGAAAACCCGGTGTCCTAGGCCTGCCTAGACGATGGGGCCGACCGTACTACAGACTTATTGCTCCAACGGGGCAGGCATCCACACAGGCCCCGCAATCGATGCAGGAATCCGCGTCAACAACGGCTTTACCGCCCGCCATGCTGATCGCATTGCTGGGACACTCATCAACGCAGGTCTCACATCCGGTGCATTTTGCCTTGTCCACTTCTGCCGGCATCCAGCTACCCTTTCAAATTAAGGACCATGACTCTCATCAGAAAGCACAGAATGATACCTAATCCTCGCACAAATACAAACCAAAAATCCGCGTAAAAACAGGGTATAGTTCGGTCGGCCCTGATGCCCCCTTTCTACGGGTATCCTGAGCCTCGTCCTGCGGACCAGGTCCAACGTACCGTTGTACGACAAATCCGGGGGGAGGTTCCCGGCAGATCGAACAGACCGGAAGCAGAAGCCACGGCTGCATGCGAATGCTTGGGGACATCAGCGGGCTGGCGGGAGGATACCCGGCGACCAACCCGATCCAAGCGAAATCTTCGGCCTGCGCCCCTCCCCCAGGGCCGCCGCCATGGCACGGACCAGATCGCTGGCATCCGACCCGGCCATCCAGTCCAGCACCCTGTCGAATTCGCCGCCCTGCGTGATACCGAGGAGATAGGCGGCCATGAGACGGACGGGCCATTGGGGGTGATGGAGGTTCCGGCCCGCCGCCGCGGTCAGTTCCTGGTCGAGCGACATCGAAAGCAGGTCCGCCATCGCGTTGATCTTGACGACCCAGTCCCGCTCGTCCTGGCTCAGCAGCAGCCCCGACTCCTTCAACAGTGCCGAGCGAAGCAGCTCAGGCAACCACGCGGCATACCGATAGGGGTAGAGCGTGCCGTGCCGGGCCATGGCCTGCTGCTCGCGGAGCAGGCCGGTGAACAACTGCGAGGTCCGCACCTTCTGAGCTTCCTGCTCCGACGAGAGGGATTCAACTCGACTGCGGACATACGCGGCGGTCACGTCCAATTTTGGACGCTTGACAGCAATCGTCACCGGCTCGATATCGGCAATCCCGTTGCGGATGAGCCCATCCGGCATCGTCACAGGGTCGAGATACAGCGTGAATTGAATCTCGATGTTCGCTTGGGGATAGTCCAACAGGATCTGTCGAAGCGGGCCGGTCGACAATCTCAATGACATGCTCAGGCTCCGGCCCGTCTGCACCGTCAGGGCGGTGCGAACCGTCTGCGTCAGGAGGTTGGGGATTTCCCGTTGGATGTCTCCGCCGACATGGGCGTCTATCCGAATCCGGCCGGTGAACAGGCCATTCTCCGTGACCACCAGGGGCTCCGCCCCCCGATTCACGATCGCGACGGTAGCGTCAATATCGGTGCCATAGATGAATTCACTGCCGCGAGCAGCGAACTGCACTTCGAGCCTCTTGGCGGGCGGCAGAAACGGGGGGACGATTGTCTGCCCGATACTCTGATGCAAGTATGTGGTCATCGCCACCGGATCGACAGGCGGGATGTACTCGCTGCCGATCGTCCTGAGAATCTCTTCGGCCTGCTCGGCCGCCAGTGATCCAGGGTCCTTGCCTATCGCGGTACGAAGCGTGGAGATGGCACCGGCCTTGTCCTGCTCGAGCAGCTGAATCTGAGCCTGTACGATATCGGCGACCTGGTTGTGCTCGAACGACTGGAGTACAGGCTTGGCCCATTCGATCTGGGCGTTCATGCCTAAGGCATACGCGAGCAGCGCCCCGGCCTCCGGTGAGTTCGGCTCGACCGAGTAGCTCTTGTTGGCCCAATCCAGCGCCTTGACCGGGTTCGGATCGGCGAAGCAGAAGAACCAGGCAAGGTCCCTGGAAGTCAACGGTCGCGTCAGCGTGATTCCGTTGGACTGGCCCTGTCCCACTGAGAGCATCCGCTCGGCGTGCTGTCCGGCTTGATCGAGCAGACGTCTGGCTTCCTGCCGGTTTCCCATCCTTACGGCTGCTCTTGCGGCGGTCGCCTCCAGGAGAAGATCGAGCTGCCCCTGCCTGCGAACGCTGTCGGCGATCTGCAGGCAGATCGCCTGACCGCCTTCGGCGCGGGAGCAGGCGGTCGCCCAGGGCAGATAGATGCCGGGCGGCAGCGGCTCGGTCGGGTGCTGGTAGCGGAACAGTTCGGCGCTGTAGCGGAAGGCCTCGGCCGCAACCTCGTGAAGGCCGAGCCGCTGGGCATAGAGCGCAAAGTTCCGGACCGCCTCGGCGTCGAGCGGCTTCTCGCGGAACGCCAGTCTCAGATGCTCGAGGAAGGCAGCAGGGCCGATCTCGTTCGGCGCTATTTCCGCCAGCTTCGCGAAGGCCAGCGTATTGTACTTGTTGCTGTTATAGGCCTGGAGGAAGTAGAACCGGGCGCGTTGCGCATCGGCCTGCTGCTGCATGAGCAAGCCCAGCGCCGTGGCCAATTCCGAATCGACTGCCGCATTCTTGTTACCGATCCGCCGGACCAGGTCTTCCAGCAGCCTCCGGCGACCGTCCTGGGTTACCTGTCGCGCCAGGAGGTAGCGAATGGCCTCGGTGACAACCGCACGGTCCGCCTGCTCACTCACATAGCTCTGCAGAGCAGTCAGAACCTGTGCCGAGTAGTCCTTGGTGGTGGACCGGGTCGCCAACCGCAACAGAAGCGGTTCGATGCCCGATGCCTGGGGGTCCAGACGCTTGGCGGCAATCAGGAAGACTACCGCCTGGTCGATCACGGGCCCGTCCCCGTCGAGCCCATGCGTCAACTCCCGGGCAATCTGTACGAACCGGTCCGCGGCAGACGAGGATCGCAGCCCGTCCGCCATGTCGGCGCGCGGCGCCACCGGAGGTGAGCCGGCGGTCGGCCACGAAGATGACGTTTGCGCGCAGAGGTCGCAGGCCACCAGAACCACAGTAAGGAGGGCCACGACCGACCTGTCCCTGAACATCCATTTCTCCTTGAAGGCATAGCACAGGCCTTGTGTCAACAGGGTATTTCGGGCGACGGCCTTGCCCGCTTTAGATACCATCGCCACAGAAACCGCGGATTTCCCATCCTCCGGGCGCGTGCAGGTCCCATAAACTCGCGGCGGCGACTCGCGGCGATTCGATCGCCCCGCGTGGAGGTCGCCTCGAAACAATCAGGGCCTGGTCGCGGCCTCCTTTGCCCGCCTGCCTCCCAGCAGCAGCGAGAGCATCTCGACATGGAAGAGCTTCGAAGCCAGCAGATAGACGCCGCCCGCCAGGGGAACTGCCACGCACAATTGAAGCATGACGCCGCGGTAACGCAGCGCGTACAGCGTAACCAGCAGAACAACTTCCATGCAGACGGTCACACCGATCGTCTGGAAGATCGCCCGGCCGACTCCTTGGAGGATATCCGGACCCAACTGTCGTCTCAGCACAGTCACGAGGATCCCCACTTGAAGGTACGAGCAGATGGCGGTCGCAGCGGCCAGTCCGCCACACCCGAGGAACCAGACCAGCGTCAGGTTCAAAGAGACGTTCACCACCACCGCAATCGCGGCGCTCCTGGCCGGCACATTCGACTGCTGCAGCGCATAGAAGACTCGCGTCAGCACCTGCTGGGCAAAATACCCGCTGAGCCCGAGCATGTAGAATGCCAGAGCAAAGGCGGTGCCCGCGGCGTCCGTCGAGCGGAACTGACCGCGTTCAAAGAGGACACTGACCGCCAGCTCGTTGATGAGCACCAGACCGACGGTAGCCGGAAGCGAGATGAACACCGAGCAGCGCAAACCTCGGGACACCGTTCGGCACAGAGACGCCAGATCGTTCCGTGCCGCGTCGGCGCTCAGTACCGGGAAGATCGCCGTCGCCAGAGAGATCCCGAAGACCCCGAGCGGGAACTGATAGAGCCGCTGTGCATAGAACAATTGCGAGACCGCTCCTTCCCACAACGGATAGTCGATTCGCCATCCGAACAGCGTAAAGAAACTCCCTTTCTCGGCCGAGCCGGACAGCCACAGGGCAATGAAGCTGTCCGCCAGTGTGTTGATCTGCGTGGCGGCCAAGCCCAGCACCATGGGACCCATCAGGAGCAACACGCGGCGGAAAGCATCCGAGCGAATGTCCCACGCCGGACGCAGACGAACTCCGCAGGAGTGCAGCGGGGGAATGTGCATCGCGAGTTGAACGAACCCGGTCAGCAGAACGGCTCCGGCCGCCAGAAAGGCCTGGGTCCGCGCCGGAACCTTCAGAGCCCATCCGCCGAAACACAGCGCCAGGATCAGCAGCAGGTTCAGAACGATCGAAGAAGCCGCTGGCGCCGCGAAATGCCGATGCGTGTTCAGAATGCCGCCCAGGATTGCCACCGTACAGACCAGGATCATATAGGGCAGCATCGCACCGGTGAGAAACAGTTTCAGACGCGTCGCTTCGTGGTCCGACAGCGCGTAAAGAATCCAGACCAGCGTCTCACCCATAATCACAATCCCTGTCAGCAGGACGAACACGACGGTGGTCGCCGTCATTGCCAGACGATCGGCCCGCTGGCGGTCCCTCTCCAGCTCGTGACTGTAGACCGGAATCAGGGACGAGGAGGCGGCGCCCTCACCGAAGAGACGCCGCGAGAGGTTGGGGATTGTGAAGGCGATGACCCAGCCGTCCATGACACCGCCGGCACCGAGGAAGAAAGCAAACACCATATCACGAATCATGCCGAGAATCCGGCTGATGATCGTCAGCAGCATGATCTGTCGAAACCCCTTGATCAAAACAGTCCCTCCTTGAACGGCGAGCCTTGCTACTCGCAGACTATGCCTCGATGCCCCGTCGCGGGGCGACACTGAACGGTCGGCACCGACCGACGTTGTTCAACAAGCCGACCGCCGTCATGTTGACCAGCAGGCTGGAGCCGCCATAGCTGACAAACGGCAGAGTCAGTCCCGTGATCGGCATCAGGCCGAGCGTCATGCCGACGTTGATCGCCACTTCGACGACGAACATGGAGACGATCCCCATGGCCATGAGCCGCCCGAAGGGGTCGGTGTTGTGGACCGCAATCTCCAGCCCGCACGTCACAAGCAGAACGTACAACAACAGGAATCCGACGCAGCCGATGAAACCCAGTTGATGCGCAATCACCGAGAAGATGAAATCATTGTGTCGTTCCGGGAGAAAATCGTACTTGACGAAAGGCCCCCGGCCGTAGCCGGCGCCGCTCCAGCCGCCGGACGCGACGGCGAACTTGGACCGGATCAGGTGATAGCCCCATTCATTCCGCCAACTGCGTTCGGTGAACTTTCCCCCGACCAGAAGTCGGCCGAGGGCCGGGTTCTTCTCCGCTTTCTCACGAACCCAGCGGCTCTGAAGCAGCACACTGCTGATTCGCTCCCGCTGGTAGGGCTTGAGCATGAACCACATGGCCGGACTGACAGCGACCGCCAGCAGCACGATCATCGCCAGATGCTTGATCCGCGCCCCCGCGACAAACAGCATCGTGAACAGCACCGGCATCATCAGCATGACCGTGCCCAGGTCGGGTTCGAGCAGGATCAGTACCATCGGCACCAGCGTCACGGCAAACGGACCGACCAGGGCGCGAAACCGACTGTAGTTGCTGCGGAAGCGCAGATACCACGCCAACGCCAGGATATAGGCGAGCTTGCAGAACTCCGACGGCTGAATCGCAGGCAGGGAGTGTGAGCCGATCGTGAACACGATCCAGCGGTATGCCCCCCCGCGCTGGGGCACAAACGACAGCGAGACGTACTTACCCAGCAGGATCACCGCCAGCAGCACGACGGTCATCAGGTAGATCCAGTGGCTGGCGGCCCCGAGGCGACGATAGTTGACGAGATTGGCGGCAACAAAGCCTCCCGCGCCGACCACGGCGAAGACCAGTTGTTTCTTCCAATAGCCGGCCAGCTTGGCGGCATCACTGGCCGGGCTTGGTTCGTCGGGGTGACCGATCACGTAGATAGTGGCAATCCCGATCCCGATCAGGCTGAGCATACAGACTATCAGGCAGATCCGGACGGGTAAGAGCCGCCCCTTCAAGAAATTACGCATGTCCTCAGCATACCACAGGGTCTTCTCTGCGTACAGCCACAGCAGGCGAAATCGCTCTCGATACGCTTGATGACGGCCTTCGAATCAGCCTGCCTCAAGCCGCTGAAACCCCGCTTTCGGCGAGGCAGCGACCGGGCTCGGATTCATCCTCCGGACCGTTGCCTTGCGTTCTTCGTATCTCAGCGTCCGTTCTCTTGATTGTTCCGCAGGCATCCGCAACCGTCCGGCGCGTCGGTAGACCCCGGCTCGCCAAGGCAGGGACGTGTGGTATTTTGGTTTTGATCTTGATTCAGACAGCCCTTTTTGGTACGCTACGGTAGGTTTTCCAGGTCCGTTGGACCAGCCCCTGTGGGGGCAGACCGTCCCGTCAAGCGGCGGGAAAGGAGGAGCAGAGGGACGTAGAGCACCGCTGTTATCGGTCTTTCCCGCGCGGTGGCCATATCCTTGGCCGCGGGGGCTGTCGGTCCGTCTCAGAGGCGTCCGCCCCGGCGGAAACGCGAAGAAGAAGAACAAGAGCGGACGAAACAAAGCCAAGGTGGAGCCGGTGGTGTTGGGCCGGAAGAAGAAGAGAAGAGAAAGGAAGGTTTGGTCATGAAGAGGCTGAGTCTGTTGCTGGCTGCGCTGGTGCTTGCCAACCCGGCCCTGGCGGCCGTAAGGATCATCGTCGAGCCCGACGGGAACACGGCGGCGATCAAGTACGAGACGGACGGGGAGATCGTCCGGGCCTTTGCCCTGGATATCATGGTGGACGCCGGGACGATCATCGGGATTTCCGATTTCATCCGGGGCGAAAGCACCGCCGAGAATCCCGGCTACGGCATCTTCCCAGCAAATTTCGGCCGCTACATCACGGTCAACGCCGACACAGGGGAAGTGGCCACTTGGGATGTGGATGATTACACCCCGGTTGCCGACCCGTGCGATCCTGGAGCGCTGGGCGGACTGGGCACCGATGGTATCACGATCGAGATGGGCGCCCTGTACTATCCGGCCGAAGACAACTCCCCCAACGCCCCGGGCACCAGCGGCACGCTGTGCAAGCTGACCCTCAGCACCACCGCCAACGTGACGGTGAGTCTGAACGAGGTCCGCGGCGGCGTCGTTCTGACGGACCCGGATGTGGCCGCCACAGTCGACATGGTCCAGGCCTCCGCCATGACCGTCGTTCCCGAAACCGAACTGCTGGCCCCGAGCCATCCCGATTACGCCGAATGGGTCGCCGTGGGCAAGCCGGCCTGCTGGGCATACCCCAGACAGTGTCACGGCGACGCCGACGGCGTGGCCGAAGGCAGTGCGAGCACCGGCTACTCCTATGTCGGCCCGCAGGACCTGAACGTCCTGGTCGCCGCATGGCAGGTCAAGGAGCCCCCCTTCGGCCCGGGGATCGCATCGATCGAGAACGGCATCTGCGCCGATTTCGCCCGTGACAAGGAGGGTAGCGAGGCGACCGGTTTCTATCGCGTCGGCACGACGGACCTCAACCGCCTCGTAGCGAACTGGCTGATCAAGGAGGCGCCGAAAGGCGCCGGCGTCCGGGGCGACTGCGGCGGAAGCCTCGTGCCGTAGTGCGATCGGCGGTGCTCGGAGCGCGTCGACGCGACGGAATACAGCCAGCGTCGGTTCGATACGAGAGAACATCCAACGAGGGCAAGTCCCTTCCAGGAGCTTGCCCTCTTCTTTTGCGCTTGCCCGCTGAAAGCCTTCAGCGTATAGTCGAAAGAGTTGTGCGTCGGTGCCCTTCAGGAGGATTGACCACATGAGACGTACTGCGGATGCCATCATTTGTCTGATCGTAGCGGTACTGCCGATGGGCTGCCGCACCCCTTCCGAACAACCACCCGGTGGCCAGAGCGTCATCGTGGAAGGCGGGGGCAGATTCCCCGCGGCGATGGCGGGCACGTGGAAGGCGGACCGCGACGGATGGGAGTTTGTCATCGAACAGGACGGGCGCATCTCCTCGGCGGTCATCAGTCTCGGCCAAGTCCGCATCACGCCGGGCAAGAGCCAGACGCTTCCCACTCAGGGAGGCGGCGAGGGGCTCTTCGAACCCGGACCGTGGACCGTCTACTGCAATCCGAGAACCAACGAGGTGATCGTCAAGATCGTCATGCGTCACGTGCGCGTCGGGATGGCCGAGGCGATTCTCGAGGGCACCAGCACCGATACGTTCTCCGGTCCCATGTCGCCGGCCGACAACGTCTGGCGGGTACACTGGACGAATTTCAGCACCTATCAGCTCCAGATGCCCGATGGGTCCACATCGGAACTGTCCACCGACGAGACCTACGGAGAGACGAATTCGCTGACGTTCGAGAGGCTGTCGCGACCGTGAATCTCACCGGGGCCGCTGCTTGACCTTCTGGTACTCGAGAAAGTCAACGTATTGCCCCATCTGGAGAGCCACGTCGCGCCGACCGAGTTCCTTGAGAAGTGCGATGTGCTTGCGGACGACAGAGATCGCCTCCTCATAGCGTTGCTGGTTCTCGAGCAATTTGGCCAGCCTCTCGTAATGGGCGGGATTCTTTGGCTCCAGGGTCATCGCTCGGTCGAAGGCCTCGCAGGCTCCGTTGAGGTCGCCGGCCCGGGCCAGCGTATCGCCGAGGCGATCCCATGAGACGACGGAGTCCGGGTTCCGATCCAGGTCGGCGCGAAACCGCTTCGCCGCCTCGGCCAGATGCGTCCGGGCCTCTGCCCTTTCGCCCATCTTCTGCAGCACGATGGCCAGATTGCGGTGGGCGGAGGCGACCGCCGCCTTTTGTGGCCCCGCATCTTCTTCGCCGGTGACGGCGTTACGGAAGGCCTCGGCCGCCCCTGCCAGATCGTCCTGAGCCAGCCGCGCAGTACCAACCCGGCTCCAGGCCTCGATTGCCACAGACGTATCGAGTTCCGCGGCCTGTCGGTATCGCCGGGCGCTCTCGTCGTACCGCCGCTGTGCCCAGAGCCGTTCCGCCTCGCGAAGGCACTGAAAGGCCAGTCGCTGCCGGCCCTCCTGCCGCACGGCAGGTGCCGCAAGATCCTCCACCGGCGCATAGTCATCTGTCAACACGAGACAGGAGCTTTCGGCATGAAGACGCGTTAGTTCCGGCTCGTCGATCAGCCGGAACTCCAGGTGCCTGTTGAAGCTCTCCAGGAATTGTCTCGTATCGCATGCACGCCGTTTCGCGACAACGACGTAAGAGCGCAGTGGCGATGTCTGTCCCGGCCGTTCTCCGATAACATCGACGTGGGAAAACGTTTGTCTCAGCGTCCCGACCACGACACCGAGAAACGGTCCCCCTTCGCACGTGTCGACCAGGGCCAGCATGTACGCGCCGTCCTCGGTCAGGAGGCCGGCTATCTTGTCGTTGAACTCCCGCGTCAGCAAGGCAAATGCGCTGAAACGGCTGCCGATCATGTCCATGTAGATGAAATCATACAATCTTCCCGAGGGGTCCGCTTTCCGTTCGCAGATCAATCGCTCCACGGCGTAACGCACGTCCATGTTGACGGTCTCAATCCCCGTCCCTTGCGCAACGCCAAGGGCCTGTCTCGCTGCATCCGTTATACCACGGTCGGCCTCGATCACGTGCACCTGACTCTCGGGCCACGCCGCTTTGAGGTAGTTCGGAAGGGCATAACCTCCGCTGCCCAGAACCATCATCAACAGCGCGTTTCTGCCCTCGGCCAGACCGTGCGTCAGAGCGGCACATACTTCCGTGTGGAACTCGCACAGCCGCGTGACGTCACCGATCACAACTTCGCCCCGCGGGATTCCATCCAGCCGGAAAGACCTTCTGTCGGGCCGATTCGACATCTTTCGTACGGCCACACAACCATACGATGTTTCATCGGCATAGAGCAGATTCGGATCGCGCGCCTCGCGAAGAGAAGCGCTTACGCCCGCCTCGCGCGCCCATTCGGCCGGTGCCATACCCATCACCGCCAGCGTCGCGAACACCATGGCCCACAGGCACAACGCCCAGCAACTGGCCCAAAACAACAGCGCAATGCCCAGCATGGCGGTGCCGATAAGCCAGATCACCGCGCTGCAGCCGTAGCTGGGGATGAGGTAGAATCCGGTCAGCAGCATTCCTGCAATGCCGCCGGCGGCACCCCACGTACAGAAGACCCCGGCGGCGCGGCCAAGGGTCGGCCCCCGGTTCAGCACCATCTTCGCGATGACCGGGACGGCAGCACCCGGAAGCAGCGACGGCAGGAGAAACACCAGACAAACGTGCAGGAAGACATGAAAGGGCCAGCTCAGTCTCCACAACCACAGCCAGCAGCCCACCAGATTGTTGAGGACGATGACGGCGACGCACGCGGCGGAAGACAAACCGAACAGGACCGCCAGAGCCCTCCTTGCATGGAAGCGGTCTGCGATGCGGCCGCCGAGACAGCCGCCAAGGGCCAGACCCGCCAGGGTCACACCGAAGACCGAAGTCCACGTATACAGCGATGTCCCCACGCTGCCGGCCACCAGTCGCACCGCGACCAAGCCCAGAGCCATGACGCAACCGCTCGTAAGAAAGACGGTCGCGCTCGGAACGAAAACCCGCAGCACATCTCTGAGTTTACCCATGCCTCTGTTTCTCATCCATCGGGGTAAGATGCGAGTATAGCAGAGACGGCAGACGCTGACAAGGCAGCCTCATAAGGACACCCTCGCGGGGTCCGACCTTGACCCGGACTCAGAAATCGAAATACCGGACACCGTTTCGGTCTGTGCCGGGCCAGTCGAGGCGGATGGTCAGTGTGGAGGGCTGGTAAACCCACCCATAATCCCCGGTGGCCTCCCTCGGAAACGATACGTCGTTGCCGATCATGAGGATCGTGTGCCGGCCGTTGAACGGGTTCTCCGGAATCCGCCGCATGTACTTTCCCTGTACAACTGTCTGGTCGCGAAAGAAGCTCTCGTCCAGGGCCCCATTGGGGTTGTTGCCGTCGTACCCGGGCGCGACGCCGGCATGATTGGCGGCATAGAGTTCGATCGTGCTGCGCAGGATCCGCAGACTGTCTCTCGCCGCGGCGGTCCTCGCATCCGTCGCCTCATTCTGTACAAACGGCACGACGAGAGCAGCCAGAATGCCGATGATGCATGCGATGATCACCAACTCGACGAGGGAAAGTCCATTTCTCATTGCCTGCGCCGTTCTTGAGCTATCATGCGCCGCCCCTGATCCGAAGTCAGAAACTCTATCGGTGCCTGCGGCAAGCGACTGCATCGCCGTGGTGGTGTTATCGGACTCATTCGACACGCGCATCCGGTCCGGTGCCCCGCGTGTTGAGCCGCTCGATCAATCGCGGCTTGCCCCCTATGGTTGGACTTCCAAGACTATTCGCCGATAACTGTACAGGCTCGGCTGTCCGTTGTCTACAACCTCCAAGATGATGTGAATCGTTTGGCACGCATCTGTCTTCGGAACAGTCAGACAAGCTCGGGGCGTTGCGCATTTCTCGATCTCCATTGGACCTCGGTACGTGCCGGCTTCTTCGTACACGAACCAGCGGTACGCCAGGGCGTCACCATCGGGATCATGCGTTCCCGACGCATCGAGCAGAATGCTCTGCCCCGGCCGGACGACCATGTGTGCGACCGCCTTGCTTTCGTTACCGGCAACCACGACCACCGGATTGTGATTGGCCTTCTCGAAGCGATCCGCCACACACCAGTCCATCCGGGCCGCGAAGTCGTGCTGGTAGGCCCGGCGCCACCGCCAGATCGTCGCCTGGGCCGTTGTGTAGGAGACCCCGTTGTCGGCAACCACCGTATCCTGGCAGCCTTCTGCGTTGGTCCAGATGGGGCGCGTCTCGCCGTAACAGGCGTACAGTACATAGCGCCCACCCCATCCACCGTATGCGGGGCTGACCTCGCCGCCCAGTCCGTTGCCGATTAGGTTGAAGAAGGACGGCGTGTCCCCTTCCATGATATAGGTCAGACGCGGATAGAGAGCGCCGAGAGGACCATGGTCCCGGATGATGTTCGCCTCCAGCCAGGGGTTGTCCACCAGATAGAACTCGTGCATCGGTCCATTCCTGTAGCGGCGGTCCCCGGAAATGCCGGTCCATGTCGCCTTGTAGTACTCGCGATAGTCGACCGTGCTCGGCGTGACGATGTAGAACAACGTCGGAAACGTCGCGCGCAGCCAGCGGCCGGAGTCGTCCTGATCGGAGATCGCGTACACGCGAAGCTTCGATACGAAGGCATTCAGCTCCGCCTCGGTTCGCGCGTTCTTCACGTCCCACAAGGCCTGCGCCAGGCAGTTGGCCCCTCCCCACACGCTGATCCAGACCGGTCGCGGGTCGGGCCGGTCCACCACCTCGATGATGTGACGCGAGCCCTCGGAGCTGCGTCCCGGCCCTACCCCCTCCATGCCGAAAACGGGCCGGCCCGATTTGATGACACCCAGGAGATGCGCGGCGGTGGGATAGCCCGAGGCATGGCGAAGCAGGTTTTCACGCACCTGGCCGAAGGCCTCGACGCGCTGCCGAATCTTGTCGGGCCGCACGTTGTCACGCAACCAGACCGAGGTCGTCGCAATCATACCCTCCACGTCATACTCGTTCGAGTACACAAGGAAACGGACCATCGACTGCTCGTCGTCCGGCTCGTTGGTGATGTCCGTCAGCACGATGACCCGCGGCTTCTCGCGCGGCTCGAAACGCACTTCAGCGGCCGTCGAGTGGCCCGGAGCGGTCATCGCAAGCATCAGCAGGACAAGACCCACAGACCTGACGGCGGTTCGATTTGTCGATATCCGAGTTCCCATTTGTCTGCTCCCGTATCCCATACCAGGTGGTTCAGCCAAGTAACGGCATGGCTGTCGTCGAATGACGCGTTACGACCGCGTTCGGCAGTCGCCTCTATCTCCGACGAAGGACCGTTCAAGTCCTTTCTACCCCGGCCATCGGCTTTGTGCAACCGGCTACGGCAGAATCCCCAGTTTGCCCATTGGCACATCTCCGTCGATACGGAACCGGCCCGGGTACGGAGGTGGCATAACGAGGTGACATCGACAAGTCCGCGCGCGGCGAAGGGTTGCCTTCGCCGGAACCTCCTTCTATATTAGGACGGCGCCTATGACGACGGACCAGAGATCTCCGGCGCAGACCGACGTGGACCGAACTGAAAGACCTCGTCGTGCGTGTTATCTGTGTCCGGCCGCCCTTAGGGACCGGTGCGGGCTCTCGTCCGTGCCTGGGCTTCACGCAAATGAGAGCATCGAAGGTACACTGAGAGAATGGTCATAGCTGACGACGGCAGAAAACGCGTGGTGATCGACAGCGTGCGCCCGCAAATCGACGCGGGGCGCTTCGCGATCAAGCGCTCGCTCGGCGAAACCGTGACCGTGCGGGCCGACGTCTTCACAGACGGCCATGACCGTATCCACGTCGAGCTGCTGTACCGCGGCCCGCACCAGGATTCGTGGACGGTCCAGCCGATGACCGCCCGCGTCAACGACGAGTGGGTTGCGAGTTTCACGGTCTGCGCCTTGGGCGAGTATCTCTACACGGTTCGCGCCTGGGTGGACCAATTCGCGACGTGGCAGGCGGATCTGGCCCGGAGAGTCGAAAAAGGCCAGGATATCGCCCTCGAGTTCCGGATCGGCGCCGCGATGCTCACGACCGTCGCCAAACGTGCCGGGGGATCCGACGCCGAAGCCCTCAAGAGACAGGCGAGGCGTCTGCGCGCCGCCAAGCCGACGCGCGCCGCCATCGAGGCGGCACTGAGCGAGGACCTGACCTCGCTGGTGGCCAAGTACCCCGACCGGTCACTCGCCAGCCTGTACGACAAGGAGTTGGCGGTCATCGTGGACCGGCCGAAGGCGGTGTTCAGCGCGTGGTACGAGCTGTTTCCCCGTTCGTTCGGCAGAGGCGGCCGGCACGGGACCTTTCGCGACTGCGAGCGGCTTCTGCCGGAGATCGCGCGGATGGGGTTCGACGTGCTGTACCTGCCTCCGATCCATCCGATCGGGCGAACGCATCGCAAGGGCCGCAACAACACCACCGTCTGCGCACCGGGCGACCCGGGCTGCCCTTGGGCCATCGGCAGCGACGAAGGCGGCCATACGGCCATCGCCCGCGAATTGGGTACGCGGAGCGACTTCCGCCAGCTGCTGAAGAAGGCTGGCGAGCACGGTCTGGAAATTGCCATGGACCTGGCCTTTCAATGTTCACCCGACCACCCCTACGTGAAATCCCACCCGGAATGGTTTCGCTGGCGACCAGATGGCACGGTGCAATTCGCCGAGAACCCACCGAAGAAATACGAAGACATCCTGCCGCTGGACTTCGAGACGCCGCACTGGAGGGCACTCTGGGAAGAATTGCGTGACGTCGTGCTCTTCTGGATCGACCAGGGCGTGCGAATCTTCCGCGTGGACAACCCGCACACGAAACCGTTCGGTTTCTGGCAGTGGCTGATCGGCGAGGTCCGCCGGCGCCACCCCGATGTCCTCTTCCTGGCAGAGGCATTCACGCGGCCCAAGGTCATGCAGCGTCTGGCGAAGATCGGCTTCAACCAGTCCTATACGTACTTCGCCTGGCGCAACACCAAATGGGAGCTGGAGCACTACATCCGAGAGTTGACGCAGACCGAGGTCGCCGAGTACATGCGTCCGAACTTCTGGCCCAACACGCCCGACATCCTGCCGCAGTACCTCCAATACGGCGGTCGCGCGGCGTTTATCATCCGCCTGGTCCTGGCCGCGACGCTGTCGTCCAGCTACGGCATCTACGGGCCGGCCTTCGAACTGTGCGTCACCGAAGCCGTCGAGGGCGCAGAGGAGTACCTCAATTCGGAGAAGTATGAGATCAAGAGGTGGGACTGGAATCGCGAAGGCAACATCCGCGAGGTAATCGAGCGTCTGAACCAGATTCGCCGGGAATGCCCCTGCCTCCAGCGGTTTCGCAACGTCCGTTTGTACGAGGTCCAGAACGAGAACCTGCTGTGTTACGGCAAGACCGGCGACGAGGCGGGCGATGTCACGGTGGTCATCGTGAACCTCGATCCGCACCACACGCAGGCGGGCCGGGTGCAACTGCCGCTGGAGACTCTGGGCCTCGACCCACACCAGTCCTACTTGATGGACGATGCCTTGACAGGCAAGACGTATGTCTGGCAGGGACCGAGCAACTACATCGAACTCGACCCTGACGAGATGCCCGCCTGCATCCTGCGCCTGCGACGCGCATTGCGCCGGGAGATCGACGTCGAGTCCACTGTCTGACAGGAGCCGCCGCCCGTGCGCGAGGCAAGAGAGAAGACATCCGATTCGCTCTGGTACAAGGACGCCGTCGTCTACGAGCTGCACATCAAGTCGTTCCACGACAGCAACGACGACGGCGTCGGGGACATCCGAGGCGTGATCGAGAAGCTCGATTACCTTCAGGATCTGGGCGTCACCGCCCTGTGGCTGCTGCCGTTTTATCCATCCCCCCTGCTTGACGATGGTTATGACATCGCCGACTACTTCGGCATCCACCCCGACTACGGCACGTTGAGCGACTTCAAGCGGCTTCTGGGCGAGGCCCACCGGCGCGAGCTTCGCATCATCACGGAATTGGTGATCAACCACACCTCCGACCAGCACCAGTGGTTCCAGCGGTCCCGGCGGGCCGAACCGGGCTCGCCCTGGCGCGATTTCTATGTCTGGAGCGATACGACGGAGCGGTACAAGGACGCCCGGATCACCTTCACCGACTTCGAGAGTTCGAACTGGACGTGGGACCCGGTCGCACAGGCGTACTACTGGCATCGGTTCTACAAACACCAGCCGGATCTGAACTACGACAATCCCCGCGTCCGCCGGGAGATCCTCCGCGTGCTGGACTTCTGGTTCCAGATGGGCGTCGACGGGATGCGCCTCGACGCGGTGCCTTACCTGGTCGAACGCGAAGACACCAACTGCGAGAACCTGCCCGAGACCCATGCGGTACTGAAAGAGCTGCGGGCCCATCTCGACCGCAAGTTCAGCGACCGCCTGCTGCTGGCCGAAGCGAACCAGTGGCCGGAAGACGCCGCCGCCTACTTCGGCAACGGCGACGAATGCCATATGGCGTTCCACTTTCCCATCATGCCCCGGCTCGTCGGGCGGCGCGGCGGCAGGTGTACCGCGATGCTGCCAGGTGGAGCCCTTCCCCAAACCTCCGGCGTCCTGAAAACCACGCAGAGCAACACGTCGATCGTCTATGACCGCACGTTCTTCCTCAAGCTGTACCGCCGGCTGGAACCGCCCGTCAATCCGGAGGCGGAGTTGTTGGAGAACCTGACGGAGCATACTGACTTCGCGAACCTGCCGGCGTATGCCGGTGCCATTGAATGGCAGCCGAGCCAGGCGCCCTCGGTGACCATCGCGTCACTGCTGGAGTTCGTCCCCTGTGAGACCGACGCCTGGTCCTACACGCTCGACAACGTCGAACGGTCCTTCGGGCACGCCCAGACCCTCAAGGACAGGCTGGCCGAGTTTCCCGTGGTGCCACCGTCGTTCTTTGACATCAACCCCGATGCAATACCGATGCATATCCGCAACTTCGTCGGATCCGTGTATATCGAGATGGTGGTGTTGCTGGGGCGGCGGACTGCCCAGTTGCACCGCGCTCTGGCGTCCCTGACGCATACCCCCGAGGTAACCAGTGAACCATTCTCACTGCTCTACCAGAAGTCTCTTCATCAGTCGATTCGCGGCATGACGTTGAAAATCTTCGCGGAACTGGACCGCAGTCTGGCAAAGCTGGATGCGGAAAGCGCCGCCGTCATTCGAGGCGTCCTGGCGGAGCGGAAGACCATTCTGGCCCGACTGCGCCGCATCGGCGAGCGGAAGATCCGCGCCAAGAAAATCCGGATCCATGGCAACTATCACCTGGGCCAGGTCCTGTACACCGGAAAGGACTTCACCATCGTCGACTTCGAAGGTGAGCCGGCCCGGCCGATTACGGAACGCCGCCTCAGACAATCGGCCCTGCGGGACGTGGCCGGGATGATACGATCCTTTCACTACGCCGCACACGGCGCTATCCTGCGGCGCGCCGCCAGACAGGGCGCCGACATCGACTACCTCGAGTACTGGGCCGACTTATGGTACACATACACCGCCGGGGCCTTCCTCCATGCCTACACGCAGGAAGTGGCCGACGCGGACTTCGTGCCAGCCGACCGGGCGGACTTCGCCCTTCTGCTCGACACGTTCCTTCTGGAAAAAGCGGTCTACGAACTGGGTTACGAGTTGAATAAACGCCCGGAATGGCTGATGATACCGGCACGTGGCATTGTACAGATACTCAAGGGATGTACTACTTCTGATTCGTGATCCGCTGTGCGGGACGCCGTGGGAGGTGCTGTCCATGCATAGCGAATCCAGAGAGGTCTTATGGACGAGAAAACCCAGGTTGCGACGGGCTTCACCCTGTTGACCGATCACGACATCTACCTGTTCAAGGAGGGCAACCACTTTCGGCTTTACAACAAGCTGGGCGCCCACCTCGTCGAACACGAGGGTGTCAAAGGCGTCTTCTTTGCGGTATGGGCGCCGAACGCCGCGAGCGTTTCGGTGATCGGGGATTTCAACGGCTGGGATTGGGCGGCCCATCGACTGACCGCCCGGCGGGACGATTCGGGTATCTGGGAAGGCTTCATCCCGGGGATCGGGAAAGGAACCATCTACAAGTACCACATCGTATCGAGATACAATCACTACTGGGTGGACAAGGGCGATCCCTACGCCTTCTTCTGGGAACTGCCGCCCAACACGGCCTCGGTCGTCTGGGACCTTCAGTACGACTGGGGCGACAGCGACTGGATGGCGAGACAGCAGGAGCGGAACGCCCTCGACGCCCCCTACAGCATCTATGAGGTGCATCTGGGTTCGTGGCGCCGCGATCCGAGCGAACCCGACCGCCTGCTGAGCTATCGCGAGATCGCCCCCATGCTGGCCCAATACGTCAAGGAGATGGGGTTCACGCACGTCGAGTTTCTTCCGGTGATGGAGCACCCCTTCTATCCCTCGTGGGGATACCAGACAGGCGGGTACTTTGCGCCGAGCCGGCGGTACGGCTGCTGTCAGGACCTGATGTACCTCATCGACCACCTTCATCAGAACGACATCGGGGTAATCCTGGACTGGGTCCCTTCGCACTTTCCAACCGATGAGTACGGCTTGTCCTACTTCGATGGAACGCACCTGTACGAACATGCCGACCCGCGGCTCGGCTTCCACCCGGATTGGAAAAGCGGCATCTTCAATTACGGGCGCCATGAGGTCCGGGCCTATCTGATCAGCAGCGCCATGTTCTGGCTCGACCGGTACCACGCCGATGCACTGCGCGTCGATGCGGTCGCGTCGATGCTCTACCTGGACTACTCCCGCAAGGAAGGCGAATGGATCCCCAACGAGAAAGGTGGACGCGAGAACCTCGAGGCCATCGCCTTTCTGCGGCGGTTCAACGAAATGGTCTACCGCGACTTCCCCCATGTCCAGACGATCGCGGAAGAGTCCACGGCTTGGCCGATGGTGACGCGCCCCACCTTCACCGGGGGGCTTGGCTTCGGCATGAAATGGAATATGGGCTGGATGCACGACACGCTCGAGTACTTCAGCCAGGACGCCATCTACCGCAAATACCATCAGGACAAGCTGACCTTCTCGATCTGGTACGCCTTTTCGGAGAACTTCGCGCTGCCGCTGTCGCACGACGAGGTCGTGCACGGCAAGGGCTCGCTCTACGGCAAGATGCCCGGCGACCCCTGGCAGAAGCGCGCCAATCTTCGCCTGCTCTTCGGGTACATGTACACCCATCCCGGCAAGAAGCTGCTGTTCATGGGAAACGAGTTCGGCCAGCATCGGGAGTGGAGTCACCTGCACAGCCTCGATTGGCACCTGCTCGAGGACGCATCCCACCGGGGCCTTCAGAAATGGGTACGCGATCTGAACCACCTTTACCGCAGCGAGCCGGCGCTGTTCGAGACGGATTTCCACCGGGACGGTTTCGCCTGGATCGATTTCCACGATGCGGACAACAGCGTCATCAGCTACCTGCGCAAAGACAAGGCCGGCCGCTCCATTCTGGCGGTGATCTGCAACTACACCCCCGTTCCCCGGTACAACTACCGGGTCGGCGTGGCCGACGGCGGCTTCTGGGAGGAGATCCTCAACAGCGATGCGGTTGAGTACGGCGGCAGCGGTGTGGGCAACATGGGCGGTGTCGAGGCCTCGGCGGCGTCCTTCTATGGAAACTTCGACTACACGTTGTCGGTGACCCTGCCGCCGTTGGGCGTCGTGGTCTTCCGAAAGGTGCCGGACGGCAAGCCCGAGAGCAAGAGCTCTCCAAATCCGTAGCGCAGCCGCCCGCCGGCGACCTCGTCGCGTTCACAGGCGGCCGCAGGTTTCCGTCAGCTCACGCAGTCGCGCCGCCAGACGCGGTGTGAGCCGGCCGTCGCGCATCCGCCACAGCCAGTTGCCCGTCGATTTGGCAGGGTAATTCATGCGGGCCGAGGCGCCCAGCGACAGGACATCCTGCATCGGGATAATAGCCAGCCGGGCGACGGACGCCATGGCCAGGCGGATTAGCTCCCAGGAGACCTCCCGGGCCGCCGGCTTGTGACCGAGATACTCGAAGAGACGTTTGCGACGGGCCTGGTCCATTTCGTTGTCGAACCAGCCACGGGTGGTGTTGTTGTCATGTGTGCCCGTATAGACGATCGCATTGGGAATGTGATTGTGCGGCATATGGACGTTGCGCTTCGGATCACCGCTGAAGGCAAATTGCAGCACCCGCATGCACGGGAACTCGTATTTGGCGACGGTCTCCCGCACGTCGGGCGTGATGTGGCCGAGATCCTCGGCGAAGATCGCGGCAAAAGGGATCTGGTGGAACAACGTGCCGAAGAAACTCTCGCTCGGCGCTTTGACCCACTTGCCCCGCGCGGCGGTCTTGTGGCCTGCCGGCACCTCCCAGTACGCCACCAGTCCGCGGAAATGGTCGATCCGAACCAGATCGAACAGCAGAAGATTGTGCCGGATTCGCTGCATCCACCAAGCGAATCCGGTCCGCTCCGCATAGTCCCAGTCGTACACCGGGTTGCCCCATAGCTGGCCGGTCTTGCTGAAATAATCCGGGGGCACCCCGCCGATGAACTTCGGCTTCTTGTCGGCTCTGAGCTTGAACACCTCCGGGTTTGACCAGACGTCGGCGCTGTCATAGGCGACATAGATGGGCAGATCGCCGATCACCTGGATACCCTGCTCGTGCGCGTAGCGCTGCAAGTCGAGGTATTGCCGATAGAACACGTACTGAAGAAAACGCTCTCGCTCGACCGCATCGGCCAGCGTGGCCTGGATCGCCTTCAGCGCCTTGGCCTTTCTGTCCCTCAGAGCGGCCGGCCAGTCGCACCACGGCCGCCCGTGGAAATGCCTCTTGATGGCGACGAACGAGGCAAACGGCTCCAGCCACGCCTGGTGCTGGATGCAGAACGGTTCGTAATCGGCCGGCCGTGGTCGTTCCCGGAACCGTCGAAAGGCTCGATCGAGCAGCTCTCGCTTGTATCGTTCCACCTTCGGGAAGTCCACTCGGTCGGCCGGAAACGCCGGAGGGGCGGCGATCTCGCCGCGCCGGAGCCATCCCGCCCGGTATAGCAGGACCGGACTGATCAGCAGAGGGTTTCCCGCGAAGGCCGAGAAACAGTTGTATGGCGAGTGTCCCGTCCGGGACGTGGTGTGATTCAAGGGCAGAATCTGCCAGCAGTTCTGCCCGGCCCGCCGGAGGAAATCGACAAACCGGTACGTCGCCGGACCGAAGTCGCCGATACCGAATTCCGAAGGCACCGACGTCATGTGCATCAGGATGCCACTCGATCGTTGCTTGAGCATGCTGTAAACCTCTCCTGTCCACCCGGAGCCGGAGATTGACCGGTTCTACGGAATCGCCAGACCAAGATGATGCGCCAGATTCCCGAAATGCTCGACCCACTTGGCCGCTTCCTCGTCATTGGCCGCGGCGCGGCGCTTCATCACCGGCCACTTGCGCTTGGCAATGTTGAAGAACACGTTCTGTGCGTTTTGCAGATCCAGCGTGGAGGTCAGCGTGCGAAGAATCTCCAGACTCTCTTCGATCGAACAGAGCAGCTTCACATCGTCGCTGCGTTCGGCCAGTTGATCCATCAGGTCGTTGATCCGGTGACTGCCTTCGAAACTCAGACGTTCCTTGTCCAGACTCAGCGACAGGCGCTCCGCCTCATCGGCGAGATTGCGCAGACGATTCACGTCGATGGCATCGGCCTGAATCTCCGCGCAGAGATCCTCGTTGAGGATGAACTCCGCCGGTGCCGACAACGCCTTCGGCAGTGGCATGTTCATATTGCGGATCATCTGCATGATCGCGTAATTGTGCTCGTAGATGTGGCGGAACGAACTCTCGATCTCTTCCCAGGTGCTTTCCAGAAGCTCGTGGAGGATCTGCCGCTGCGGGTCTTTGAACAGGTGTGTCAGCGAATAGTTCTTACCCCCGAAGGCGACGTTCATCAGGCGCATCACCTCGTTGCTGTCGCTTCGGCGAAACGCTTTGTTCAGTTCCTCCCGAACGGCGTTGAACTCGTGGTCGTCCATGCGTGCCCTTACGGTGGCGAACAGATTGTGATCGCCCAGATAGAAGACGACCAGATCGGCCGCATGCCGCTCGAAGGTGATGTTCGACCGAATCGTGACCCGGCCCGTGGTAAGAACCTGCACCCCGGCCTCTTTGCGATCCAGGTTGTCCACCGTGGCCGTATAGCAATAGATCTCCGTCGTCCGTTCGCGCGCCTCCTCAAACACCGAACTGAGCGCGAAGTGCGCCGCCACCCGGTTCAGATCGATCCGAGCCGGTTCGACGAAGGCCTCGTAGACTTCACGCCCGTTGGTAAACGGTCGAACGTTGGCCGGAGCGTGTTGCAGCATCTCCTTGAACTGCGGCACCAGGTCCCAGTTCTGCACTTCCTGGCACAGTTGCATCGACCGGGCCGCATATTGCATCACCTGCACGGCCTCAATCCCGGTGATGTTGTCGAAGAACCACCCGCAGCTCGTGTACATCAGCATCGCGTGCCGCTGCATCTCCAGGAGTTTGAGGAACGTCACCTTGTCCTCGAGCGGCAGCGTCCGACCGGTCGTTTGGGTGATGAAATCCTCAACGTTCTCCTGTGAGCGATTGTTGATCGCGGCGATATATTCGTTGCGCAGCTTCCACGGGTCGGGGTGGTATCTCGACATGCGGTCCTGATACACCTCGGCCTCCTTGTCGCGGACCCAATCCATGGCCTGTCGCAACGGGGCGCGCCACTGCTGTTTTCCCGAATTGGCCTGGTCGGCCGCGCAGCCGCAATTGCTCTTCCACCGCTCGACCCCATGCGCGCAGCTCCAGGAGCTGTTCTCCCAGATCTCGACTTCCTGGTCCGGCGGGAATTTTTCCAGGTATTCGCCGTAGATGGTGACCTTCGCCAGATTGTTGCTCTCGATATGGTGAATGCAGTACGCCAGGGCCATATCGCCGTGGCGGTGGTGATGCCCGAACGATTCCCCGTCCGTCGCCACGTGGACCAGGCGCGGGCCGTCCCCGTCCGTGGGAAACGCATTGATCAGCCGGGAGGCGAAGTTGGTGCCGCTGTGAAGAAGGCCCCCGTAGGCGATGTCATGCGAAGCCGGACCGTTGTAGAAGAACAGCACGATCTGCTTGCCGGAAGGAAGGACGCAGATATAGGGAACGCTGGTGTCCAGATCGGTCTCGTTGACGTCTTTCCATCGGCGCGCACCCACCTTGCGGACCCGCTTGGCCTGCCGGGGCGCCAGAATGGTGAACTTGATCCCGTGCTCCGCCAGGACTTCCAGTGACGGCAGATCCGCCGCCGTCTCGGCCAGCCACATGCCCTCCGGCGCCCGCTGGAACCGTTGCTTGAAATCCTGAATGCCCCAGATCACCTGCGTGTGCTTGTCCCGGGTGTTCGACAGGGGCAGGATCATGTGGTTGTACACCTGTGCCAGAGCACTGCCGTGGCCGGAGAACCGCTCCCGGCTGTTCCGGTCGGCCTGCAGAATACTCTCGTAGACGTCCGGGGCGTGGGTTTCAAGCCAGGACAGGAGCGTGGGCCCGAAATTGAAGCTCATGCGTTCGTAGTTGCTGACGATATCGACGATCTTGCGGTCGGGCCCCAGGATGCGCGAGGCGGCGTTCTGACGGTAGCACTCCTCGGTGATCCGCGCATTCCAGTCATGGTAGGGATAGGCCGAATCCTGTAACTCCACATCCTCCAGCCATGCGTTCTCGCGCGGGGGCTGATAGAAATGGCCGTGTATGCAGACGTACTTGTCCATCTACAACCTCACACTGCACACTGCTTTACGCAGTGGTTATGCTCCGAGTCACGCCGACAGGCATCCGTCCTCGCCATGTTGCGGGCGGATGCACGGCCGGCCCGTACCACTCCACGTGCAGCCCGTGCCGCACGAAGCACGTGATGATAAGGCAACTTCCCCTGCCAGGCAACCGATCTTCCCAAATTCTCACCCGTCGTCTGCGGCGCAGACTGCCCGCAGGTCTGCCGGATCGGCGTTCTTGACAGCAATTGTCAAGTGTTCCATCCGGATTCACATTAGAAGGACCGGCCGCCCCATCAAGTGAAAAGCCTTCGGCGTTCGATGTCGTTGTCATCATTCAGGCTTCCCGGTATTATCGTCATCTGGCGGTTTCGTGCTCCAGCGTTTAAGACGCCTGATGAAGACAATCCGGAGGTCGCTACCATGCCTCAGTCAGACCGGCCGCAAACCTGGATGCAATGCTTAAGAACGCTACCACTGGCACTGTTCGCCCTTGTTGCCTATACACCCCAGAATGTCACGGCGGCTTTCTCGGTACCTTCGGGGCTGTTGTGTGAGCTGATGACGGAGCCGACAAAGACAGCGATCGTCGATCCCCGACCGGAGTTTTCCTGGATCGTACCCTTGCTGGACCGGAACGACGTCCAGACCGCCTACCAGATTCTGGTCGCCTCGTCCGCAAGTGAGATCGAACAGGGTCGCGGCGACCTATGGGATAGCGGCAAGGTCCGATCCTCCCGGTCGGTCGGCATCGAGTATGCCGGCAGGCCCCTCTCCCCGGACGCAACGTACTGCTGGAAAATACGAACGTGGAACCAGCAGGATCACGTCAGCCCCTACTCACAGGTCCAGACATTCCGTACAGGGCCTCTGGATGGCCCGTACACAACAGTCCGCTACCCGCTGGCGACCAGCAGAATCAAACCCGTCCGGATCACCACCAAGACAGACCGGCACTACTTCGTCGATTTCGGCAAGGCCGCTTTCGGAACCGTCGAACTGACCTTGACCAGCCCCGAAGCCGGGCGTCATATCGAAATCCATCTGGGCGAAGTCTGCTCTCAGCCTGACAGCATCGACCGCAATCCGGGCGGGTCCCGACGATATCGGCAACTCGAGCTGACGCTCGACGAAGGTGCACACACGTACAGGTTGACCATCCCGCCCGATAGGCGAAACACCGGTCCGCAGGCAATCAAGATGCCGGAATCCATCGGGGAGGTCATGCCGTTTCGGTACTGCGAGGTGGTCAACAGCCCTTCGACGCTCGACGCCTCGACGATTTGCCAGATCGCGGTCCACTATCCATTCGACGAGGAGGCTTCCCGCTTCCATTCGTCCGATCCGGTCCTCAACGACGTGTGGGAGCTGTGCAAGTACAGCATCAAGGCGACGAGCTTCTGTGGCGTTTACGTCGACGGCGACCGGGAACGGATCCCCTACGAGGCCGACGCCTACATCAACCAGCTCTGCCACTATTGCGTGGACCGCGAATACACGATGGCCCGCTACACGCATGAGTACCTGATGACGCACCCGACCTGGCCGACCGAGTGGATTCTGCATTCGGTGCTGATGGCCTGGGTCGACTACCTGTACACAGGCGATACCGACTCGATCGAACACTTCTACGACGACCTGAAGGCCAAGACGCTGCTGACGCTGGCCCGGGAGGATGGACTCATCAGCACGCAGACCGGCCTGGTCAGCGACACAGTGCTCGCGTCGATCCACTTCCAGGGTACGCTGCGGGACATCGTGGATTGGCCGCACGGAAACATCCTCGGGCTGCAAGGCGGCTACGGCGAGACGGACGACTTCGAATTCAAACCCATCAACACCGTCGTCAACGCCTTTCACTATCGGGCCCTCGTGCTCATGAGCCGCATCGCCCAAGCCCTCGGCGAAGAGCGGGACGCCACGCGATTCGCCTCGGCCGCAGCGAAGGTCAGGCAGTCCTTCAACGACAAACTGCTCGACAAGAACAAAGGCGTTTACATCGACGGCGAAGGCAGCACGCACAGCGCCCTGCACGCAAACATGTTCCCACTGGCGTTCGGCCTGGTGCCGCCGGAGTACGTCGAATCGGTCGCCGCGTTCGTTCAAAATCGCGGCATGGTGTGCAGCGTCTACGGCGCGCAGTACCTGCTCGAAGCCCTCTATGAAGCGGGTCTGGACGACTTCGCCCTGCATCTGATGACCGACCGGGACACAGACCGAAGCTGGCCGCATATGATCTACGACGTGGGCACAACCATCACGCTCGAAGCATGGGACAACAAGTACAAGCCCAATCAGGACTGGAACCACGCCTGGGGCGCTGCGCCCGCCAACATCATCCCCCGCTGCCTGATGGGTGTCGAGCCGGTCGAGCCGGGTTTCGCCAAGGTGCGGATCAGACCACAGGTCGGCTCGCTGACGCGCGGCAGCCTTGATCTGCCCACGGTTCGGGGCACGATCCACGTGGATTTCGAGGCGGTCAAGGGACAATCGTTCATCCTGAACGTAACCACGCCCGCCAACATGCCCGCCGTCATCTACCTCCCGAAACTCGGCAGCGACAGCACGCAGGTGCTGATGGACGGCCGGACCGTTCAGGGTCGACGCGACGGCAAGTTCATCGTACTCGATAACGTCGTCCCGGGCCCCCACCGCTTCGAGCGGCGCCCGTAGCTTGCGATGCTATCTGGCCAGTTCGCCGAAGCGGTTGGCGATGGCCAGGGCCGGGTCGAGGGGGACGTCTACGGCGACCGTTCCTTTGGCAATTTCGATCGTCGGGCGAGGCGTCAGCTTCCGGCCTTTGAATTCGGGCAACCATTTGCGCTCGGCTTCGAGCATCTCGCCGGTCATGTCCCGGATCTCCTTGAGCGTGCAGACTGCCGAGGTCAGCGGGTCCATCGCCATCGCCTGCATCGCCCGCTCCGGATCCCCCGTCAGCGCCGCCTCCACCGCCAACTCCTGCACGGTGACATTGCTCTGGTTCAACGCCGCGCACTGCACCGGCAGCTCGCCGATCGTCACCGGATGCAGGCCCTGCGAGTCAACGTACACCGGGACCTCGACACAGCAGCCCTGTGGCAGGTTGGTGATGTAGCCGTCGTTGCGGACATTGCCGTTGAGACGGAACGGTCGGTCCGTCTCGGCCGCTTCGAGAATGTACGAACAGTATTCGACGCTGCGACGCGTGATCTTGGGCGATTCCGTCGCGAGATAGTCCACCTTCTTGTACTTCTCCGCCAGCATGTTGCAGTAGTGATAGTAGGCGCCGGACGCCCCACCGAAATCGGGCTGATCACAGTACAGCTCCAGGGCCCTTTTGCTGCTGCGGAACCACGGTACGTATTCGGACAGGTGCCCTGTGCTCTCGGTCATGAAATAACCGAAGTGCCGCATCACCTCGCACCGCACCTTCTCATTGACGTAATACTCGGGCTTCTCGATGTTCCGCTTGAGGATCGGATACAAATCGCGCCCGTCGCGCTTGTCCCTCAGCGACAGGAACCAGGCCATGTGGTTGATCCCCGCGCAGACGTAATCCACCTGGTCCTTCGGGACGTTGACGTAGCGGCTGATCAGGTCCAGCGTGGTCTGCACGCCGTGACAAAGCCCGATGAACTGCACGTCGGCCACGCACCCGAGGGCCGAGCAGTTGGCGCCCATCGGGTTGGCGTAGTTCAGCAGGATCGCGTCGGGACACAGCTCGTTCATGTCCGCCGCCATATCCGCCAGAACGGGAATCGTCCGCAGCGCGCGAAAGATGCCGCCGGGACCGATGGAATCGGCGATGCACTGATCGACGCCGTACTTCAGCGGGATCTCGTAGTCCATGCGGAAGGCTTCGACGCCGCCGACCTGGATCATGTTGATCACGTAATCCGCTCCGTCGAGCGCCTCGCGGCGATTCAGTGTCGCGGTGACCTTGGCAGGCAGGCCGTTCTCCTTGATGACCTTCTTGACAAAGGCCTCCATCTTGGCCAGCTTGGGCCGCGTCCGGTTCATCAGACAGATTTCGCTTTCTTGAAGGGCCTCGGTGGCCAGGATATCCATGACCAGCGTCTTGCAGAAAATCAGGCTTCCGGCCCCGATCATCGCGATCTTCGGTTTCGACATGACAATCGTCCTTCGTCCATTGTCCACTACTTGATGAGGTTCTCGAAGAGGTACAGTCCGCTCTTGCCGGGGGCGACGACGTCGATGTCGCCGTCGCTGTCGATATCGGCAGCCGCGGTGTTGATTCCGAAGCCCACGCGACCGCCCTCATGCATCGTATGCCGGGTCCACTTGCCCGAGGCGATATCGAAGTCGTAATAGTAAACGCAGACAGGATCGTTGCCGCCCGGGTCGTGTCCGTTGTGGGCGCGATGGCGCTTGCCGGTGACCAACTCCAATCGACGGTCGTCGTCCAGATCCGCAAGGAGCATGAAATGCGCCTGGGACCACGAGTTGTCGATCAGATGCTTTTCCCACATGCGAGTCCCTTGTGCATCCTTCTTCTGTTCCAGCCAGAACACGCCGTAATCGTGGCCCAGGCCCCAGATCAGATCGGAATCCCCATCGGCGTCCACGTCGTGCACGAGAATCGGTATGCCGGCGTAGCCCAACTCGAACTCCGCACGCCATGTCCACGAGCCGTCAGGATTCTGCTGGAGCCAGCCCTTCGGTGTCACAATGTCGCACAGACCGTCGACGTTGATGTCTCCGGCGCCCAGTCCATGCCCCGCCGCTTCCTGGGGCAGCACGTGCTTGTCCCACCGCACACCCTGCGGGGCCGAGGCGTCGCGGCAGAACTCGTACCAGGCCGCAGCGCTCATGATGTTGGGCAGGATGTCAATTTGGCCATCGCCGTTGATATCATAGGCTATCGCGGTTTCCATATTACCCGGCGTGTCCACCTGGTGCAGCGTCCACGGCCCGCCGGCCTGGCCCGGATTGCGGACCCAGTAAACCATCTTGTCGTGCCAGGCGGCGCCGACGGTGTCCGTCCAACCATCACCATCCACGTCCATCGGCAGGTTGGCAAAGTCGTAATGGTACTCCCCTTCTTCCTTGATCTCGCGGACGAAGTGCTTGGTCCAGGTCGGGGCCTCATACCAGAACCCGCCGCAGTAGATATCGAGCTTCCCGTCGCGGTTCACGTCGAGAATCCCCGCCGCCTCGAAACGCGATTCGGCGTTGAGCGTGTGCACCTTGAAGCCATCGCCTACCTTGGCCTCCGCTGCCGCAGCGGCCGATCCTGCCAACAGGGTACCGATGGCCAGTCCCACCAGGATGGGGGCAATATGTCGAGTTCGCATGGGCGCTCCTTTTCCAAAACCGTGTGGTGTTGTCGTTCTCATATGCACCAGGGACTGCGCATCGCCCGCTGGAGCATCGAATCGGCCTGCCGGTCGTTGACGAACCGCTCGGCCGCCGGGTCCCACCGCAGGGGCCGTCCGAGCCAGTAGGCGATATTGCCCAGGTGGCAGACGCTGATCGAGCGATAGCCGACGTCGGCGTCGCAGGCCGGACGGTTCCGCGTCCGGACACATTCGAGGAAGTTGTCCGGATGGTTCTTGCTCTCGTAAAGATGCACGTCGTTGGCCGTGAGGGTCTGCCTGCGCAATGAGTCCGGCTCAGTGATGAGCTGCTCGCGCGTCACTTCGATCATGCCGTCGGTCCCCTCGAACCGCACGCCCGGCGTGGGCTGGCTGATGCCCTCTCGCGTCATCACCGTGCCGTTGGCATAGCGGTAGGTCAGGACCTTGAACTCGTTGCCGTCGGCCGGAATGATCTCGACCGGGCCCGATTCGTCCATTCCCATCGCCCACTGGGCGATGTCAAACATGTGCTGGCCCCAGTTGGTCATCTCGCCGCCGGAGAAGTCCTTCCACCGCATCCAGCCCAGGATGTCGGGGTGGAACGGATGCCAGGGCGCCTGGCCCAGCCATCGGTCGTAATCCAGCCAGTCCGGCGGCGAGCCCTGCGCGGGAAGGTGACATTCCTCGGGGGGGCCGCCCACGTTGACTTTGATGTGCTTGACGTGACCGATGTAGCCGCTGCGGACCAGTTCGCAGGCGAAACGGAACTCGTACCAGCTCCGCTGCTGCGTGCCGCTCTGGAAGATACGGCCGTACCGCTTCATCGTGCGGGCCAACTCGCGCGCCTCGTAGACCGTCAGCGAAATCGGTTTCTCGCAGTAGATGTCCTTGCCCGCCTTGGCGGCGGCGATGGAGATCGGCGTATGCCAGCGGTCGCCGGCGGCGCAGAGGATGATGTCGATGTCGTCGCGGACCAACAGGTCCTCGAAGTTGTGGTACGCGACGCAGTCGTGGTTGCCGTAGTAGGTGTCGATGATGCTCTTGGCGTTGTTGAGGTTGTTGCGATTGACGTCGCAGGCCGCAACGACCTGCACACCGGGCTTGCTGAGGAAGCCGCCACCCTGGACCCAGATACCGCCGCCGATGTGGCGTGTGCCCTGTCCGCCGCAGCCGATAGCCCCCATCACCAACCGTTCGCTGGCCGGCGCCCGGCCGCCGGCGCCGAGGGCCGACGACGTGATGACATAAGGAACCGCAACAGCCGATGCGGTAGCTCGTAGGAAGGTCCTGCGTGTGATGCCCCTTCGGTATGCCATGCAACCTCCCATCCATTTCGTACGATACCTCATGGATATTTCCCGCCATCTTACCGGCGGCCGCCCCACGACGCAATAGCCTGATCGGCCCCGCTCCCTTACCGTGTGGGGTGCACTTGATGTTTGTAGGTAGACCGGCACGGGGGGTCGCAGTCGACTCTGTCATTCCGACCGGAGCGCAGTGGAGTGGAGGAATCCGGCTGCGAACGGGCTATTGCCTTATCCTCGCCCAGATTTCTCCGTGCGGGCTTCGCCCTTCGTCGAAATGACATCCGCCACGTGCTTCGAGATGATAGCCCCCCCTTCCTGGCCTCCCCAGGAACCTACCTATAAACACGCAGTGCACCCTCCCTTGCCGGGTGCGACCGAAAAGACGCGACTTGACGGAGACTCCGTGGTACAATGCCCAGTCAGTTGACTTTTCATGATGAACCGCACGATTCGGGAGGTTGAGCCGATGACACCTTATGACCCGCACCATTGGCGCACCGATAGATGTGAAGACCACAGACGCTGTCCCAGGACGGGCAAGCTAATCGAGATCGAGCCCCGAACTCCCCGCCCATGGATGCTCTGGCTGCTGCCGATCACCGGCCTGCTGGCTCTGGCCTGGTTCCTGATCCGCGTGGTGCCCAAGCCCTCGCGAGCGATGTATCCCTGTCAGCGGGCAGCCATGCCGCTGGCGTCCGGCTTCGTCGCCTGGCTGCTGGGCATCGGGGCTTGGGCGGCAGCCCTGCGCAAGGCCCAGACGAGTCTGCGCAGCGGACGGTGTGCATTGGCCGCTGTAGGCATCAGCGTCGCGGCGATCTGGGTGGCGTTCAGCGTCACCACTGAGAAGCGTCTGCTGGCCGATCCCCAGCCGGCCAACCAGCCCATCGGCGTCGCTCGAGGGATCCATCCAGGGCGAGTCGTCTGGGTGCACAATCCCGAAGCCACCGACTGGAAGGGTCCGGGCGATGGCCACCTCTGGCAGGACGAACACACGAATCCGGCGGCCGTCGACGAAATGATGTCGCAGGCTCTTCGCAACCTGACGGGCGAGACCTCCGACAAAGCGGCGTGGGATGCCCTCTTCCGCTACCACAACAAGACCAGGGGCAAGGGCGATGTCGGCTACGAGCCGGGCCAGAAGATCATGGTGAAAGTCAATTTCGTCGGCTTCATCCGCACCACCGACGCCGTGAATCCCCAGACCTACGCGTTGCAGAGCTGGGTGGACTACATGAACACGTCGCCCCAGATGATCGCCTCGCTGCTGCGGCAACTGACGGAAACCGTCGGCGTCAAACAGTCCGACATCGCGGTGGGCGACACCCTCGCCTACTTCGCCAACGAATACTACGACATGCTGCACCGGCAGTTCCCGCATGTCATCTACCTCGACTGCCAGGGCGGACCCGGCCGGACGAAGACCGGGCCATCCTCGGTTCCCTTGTATTGGAGTTGCAACCCCGAAGGGTGCGCACGGGACTACGTGCCGCAGGCGTACGCCGAGGCCGACTACCTCATCAATCTGGCCAATCTCAAGGCCCACCCCAGCGCCGGCGTCACGCTGTGCGCCAAGAACCACTACGGCTCACTGATCCGCCTGCCGTACGAAAGAGGCTACTACGACATGCACACGAGCTTCCAGAGGACCACGGGCCGGTACCGGAACCTCGTGGACCTGATGAGCCACAGTGAGCTTGGCGGCAAGACGGTTCTCTATCTCATCGACGGCCTCTACGGCGGCATCCACTACGTCGAGCACGAGCCGCGACGGTTCGAGTCGGCGCCGTTCAACAACGACTGGACCAGCAGTCTGTTCGCCAGCCAGGACCCCGTCGCCATCGACTCGGTGGGCCTCGACTTCCTTCAGGCCGAGGCCAATGTGCAGAAGTATTCCTGCATGCCGGGTACCGACGACTACCTGCACGAGGCGGCACTGATCGACAACCCGCCTTCCGGCACGTTCTACGACCCCGACCACGCCGGCAACGTCGTGCGGCCGGCCAGCCTGGGTGTTCACGAGCACTGGAACAACGCACAAGAGAAGAAGTACTCCCGCAACCTGGGCCGGACCGAGGGCATCGAGCTGGTGGCTGTCATGAAAAAAGCCGACCAGGCAAAGACAAGTGGTGTCACCGCTCCCGGTGCCAAGGTCAAATTGCTGGCCGACGGCTTTCAGTTCACCGAAGGCCCCGCCGCCGACCGCGAGGGCAACGTCTTCTTCACCGACCAGCCCAACGACCGCATCTGCAAATGGTCCGTCGACGGCAAACTGACGGACTTCATGAAGCCTTGCGGCCGGTCCAACGGCCTGTTCTTCGACAAAGACGGCAACCTCTGGGCCTGCGCCGACATGGATAACGAGCTGTGGATGATCGATCCGCAGGGACACGTCACGATCTTCGTCCGCCGCTTCGACGACAAGCTGCTCAACGGGCCCAACGACCTCTGGATCGCCCCCGACGGCGGCATCTATTTCACCGACCCACTCTACAAGCGGCCCTACTGGAAGCGCAACCCCGCCATGCAACAGGACGGCCAGCACGTCTATTACGTCACGCCGGACCGCAAGAGCATCGTCCGCGTCGCCAATGATCTCGTGCAGCCCAACGGTATCATCGGCACCCCGGACGGCAAGCTCCTGTACGTCGCCGACATCGGAGACCGCAAAACGTATCGATACGTGATCAACACCGATGGTTCGCTCTCGGACAAGAAGCTCTTCTGCTCGATGGGCTCCGACGGCATGACGATCGACACCGAGGGCAACGTCTACCTGACCGGACGCGGCGTCACCGTGTTCAATCCCGACGGCGAGAAGATCGAGCAGATCGACGTCAACAAAGGCTGGACTGCCAACGTCTGTTTCGGCGGGCCCGACCGGCGGACCCTTTTCATCACCGCCTCGGATTCATTGTTCAGCATCGAGATGCGCGTCACGGGCGCGTATTGACAACGGAACGGATGGGGAGATTGCAGCGCCATGAGAACACGAACGTTCGCACTGTTTCTGGCTTTGTTCAACAGCTTCGCCGCAGCAGCGGTGGCACCTATCGAGGCCGAAATCGTCGAGGTCAAGAAGATCTGGGACGACGCTGCCCACAACGCGTTTACGGATTTGGTCTGGTTCGGCGAGCAGTTCTACTGCGCTTTTCGCGAAGGACGCGGCCACGTCTCGGCCGACGGGCGGATTCGCGTGTTGCGTTCGGCCGATGCGGACACCTGGACGTCGGCGGCCCTGATTTCGTTCCAGGGCTACGACTTCCGCGATGCGCACCTGTCGATCATGCCGGACGGCCGGCTGATGCTGATCGGCGGTGCTGCACCGCGAAAACAGGACGGCGAACACGTGCCCACTGGCAGCTTCGTGTCGTTCTCCCACGACGGCACGACCTGGACCGAGCCGGTGATCGTCAGCCAGCCGGGCCGCTGGCTATGGCGCGTCACCTGGCACGAGGGCAAAGCCTACGGCGTGTCGTACACCGCCGGCGGCAGTAGCGACCAGTACCTGTCGCTGCTAACCAGCACGGACGGGATCAAGTACGAGCCGCTCGTCGAGAGGCTGTTCGACAAGGGCTTTCCGAACGAGACGACGCTGCGATTCGGACCTGACGGCACGTGCTATGCCCTGGTTCGCCGCGACAACTCGGGCGACGCGCCGAGCAGCACGATGCTCGGGATCAGCAACCCCGACTATACACAATGGAAATGGCACGACCTGGGAACTGAGTTCAACGCTTTCGGCGGGCCCGACCTGATCCGGCTGCCCTCGGGTCTCTGGATCGCCGCCGGACGCATGCACCAGGGCGGCGTCCACACCGCCCTAACCGTCCTCGACGTCGAGAACAAGACGATGAGGCGTCTGCTCGACCTGCCCAGCGGAGGCGATACCAGCTATCCCGGCCTGCTCTGGCGAAACGACCTGCTCTACGTCAGCTACTACTCCAGCCACCAGGGAAAAACCAGCATCTATCTCGCCAAAATCAGATTCGGCTCGTAGTGACGCCGTCAGGCTTCGATCTTGCAGGCGAGGGGCGATTATGGTATGATAATATGGTGCATGTTCGGGGTCGCTGCGGCCGGGGTTTGTCCGGTTGGCCGGAGGCGATCTGGAGGCTTGCGGAGAAAGACTGGGTAAGTGCTTTGGGTACGGCCTTAGTCGCATTTCTTCGAGGAGGACTGGTATGTTCAAGAGGCAAACCAAGCTGGCTTGTTCCGTGCTCGGGCTGACACTGATCCTGATCTCCCTCGGCGTCGCGGCCGATCCGTCTCTGATCGGGTGGTGGACGTTCGACGAAGGATCGGGAACAGTCGCAAATGACGCCAGCGGCCGGGGCCACAACGGAACACTCCGGGGCGGTCCGACGTGGGTAATCGGACGGGTTGACGGCGCGCTGCTGTTTGACGGCAAAGACGACTACGTCAGTGTCGGGAGTGTGGGAATCACGGGGGCTGTTGACAGGACAGTCATGGCCTGGGTGAAGGCCGGCATAACCGCCATACCCGACAAGACAAGCATCTTCGGCTTTGTCCCCGACGGAAACGTCGAGGGCACCTACTTCGACGTGGAGGTGGACGACAAGGGCAACTACGTCGCCCACATCTGCGGGTACCAGTGGATCATCGGACCGGTCGATACGGAATGGCGCCATCTTGCCGGCACCTATGAGGCCGGCACGGGCCGTTGGTTTCTGGACGGCCGGCATATCGACAGCGCCGAAGGAGACATCGGGACGATCGACCAGGTGCGAATCGGTGCGCGGCTCAGCAGCGGCAGGTACTTCCCCGGTCTGGTCGATGACGTGCGCATCTACAACCGCGCCCTGACGGAAGCCGAGATTCAATCTGTGATGGCGGGCACCGACCTGGGGCAGGCGACCGAGCCCAGCCCGGCGGATGGGGCACGCGATGTGCCGCGTGACGCCGTGTTGTCGTGGACACCAGACGTCTCCGCCGTCCGGCACAACGTCTATCTGGGCACAAGCTGGGACGACGTGCGCGCCGCCAATATCGGCGATCCACGAGGGGTGCTGGTCGGTCCCGGGCAGGCCGCAGCCACGTTCGACCCTGAGGGCCTGTTTGCGTTTGACCAGACGTATTACTGGCGTGTGGACGGTGTCGGCGCCGCTCCAGCCAATACCATATTCAAAGGCAGGGTCTGGAGTTTCGTGTCGGAGTCTTTCGCCTATCCCATCGAGAATATCGTGGCCACCGCATCGCACGCGGATGTCGACGCCGGACCGGAGAAGACGGTCGACGGTTCCGGCGTGAACGCCCAGGACCAGCATTCCCTGAACTCACGGGACATGTGGCTGGCCAGTCCGGGCCCCGATGAGGCCGTGTGGATTCAGTACAGATTCGATCGGGTCTACAAGCTCCACCAGATGCTGGTCTGGAACTACAACGGAGAGTTCGAACCGCTGCTCGGTTTCGGCCTTAGAACCGTCACGGTCGAGTACTCCGTCGATGGCATGGACTGGATCACACTGGGAGACGTCGAATTCGCCCAGGCAACGGCCAGTGCGGCGTACGTGTACAACACGACGGTGGATTTCCAGGGCGTTGCGGCCCGGTTCGTCCGCCTGACCGTTCGCAGCGGCTACGGGCTCGTCGGGCGGTACGGCCTCAGCGAGGTGCGGTTCCTGTACATCCCCGCGCAGGCGCGCCGGCCGCAGCCCGCCAACGGCGCCACCAACGTCACCATAGACACCGTTCTGACCTGGGTCAGCGGTCGCGAAGCCGTCACGCACGAGGTCTATCTGGGCACCGATCCCGCGGCCCTCACACCGGTCGGCACGCCGGAGACCGCCAGCTGCACGCCCGACAACCTGACCTTCGGAACGATCTACTACTGGAGGGTGGACGAGGTCAACGAGGCTGAGGCCGTCGGCCTGTGGGAAGGCGATCTCTGGAGCTTCACCGTCGAGGAATACGCGAGCATCGACGATTTTGAAAGCTACAACGACGACGTCGATGCCGGCACAACGATCTTCGACACATGGCTCGACGGCTGGGTTAACAACACCGGCTCCACCGTTGGCTACCTCAATGCGCCGTTCGCTGAGCGGACCATCGTCCACGGCGGCGAACAGTCGATGCCCCTGGCATACAATAACTCGGTTTCGCCGTTCTACTCGGAGGCCGAGCGGACCTTCGAGCGGGCGCAGGATTGGACGATCGGGGGGGCCGACCGCGTGCGGCTGTGGTTCCGTGGCGACGCCAAGAACACGCCGCAGACGCTCTATGTCACGCTGGAAGACAGCGCCGGTCGCAGCGCCACCGTCCGCAGTATGGACCCGGACGCAATCCTCAAGACGGTCTGGCAGGAATGGCAAATCCCGCTGAGCCAGTTCAACGGTATCAACCTGGTCAAGATCGAGAAGATAACCATCGGTGTCGGCAATCGGACCAGTCCGGCCGCCGGCGGAACCGGCATCGTCTACATCGACGACGTGGGGTTCGGCCGCCCCGCCGCCACGCCATAGCGATTGGACCGATGGCATCTGCTCTCGCATACCACGGCGGGCCCTGTCCACACGACAAGGGCCCGCTTTTTTCTGCGCGTCGATTGCACATGCGTGCAATGAGGGACGGACGTCCGCCCAAGGGTTGACGCCGGGCCGGACAGCGGGTAGCTTGGCGCCATGCCAAGGTCTGTGCGGACAATTGCGGTCGGTTGTGCCCGTTCCATCATGCCGTGGGGCACCAACCGTCAGGACGTATTTCTCGTCGACGGCGATCCCTGATTGAGGAGAACCATCCTGTGAACATGCTGCGTGTGTGGCCGATTGTGTGCCAGTTCGGCGTCGGCGCGATACTGTGTCTCGTCGGCATCTGGGCGGGCTTTCGAGGCGGATACCTGAACCTGCGGATCGCGGAGGACCGCCGGCTCCTCGTGACGCTCGTGGCCGGATACGTTCTTCTGCTGGCGCTGGCGTGTGTCTTCACGTTTCTATCGCCACACTGGTCCAACGGAGGGTCCCTATGATTGCGCAAGCCATCGGCGGAACCCTCGACTACGCCGTCATGCTGACGTATTTCCTGGCCGTGCTCGGGTTCGGTCTGTACTTCGGACGCTACACGGCGAGCACAAAGGACTTCTTTTTCGGCGGCCAGCGTTTCTCCTGGTGGCTGATCGCCTTTTCGTGCATCGCCACGGTCGTCGGCAGCTACAGCTTCATCAAATATAGCGAAGTCGGGTTCCAGTACGGCATCTCCAGCACGCAGACCTACTTCAACGACTGGTTCTGGATGCCGATCCTCGTGCTCGCCTGGATTCCCATCATTTACTACAAGAAGATCGTCTCCATTCCCGAATACCTGGAGGCGCGGTTCGACAAGCGCACGCGCGTGATGGCGACGTTCATCATCCTGCTGTACCTGGTCGGCTACATCGGCATCAATCTCATCACGCTGGGCAAGACCATGCACACCCTGCTCGGATGGGAGGTCATGACCGGGGCCACCGTGACGGCGGTGGCGGTCGCCCTGTACGTGTACGTGGGTGGGCAGACGGCGGTCATCATGACGGATCTGGTCCAGGGACTGATCCTGCTGGCCGCCGGCCTCGGGCTGTTCGTCGGTGCGATCTACCACTTCGGGGGCTTCGGCGAGTTCTGGGCGCTGTTGCCGGCCGAACACAAGTACGCCTTCTCGGATTTCAATGCGCCGCCGAAGTTCAGCTTCATCGGCATCTACGTCCAGGACGGCCTGGCCAACACAGGGGCCCTCATGCTGATGCACCAGGGTTTCATCATGCGCTTCCTTTCGCTGCGGAGCGTCAAGGACTCGCGGCGGATGGTGGTCGCGTGGATTCTGGTCCTGACACCGCTGGCGGCCATTGCCACCAGTTGCGGCGGGTGGATCGCCCGGGCCCTGGTCAACAACGGAGAGCTGGCCACCAATGCCGAGGATTCGTTCGTCAAGGCGGCCCATTTCCTTTGTGCCCCCGGCGTCTTCGGTTTCGTGCTGGCGGCTTTGACGGCGGCGCTCATGAGTACGGCCGACTCGCTGGTCAACGCGGTCAGCGCGATCTTCGTCAACGACATCTGGAGACCCTACGTCAGACCGAACGCCAGTGACAAGCACCATTTGCTGGTGGCGCGGATCACGAGTCTGTGTGCGGCGGGAATGGGCCTGGCCCTGGTCCCGGTCTTTATGAAAGGCACCATCTATGAGGCCCACAGCATGTTCACCGCCGCCGTCACCCCACCGGTGTTGATGGCGGTGTTTCTGGGGATTCTCTGGAAGCGGTACACGCCAGTCGCCGGCTTTGCGACCATTGCCGGCGGAAGCATCCTGATCGGCCTGTCCTTCGTGTGGCCCGATGCGCTCGTCGGTCCGTTCGACTTCGGCATGGGCTCGGGAAGCTACTCGTTCATGCGGGCGCTGTTCGGTCTGCTGGCGGCCGGCGCGATCGGCGTGCTGGTCACGTGGTTTACCAGCCCCCGGCCGTTGAGTGAATTGAAGGGCCTCGTCGCGGGGACTCAGATCGACGCCATGCGGGAATTCAAGGGCGGCGAACCCAATCGCCGGCCCGGCGGAAGGGTGCGACTGACGGCCAGGATCGACGCGGGCCTCTCGGGCACGAACGCCGCGGTCGTGCCGCAATCGGCCCTCGACACGATGGCGGCCGAGCCGGGCGACCTGCTTTACGCCAGCGACGTCCGCTGGTGGTATGGCGGCCTGCGCTCCGTCCACGTCAAGGCCGGGGCCCCCGCCAATCCGGACGGCGACGCGATGCGCATCAGTCCGGAGGACGCCGCCACCGCCCACTTCACCGAAGGGCAGTCGGTGGTCGTTGAGAAGATCATGTGAGCAAATCGGACGGCGGGTGACAGCACACAAGGCACGAGAGTTGTGCAAAGGTCAGTTCGATATCTCGTGTGGGGCGTCCCGGCGACGGCGGTTCTGGTCGGCGCCGGATTGGGGGTTCTGTCCCTGCGTGGGACGGGGGTCGATTCCGAGGCGATCCTGGCGTCCCTGGCCCGTGCGACGTCGCCGGGTCGGATCGCGATCGAGTACCCGCTGGACGGGACGCTGTTTCCGCCGGAGATCAGCGCACCGACGCTGCGATGGAAGGACGAGAACGTCCGCGCGAATCTCTGGCTGGTCACGATCGTGTTTGCCGAGGGTCACAGCCACATCGACCATTTCGCCTCGCAGCCGCAATGGCAGCCGCGACCGCGAGTCTGGGAACAGATCAAACGGCGGTCCCTGGAGAGACCGGCGCTCGTGAGGGTGGTCGGGCTCGATCGCCGCACGCCGGAGCAGGCGTTGTCGGCCGGACAAGTCACGATCCGGACCTCATCAGACGAGGTCGCAGCGCCGCTGTTCTATCGCGAGGTGAACCTGCCCTTCATCGACGCCGTCAAGGACCCCTCCACTATTCGCTGGCGCTTCGGTCCGATCTCCGCGACGTCGCCGCCGCCCATCGTCCTGGAGAAGCTGCCCGTGTGCGGCAACTGCCATTCATTCTCCTCCGATGGAGCCGTACTGGGCATGGACGTCGACTACGCCAACGACAAAGGCTCGTATGCCATCGCGGCAGTCGCCAGGTCCATCACGCTCGACAGGAACGCGATCATCACCTGGAGCGATTACAGGAGGGATGAACGCGAGCCGACGTTCGGGCTGCTGTCGCAGGTCTCGCCCGATGGGCGATTCGTCGTGAGCACCGTCAAGGACGAGTCGGTCTTTGTGCCCAAGCCCGGCCTGGACTTCTCGCAGTTGTTCTTCCCGGTCAAGGGAATCCTGTGCGTCTACGACCGGCAGACGGGCACATTCCAGTCGCTGCCGGGGGCCGACGACCCGAACCGGGTGCAAAGCAACCCGACGTGGAGCCCGGACGGCAAGCATATCGTCTTTGCCGCCACGCAGGCGTACCGCGTACGGCGCGCCGGCGATGAGCACAGGGTGCTGCTGAGCGCGTCGGACTGCCGCGAATTCCTGGTGGAGGGCAAGCCGTTCCAGTTCGACCTGTATCGTGTCCCCTTCAACGAGGGACGCGGCGGGCAGGCCGAGCCGATCGCCGGGGCCTCGTTCAACGGCAAGAGCAACTACTTCCCCCGCTACTCGCCGGACGGCAAGTGGATCGTGTTCTGCCGGGCGCAGAACTACATGCTGCTCCAGCCGGACAGCGAACTGTACATCATCCCCGCCGAGGGGGGCCAGGCCCGCCGTCTGCGCGCCAACACCAAGTGCATGAACTCCTGGCACAGCTTCTCGCCCAACGGCAAATGGCTCGTCTTCTCGGGCAAGCCCGACTCCCCCTACACGCGGCTGTACCTGACCCATATCGACGAACAGGGCCAGAGCACGCCGCCGGTCGTGCTCGACCGCCTGACCGCGCCGGATCGCGCCGCCAACATCCCGGAGTTCGTCAACGCGGACGCCGCCGCGATTCGACAGATTCGGGAGAAGTTCATCGACGATGTCTCCTACGCGCGGGCCGCATGGGAGTGCTTCAAATCGGACGACCTGGACGGCGCCGAACGTCACGCGAGAAAGGCCCTGGAGCTGAATCCGAACAACGGCGAGGCGCTGCACACGCTGGGACTGGCCTTCTTCGCCCGCCGCCGCTACGGCGAGGCGATCCGGCATCTGTCGCAGGCGGCTCAGGCCAAACCCGACGACGGCCGGATCCTGGCCGATCTGGGAGGCGCCTTCGTCGCCGACAATCGGCTCGACGAAGGCATCCGCCATCTGCGCCGGGCGCTGCAGCTGGCGCCGGACGTTCACGAGGCGCACTTCAATCTCGGCGTGGCGGAATCCCGCCGGGGCAACAAGACCGAGGCGATGAAGTGCTGGCTGCGAACGGTCCAGCTCGATCCCCACAACTACACGGCTCACCACAACCTCGCGGTGCTGCTGGACGAGCAAGGCGAACCGGACCGGGCCCTCGAGCACTACCGCCTGGCGGCACGGCTCAAGCCGGGCGATTGCATGGCGCAGGCCCATCTGGGGATGGCGCTATGCGCCCGAGGGGCAACCGAGGAGGGCCTGACGCAGTTGTCCTACGCCGCGAGCCTCGACCCGGCCAA
The DNA here is from genome assembly GCA_035448545.1 of Sedimentisphaerales bacterium. Lineage (GTDB taxonomy): Bacteria > Planctomycetota > Phycisphaerae > Sedimentisphaerales > Anaerobacaceae > Anaerobaca. Next base: position 51,401 of record DAOTJE010000001.1, on the reverse strand, counting down.
CGTCGCGGTCCGCTACCAGTTGGCCGTCACGCTGGCTGGGCTCCGGCAGCACGAGCAGGCGATCCCGCACTTCCTCCAGGTCCTGCGGCTGGCCCCGCGCCACACCGATGCGCTGTTGGGGCTGGCGACCAGCTACGCCCAAATCGGTCAGGTAGACAAGGCCGTCGCCCGCTTGGAGGAGGCCAGACGCATCGCCCAGTCCACCGGCAACCAGGAACTCGTCCAGCGAGTCACCAGACAGATCGAGCTGTACCACCGGCGCGGCCAATAGAACCGGCGAACCACGTGTCAGCGCTTCACTTGGATGGTGCCGTCCTCAGCGATGTCCACCTGGGCGGACAGGGTCTTGGCCGATTGGAATGCGAATTCCTGCTTGCCGCGCACGACGACCTTGTCGCGATCGGCGATCAGACGCAGGGACCGGTCGGGCTGGCGGCGGCGCACGACATTGGCCAGCAGAAAGGCCTTTTCGAGACCATCCCCCCTGCCGTAGTTGGCGACCTCGTCGGGCTGGGCGAGGCGGTTGCCGTCGTAGATCGAGGCCGGCTCAAGCTGCCCGAGCCAGGCGTAAACCTCGTCAAGCGGTCGGGAGCCGGCCCGTTCGAGCGAGACGGGGTTGCGTTCGACGGCGGCTTTGACAAACGGGCGCCAGTCGCACGTGTCCATGTCCCGATAGGCATAGAAAGCCAGATCGATCGTCGGGTTGCTCTGTCGCCTGGATTGCAGCATTGCGATGATCTCCTCGCGGCCTTGATCGACCGACAGCTTGATGGGCTCGACCGCCTTGAAGCTCTTCTGCCTGCCGGGCAACCTCGGCCGGATGTGCACGAAGTCGGCCAGCAGCTCGACGAACCGTCCGGCGTCGGGCACGTGCGGTTCGAGGAAGCGACGCAGGGCCTCGCGTCCGGCCGGCTCTCTCAGGTCGGGCTTCTGCTTCGCGAGGAAATCGCTCAGCCGGTCGCAACGGACGCGTCCCGGTATCTCGTGCCGCACGAAGTCCTCGTCGGACACCTCGGCCAGGAGTTTGTCGTGGGTGGCATCGCCGATCTTGTACGGGCTGCCGTGCTCGTAGTGAAAGAGCGTCTCGGCCTTGAGGAACTGCGGCTGGCCGTGACAGTCGCGACAAATCTGGAAATGCTCCTGGTACTGCCGGTGGCATCGCAGGAAGCTCGCGAACGTCGTGATGTTCAACTCGGCCGAGAGATACTCACCGATCCTTGCAACGAAGTGGTCGTAGACCTTCGGGTCAATCGTCGCCTCGTCGTAGAAGCAATGGATGTACCCGCTCGGATGCGCGACGATGGTCACCTGCTCGTTGCGCAGGGCCCGCTGGGCTTTGTACGAAATCTCGGTGCCGTTGAACCACATGGTCTTGGTGATGAGCCGTCGGTTGTTGGTAAGGATGCCGTCCTGCATGTCGATGAAGTTCTGCGAATGAAGCGGCGTGAGGATCAGGTAGATGTCTTCCAGCGGGATGCCGCAGACGATGAACGACGCGGCGGCATACAGCGTCGCCAGCGACACGCACTCGCCGGCCGCCCGGTCGTAGCCCGGCCGGAAGCGAAAGGCCTCCATCGCCTCGACGGTCTCGGTCTTCCAGTAGGGGATCACGTCGCCGTCGTACTTGTCGAGCCCGAAGTGCCTGCGGATGTCAACATCGAAATAGTACTGGTCGCCTGTATAGCCGAACAGCGCGTTGCTGGCGGCAATCTGCTCGGGGCGGATCACGTGCCGGAAGCGGTTGACTTCGGTCTCCTGTTTGGTCAGGCCCCAGGTCTCCAGGTCGAGGTTGAAGTCGAACTCGTCCATGATGTACTGCCGCATCCGCATCAGCCGCCGGTAGCTGGTCTTGCCCTCGAGCTTGGCGAAGCAATCGACCTGCCGCCACTTCCACAGCAGCGGGCTCATGATGTTGGCCAGCACAAGGCTGTACATCAGCTCCGGGAAGACGAACACCTCCATGTCCGAAAGCGTGATCGCCGACGAATACTTCTCCAGGTCCTTCGCATCCATCCGTTCGATTCCTCAAGTCAATGCCACTGTTGCCGCCCCACCCCGCCAGCGATACGTCCCACCCGCCGCCGGAGTTTACCAGAAATCGCAACAACCGCAATCCAAGAAACACACGGGACCCTGGGGTGCCCTTCTCCATGCGTGTATCGATTCCGCGGGCTATACCTTGACAGTCACGCGTTCAATCCCGAAAATGGCTTGCGATACTCGGACAGTGGCTTCGGTGAGATGCTCGAGATGAACAAGCGAAAGCTGCTACAGAAGATCCTCACTAGTCAGAAGAACGTGCGATTTCAAGACGTGGTCGTTCTTGTGGAGGCTTTCGGCTTTCGTCTGGCGCGGACCGCCGGCAGCCACCATATCTTCGTCCATCCGGGAATACCCGAACTAGTCACCTTCAGAATGTCCAGGAACAGGCCAAACCTTATCAGATACGCCAGGTCTTACGGCTGGTCGAACGCCATAACCTGATAATCGAGGATGCATGATGCAGGACTATCACATAAATATCTTCTACTCGCAGGACGACGGCGGGTACATCGCCGATATACCTGACCTGGAGGCCTGCTCGGCCTTCGGACGAACGCCAGCCGAGGCCCTGGAGGAAGTGGAGAAAGCAAAGGCCCTTTGGCTGGAGGCCGCCAAAGCCGAAGGCAAGACGATCCCAGCCCCGCGATACCGGCCCGTCATCTACCAGGCGGGCTGATTTGGTGTACCAAGTGTCCGGCGTCGCCTGTCCTACTGGCGCCATGACAGGGAAACGGTTGTCAGCGGCCGGACCGATCCGCACGGTGGAGACACACGTCGAAGAGTTCGCAGAATTCGCAGTCGGGGCGAAGGCGGCCGGTGCATTCGTCGAGGATGCCGATGCGGGACAGCGAGAAATCGTACTTAACCGGATCGGCCGGCGTGATCGCGGCGAAACCCTCCGTGACCTGCACGGCGGTCGATTGGGAAATCGTGTTGCTGTCGTGAAGCCCGAGGATGCGGCAAAGGCGGGCCATGTGTACGTCGAGCGGCACGATCAGCTTGGCCGGGGCAACGCTCTTCCATAGTCCCGGATCGACGTCGTCGGCGCGGACCATCCACCGCAGGAACAGGTGCAGCCTCTTGCTGGCGCTGCCCCGGCTGGGGCTGGCCAGCAGGTACATCAGCCCCCGGCTGACCCGGCCGCCGTGATGCTGGGCATAGCCGTTTGTCAGGCGGTCGCAGAACCTCGCCAACGCGGGCAGAACGTTCCGTTCCCTCGGATCGAAACCCTTAACGAAGAACGATTCGATGCTCCCGTGCCGGCGAAGCACCGGACGCAGCAACTCCAGCAGGTCGCCCACGTCCTCGGCGGTCGTGAAGCGGTGCTTGAAGCCGGCCAGACGCGACCGGCGCGACGGCGAGAAGTTCATCACGAAATCGTATAGACCGCAATCCATGCGTGCGAACAGATCGTTCAGACTCCGTTGAATCTGTTGTACGCGACCGTAGGCTAGAACCGCCGCGAGGAAGGAGGCGACCTCCGCATCCTGCGGCCGGTCGAACCGATAGGCGAATTGAAGCGGATCGGCACCGATAAGCCGGCGATGGTTGTACCGCGTGTGGACCCGTTCGAGGATCTCTGCCAGGACCTTGGCTCGTGGAGGCGATACGAGCAAGACGGTCATTCGGCCCTCTGCGGGATCTTCTTGCGCGGGATGTCGCCCGCGAACCGGCATTCGATCTGGCCGGTGTGGGTGTTGAACCTCACGCGTCGGCCACGCGTCCCGCCGACCTCCTGGCGGACGACGCGGATGCCGGCGGCCTTCAGGACCTCCAGAGCCGCCGCGACATTGCCGTCCCCGATGCTCCCATCGGTGTTCGGGCTCTTCAGCACCGCCGCACCGCCGAAGATGCTGGCCTCATAGTGACGCGGCTCAGGGTCGATCTTCAGCATGGCGTTGACGATCTTGCGGGTGGCGGTCGTCCCATAGGTTCCCACCTCCGGATCGGACTCGTTCCGGGGCCGGTCGCGAAGGAAGTGATTCATCGCTCCGAATCCGCCTTCGGTGTTGTACAGACAAACCGTGACGCAGGAGCCGACAAGGGTCTCGGTCATCACGGGCCGCCGGGATGCGTAGAACTGGCCCGGCCGCAAGAACTTTCGCATCAATCCAGTCACAGGTTTTGCACGCCCCCAGAAAACATCATCCCAAATCGGCGGAGCGGACGCTGGCGAGGAACCGCCCGTTGCTCTTGATCACCTCGACCCGACAGTCGAACAAAACCGTCAGGTGGGCCGAGGTCAGCAGATCGTCGGGCGTGCCCCGGCCGACCACCCGGCCGCCCTTCATCAACACGATCTGGTCAACCGCGGCCGGCAGCTCGTCCAGATGATGCGAGACAATCACGACCGTCGGCGGCCGGCTCCGCGCCAACAGCCGATCCAGGACGGCGACGCAGGCCGCACGCGAACCGATGTCCAGGCCTACCGTCGGCTCGTCCAGAAGCAGAATCTTCGCGTTCGAGACCATCGCCCGGGCCAGAAGCGTCTTCATCTGCTCGCCGGAAGACAGGTCGCCGTAGGCCCGCTCGCCGATCTCGGCCAGACCGACGGAAGCCATCTCCGTGTCCACGCGCTGCCACTGGCTGTCGGTCACGCTGCGATGGGGAGGCAGCATAATCGTCCCGAACAGGCCGGTGGCCACGACGTCGCGAACACACATCCGCTCGTCGAACTTCGGCGCCCGCGAAGGCTCGATCAGTCCGATCCGGCTGCGGACGTCGGCCAGATTGACTTGCCCATAGGTGCGGCCGTCCACGCTGACGACGCCCGTCGAGGGCCAGAGGTAGCCGGCCAGCACCGCCATGAGGGCCGATTTGCCCGAGCCGTTAGGCCCGAGGATCGCACAGCAACTGCCCGCTTCGACACTCAGGCTGATCTCGGCAAGAATGACGTTGCCCCTTCGGGTGACCCCGACGTTCTTCAGTTCTATCGCGTTGCGACTCAAAGCCAAACCCAGGCTACCGTCAGCCGGCCCTCCGGAACGTGTCGATCAGCGCCGCGAGCTTGGCGGCGTCCACGTCCCGTTCGCAAAGCGGACGCGGATCATCGCGATACATCTGCGTGTTCTCTTCGAAGCTGTTCTTGGGATTGACGTAGAAGACACCGAGAGGCAGCCGATCGGTTTCCGTCGCCTTGGCAAAGGCCGCCATGCGGTCCGCAGGATCGTGCGAATCGTCGAGGTAGTACACGTGGTCTTTGAACCATTGGTACGTGTTGAGCTTGTTGAACGTCACACACGGCTGGAAGATGTCCACGAGCGCGTAGCCCTTGTGCCGGATGGCCTTCTTGAAAATCTCTTTGGTCTGCTCGCGGTCGCCCGAGCTGGCCCGCGCGACAAAGCTCGCGTCCAGCGCGATGGCCACCGCCAGCGGGTTGAACGGTTCGAGGATCACGCCGGCGACCTGGACAGGCGTCTTGAACCCGCGCCGGCTCGTGGGCGACGCCTGGCCCTTTGTCAGGCCGTAGACCATATTGTCGTGGACGATGTTGGTGATGTCGGGATTGCGGCGGATGCAGTGGATGAAATGGTTTCCGCCCTCGCCGTACATGTCCCCGTCGCCGCTCTCGGCGATCACCGTCAGTTTCGGATTGACGGCCTTGATCGCGGTGGCCGGCGGCAGCGCCCGACCGTGCAGGCCGTTGAAGAAATGGCACTTGAGATAGTGGGGAATTTTGGCCGCCTGCCCGATCCCGGAGACCATCACGAGCTGTCGGGGGTCGATCTGGAGTTCCGCGAGCGCCTCCTTGAGCGTCTTGAGAATCGGGTGGTTGCCGCATCCCGGACACCAGGCAATGTCGATGTCACCCATCTCGAAAACATCCGTCGCCATCGGGCACAGTCCTTACGAAAAGATCTCGGTGAGTCCTTCGACCACGTCTTCGACCGTAAAGCCGAGGCCGTCGTACGTGACCAGGGCCTCGTCCACATCCGCGCCGGCGTACAGCCGGATCAGCTTGCGGAACTGTCCCGTCGCGTTGCCTTCGACCACGACGGTCCTGCGGGCCTTGCGAATAAGGCCGGCCGTGCTCGAGTGCAGCGGGTACACCTGGCTGTAATGCAGCATCGCGGTGTCGGTCCGCCCCAACTCGGCCAGGGCCTCCCGAACGACGTGGTATGTCGAGCCCCAGCAGATCACGAGTTTCTTGTAGTTCTTCGGCCCGATCAGCTCAGGACGTACGATGTCCTTCTTGAGCGATTCGCCTTTGGCCAGACGCTTGTCCACCATGGCCACGCGCACGTTGAGGTCCTCCGTGATGTGGCCTTCCTCATCGTGCTCGTCGCTGTCGACCGCGACCAGCCCCTCGCCGTATCCTGGGATGCCGCGAGGCGAAATCCCATTCTTCGTCAATTTGTAGCGGCGATAGTCCGGCGCGGTCTTAACGATGTGCCTGTCCACCTTCGCCTTCGACAGGTCGAAACCCTTGCAGTTGTAGTAGGAATCGATCAGATACTCATCGGTCAGGACAAACGCAGGAATCTGGTACTTGTCGGCGAGGTTGAACGCCCTCTGCGTCAGATAGAAGGCTTGTTCAAGCGTCCCGGGCGCGAAGAGGATGCGCGGGAACTCGCCGTGTCCGGCGTAAAGGGCCAGTTCGAGGTCTGCCTGCTCGGTCCGCGTGGGCAGGCCTGTCGCCGGTCCCGGCCGCTGGGCCAGGTGAATCACCACGGGACATTCGAGCATACCCGCCAGGCTCACGCCTTCGGTCATCAGGGCAAAGCCGCCGCCCGACGTGGTCACCAGGGCGCGGGCGCCGGCGTACGCAGCGCCGATCGCCATGTTGATCGCCGCAATCTCGTCCTCCGCCTGCTCGACCAGGACCCCCTGCTCGAGGCCGTGCTGGGCAAGGAAGGTCAGCACATTGGTCGATGGGGACATTGGATAGGACGAAACGAAGTTGCAGCCGCCCGCGATCGCGCCGAGCCCGACCGCTTCGGCGCCGCTGAGCAGCATCTCATCCGCAACCTTGGCGCTGGGCTTGAAGGTCAACTTCAGCCCATCCGGGAGATCGAGCTTGCCGACGGCATCGTAGCCGGCCTGCACCGCCTTGACGTTGTTGGCGACGATGTCTTCGGACTTCTTCGCGAAGAACCGCCGGACATAGGCGACCACCGCCTCCGGATCGAGTCCCAGCAGGCCCGCGATCGCGCCGACCGCCACCACGTTCGAGTAAATCTTGCCGCCGATATCGGAAGCAATCTGCGTGAATGGAACAACCAGGAGTCGATGTGATTCAGCGGCCTCGTCGGCGACCACCTCGCGCTCACCGACGAGCACCGTCTCGGGCGAGAGCCTTTCGGCGACATGGGCGACGGTGCCCTTGTTCAGGGGCACGAGAATGTCCATGCGGCTGATCGGCGCCGCGACGCGCTTGCTGCAGACGCGGATCGTCGTCGAATTGGCGCCGCCCCGCACACGAGACATGTACTCTTTCGTGGCAAAAACGTGATAGCCGGCGGCCTTCAGGATGCGCGTCAACAGATGCTCGACCGTCTGCACACCTTGTCCGGCCTGCCCACACAGGACGATGGACACATCCTGCTTCCTCGCGGCCTGCTGCGTAACCCTCATTCGGTCATCCTCGGTTCATCGGACTCGATTGCCTGGCGAGATCACAATCCGCCCTTCTTACCCATCCACCCAAGACCGCGCACAGGCCAGCGTTGCCAGCGGTATTATGATACACGGTTCAACGGTGTCAACGGTTCAGTGGAATTGGTGTTCCGTGCACACCCGCCCCCCCTGCTTGGGTGCCTCGCCGAACCTGCCGTCACGTGATTTGTTCCAGCGACTGGACGAGGATACGAACGTGCTTCATCTCCTCCTGAATGACCTCTTCTATCGTCCGGCGGTCGATCTCCTGCGGGACAAAGTCCTTCAGTCCGGTGTAGTAGACGATCGAATCCTTCTCCTTTTCGATGGCCAGTCTCAGGACGTCGGCCCTGCTCTCGTTGCCGGTCAGCTCCTGGCTCGGATCGGGCTGGATCCCGAACACCGCCAGTCCCGCCATGGCCCGCGCGTCGGGCCCATCGAGCCGGTCCGGACGCAAGTCTCCGAGCTGCCAGTGGTGACTCGCCAGGCGCTCGCGCATCTGCCGGAACACCTCGATGTGCTTGCTTTCCCACTGGGCCAGTTGGACAAACAGCGTACTGATGCTCGGATCGTCGCATAATCCCGCCGCCCGGCGGTAGAACTTCACCCCATTTCGCTCGATCTTCTCGGCGATTTCGAGCACCTCGTAGCCGCTCATTTCCACATCCATCGTTCTGACTCCCACATCCGAACCGACTCCGGTGCCCGACAGAAATTCCGCGCACTGCCCATTCTATCAGCTCTTTATAGGCCGCCAAGGCCCGGGCGGTTCAGAAATGCGAGGGTTCCCTCTGGTCAAATCATCCCCGACACGGTAGACTATCGATATCATTATGGACGAGATTCGGAGAAGGTTGGCCCATATCGAGGCGCAGCTCAGCGGGCAGAGTCTGCATGCACGTCTGATCGACACCGCCGGTCTGTTCTTTCCGGCGGTCGGTCTCATGACAGGCATTGTTGCCCAGCACGCGATGACGGCATGGCTCGAACCAGGTGACTCGGTAGAGCGGCTGCGTCCGGAGACCATTGTACCGGTGCTCCTGACGGCGGCACTCTGCGTCGGAATGGCCTGCACGTATCGGCGCCTGCGGCCCCCCGTCGCGGCGTGGGGCGCGCTGCTCTGCTTCGTGGGACTTGGCGCCGTACATCTGAGCGCCTATCAGACGGCCGGCGGCAACGACATTCGTCACTGCGTGGGCGCGGAGCGGGTCCTGGCGACGATACGTGGACGCATTCTCACACAGCCGTCGCACGTCCGGGAGGACTGGTGCTTCGCTGAGTTGACGTTCACCGATCCACAGATGGTTTTCTATGTGAAAGTAGACCAGATCAAGACCGGCAGCGGCTGGATCGATGCGCGCGGCGTCGTACGCGTGCAGATCGACGGACCAACACTGAATCTGAGGGTCGGTAACGCCATCCAGGCTTACTGCTGGCTGTATCGATTCGCCAAGCCGAGAAACCCGGGGCAGTCCGATCTGGCCGCGCACCTGGCGCGCCGCAACATCTACGTCGGCGCTTCGGTCCCCTCGGCAGATTCCATCCAGAGGCGTGACACCCATCGTACGAACCTGCTGGCCCGTCTGCGCATGCGATTCAGCCAGGCCGCTTCCGCAGCGTTGCTGTGCGGCTCGGCGTCGGTGAATGACCCTCATGGCTTGGCGGAGGCTCTACTGCTGGGCAAGCGGGACCGCATCGACCGGCGCACGTTCGAGGCATTTCGCCGGACGGGACTGCTCCATCTGGTCAGCCTCTCCGGCATGCACCTGGGCATCTTCGCCGGGGCGATCTGGTGGCTGGGCAGAACAGCAGGCCTGATGAAGCCGGGACGCGCCGTCCTGTGCGCTCTTGCCGTCGCGGCTTTCCTGCTGATCGTCCCGACGCGGGCGCCCACCGTTCGCGGCGCGGTCATCGTCTGGGCCTTCTGCGCCGCAGCGATAGCACGCCGTCGCACCAGCACGCTGAACGCCTTGTGTCTGGCCGCGATCGTTTTGCTGCTGATCCGCCCGACCCAGTTGTTCGAAGCGGGCTGGCAGTTGTCGTTCGCGGCTGTAGCGGGAATTCTCGCACTGACCGGCCCCATCGAGGGCTGCCTCCATGACCTCACGTACGGCTGGTTCCGCCGGCAGGAGTTGTCGTTGAACCCGCCCTTGCACGCGGTCAAACGCATGGGCGGCGGCATGATCCGACTGCTTGCGGCGGGACTGGGCGCCTGGATCGGCGGCGCAGGAATCCTGCTGTACCACTTCTGGACCATTACACCGCTGGCCAGTCTCTGGACGATGCTGGTGTCTCCTCTGGTGTCTGCGATCCTGACGATTGGCTTTGTGAAGATCATCCTGTTCTTTCTGTTGCCGAGCTTGGCCGCCGTCCTGGGCCCGTTGCTCGCGCTGTGCACCGACTTGCTCGCTCAGATCGTGATACTCATGAGCCACCTGGATACCAACACGATCGTCATCGGTCGCGTCACGGTGGGACTGGTCGCAATCTACTATGGGCTGGTGCTTTTCGCCCGCTTCGGACGCATCCGCCGGCCGCATCTGAAGCACGGCCTGTGCGTCGCGCTGGCCATTGTCCTGGCCGCCTGGATCAGCACGGTGAAATGGAGCCGCACCCACCGAGATCACCTGCAAATGACCTGCCTGGACGTGGGGCACGGCCAGGCGATCGTCGTTCAACTGCCCGGCGCCAAGACCGTCCTCTTCGACGCCGGCTCGATGTATCACCGCGACATCGGATCGCGCATCGTCGTGCCCTTCCTGAACGCCGCGGGCATTGTGGAACTCGAAGCCATCATCGTCAGTCACAGCGACGTGGACCACGTCAACGGAATCCCGGAAATCGTGGATGCCTGCACGGTCCGTCACGTGTATGCCGGCAGGGCGTTCGGCGTCCCGCCTCGGAGCGATCCGACGGCCGATCTGCTGGTCGAATCCCTGCGTCACAGGGGGCGTCGGATAGAACCCCTGCCGGCGCTTCTCGATGCCGGACCAGCCACGATCCGCACGCTCTGGCCTCCCGACGACCCGTCGTCCACGCGCGAACTGAGCGACAACGACCGTTCCCTGGTCCTGCTCATCGAATTCGCGGGCGTGAAGATTCTCCTGTGTTCGGACATCGAGGAACTCGCCCAGCAGCAGCTTCAGGTCCGATATCCCGAACTCAGAGCGGACATCGTAGTCGTTCCGCATCACGGCTCGACCACGACGCAGGACAAGACGTTCCTGGAAGGGCTTGGGGCCTGCGTGCAGATCAGCAGTTGCGACGAAAAACAGTACGCGCGCAGGGGCAATTCGGCCGAAGAAGAAAATACCGGCAGACTCGCAACCGCTCGGAACGGCGCGATTAGCATTTGCATAGACAACAGCGGTATGGTATCAGCAACGGTACAGATTCCGGATTTAGAAGGAGATCAGGCCAATGACGAATCGTCGCCACGTGTGGACAGCCACCACTTTGATGATCACCCTCGTAGTCCTGTCCTGGACGACCCTGTCAGCAGCGGAGGTCTTCAACTATCCAACTCCTCAGACGGACCCGAACGACATCAGCTTCTACCATGCGCCGGCCAGGATGGAGTCGTATCCGGCCGGAGCCGCCCGGGTCCGAAACGTCATCCTTTGCATCGGCGATGGCATGGGCCTGGGCCAGGTCACCCTGGCGCGCATGAAGGCAATCGGCGCCGAGGGCAAGATCCACATGCAGCGACTGCCGGTCCATGGGCTGATTTCCACTCACTCGGCCAACCGGCTGGTAACAGACTCAGCGGCCGGAGGAACCGCCCTGGCCTGCGGGATCAAGACCAACAACGGGATGATCGGCATGGCACCCGATGAGACACCGTACACGAGCATTCTGGAGGCCGCCCAGGCCCGTGGGATGGCGACCGGCCTGGTCGTCACCTGCACGATGTCACACGCCACGCCCGCGGTGTTCGGCGCGCACGTCAAGAGCCGCAAGATGGAACCGGAGATAGCCGAGCAGTTGATCAAGAATCGGATCAACGTCCTGTTCGGCGGAGGACGCAAGTACTTCCTGCCCAAGTCTCATTCCGACAGCGGGCGAAAGGACGACAGGGATCTGCTGGCCGAGGCCGAAGACGCCGGATACACAATCATCCAGACCGCCAATCAGTTGCGATGGGTTCGCGGGCCTTTCGTGCTGGGTTTGTTCCAGGTCGATGCCCTGACGACGCTGAAGCCCGAACCGATGCTGGCAGAGATGACCAGGAAGGCCATCGACATCCTCGACGAGACCGCAACCGACTCGCGGAAATACGGCCGGGGTTTCTTTCTCATGGTCGAGGGCAGCCAGATCGACTGGGCCTGCCATGCAAACGATCCCAACGCCTGCGTACGACAGGTTCTGTTGTTCGATGAAGCCGTTCGTGCGGCGGTTGACTTCGCCGTTGCCGACGGACGCACCCTGGTGGTGGTTACCGCCGACCATGAGACCGGCGGTCTGACCATCCCCGAAGGGAGCCTCAAAGGGGACAAAATCAAGGTGCACTGGTCGACCAAGGGACACAGCGCCTCGCCCGTGCCGGTCTATGCCATCGGGCCGAAGTCGGAGAGATTTGGGGGCGTCTACGACAACACGGAAATCCCGCAGAGAATCGCTCAGGTACTGGGAATCAAACCGTTTCCGCAGGCCAGGAAATGAGCCACCAACGTATCCTACGAATGGACGCCACGTGCGCGCCGGCCGTTCAGGCGGGTGACCAGGTCCGCAAGGGGCAGAACCTTTGTGCGCCGCAGGCCGAGGATGCCTGCGTCTGCCCCGTGACAGGGACGGTGGTGGAAGTCCGGTTCGACCCGGCGGAGCATGAGTTCGTGGTCACGATAGAGCCGTCCAAGCCGGGCTGAGATTCAGTGTCCCGCAGGGCGGGCAACCGAGCGTGTCGCGCTATCGCATGTGGACAACGATCTCGACGCGGCGGTTCTTGGCCTTACCGGCGGCGGTCGTGTTGGGAGCCACGGGGCGGGCCGGACCACATCCGGCGGCACGAATCTGTGCAGCGGGAATGCCCTGTGCCATCAAATAGCGCGCTACCGAAAGCGCCCGCTCGGCGGACAGCTCCCAGTTGTCTTTCCACAGGTCTTTGGTCTTGGCGATGGGGTCGGTGTCCGTGTGCCCGACGACGTCGATCTCCTTGCCGGCGTATTTCGACTTCAGCACGGACAGGATGTGGTCAAGCTCGGCGCTGGTGGCGCTCTTCAACTCGGCTTTGCCTGACTCGAACAGGATCGTGTTGGGCAGCGTCACGGTGATCGTTCCGGCGGCCGCATCGAAAGCCACGTCATACCCCTCGCCGAAACCCGTTGCCTGGGCAGGCGTCTGATTCAGTTCCTCGATCTGACGACGCAGTTCATCGATCGTCTGCTGGTCCTGGCTGATCCGCTGGGCCAGTTGTTGCTTTTCGTTCTGGAGGTTCTCGAAACGCCCTTTGAGGTTCTGGTGTTCGACGTTGAGGTAATCGTATTTCTTCTTGTAATCCGTGCAGCCGGAAACCAGAGACAGCCCAACGACCAACAGCAGCGGGACAACCGCTTTGACCTTGACGACGTGCATTCGAGACCTCCTTGCAATCCTATGAACGCAACTGTGCCCTCTTAGTGCAAGAAAAGAAAGGCAAATTCCTTTACGATTCGATCGTGGAAAATCATAACGGTCAAGACAGCTAAAGACAAGAACGGACCGTAGGGAATCTGGCGAATTTTTTTGAAAAACGTCTGGAAGAGCGCCCAGCCCAGTCCGAAGAACGGTGCGACGAAGAACGCGACGACCACCATCAGCGGGCCGATCACCGCTCCGGCGGCGCCCATCAGGTGAACATCACCCAGTCCCATCGCCTCCTTGCCGAAGGCGAGTGTCCCGAGAACCCGGGTCGCCCAGACGACGGCGCAGCCGACGAAGTAGCCGAACAGGCTGCCAAGGAACCCGGCGACCACCGGGTTCGCCAGCAGGCCCGCCCACCATGCCGCAACCACCGCCGGCCCGGTCAATACGACGTGGGCCGCAATCGCCCCGAGCACAATGGGCGTCAGGAAGATGACCTCTCGCATCGCTTCGAGGCGATGGTTGAACTCGGGATCGTCGGCAAACGGAAAGGCCCCCTGCTCGACCTCGGGCTTCTCGTTGGCGGGCCTGACCGGTGCCGGCAACTCGGGCACCTGGTAGCTGCGATGGATCAGACCCGCCCGGAGAAGCAGCAGACTGATCGCCAAACCGATTCCGGCGCCGACGGCCAAGGCGCCGGTTCCTGGCGAGGCGACCGGCAGCAGCGAGAAGGCTCTGATGACTTCGGGGTCGATCAGATACCCCCCAAGCGCCGAGCCGACGAACCCCACGGCGGTAGCAAACCAGCAGATCGACAGCGGGATGATCCAAAGCTCCAAGTCGATTGCCGAGCCGGCGATGAACGCCGCCAGCAGGACGACATGGACAACATAGACGAACCGTCCGTACGGCACCTGCATGCCCTGCCGCAACGACGAGTGGAAATAGACCAGGTACAGCCCGAGAAACATCAGCCCGGTGAGCAGCTCTACGACGAAATATCGCGGCGAGATCCGCATGTCGCAGTAGCGGCACTTCGCTCGCAGGACGAGCCACGAGACCAGCGGGATGTTGTCGTAGAACCGGATGGGCTTGCCGCAACCGGGACAGGCTGATCCGGGGCTCACCAGCGACTTCTCACGGGGCAGGCGATAGATCACGACGTTGAGGAAGCTGCCGATGCAGCATCCGAACGCAAAGGTGAACGCACTGATGATCCATTCCTGTGCCGCCACATCGCCTCCCGTGCCATCGTGGACGCCCTGCCGCTCGTACGGGCAAATGCCCCTGGGTTACTTGTCGCCCTTCTGCTGTCGACGCGCGACCGCTCCAGCCACCCTCATTGGCAGCCCGAATAGCCGAATGAAGCCCTTCGCATCGGTCGGGTCGTACTCGGCGCCCATCTTGAAGCTGGCCAGGTCCGCTTGGTAGAGGCTGTGCGGGCTCTTCATGCCGGCCGGCGTGCAACGGCCCTTGAACAGCTTGACCCGGACGTCACCGACGACACTGCGTTGCGTGACATTGATGAAGGCATCCAGCGCCTCACGAAGCGGACTGAACCATTGGCCGTAATAGACCAGTTCGGCGTATTTGAGCGCCACCTGCTGCTTGTAGTGCATCGTTTCGCGATCCATCGTCAGGCTTTCGAGCGCGGCGTGGGCGGTCATCAGGATCGTTCCGCCGGGTGTCTCATAAACCCCGCGCGACTTCATGCCCACCAGGCGGTTTTCCACAACGTCCACCTGGCCAACGGCGTGCCGGCCGCCGATCTCATTGAGCGTCTCAATCATCTTGACGCCGCTGGTCAGCTTGCCGTCAAGGCGAACCGGGACACCCTCATGAAACCCAATGGTCACGTAATCCGGTTTGTCCGGCGTACGGCTGACCGGCTGCGACATCACGAACAGATCGTCCTTGGGCTCGTTGGCAGGGTCTTCGAGGTCCGCGCCCTCATGGCTGATGTGCCAGAGGTTGCGATCGCGGGAGTAAATCTTCTTCTTGCTCTGCTCGATCGGGATGTTGTGCTGCTGGGCGTACTCGACCGCTGCTTCGCGGCTGGTCAGCTTGAAGTTCGGATCCTTCCACGGCGCGATGATCTCCAGCGTCGGGTCCAGAGCCATGAAGGTCAACTCGAACCGGACCTGATCGTTGCCCTTGCCCGTAGCGCCGTGCGCCACGGCACCGGCCTTCTCTGCGTGTGCGACGTCCACCTGGTGCTTGGCGATCAACGGCCGGGCAATGCTGGTGCCCAGCAGGTACCCGTTCTCGTATATGGCGCCGCTCTTGAGCATCGGCCAGAGGTAGTCCTCGACGAACTCCCGCCGCAGGTCCTTGACAATGCACTTGCTGGCCCCACTGGCCAGGGCCTTCTTCTTGATGCCCGCCAGTTCGTCGCCTTGGCCCAACTCGGCGGCAAACGCGATGACATCGTACCCGTAGGTTTCCTTCAGCCAAGGCAGGATCACGCTCGTATCGAGCCCGCCGCTGTATGCCAACACGACCTTCTTCTGCTGCTGCTTCGCCATAATGCCATCCTCAAAACGCCAAGAATTTAGAAACGCGGATTATACGCATACCCCGGGCGCGATTCAACGGAATATCGCGGGCAGACACCCTTCAAAAGCGGATGGCCGGAATTCGGCCCCGATCACCTCTTCAGGCGGTACACTCGCTCTGCGGCTTCTGTGCCCAGCCGCCGGGGGCGTCTTTGCGCCGGTCGCGGCTGTAGTAGAAATACAGCGACAGGTCCACCGCCACCAGGACCATGTTCAGAACATACAGGCCGATGATCCAGTCGAAGGGCTGCGAGGCCTTGTAAATGACGCCATTAAGGTACCCGAAACAGACAATCGCCATGAACAGCGGGCTCTTGCCTTCGACCTTGCGGGTGCGCAGTGACTTGGCAATCGAGATCGGCCAGCTCACCCCGAAACACACCAGCATCACCGCTTCAAACACAGACATATTGCGTAACTCCTCGCCTACAACAGGACAACAGCGGAAGACGCATCCCGCCCTACGCGGTGCTCCTGTGTGCAGCGGCAATCCGGCAGGAGACAGACGTACGTCCCGCAGCGCACCTTATCTCCCGTACCGGGGTATGCAAGGCGCAAAAACCACCCCCCGCGCAGCGACGCGTCCGCTCGTACGTACTTCTGCGGTAGGCGCCAGTAGAGGATTCGCCCCTACTCCATCTGCTCGATCAGGTAGTTCTGGAAGCCGATCTGCTTGATCTGGTCGAGCTGCACCTCGATCCAGTCGATATGCTCTTCTTCCTCGCGGAGAATCGACACCAGCAGCTCGCGCGTGCCGTGGTCCCCGGCGTCGCCGGCCAACTGGATATCGGCGTTGTAATCCTTGATGGCGGCCTCTTCCGCCTTCCAGTCGTTCTTGAGCTGCTTCTCCACGTCGGAGCCGATGCTGATCTTGTTCAGCTTGCTGACCGTAGGCTGGCCTTCGAGGAACAGGATCCGCTCGATGAGCTTTTCGGCGTGTTTCATCTCAGCGATGGCCCGCTTCTGAATGGCTTCGTGAAGACGTCCATAGCCCCAGTTCTCGCACATTTCGGAGTGAACCATGTACTGGTTGATCGCGGTCAACTCGTCGGCCAGCCGGGCATCGAGCGCCGCAATGACTTTCTCGTTTCCCTTCATCGGTGTTTCTCTCCTTACCTGTGATATCTCATCTGCCCCCGCGGGCAGTTCTCGGACATAACCACGCACGCGATACTAACGCCCCGGCCGAGACGACGCAAAGAGGGGAATTCCCTGATTTTCGGCAAAGAAGGTGAGCGGGCGGCATCAGTCGATTTCCCTGATCTTCATGTTGCGGAAGTAGATCGGCGCACCGGCGTGCTTGCCCTGGAGCCCGATGTGGCCATGCGTAGGCAGCTCGGCCAAGGGCGTGCTCAGCCAGGACGGGATCTCGCTGCCGTCCGGGTTGGTCTTGGCACTGGTCCACAAAGCCATGTTCATGACCGAGACCATCTCCCCGTTGAGCATGACGTAGATCATCTGATCACGGCAGGTAACAGTCATACGGTTCCACTCGCCGGGCCTCTTGACCATGCTCTTGGTCGGCGCCAGGTGGCCGAAGATCGCACCGCAGTGCCACGTGGCTGGCTGCTTGGCCCACTCCTGCGAGAAATCATCGGCGATCTGGATCTCCACGGAGTTGGGAATCCAGTTCTGCATATCGGTGCAGTAGACGATCACACCGCTGTTGGTGCCTTCGGCGGTCTTGAATTCCAGGTCGAGGATGAAGTTGTCGTACTCCTTCTTCGTCCAGATCGCCTCGTCCTTGCTGGCAGTGAGGATACCGTTCTCGAACGTCCAAACCCCCTCGGGGTACGTCGCATTGGACAGGTCGGGGGCAAACAGGTCGTTCCACGAGCTGACCTTCGGGTGCGTCTTCGGCGGCACGGCGAGGTTTTGAGTGCATGACGACAACAGGAGACTGCCACCGACCACCGCCAACACCACTGCCTTCTTCATTTCCTTGCTCCTTTAGAAGAACCGACACTTGCCTCGATTCGGCGCCCTGTGGCGCGGACCGCCGGGATATTGTACCGGCCTGCCCTGGCGACCGCCACCCCCAACCGACTATATGCGGACGCTTCGTACCGTCTCGAAGGCGACGGCCGCCAGGATGACCGAGCCGCCCACCACGGTGCGCAGTGCCAGGGTTTCGTCGTGGATCAGGTAGCCGAAGAACGCCGCGTAGAACGGCAGCAGCGTCGCGATGATCCCGACCGTCTTGGCACTGAGGTGTTTGAAGCTGGCGGAGAACAGGGTGTGCGGAACCGCCGTGAAGACCACGCCCAGCAGGAGCAGCAGGCCGCCCGCGCCGGGCGTCCAGGCCACCGGCTCGATGAACAGCCAGGGCACAAGCACCACTCCTGTCACGAGCATCTGCCAGAACATCAGCACGCTGCCGGTGTACTGATGCACGTACTTGCGCGTCAGCAGATTGCGGGCCATGAAGAACAGGCCGGAGATCACCCCCAGCACAATTCCCCGGGTCGTCGCGTCCGACAGGCTCATTGTGGGCGTCATAATCACAATCCCGAGGAAGACCACCACCGCCAGGAGGACGTCCGACTTTCGCAGACGCTCAGAGAAGAGGAACGGCTCGATGATCGCCGTGATCACGGGATAGGTGTGCAGCGACAGGATCGCCACCGCGGCGGTGGAGACCTTCAGTGCCTTGAAGTAGGTCAGCCAGTGGGCGCAGAGCAGCAATCCGAGCGTGAGCATCAGCCCGTAGTGCCGGCCCCCGTTGACCTTCAGCGGCCTTCGCAGGGTCGCGAGCATGGCCACCAGCGCCGCCGCCCCGATCAGCGACCGCAGGCAGATGATGTGCGGCACGGGCAGCGCGATGCCCTTGGCGAACATCGCGGTGCCGCCCCACATCAGGACGGCAATATTGAGCTGAATGAGACTGACCTTCCTGGGCTGCATATCACGTCACGAGACTGCCGAACGGTCCCGACCCTTTATGCTGCAGATGCCTGACGAACACAAGGATGAAATCGTGTTGCCGCCACATCGTCATGGATTCTGTCTTTTCAGAACCTTGCCTTGGCGAGAGAAAACCCGGATAATCCTTCCACCGGACCCGCCCGGGTGACGCAGGATGCGAACGGCCCGAAGGCGGGTCCGCCAAACACAGTGGTGACCGCAAGGGGAAAGGACGCTGCGATGCGACGGTGGACATTGGTTCTCCTGCCGGTGCTCTGGGCCGCCCTGTGCCAGGGAGCACATGAACCGGATCTTCTCATCTGCGATTTCGAGGCCGACGACTACGCCGGCTGGGAGGCCACGGGCGATGCGTTCGGCAACGCTCCGGCCCGAGGCACGTTGCCCGGGCAGTTGGCGGTGACCGGCTTTGTGGGCCACGGTCTGGTCAACAGCTTTCGCGACCGCGACGCATCGACAGGCACACTGACCTCGCCGCCGTTCCGGATCGAGCGCCGCTACATTCACTTCCTGATCGGCGGTGGCGGCTATCCCCGCCTGACCTGCATGGACCTGATCGTCGACGGCAGGATGGTCCGCACGGCCACCGGGCGCAACAACCGCCCCGGAGGCTCCGAGCGATTGACCGCAAGGTCCTGGGACGTCTCCGACCTCGTGGGCAAGACCGCACAGCTTCGCATCATAGACAATCACACGCGCCTCTGGGGCCACATCACCGTCGATCACATCTTCCAGAGCAACTCGCAGAGCGACTTCGACCAGAGCAAAGAGCTTCTGCTCGGCGCGCGATACCTCAACTTCCCGGTCAAGAACGGCGCCGCGAAGCGCCGTGCCCGGGTCGTGATCGACGAGCGTGTCGTCCGCGAATTCGAGATCGAGCTGGCCGACGTGAGCCCGGACTTCTGGGTCTTCCTGGACATCAGTGCCTTCCAGGGCAAGACGGCCGTCATCGAGGTGGACGGGCTGCCTCGTTCCTCACGCGGCCTGCACCTCATCGGCCAGGCCGACGAGATTCGAGGCGCCGAGAACCTGTACCGCGAGAAGCTTCGGCCGCAGTTTCATTTCACGTCGCGACGGGGCTGGAACAACGACTCCAACGGCCTGGTCTTCCACAACGGCCAATACCACCTCTATTACCAGCACAATCCCTACGGCATCCAGTGGGGCAACATGCACTGGGGCCACGCCGTCAGCGCCGACCTGGTCCATTGGACCGAGCTTCCGATCGCGCTGTATCCGCAGCAGTTTGGCGACTGGTGCTTCTCGGGCAGCGCCGTAGTCGACGTGAACAACACCGCCGGCTTTCAGAAAGGTGACGAGCCGCCCATCGTGGCCGCCTACACCAGCACGGGGCGGGGCGAGTGCATCGTCTACAGCAACGATGGCGGACTGACCTTCACCGAGTACGAGGGCAATCCGGTCGTCAAGCACCAGGGACGCGATCCGAAGGTCATCTGGTACGAGCCCGGCGGGCACTGGGTCATGGCGCTCTATGACGAGGCCGACGAGAAGCGCGCCATTGCGTTCTACACCTCCGACGATCTCAAGAGTTGGCAGTGCACCAGCCGGATCGAGGGCTTCTTTGAATGCCCCGAGATCTTCGAGCTGCCGGTCGACGGCAAGGCGGACAACAAGCGATGGGTCCTCTACGCCGCCGACGGCGATTACCGGATCGGCGCGTTCGACGGCAAGACCTTCACGCCCGAATCGGACAAGATCAGATTCAGCCACGGCAACTGCTTCTACGCCTCGCAGACGTACAGCGACATCCCGCCGGAGGATGGACGGCGCATCCAGATCGCCTGGGGTCGGGTCGAGATGCCTGGTATGCCGTTCAACCAGATGATGCTGTTCCCGGTCGAGCTGACGCTTCGAATGACGGAGGAAGGGCCGCGTCTGTTCGCGGCACCCGTCCGGGAGATCGAGAAGCTCCAGGAGCCGCATCGTGGCTGGACTAACCAGAAACTGGCGCCGCGAAAGGACCTGCTCTCCGGCGTCAAGGGCGAGTTGTTTCGCGTCCGCGCCCGGTTCGAGGCGGGCGAGGCGCAGCGCGTGACCCTGGACATTCGCGGTGTTCGCATCGTTCTCGAGCCGAAGAAGAACCAGCTCTCGTGCCTGGACAAGACCGCCCCGCTGTCGCCCGAGGACGGCAAGATCGCGCTGGACGTGCTGGTCGATCGCACCTCGATCGAGATCTTCGCCAACGACGGCCGGGTCTATATGCCGATGGGCGTGAAGTTTACTGACGAGAACCGGTCCCTGGGCTTCTTCTGCGAGGGCGCTCCGATCACCGTCCACTCGCTCGAAGTCTTCGAGATCGCCTCGATCTGGCCATAGGCCCGAGTCATCGTCCCGCCTGGCACTTGGCATATACACCGGAAGAATCACCGGGGATTCTTCGCCGGCAAACTCTGCGCTTTATTTCGCATGATCCCTTCGAACCGTTGAACTGGAAATGCTCCTGACAAGTAGGATCAAACAAGTCTGATATTAAGACCGTTGACAATGTTTCGTTCTACGCCGGTCAATCTGGCGCGAAGGGAGGCATGAATCATGGCAAGATTGCGAATCGAGAGCATGGGGGTCGCATTGGCAGCGTTGTTCTTCCTGGCCGGCGCCTCGGCGCAGGCTCAGGCGCCCGACGTGGCCTGGACGTTCGGCGCGATCGGGTCGTCTTCGTACCGGCTGGACGCGTTCACGCCGGCCGGCATCGAATTCGGCGCGATCGGCAGCGCGGACCCGACGTTGCCCCTGGCGTTGGGCAAACGATACCAAGTCAAGGTGACCGATTACATGATGCACCCGTTCGAGGTCATCGCCAAATCCCCCTCGCCGGCGCAGGACAAGGTGCTGCTGTCGATGGCGATCGCCGGGCCGTTCGAATCCGATGCGAAGGTCCGCTGGCAGGACGACAATCGAGGGACGATCGCGTTCACGCTGACCCGTGAGTTGTACCAGGCGATGACCGAATCAGGCCGCACGCCGGGCTATCGGTGCAGGCCGCATTTCATGGAGATGCGAGGCGATTTCACCGTTACCGGTCTGCCCCTGGCCGACACCATCCAGCCGTCGCCCATCCGAATCGACCTGCAAACCGTCGCTGCGGGTCTGATCGTCCCCGTGGACCTCCAGCCTGACCCGTCCGTCGCCGGACGGCTGTACGTTGTCGATCAGGCCGGCCTGATCCGGACTATCGAGCAAGGACAGCTACTCGAAACGCCCTTCCTCGACGTGCGAGACCGCCTCGTCCAGCCTTTGGGCATCCTCGGCAGCTTCGATGAGGACGACTACGACGAACGAGGCCTCCTGGGCCTGGCGTTCCATCCGGGATTCGCCGACCCGAGCAGCCCCGGCTACCGCACGCTGTACACCTACACCAGCGAGCCGGTTGGCGGACCTGCCGACTTCACCCTGGACCTGGCTTCCGAGGAGGTGAATCACCAGAGCGTCGTCACCGAGTGGCAGTTGGCACGGGTACAGAATGTGGTCGATCCGAGCAGCGCCCGTGTGGTGCTGCGCATCGATCAGCCGCAGTTCAACCACAACGGCGGCTATCTCGCCTTCGGCCCGGATGGCTATCTCTACATCGCCTTGGGCGATGGGGGCGCCGCCAACGACGCCGGAGCGGGCCACGGTCCCGACGGCAACGGCCAGAACATCCACACCGTTCACGGGAGCATCCTGCGGATCGATCCCTTGCCGCCGGCCTCGACGCCCGACAGCCGCAACGCCGCAAGCGCCAACGGGCAGTATCGCATCCCCTGGGACAATGAATTCGTCGGCATCGACGGCGTCGATGAGATCTTCGCGTACGGCTTCCGCAACCCGTACCGCTTCAGCTTCGACACCCTCACCGGCGCGCTGATCGTCGCGGACGTCGGACAGAGCCACGTCGAAGAGATCAACATCGTGCGCAAAGGCGGCAATTACGGCTGGAAGATCAAAGAGGGTGACTTCCTCTTCGATCCCGAGGATATCGCGGTCGGCATGCCGTTCGAGGATGCGGCTCTGATCGATCCGGCGGCCCAGTACGACCACGACGACGGCCTGGCGGTGGTCGGCGGGTTCCTGTACTTCGGAACGCAGGTGCCTCCGTTGCGGGCGATGTACGTGTTCGGCGACTTCTCGCGCGCGTTCAGCGCGCCCCAGGGAAGGCTCTTCGTCGCCGACCTCTGGTCCGGACAGATCGCGGAGCTGTTGGTCGGCAACGAACAGCAGCCTCTCGGCCTGTTCGTCAAGGGGATGGGGCAGGACCGCGACGGCGAGGTCTATGTTCTGGCCAGCACTGCGCTGGGACCCTATGGCAATACGGGGGTCGTGTTCAAGATCGTCGCGGCCCCCGATCCGTAGCACAGACAGCGGGACAAACCACGGCAGGGACGCTCGTCACGGCCTGAAAAACGCGAGCGTCCTTGCCGACCGAGGGCTTGGAGGCAACGCTCAACCGAAGATCTTGTGCCGGAAGACGAAGAAGACGGCGCCGAAGATGCACAGGCCCGCCCAGAGGTAGTCCAGCCGCACCTGCTCCTTCATGTAAAGGATTGAAAACGGTACGAAGATCGTCAGCGTGATGGCCTCCTGGAGGATCTTGAGCTGCCCGACGTTGAGCACGGTGTGCCCGATCCGGTTGGCCGGCACCTGGATCAGATACTCGAAGAACGCGATCCCCCAACTCACCAGCGCCGCGATGATCCACGGCCGATGTGACAGGCACCGCAGGTGCCCGTACCAGGCGAACGTCATGAAGATGTTGCTGCAACACAGCAGCAGCGTCGTCGTCAGAATCACACGCATACACCGAAACCCTTTGCCAGCCCAAGACCTTTGGCCCCCGTCGCGACCACCGCGACCGAGCAGCCGCATATCAAACCCGAAAAGCGGCAAATGCACAAGGCCCGCCGTGCCGTCGTGCGCTACTTCCTGCGGCGGGGTTTGGGGGTGGCGAGGCGGGTGATCTCGGCGAGCAGGTCGGGACGCTGGCGGTCTCGCAGGAATTCGGCGAGGAGGGTTCGGTTTCCGCTTTGGTAGTAATGCATCAGTGCGGCCTGCAGGCGCTTTTCCTTTCGGGAGGTGGGGACGTGGATTTTGCGTCCGGCGGCATCGACGCCGCAGACGTACATCGCCGTCGAGAGCGTCAGCGGGATCGGGACGAAATCCTGAACCTGTCGTGGCCGCCACGAACGGGATATGAGGTACTCGGTAAGCTTCAGCGCGTCCTCGGGCGTGCAGGCCGGGTGCGCGCTGATGAAGTACGGCACGAGGTAGGCCTCCTTGCCGACCCGCCGGCACGACTCGGCGAACCGCCGCTCGAACTCCTCGAACACCTCGAAGTGAGGTTTGCCCATGCGGTCCAGCACGTCGGCGCAGTAGTGCTCCGGCGCAACCTTCAGATGGCCGCCAACGAAGTGCTTCACGAGCATGTCGAGGTAATCGCGGCTTTGCAGGGCCAGATCGTGCCGGATGCCTGACGCGACGAACACATTGGTTCGCTTCGATCCGTTGTGGCTCCAGCGGACGAAGGCCTCCATCATCTCGAGTATCGGGCCGTGGTCGAAACCGCCCCGCCGGCAAGGCGTCGGAAACAGGCAACTGGCTCGCCCGCACGTCTCGCTCGCGTCGCAGTCCATGCCGTACATGTTGGCCGATGGCCCGCCCAGGTCCTCGATCGTGCCGCGAAACTGCGGATGCCGGCGGAGCCGGTCCGCTTCGGCCAGAAGGGACGGCAGTGATCGCGAGCGGATCTGTTTGCCCTGGTGACATCCGATCGAGCAGAACGAGCAGCCGCCGAAGCAACCGCGATGGGTGGTGATGGAGAACTGCACCGGCGCCAGTGCGGGCACACCTCCGTCGCGGTCGTATCGCGGATGCCACGCGCGGGCGAAGGGCAAATCGTACAGTGCATCCAGCTCTTCGCTGCGGAGCGGCTCGGCCGACGGCATCACCACGAGCGTGCCGGGGTCCTGCTCCTGGACGACCGGTCGCCCTTGCCGTCCGGCCTGCAACTGATATTGCTGATGGGCCGTCATGAACAGCGACTTGTCGTCGTTCTGCTGTGACAGCGAGGGCAGACGCACCGCGTGGTCAGGAACGGCGACCCCCTTGTGGGCGATGTACGCGGTGCCGGGAATGTCGGTTAGTTCGTGGATTGGGCGACCTGCGTTCAGACGGGCGGCAACCTCGGCCACGGCCCGTTCGCCCATGCCATGGATCAGCAGATCCGCTTTGGCGTCAACCAGCACCGACCGCTTGAGCTGGTCCTCGATGTAGTCGTAATGGACGAGCCGCCGCAGACTCGCTTCCAGCCCGCCGAGCACGATGGGCACATCGCGATAGGCCTCGCGGGCGCGGGCCGAGTAGACCAGCAGCGGCCGGCTCGGGCGCAGACCCGTGACGCGGCCGGGACTGTAGACGTCCTGCCGGCGCCGGTGCCCCAGCGACGCGTAGTCGTTCAGCCGCGAATCGATACAGCCGCTGGTAATCCCCCAGAACAGCCGGGGTTTTCCCAACGCCCGGAACGGCTCGACACTTCGCCAGTCGGGCTGGGCCAGCACGGCGACGCGATAGCCCAGCTTCTGGAGCCATCGTCCGATCAAGGCCACGCCGAAGGACGGGTGGTCCACGTACGCATCAGCCGTAACCAGGATGACGTCCGCCTGGTCCCAACCCCTGCGGTGCAGCTCTGCGGCCGTCGTCGGGAGAAATTGATCGATATACTCGCCGTTCTTGCTCATGGGACGATTATACCATAGGGCCGCCCGCCATGTTTGAAGCTCCAACAGTCAGCCTCCCCGTCAAAGAAAACATATTTGTCTGAAAATCTTCGCACATTGACGACGGTTCTGTTATCCTCATGTCGGCTTCCTGATGCTGGCGCCGTGCCGGATCGTCGATCCGGCTTACCGCAGGAGCGTCGAGAATGACACATGACGAAACGCTCATGCTGATCATCTCGTGTGCCGTGGTCGTCGAGATCGCCGCGACGTACCGCCACCTCCGGCAGATTCCGCACGCATTTCTCCTCCTCGGCAGTTTCGCCGGTCTGGCCTTGGGCAGCCTGTGCACCGTGGTCGAAGGCTTCCTCTGGGCCGAGCTGTTCAACTGGCTGGAGCACCTATCGTTGATGGCAGGAGCGATCCTGCTGGCCCTGTGGTGCGCCCTGGTGTTCGGACCCTGGAACAGGAGGGTCCCTGATGCGCCCGATGGCATACGTTGACCTGATATCATTTTCTGCCAGCGTAGTCGCGGCGGCGTTCGTCGTTCGGGGCTGCAAGCGGGTGAGCTTTGCGCCGGCGGTCCCGATCCTCCTGGCCGTTCTGCTGGCCCTGATGGCGTGTTACCACGCTGCCCTGTTCCTGGAGTGGTCGGGTCTGGCCGCCGGACTGAACTGGGTGGAGGACATCGCAGGCCTCTTCATCCCCTTCACCTGGGCCTTCGTCCTCTACGCGTTCGTCAAGAACGCCGTCGAGGACGAGTTGCGGGCCAACCAGCAGAGGCTTCGATCCCTGGCTTCCGAGTTGTCTCTGGCCGAAGAACGCGAGCGGCGACGGATTGCCGCCGGCCTCCATGACTACGCCTGCCAGAACCTCGTCCTGTCCAAAATGAAGCTCCAGGGCCTGCCGGCGACCGAAACGGATGAGATCGAAGACGTTTGTGACACCATCGACAAGACCATCGAAAGCGTGCGCGGGCTGATCTTCGATCTGAGTTCCCCGACGCTGTACAAGTTCGGCCTGGAAGCGGCTATCGAGGAACTGCTGGAGGAAAGGGTGAAGGCCCAGCATAGTATCGACTGCACCTTTCGCGACGACGGCGCCGCCAAGCCCTTGGCCGAAGACGTCCGTGTCGTACTCTTTCAATCCGTTCGAGAGCTGCTGTTCAATATCATCAAACACGCGCAGGCTCGCGCCGTAACCGTGGACATCGGGCGGCTCGATGATTCGATCCGAATCACGGTGACCGACGACGGGATCGGCTTCGATATGGAGGAGGCCCTGGCCGGTCCGTCCCGCCGTCATGGGTTCGGCCTCTTCCACATCCGCGAGCGGCTGGATTTCATCGGCGGCCGGCTCGACATGGAGTCCCAACCCGGACACGGAAGCCGCTTCACCCTTCTCGCCCCCCTGGAAACAGAAACCGGCGTCACCCGCCAGACCCACGACGCCCCCCAGGACTCCGAGGGCTGACAGCGTCCGGCTGTCGCGCCCACAGGCTGGAGGGATTCCCGACCGCCCCGCAAAGGAAAAACAACAGTGGACTTCGCTGGCGCAGACAGACGGATAGAGTCCGCCCCAAGCAGACGCGCCGGAAAGAAGAATGGGGACATCACGCCCGTCCGTCGCGGTCCGTTCGAAGGCGACGGAGGGGCGGATGTCCCCGGAATCGATTCGGTCAGGTTTAGAAGTGATGCACCCAGCGGACCTGGAAGCGGTCGCCTTCGGGACGATTCTTGACGCTGGTCTCGAAGTAGGCGTTGAAGAACAGGTGGTCGTTCTGTGAGAGGCTCCACAGAACGCCGGGGCCAATGCCCAGGACCTGCTCGCGGCCGGAGACCTCCTCACCGTCCTGTTCCGAGTCGGTCACCTGCTTGAAGTAGTAGCCGTTGACGCCGGCCCGCAGCTTCTTGGGAATCAGCTCATACGACGCGGCGAAGTTCGCGTGAACCGCCTGACCCGGCTGGACTTCGGTGTCGTCGTTCTCATCGTTCCAGAGGTAGTGCAGACGCCACGACGCGGTGAGCTTGGGCGTGAAGAAATAGGTTCCCGCCCAGTACGGATTGAACGAGAAGTGGTTGCTGCCCGGGTTCAGTCCCTTGTCCTCGTCGTACTTGCCCGTAGGCCAGATGGTCTGGAGCTCGACGCGGTGCATGAACTTCGGACCGTTGGCGCCCATGATGGGGTCCCACTGGAGATATGGGCCAACGAGAATGTCGCCCACGCCGGTCCCGTTGTCGTTGAGGGGCGTCGCGGCGTCGAAACTGACGACCGGAACAATCACGTCGAGGCCCCACTTGCCGCCGAACAGGAGCTTCTGGTCGGACTGGTAGATGAACTGGTTCAGGCTGACCCAGACGTCCAGTTCCGGATCGAAGGGAGGACCGTCAACCAGTTCGTCGGAGGTATAGAATTGGATATACTCCGCGAAATAGAAGCCGGGTCCGGCCGGCGGACCGCCATCCATGAAACTGGTGAAGCCGAGATTGACCGCCGGCTGGTCGAACCCCGCCACCGGCAGCGCCAACAGGGACACGAGCAACAGGCCCGCGCCGAACATAGATGGACGACAGCATTTCATAGCTTACCTCCTAAAACGGACACATATTGGCCTTCTTGCACGAGAATCCATCGAAGTCCAGTCGCATGTTAATATCGGAAGTCCGTTCCCTGCGCGACCACATTTTACCGACCTTTTTCCCCTGCCGCGACTCCGAAATCGCCAGATTCTCCGCCGACCCGACCAACACCGGTCGCTCCGGCGCGTCTTTCCCAGAACCCGTGCGATATGCCGTCGCAGACAAACGTCCGATATCGTGTTAAGTCCTATGGCAGAAAGGACTTGGCGGCCGCCAGCTTCCGGGGCAGGTGGTGCTCGATCACGTGGCCGAGGTCGTGGGCCGCGAAGGCCTGCTGCTCGGCCGTGACAGCCCTCTCGAGCAACTACCGGATCACAGAATCCTGCCGGAAACCGCAGGACTTGACACATGGACCTTCCGCAGTGCGTCCACAAGGGCACGGGGCTCACGGCCCCTATCCACAACACTTGCGCCGGACACGGGAGGTGCTATGCTCTGTCGTATTGCGGGATCGGGAGCGTCTCGCCGCCCTTGAGCGCGGACTGGTGCGCGACAATCCCAGGGACGGTCATCGCGAGGGCCTCGTAGACGTTCACGAGCGGCTCGCGGTCTTCGAGAATCGCGGTGATGAACTCGTTGGTCAGCGGCCCGTGCGAGCCACCGTGCCCGCCGGCAGGCATGCCGGGCGGCAGCGCCGGCGGCGCGATGTCCGGCAGGTCCTTCAGCAGACCGTGGTACTCCGTGTCCTGCATCCATCCGCGCTGGCCGTACACACGACCGGTCTCGACGACCACGTCCTGTACGCCCTTGCACATGAGCATGCGCGAGGCGCCGCCCTCGCTGGTCTGGAACAGGGCGATCTCGTCACTGAACGGATTGTCGTACCTATTGGCACCCGGCCTGTTGTCGGGCAGACCCGCATCGAAACCATGGCACGAGACGGAGGTAAACCGCCCGCCGGTGACGCCGACGTAGTAGGCGGTCGAATGAGTCGGATACCACAGCGGAGGCGAACCGACGCGCCATCCGTTGAACGACGGGATAGGCGTCGGGCTGAAGTGAAAGTACTCGCCCTCGGAATAGACGAGCTTGCCGAAGCCTCCGGCCCGGTAAACCTGCCGCATCGCGCAGCAGTCGGCGCGGTAGCAGCTCGTCTCGGCCATCATGTACTTCAGGCCGGTCTTCCGCACCGTCTCGACGAGCTGCTCGGCCTGCTCGATCGAGCCCCACACCGCCGGAACTGCTGTCATCACGTGCTTGCCGTGGTTGAGCACTTCCATGCAGTGCTTCGCGTGGTTTGGCGCATCGGTGGCCACGAAGACCGCCTCGATCTTCGGGTCCTTGACGAGCATCTCCAGCGACTCGTATGACTTCTCGCAGCGGCACGCCTGCATCAGTCCGGCGCGGCGCTCGGGGATCAGATCGCTGACCGCGACGATCTCGACGTTCGGATGGTCCTGGAAGCCGAAGGCGGCGCCGAACTGACAGACGCCGTAGCCGACGATGCCCACGCGCACCTTCCGATCCGAAACCGGCTGCCAGACCTTTTCTGTAGATCGCTGGTTGCCCCTGGCAGCGCCGGCGGAAAAGCTCGCCGCCGCTGTCGCTCCGAGCGAAAGCCGGCCCAACGTTTCGAGAAAATCGCGGCGGTCCATCGGTTCCAATCCAGCAGTCGACATCGGTCAGCCTCCTTCATCGCAGGCAGTATGTGAACCGGCCGCAGCACACATGCGGCTCGCGGTCCGGCCCGTCCATTCTACGCCGATCCGGCGCGCCGCGCCAAGCAGCGATGCCGAAGACAAATGTCTGTGCATATCTCAGCGTAAAGCTCATTGCAGATGGAGAGAACCGTGTGTGGCAGCCTCAAGCTCGAAGAGCTTGGGGATGGTTCTTCGCATTGGCAGTCTTCTGGCATGCGCGGAGCCGCTGAAGCCACCATCCCCAAACGCTGCGCGTTTGAGGCTGCCACACACATGCCAGGATGTTCTGA
This sequence comes from Sedimentisphaerales bacterium, assembly GCA_035448545.1. Classification (GTDB taxonomy): domain Bacteria; phylum Planctomycetota; class Phycisphaerae; order Sedimentisphaerales; family Anaerobacaceae; genus Anaerobaca. The sequence goes on along the minus strand of DAOTJE010000001.1, from coordinate 21,448 downwards.
CACACACCGAAGACAAAGTGATCCGGCATCTCTACCGGGCCTGGCGCCGGTAGGTCTCTTTCATGATTAGCGTGCAGGCCAGAGCCAGAACCGATGCGACCAGGAGCACCAAGAGCACGACGCGATAGCCGGCGAGGGGGTATCCGGCATCAGGAGCGTGGGGATAGGCGTCGAGAATCCGGCCGAGCAGCCACATGAACACCGCGCCTCCGAAAAACGGGAACAGGTTCACCGTTCCGACGGAGGTCCCTGCCATCGCGACGGGAAACAGCTCCTTGGTCGTGGTGAAACCCATGATCACGATGGCGGAGGAGAACACCGAGAACAGGAAGAACCACACGAAGAGCGCCCAGTGCGGCAGGCTGGCGGGCCGCACAACCACCAGCAGCATCAGCAGCGAAAGGATCGCCGAGGCGAGTATGAACACCCGCTTGCGACTTCGCAGCAGCCTCTCGGACAGCAGGCCCAGCAGCGGACTGCCGACGATCATGCCCCAGGCGAGCATGCTCAGGACCGCCCCCGCCTGGCCTTTGCTCATGCCATAGACGTGCATGAGATACGGACCGCTCCAGAGGCCGCCGAATCCGAAGAAGATGCCGCAGTCGAAGAAGAACCAGACGGCCACCGGCCAGAAATGCGTCGTGGCGACCACCCGCTTGGCGCCCGCGAACAGACCGATGTTCGTAGTGACGCCGTCAGGCGTTTCGTGCGGCGCTCTCGTGGACGCACTTCGATCGCCTGCCGGCGCGATCGAAGGCCAGCCCTTGTCGGCAGGCCGGTCGCGCACGATGAGCCAGACCAAGGCCATCAGCAGCAGACTCGCCCCTCCGATCACCTGGAACGAGACGCGCCACCCGAACCAGGTGGCCAGCAGACCGAGAAGCCACGTCCCCGCCAGCACGCCCACGCCCCCGACGGCGTTGAGGATGCCGGCCATCACGGCAAACTCGCCGGCCTGAAACCATTGCGAGAGGATCTTCATGGTGGGGATGAAGACCATCGAGACGCCTAGGCCGACCGCGACCCGCGCGGCAAAGGCGGTGCGGATCCCCGGCGCCAGGCCGAAGAACACGCTGCCGGCCGCCGCCAGCAGCAGAGAGACGGTGACCGTCTTGCGGGGTCCGACGGAGTCGGCCAGCAGGCCCGCCGGAAACTGCATGGCTGCATAGCAGTAGAAGTACACCGAACCGAGCAGCCCCAGGACGCCGGCCGCGACGCCGAAGTCGGCCGCCAGATCGTCCGCCACGACGGACAGCGAGAGGCGATGGAAGTAGACGAAGAAATACGCCAGCCCCAGCACCGCGAAGATGGCCCAGCGGTAGATCACCATCCTCCGCTCGTGCGACGTCTCTGCCACCGGACCCATTGTCTGTAGCGTCACAGGCCCACTTCCTTCCCGCATTGAAAAGACTCCGAGGCCGCAGAGTGCAGGCTGCAGGAATCCTCCCAGCCTTATGGCCCGTTCATCCCATTCTACAGAGGCACGTCACCCGGCGCCAATCCTTCACACGACACGATTATACGTGTCGAGCTGGTGTGGGGCAGGGGCATAGCCGCGTGTGGAAAATGGAATTGGTCGTAGGGGCGAAGCATGCTTGGCTGGTTGTGGCATGCCGGCCGGCACACTACAAACGGGCGAATCGTTCGGCGACGTGGAGGGCAGCTTTGATACCGTCGGCGGCGCTGGAAATGATGCCGCCGGCGTAGCCGCTGCCTTCGCCGACGAGGTAGAGGTTCTCGAAGCCGGCGCAGAGGCCCGTCTTGTCGCGGACCGCCTGGATGGGCGAGGAGGTCTTGCTTTCGAGGCCCAGGATGGCACCGGTCTCGAAGCCTTTGATCTTACGGGCAAAGTCCTTCAGCCCCTCAGCGATGGCGTTGCTGATCTGCGAAGGCAGCATCTCCCACAGCGGCGCGGGCTTCAAGCCGAGCGGATAGCTCGATTCGAGGACGTCGGACGGCCCCCTGCGCGTGACGAAGTCGGTGATGCGGCACGCCGGAGCGGCAAAGCTGCTAGAGTACTCATAGAAGCTGTGCTCCAGCGAGCCGAGCCAGTCGAGCGCTTCCGTCGGCGAGATTGCTCTATCCAGCAGGGATTCGAGATTGACCGCGGCAACACACGCGGCGTTGGCGAACCGCCCGGCTCGGCGGTAGTAGCTCATGCCATTGACGATGTTCGTGTCCGCGTAGGCGGTCGCCGGGATCACCGCCCCACCCGGACACATGCAGAACGTATAAACAGGCAGATGCCCTTGGGCGTTGAAGGTCAGGCGATACTCGGCGGCCTTGACGCCGGGCAGGCTCGTCCGGCCCCATTGGGCAAGGTTGATCAACTCCTGCGGATGCTCGACCCGGCTGCCGATGGCGAAGTTCTTCGTGCGAAACGGCACTCCCTTGCCGATCAACATGCGGTACGTCTCGTACGCCGAGTGTCCGGGGGCGATGAGAAAGCAGTCCGCTTCGATCCCGCCCGATGAGGTAACCGCCTCGACGACGCGGCCCCTTTCGATGGTCAGGTCTTCGAGCATCGTATCGAACAGCATCCGGCCGCCCAGAGCCATGAACTCCTCGCGCAGGCGCTTGACGATCCGCCGGAGGTTGTCGCTGCCGAGATGCGGATGAGCCATGTACGCGATCTCCTCGGGAGCGCCGGCGCGGATATAGCTGGCGAGGATGAACTGCCGCTCCGACCCGATGTGCTTGCTCCGTGATGTGAGCTTGCCATCGGAGAAGGTCCCTGCCCCGCCTTCGCCGAATGCGTAGCTGCAGGAAGGGTTGAACGCGCCGGTCTTCTCGAACGTGCGAATGCCCTCGGCCCGCGTGTCGACGTCGGAACCTCGCTCGATCACGGTGACGTGGACGCCCGCCTTCTGGAGGACCAGGGCCGCAAAGAAGCCGGCGGGACCGGAGCCGACGACCACGGCCTTCCGCCCCGGGGCTACACGTGGGATGGACAGAGGCGCAGGCGTCTCGGGAGCGCCGCCCTCGACCTGCTGCGACGTGACCCCGACGCGGACGAGCCAGTGAATGTCGCTCTTGCGGCAGGCGTCGAGACTCTGCTGCTCGATCGTGTAGGAGAACTCCGACAGCGACAGCGCCTTGCCGATCCGCTCGCGGAGCATCTCGTCGCTGTAGTCAGTGGGAAGCTTCAGTGAAATCGCCCGGTATCCCATGCGAAAGCCGCCTTGCGACCGAACGCGGATTCTCACTCCAGGCTCGCGCGGAGGGCCCACTGGGCCTTGTCCGCACGCGTGGCCCTGTAGCTCACCAGCCTGGCCAGCAGCGCCTCCGGCGTCTGGTCCACCAGCAGTAGTTCACGATGGGCCGGGTCGATGAATCCCTGCGCCGTCGCGTGGTCGACAAAACGGATCAGGTCGTCGAAGTATCCCACGACGTTCAGCAGGCCCGCCGGCTTGGCGTGAAACCCAAGCTGCGCCCAGGTGAGGATTTCGAGAATTTCTTCCATCGTCCCGAAGCCGCCCGGCATCGCGATGAAGGCATCGGCCAGTTTCGCCATCAGGGCCTTGCGCTCGTGCATGTCGGCGACGATCCGCATGTCCGCCACATCGGTCAGCGCCAGATTCATGTCGTGCAGCGCCCTGGGGATCACACCGGTGACCCGGCCGCCATGATCCAACACGGTACGGGCAATTACGCCCATCAGGCCGATCCGGCCCCCGCCAAACACCAGGTGCAGCCCGCGTTTGGCGAGGACCGTGCCCAGCATGCGTGCCGCCTCAGCGTATTCCGGCCGCGTTCCGACCCCACTGCCGCAATAGACACAAACTCGTTTCATTCGTATGGCCTCGGACGTCGAGAGAACATGTGCAGAGGCTCGACCGCCGACACAGCGAGGCAGAAGGTAGTCCCGCCGGTTGCGCCTGTCAAATGGAATCGAGTTGGGACTCCAAAGACAGGCTGAATGCTGGTTGACACCTCACGACACCACCGCGACAATCACAACAGAGACAGCAGATACCGGCACCGCGGAACAGAGATGCGATGAAATCGAGGAGCGTTCCGATGCACCCCTGCATCGCAGAAAGGAGTGAACCCCATGGAGCCGATTCTGGCCAGGTGCGGCTATCGTTGTGACCTCTGCCCGGCCTTCGAGGCCAATCTCAAGAGCGAGCAGGACAAGAAAAGGCTGAGCAAGGCACTGGCCAGGTACTACAGTTGCCGGGTCCGTCCCGAGGAAATCCACCCGTGCAAGGGATGCCAGGCCGCCACAGAGGCTCCCGACAAGGACTGCCAGGTCTATCCCTGTGTCGTCAGGAGAGGGTTGGAGAACTGCGGGCAGTGTCCTCAGTTCGGCTGCGACAAGCTCAAGACCCGCATGGACGTGGTGGAAGAATGCCTTGCCAAACACTCGGACGTGAGCAATGAGGACTACCGACGCTTCTTCCGCCCTTATCTCAGTCGAGCGGCCCTGACGCAGATCCATCTGTCACGCAACGGTTAGGGCCGCGGCAACACCCTTCGGTACATGCGGTCAGCGGCCAAGAAACCGACGGGCGAAATCGGCATAAGGCACATCGCGGAAATACCTTTCGTGGATCGCGTGCGTCAGCTTCGCGTCATCCATGTCGTCGTACTGCGGGTACTTCCGGCGGACCTGCGTGATGGTCATCTTCTCCAGCATCCGCCTGGTTGCGACATCTCCCGGCTGTACGGGAGCCACCATCTCCGTCGCTGTTTCCGGAGCGGGGACCGTATCGGGCGCAGTCGCTTTTGCCTCCGCGGCCTCGGCTTGCACGGTCGAGGCCGGCGGGTACACTTTCACCCCCGACTTGCGGAGTTCCGCCGCCCGGCGGTCCATCTGCCCCGCCGTCATGGTGTTCGGATCGAACGCGTACCCCTGCGGTTTCCAATACGCCGCGTTGCGAATAGCCTGCGCCCGCTCGAACATCTGCTCGCAGGTCATCGTGTTGGGATCGAACGTGAATCCCTTGGCCTTCCAGCTCTCGGCGCAGATCGCCGCCCGCTCACGATCCCGGTCCACGTCGGGACCGGTACTGGAAGAAGCAGCACAGCCCAAGGCCAGCCAGGGCAGGGTCAACAGCATCACAACACGACTTTTCATGACAGACTCCATCAATTTCAGATACCCTTTCATGGAGCCGCCATGATACGTGAAGCCACCCTCTCCTGTCCACCCCCTTTCCGAACATGATGTCACTCAGTCGGCCAGCGTGAAGGCCGGCAGGCGGACGATCTTGCCGCCCTTCTGGGCCGACTGGTGGGCGCAGAGGCCCACACAAGTCCAGTTGGCGCTGGTGACGGCGTTGGGCCGCGGATCGCGGTCTTCGAGGAGCGCCGAGACGAATTCGTGGACCAGGTGCGGATGCGATCCGCCGTGACCGCCGCCCTGGATGAACGAGAGATGCCCGGCATCCTGGATCGTGCGCGTGAACTTGCGAATCTCTTGCGGCAGCCGATGGGCGTAGTCCGGCACCCGCACCCGCGAGGGAATCTCGGGCTCGGGCTTCTTGGCGGTGTGGATCACGTGCTCTTCGCCCTCGACCAGCGTCCACTCGAAGCTCTTTTTCGAGCCGTACACGTCGAAGCTCTCGCGGTACTGCCGGGCCGTGTCGAACAGGAACCGCCAGATGTGAGCCGCGACGTCCGAGTCCTTGATCTTGATGTGACAGGACTCGATGGCAAATTTGTTGCCGCTCTTGCGGGCCAGTCTTGGGTTGATGGCGCCGGAGCCGAAACAGGAGACATACTCAGCCCTGCCGTCGACCAGGCCCAGCACGGGCGAAACCACGTGCGTAGCGTAGTGCATCGGGATCATCCGCTCCCAATACTCGGGCCAGCCCTCCATGTCCTGGGGATGTGACGCCTGCATATACTGGATCCTGCCCAACTCGCCCTTCTCGTACATCTCCTTGAGGAACAGGAACTCGCGGCTGTACACCACCGTCTCGGCCATCATGTACTTCAGCCCCGTCTTCTTGACGAGCGAGACGATCTGCCGGCACTCGTCGATGGTCGTCGCCATCGGGACGGTGCACATCACATGCTTGCCTGCCTTCAGCGCCGCAATCGACATCGGCGCGTGGTCCGGGATCGGCGAGTTGATGTGGACGAAATCAATTGCCGGATCGGCCAGCAGTCTCTCATAGCTCGTGTAGCGCTTTTCGATCCCGCAGGCGTCGCCGATCTGGTTGAGTTTGGCCTTATTGCGCCGGCAGATCGCCTCCACATGAGCCTTCGGATGCGCCTGGTAGATGGGAATGAACTCCGCTCCGAACCCGAGCCCCACAATCGCCACGTTGACCTGTCCGCCTTTGCCCATGATCCGCTCTCCTTCGCTTAAGGATGCCATGAAGGTCCATGCCATGCCGAGCGCCTCGGTACTCCGATCAGACTACCGCGGTCGGATGGCGCCGTCAAATCCAATGCCGCCCTGTTGACCCTCTTCTGCCACAAAGGACTCCTCTCCGTATTTCTCTGGACAGGCGGATACCAGGACGATCTAACGATGGCATCCATGGCAACAGAAACCGACAAGGCGTCAAGGTCGGTGTATTCCGCGGGAAGAACGCGGATGGTTGGCGGAGTGACAATGATGCGGACGGCGTTAATTACGGGGGCGAGTTCGGGCATCGGCGCGACCTGCGCGGCAGCCCTGGCGGCAAAGGGATTCGGCGTGTTCCTGATGGCCAGGCGTCAGCAACAACTGGAGCAAGTTGCTGCAAAGATCAAGAAGGGCCACGGGGCGGGCGATCGTGTGGCGTGGTTCGCCGGTGACGTTACGGACGCCGCGGCGCGTCGAGGCGCGGTACGGACCATGATGGACGGCTGGGGCCGCATCGATGTGTTGGTCAACAACGCAGGATATGCCCTGCCCGGCGTGTGCGAAGAAGTCTCCTTGGACGATGTGCGCAACCAGTTTGAAGTGAACACCTTCGCGGCTCTGGCGATGATGCAACTGGTCGGGCCGCAGATGCGCATGCAGGGTCACGGGCGCATCATCAACATCAGCTCGATCTCCGGCCGATTGTCGTTCCCGAGCCTGGGCGTGTATGCTGCCAGCAAGCACGCGCTGGAGGCGATCAGCGATGCGGCAAGACAGGAGTACCGGCCGTGGAACATCAAGGTGGTGCTGATCGAGCCCAGCGAGATCGCCTCGGAGATCTGGCTCCGGAACCGAACGCTTGTCCGGGAGAAACAGGACCAGATTCCCCACGGCCCGTTCGCCACGTTCTACACCCGACAGGCACGGTGGATCACCCGCGTCCTGAAGAGCGGCGCGGCTTCGGCAGATGCCGTCGCCCGCACTGTCTGCCGCGCTGCAACCGTCCGGCGTCCGCGCGCACGCTATTGCCTGCCCGCGAAGGCCCGCGTCCGCATGCTTATGGCCCACCTGCCGGCCTCGTGGCAGGACTGGCTGATTCGCCAGGCATTGCGCCGTGTCGAGGATCGCTGATTCGCAGACGCATCCTTGACACGGACCGCCCCGGCACACATACTTCCGCCAGTCTTCACGATTGAGTTCATTACCGCTTCCGAATCTGGACATGCATGATGAAGGAAACGCCGTTCATCCATGAACGACAGGTAGCGATCGCGGCGGCTCGATGCGCCGGCGCCTATCTCAGAGCTAATCAGCGTCAGGCCGCAATCGCACAGATCAAAAGCGGTCCCCATGACTATGCCACTGCCCAGGACCTCGGCGCCGAGAGATTGATCCTGGATGTGATCCACGAACGCTTCCCCGACGATGCGATCCTCTCGGAAGAGTCGCACGCGCAACAGTCCGGCGGCGAACGGCTTTGGGTCGTCGACCCGCTGGACGGAACGCGCAACTATGCCAACGGCCTGCCCCATTTTGCGGTCTCCATCGCCTTCTGCTGGCGCGGACAGGCGGTGGTGGGGGTTGTGTACGTCCCCTGCGAAGGGGACGAGCTGTTCTGGGCCGAGCGTGAGTGCGGTGCCTTCCTGAACGAACAGCCCCTCCAGATGGCGTCCCCGTCGAAGTCCCTATCGGCCAGCTTGGTCGCGACGGGCTTCGCGTACTACCAGGGCGCCGAGCTTGCCCCCCACGTCGCGACGCTGGAGGCGGTAATGAACGTCGCGACGGATGTGCTGCGGCTGGGATCGGCGGCCACCGACATCAGCTACGTTGCCGCCGGACGGCTCGGGGCTTATTACGAATCGGGTCTCAAGCCGTGGGACGTCGCCGCCGCGGCGCTGATCGTGCAGGAAGCCGGAGGCATCGTCTCCGACACCTCGGGCCAAGCCCTCGATCTGTTCGCCCGGGACGGCGCCGCATTCTCCCTGAACGCGTTGGTCGCCAAGAACGCTGCCATCCAGCGCCAACTGATCGAACTGCTGGCCACGCCGTGAATCTCCCACGACCTTTTCGTGACATTCGAGACACCTTCTTCCCATTGTGCCCAACCTCGCCACTCGACAATACGTAGTTTCCACAATTGACAAACGCCTCGCTAAAATCATATAGTGCGAGCGTATCGGCACGTTCGGAGTACGTCGCCGGCAAAGGCATACCCGTATAAACGGAAGGCGGGGACACCCGGAACCATTTTCTGCAAGGAGGCAGGACCATGGGAAAGCACCAAGTTACTGTATGCGCGCTACTCGCGCTGGCGGGCACCGCGGCCGCCCAGAGCATCACTCTTCCATCTCTGGTTCGCAAAGGCGCGATCGAAACCCTGGCCGTGGAGCCAACAGAGCCGACCACAGCCTCAACTGTGGTGCTGCGCGCGACGGTCGCCGACGCCCTGCGCCTGATTCGGGCGGAGACCCAGCGGATCGGAAGCACCTTCATGGTCAAAATCTACTGGAGCGAGTCGTCGGTCGGCAACGCGAGCTCAGGAGTGTGTCGGGAGCCGCTGGGAAAGCTGGCTAAAGGAACCTACTTCGCCATCGTGCAGTCCTTCTGCGACGGTCATCTGGCCGGCAGCAAGCAACTGTCCTTCAAGGTGGTCGAGGCTCCGACGCCCCCGGCGTGGAAGGCGATCTACGATGTGTGGGTCACGCCCCAGAATCCGACCACCTCGGACAACACGGTCGTGAACGTTTACGGCAAGTGGCCGACGGGCGGCTACTCGCAGACGGCTTCGCTGGCACGTCTCAGCGGCCGAACCGGCACTGTGGACCTGTACTGGGAAGCGCCGCAGGACTCCGTCGACCAGGCGGTGACTCCCTTCTACTACGGCGCGTCGCTGAAAATGGCCCTGGCCGGCACATACACAATCCGCGTGAGAGTCTATCTCGACGGGCAGCTCGTGGATTGGGAAGAGATCTCCGTCGAAGTCGCCGAAGGCGGCGGAAACACGTGGCCGTGGGACCCCTTCTTCTGGGGCATCGATCTGCCGTAGAAAACGCCGGTTTGCGGGAGTGTCCCGCCGCACGTCGGGATACTCCCATCACCACCAGTCGGACGACCGCCCGTCCTTGCCATCGACCCGGCTTCCCAACGGTCAAACGGACAACGCCGGGAGCAGACGCACATTGTTAGTGGGTGCGACGCGCGACCAACCTTCGACAAGAAGAGAAACGGGAATGGCGGGCACCGCCTCCCCCTCGTTCATCACCCTGACCGTACGGTAAGAATCCATTCCCAAGAAACGGTGCCCACCGCCCTTCCATGGGCAACAACTGTATCGTACAGCCCTGGCCGCCGGCGCCTATTGTGGCAATTGCGTATTCTCCATCGTCAATTCTGATGAGTCGCCGGTGGCAAATCGCGTCAGCGCCGGCACGAAGCGAGCCGGCCGCCTCCGAATGGGAGCAACACACGCATCAAAAGAGGGATTTCTGTTGTTTTGGCGGCCGCTGTCTGGTACAAATGATAGAGTACGGAAGCGCAAGTTCGTGAGCGCATCGCCGGCGCGCGGCATCATGAACCAGACACGCCGCCGGGACGGCTCGCATCAAGAGTAGTTTCGGAGGCCGCAACGCAGGGCACTCTGCCGAGCATGTGGCAGACATGAAACGCACGTACATCTGCCTGGTGAACGATCCAACGGCTTTCTTGAAGGAGGACGATCATGTCGAGCAAGCTGATCCGTGTGATGGCATTGACGTTTGTTCTGGCCTGGGCCGGAGGTCTCGCCTTCGCACAGGACAATCAGATCGTCAACGGCGAATTTGACGACGGTCTGACCGGATGGGGCCGCTACGGCACAACCGGCTTCGACGTGTCGGTCGTTCGCAACGCGGGGCTATCGGGCGCGAATGCTGTCCTGCTGGACGTAACCAACGCCGCGGCGACCGCAAGCATCGGGATCGCCCAGAGCGGCCTGCTGCTGGAGCCGGGAAAGACCTACCCCATCGGGTTCACTGCGAAAGCACAGCAGAGCCGAGAGATGGTGGTCCTCGTCCAGACAAACCTCAACAACACGAACTGGCCCACCCAGGTGGAGCGGAAAGTGAATCTGACTCCTACCGCCCAGACCTATCTCATCGAATACACGCACACCGGAGACACCTTGGGCGATCAGGCGGGCGAGACTGTAACTCTTTACCTGATGCTGAAGGGTACCTGGTGGCCAATGGTCGGCAGTGACCTGAACGTGAAGGTCTGGTTCGACCGGGTGTACTTCGGGGCAGAGCCCCCGCCACCACGAAGAGACCTACCGACCGACCCCGACCCGGCCGACGGCGCCGCGGACATCTGGCGGGACACGGACCTCGTCTGGACATCCGGCGCATTCGCGCAGACGCACGACGTATACCTCGGAACGGTCTTCGCCGACGTCAACGCAGCCGACCGAGCCAATCCTATGGGCGTGCTGGTCAGCCAGGGCCAGAGCGACGCAGCATACGACCCGGGCCGCCTCGAACTCGGCCAAACCTATTACTGGCGAATCGACGAGGTGAACGCGCCGCCCGACAGCACGATCGTCAAAGGGCCGGTTTGGAGCTTCACGACCGAGCCGCTGGCATACCCAATCGAGAACATCATCGCCACCAGCAACGGAGTCTCCGAGCCCGCCGCCGGACCGCAGAACACGGTCAACGGGTCCGGGCTCGATGCCGCCGATCAGCACTCGACCGTCAGCAGCACCATGTGGTTGGCCACGCCGGGCGCTGAGCCTCTGTACATACAGTACGAGTTCGACCGCGTCTATCAACTGCACCAGATGCTGGTCTGGAACTACAACGTGGATTTTGAACTGATTCTCGGCTTCGGACTCAAGGGCGTCACCGTGGCGTACTCCACGGACGGCGTCGACTGGGCCGTGCTGGGAGACGTGGAGTTCGCCCGGGCGACGGCCAAGCCGGGGTACGTCTACAATACGACCGTGGATTTTGGCGGCGCGGCTGCCAAATACGTCCGGCTGACCGTCAACAGCGGCTGGGGCATGCTGGGCCAGTACGGGTTGAGCGAAGTCCGCTTCCTGTCCATCCCCGCCTATGCGACCAGACCCCAGCCGGCCGACGGCCAGACCGAGGTGGACGTGGCAACAGCCCTGAGCTGGCGGCCCAGCCGGGCGGCGGCCTCCCACCGGATCTACTTCGGCACGGATCCCGGCACCGTAGCCACCGGCGCCGAACCCACTGCCACCGTCACCGGCAATCGCTATGTGCCCGATGCGATCCAGTTTAGAGGAAACTACTACTGGAGAATCGATGAGGTCAACGAAGCCGAGCCGACCCCGATCTGGAAAGGCGACGTCTGGAGCTTCTCGACACAGGCCTACGAAGTGATCGACGACTTCGAGAGCTACACCGACAATCTCGACGCCGGGCAAGCCATCTTCGACACCTGGGTCGATGGCTGGGTCAACAACACCGGAGCCACGGTCGGCTACTTCGATGTCCCGTTCGCCGAGCGGACCATCGTCCACGGCGGAACGCAGTCCATGCCGCTGGAGTACGACAACACAGTCTCGCCGTTCTACTCCGAGGCCGAGCGGACCTGGGACAGCCCGCAGGACTGGACGGTGCACGGCGCCGATACCCTGACCGTTCACTTCCGAGGCAACCCGCCGGCCTTCCTGGAGACGGCCGACGGCAACATCATCATGGGCGGCATCGGGGCGGACATCTGGGGAACCGCCGATCAGTTCCGCTTCGCCTACAAGAACCTCAGCGGAAACGGCTCCATCGTTGCGAGGGTCGAGAGCATCGCGAACACCTGGCCCTGGGCCAAAGGCGGCGTCATGATCCGCGAGCGCATCGACCCCGGTGCGGCACACGCGATGGTCGTGCTCACGCCGGAGAACGGCGTGGCCCTGCAATACCGTCCTACAATGAATGGTACCAGCCTGAATGTCAATGAGCCGGGGCTCGTGGCGCCGTACTGGGTAAAACTCACGCGCACGGGCAACGTGTTCACTGCCGAACGGTCCGAGGACGGAGTCACCTGGGTCAGCATCACCGCCGATCCGGCCGCTTCGTCGGTCCAGATCACTATGGCCGCCAACGTATACATCGGGCTGGCCGTGACGAGCACCACCCTCAACGCGGTCACCGGCGCCGAGTTCTCAGGCGTCGCTACCACGGGCAACGTCACCGGACAATGGCAGACCGCCTCAATCGGACTCGAACAGCCGGCCGGCAATACCGCCGACACGCTCTATGTAGCCGTGGAGGACAACGCCGGAAAGACCGGCGTCGTGGCACACCCCGATCCGCTGGCGGTCCTGCGACCTGAATGGCAGGCATGGCAGATTCCGGTGGACGCGTTCACTTCTGCCGGGGTGAGGATGAACAACGTCAAGACCATGTACATCGGCACAGGCGAGCGCGACAACCCGGCCTCGGGCGGCGCGGGCCTGATCTACATCGACGACATCACCTTCGGCCGACCCGTTGCGGGCCAGTAGCGGCGTCCGGCCGAAACGGGCGGAGCATCAGGGCGGGTTCTCGAACCAGGCGTAAATCGGGAACCCGCCCTGTCTGATCCGGATCGTTTGCGCCCGGTGTCCAGAGGTTCGTAGTGACGCCGTAAGGCGTTATCGCTCCCGGGCGAAGTATGCCCTCACGGGCACACCACAAACCGGGCGGCTACGCCTGAAGGACGTGCTCCTTTGTGTCGATAGAAAAGCCCGGTGCGTGAGGGATTATTGTTGCCGACCTGCCACGGGTTTGGTATCAATAGAGAGGCTCAGGATGGCGTTTTCTCGGACCTACTGCAGCCGGAGCGGTCTCGGCCCCCGAAGGCCGAGCCGGCGGATCAGTTCTTTTATCGGTCGGAGGTTCTGGTGTCGGGTCTGCCGCTTCACACGAACCGAGGCTGAAGTGCGAGACCTCACACCCCGGGATTTCCGGCTCGTCAATTCGATCTCGTGGCCGGCGTTTTGGCTGAAGGAAGGAGGTGAGCGCGGATCTGACAGCATTTCACGTCTGAAGGAAGGATCTGAAAGTACCCCCGGAGGCAACTGCGTCGCTGGACGCTGCATGGGGCCAGAGCTTTGAGATTCGGATGAAGCGCAATCGTTTCTTTGGTCTGTGGAAGGAGAACACTCATGTGCAGGGGATTGAACCATCTCATTGTCGTGATGTTGCTGTTGGGAGTTGCCGTGGGCCAGGCCCTGGGCAGTCCGTACATCCGCGTCGCCTACTGGGACGCAAGTCAAGGCACCGCCTGGGCGGGAGACGGAATCGCCGTGCGTGATGCGCTGGCACAGGCGGGGTATGAGGTGCTCGATGCGGCCGCGCTCAAGACCTGGATGGATGACCGCATCGCCGACCGACGGCTCAGCGTGGTCGTGATGTGCCGAGACGTCGTCCCGACCACCGTGGCCGAGACCCAGGACGCCAACTGTACGATCCGTCGGTATCTGGACGCCGGCGGCAAGGTCGTCTGGTATTCGGACTGGCCTTTCTATTACCGCGGTACCACCGGGACGACGTGGGGTTCGAACGGCGCCGTCCAGGTGCTGGGATTCAACGCCGCCACCGGACCGAATGACCAGAATCAGCAGGTAACCTTCACCGAAGCCGGGATTCGATGGGGGCTGGTCACACCCTGGTCGTCCACGCGACCGACGTCACCGACGGTGACCGACAACCTGACCGTCCTGGCGCTGGACAACAACGGCAACGCCGCCGGCTGGGTCAAGCATTACCTGCCGGGCGACACCTTCCGCGGATTCGTCCGCATCGAGGACCACAGCGGCGCCCCGGCCAATATCCAGAACCTCATCGCCGTGGCAGAGTACGCCGAGTCGATCAACACCGCCTCCGGGCCGGTGCCTGAAGACGGCGCGACCGACATCCCGCGCGACGTCGTGTTGAGCTGGGCCGCAGGCGAGTCCGCCGTCACGCATGACGTCTACTTCGGCGCCTCGTTCGAAGACGTCAACGCCGCCAGCCGGGGCAATCCGCTGGGCGTGTTGCTCAGCCAGAGCCAGTCGGGCACCACGTTCGATCCGCCCGGCGTCCTCGACTTCGGGACGACCTACTACTGGCGCATCGACGAGGTCAACGGCGCTCCCGATTTCACGGTCTTCAAGGGCGAGGTGTGGAGCTTCACCGCCGAACCGTTCGCCTACGCGATCGCCAACATCATCGCCACCACCAACGCGACCTCGGACGTGGGAGCGGGGCCCGAGAACACGATCAACGGTTCCGGCCTCAACGCCGGCGATCAACACTCGATCAACAGCACCGATATGTGGCTCGCCCGGCCGGCGGACACCGAGCCGGTATGGATTCAATACGAGTTCGACAGCGTCTACAAGCTCTACGAGATGCTCGTCTGGAACTACAACGTGCAGTTCGAGTTGCTGCTGGGCTTCGGGATCAAAGACGTGACCGTCGAGTACTCCGAGAACGGCACCGACTGGACCACCCTGGGCGACGTGCAACTGGCCCAGGCCACCGCCCGATCGACCTACGCCGCCAACACGACGGTGGACCTCCAGGGCGTGCCCGCCAAGTTCGTCCGCATGACCGTCCACAGCGGTTACGGCATGATGCCGCAGTACGGGCTGAGCGAAGTCCGCTTCCTGTACATTCCTGCACATCCGCGGGAGCCGCACCCGGCCGACGGCACGATCGGCGTGAGCCCGACGACCACGTTGAGCTGGCGAGCCGGACGAGAGGCCGCCTCGCACGAAATCTATCTGAGCACCAGCAAATCGGCTGTGGCCGACGGCACGGCTCTGGCCGCCACGGTCGATACCGCCAGCTACAGTCCGGCCGACGTCGAATTCGGATCGCGATACTACTGGAAGGTCGCCGAGGTCAATGACGCCGAGGCCATCAGCACCTGGGCCGGACCGGTCTGGAGCTTTGTCACGCAGGAATACGAGAACATCGAAGGATTCGAAGACTACAACGATGATCTCGACGCCAAGACGACCATCTTCGACACCTGGCTGGACGGCTGGATCAACAACACGGGCTCGACCGTCGGCTACTTCGACGCCCCGTTTGCCGAGAGGACCATCGTCCGCAGCGGCCGGCAGGCCATGCCGTTGACGTATGACAACACGAAGTCGCCGTTCTACTCCGAGGCCGAGCGGACCTGGGACACCGCCCAGAACTGGACCGGCCATGGGGCCGACACCCTCGTGCTGTACGTGCGAGGCAATGCGCCGTCCTTCGTGGAGACCGCCGGCGGGGGCATCCTCATGAGCGCCATCGGCACGGACATCTGGAACAATACAGACCAGTTCCGTTACGCCTACAAGAGCCTGGGCGGCAACGGCTCGATCACGGTCCGCGTCGACAGCCTGGTCCTCAGCAACGAGTGGGCCAAAGCCGGTGTGATGATCCGCGAGACGCTGGAGCCGGGCTCGAAGCACGCGTTCGTGGCGTTGACGCCGACACCGTCGCATGGCCTCTCGTTCCAGCATCGTCCGGTGGCCGGACAGGCCAGCGCCAATACGGACGTGGCCAATATCCCGCTTCCGCACTGGGTGCGTCTGACGCGGACGGGCAATATCTTCACCGCCCACCACTCGGCCGACGGCGTCACCTGGAGCGAGGTCGTGGTCAGCCCGGCGCTGGATATCCAGATGGCCAGCAACGTGTACATCGGTTTGGCGCTGTGCAGCCACGATGGGACTATCTCGACCGCCGCCGAGTTCTCCAATATCGCGACGACCGGCAACGTAACGGGCGCCTGGCAGACGGCGGAGATCGGCGTCGCGCAGCCGAAGGGCAATGCTGCCGATGCGATGTACGTCCGGATCGAGGACAGCGCCGGCAAGACCAAGACGGTCGTCAACGCCGACGCCGCCATTACGGTGCGTCCAACGTGGCAGGAATGGAGGATTCCGTACAGCGAGCTAAACGGGGTGAACCTCGGCCGCGTCGAGAAGATGGTGATCGGCGTCGGAAGCGCTACCGCGCCGAAAGCCGGCGGCACCGGTACCGTCTATATCGACGACATCGGCTACGGTCGTCCGGCCCCGGAGCCGACCTATGTGAACCTGCTGGCCAACGGCGGCTTTGAGGATGGGGTCATGGCGCCGTGGAGCACCTATGGCAACGTGACCGCCGAGGTCGTCTCTGCCGGGGCCATAGAAGGCGATTCCTGTCTGCACCTCACGGTACACTCTGCCGGCGCGAATTTCTGGGATGCCGGCTTGCAGCACACCGGGCATGTGTTCGAGGCGGGCAAGCAGTACACGCTTTCGGCCTTTCTGCGGTGCAGCGCCGGGACGCTGGACATCAACTTCAAGCCGGAACTGGCGGCCG
The DNA here is from genome assembly GCA_035448545.1 of Sedimentisphaerales bacterium. Taxonomy (GTDB): domain Bacteria; phylum Planctomycetota; class Phycisphaerae; order Sedimentisphaerales; family Anaerobacaceae; genus Anaerobaca. The sequence goes on along the minus strand of DAOTJE010000001.1, from coordinate 4,819 downwards.
ATCCCTGGACGGGCTATGGCGATCAGATCTTCACCATGACGGACGAATGGACGGAGTTCAGCGTCACGACCCCCGTTCTGAGCGCCACCGTCAGCCCGGCGGCCATCACCTTCCATATTGCTTTCGCGGCCGCCGATTTCTGGATCGATAATGTGAGATTCTACGAAGGGCAGTACGTTGCGCCGTAGCACGGCAGTCTGACGGCAGAAATGGAGTATCAACCGAGGGCAGGGCGACCACAGGTTACCCTGCCCTTTTCCATGGCTCGGCCAACGGCATGCAGATCGCCGAGATCGAACTGCTGGGTACGGTCGAATAACCACCCATCTCGCGGCCGAAGGTATGCCAGGGGGCCTGCACCCTCGCGGTGCGGGCCCCTTCTATTCCTTGCTGACGTGACCTCGTGCTCCTCGGCTCGGTCAGGAACCTGTGTTGCCGCCGAAGAGCAGATCGAGCAGGTCGTGCCACTGGGAGAAGTCGGGCACAACGATCTGGGCACCGGCCTTGATCAGGCGCGTGCGCTTCTCCGGATTGAGACCATAGCGACGAACCTCATCCGAAGCAATGCCGACGGCGATGCCACCCCGCTTGTGACACTCACGCATCTCTACGGGACCGTCTCCGAAGACCGCCAGCTCGGGCCCGGACAGGTGGTTCTCCGTCATGATCCGATCGATGACCATGCGTTTCGAGTACTTGGTGACATCGCCGACGGCACCGTAAATGCCGCCGTTGAAAAACTCGGCGTAGTTCAGGACGCGGGACTCACGAACCACATCCTCCTGATCGGTCCCGCTGGCCAGATACAGCGTGACCCCTCGATTGCGCAGGGCCGCCAGGAAATCGACGGCCCCTTTGACCGTAAAATCGCTGACATCGAGCTGGCCGCGTTCGAGCCGCGCGATGCGCTGGTTCACCACCTCCATGAGGGCCCGATTGTAGATGTCCTTGTAGCCGAACTTGTCGAGAACCTTGTCGGGCGCAACGAGGCCGAATTCCCGGACCATCTCGACGAGCGCTTCCATCTGGAGGATCGTCTGGATGCCGGTCGACTGGTCGATGTATTCGAGCACCCGGCGACGCACCTTCTCGTAAAGCGACACATCGGCCGTACGATACTGCTCGCCCAGAATGGCCTCGATCATCACGGGGGCCATCACCTGCTCCCAACCCTGGCGGAGCGTGCTGACGGTGCCGTCGGCGTCGAAGACCGCGTGTTTGATCCGGCCGAACGGAATCGCCTCCCCGCACAGCTCGATGTCGCTTCCTTCCACATAACGGGCCTTTCGCAGGTCTTCGGCCAGCTCGGGCTGATAGATGTAGTCCGGCGACTTGCCGACCACGAGGATCTCCTGCCCCGAAGCCGTACCTGTCTGAAACAGCTTCTGGACCGTCACCGCCGCCGCCAGGTTGGCGAACTCGGCCGCTTCAGCACAAGAGACGCCTGCTCCGAGGCACAATGCCAGTGCGCTGGTCACGGTGTCGCCGGCCCCGACCGGATCGAGTTTCTTGAGCAGTTGGATACCCGGAATCTCATGAAGACCATCGCGATCGACGGCGAGGATGCCGCGAGGCCCGCGGGTCAGGAACACGGGCTTGCGGGACTGCTCGTACAAACGACGGGCATACATCCGAACATCTTCCAGCGGCAGACTTTCGGCCAGGCCCACCTCGACCCCGTTGAGCGAGGCCGCCTCGCGGTCATTGGTCTTGCGGCAGATCCCCTTGAATTTCCGGCCATAGTGACGCGAATCGAGCAGGACAACCTTCTCGGGGAATTCTGCGAAGAGCGCGTTGGCCCGGTCGATAAAGCTCTCATCGGGAATGCTGCCGGGGACCTGTTGATTGACGATCAGCGCGTCGGCGGTCTCCAGGGCCCGGCGGATGCCGGCCAGCAACGCCTCATCGGTTTCCGGACTGCGCCGGTTGAAGAAGCCGAAGTCCATCCGCGGCTGCTCGCGGTCGTCCAGGTACGGCTTGGCGAACGTCACTGTATCGTAGTTCTCGCGCTGGATCACCAGGCTCGTCGCATCCACGCCCAGCGCATCCAATTGCCGGCGCAGCTCGCGTCCGTACAGGTCGTCGCCCACCACCCCGATGACCTGGATCGCCCGCGGTTCCAGCGCCGCCAGATTGGCGACGACGTTCGAGGCGCCGCCGAGCGAATAATAGTGCCGCGCCACCGCCCGGGCCTGGAGGCCGGTCTCGACGGAGACCTCCGACCCTTTCGGATCGAGAATCCAGTAGGCGTCGAGACAGAAATCGCCATAAACGGCGACGGTTACATTCCTGATACGATCCAGAATCTCACGGATGCGCTGCTCGTTCATCCTGCCCCTCTCAGAGTCCCTGGAGAATCGCCCGATACAACAGCGGAAACGTCGCCCGCTGGTCGCCCTGCACGTACAGCCCGCGGCCGCCAAAGGCTTGAGGAATCCGGGTCACGACGCTCTTTTGATCACGGAAGTAATACCCTGGCGCCGCTTCGTCGGCCATCTGGCCCGGGTCATGCGGGCGCAGGTCAAAGTCGATCGTCAGGATGTCACGCGGGGTGGCGCCGACGTTGGCGGCCATCGAGACAGCCTTGAGCAACACCTCGGGCCCGGTGACGGCGCTGCCGATATTGAGCACGACGCCGCCTTCGGTCAGCTTCGTGACCTCGTGGACATAGATCAGGAAATCGCGGCCGGAACAGCCGCCCTTGGCCTGCCCGTCGAAGCTCGGGTGCTGGTCGATCACATCGGTCCCGATCCCCACGTGCACGGTGAAAGGCACCTCGTGACGATAGCAGGCCGCCAGCACACTGGCCTCCGGATGAGCAAACCGCCGCGGCGACCCTTCCCGCGCCACGAGAGCCAGAATCTGCTTGCGGAATGCCTCGTCACAGATCATCCGGCCGAGCGTCTCGCCATAGCCCAGCTTCTGCTGGTTGCCCACGCTCAGCGCCATGTTGATGTAAGCGAACTCGTAGGCCATGCCGAACTGCCCTTTGCCCAGAGCGGCCGGAACGTTCTCGCTGGTTTGGCCGATCAGGGCCAGCTCGAAATCGTGAATCGTCGTCGCCGCGTTGCCCGCCACAAGCGTGACAAAGCGGCGTTCGACCAGATCGACCAAAAGCGGCCCCAGCCCGTTCTTGATCAGATGCGCGCCGGTAAAGAGGATGACCGGCTTTTTCGCCCGACGGGCTGCGACGACGGCTTCGGCCACCATGCGAATGTCACGCGCCGTCGGCTCGGGCACATCGAGGTGCAGTGCATCGAGCCCGCCCGGAAAGACCAGATCGCCGAGCATGACCTTGTTGCTGCGGCCTTCGAGCGGATACGTTGCGATCCGGCTCGAATCGAATGCCTTGTATCTGCCTTCGTACTCCATCGCGTCGTCCGCTCAGAGGCTCGCCCGCAACTTCTCCAGGCGTTTGATGCACTCGATCATACAGCGAATGGTGTGGTAGTTGACCTTCCACGAATGGCTCATGTGCGTCCAGATGGGTTGGCCCTCGCGGGTCATCAGAGGCCACCACTCCCCCACCGAGTGGTGGATCATTTTGTCGAAAACGAAGCGGTGAACATTCACATACGCCGGCCAGTAGACCTTCGGCCCGAACCGCAGGCAGCCCTCCAGCATGCCGATCATCACCTCGGCCTGCTGCCAGAATTCCTTCTCCATGTCGTAGACGCCGCCGGCGTGCGGACCCTCGGTGTAGACGCCGCCGAACTCGGGGTCGATGCCGTTCTTGCGGCCGTGGTCCATCGCCTTCTTGATGATCTTCTGGTAGTCGTCCCAACCCGTGCCGAGAACATCGGTGGCATGGGCCAGCAGCCAGGCGAACTCGACGTTGTGTCCGGCGGACGTGTTGTCCTCGGCATGGGCCTTCTTGCCGCCCTCGGCAAAGCGGTCCCAGCCCCAGACGATATCGAACTTGATCTGCGGGGCGACCTTCCAGTCCGCGGTGAATTGCGGAATCCCGGTGGCATACCGCGGGTGCAGGATGCGCTTGCACAGCAACTCGATGTCTTCGAGCAGGGTGCGGCGATGGATGTTCTGGCCGGTGCATTCGAACAGGTTCGTGAAGGCTTCCATCAGGTGCATGTGCACGTCGAGGGTCTTGCGGTCGCCCCCCTGGGGTCCGGGCCCACACAGGTCCCAGTTGCGCTCGAACATCTCCCAGTACCCCCCGTACGTCGTCTCGGCGCAGTACTTCTTGACGAGATCGAACGTTTTCTCCGCGTATTCCTGCCCTCGCGGGTCGCCGGTGGCCATCGTGTATTCGGTCAGCCCGTACATGGCGAAGCTCAGGCCGTAGAGGATCTTCTTGTCGATCGTCACTTCGCCCTTGCGGTTGGTCATCCAGTAGAAGCCGCCGTACTGCTTGTCCCACATCTTCTCGATAACGAAATCGACACCGTGCCTGGCGTACTCGGCACAGCGGCCGCCGCCATAGCCGGCGCGATGGGCCGCTGACATCGAGTAGATCGTCCGCATCTGGCTCAGCATCGACTTCTCATCGGTTCCGGCGTCTTTGCCGTCCTTGTCGAAGTGCGTGATGTACCCGCCGTTGACGTCGTCCTTGCACCGATCCAGCCAGAACGGCAGCAGTTCCGTCGTGAAATGCTTCTTGCACTCGTCCAGACAGCTCGATACTTGATCGCGGTCGATACGCATTGCCGAACCCTTTCACCCAGTCGCCATAGCTCAAAACCCGCACGCAATCCGGGCATTCTATGCCCCCCCGCCGCAGCCGTCAATAACACCTTCGATCACCGCCAGGGCAATCGCAAAGTCATGCCGTGAGGACCTTCAGGAGGTAGTCTTCGTCCCA